>NZ_NNRM01000017.1 GCF_002252525.1 Brucella pseudogrignonensis
TTATCCGACGCAAAACCGCTTCGCACTTTTGCTGGAAATGCTGTAATCAACAGCCTGTGAGTACCCTCACCCAATCTTGAGTTCATCACACTGCTCAACAATATTAGCTTTATTGAAAGAAACGAAATCGCAAGATTCCGGTCCCTACATATAGTTATAACCTATTGGAATAAAACAATGATTGGCTGTATTCCCCCGATTCTTCTGCTCATGCTCGGCGCCATGCTTGGCTGGCTGATCGGCGGCAATTATGGTGCGGTCTGGGGAAGCTCAATCGGCGTAATCATCGGCATCGTCCTGATGATTATCATCGTCTTTTCGCTCATCAAAGCCCGGGGCCGCTAAAGCATGTGTCGGAAAAGTTGGGACCGTCTTCGCCGGGATTTCTATACACTCGACTGGTTTTTTTTCTCGCTACGATCCGACAACGAAGCGTCAAAAACAAAGAAATGGAACGAGCTGAGTGGACACAATTAATCGCGACACACTTTAACGAAAAAAACCGTGAAACAGATGATGTTCCACGGTCTCAAATACCAAGTGTCTGACGAAATAGTATCAGCTCTGCAGACGACGGCAAATCTCGTCCAGCTGCTCGAGCGAGCTGTAGCGAATTTTGACATCGCCACCACGTTCGCGATGATTGATCTCAACCTTCATTCCAGTGACATCGGACAGCAGCTTTTCAAGCGCTTTAGTGTCAGCATCTTTCTCGATGGGCACACTCTTGCCCGGCTTCGGCTCGGCACCGTTGCGTGCCTGAGACAAGGCCTCAACCTGACGCACTGACAGCCCCTCTTTCACAACCCGCTCAGCCAGAGCGGTCGGGTCTTCCATTGTGATCAGGCTACGGGCATGACCAGCCGACAAAGCGCCATCAGAGATAAAATCCTGTACGCGTTGCGGCAGTTTCAAAAGACGCAGCGTATTAGCCACATGGCTGCGGCTCTTGCCGATAACCTGGGCCAGATCGTTCTGCGTATAATCGTGATTGTCGATAAGCTGTTGATATCCCATAGCTTCTTCGACTGCGTTGAGGTCAGCGCGCTGTACGTTTTCAACGATTGCAATCTCAAGCGCCACGCGATCATCAACATCGCGGATGATGACCGGGATGCTGTCGACGCCCGCGCGCTGCGATGCGCGCCAACGACGTTCACCAGCAATCAGCTCAAAGCGATCCGGCTCGCCTGGTGCCGGACGAACCACGATTGGCTGAACGACACCATGTTCCTTGATCGACTGCGCCAGATCTTCGAGTTCGACTTCCGAAAACATGCGACGCGGATTGCGCGGATTGCGTGTTACGAACTCAATCGGAACATTACGCTCGCTTGAAATCGGCACCTTGCGTTCTTCCGCCGGGCGGTCGATTTCACCGATCAGGGCGGCCAAGCCGCGGCCAAGGCGCTTTTTTGAAGGATCGTCGTTCATCGTCGGCAGTTCCTGCAATTGTTACGTAGTCGAATCGATAAAGTACCGTTATCCGATACTCGCTTATTATCATGCGGCCTGAAGCTGCCGCTCACGCTGAATAACTTCGGAAGCAAGCTGTAGATAGGCCTGACTGCCTGCACATTTCAGGTCATACAGAATAGCTGGCTTGCCATGCGATGGCGCTTCCGAAACACGTACATTGCGTGGAATAACAGTACGATAGACCTTCTCACCCATGAAAGCGCGAACGTCTTCAACAACCTGAGAAGCGAGGTTGTTGCGGCTATCGAACATGGTGAGCACTATGCCCTGAATGGTCAGTTCAGGATTAATCGTCGACCGAACCTGATTGACCGTCTGGAGCAACTGGCTGAGACCTTCGAGCGCGAAGAACTCACACTGCAACGGAACCATCACGGAATCTGCTGCTGCCATCGCATTGAGCGTCAGAAGATTGAGCGATGGCGGGCAATCCACCAGCACATAAGAAAACTTTTCTGCAACAGCTGAATCGAAACGCAGCGCATCACGCAAGCGGCGCGTACGATCGGGCGCCTGCGCGATTTCCATTTCGATACCGAGCAAATCGAGTGTTGACGGAACGATGTACAGATTTGGAACATCGCTCTGCATGGCGGCTTCATTCACGGAAGCTTCCTGCGTCAGCACGTCATAAGACGATAATGGACGGTTCTGCCGGTCAATACCAAGCCCGGTACTTGCGTTACCCTGCGGATCGAGATCGACAATCAGCACAGTTTCGCCAATGGCGGCCAATGCGGTAGCCAGATTAATGGCAGTCGTTGTCTTGCCAACGCCGCCCTTCTGGTTCGCAATGGTTATGATCCTGGATCTCTTGTTCATACCGTCGCCCTGCTGCTTTCTGCTCTGAGATAACGAATTAGTCTGCAATGCGTCGAAGATTGCTGATTTCGAGTATCACCGAAGCTTTATCGATAGCACTTTCATGTTGTACCAGATCGAAACGCCAGCCGACACGGCTTTCATCGATTTCTCTCTGGTAATCCCGACCTTTTTGAAAAAGAGCCTTTGAACCCGTGGTAAGCCAAGGTTCAGCGAGCTCGAAAAGATCGGTCAACGAGGCGAGTGCGCGGGCGGTTACGACATCCGGCACGTCGATTTTATCCCACATTGCTTCAATGCGGGCAGAATGAATACGTGCTGGCACAGCCAGATGGCCTGCAGCTGTACGAAGAAATGCAGCTTTTTTTCCCGCACTTTCGACCAGATCAATCGAAGCACTCTGAACTTCCTTCAGAAAGCATGCGGTTACGATACCGGGAAAGCCGCCGCCAGATCCGAGATCAAGCCATCGCTTAGCGTCAGGAGCGAGCGGAAATATCTGCGAACTGTCGAGAATATGGCGGCTCCACAGGTCCGCAAGGGTAGAAGGTGACGCCAGATTAATGGCCGAAGACCACTTGCGAAACAGCTCTTCAAAGGCAATCAGCCGCTCATTTGTTTCACGTGAAACACCCGGAACAATAGTTTTCAAGCTTGAATAACGGCTATCCACAGTCATGCTACGCTTTTCCCGGCGTTTAGTTCAGCAGCAGCACGCTCACGCGCGCTATGCTTCTTAATATGCGTGATAAGCAGAGCAAGGGCTGCAGGTGTAATACCTTCAACGCGCTGCGCTTCTGCAATTGTCTCCGGCATACGCTGTTTGAGCTTAAACTTGAGCTCGTTAGAAAGACCGGAAATCGCATCAAAGTCCAACGACGCAGGAATGAAGAGACGCTCTTCCCGCTCCATCACAGCAATATCGCTCTGCTGGCGATCCATATAGACCGAGTATTGAGCTTCGATTTCCAGCGCTTCCCGCGTGATCGAATCAATGGTGTTCAGCTCTGGCCAGATAGCCTGTAGCTTCTGTAGATCAATATCCGGATAGGACAGGAGATCATAAGCCGAGCGACGCACACCATCCTGATTAAGATGAAGCTCATAACGACTTGCCTGGTTTGGTGTAATCGTGAGTTCCTTCGTCAAATCGCGCGCTGCCGACAATGCGTCTTGACGTGCTGCAAACTTCTCGCGGCGCTCGGACCCAAGAATGCCGAGCTGATCAGCCAGAGGTGTGAGCCTTTGATCAGCATTGTCAGCACGCAAAGACAGGCGGAATTCGGCGCGTGAGGTGAACATGCGATAAGGCTCGCTTACACCACGCGATGTCAAATCGTCGACCATAACACCTATATAGGCTTCCGTGCGCTGAATAATAACTGGCTCGCTACCCCCTGCCCGCTTTGCAGCATTAAGACCAGCGAGGAGTCCTTGTGCGCCTGCTTCTTCATAACCGGTCGTGCCGTTAATCTGGCCAGCAAGGAACAGACCAGTCACGCGGCGCGTTTCCAGACTGCGTTTCAATTCGCGCGGATCGATGAAGTCATATTCAATTGCGTAGCCAGGCTGCAGCATAATTGCCTTTTCAAGACCGGGAATAGTCTTGAGATAAGCGAGCTGTACTTCTTCTGGCAGAGATGTCGAAATGCCGTTTGGATAGACGGTATCATCGTCCAGCCCTTCCGGCTCCAGAAATATCTGGTGCCCATCACGATCACCAAATTTAACGATCTTGTCTTCAACGGATGGGCAATAGCGCGGACCGACCCCTTCGATAGAACCGGAATACATTGCAGACCGATGAAGATTGGCACGAATAATTGCATGCGTTTCAGGCGTCGTGCGCGTGATACCACAATCAATCTGTGGAGTGGTGATCTTGTCGGTCATCAATGAGAATGGGACCGGGTCTTCATCTGCCGATTGCATATCGAGGCTCTGCCAGTCAATCGTTCGACCGTCGAGGCGCGGTGGCGTCCCCGTCTTCAGGCGACCGACAGCAAAACCTAAACCTCGCAAAGTATCCGACAATCCGAGCGCCGGGTTCTCACCCATACGGCCGGCCGGGATTTTCTTCTCACCAATATGAATAAGGCCGTTCAGGAATGTCCCGGTTGTCAGGACCACAGCCGCACAAGTCAGCGCGCGACCGTCACCGAGAATAACCCCGGTGATAGCTCCGTCCGTTACGCGAATATCTGAAGCGCCGCCCTCAACAACCGTCAGATCATCCTGCGCCGAAATAAGCTCCTGCATCGCAAGCCGATAAAGCTTGCGGTCAGCCTGTGTGCGCGGACCACGAACGGCTGGTCCTTTACGACGATTGAGCAAGCGGAACTGAATGCCCGCCTTATCTGCAACACGACCCATCAAGCCGTCGAGCGCGTCGATCTCGCGAACAAGATGGCCTTTGCCCAGACCACCAATCGCAGGATTGCAGGACATCACGCCAATCGTATCGAAGCGATGCGTTACGAGAGCAGTGCGCGCGCCTGCACGCGCGGACGCTGCCGCAGCTTCGCAGCCTGCATGTCCACCACCAATGACGATAACATCAAAAGCTGTCGCTTCGGCAGAACCTATGTTGTTCATACTGATGCTTCCGAATCCAATCTAGGCATTCCCAGCAAAAGTGCCATGCAGCTTTGCGTTGGATAATGCGTAAGGCAAAGAGGGAGAGCGTATCAGAAAATGTCGCCAATCGGAATCGCTCTGGAAAGCAGTCTCTTTGACATGTTTATGCTTTCAACGGAAGGGGTAACCCGACTGAGGTGCGATCAACTCTTTGATAAATTTGATACGAAACTCGACTCACGGATGCGAACGGGAGTCAATAAGCCTATGCAGATTCCACAGATGTTTCACGTGAAACATTTCTTGGGGTCGCAAACCCTGCTCCAACTGTTTCACGTGAATCACTCATTTTCCGATGCAGAATTGCGAGAAAATCACATCCAATATTTCTTCAACGTCGACATCGCCGGTAATGCGTCCGAGATATTGCGATGCGCGGCGCATGTTTTCAGCGCGCAATTCCAGCGGCAGATCATCTCGCTCTGCCGCTATTGAGATTTCGAAGATTGTTGATTGCAGCAGATTGATATGTCTCTGGCGCGTTGGTACTGCGTCATTGATCAAGCCTATCCGTTCCTCGGCAAAGGATTGCAGAGCTTTCAGTAATTGATCGAGGCCATCAGCCGTCTTGGTGGAAATTTCAAACTGCCAGTAAGCAGAACCAGCAGCATTGCCAAGGTCAGCTTTGGTTCCCACGGTCCAGATATCCGCACTACCCTCTTCCAAAGTTACTGCAATCGGATTCTGCATATCCTCAAGCATCAGAACCAGATCAGCCTCGGCCGCGCGTTCGCGGGCTCGCTCAATCCCGATACGCTCGACCTGACTGGTCGTCTCGCGCAATCCCGCTGTGTCCGTCACATAGACCGGGATGCCGCCGAGGTTGAGTTTAACTTCGAGCAGATCGCGTGTTGTACCCGCCTCTTCCGAGATAATTGCGATCTCCCGACCGGCAAGGAAGTTGAGCAGGCTCGACTTGCCGGCATTGGGTGCGCCAGCAATGACGACGTGCAAACCATCCCGCAACATCGCAGCTCGTTTGCCGCTTTCAATATGGCGGGTAATTTCACTCCACAGAGACTTGAGTTGTTCCCATACCTGCCCCGAAACGGAACCAGGCACATCACTTTCATCTGCGAAGTCGAGTTCAGCCTCAATCAATGCGCGGGAGCGAATAAGCTTCTGACGCCACTCTGTATAAAGCTGACGCTGCGCTCCGGACGCGACCTGCAATGCAAGGCGACGCTGGCCTTCTGTTTCCGCCGCAATCAGATCGGCCAGACCTTCAGCAATCGTTAGATCCATCTTGCCATTAGTGAATGCACGACGGGTAAATTCACCCGCTTCCGCAATTCGGGAATTCGGGAACGTGTTGAGTTCTTCCAGGAGCTTTTCGACCACTGCAATGCCGCCATGCAGATGAAACTCCGCGCAATCCTCGCCGGTAAAGCTGTTCGGGCCCGGGAAAAAAAGTGCCAAGCCCTTATCAATTGCGTCGCCATTGCGCGTTTGAAAAGTCTTATACGCAGCGTATCTCGGTTCAATGGCCTTTCCAAGAATCGTTTCGATAACGAATCGAACTTGTGGGCCGGATATGCGTACCACCGCCACACCGGAAGGCAGGCGTCCACTCGACAAGGCGAAAATCGTGTCCTGAAGATGTTGCGGCTCGCTCATTTGATTTCCCGTTCTATATAGATGACTACGTGATATTCATTCGTGTCAGGAAAGAAAAGGCTTATGACTGATATCAGCAGCAACAGGCTCGGCAGAGAGCCAAGCGCTTATCTTCGTCAACATGCCGATAATCCGGTTCACTGGCAGCCATGGAGCAAACAAGCGCTGGATGCTGCACGCGAACTGAACCGCCCTATCCTGCTTTCCGTCGGTTATGCGGCATGTCACTGGTGCCATGTAATGGCGCATGAGTCTTTCGAGAACCCGGAAATCGCGGAAGTCATGAACGCGCTTTTCGTAAATGTAAAAGTCGACCGCGAAGAACGACCGGATATCGACCAAATTTATATGGCCGCTTTAAGCGCCATGGGACAGCAGGGCGGCTGGCCGCTCACCATGTTCCTGCGCCCCGACGGTAAGCCTTTCTGGGGTGGAACTTATTTCCCGCCGAAGGCGCGGCATAACATGCCCGGCTTCGTTGATGTGCTCAACGCCGTCAACAATCTCTGGCAGGGAAATAAAGAAAAAATTAACCATAATGCCGAGGCTGTATTCAACCATCTGGAAGCCCAGTTGGCTGCTCAAAGCGAAGCGCGCGCCAATGAAGTGACACGCTTTAACGAAGTCGCAGACCGTATCTATGCCATGTTTGATCCGGTACGTGGCGGCATAGATAATGCGCCCAAGTTCCCCAATGCACCCTTCATGGATGCCTTATGGCTGTCCTGGCTCTATAATCGCGAGGTTTCACATCGCGACGCGTTTCTGCTTTCTCTCAGAACAATGTTGCAAGGTGGCATTTACGATCATCTGGGCGGCGGGCTTTGCCGCTATAGCGTCGATGCCGATTGGCTGGTGCCGCATTTCGAAAAGATGCTGTATGACAATGCGCAGGTCATTCGCCATGCGACCTACGCCTATGCGGAAACGCAAGATGATTTGTTCTGCATCCGAATCGAAGAGGTTATCGATTGGCTGATGCTTGAAATGCGCCTGCCCGACGGAAGTTTTGCATCCAGTCTCGATGCTGATAGCGAGGGTGAGGAAGGCAAATTTTATATCTTCACCGGTAGCGAGATTGATGCCGTCCTCGGTGATCAGGCTGAAAGCTTCAAATCCTGGTATGGCGTGAAGCCCGCAGGCAATTTCGAAGGCAGCAACATTCTCAATCGTCTTCACGCTGTCGGCGAACCGGCAATGCTCCCGCCGGATATAGAAGCTTCGAGACAGAAGTTGTTGGCTTATCGCAGCCAACGCATCCGCCCCGGACGTGACGAAAAGGCACTGACAGACTGGAACGCACTGGCAATTCGCGCACTGGCTGAAGCGGGGCGCAGTTTTCAAAGGCAGGACTGGATTGAATATGCCGTCACCGCTTATCGTTCGATAGGGTCATCTTTTCAGAATGGTCGCATGGCGCATTGCCGGATGGATGACGTGTTACTCTACCCTGCCCTCTCCACCGATTACGCAGCGATGATTAATGCTGCCCTGTCACTCTTTGAAGCGACAGGAGATCGAACATTCATCGTTGATGCTGTGGCACTTAAAGATGCACTTGATGCGGCCAATCGCGATGCATCAGGCAACTATCGGCTTTCAGCGCTCGATGCGGAAGATGTCATTCTCCATGCCTATGGCGATTATGACGAAGCAATCCCCAGTGCTACAAGCCAGATCATCGAAGCTTTCACGCGCCTGTTTCTCGTGACCGGTGATCTGCATCTTTATAATCAGAATGAGCGTCTGGTGGAACAAGCCATGGGCCGCGCTCTTGTCCAGCAATATGGTCAGATCGGCATTTTGAACGCTGCCCGCTTTGCAGCCGAACCATTGTCTTTGGTGATTGCCGAGGAAAGCTGTGAAGGCGAACTAAGCTTGATCGCTCAACACAATCCTGATCCGCGGCGGGTCGATAAGTTCGTTCCGTTTGAAGCCGGCAAAGCGATTGAACTTCCAACAGGGGGCACCGCACATGCTGATAAACCTTCAGCGTGGCTCTGTAAGGGGCAAGTGTGCCTTGCACCGGTAGAGACCCCGGCTGCACTCGAAATCCTCCTCAGAGGCCATTCTTGAGGTATTATAGCATTTCCAGCAAAAGTGCGAAGCGGTTTTGCGCCGGATAATGCGTAAAAACAGATAGTTGCAGCGGTTTCAACGATTTAATCCTAACTGGAACCGCTGTATTGATTAAGCAAAAACGCCGCGCTGATTTCTCAACGCGGCGTTTTCTATTAATTGAAATCTTTGGATTACGTGTTCATCGAGTCGAAGAACTCGCCATTGCTCTTTGTCTGCTTGAGCTTGTCGATGAGGAATTCGATCGCGTCGGTTGTTCCCATCGGTGCAAGAATACGGCGCAGAACGAAAATCTTCTGAAGATCGGCGCGTGGGACGAGCAGGTCTTCCTTACGCGTACCGGACTTGAGAATATCCATGGCCGGGAAGATACGCTTGTCTGCAACCTTGCGGTCGAGAACGATTTCCGAGTTACCCGTGCCCTTGAATTCTTCAAAGATCACTTCATCCATGCGCGAGCCGGTGTCGATCAGCGCCGTTGCGATGATGGTGAGCGAGCCACCTTCTTCGATGTTACGGGCTGCACCGAAGAAGCGCTTCGGACGCTGCAATGCGTTTGCATCCACACCACCGGTCAGAACCTTACCCGATGACGGCACAACAGTGTTGTAGGCGCGTCCCAGACGGGTGATGGAGTCGAGAAGGATCACAACGTCACGGCCATGTTCGACCAGACGCTTGGCCTTTTCAATAACCATTTCGGCAACCTGAACGTGGCGCGATGCCGGTTCATCGAAGGTCGAAGAAACAACTTCACCCTTCACCGAACGCTGCATGTCAGTCACTTCTTCCGGACGTTCGTCGATGAGAAGAACGATCAGATAGCATTCAGGATGATTTGCAGTGATCGAATGAGCGATGTTCTGCAACAGGACCGTTTTACCGGTACGTGGCGGAGCGACGATCAGACCGCGCTGGCCCTTGCCGAGTGGTGCCACGAGATCGATAACGCGCGACGACAGATCCTTCGAAGTCGGAACTTCAAGTTCCATCTTGAAGCGCTCATTCGGATAGAGCGGTGTCAGGTTATCGAAATGAACCTTGTGGCGGATCTTTTCAGGATCTTCAAAGTTGATCGTGTTGACCTTGAGAAGCGCGAAATAACGTTCGCCTTCCTTTGGACCACGGATCGGGCCTTCTACCGTATCGCCGGTCTTCAGCGAGAAGCGGCGAAGCTGGGAAGGAGAAATATAAATATCGTCAGGACCCGGGAGATAATTGGCGTCGGCAGAGCGCAGGAAGCCAAATCCGTCCTGCAGCACTTCAACAACGCCCTCGCCGATAATTTCGACGTCTTGAGCAGCAAGGCTTTTGAGGATCGCGAACATCAGTTCCTGCTTGCGCATGGCGCTCGCATTTTCGACCTCAAGCGTTTCGGCAAATGCCAGCAGCTCGACCGGGGTTTTATTTTTAAGTTCTTGTAGTTTCATTTCCTGCATGTGTGAGGAACTCTTTTGAAATTTAAGGAGAAAATGCAGTTGTTCGGAAAGGTGGGTCACTTGAGTTGTGACCGGCATCGAAGGCCTGCTGTCATGGTGGGAAGAGGACTCATCCATACCGGTTTGCAGCATGAAGAGCAAGTGTCACATAAGGTGTGTCGGTCTTTTGTTCAATAGGTAAAAGCTAGTGCGAGTCTCAGAAAATGGAAAGTGGCTCTGCTAAAAATACCCGGAGCCAAATAAAAAGCCCGGATAAATACCGGGCTTTCTTTATAAAAATTGGAAATCAGAACGGTTTCACGATCACCAGAATGACGATGAGTATCATCAGGATTGTCGGTACTTCATTGATGATTCGCCAATGCTTGGCCGATTTTGTGTTCTTATCCTGCGCAAAAAGGCGCGTGGCTTTGGAAAGATAGCCATGCAGGCCCGACAGCAGCACCACGAGCAGAAGCTTTGCGTGCAGCCAGCCACCCTGAAAACCGAAAATTTCCCAGGCCATCCAGAGACCGGCAATCCACGTTACAATCATAGCGGGATTTATGATGAAACGCAGCAACCTGCGCTCCATAACCTTGAAGGTTTCGGACGTTTCAGAGCCGGGTGTTGCGGCGCAATGATAGACGAAGAGCCGCGGCAGATAGAGCATTCCCGCCATCCAGGCGATAACGGCAATGACGTGGATCGCCTTGACCCAAAGATAAGCATCAGCTGGATTCACGTGAAACAATCCCCATAAACCGAGTACCACAACCACCAGAGCGACGATGGTGCGGATCAGAGCGGCCTTACCGCTGTTTGTTTTGTCAGAAGCCACCATCAGTAGCCTCCACGAACCCGATCAATCATGCGCTGAACATTCTCAATCGGTGCCTGTGGCGTAATTCCGTGACCCAGATTGAAGATCAGTGGACCCTGCCCGAGATTTTTGAGGATCGCATCAACGCCTTCGTCCAAAGCTTCGCCACCGGCCACAACGCGCAAGGGATCAAGATTTCCCTGGATAGCGCCTTCGGTCTGAAGTTCACGCGCAAAAGAGTTCGGCACAGACCAGTCGAGGCCCAGAACGTCAACGCCGGTTTTTTCACGATAGCCCGCGTAAAGCATTCCGGCACCTTTCGGGAAACCGATGATGCGGGCTTCTGGATAAACTGCCCTCACCTTTTGCACAATGCGGGCCATCGGACGAACACAGAAGCGTTCAAAGCAATCTTCATCCAGAACGCCGGACCAGGAATCGAAAATCTGCACGGCATCCGCACCTGCATCGAGCTGTTCGATGAGATATTCGGCTGAAACATCTGCCAGATCATTCAAAAGCTTTTCAAAGGCTTCCGGGAAGCGATAGGCAAACAGGCGGGCGGGAGCCTGATCTGGTGTGCCATGACCCGCGATCATATAGGTCGCAACGGTCCAGGGAGCGCCACAGAAGCCCAACAGCGTTGTTTCCTCGGGTAACTGCTCTCGGAGCAGCCGAACCGTCTCATAGACCGGCTCAAGGCGTTTTGCGACACCTTCTGTCTCAAGCCAGAAGATTTCATCCGCATCAATCGGTGTCATCAAAGGCCCTCTTCCTTCTTCAAAGCGAAGGTCTCGTCCAAGGGCGTGAGGGACAACCAGAATATCTGAAAACAGAATGGCTGCATCAAAGCCAAAACGGCGGATAGGCTGAAGCGTCACTTCGACTGCCAGATCGGGCGAATAGCAAAGGTCGAGAAAGCTTCCGGCTTGTTTGCGTACTTCGCGATATTCAGGAAGGTAGCGTCCTGCCTGACGCATCATCCAGATCGGTGGTGGAAAGACTGCCTCACCATCCATCACTTTCAAGACCTTGCGCTTCATTGCATTCCACCCTGTTCGATCGGTTTTCGTTATCTCGTGTGAAAGTTTTCCCGTCCGGCTTTCATAAAGAAAGGATGATTCAGGAATCTTTTGATTCTTAGAGTCTGTTGGAATCGGGGATTAAGGTTTGTCCGTCTTTTCCCCACAGTTCCTCTCGGGCCATCTCTGCCTGTGCGAACATTCACCGATAGTCTGGACAAAAGCAATGAAAACTCAAATCTTTCATTGAATATAAGGAGTTACCAATTGCCGCAGCTTTGCACAATTTGTGGATAGGCTGGGTATATCGCAAGGTTTTCCAAATGTTACGAGTCTTGTCCACAATCGCTTTTGAAAGCTTCACACATGTTGGCTCGCTGTGGATGACTTGCCAAGTTTCCCACCGCCTGCCATGGCTTGTGGATGGAGCCTCCATTTTACGCACAGTCGTCAACAGGGAGGGGAGAAAACTGTGACCAGACCGCTTTCTTACTTTCATCTTCATCTGATTTCTGATGCGACAGGAGAGACTCTCCTCGCTGCAGGGCGTGCTGCGGCGGCTCAATATGCCAATGCGCGCGCGATTGAGCACATATATCCGCTCATCCGAACCGAGAAGCAGCTGCGCAAAGTTCTGGAGAATATTGACGCTGAACCGGGCATTGTTCTCTATACAATTGTCGATCAGAAGCTCGCGGCCATCATTGATGAAACCTGCGCCGAAATGGGCGTACCGAGCGTTTCGGTGCTCGAACCGGTGCTCAATACGTTTCAATCTTACCTGGGCGCGCCAGCGCACCGCCGCGCCAGTGCGCAGCATGTGCTCAATGCAGATTATTTCCGCCGGATCGATGCGCTCAATTTCACGATGGAACATGATGATGGGCAATTGCCGCCCGATATAGAGGAAGCGGATGTCATTCTTGTCGGCATTTCGCGAACCTCGAAAACGCCCACAAGCATTTATCTCGCCAATCGCGGTATCAAGGCGACCAATGTGCCGATTGTGCTTGGCATCCCCCTCCCCGATCAGCTTTTTACCGCAAAGCGTCCGATGATCGTGGGGCTGGTTGCTACGGCTGAGCGCATTTCGCAGATCAGACAAAACCGTCCACTCGGCAATGTGCCATCGCTTGATACCGGACTTTATACAGACCGCGTTTCAATTTCCGAAGAACTGGCTTATGCCCGCAATCTCTGTAACCGGCACAGCTGGCCGATCATTGATGTGTCGCGCCGGTCAATTGAAGAAACGGCGGCTGCTATTCAATCTCTGCTGCGCGAAGGCAGGAAGGAAGACCTGACATGACGACAAAGCTTATTCTCGCATCCAAAAGTCCGTTTCGGTCGGCACTGCTGAAAAATGCCGGCATCGAATTTTTGGCCGAAAGCGCCGATATAGATGAGCGCTCGGTTGAAGCGCCGCTTTATAAGTCGGGCGCTACGCCGGAAGAAGTCGCACAGGTTCTGGCTGAAGCAAAAGCTTTGTCGGTCAGCGAAAACAATCCCGATGCGGTGGTGATCGGTTGCGATCAGACGCTTTCGCTGGGGGATGAGATTTTCCACAAGCCTGTGGATATGGAAGCAGCGCGGCGCCAGTTGCTGCAGTTTTCGGGCAAGACACACCAGCTCAACAGCGGCGTGGTTCTGGTTAAAAACGGCGAGACGCTGTGGCGTCATGTTTCAGTGGCACGAATGACGATGCGCGATCTCGATCCGGGTTTTGTCGGTCGTTATCTCGGTCGGGTTGGCGACGTTGCTCTTTCCAGTGTTGGCGCTTATCAGGTCGAAGGTCCGGGCATTCAGCTTTTCGAGAAAATCGAAGGCGATTATTTCACCATCGTCGGACTGCCGCTTCTGCCCCTGCTTGATGAATTGAGGAAGGAAAATCTGATCGATGGCTAACAAGGCATTTGTCACGGGCTTTCCAATAAAGCATTCGCGGTCGCCGCTCATTCACGGCTTCTGGCTGAAAGAGCAAGGCATCGAAGGTTCTTATGAAGCCATTGAAGTGCTTCCTGAAAATTTTGCCGAATTTGCTGCTTCGCTTGCAAAAAAAGGCTTTGCCGGCGGCAATGTCACGATCCCGCATAAGGAAGTGGCTTTCGCAGCCGTTGACAGCCGCGATGAGGCTGCGGCGGCAATTGGCGCGGTGAACACGCTCTGGTTCGAAGATGGCAGGCTTTGCGGCGGCAACACTGATGCCTATGGCTTTGCTGCCAATCTCGATGCGCTGGCTCCAGGATGGGACAATGCCGATACCGCTCTGGTGCTTGGCGCAGGTGGTGCGGGACGCGCGATTGTGCACGCTTTGCAGACACGCGGGTTTTCGCGCATCGCCATCGTCAATCGCACGTTGAGCCGCGCTGAAGAACTGGCAAGCCATTTCGGCGAAGGGGTTTCTGCTCATGGATGGGATGCGGCGCAGGCTTTGGTCAAAGATGCCGGTCTGATCGTCAACACGACATCGCTGGGCATGAGTGGACATGGTGAGCCGACAGAGTTTCCGCTTGATCTGAGCGAGGCGCAGAAATCAGCTGTTGCGACCGATATTGTCTATATTCCACTCAAGACACCGTTTCTGGCCAGCGCTGAAGCAGCGGGCCTGAAAACTGTCGATGGGCTTGGCATGTTGCTGCATCAGGCGGTTCCGGGTTTTGAACGCTGGTTTGGCAAAAGACCAGAAGTGACAGAAGCACTTCGTAATTATATTCTGGATGATATGAAAAAGGCTGGTGCTTTATGATCATCCTCGGACTGACCGGCTCTATAGGTATGGGAAAAACCACTGCGGCAAACATGTTTGCCGACAATGGTGTGCCGGTCTATAGCGCTGACGATGCCGTGCATCAGCTTTATTCGGGTCGGGCGGCCCCCCTGATCGAAGCCGCCTTCCCCGGAACGGTTGTGGATGGAACTGTTGACCGGACAAAGCTTTCGAGCGCTGTCCTCGGCAAACCAGAAGCGCTTAAAAAGCTCGAATCCATCATTCATCCACTCGTGCACGAAGAGGAAGCCGCTTTTCTTGCACGCGCTCGTGCTGATGGCGCCGATATCGCGCTGATTGATATTCCGCTGCTCTTTGAAACGGGTGGCCAAAGCCGTGTGGACAAGGTGGCTGTCGTTTCCGCCCCTGCCGACATTCAGCGTGAGCGTGTTCTTTCCCGCGCAGGCATGACGGAAGCGAAGTTCGAGGCCATTCTGGCCCGGCAGATGCCGGATGCCGAAAAGCGTGCGCGTGCTGATTTCGTCATCGATTCTTCGGGCGACTTTGAAGAAACGCGGGCGCAGATCAAAGCCATCATCGCTGAATTGCGTGGAAAGCTTGCCAATCCATCCTGAGCTTCGGCTTGGCCGTGCTATAAAACATTAAATGACTTGAGAGGTTGCCATGCGTGAGATCGTTTTCGATACGGAAACCACTGGCCTTGAACGGCTGGAGGATCGCGTCATCGAAATCGGCGGCGTGGAAATGATCAACCGCTTTCCCACGGGCCGAACCTTCCATAAATTCATCAACCCGCAAGGGCGAAAGGTTCATGTCGAAGCGCTCGCCGTGCACGGCATCACCGACGAACAGCTGCTTAAAGAGCCGACCTTTGCTGATATCGTCGATGAGTTCATGGAATTTTTCGATGGTGCGAAGCTCGTGGCGCACAATGCCATGTTCGATCTTGGCTTCATCAATGCCGAGCTGGACCGTCTTGGGAAGCCGGAAATCGCCGTTGAACGTATCGTCGATACGCTCGCTCTGGCGCGCCGAAAACATCCAATGGGGCCGAATTCGCTCGACGCGCTTTGCAAGCGCTATGGCATCGATAATTCACACCGTACATTGCACGGCGCATTGCTCGATTCTGAAATTCTGGCCGAAGTCTATATTGAGCTGATTGGCGGCAAGCAGACCGCGCTCGGCCTTAGCTCATCCGGTAGTTCCGGTAATGATGATCGCTCGGGGAATGGCG
The DNA here is from genome assembly GCF_002252525.1 of Brucella pseudogrignonensis. Lineage (GTDB taxonomy): Bacteria > Pseudomonadota > Alphaproteobacteria > Rhizobiales > Rhizobiaceae > Brucella > Brucella pseudogrignonensis. The sequence continues at coordinate 15,863 of NZ_NNRM01000017.1, forward strand.
GCAATATTGTCTTGCGCCAGCGCCCGGCACCTTTGGCACCGCGTATCAGCGATAAGGAGCGCGCAGCCCATGATGCCCTTGTTGCGAAAATGGGCGACAAGGCAATCTGGAAAAAATACGTTAGCTGACATCGAAAAAAAACCCCGCGAGAGCGGGGTTTTTTTTTAGGTCGTTGTAGAGATTAGCTCTTTACAGCGCTCTTTGCCTGTTCTTCGGCCATACGGCTCTGGAACATCTGCGCGAAATCGATTGGATCGATCATCAGAGGTGGGTAGCCACCATTGCGCGTGGCATCTGCGATGATCTGACGGGCAAATGGGAACAGAAGACGTGGGCATTCGATGAACAGCAGCGGAAGCATATGCTCCTGCGCGATACCCTGAATGCGGAATACGCCGCCATAGACCAGTTCCGTATTGAACAGAACGTCCTTGCCGTCGACAGCCTTGGCTTCGAGCGTCAGAACAACGTCGAAATCCGTTTCGGAAAGCGGATTGGCGTTTACGTTGACATTGATGTTGATCGAAGGAGCCTTTTCGCGCGGGCGCAGCGACAGAGGCGCGCCTGGGCTTTCAAAGGAAAGATCCTTGATGTACTGGGCCAGAATGTTGAGGGACGGCTGGGCGGTTGCGCCATTGCCGTTCTTTACTTCGCCCGCAGCGGCCTTATCGCTCATTATCGGTATGCCTTCTCTTTAATGATTTATCTTGTTGCCCAAAAAGCAGTGATGCTTGGCTAGCATGTGTGCGTAGATGAGGCAAGAAACCGTTTTTACGTTAGCATTTGAGCGATTAGTGATCTTTGCGGTCCGGATTCCACGGCGAGTTTTCATCCGGCTTTGTCGAGTAATCTTCCGGGTCCAGATCAATCACATTATTTTCTTTCCGCTCATATGGGCGATAGGCTTCCGAATAACGTGTCGATGCCGTGGCAACCACCAGGCGATTGCGCACAAAGCGGTTCCAGACAAGATCACGGATGAAGGGCACAAAAAGCAGAAGGCCGATCGCGCTTGTGACAAAGCCGGGCACGATCAGCATGATGGCTGCGACCACGATCATCGCGCCATGCATCATTTCGCGATCTGGTACGCGTCCTGCGGCACTTTCCATGCGGATGCGCTGCAAAAGCCCGAAGCCCTGCACGCGCAGCAGAAAAAAGCCGAGCATAGCACTCAGGATGACAAGACCCAGCGTTGCCAGAACACCGATCTCACTGCCGACGATCACAAAGCCGGCAATTTCGATGAACGGCATTGCCAGCATGACGAGAGGGGCAAAAGAAGAGGACACGGCAGTTATGACCTTATGTTGGTTGATTGGTATGTGATGAAACAAACTTCATTCGCATGTTTTATTCATGTCAAAAGCAAAAAACGCTTGGCATTTTTACGCAACATGTTTTGAGGAACGAAATTGAAACTGTCTATCATGCAATATCAGATAGGTATGCGTGATCTGGATTTGAATGATCAGTCAAGCCGATCTATATGTATATGTAACGAAATTCACGACGTGAGGAGGGATTTGCAATCCCGACCCGTTAACTGGTGGCAGGCGGTATGGAATTTTTTGATTTTGGCACGATATTCTTCTTCATTGCGGCGGTGGTGATCTTTCTTCAGCTGAGGAATGTTCTTGGTCGTCGCACGGGAAATGAAAAACCGCCAATTGATCCTTATACATCCGCTCGTAATTCCGATTCCCAGACCGCAGGTGGCGAAGCCGACAATGTCGTTTCGCTTCCGCAGCGTCCCGGTGAAAAGGATTTCTCGGCAATCGACAAAGTTGCACCAGCAGGAACGCCTGTGAATGACGGCCTTCGCTCCATTCAGGCGGCTGATCCATCCTTTGATCCGGCAAGCTTCGTCGATGGTGTGAAGATCGCCTATGAAATGATCGTCATGTCTTTTGCCGATGGCGATCGCAAGGTTCTGAAAAACCTTCTGTCCAAGGAAGTCTATGAGGGCTTCGTTTCGGCAATCGATGAGCGCGAGGCACGCGGCGAAAGCGTTCGCTCGACCTTTGTTGGTATCGATAAGGCAGAGATTGCTAATGCCGAAATGAAGGGCTCGGAAGCGCATGTGACGCTGAATATCGTGAGCCAGATGATTTCTTCCACGCTCGACAAGGACGGCAACGTGGTTGAGGGCGATCAGGAAAATGTCGTCGAAATCCGTGATCTCTGGACCTTCGCGCGCGATACGCGTTCGCGCGATCCAAACTGGAAGCTTGTCGCGACCGAAGCCGAAGACTAAAGAGAGTTGACGATTCAGGGCCGCTAATTTAGCGGCCCTTTTAATTATTGACGGATGCGGCTTGTGCATAATCTGGCGAACATCATACGACCGGTCAGTTTTTCAGATTGCCCGGGCTGGGATCAGGACGATCAGGCACTCGCCTTTTCGGCCTTTCGTCGTTCAGCCGATTATGCGGAACATAATCGCTATAACAGCGGCAGCCTCGGTATCAGTTTCGAGGCGCTTATACCGGCTTTTGCCGCCGCGCGTTTGCTTGATAATCCGGATAGGGCGCAGGCCCGCGCTTTTTTTGAAGCGCATTTTGTTCCATGCCGCATCGATGCAGAAGGATTTGTGACGGCTTTTTACGAGCCGGAGGTTGAAGCATCGCGAACGCCTGATGCACATTTCACGGTGCCATTTCTGAGAAAACCTGATGATCTTGTGAAGGTCACCGATGAAAACCGTCCCCTGGGGCTCGATGCGTCTTACGCGTTCGCCCGGCAAACGCCGGACGGTGTTGTTGAATATGATGACCGCAGGACAATCGAGCAAGGCAGCCTGAAAAATCGCGGGCTGGAGCTTGCCTATGTTGCTGATCGGGTCGATGCATTTTTCGCACATGTGCAGGGCGCAGCACGGCTGAAGCTTACCGATGGCAGTTTCATGCGGATCACTTACGCAGCCAAAACCGGCCATCCATTCACCGGGATCGGGCGCATTCTGGTTGCTAGAGGCGAGATTTCTGCTGAAAGCATCTCCATGCAGACAATCCGCCAGTGGTTGAAAGATCATCCTGAAAAAGCCGATGACCTTATCTGGCAGAACCGTTCCTATATTTTCTTCCGCGAAACGGCATTTGATAGTAATGATGGGCATGACCCAAATTTAGGGCAGATCGCAGCGGCCAAGGTTCCTCTGACAGCTGGTCGCTCTATCGCAGTCGACAGGCTTCTGCATACATTCGGAACGCCTATCTTTGTCGATGCGCCAAGCGTAACGGAATTCGATCATACGCCCTTCTCCCGGTTGATGATCGCGCAGGATACCGGCACAGCGATTGTCGGCCCTGCGCGCGGTGATCTCTTTGCAGGATCGGGTGATGCAGCCGGGGAAATCGCCGGCGGTATCAAGAGCAAGGCCGATTTTTATGCGCTGGTCCCGCGCGCACTGGTCGGGAATTGATCGATGATCGATAAGAACGAAAAATCCGCAAAAGATTATCTACGGCCTGAAGATCGCATTCTCTGGGAAACGGTGGCTAAAACAGCAAAACCTCTGTCTGGAAAGAAGCCCAAGGAAGAGGAAGAGTTTCCGGATTTCAAAACGGTGATGGCGCAGGAGGCTGAGAAAAAGCCTGCGAAAAAGGCGCCCTCGTCTGCAGCTGACACGCAGACGCCGAAAAAGAAGGTCAACTCGCTCAAGGAAATGCCGATCCATGCCTTTGATCGGCCAACCCATCGCAAGATTTCCAAAGGACGTGTGGATATTGAAGCACGCATCGATCTGCACGGGCTCACACAAAACGATGCTTATGAGCTGCTCTATGGCTTCCTGCTCAGCGCACATGCGCGCGGATTGAAGCATGTGATGGTGATTACCGGCAAGGGCCGCTCTTTCGGCAGCGAAGGCGTGCTCAAGCAGGCGGTGCCACACTGGTTTTCGACGCCTTTGTTCCGGCTGCTGGTCAGCGCCTATGAAGACGCCGCGCGTCATCATGGCGGGCATGGCGCGCTTTATGTCCGCTTGCGCAGGCAGACCCAGGGCGGAGGTCTTATCCGATGACCCCCTTTGGCAAGCGGCTTCGTGATCTTCGTGAGGAACGCAACGTTACACAGAAAGAAATGGCTGCAGCGCTGCGCGTATCACCAGCCTATCTTTCGGCGCTGGAACACGGACGGCGGGGACAGCCAACCTGGGATATGCTGCAGCGCATCATCACTTATTTCAATATTATCTGGGATGAGGCAGAGGAGCTGCAAAATCTGGCAGCTGTCTCGCATCCGCGCGTGGTGATCGATACGTCCGGTCTCTCGCCGCAGGCAACCGAGCTTGCAAACCTTCTGGCACGTAATATCCGCATCATCGATCGCGAGACGATCAAACATCTGACGGAAGAAATCGAGGCGGCACGCAAGCGCCGCCGTGGCCTGAAGCCGCTTCAACGTTAAATAAAAATTATACAGGCACTGTTTATAGGCTCTCGAGCAAAGGTTGCTTAAGTGTGGGGGCGCGCTTGATGGTTGCGGAAGACGGATCCTCTGTTTCGATACACCCGGAGCCGGGTAAACATATTTACGGGCTTGATATTCTTCGTCTGGTTTCTGCTATCGCAGTGATGCTGTTTCATTTCGCTTTCAGAGGTGAAGCCGCAGGAGAGTTACCTGCGGTTGATATTCCTCACTTTATGAAGAGCGTGGCCAGTTATGGCTATCTGGGGGTCAGCATCTTTTTTATTATCAGCGGCTTTGTGATCGCCTATTCGGCGGAAGGCCAGAAGCCATTCAATTTCTTGATTTCCAGATTTTCCCGGATTTATCCCACATTTCTTATCATCATGAGCGTATCCGCCCTGGTGATCTGGCTGTCAGGAAACCCACTGTTTCAAATCAGTTCCGATCAGTATCTGGCGAACATCTTCATCTTTTCGAAGCTGTTGGGGCAATCCTTTGTGGATGGTGCCTATTGGTCAATTGTACTCGAACTTATTTTCTATGGCTGGATTTTCATCCTTATTGCGCTCGGGCAGTTCCACAATATCATCCGGATAATCCCGCTCTGGCTGGGATTCTCATTTCTGAATGAATTCTATATTGGTTCAGAGCATTTGCAGAACCTTTTTATCACTGAATATAGCGGCTTCTTTGCAATGGGGATCATCTATAGCAGGTTGAGGCGACAGCGCTCATTTTATGCGGTGCTGCTGTTTATCCTCGCTGCAATCTTTGCAATCTATACCACCCTTGCTGGTGCCGAATGGGCCGAGAAAACCTATTCCATCAAGCGTTCTCCGGTGGCGATGACAGCAATTATTCTGGCTTCGATTGCAGTTTTGCTCTTACTGACAAAGCTAAATATCGGCCAAAAACATCAGAGGATGCTAGGCATTCTTGGTGGTATGACCTATGCACTTTATCTTGTGCACCAGAATGTCGGCTATATCGCCATCACCGCTTTACTGAGTAATCTCGGGCCGGTTACCGCCATTGTCATAACAATGATCGGGCTGATCCTGTTTGCTACGCTCTTCCATGTTGTTGTAGAGCGAAGGATCAACCCGATGATCAAGAAGAAATTGCTGCTTTTGGTGGACAGATCTCTGCGTTCAGAGCGCGTTTCGATCTAATCCAATCATATCTTAACTCTAAAAAAGCGCTTTCAGTTCATCGAGCTTGGTGTTGACCAGCCAGCCATAGTAATTTTCCTGCGGCATCAAAGGCTCCTGCCCGGATGCCTTGCGCTGGGTATTTTCATTGGCAAGCGCGCGGGCGCGGGCGGTCGATCCGCCGGTATTGTACAGTGTTGCTGTCAGGCCGGGGTTTTTCGAAATATCGAAATCGGCAATCTGGCGATAATCGGTGATCGACTGCTTCAGCGTTGCCGCGATGTAAGGCAGTGTCAGATCAGGGTCCATGATGGTCTTGTAAACTGTATTGCCGTTCTCGGCATTAAGCTTCGGCAGACCCGATACGCGATTGACCATGTCCGACATCTGCAGTGCGGTCAGCGGATTGATCTGGCCGAGGCCAAAGGTCTGGCCGGCATAGAACGGCTGGAAGAACACGGCGCTGAAACGATTGTTCGGATATGTCTTGCCGCCAACCGATTTTCCGCGGAACTGCTTGTTCCAGATCGTCTCGCGGCAGCTCCACAGCGAATAGCTGTCCTTGAACTTGAGGCATTCGGAAAACTCCGGACGCTTCACGAACTGGCCGATGCTTTCGCCATTATAACCAAAGCTCACGCCCTGGTTCACATAGGACATGGCCTTGACGTAATAGGTCTGTAATCGGTCATAGACATCGACATTGTAGGTATGTTCACCAACGATCGCACCGACGATATGGATCGGATCGATGCCATAAGCCGAAGCCGTTGACTTGATCTTCGAACGCAGCGAGGCGTCCTTTTTCAGAAGATTATAAATCTTGCGATACTTGGCTTCATAGGTCGTGCTCAGCTCCTTGGTGCGCTTGGCTGAGGCGCCGGGAATGGCAGGCTGTTCTGCACTGCGGTTTCCGGGCGGAACCGTAACGGCTGCATAGGCGCTCTGGCAGGAGAAAGCGATGGCAAGGCAGATGCCTGCAATACGGTTCAGTCGACTGGTCATTGCGCGGAAACGGCCCCAATATGGTAAACGATCTATAAAAGTTGCCGCAAAATAAAAAACCCCCTCGATGAAGTCGAGGGGATTTTTGTCTTTCGGGATTATGGGACCCAAGCGTGACTTTCTGGTCACGTTCCTGGATCGCATCTCAGGTTCTTTACAGAATGAAACGCGAAAGGTCCGTGTTCTTGGCCAGATCGCCGATGGTCTTGCGGACATATTCCCCATCGACCTTGAAGTCCGAACCGGCCTTGTCAGGTGCATTGTAGGAAATATCGTCCAGAACCCGTTCCATCACCGTCTGCAAGCGACGCGCGCCAATGTTTTCGACGGTCGAGTTGAGATCGACCGCAATGTCAGCCAAAGCATCAATCGCGTCGTCCGTAATATCGAGCTTCACCTCTTCCGTCGCCATCAACGCAATATATTGCTTGATGAGGCTGACTTCGGTTTCAGTCAGAATCCGGCGGAAATCTTCACGCGTCAGCGCGTTCAATTCCACACGGATCGGCAGACGACCCTGAAGTTCCGGCAGCAGGTCGGAAGGCTTGGAAACGTGGAACGCACCCGATGCGATGAACAGGATATGATCGGTTTTCACCGGACCATATTTCGTCGCAACAGTCGTGCCTTCAACAAGCGGCAGCAGATCGCGCTGCACGCCTTCGCGTGAGACGCCTGCTCCCATTCCGCCTTCGCGTGCTGCGATCTTGTCGATTTCGTCAAGGAAGACGATGCCGTCATTTTCAGTTGAACGCAGAGCTTCCTGAATGAGCTGATCCTGATCGAGTAGCTTGTCAGACTCGTCATTGATCAGGATTGCATAGGATTCCTTGACCGTGGTTTTGCGCGTTTTGGTGCGCCCGCCCATGGCCTTGCCGAAAATATCGCCGATATTGATCATGCCGATATTGGCACCAGGCATACCCGGAATTTCGAAATTCTGGCCTGAACCTGTATCGGCGACCTCGATCTCGATTTCCTTATCGTCCAGCTCGCCGTCACGCAGCTTCTTGCGGAAGCTTTCGCGGGTGGCAGGGCTTGCAGTCTTGCCGACAAGACCGTCAAGCACGCGCTCTTCAGCATTGATGTGTGCCTTGGCCTTCACGTCTTCGCGCTTCTTTTCACGCACCAGAGCGATCGCGGCTTCAACCAGATCGCGGATGATCTGTTCAACGTCGCGGCCAACATAGCCCACTTCGGTAAATTTGGTGGCTTCAACCTTGATGAAAGGAGCGCCTGCAAGCTTGGCGAGCCGACGGGAGATTTCCGTCTTGCCAACGCCGGTCGGTCCGATCATCAGGATGTTTTTTGGCATGACCTCTTCGCGCATCTGGCCTTCCAGCTGCTGGCGGCGCCAGCGATTGCGCAGAGCGATAGCGACGGCGCGCTTGGCGTCGTTCTGGCCGATGATGAAGCGGTCAAGTTCGGAAACGATTTCACGGGGAGAAAAATTACTCATGATTATAACCCGGTTTGCCACTGCTTGATGAACTCGAACGGATGCAGCAGCATGATCACGTTGAGCGTAAGGTTGTCGCGGATGACAATGAGCGCCAGAACTTCAAAAAAGAGCGCAGTCGCGACGGTGATTTTTGTTGGCAGTTTGGCTGCGATCAGAAAGCCGATCATGGCGAAAACACTGTCGGAAACCGAATTCACGATACTATCGCCAAAATAGTCCACCGAGGACGTATTGGCGCGATAGCGCTCGATGATGAAATTCGAGTTTTCGACCAGTTCCCAGGCGGCTTCAACGCCGACTGCCACAGCAAGTCTCAAGCCCAGCGGAGCCTTTGGCGCGATGATTGTCAGAAGCCAGTAGAACAGAAAGCCATGAATGATATGCGAGAGCGTATACCAGTCGGCTATATGCTGCGAATTCTCAGACATCAGCGAACCGGACCATAATTTTATGGTGCCGCATTCGCACATGGGAATTCGTCCGTCGATATAAAGCCAGGAGGCCTGTATAACGAGAATGGCAAGGACGATCAGAGCACCTAAGCCCCAACGATGTGTCTTGGAGGTTGAGGCTTGCGCTATTGAGCTCATTCGGCGTCGAGGCTTTCAACAAGAATGCTGTGATTGGTGTAGATGCAGATATCGGCCGCAATCTCCATCGCCTTGCGGGCGATTTCCTCAGCATCCTTATCGGTATCGATCAGCGCGCGGGCTGCGGCCAGCGCATAATTGCCGCCCGATCCGATGGCCATGACGCCATGTTCGGGTTCAAGCACGTCGCCCGTACCGGTGAGTGCCAGCGTCACCTTGCTGTCGGCAACCAGCATCATGGCTTCCAGCTTGCGCAGATAGCGGTCGGTGCGCCAGTCCTTGGCGAGTTCGACGGAGGCGCGCATCAGCTGATCCGGATATTGTTCAAGCTTGGCTTCAAGGCGCTCAAGCAGGGTGAAGGCATCAGCCGTGGCACCGGCGAAACCGGCAATGACATTGCCTTTGCCGATGCGGCGCACTTTGCGCGCATTGCCCTTCATCACGGTGTTGCCGAGCGAGACCTGCCCGTCACCGGCGATAACAACCTTGTTACCCTTGCGAACGGTGACAATGGTCGTGCCGTAAATTGTCGTGGGATTATGTTCGATCATGGATCACTCCTTTGGCGGCCGATACGTTTCCATCTGGCAAACGCATAAGCCCCTTATTTGGCTCGAAGCTCGCTTCGTCGGCTCAAGAGCTAACTGAATCGGGTTTCGTTGTGAATATTTAAGAAGGGGCTGGCAAAATGCAAATGGCTAACAGCGCATTCCAAAAAGTGTGAAACGGTTTTTGGATGAAATGCGCTGCTGGGAAAGCCGCATTCCAAAAAGTGTGAAACGGCTTTTTGATAAAATGCGCGCAAACAAAAGTCAGAATGTTGGGAGCATCCCTAAAACCATTGGCAAAAGCGGCCAGCTGTTCTAGAACGCGAAAAGATTTCAACAGAGGAAATGCTATGACGGCTGAAAGCGCCCGCAAAGCAAGTATCGAACGTTCAACAAAAGAAACAAGCATTGCTGTTTCTGTGGATCTGGACGGCAACGGCAAGTTCGACATTACAACTGGTGTCGGCTTCTTCGATCACATGCTGGAGCAGCTTTCCCGACATTCGCTCATCGACATGCGCGTCATGGCCAAGGGCGATCTGCATATCGATGACCACCACACAGTCGAAGATACCGGCATTGCGTTGGGTCAGGCTGTGGCGAAAGCGCTTGGTGAGCGTCGCGGCATCGTGCGTTATGCCTCGATGGATCTCGCCATGGACGACACGCTGACGGGTGCGGCGGTCGATGTTTCGGGCCGTGCCTTTCTGGTCTGGAACGTGAATTTCACGACGGCCAAGATCGGCACCTTCGATACTGAACTGGTGCGCGAGTTCTTCCAGGCTTTTGCGATGAATGCAGGCATTACGCTGCATATCAACAATCACTATGGTGCCAACAATCACCATATTGCAGAATCGATCTTCAAGGCCGTGGCCCGGGTTTTGCGCACAGCGCTCGAAACCGATCCGCGCCAGAAGGATGCAATTCCCTCGACCAAGGGGTCGCTGAAGGGATAAGTCTTTCCCGAAAGGACGTGTCATGGCGCAATTCGTCGTTCTTGAACCAGCCGGAACTCAACGTTCCGAAAAAGCGGTTTTCGTGCGCGACGGATTTTACGCCTTAGCGCTGATCCTCCCGTTTGTCTGGCTTTTGTTGCAGCGGCTCTGGTTTGAAGCCATTGCCGTTCTCGGTGTGACGATCCTGCTGGGCGTGGCAGGTTCTGCATTGGGCATCTCCAATGCAGTGCCGCTGATCACGTTGTTGTTTTCGCTTTTTGTGGCGCTGGAAGGCGTTAACTGGAAGATCGCGAAGCTAAAGCGTCAAGGTTTCGTTGAAACAGCCGTCATTGATGCGGCTGATCTGGAGGAAGCGGAAATCCGCTACTTCTACGGTCTTAAAGAAGCGGCAGAGCCAGCGACAGAAATTAAAGACTCCCTGAAGGACACTTCTGCGCCGGAATGGGCGCAGCAGCCCCCTCGTCCCACTTATTCCTCATTTGGCTCGACGATCGGATTTGTCGGACATCGCGGAGAAAACTGAAAATGCGTGTTGCAATTATCGACTATGGTTCCGGCAATCTTCGCTCGGCCACCAAGGCCTTTGAGCGTGCCGCCCATGAGAGCGGTGTGAAAGCTGAAATCGAACTGACAGCGGATGCCGATCGCGTGGCGAGCGCGGACCGCATCGTGCTGCCGGGCGTTGGCGCTTATGCCGATTGCCGTCGCGGCCTCCATGCGGTTTCCGGCATGGTGGAAGCACTGGAAGATGTGGTTCTGAAAAAGGCGCATCCGTTTCTTGGCATCTGCGTGGGCATGCAGTTGATGTCGGAACGCGGCCTTGAAAAAGAAGTGACCGAAGGTCTCGGCTGGATCGCAGGTGATGTGCGTGAAATGACGCCGTCCGACCTGACGCTCAAGATTCCGCAGATCGGCTGGAACAGGATTCACGTGAAACATTCGCATCCGGTGTTTGACGGTATCGCTACCGGCGAGAACGGCTTGCATGCCTATTTTGTGCATTCCTATATGTTCGACGCGAAGAACAAAGCAGAAGTGCTGGCCGTCACCGAATATGGTGGCGATGTGACCGCAACGGTTGGTCGCGACAACATGATCGGCACGCAGTTCCATCCTGAAAAGAGCCAGCTGCTTGGCCTTTCGCTTATTGCCAATTTCCTGAAATGGAAGCCTTGAAGATATGATCCTTTTTCCCGCCATCGATTTGAAAGACGGTCAATGCGTGCGCCTGAAGTTTGGCGACATGGATCAGGCGACCGTTTACAATGAAGACCCTGCAGCACAGGCCAAAGCTTTTGAGGATCAGGGCTTTGAATGGCTGCATGTGGTCGATCTTAACGGTGCTTTTGCTGGCGAAAGCGTCAACGGCAAAGCTGTTGAAGCCATTTTGAAAGCGACCAAAAATCCGGTTCAGCTTGGCGGCGGTATCCGCACGCTTGCCCATATTGAAAGCTGGCTTTCCAAGGGACTGCGCCGCGTTATTCTCGGCACCGTTGCCGTGCGCGATCCGGCGCTGGTGATCGAAGCCTGCAAGGAATTTCCGGGACAGGTTGCCGTCGGCATTGATGCCAAGGGCGGCTATGTTGCCGTTGAAGGCTGGGCCGAGGCCTCAGAGCTTGGCGTGGTGGAACTCGCGAAAAAGTTTGAAGGTGCGGGCGTCGCAGCCATTATCTATACCGACATCGACCGTGACGGTGTGCTGGCTGGTATCAACTGGGATTCGACGCTCGGTCTTGCAGACAGCGTTTCCATTCCGGTGATCGCATCGGGCGGCCTCGCTTCGATGGAAGATATTAAACGTCTTGCTGCACCCGATGCGCGTAAACTGGAAGGTGCGATTTCCGGTCGCGCACTTTATGACGGCCGCATTGATCCGACAGAAGCACTGGCATTGTTAGCCGCGTCGCCCGCAGCCGCAGAGCGGCGAGGACGCGCATCTGAAGGAACTTCAGTATGACACTCAAAGCACGCGTGATTCCCTGCCTCGATGTGAAAGACGGACGTGTCGTTAAGGGCGTAAACTTCGTCGATCTGATTGATGCCGGTGATCCGGTTGAAGCAGCACGCGCCTATGATGCGGCGGGTGCAGACGAATTGTGCTTCCTCGACATCACGGCGTCTTCGGACAATCGCGAGACAATTTTCGATGTTATCGCCCGTACAGCTGAACAGTGCTTCATGCCGCTGACTGTTGGCGGTGGTGTGCGTCAGGTTTCTGATATTCGCAAGCTGTTGCTTGCCGGGGCCGACAAGGTTTCGATCAATACGGCTGCGGTCAAGAACCCGGAATTTGTTGCAGAAGCCGCCGACAAGTTTGGCGATCAGTGCATCGTTGTGGCCATCGACGCCAAGAAGGTTTCGGGAGCTGGTGAGAGCGACCGCTGGGAAATCTTTACCCATGGTGGACGCCAGACGACTGGCATTGATGCGGTGGAATTTGCACAGAAGGTGGTGAGCCTTGGTGCGGGTGAAATCCTGCTGACCTCGATGGATCGTGATGGCACCAAGGCGGGTTACGATGTGGCACTGACGCGCGCTGTTGCTGACAGCGTGCGCGTTCCGGTGATCGCATCGGGTGGCGTTGGCAATCTCGATCACATGGTCGACGGTATCCGCGAAGGTCATGCAACGGCAGTTCTCGCAGCATCCATCTTCCACTTTGGAACCTATACGATTGGCGAAGCCAAGCGCTATATGGCCGAGGCTGGTATCCCGATGCGGCTCGATCCGGTCCGTTGAGAATATAGCTTGTCGCGGAAAAGTGGGAACCGGTTTTCCGATAACGACATGCGCAAAAAGAGTTGAAGGAATTCCGATGGCTGAGTTCACCCTTTCCGACCTTGAACGCATTGTTGCAGAGCGTGCAAATTCGACGGATGGATCGTCTTATACTGCTAGTCTCTTTGCCAAGGGTCAGACGCGGGCCGCCAAAAAGCTTGGTGAAGAAGCCGTCGAAACGGTGATTGCCGCAGTTAGCGGTGATCGCGCGGAAGTGGTCACGGAAAGCGCTGATCTGCTTTATCACCTGCTGGTGGTTCTCAAGATTGCAGACGTGCCACTCAATGAAGTTCTTGCAGAGTTGCAACGCCGCACGGCGCAGACTGGCCTTGAGGAAAAGGCCGGTCGTCCGAAAGCATAAATGCAAACTAATCCAAAAGCTGTTAGTGCAGAATTGGCGTTGAGGGAGAGCAGCGACAATATGTGGGAAAAAGTGGACCAGCTAACGCCGTCGCGTTACTCGCCTTACCGTTTCTTTTCGGCGGAAGAGTGGGCAGGCTTTCGCGCCGACACCCCCCTCACCCTCACCTATGAAGAAGTGAAACGGCTGCGCTCGCTGGGCGATCCGATTGATCTTGATGAGGTGCGGCGCATTTATCTGTCGCTGTCCCGCCTGCTCTATGCGCATGTGGAAGCAAGCCAGCTCCTGTTCCGCCAGCGCCAGCAATTTCTCAATATGGAAGAGCGCTTCAAGACGCCCTTTATCATTGGCATTGCAGGCTCGGTTGCGGTGGGCAAATCCACGACCGCGCGTATTCTGAAAGAACTACTCGCTCGCTGGCCTTCCAGCCCGAAGGTCGATCTGGTGACGACGGACGGCTTCCTCTACCCCAACGCGGTTCTGCGTGATCAGAACATGATGGAGCGCAAAGGCTTTCCGGAAAGCTATGATGTGGGCGCGGTTTTGCGTTTCCTGTCAGCGATCAAGGCAGGCATGAGCCATGTGCGCGCGCCGCTCTATTCGCATCTGAGCTATGACGTGCTGCCTGGCGAATATCAGATTGTCGACAAGCCCGACATTCTGATCTTTGAAGGCATCAATGTGCTTCAGGTCCGCGATCTGCCGGAAGACGGAAAGATGGTGCCTTTCGTGTCCGACTTCTTCGACTTCTCGATCTATATCGATGCGGAATCGGAACTGATCCACAAATGGTATATCGACCGCTTCATGCGTTTGCGTGAGACGGCTTTCGTCAATCCGCAGTCGTTCTTCCACCGCTATTCGCAGCTTTCAGAAGAAGCCGCGCGTTCCATCGGCGAAGGCCTCTGGAACAATATCAACATGAAGAACCTGCGCGAAAACATTCTTCCCACCCGCCCCCGCGCCGATATTATCCTGCGCAAAGGCAGCGATCATCTGATCGAAGAAGTGGCACTCAGAAAGATTTAAATCTCAGGAAACCAGAATGCCGCAAGTGCTGGAAATGTATCAGGTGGACGCGTTCACCAAACGTGTCTTCGCCGGAAATCCTGCGGCAGTTCTGATCCTGAAAGACTGGCTGAGCGATGCGACCATGCAGGCAATCGCTGCGGAAAACAATCTCGCGGAAACGGCTTTTGCGTGCCCTGCAGAGGATGGCTGGAAGCTCAGATGGTTTACACCGACGCTTGAGGTCGATTTCTGCGGCCATGCCACTCTGGCAACGGCGCATGTTCTGGCTTGGCACCACAAGATTGATGGTGAGCTGAATTTTTACACCCGCATAGGCAAGATCAGTGTTTCGCGCGCGGGCGACGATTATGTGCTTGATGTTCCGTCCATTGCTCCCGACCAGCTTTCCGAGCTGCCCGCGTTCATAGCACCATTGTTTGAGAATGAGAGCGGAGCCACGTTCTTCAGAAATTTCGAGAATATCTATGTGCAGCTTGAGGATGAGGCTGCGGTCAGGGCTTTCGTGCCTGATCATATCCAGATTGAAAAACTGGGATCAGTCGGCCTGGTGATTACCGCACGAGGATCGTCGCACGACTTTGTTTCGCGTTATTTTGCGGCGGGATCGGGTATCCCGGAAGATCCGGTTACAGGATCTATCCATGCGACGCTTGTTCCCTATTGGGCTCAAAAGATCGGGAAAGACAAACTGTCCGCTTATCAGGCTTCGGCCCGTGGTGGACATTTGGGAGGTGAGCTGAAAGGCGACCGTGTTTTGCTCACCGGCAACGCCGTAACATTCATGAAAGCTGAGATTTATATCCCGTAAAGAATAAGGGCGCCGATTAGTTCGGCGCCCTGATCGCTTTTGGGTCGTTTTTGCAATCAAGCAAGCGGCGGAATGCGCAGCACCTGACCCGGATAGATTTTGTCCGGATGCGTCAGCATCGGCTTGTTGGCTTCAAAGATGATGTCGTTCTTTGCGCCCTTGCCTTTGCCATATTGAGCTTCGGCGATTTTCCAGAGATTGTCGCCCTTCTTGACTGTGTAGAAGACGGGTTCGGCACCGGTCGTCCCGGCTCCATCGACTTTCAGTTCCGAGGCTTCCACTTTGGAAACACCAAGCGAGTTGCCCACAGCGATAATAGCTTTTTCAAAAGCCGACTGATCCTTCACATTGCCGGTCAGGACGGCCTTGTCGCCCTGCACGCTCACCTGCACGCCATCGGTGCCTAGATTATGCGAGTCGAGTTCCTTCTTCAGATCATCGGCTTTGGGTTCATTTTCACCGAAACCAAGCTTGGTTCCGACCGACTTCACGAAATCGAAAATTCCCATGGGGCAAATCTCCCTGTTGTTGCTAAACTATTGATGCGTCGTATCAAATATCAGAACCAGAGATGAGCTAGCGCTTCTTGCAGCCAATCAATAGGCTACAAAGTACAGCTCGACGAAAATTGGTCAAGACAGGATTTTCCGGAAATTGCTCAATAAGTTCTAGCACTTAATTAGCATGCCCCTTCGATAAGACCGTTTTAACGACCAAGATTGGTACGGGCGAGTTCAACGATTTCATCACCACGACCGCTGATGATGGCTTTGAGCATATAAAGGCTGAAGCCCTTCGCCTGCTCGGCCTTGATCTTGGGCGGCATTACCAGTTCCTGTTTGGCTGTTACCACATCGACCAGAACCGGACCGTCATGCGCAAAAGCCTGCTTTAATGCCTCCGGCAGATCAGCGGATTCCTCAACGCGAAAACCTTTGATGCCGATGGCTTCCGCCATGGCTGCAAAATTCGGGTTTTCGAGGTCGGTTCCAGAGGTCAGATAGCCGCCCGCTTTCATTTCCATCGCCACGAAGCCAAGCGAGCCATTGTTATAAACAATGATCTTGGCGGGCAGATTGAGCTGCTTCAACGACAGGAAATCGCCCATCATCATGGTGAAACCGCCATCGCCGGAGAGTGAAACGACCTGTCGTTCCGGCGCTGCAGCCTTTGCGCCCAGCGCCTGAAGCATGGCATTGGCCATTGAGCCATGATTGAAAGAACCGAGCAGGCGACGCTTGCCATTCATGGTGAGATAGCGTGCAGCCCAGACGGTAGGCGTGCCGACATCGGCGGTAAAGATCGCATCTTCATCCGCAATCTCATTGACGAGGCGGGTGAGATATTGCGGGTGGATCGGCTGGCCTGGTTTTGATGGTGCTGCCAGATCATCCAATGCCTCGCGCGCTTTCGTGTAATGTGTCTTTGCAGCATCGAGGAACTTCGTGCTGCGACCAGATTTGAGCTTCGGCAGAAGAACTGCGATTGTTTCCGACACATCGCCGGTCACGCCCAATGTGAGCGGCGCACGGCGTCCGAGCTGTGAAGGATCATTGTCGATCTGAACGATCTTTGCCTTGTCGGGATAGAAGTTGCGATAAGGGAAACTGGTGCCAAGCATCAGCAGCGTGTCGCAGTTGAGCATGGCGTGATAGCCGGATGAAAAGCCGATCAGGCCGGTCATGCCAACATCAAAGGGATTGTCCCATTCGACATGTTCCTTGCCGCGCAGCGCATGAACCACAGGCGCCTCAAGCTGTTCGGCCAATGAAACGACAGCATCATGGGCGCCAGTGCAGCCGCTGCCTGCCAGAATGGTGATCTTCTCAGAACCGTTGAGAATATCTGCGAGCTTAGCGACATCCTGATCAGACGGAACCATGCGTGGAGGCGAGATCTGCGTCCAGGTCTGCTTCGCCCCTTCAGGTGCCTGCTTGAGCGCAACGTCACCCGGAATGACGATCACGGCCACGCCGCGCTTTCCGATGGCCGCGCGCATGGCGCGGTTCAGCACTTCGGGCATTTGTGCAGGGTTGGAAACCAGCTCAACAAAATGGCTGCATTCGCGGAACAGTTCCTGCGGATGGGTTTCCTGAAAATAGTCGAGACCGATTTCGGATGAAGGGATATGGGCTGCAATCGCCAGCACAGGTTCGCGGTTGCGGTGACAATCAAAAAGCCCGTTGATGAGGTGCAGATTGCCGGGACCACAGCTGCCAGCACAAACGGCCAGTTCGCCGGTGACAGCCGCTTCTGCCCCTGCGGCGAAGGCTGCGGTTTCCTCATGGCGAACATGCATCCAGTCGATCTTGCCAAGTCTTCTGAGGCTGTCATTCAGTCCGTTGAGGCTATCGCCCGTGACGCCCCAGATACGTTTAACACCTGCTTCGGCCAAGGTTTGAGCCAGAAGATCCGCAACAGTCATGCCCATGATTTCACCCTTTTCACAATCCTGAAGATCAAGTTAGGGCGCCGGGCGGATGTGGGAAGCCGTCAAACGGCATCAATCGATGCCGTTTGAATTGGAAAAGTTATTTTGTGCAACTCTCGATGAAACGAGCGAGATAAGCATCAAATTCCGCTGGCGCTTCACGAAAAGGCGCATGTCCAGCATCGTCGATAACGTGGGTTTTGCCTTCCCAAAGATTACCGAATTTTACCTTGGAGACGAAGTCGAGTTCGACGAAAGGTTCATCGCGCCCATTGACGACTGCAATGGGAAGCTTTGCTTGAGCGACGATGTCGCGCTGGTTGCCGCCGGTGCCAGCGGCAAATTTTTCAAACATGATGCGGCGTGCGCGGCCGTCGGTACGGGCAACAATATCGAGAAGCGATGCTTCGAACGGTTCGCCACAGGTGCTGCGTGCGTAAGAATCCACATCGCGCTCGGAAAAGACTTCCTGTCCGGCAAGCGCCATGTCTGGCCCGCTCTTGAACCCCTGCCCCACTTCCTCACGCGCTACGGGTGGAGTTCCGGTAATCATAAGGCCACGCATTTCAGGATAACGGGCAATCATCTCGATACCGATATGGCCACCGAGCGACCAGCCGAAAACGACAGCATCGGCAATCCCGAGCTGCTGCATGACTTCCGTCATCGCATCCGCATAGCCTTCCATCGAATAGCTGCGATCGGGATCAATCGCATCGGAAGATTTGCCATGGCCCGGAAGATCAGGTGCTATCACGCGCCATTTTTTGCCGATCTCGCCTTCGAGCTGTGGTGCGAAAATTGCGCCCGAACTTGAATTGCCATGGATCATCAGAAGAGGAGCGCCCTCGCCTTCGCTTTCACGCACAGCAATGCGGCCATGGCTGGTTTCAAGCTCGCGATAATTGATTGTCATGTTGTCTGTTCCCAAAATGCGAATGGTATATTTGTTTTTACGCGCATCTCCTTCCGAAAACCGGTTCCCACTTTTCGGGATGCGCTTAATCGTAAGAAACCTTGCCGCGGCCTTTCTTGATGTCCGAGCGTCCGGATTTAGCCTTGAGACGGCGTTCAATCGAGCCTTTTGTCGGCTTTGTTTTCCTGCGCGGTGGCGGTGGCGGAACTGCTGCCTCCTGGATCAGCGCAATCATCCGCTCACGGGCATCTTCGCGATTGCGTTCCTGTGTGCGAAAACGATTGGCCTCGATCAGTATGTCACCGTCCTTGGTGCCTTTTTGACCAGCAAGCTTGAAAAGACGGGAAAGCACATCTTCGGGAAGGCCGGAGCGTGCCGCATGAAAGCGCAACTGCACAGCGGTCGAAACCTTGTTGACGTTCTGACCACCGGGACCAGACGAGCGGATAAAGCTCTCCTCCAGATCGTCCTCGTGGATCGTCAGGCGGTTGGTGATACGGATGATAGAGCGGCTTTCTTCCATGAGGACGAGTGATACACCGCTTTGTATCTATTGCAAAAAAGAAAAACCCGGCCTTTCAGCCGGGCTTCCCCTCCTCCTCAGGATTTCAATTTTGCTTATTCAGCAGCAATTTGCGTTGCTGGCGCTGCATCGCGTACATCATGATCGACATGGCTTTCGAATTTTTCGAAATTGTTCACGAACATATCGACAAGTTTTTGCGCCTGTGCGTCGTAAGCTGCCTTGTCAGCCCAGGTCGAACGCGGATCGAGAATGGACGTATCCACGCCCGGCACTTCAACCGGCACGGCGAAGCCGAAATTCGGATCAGTACGGAATTCCGCATTATTGAGCGAACCGTCGAGCGCTGCTGCAAGAAGCGCACGGGTAGCCTTGATCGGCATACGCTTGCCAGTGCCATAAGCGCCGCCGGTCCAGCCGGTGTTGACCAGCCAGCAATCGACCTTGTGTTCGGCGATCAGCTTGCGCAGCAGATTGCCGTATTCCGATGGATGGCGCGGCATGAATGGCGCACCAAAGCAGGTCGAGAACGTTGCTTCAGGCTCGGTCACGCCCTTTTCCGTACCGGCAACCTTGGCGGTGTAGCCTGACAGGAAGTGATACATGGCCTGCGCAGGCGTAAGCTTGGCGATCGGAGGCATGACGCCGAAGGCATCAGCGGTAAGCATGATGATGTTCTTTGGCTGACCGCCCTTGCCCGTCGATGATGCATTCGGGATGAAGTCGAGCGGATAGGCGCAGCGGGTGTTTTCAGTCAGCGATACGTCATCGAAATCCGGCTGGCGGTTTGCATCCAGCACAACATTTTCCAGCACAGTGCCGAAGCGCTGCGTGGTTGCGTAGATTTCCGGCTCGGCTTCAGCTGACAAACGAATGGTCTTGGCATAGCAGCCGCCTTCGAAATTGAAGACGCCATCTTCGCCCCAGCCGTGCTCGTCATCGCCGATCAGCGTGCGGGTTGGATCAGCTGAAAGCGTGGTCTTGCCAGTGCCGGACAGACCGAAGAAGACAGCCGTGTCGCCGTTCGGGCCTTCATTGGCAGAGCAATGCATTGGCATGACGCCCTTGGCAGGCAGAAGATAGTTGAGCGCGGTGAAGACCGACTTCTTCATTTCACCAGCATAGGAAGTGCCGCCGATCAGCACAATCTTGCGGGTGAGATCGACTGCGATCACCGTTTCGGTGCGCACGCCATAGCGTGCAGGATCGGCCTTGAAGGAAGGCAGATCGATAATTGTCATTTCAGGCACGTAAGAAGCAAGCGCTGCTTCTTCCGGACGGATCAGCAAGTTGCGGATGAACAGCGAGTGCCATGCATATTCAGTGACAACACGCGCGTTGATCTTATTGTCTTCGTCAGCGCCGCCGATGAGATCCTGTACGAAAAGCTCCTTGCCCTTCGCATGTTCGATGAAATCGGCATAGAGAAGCTCGAAAGCCTCAGGCGTCATTGGCTTGTTGTTGTCCCACCAGACCTGATCTTCGGTGTTTGCATCGCGAACAACGAATTTGTCTTTTGGCGAACGGCCGGTGTGCTGGCCCGTTCTAGCAACAAGGGCTCCTTGTGCTGAAAGCTCTGCTTCGCCACGGCGAATAGTCTCTTCATAAAGCCGGGCCGGTCCAAAATTATAAAAGACTGCGGACAGTTCCTTCAATCCTGAAGTGGCAATGGAAGCGGCAGTATTGTGAATGCCGATCTCTTTCATGGTCTCTCCGCCATCTGGTTCTAAAGTTTGTTGGCCCGGTTCATTTTAATCCGGGATGGCAGTCAGAAACAGATTAATTAAATCAAATCAAATATTTAATCGATTTAAAAAAATTGAAACTTTTTTAAATCGTTTAATCTTCACGTTATCGGGTGTATTTTTGATGAAGAACAATTGTCGATTGCATTAACCAAGGAAAAGGAATCGCAGCAGGGCATGGATGGTTAGTTGAGCGGCTGCCACATTTTGTACCTAATTTGTACTGCACAAGCGGCATGACTGTTATACTATTGATTTGTCAGGCAGCAGGAACCACTTCTTAGGCGAACTGACAAAGAGAATTTGCAGACGAGACGCCAGGAGGCGTTCGGTTATTTCTGCCGCTGCCGTGATCGGGGCGGTTTAAAAAGGAGAAGGTCCGCATGAAGGAAGCTTCGGCAACGCAGACAATTGCGCTGGTCGACGATGACCGCAACATTCTGACCTCCGTTTCCATTGCTCTGGAGTCGGAAGGCTATCGCGTGGAGACCTATACCGATGGGGCTTCCGCTTTGGATGGTCTGATGGCGCGTCCACCGAACCTTGCGATCTTTGATATCAAGATGCCGCGCATGGATGGTATGGAACTTCTGCGCCGCCTGCGCCAGAAGTCTGATCTTCCCGTCATCTTCCTGACGTCCAAGGACGACGAAATCGATGAATTGTTCGGCCTCAAGATGGGCGCTGACGATTTCATCACCAAGCCGTTCTCGCAGCGTCTTCTGGTCGAACGTGTGAAGGCCGTGCTGCGCCGTGTTGCAGCGCGTGATGGCACCGCAAAGCCGGCCGGCCAGCAGGCCAAATCGCTGGAACGTGGCCAGCTGGTCATGGATCAGGAACGCCACACCTGCACCTGGAAAGGTGAGCCGGTAACGCTTACTGTGACCGAATTCCTCATCCTTCACTCGCTTGCACAGCGCCCCGGTGTTGTGAAAAGCCGTGACGCGCTGATGGATGCGGCTTATGATGAGCAGGTCTATGTGGATGACCGTACCATCGACAGCCACATCAAGCGCCTTCGCAAGAAGTTCAAATCGACCGATGACGATTTTGAGATGATCGAAACGCTCTATGGCGTCGGTTACCGCTTCCGCGAAGCGTAATATGAAGTTATGAGAGCGCCGGGCCATTAGAGGCCCGGAGGCTTATTAGAGCATTTCCAGCAAAAGTGCGAAGCGGTTTTGCGTCGGATAATGCGATAAAAACAAAGAGATCGAGCATTCCCCATGATTCATCCTGAATAGGAAATGCTCTAAGAAAGTAAGATTGAAGCGACATGGTCGCCGAAACCCGGAAAGACAGTGCCGTTACCATGAGAGAACGTAGGGCGCGGCGGCAACGTTCGCTTTTCCTGCGTCGTCTTTTTGCGCCCTTCAGCCGGTTTCTGGGTCAGTTTCTCTTCTCAAGCCTGACGCGCCGTATTCTCTTCCTCAATCTTGCAGCCCTTGCCGTGCTTGTTTCCGGCATTCTTTATATGAACCAGTTCCGCGAGGGGCTGATCGACGCCAAGATCGAAAGCTTGCTCACGCAAGGCAAGATCATTGCGGCAGCTATATCTTCATCCGCAACGGTTGATACCAATTCGCTGATGATCGACCCGGAAAAACTTCTGGAGCTTCAAGCGGGACAAAGCATTACGCCTTCGCCCGATTCACCGGATAACTGGGAATTCCCGATTAATCCGGAAAAAGTCTCCCCGATGCTGCGCCAGCTGATTTCACCGACCAGTACGCGCGCCCGCATTTACGATCATTACGCCAACCTTCTGCTGGATTCCCGCTCGCTCTATGCCCCGGCTTTCGCGTCTGGCGGTCCGGTTTTCCGTTATGATCTGCCAGCAATCGAAGAAGATGAACCGAGCGCCTGGGAGCGCTTTACCGGTTGGTTCTCACGTCTGTTTTATGGCGGCGGTCTGCCGCTTTATCAGGAACAGCCAGGCGGTAATGGTCTTGCTTATCAGGAAATCGTTCGTGCGCTGACCGGCTCTCCGCAAACAGCACAGCGGCGTAACCAGCAGGGCGAATTGGTCGTTTCGGTGGCAGTGCCCATCCAGCAGTCACGCGCTATTCTGGGCGTCCTTTTGCTTTCGACCGAAGGTGACGATATCGACAAGATCGTGCAGGGCGAACGCATGGCCGTTTTCCGGGTCTTTGGCGTTGTGGCCGCGGTCATGGTTATCCTGTCGCTGTTTTTGGCGTCGACGATTGCAAGCCCATTGCGGAAGCTGGCGGCTGCCGCCGACCGTGTGCGTCTTGGTGTTAAGAGCCGTGAGGAAATTCCGGATTTCTCCGAACGTCAGGACGAAGTGGGGCATCTTTCGACCTCTATCCGCGCAATGACCGACGCGCTTTATACGCGCATCGAGGCGATTGAGAGTTTCGCAGCTGATGTGAGCCACGAGCTGAAAAACCCCCTCACCTCGCTGCGCAGTGCCGTTGAAACGCTGCCGCTCGCCAAGAACGATGATTCGCGAAAACGCCTGCTGGATGTGATCCAGCATGATGTGCGCCGCCTGGATCGCCTGATTACCGATATTTCTGATGCCTCGCGTCTGGATGCAGAGCTCGCGCGCGAACATTCCGACCGCGTCGATATGAAGACGCTGCTCAACAGTCTGGTCAATGCTGCGCGCGAAGTTCGCCGCAACAAGGTTGGTACAGAGATTGTATTCAATACGGGCAAGTTCCCGGCGGGCAAGAAGGGCTTCTTCGTTGCCGGTCACGATCTGCGTCTGGGACAAGTCATCAGCAACCTGATCGAAAATGCGCGTTCTTTCGTGCCGGAAGATACGGGCCGCATTGAAGTTACCCTGACTGGTGAAGGTGGCCGTTTGCGTGTTCTGGTCGAAGATAACGGCCCCGGTATTCCGATTGAAAATATCGAGCGTATTTTCGAGCGCTTCTATACTGACCGCCCCGCATCGGAAGCTTTCGGCCAGAATTCGGGTCTTGGGCTGTCGATCAGCCGCCAGATCATTGAAGCTCATGGTGGTACGCTGACAGCAGAAAATATCATTGATGCGGATGATCCGGATCAGATGAAGGGCGCCCGCTTCATCGTCGATCTTCCGGCTAGCGCGTAATTTCGACATGACACCCGAACAGGAAAAAAGCGGTCTCCATGCAACAACTGTTCAGTTGCAGGGACGCGGTGTCATGCTGATGGGAAAATCCGGTGCCGGAAAGACAGAACTCGCCCTCACCCTGATTGAGCGCGCCAAGATGCGCGGCGATCAGGCTTGTCTTGTTGCCGATGATCGCACGCTTCTGCATTTGGAAGGTGAAAGACTTGTCGCGAGTGTTCCCGATGCGCTCGCCGGAGGGGTTGAGATTCGCGGTGCAGGTCTGTTCACTGTTGCTTATGTGAAACAGACGCCGCTTGATCTTGTGGTCATGCTGGTTGGACGCGATGAAGCCGAGCGTTATCCCAGCGGCGAAAAATGGCAGTTTGACGATATCGAGGTGCCGCGCCTCTTACTGCCTGCGCTGTCGTCAAATGGCGATTCCAACGCGCTTTCCCGGGCTATAGAGGCCAGTCTCTTCTACAAGACTTGGCCGTGACAATTCGAATGATTATATAATTCATAAGAATCCAAAAGACGTGCCTAACGCTGCGGCATTTTGCTTTTTTCAAGGCAGAGCTGAAATTTTTCACTTGATATCAAGATTTGCCCTGCCAAGATGCACAACTCGTCGGCTAGAGGCCGGCAGGGTTTTTGTGCCATCTGCGCCTTTGGCGGGTTCAAGCGGCGGGTACACGACAGGAGCTTTTAAAGTATGATCGGACTCGTGCTTGTTACGCACGGAAGGCTGGCCGAAGAGTTTCTCCATGCGGTTGAGCATGTGGTTGGCCCGCAAGACAATTTCGAGACCGTATGTATCGGTGCCGAAGATGACATGGAACAGCGTCGTCGCGATATTGTCGATGCCGTTGATCGTGCCGATAATGGCAGAGGTGTCATCGTTCTGACGGATATGTTCGGCGGCACACCGTCGAATCTGGCTATTTCGGTGATGGAAGAAGGCAAGATCGAGGTGATCGCTGGTGTGAACCTGCCGATGCTCATCAAGCTTTCAAGTGTTCGTATTGGTGGAGACATCAAGACGGCACTGCGCGAAGCGCAGGATGCGGGGCGTAAGTACATCAATGTTGCAAGTCAGGTTCTGACAGGAAAGTAGTCCATGCATCCAACCGTAGCCGTTACCGGCGAATACGATGCCGATAGCGCCTCGTCCCGGTCTTTCGAGATCGTCAACAAGCGCGGACTTCACGCCCGCGCATCGGCTAAATTTGTGCAGCTCGTCGACGGTTACAACGCTCATGTCCGCGTCAGCAAGGACGGAATGACTGTTGGCGGCACGTCGATCATGGGTTTGATGATGCTGGCAGCCTCCCCGGGCTGCTGCATCGACGTTCGCGCATCTGGCGAACAGGCTGACGCCGTGCTCGATGCACTTCAGACACTTATTGCCGATAAGTTCGGCGAGGAGTGCTGAGTCTCCGGGCGTTCCGCTGCTTCTCAATCAATTGATATAGACACATAAAGATTTCTTTATGTTGCGTTGTGCTGTGCGTGCTGATCTGCTAATCAGAACGCCAGCCGAAGCCCTTTCGCATCCTTTTGGGCTTCTAAACAAATTTGATTGGAGCAGATGATGACCGCAAGTCAGGATTTTGTCGTCAAGGATCTCGGTCTTGCCGATTGGGGCCGCAAGGAACTCGATATTGCTGAAACCGAAATGCCGGGCCTGATGGCCGCGCGCGAAGAATTCGGCAAGTCGCAGCCGCTCAAGGGCGCGCGCATCTCCGGTTCGCTGCATATGACGATCCAGACCGCCGTGCTGATCGAAACACTGAAGGCGCTCGGCGCCGATGTGCGCTGGGCTTCCTGCAATATTTTCTCGACGCAGGATCATGCAGCGGCAGCGATTGCAGCCACCGGCACGCCGGTTTTCGCCATCAAGGGCGAAACGCTTGAAGAATATTGGACCTATACCGACAAGATCTTCCAGTGGACGGATGGCGAACCATCCAACATGATCCTCGATGATGGTGGCGATGCTACCATGTATATCCTGATCGGCGCGCGCGCTGAGGCTGGCGAAGACGTTCTTTCCAAGCCTGAAAGTGAAGAAGAAGAAGTTCTGTTCGCTCAGATCAAGAAGCGTATGGCTGAAACCCCAGGCTTCTTCACGCGTCAGCGCGATGCGATCAAAGGTGTGACCGAAGAAACCACCACAGGCGTCAATCGTCTTTACCAGCTGCAGAAGAAGGGCCTCCTGCCCTTCCCGGCAATCAACGTCAATGACAGCGTCACCAAGTCGAAGTTCGACAACAAGTATGGCTGCAAGGAATCGCTGGTTGACGGCATCCGTCGCGGTACAGACGTCATGATGGCTGGCAAGGTTGCTGTCGTTTGCGGTTATGGCGACGTTGGCAAAGGCTCGGCTGCATCGCTCGCTGGTGCCGGTGCCCGCGTGAAGGTCACGGAAGTTGATCCTATCTGCGCGCTTCAGGCTGCAATGGACGGCTTTGAAGTCGTAACGCTCGATGACGCAGCTTCGACCGCTGATATCGTGATCTCGACGACCGGCAATAAGGACGTCATCACGCTCGATCATATGCGCAAGCTGAAGGATATGGCCATCGTCGGCAATATCGGTCACTTCGACAATGAAATTCAGGTTGCAGGACTGCGTAACCTGAAATGGACCAACGTGAAGCCACAGGTCGATCTGGTTGAATTCCCGGATGGCAAGCGCATCATCCTTCTGTCGGAAGGCCGCCTGCTCAACCTCGGCAACGCAACCGGCCATCCAAGCTTCGTTATGTCGGCTTCCTTCACCAATCAGGTTCTGGGCCAGATCGAACTCTTCACGCGTACCGACGCGTATAAGAATGAAGTCTATGTCCTGCCAAAGCACCTCGATGAGAAGGTTGCACGCCTGCATCTCGACAAGCTCGGCGCCAAGCTGACTGTGCTTTCTGAGGAACAGGCCGCATATATCGGCGTAACGCCGCAGGGCCCATTCAAGTCGGAACACTACAGGTATTAATTACCCGTTAACCATACTGCTACATCTTGTAGGTCGGGCATCTTTACGTTGCCCGGCCTTTATTTTTGCGTGCAACACGCTTCACGCGGATTCACGGTGAGGGTATTGTGAAGACGAATCAATGTGTTTTGACGGGTGTTTGCGTTGGGCGTTTTTTGCCGGTTCAGGCGAAAGACGGGCGACCTATTCATCCTCGAAACATGTCTGGCTTTCAGCATTGTGGCGATGCGAGAGAGCTGGAATGAAGAATTTTGAAATACGGGAGTCCTCTTTTTGAGAATGCTTCCGGGCGGCGGAGACAAGGGAAATATGCCAGAGACCGGCTCAACGGGGAGCTTGCGGAGCAAATCCGCATACAGCGCAGGCAGGCACCTGAAAGCATCGCTTTCATTGGCTGCAAGCCCTCTCAAACGGGTTGTTCTCAAGGCTTCAGTTTCCTTTGCCGCACTTGTTGCGGCTGTTCCGGCATTTGCACAAGGCGCTGAAAATTCGGCACGTATCGAATTGCCTTTCGGTGGCAGCGTTGGTGCTTTTGAAGTCATCCAGTTTTCGATGTTTTTGGGCGCCATGGGCGCAGCCCTGCTCTCGGCTGGCTGGCTTATCCGCGACCGCTCAAAAATTGCGCATCAGAACAATGATTTGCGCTCGCGCCTCTCGGATATGAATCTGACCGCGCAGCGCAATGAAGCGTTGCTTAATCTCAAAGATCAGCGTGCAGTTGTCTGGGATGCCCATGGCGCGCGTGCCGATGTGGTCGGGCAACTGCCGTTTGATAGCGGCGCGCCACAGGATCGCTCGCATTTCCTCGCTTTTGGTCGCTGGCTGCGTCCGCAATCGGTTGCCGAGCTTGAACGCGCGGTTTCTGCGCTGCGTGAGCAGGCCCATGCTTTCGATCTGACGGTCGAAACCAGCAATGGCACCCTGCTCGACGTCTATGGCCGCACTTCGGGTAGCTTTGCTATCGTGCGTTTCCTTGGTCTTCAGGGCGTGCAGGCCGAGCGTGCAGCGCTTCAGGCACAGAACCGCGAGCTATCAGAAAAACTGGCTTTGTTGCGTCATCTGCTCGACCGTCTTGAACAGCCGGTCTGGGTGCGTGGCACCGATGGACGCATGGAATGGGTCAATGCCGCCTATGCGCGGGCTGTGGATGCTGTAGACGGCACACAGGCAACGTCCGAGCGTCGCGAGCTTTTTGGCGCGCAGGCCCGTCAACGTCTGGAACGTGATCGGTTTGCAGAGCCTGATCTATATGAAAAACTGCCTGCCGTCGTGCGTGGCGACCGCCGCATTTTTGATGTGACGGATGTGAGTGCGGAGGCAGGTTCTGCCGGTCTGGGCTTTGATCTCAGCGAAGTCGAGCAGATCCGCGAAGAATTAAGTCGCACATTGAAGAGCCATGCCGAGACGCTCGATCAGCTTTCAACCGCTGTGGCGATCTTCGATCCAGATATGAAGCTGCAATTCTTCAATCAGGCTTTCGTTTCGCTCTGGTCGCTCGATACGGCCTGGCTTGAGACACATCCGAGCAATACGCTGCTGTTTGATCGTCTGCGTTCGGAAGGCAAGCTGCCGGAACAGCCGGAATGGCGCAAATGGAAGGATTCCATGCTTGCGGCCTACCGCGCTGTCGAGCCGGAAGAACATATGTGGCATCTGCCGGATACCCGTATCCTGCGCGTGGTTGCCAATCCGCATCCGCAAGGCGGCGTGACGTGGTTCTTTGAGAACATGACCGAGAAGTTCGAGCTTGAAGGCCGTTACAACACGCTGATCAAGGTACAGGGCGAAACGCTCGACCATCTTGGAGAAGCCGTCGCCGTGTTCGGCTCCGATGGCCGTTTGCGCCTTTCCAATCCGTCTTTTGCCGACCTCTGGTCGCTGCCTGCAGCCATCACCGTTGAAGGCACGCATATCTCAACCATTTCCAAGCTCTGCGGCCAGCGTGGCGGCGATGGCATCTGGGACGATTTCGTTTCCTCTGTCACCGGCTTCCTGGATGAGCGCAACGGGCGCATGGGGCAGGTTGAACTTGATGACGGTGTGATCCTTTCCTATGCGGTGGTGCCACTGCCGAAAGGTCAGACGATGCTCACTTTCATCGATGTCACCGATACGGTGCGCGTTGAACGGGCGCTCAAGGAAAAGAACGAAGCGCTTTCGCTTGCCGATCAGATCAAGAACGACTTCGTGCAGCATGTGTCTTACGAGCTGCGTTCGCCGCTGACAAACATCATCGGCTTTACCGAGCTGCTACAGACACCGGCCTTTGGCTCGCTCAATGAGCGCCAGCTGGAATATCTGGATCATATCGGCACATCGTCTGCCGTGCTTTTGACCATCGTCAACGATATTCTCGATCTGGCAACGGTCGATGCAGGCATCATGCAGCTCGATATCGATGATGTCGCTGTCATGGATGAAATTTCGGCTGCGGCAAAGCGTGTGAGCGAGCGTCTGCAGGAGCATGACATCGCTCTCAATGTCGATATTGCCGATGATGTGGAAACCTTCAGAGCCGACGCCAATCGCGTGCGTCAGGTGCTGTTCAATCTCCTGTCCAACGCCTCCAATTATGCACCGGAAGGTTCCACTGTTTCGCTGCAGGTTGTCCGCGAAGGCACGGATATTCTGTTTGCCGTGCATGATGACGGTCCGGGGATGCCGGGCGATGTGCTTGATACTGTGTTCAAGCGTTTCCAGGCCTATCAGAACGGCGGTCGCAGACGCGGCGTGGGGCTTGGCCTTTCCATCGTGAAAAGCTTTGTCGAACTGCATGGCGGTCGCGTGGAAATCGAAACCGGCGCAGATATCGGAACCACCGTTATTTGTCGCTTCCCGGCGGAAGCGCGCAGCTTCCGTGTTGCCGCCGAATAAGGTAAACGGGGCTTTATGAGCACCCCAATCAGTAGCCCGATAACCCGTCTTGAATTGTTCCTGCCCGATGAGGCTGCGACCAAACGCTTTGGCGAGGATTTCGCCTTGGCGCTGGTCAAAGGCGATCTCGTTACTTTATCGGGCGATCTTGGCGCCGGTAAATCCTCGCTCGCACGCGCCGTCATTCGCGCGATTGCCGATGATGAGGGGCTTGAGGTGCCAAGCCCGACATTCACGCTGGTGCAGAGCTATGAGGCGCTGCGCTTGCCCGTCGCTCACGCTGATCTTTACCGGATTTCGCATGGCGAAGAGCTGGATGAGCTGGGACTTGTCGAGTTTCTCGAAGATGGTGTTGTGCTGTCCGAATGGCCGGAACAGGCGGAAGGTTTTCTGCCAGAGCCGAGCTTTGCCGTCACATTAACCCACGAAGGGGCAGGGCGGCGCATCGCAATTAGCGGGTCGGAAGCCGCGATTTCGCGTCTTGAGCGCACGCTGAAAATCCGCACTTTCCTGGAAAACAACGACCGGGCAGGGGCCACGCGCCGCTATTTGCAGGGCGATGCTTCACCGCGCAAATATGAGATTATCGACAGTGCGCACGGCGTTGAAATTCTGATGAATGCGCCCGCGATGCCCTACGATCCGCCATTGCGCAACGGCAAGTCCTATCGCCAGCTTGCGCATATTGCAGAGAATATTCAGGCTTTCGTGGCCATTGATGATCTGCTTGCGAAAAATGGCCTGCGCGTGCCGCAAATGCGCGCTATTGATATTGATGCAGGACTGCTGATCCTCGAAAATCTCGGGCTTGAGGGCATCAGGGCTCCATCGGGTGAGCCGGTGGCTGAACGCTATGAAGCGGCTGGACGGTTTCTTGCGCATCTTCATGGGGTTCAGTGGCCCGACCATGCGCCTGTTGCAGGCTATCCAGATCACATCATTGCACCTTTTGATCGTGATGCGATGATCATGGAAGTGAGCCTTGTCGGGCAATGGTATGCGCCACGCATGATGGGCCGCAAGCTGACTGATGCAGAAGCGCAGGCTTATGAAGCGGCATGGGACAAAGTTCTCGACGCTATTGCGGATTGCGAGAAAAGCCTGCTGCTGCGTGATTATCATTCGCCAAATCTGTTCTGGTTTGAGGATGCGCAAGGCGCAAACAAGATTGGCACGATCGACTTTCAGGACGCGATGATCGGCCCTGCTGCCTATGATGTCGCGTCGCTGGCGCTTGATGCTCGCGTGACGATTACGCCGGAGCTCGAAAAGGCAGTGGTGGATGCCTATCGCGATGAACGCCGCAAGCTTGGCCATGTGTTTGACGAAGCGGCTTTCCGCATGGCTTATGCCGCCATGGGTGCGCAGCGCAACGCCAAGCTGCTGGGTCTGTTCGTGCGGCTTGATGAACGTGATGGCAAGCCGCATTATCTCGCGCATCTGCCCCGCATTCACGACTATCTTAGCCGCGTCCTAAAGCATCCGGTCATGGCGCCGGTCGCCCGCTGGTTTGATGATCTCGCATTGCTGGAGAAACAATGACACGTCCTGATACAGCGATCATGCTTGCAGCAGGTCTTGGCAAGCGTATGCGCCCGATTACCGTAACCATGCCCAAGCCGCTGGTTAAGGTTTCCGGCAAGCCGCTGATCGATTGGGGCTTGGATGCGCTGGCGGGTGCAGGCGTTGAGAATACAATCGTCAATGTTCATTATTTAGCCGACCAACTGATCGACTATCTTGGCAGTCGCTCAAAGCCGAAAATCACGATCTCCGACGAGCGTGATCTGCTGCTCGATTCTGCAGGTGGTATCGTGAATGTGCTGCCACAGCTTGGGGGTAAGCCGTTCTACGTACTCAATGCTGATACATTCTGGGTTGGTGATGAGGCGCAGCCGAATATTTCGGCGCTGGCGCATGTCTGGGACGATGCCCGGATGGATATTCTTCTCATGACGGCGAGGCTCGATCAGGCAACAGGTTTTGAAGGTAAGGGCGATTTCGTTGCGGATGAAGAAGGCCGCTTGCGCCGTCTGCGTGATGTCGCGGGAGACCCGGTCATCTATGCCGGGGCAGCAGTCATTCATCCGCGTATTTTTGCCAAAGCCGAGCCGGGTGTTTCATCGCTCAATCGCTATTTTGATGAAGCCATTGTAGCCGGACGTCTTTATGGTATGCCCATGACCGGGCATTGGCTTACGGTGGGAACACCGGAAGCAATCGGCGAGGCGGAGGCTGTGCTTTCCGCAATTGCGTAAGGAGAGCATGGCGGAATGACCATTACGAGGCCGAAGCTTTTTTCCATTCCATCCGGCACAGCTTTTCTACCAGCCTTTGCCAAGGCACTTCTGGAAGGCCGCCTGATTGAAGGCTTTCCGGGTAATGCCTCTGACCCACTGGCATTAGCGAACGCGACCATCTATGTGCCGACGCGCCGTGCAGCGCGTGCGCTTCGTTCCATCCTGGTAGATATGAATCCGGCTAAATCTGCGATCCTTCCGACCATTCGCCCGCTGGGCGATGTGGATGAGGATGCGGCTTTTTTCAACGCAGCCACAAGCGGCGTATTCGATCTTAATCCGCCAATTGGCAAGGCTGAACGGCTGTTGCTGCTGGCGCGGCTCATTCGCCCATGGCGAGAATCGCTGCCTGCGCATGTGCGGGCGCTGTTTGGCGTCGATGATGTTTCGGTTCCCGCAACAACCTCTGACGCGATTTGGCTTGCGCGTGATCTGGCTGGCCTGATGGATCAGGTCGAAACCGACAATGCCAAATGGAGTGAGCTTGCCAGCATTGCGCCCGATGATCTTGCCGACTGGTGGCAGGTCACGCTCGGCTTTCTCGATATTGTCACGAAACTCTGGCCGGAAATTCTGGAAGAGCGCAAGCTGTCCAATCCGGCAGCGCACCGCAATGAACTGATCTGGGGTGAGGTGCGGCGACTGCGTGATCATCCGCCGCAAGGGCCTGTGATTGCGGCTGGTTCCACAGGCTCTATTCCCGCGACTGCCGAGCTCGTTTCAGTCATTGCCCGACTGCCGCAAGGTGCTGTGGTTCTGCCGGGACTTGATCGTGATCTTGATGAAGGCGCTTGGAACCTGCTGGGGGCTTCGGATGATAATCCATCCACCTTCGGCCACCCGCAATATGGTCTCCACAAGCTGTTGCAGGCTATTGGGGTATTACGCAAAGATGTCGAACATATCGAAGATATGCCGGTTAACAAACGTGTGCTGGAGCGTGTGGTCAGCGAAGCGCTGCGCCCGGCAGAAACCACGGATGCATGGAGCCTGCTCAACCGCGATGCGGATATGCAGCCCCACAGATTGCTGCAATCGGCTCAAAAGATCGATCTGATTGAAACCGCCAATGAGCGTGAGGAAGCGCTGGCAGTGGCCCTGGCGCTTCGCGATGCGATCAGCGATGAAAACAAGACCGCAGCATTGGTTACTGCCGATAGAAATCTCGCGCGCCGCGTGGTGGGCGAACTCGCCCGCTTTGGCATCGACGCCGATGATTCCGGCGGTCGCCATTTGCGCGATATCGAAACCGCGACGTTGATGCGTCTCATGGTCGAAACCGTGTTCAACCCCGGCGATCCTGTGGCCCTTTTAGCGCTGGTCAAGCACCCGATGCTACGGCTTGGTGGCAAGCGCATTGACCGGCGACTGGCTGCGGAAACACTTGAACTGGTGGCGTTCCGGGGCGGTACGGGCAGGGCATCGATCATCGATCTTCCTGCCTTTTTCGATCGCCGCATGGAAGAAAGCGCCAGCCAGTCATGGCAACCGGCATGGCACGCGACTGTTACGCCTGACATGATCGAAGCGGCGCGCGCGCTTTGCGTGAGCTTGTCGGAAGCTGTTGCGCCGCTGGCACCTTTTGCCACCTTTAACCGGCGAACGGATATTGGTGAGATTACACGGGCAACTGTGGAAGCGCTGGAGAATCTGGCGCGTGATGAAAGCGAAAGCGTCACGCGTTATTATTCCGGCGAGCATGGCGAGAAGCTGGCTTCATTTCTGCGTCAGCTTGTGGCGAGCGAAGCGGGTCTGGATTTCGAGGCTATTGAATGGCCCGCAATTCTTGAAGCTCTGATGTCGGGCGAAACCGTCAAGCCGCATCCGGGTGGCCATCCGCGCGTTTTCATCTGGGGTGCGCTGGAAGCGCGTTTGCAGACCATGGATACGTTGGTGATCGGTGGTCTCAACGAAGGCACATGGCCCGCTAAGACGCGCAACGACCCGTTCATGTCGCGTCCTATGAAGGCGATGATCGCGCTTGATCCACCTGAGCGCCGTACCGGCCTTGCAGCACATGATTTTCAAATGGCGCTTGGCATGGATCATGTCGTGCTTTCGCGTTCGCAGCGTTCTGATAATGCGCCGACGATTCCGTCGCGCTGGTTGCAGCGGCTTGAAACGGTTCTGGGTTCAGATGTGACCAAGGATATGCGCTCGCGTGGGCAACGTTTTATTCATTGGGCGCGTGAAATCGATCAGGCGCCTGATGTGCCTTTTGTCAAACGCCCGGAACCGACACCACCTGTAAGCGCGCGGCCCAAGCATTTTTCAGTCACGGAAATTGAAACGCTGCGTCGCGATCCTTATGCGATTTTCGCTCGAAAAATTCTGAAGTTGCGTCCGCTGGAGCCGCTGGTCCGCGATCCGGCAGCCGCAGAACGTGGAACGCTTTTTCACGACATTCTTGGACATTTCACAGAAGAGGGCATCGATCCGCTGGCGCCAGATGCGAGCGCGCAACTTGAAGAATTTGGCCGGCATTTCTTTGGCGAAATGGATCTGCCCATTGAGATCGAAGCAGTCTGGTGGCCGCGTTTTACCGCACTTATTCCGCAATTCCTCGAATGGGAGCGGGAGCGTGCTTATAATGTTCAGACCCGCTTTGCCGAAATTTCGTCGGATAAGCGCGAGGTTGAAAGTCTTGGCATCACCCTGTCGGGCCGCGCCGATCGTATCGATCTGATGCGCGACGGAACTGCGGAAGTGATCGACTATAAGACCGGCTCCACGCCATCGCCAAGACAGGCGCATGTCCTCTTGTCGCCACAGCTGGCGCTTGAAGCTGCTCTTCTCGTGCGCGGTGCGTTCCGCGAACTGGGTTCTGTTCGAGCGTCTGATCTGACCTATGTGCGATTACGGGCAGGCGGAGAGGTGAAGCCGGAATCGATTTTGAAGATCGGTCGGCCACCATCTGAAAAGACCGCGCCCGCCCTTGGCGAAGAGGCTTGGCAACGATTGACGCAGCTGCTTGCTGAATATCAGAATCCGGCTAAGGGTTATCTTTCCCGCGCGCTTCCTTTTCGTGAGACAGATTTGACTGGCGATTATGATCATCTGGCTCGTGTGCTGGAATGGTCCGCTGGTGGTGATGCTGGCGGGGAGGGCGGCGAATGAAAAAACAACGTGTCATTCCAAAGGAAACAATCGACGCGCAGGCCAGTGCCGCCAATCCGCTGGCCTCTGTCTGGGTGTCGGCGAATGCCGGTTCGGGTAAGACTCACGTTCTGACCGAGCGCGTTATCCGGCTGCTGCTCGAAGGCACTGATCCGTCAAAAATCCTTTGTCTCACCTATACCAAGGCGGCGGCAGCCGTCATGCAGAACCGCGTCTTTGCGCGATTGTCCGAATGGGCAATGTTGCCGGATGAGGATCTGGCTGACAGGCTTATCAAGCTCGAAGGCAGGCGCCCGGGAGCGACACGGCTTGCGGTGGCACGCAGGCTTTTTGCGCGCGCGCTTGAAACGCCGGGCGGGTTGAAAATCCAGACCATCCACGCATTTTGCGAAGCCATC
The DNA here is from genome assembly GCF_002252525.1 of Brucella pseudogrignonensis. GTDB lineage: Bacteria > Pseudomonadota > Alphaproteobacteria > Rhizobiales > Rhizobiaceae > Brucella > Brucella pseudogrignonensis. The sequence goes on from NZ_NNRM01000017.1 coordinate 51,330, forward strand.
CTGCATCAGTTCCCGCTTGAGGCGAATATTGCAGGCCACTTCGAGATGATGGACGATCTTATGCAGGTCGCCCTTGTCGGCGAAGCGCGACGCACCCTGCTTGAGACTGCACATGGCGGCGGCGATCCGGAACTGGCAAACGCCTTTGCCGATGTCATGCAGGCAGCGGGCGAGATGGGTTTGCAGGCACTGCTTGATGAGGCTGTTGGTCGCCGCAACGGCTTGCAGCAATACATTACGGCGCTTGGTAATGCGGATGAGCGCAGCGAGACTTTGCATAGGCATTTCCGTTTCCGGCCAGACACGCGCGAATCCGATTTGCTGGATGATATGTGGCCGGTGCCGGAATTTTCCGACGATGCACTCGATCTCATTTTGTCGATCCAGAAGGGTGCGGCACGCGCACATGATTTTGCGTTACAGCTCAAGCAATATGACAAGGTTAAAAGCAGCTTCGACAAGGAATCCGTTCTGCGCGCTTCCTTCCTTAAAGCGACCGGCGAAGCAAAATCCGGTTCCTATGTCGGCTCGGCTGCGGTCAAAAAGCTGCTGCCGGATTTCGAGGAAGATTTTAACGCCGCAGCAATGCGTGTTGAAATTGGTCTCGACAAGATCAAGGAGCTACGGCTTATCCGGCTAAATCTGGCCGGGCTCACACTCATTGATAATCTCCTGCAGCGCTATCATGATTTGAAGCGCAAGCGCGGTCTGCTCGACTTTGAAGACCTGATTACCCGCACAGTGGCGCTTCTGGCGCGTGATGGGGCAGGGCAATGGGTGCAGTATAAGCTTGATCGCGGCATTGATCATATTCTTGTCGATGAAGCACAGGATACCAGCCCCGATCAGTGGCAGGTTATCCGTATGTTGTCGGAAGAGTTTTTCTCAGGCCTCGGTCAGCGTAATGTGCAGCGCACGCTGTTTGCCGTTGGCGATGAAAAACAGTCGATCTACTCGTTTCAGGGTGCAGTGCCGGAAGACTTTGCTGCACAGGGCAGGGCGGTTAGCCTCAGAGCACAGGATGCAGAGCTTAAATTCGAGCGCGTAAGCCTCAACTTCTCGTTCCGGTCGGCCCCTGATGTTTTGCAAGCCGTGGACGAGGTTTTTGCACGTCCCGAGGCTAATCGCGGCTTGTCAGGTGCCACTGTTCACTCCGCCATTCGTGATAATGAGCCGGGCGAGGTGGAAATCTGGGATATGCTGACGCCGGAAGAGGTGGAGGAGCCCGACGACTGGCGCGTGCCGGTCGATCATTTGCAAGCTCCAGCTATCAAACTCGCCGAACAGATTGCAGCAACCATTCGCTACTGGCTTGATCGTGGCGAAACCATTCCGGGCCAGAACCGCAAACTTGCGCCGAAAGATATTATGGTGCTGGTTCGTAAGCGCGATCAGTTCATGCCAGCGCTTTCGCGCGCACTCAAAGAGCGCCATGTGCCGGTGGCTGGTGCCGACCGGCTCAAGCTTACAAGCCACATCGCCATTCAGGATCTGATGGCGCTGGGGCGTTTCGTGTTGCAGCCGTCAGATGATTTGTCATTGGCCTCTCTCCTCAAAAGCCCGCTGTTTGGCTGGGATGATGACAGGCTGTTTGCGCTCGCCAATCCGCGCAAGAGCGGCGAAACGCTGTTTGAGCGCCTTTATCATGCATCCCTTGAAGACCCGGCACTGATCGGCGATCATAAGACGCTGAGCCGTTGGCGCAATATGGCCGACACCATGCCGATCTTCGAGTTCTATGCGCGGATTCTCAGCGCAGATGGCGCAAGGCGTAAGCTTCTGGCGCGGCTTGGACCGGAAGCAGGCGATATTATCGACGAATTCCAGAACTACGCGCTTTCGGCTGAACGCGCTGGTCTGCCGGGTATGCAGGCTTTTCTGGAAACGCTTGATGCGGCCTCACCGCAGATCAAGCGCGAACTTGATCAGGGCCGCAACGAAGTGCGTATCATGACGGTTCATGCCGCCAAGGGGCTTGAAGGTGCTGTGGTGTTTCTGGTTGATCCAGGCAATGCCGTCTGGAGCGGAACACGCGCGCCCAAGCTGATCCCGTTTGATCTCAGCAATGACGGGCCACAGGTGAAAGGCTATCTCTGGCAGCCCAATGCTGGCTATCAGACCGGCTTTTTGGCGTCACAGATTGAAGGCTTGAAGGCTCGTGCGGAAGAAGAATATCGCCGCCTGCTCTATGTAGGCATGACGCGTGCTGAAGATAAGCTGATTGTCTGTGGCTATCGTGGTTCGCGTGAAAGCGGCGAGACATGGCACAGGCTGGTTGAAGATGCTTTGACCACAAAGGCCGAAACCTTTGTACATCCGGTATCGGGTGTTGCCGCCCGACGCTACCGCAACACGCCGCGCGGTCTCACTGAGATTGCAGAGCCTGAAGTGGCGAAAGCAGCAGAGCTGCCACCACTGCCGCTCGACTATCGCAAGCCCATAAAGCCGGAACCGGGTCTGCCGCGTCCGTTGGCGCCATCAGGTGCATCAGCATTGATTGAAGCGGAAGAAGAACCACCGCTTGATACGCTGTCGCCGGTTCTGGGACAGGGAGGCGAGACGTCTGCATTTGCTCTTCGTCGCGGTACGGCGATCCATATGCTGCTGCAATATCTGCCAGAAGTGGCCACGAATGAGCGCGAGAAGCTTGCACAGGATTATCTGGAACGCATTGCTGCCGACTGGCCGGAAGCTGAACGCGCGAAAGCCTGGGCGAGTGTTGCAACAATTCTGGCCGATCCAAAGTTTGCGCCGGTTTTTGCCCGCGGATCCCGTGGTGAGGTGGCGGTCATGGGTACGATCAATCTCGGCGGAAAAGACCATGCCGTCTCGGGCCAGATCGACCGCATCAGCGTTGATGAAAACCGTGTGCTGATTGTGGATTATAAAACCAATCGACCTCCACCAAAGACCCTTGAAGCCGTGCCTTTTGCCTATCGGGCGCAGCTCGCGCTTTATCGGGAATTGCTTGCGCCTCTTTATCCGGGAAGGGTTGTTGAGGTGGCTTTGCTCTTCACGGAAGGCCCGTATTTGCTGCCATTGCCGGAAAACGTGCTCAATGAAGCATTGAAGGCTCTCAGTGACTCTCAAGGAAAGGTGAGCAACCAGAGCTTGACGAATGCGGGCTGACACGCCACATGATATGGTCAAATGAGCAGTTTCTCGATGAGTCTTATGCTCTCAAACAGATATGAGGATAGCCCTATGGCAACCGTAAAGGTCGATAACAGCAATTTTCAGTCGGACGTTCTTCAGTCGAGCGAGCCTGTGGTCGTTGATTTCTGGGCTGAATGGTGTGGTCCTTGCAAGATGATCGCTCCGGCTCTTGACGAAATCGCCGCTGAAATGGCTGGACAGGTCAAGATCGCCAAGGTCAATATCGACGAAAACCCAGAACTCGCAGCACAGTTCGGCGTGCGTTCGATCCCGACGCTGCTGATGTTCAAGGACGGCGAACTTGCCGCCAACATGGTTGGCGCTGCTCCAAAGAGCCGCCTTGCTGACTGGATCAAGGCTTCTGCTGCTTAATCAGCTGAACTTATAAAATAAGAAAAACCCGGCCTTTGAGCCGGGTTTTTTGTTGCGCTCATGCAGCATCAAAAGCGCGTGCATTCAAGAAAGCTTCAATGAACTGAGAAAATCCTGTTACAAAGGAGGCCTATTTCCCCGTGCAGTCTCACAGCTGGTCATCGTTGATGCGGTGGTCGCCATCGTTCGGGGTAAAGAATGCTTATTAATCGTCGTCACGCATTAGGTCTGATGGGAGCCACCGCCGGCACCCTTATCCTTCCAAGCATCGGTCGCGCCAATCAGCGCCGTTCGATCACGATTGCCGTGCAGAAGATCACCAACAACAACACGCTCGATATCTGGAACGAGCAGTCGAATGTTGGCGAGCGCGTCTTCTTCCCGAATTTGTGGGAAGGTCTCATCCTGCGTGACTGGATGGGCAATCAGGGCCCTGTTCCGGGTCTTGCGACCGAATGGAAGCGTCTGGACGACAAGACCATTGAACTCAAGCTGCGTCAGGGCGTCAAGTTCCATAATGGTGATGAACTGACGGCTGAAGACGTCGTCTTCTCGTTCTCGGACGAACGCCTTTTTGCAGGCACTGAGCCTGCCGGTGGCAAGACGCTTTATGAGGCAAACTTCAAGCCGCAAACTGAAAAAGAACTGCCGGCTGCAATTCCAGGCATTTCGCGCCGTCTTTGGCCAGCTCTTCGCGGCGTTGAAGCTGTCGACAAATACACCGTGCGTTTCCACAACGCGACACCTGACGTCACCCTTGAAGGCCGTCTCTACGCCTTTGGTTCGCAGATCGCCAACAAGCGCGCCTGGAATGAAGCGAAATCCTATACTGATTGGGCACGCAAGCCGGTCACGACCGGCCCTTACAAGGTTGCCGATTATAAGCCTGACGTAGAACTCGTTCTTGAGGCCCACGACGAATATTGGGGTGGTCGTCCACCGCTTCAGCAGATCCGCTTCGTGGAAGTGCCAGAAGTAGCAAGCCGCGTAAACGGCCTCATTTCGGGTCAGTACGACTTCGCCTGTGATCTTCCACCTGACCAGATTGGCAATGTTGCCAACAATCCAGGCCTTGAAGTTCAAAGCTCGACCATCTGGAACCATCGTACAACGATCTTCAACACGCAGAACGAAGTCCTGCGCGATCCGCTCGTTCGCCGCGCGATGACCCATTCGATCGACCGTCAGGCAATCGTGGATTCGCTCTGGGCTGGCCAGACCGTTGTTCCGGCAGGTCTGCAGTTTGAAAGCTTCAGCACCTCCGACATGTTTATCGAGGGTTGGGAGCCACCGAAGTTTGATCCTGAACTGGCACGCGATCTGCTCAAGCAGGCCAACTACAAAGGCGATGCGATTCCTTATCGTCTGCTCAACAACTACTATACCAACCAGACGCCAACCGCTCAGGTTCTGGTAGAAATGTGGAAGCAGGTTGGTCTCAATGTCGAGATCGAGATGAAGGAAAACTGGGCGCAGATTCACGATCCAGCAGGCACAAAGGGTGTCCGTGACTGGTCGGCATCCAACAACATCAATGATCCGATCACACCAATGGTGGTTCAGTTTGGCCCGAACGGCGAAGTCCAGCAGAAGAAGGACTGGTCGAACGAAGAGGTCAACAAGCTGTCGGTCATCATGGAAACTTCGACCGATCGCGGAGAGCGCAAGAAGGCGATCAAGCGTATGCTTGAAATCTGCGAGCGCGAAGATCCGGTTTACAACATCCTGCATCAGAATGCCGTGTTTACCGGCATGAAGAAGGAACTGAAGTGGAAGGCTGCTCCGGCATTCGCCATGGATTTCCGTTCGAACAACTGGAACGTCTGATCCTGATGAATGGCTGACGCGTTTACGCGTCAGCCATTTTCCTCTTCATGAAATGCATCTGAAAAATCGCCAGTAACCGCGATTGACCGAGCGAAAGGAGAAGACGGTGGCATTCGTCTCCATTCGGGATTTAAAGGTTTCTTTCAGCGGTGTGCAGGTTCTGCACGGTATCAATCTCGACATCGACCGGGGTGAAACTCTGGGTCTGGTTGGGGAATCGGGGTGCGGAAAATCCGTAACCTGGCTGGCAGCTCTTGGGCTTTTGCCGGGAAAAACATCGGTTTCCGGTTCAGTGGTTGTTGATGGTCAACAGCTGATTGGTGCTCCCCGCCATGCGCAGGAAAGCGTTCGTGGCGGTCGCGTTGCAATGATTTTTCAAGATCCAAGTTCGTCGCTTAATCCGGTCAAGAAAGTTGGCCCGCAGATTGTGGAATCATTGTCTCTTCATCGCGGATTGAAGGGCAGTGCAGCGCGGCTTGAAGCAGTCAAACTTATGGAGCGGGTCGGCATTCCAGATGCTGCACGACGCTTTGATCTTTTCCCGCATGAATTTTCAGGTGGCCAGTGTCAGCGGATCATGATCGCTATCGCATTGGCCGGTGAGCCGGATGTGCTCATTGCCGATGAGCCAACCACTGCACTCGATGTCACCATTCAGGCGCAGATACTCGATCTTCTGAATGAAATCAGGCAGGAAACCGGCATGGCAATCGTGTTCATCAGCCATGACCTTGGCGCGGTGAGTCAGATTTGCGAGCGCGTGTCAGTGATGTATGCGGGCCGGATTGTTGAAAGCGGACAAACTGCAGAACTGTTCGAGACGCCAAAACATCCATACACACTCGGTCTGTTCGATGCCATTCCAAGGCTCGATGGTGGTCGCGAAAGACTACGAGCCATTCCGGGTACGGTTCCCGATCCGCGAAACCTGCCACAGGGCTGCGCCTTTGCTCCGCGCTGCCCGCAAGTCAGTGAGCAATGTGAAAAACATATCCCAGATCTCCGTCAATTAAGCCGACAGAAAGTCGCGTGTTTCAACGCAGAAGACGTGTTGCATACCCACTATACGGATGCGGCAAATATAGCGGGTGCGCTAAAGGCAGAAGGAGCGGCGGCATGAGTTACCTTCTGGAAGCACGCAATCTGGTCCGGACCTATCAGGCGGGCGGTATCTTCAGAAAAGCTGATCCGGTCAAAGCGGTTGATGGTGTCAGCCTGACGATCAAGCCCGGCGAAACACTGGGTATCGTAGGGGAATCTGGTTGCGGCAAATCCACCCTTGGCCGCATGTTGCTTGGCATTGATGATGCCAGCGAAGGACAGGTGTTCTTTGATGGAAAGCCGTTGCCGCCGCGCAATACGCCTGAATGGCGGAAGCTGCGTGCGCAAATGCAGCTGGTCTTTCAGGACCCACTTGCAGCGCTTGATCGACGGCTGACGATTGCCTCGCAAATCGGCGAGCCTTTGCAGATTCATGGCATGGCCCGAGGCACAGAGCTTAAAGAACGTATCGAAGAGCTGATGATATCGGTCGGTCTCCGCCGCGATCAGCGAGATCGCTATCCGCATGAATTGTCGGGTGGCCAGCGCCAGCGTGTCATCATCGCGCGGGCACTGGCAACAAGTCCACGACTGCTGGTCTGCGATGAACCGGTTTCGGCACTTGATGTTTCCATTCAGGCGCAGGTCGTCAATCTGCTGCGTGATTTGCAGGAACGCCACGGCGTTGCCATGGTTTTCATCAGCCATGATCTCAAGGTGGTGCGCAATATATGCGACCGCGTGGCGGTGATGTATCTCGGCAAGATCGTCGAGGAAGCAAGCTCCGGCGTCATTTTTGAAACACCACAGCATCCCTATACAAAAGCGCTCGTTTCCTCCGTGCCTGTTCCCGGCAAACGGCTTGAACACCGCATGATCCTGAAGGGCGAACCACCCAATCCGGCCAATCGACCGGATGGTTGTGTGTTCCATCCCCGTTGTCCGATGGCTGGGTTTCAGTGTCCGACCACAATGCCTGATCTTGAAGTTTCCGGTTACGACCGCAGGACGGCCTGTCACTTTGTCGAGCCGGTTAAAACTGCGGCGTGAGGCTTGAATGTTTTCTTATATAGCGTCCCGCTTTTTTCGTGCAGTGGTCACAGTGTTTCTGGTTATGACCTTCGCTTTCGTTGTTCTGCGCATGTCTGGCGACCCCGCGCAGATCATGCTTGGCCCCGATGCACCGCAGGAATCCATCAATGCTTTTCGCAAGGCATGGGGGCTGGATGACCCACTATGGATTCAATATCTCTCTTATCTCAAAGGGATACTGAGTTTTGATTTCGGCGTATCCATGCGCGACAAGGCATCGGCGATGGATCTGGTTTTGCAGCGCGTTCCTGCTACCCTTCAAATCACGATACCAGCACTGATCATCAAGCTCTGCCTTGGTATTCCAGCAGGCGTCTATGCCGCGTTGCATCGCCAGGGTTTTGCGGATCGTGGTGTTATCACGCTTTCCATTCTTGGTTTCACGGTGCCGTCGTTTGTTCTCGGTCTCGTGCTGGTTCTGATCTTCTCGATCCAGCTGGGTGTGTTGCCATCAGGTGGCAGCGATACGTGGATACACGGCATCCTGCCAACGCTCACCATCGCGATTGGCGGCACGGCAATTCTCGCCCGGTTCTCGCGTTCAGCGATGATCGAGGTTCTGGGCCGACCCTATATCCGCACAGCTTCGGCCAAGGGTGTAAGCTGGCATGATGTGGTGTGGAAACACGCCTTGCCCAACGCCTCTGTGCCCATTGTCACCATCGTGGGCTTCATGGTCGGCTCGCTGATTGCCGGTGCGGTTGTCGTGGAGACCATCTTTTCATGGCCGGGTGTTGGGCGCTTGCTCGTCGTCTCGGTCGCCAATCGTGACCTCGCAGTTGTGCAATGTCTTCTTCTGATGATCGCAAGCTGCATGGTTGTCTCCAATCTCATTGTCGATGTTCTCTACGGTGTTCTTGATCCGCGCCTGAGATCAAAGGCTGCGCATTAAGGGAGGTTGAGGATGACCGACACAGCTCTTCACAGCACGACCGCAATCCGGGCGCCGGGGCTTGTTACCCGTCTGCGCAAGTCCGTACCGGCAAGCGTTGCATTCGCGATCTTCTGGCTCGCTCTGATGCTTTTTGTGGTGATTTTTGCCGATCTTCTCCGGCCCTATCCGATCACCAAAATGGATCTGATGGCGCGCCTTGTTCCACTTGGTACACCCGGTCATTGGCTGGGCACGGACGAGCTTGGTCGCGATGTCTACTCACGTCTTTTGCAGTCGATCCGGGTTTCCCTAATCATCGCATTTGGTGCCACGATTCTCTCAGCATTTTTTGGAACGCTGCTCGGCTTTCTGGCTGCACGCTTCCGCGGTTGGGTTGAGCAGGTGGTGCTGATGCTGGCCGATTTTCAGGCAGCACTTCCGTTCATGGTGCTGGCACTTGCCGTGCTGGCCTTCTTCGGCAACTCGATGACACTGCTTATCTGTCTCATGGGGTTTTATGGCTGGGAGCGCTATGCGCGCATCGCGCGTGGTCTTGCGATTTCCGCCGGTGCGCAGGGTTATGCGAGTGCTGTTGTACAACTGGGGGCTACGCCTTTTCGCGTCTATTTTCACCATATCCTGCCCAATGTCGCCTCCACACTGATCGTGTCGATGACACTGACGTTCCCGGAAATCATTCTGATGGAATCGGGCCTCTCATTTCTCGGCCTTGGCGTGCAGCCACCCGAAAGCTCACTCGGAAACATGGTTGGCTTTGCGCGTGAATATCTAACGCAGGCACCCTGGATCATGCTGGCACCTGCGATGGTCATCGTGCTGACCACCCTTTCAATCTCCCTGCTCGGGGACTGGCTGCGCGACAAGCTGGACCCAACCGTTCAATAGGAATATCGCAATGAAAAAGATCATGGCACATCGCGGCGCACGCAATCTATGGGCTGAAAACTCGCTGACAGGTTTCAGAAATGTGCAGAAACTCGACGTCGATAGCGTCGAGTTCGACCTTCACCTGACAAATGCCGGTCAGATTCTGGTAATCCATGACAGCACGCTTGAACGCACGACCGATGCGCAGGGCCATGTCCGCGAACTGGATGATGAGACCCGTCGGGCCGTTCATCTGAAAGATGAACAGGGCGTCGTCACCGACGATCATATCCCGACTTTTGAAGAAGTGCTGGATGTGCTCGCAGCCAAGCCTCAACTCGATCTCTATGTTGAGCTGAAGTCTGGCCCAGACGGCAAGCCATATGAAGGACTGGTTGAGAAGGCTGTCGAAATCATCAAGGCACGCGGCATCGAAGAACGTGTCGTTCTGCACTCTTTCGACCGCAGTGTCGTTGAACGCTGTGCGAACGTTGCTCCACAGATCAGACGTTTGATGTCACTCAACGCTGAATGGGTCGAGCGCAATGGTGGACTGGAGCATTTCTTCACCAGTGTTGAACCTCTGGTCGATTATGTCGGCGTTCATTACGCGCTGTTTGAAGCCGAATTTGAGCGCATCACCTCGCTTTTTCCCAAGGAACGCCTTGGCGTCTGGACACTGAATGATCGCGTGCTGATTGATCGCTGGATGCAGCGAGACGTCGCTTACATCACGTCTGACAGTCCTGATCTGGTTGTCGCATCGCGACATGCCCTTGCTGAACAACCCGCCTGAAGATCTCAATTCCCCAAATCCATCCAGCCAAACGCAGGAAAAATCCCATGTCTGATCTGCCGCTGCTCGGCGCAGCCGTGCCTTTGTCCTATCTCGAAAATCATCTCGATTTTATCGTTTCTGAAAACCGCGATCTGGAAATCCAGGATTTCTTTGATGTCAGCCTGTTGAAGGGTGATTGGAAAACCCCTGCAAACCGCATCAAAACGCTTCTGGATGGCTATCAGGGACGCCTTGGCATCCATGGTCCGTTCTGGGGACTTAACATGTCGAATGCGGATGAAGACATTCGCAAGATTGTTCGCGAGCGCTACCTGCAGGGTCTGGAAGTCTGTGAATATATTGGCGCGACGCAGATGGTCGTACACAGCCCTTATAATTTCTGGTTCAACAATAATCGCGACAATGTGGCGGGCAGCGCTGAGGACATTGTTGACTATGCCCATGGCACACTTGCTTCAGTTGTAAAACGCGCAGAAGAAATTGGCTGTACGCTTGTGATCGAAAATATCGAAGATATCGATCCAGACCTGCGCCGTATTCTGGCCGATAGTTTTCAGTCGAAGTCTGTAGCCGTTTCCGTTGATACGGGACACGCGCATTTTGCCTATGGCTCCATGGGCGCGCATCCGGTTGATTATTTCATCAGCCGCGCGGGAAATCGTCTTGAGCACGTTCATCTTCAGGACGCTGACGGCCATGCAGATCGCCATTGGGCAATCGGCGAAGGCACGATCCGCTGGCACGCTGTTTTTGCAGCTTTGTCGAAGCTGGAAAGCAATCCACGCCTTATTCTCGAATTGCGCGATAAGAACAAAATCCAGCAATCCGTTCAATATTTGTTAGCGGCAGGTTTGGCTCGCTAACCGCAACGATTCTGTCTTCTTTTGGCTGCCATGAATGGCAAATGCTTTGCCGCTCATGGCAGCTATTTTTTTATCCTGTCTGTTTTACGCGCCTCTTCAGTGGTTCGCCTATTTTCGATTTCCTGAAGAAAACATAATTAATTCAATGAGTAATGAACTTTGTAATCAACTATAGGACCTCGTAAATCGCATATCTGATGTCTGATACATCAGATATTGACATATTTAATCAGCTGCTCCAAGATCGTGTAGTAATTTCGGATGACAAGCAGGTGCGCCCTTGCGTGACAGTGTTTCCCAATTTTCACCGATCAAGGTGAAGAGCCTTAGAGATCATGTGCATGACGATCTGCGGGAGGCGATCATTTCGGGTCGGCTGAAGTCCGGCGACAGATTGAATGAGCGACAGTTGGCTGCTGATCTGGGTATCAGCACCAGTCCTTTGAAAGAAGCGCTTCGCCAGTTGGAGGGTGAGGGGCTGGTACGCACGGAAGCGCGACGCGGTACGTTTGTTTCGTTCAATGCGCGACAGGCCGAAGAGATGACGCTGGCGCGTGCAGCGCTTGAAAGCATTATCGCGCGTCAGGCTGCAAAACACGGCGATGAAGAAGCTTTTGCCTTTCTTCGCGCAGTCATTGAGGAAATGCGGGCCGCTGTTGAATCCGGTGATGTGGATGCGCTGATCGAGCTCAATGAGAAATTTCATGATGCCATTCACGAGGCATCGGGATGCGAATATCTGCGACGGCTGCAAAATGCGCAGCGGATGTATGATCATGCGGCACGGGTAACGGTGCTGTCTCGCGAAGATGTGCGTCGACAATCATTTGGCGAACACGAAGCGATCATGCAGGCCATTACGGCCAGAAACGGGGATTTAGCCGAGCGATTGATGCGGGAGCACATCGTGAAAGCGGGGGATACACATATCGAACTGGTCTTCTGACCAGTACCTGGGAGGGTAATATGAATTTAGCGGAATACCGCGGGGTGCTGAGAGGCATCTCGGGCGTGCATGCGACTGCCTATAACACAGATGGCGAGATTGATGCCGCACTAACCACCGAAATTGTTGCACGTATCGCAAAAGCTGGCGTGCATAACATCGTGACCGGCGGCAATACCGGTGAGTTCTACAGCATGACTGTGGATGAAGTGATCCGCCTGCAGGCAATCGCCGTCAAAGCGGCTGATGGCAAAGCTGCGGTAACAGCCGCAGCCGGACGTTCGGTCCGCGATGCAATCAAGGTCTCAAAAGCCGCACAGGCTGAGGGTGCGAATGGCGTGATGATCCATCATCCGCTTGATCCCTTCGCTGCCCCTCATGCACAGGTCGATTACTTTATCGAGATTGCAGAAGCTACCGACCTTCCGATCGTTGCCTATATCCGCTCCGATCTGATCCCGTTGGACGAGATGGTCCGGCTTGCAACCCATCCGAAGGTTGCCGGTGTGAAATTCGCATCGCAGAACACGATGTTGTTCTTTGAATGCTGCCGCGCAACCAAGGGAACCGATGCGACCTGGATTTGCGGTCTCGCCGAAAGCTGGGCACTGCCGTTTTACGCATTAGGCGGGCGGGGTTTCACATCCGGTCTCGTTAATGTGGCTCCTGACCGCTCGCTGGCTGTCTGGAACGCGCTGGAAGCTGGTGATTACGCCCGGGCTCGTGCCGTTGTTGAAAGCATCGCCGATTTTGAAACCATGCGGACCAAATACCGCAATGGTGCAAACGTCACAGTGGTCAAGGAAGCACTGCAAATTCAGGGTCTTGCTGTTGGCGATGTGCGGCTACCGGGCCTGCCTAAACTTGAAACGGCTGACCGCAAGGCGCTCGAAAAGGTCGTTGCGGGTTGGGAGACCGATGCAATTGTCTGAAAAATAGAAAACCGGCGCGTACCGACAGGAGGAAGCGGTGTGTGCGGGACAAGTAAAAAAGGTGGAGGAGAACATGACCAAAGGAATTTCACGCCGCACATTCATGGCGGGGGCCGGACTTGCAACTGGCGCAGGACTTTTGCTGCCCAAGGGTGCTGCATGGGCACAATCGGCAAAGCTGCCATCATCGCCTGTCGCCCTGAATGTCATTGACGCGGCTGGCAATCTCGCGTTGACGCAGCCGATTTTCGACAATTTTGCTTCTGAACAAAAAGCGCTCGTTTCGCGCTTCACGTTCAACAAAGCACCAGCACCGGAACTGCCGGGCAAAATCAAGGCGCAACAGCGCGCCAACCGTATCGATATCGATCTGGTGATTATTGGCCCAGATGCGCTATCTGCAGGGCTTGCTGACGATATCTGGACCGATATCATTGCTCTTCCAGACAATGGCCTGCCAAAATTGCAGGATATCTATCTCGAGCCCGCTTGGCGTATGCAGGAAATGTCAAAGGGCAAAGGCGTTGTGGTTTCCTATTACCCGTCCGGTCCATTGCTCGAATATCACCCTGAGAAGGTCAAGACGCCGCCAAAGACGGCCGAAGAGCTTCTGGCCTGGACCAAGGAAAATCCAAACAAATTCATCTATGCACGTCCGGCAAATTCAGGCCCGGGCCGCACGTTCCTGATGGGCCTGCCTTACCTTCTTGGCGACAGCGACCCGAAAGATCCGGTCAAGGGCTGGGACAAGACCTGGGCCTATCTCAAGGAACTGCACAAGAATATCGAATATTATCCTGCCGGCACCGGCGCTCTGATGAAAGAGCTCGGCGAAGGCACGCGCTATATGACCGCAACCACAACCGGTTGGGATATCAACCCGCGTGCGTTGGGCGTTGTTCCAAAAGAAATGGCAGTCAGCAAACTGGAAGGTTTCCACTGGGTCTGTGACGCGCATTACTTCGCAATTCCGAAAGGCGTTTCCGAAGAAAAGGTCGCGGTCCTGATGGAGTTTATCAAGTTCGCGCTCAAGCCTGATCAGCAGGCCTATTCCTACGATGCGGGCTATTTCTATCCGGGTCCTGCGGTCAAGGATGTCACGATCGAGATGGCACCGAAGGAAAGCCAGGACGTGATTGCCGAGTTTGGTCGTCCGGAATATGCCGACTGGATTGCAAACAATCCGATTGAGTTGCCGCTTGAGCCGGAAGCTCTGGTAGCTGCTTTCCGGCGCTGGGACGAAGACGTCGCAGCCAGCTAAGGCTCCTCCAAAGCGTCAATGGCGGATCATACGGTCCGCCATTAGCCGCCTAAGATCACCACTCAATTTACGGTGCTTGCGTCAATGTCCTTTCAAGAACTTCGGCTTGATCGAATGAGCCGCTCATTTGGAACTTTCAATGCGCTGAGGGAAATCAACCTCACGATTGGAAAAGGTGAGTTCATTGCCCTTCTGGGCCCTTCAGGCTGCGGAAAATCCACGGCGCTCAACTGTATCGCAGGTCTTCTGGGTACGACCGGCGGCGGTATCTATATTGATGAAAAACGCGTCGATCAGCTTAAACCGGAAGATCGCGGTTTCGGCATGGTGTTTCAGAACTATGCCCTGTTTCCACATATGAACGTGCTGCAGAATGTCGGCTTTGGCCTCAAGATGCGCGGTCTTCCCAAAGCCGAAATAGACAAGCGGTCGCGAGCAGCGCTGGCACTTGTCAGACTGCAGGGGCAGGAAGCAAAACTCCCCGGCCAGCTTTCTGGCGGGCAGCAGCAACGTGTTGCCATTGCGCGCGCTATCGTGATCGAGCCGCCTGTCGTGTTGATGGATGAGCCGCTCTCAAATCTTGATGCAAAGCTGCGACTTGAGATGCGCGCTGAGATCAGACGTATTCATAACCAGCTTGGTTCGACAACAATCTATGTGACCCATGATCAGGATGAGGCCCTGTCTCTCGCGGATCGTATTGTGGTGTTACGTGATGGGGAAATCCGGCAGGTCGGCAAGCCGCATGAGCTTTATGAAGCCCCGCGCTTTCAGGATGTTGCAGCCTTCATGGGCTTCCGCAACGCTTTGAGTGGCAAGGTTGTGCGCGTTGAAGACGGACAGGCAACTATCGACGTATCGGGCAGCGAACTGACTGGGCGCGCGATGGACACGCTGCAGCCTGGCAGTAGCGCCATTATCATGGCGCGTGGAGATGATGTTGTGTCGGGTGAAAAAGGCCGCAACACAATTGCTGCCACTGTCGAGACGATTGAATATCGAGGTCGTGAGTATGTCGGCATAGCGCGGACTGAAAGCGGTATGGAAATGGTCTTTCATGGACCGCAGGAAGTTGCGCCGGGCGCAAAGATCACGCTCGGCATCGATGCAGGCCACGCGCTGGTCTTTGCGAGCGAGGCTTAGGCCATGGCGGAAGAACGATTTTCCGAACAGGCTTTGAGCCCCGGCCTGCGTCAAAGGCTCGCCAATCGCGGTTTCGATGGGGTGACACTGCTCATTCTGCCGGCGCTGCTCTTCATTATCGGCGTTTTCATTTACCCGTTTCTCTATGGCCTCGTCCTGTCTTTCAACCCGCTTGATGGCGGCGGAGCACTGGCTAATTATCGCAAGTTCTTCTCTGATCCCTATCTCTATAAAACCATAGGCGCGACACTCTGGCTGGCTATTCCGGTGACGCTTATCAGTGTCCTGTTTGCCGTTCCAATTGCCATGCGGGTCCGGCTGATGCCGCGGCAACGTCTTCTGACGACAATCCTGGTTTTGCCAGTCACTCTGGGAACGGTTCTGATTGCCGAAGGGCTTTTGAATTATCTCGGACCGCAGGGCTGGTTCAGCCGCACTCTGATTGCCTTTGGCCTGATCGATAATCCGTTGAAGCTCACCAATAATTACTGGGGTGTCTTTGCATCGCTCGTGATTACCGTGTTTCCATTCACTTTCCTGCTGACGCTTTCCTATATTTCCGGCATCGATCCGGCTCTGGAACGTGCGGCAGCAACGCATGGAGCAAACAGCTGGCAGCGCTTCCGCCATGTCATGTTACCGCTTCTGGTGCCGGGGCTTGTGGTGGCCGCATGTCTGACATTCGTGCAGGCTTTTGCGGTATTTCCTTCCGCTGTCCTTCTGGGGGCACCATCCGGCCCCACGCGTGTGATTTCCATTGCCGCGGCGCAGGCAGCTTTCGAGCAATATGATGACTCCATGGCATCATCCATCGCCATGATCATGGCCGCCGTACAGCTGCTTGTGGTGGGTGCTTTGCTCGGCCTTCGTTCGTTCTTCTATCGCGGTTCGACCGCTGGCGGGAAAGGATAGACCATGATCCGCGATACATCTGTCCTTTCAAAGCTCTGGATTACGGTTGTCTGGCTTGTAACGGGCTTCTTCGTTCTCAATGTACTGGCTGTCATTGCCGCGGTTGTCGTCTCCAGTTTTGGCACACGCTGGCTTGGCACATGGCTGCCCGATGCGCTCACAACACGCTGGTATGCCGCCGCATGGGCCGAATTCCAGCTTGATCAGGTGCTGCTGGTTACTTTCCAGGTCGTGTTTGCCGTCGTCATCCTTTCCGGATTTCTCGGGGTGACAGCAGCTTACGCCATGGCGCGTCGGGATTTTCCGGGCAAGAAAATCGTTCTGCTGATTTTCCTTCTGCCGCTTCTGGTTCCGCCCATTACATTTGGCATTCCGCTCGCGACAGTGCTCTACAAGTTTGGCGTTGGTGGAACTTTCTGGGGTGTGGTTCTGGCTAATCTTGTGCCGACGGTCCCCTTTGTCATCCTTGTGATGGTGCCGTTTATCGAACAGATCGATCCCAAGGTTGAAGCAGCAGCGCGGGTCTTTGGTGCGGGCACCTTCAAACTGTTTCTGCATGTTTTGCTGCCAATGCTCACCCCGGGCATTCTTGCAGCCATGCTGCTGGTGCTGGTGCGCACGGTTGCCATGTTCGAACTGACCTTCCTGACGGCTGGCCCGACATCGCAGACGCTGGTGGTCGCGCTTTATTATTCCGTCTTTGCGGCAGGTGTCCGCTCGGTTCAGTCCATTGATGCAATGGCCGTCATCTACATGGTGACATCACTAGTCTGGCTTCTGCTGGCACTGCGCTTTGTCAACCCAACACAGATTGTAGCGCGCAGCCGCCAGCCGTCTGCGCATTGATAGGGCCAAAGGCTTTTAGGCCAGAATTATTCGGAGTGCATGATGAAAATTACGGCCATTGAAACCGTACAACTGCCGCACCTCAACAATATTTTGTGGGTGCAGGTCCATACCGATGAGGGGATCATCGGCCTGGGCGAAACGTTCCGCGGGGCCAATGCGGTTGCTGCCTATATTCACAGCGACATCGCTCCGCAATTGGTGGGCCAGAACCCTCTGGAAATTGATCGCATTTCAAAATTGTTGCTAGAGCCTTATGTCGGCTTCCGTTCTTCGGGTGTGGAGATACGTGCGGCTTCGGCCATTGATATCGCGCTTTGGGATATTTTCGGGCAACTGACCAATCAGCCGATCCATCAGTTGCTTGGTGGTCTCTCGCGTCCCTCGATCCGTACCTATAATACCTGTGCGGGCTATACCTATAACAAAAGCGGCGCCCGTCGTTATATCGGCGATCAGGATGACGCAAAGGAAGGCCCTTACGAAGATCAGCTGGCGTTTCATCGTGATGCCGGAGCGCTTGCGCAAAGCCTGTTGTCGGAAGGTATTACGGCCATGAAAATCTGGCCGTTCGACCCCTTTGCGATGAGCAGTGGCGGCAATTACATTCACGCAACCGATCTCGACAAGGCGCTGGTTCCATTTCGCCAGATCCGCGATGCGGTGGGCGATCAGATGGAAATCATGGTCGAATTTCATTCGATGTGGGATCTGACATCAGCACTGACGATTGCGCGTGAACTCAAAGCCTTCAGGCCCTTCTGGTCGGAAGATCCTATCAAGATGATGAACCCGCAGGCGCTGGCCGTTTATGCGCGTCAATCCGGCATTCCCGTCTGCGCCAGTGAAACTATGGCAACTCGTGCGCAGTTTCTCGATGTGCTGCGTGCCGACGCATCCGATTATGTGATGCTTGACATTTCATGGTGCGGCGGGCTTTCCGAAGCAAAGAAGATTGCAACCATGGCCGAGGCGTTCCAGCGCCCCATAGCGCCGCATGATTGTACTGGTCCGGTGGTTTTCGCAGCCTCGATCCATCTTTCTCTCAATGCGCCCAATGCGATTTTTCAGGAATCTGTGCGCGCCTATTACACCTCATGGTATCGCGATCTGGTGACTGTGATGCCACGCATCGAAAAGGGTGTGATCTATCCGTTTGAAGGTGCCGGTCTGGGACTCAAACTCTCTGACTTTGTTCTTGAAAACCCAGATGTGGTCCGTCGTAAAACGGGGGCTGTGTGATGGCCCATTTTCGCTGCATAGCCGATCTGCGCGGACAACTCACTGAAAGCCCTGTCTGGGATGACAGACGTAAAACGCTGTTTGCATGCGATATCAACGGGCAGAAAGTTTATGAGATTGATCTCGATAAAGGGCCTCTGCGCGAATGGTCTTTCGAGACTGCAGTTCCTTGTCTCGGGCTTGCGGAAAGCGGCCGACTGGTCGTTTCGCTTGCGCGCGAGATTATCCTGTTTGATCCCGAAACATTGGAACGCCAGACTCTTTGGGATGGTTATGACGAGCCGGAAACATCGCGCCTGAATGACGGCAAGATTGGACCGGACGGAGCTTTCTGGATCGGTAGCATGGATGCGCGTCCACAGCGTGAAGCCATTTCAAAACTCTATCGTGTGACTGCTGATGGCAAAGCCGAAATCAAGGCGGAACGCTTTGAGATTTCCAACGGTCTTGCATGGACTGCCGATGCTGCAACGATGTTCCACACAGATTCCCGTGGGCCATGGATTGATCGCTATGATTTTGACGTCGAAACCGGATCGATAAGCAATCGTACCCGCATTGCTGATCTTGATGAAGAGACGGGGCGTCCTGATGGTGGCGCCTGCGATAGTGATGGCAATTACTGGAGTGCCGGAGTTTCTGCCGGTGTCCTCAACCGCTTTGATCGCAATGGAAAGCTGCTCGATCGCATAGCAGCTCCTGTTCCTGCACCGACAATGCCATGTTTTTGCGGCCCGGATCTTACGCTTCTTGCCGTCACGTCTCATCGCCTAGGAGCATCTGAAACATTGGAAGCTGCACCGCAATCAGGTGGCATTCACCTCATGCAGGCGCCTGTTGCGGGTGCGAAAATTGCCAGAATGAAGGGAGTCTGAACGGATGAAACGTCTGCTTCTCACCGGCGCGTCAGGCAATCTGGGGCGTATGCTGGCTAAAAGACTGACACAGGCAGGCTATTGGCTGCGCTTGTCCGATATCGCACCGTTTCCCGATGTTATGCCGGAGAATGCCGAGTTCATTCAGGCCGATCTGATGGATGCCGGTGCCATTACCGATCTTGTGCGCGGTATGGATGCGATTCTGCACTTTGGTGGCATCAGTGTGGAGCAGCCCTATGATGCGGTTGCCAAAGCCAATCTGCTTGGTGTTACGCATGTTTTTGAAGCGGCAAGGGCTGAAAAGCAGCGCGTCATTTTCGCTAGCTCCAACCATACGATCGGCTTTTATCCTCGCGACAAGGCGCTTGGCGCGGATGAATCATATAGACCCGACGGCTATTACGGGCTTTCCAAGGCCTATGGTGAACTGCTGGGGCGCATGATGTTTGACAAGCACGGTATTGAAAGCGTGCATCTGCGTATCGGTTCCTGCGTGCCCGAGCCAACAGAAGCGCGGCATCTATCGACATGGCTTTCGCATGATGATCTGGTTCGGCTGCTGATAGCAGCTGTTGAAGCCCCAAAAACAGACGTTGCAATCGTCTGGGGCGTTTCCGCCAATGCCGCGCGCTGGTGGGAGAAGGATGATGCAGCGCTGATTGGTTATGTTCCGCAGGATGATGCTTCCCGCTACGGCGATCTGGCAGAAACCGGCGATGCTGTATCATGCAGATTTCAGGGCGGAACATTCACCGCCCATGACTACTCGCGTGAGGAATGAAGCTGTGGTGCCCATGGTTGTTGAACTCAACGCTTATAATTATCGTCTGAGGCTTGCCCCCCAATATGGTGCAACTTTGCTTGAGGCAGAGTGGCATCACCCGGATGGCTCATGGGTAGAATTACTTGAGCCACTCGCAACACCCGAAGCGGGCCTGAAAGCAGGGTGCTTCGTGATGGCACCTTTTGCCAATCGTATAGATTGTGGGCGGTTCGCTTTTGAAGGAAAAACTGTTCAGCTGCCGATCAATGCGCCACAGGAAGGCATGGCTATTCATGGCTTTTCGAGGATGCATAGCTGGGAGGTGGTGGAGACCAGCGACAATCGGGTGCATGTGCGCGATGAGGTTCACAGTGACGACCATCCCTACTCATACAGGCTGGATCAAATCATCGATATTGCGCCTGATGGCTTTCGCATATCGCTGAGTATCCAGAATGAAGGCGACAGCGCTCTGCCGTTCGGCATCGGCTTGCATCCGTGGTTTTCTAAAACCAACAAGGCAACGCTTGAATTTCAATCCAATGGCGCACCACAGCTTGATACACGCGGATTACCACAAGGTATCCCCGAAGCTATCGACTGGTTTACTCCGGGAAACACAATTGTTCTGTCAAAATTGTCGCTGGTGAATTGCTGTTTCACAGGCTGGAACCGTGAGGCGACAATACGCTGGCCGGAAACATCAACTGGCCTCCGGCTTAAAGGCGAGGGCGCGTTGCGGCATCTCCATGTTTTCAATCCACAGGATCGCGCAGTCTTTTGCGCTGAACCGGTAAGTCACCTACCGGATGTCATCAATAGGCCAGCGCTTGGTGAGGATGCAGCCATGACAGTTCTCAATCCTGGAGAAGCGCTGACGGGTGCTCTCCTGTTTTCCGCTCATCTTTTGCCAGACAATGCACCTGGCATTTGCAGAAATTTGCGCAGCTCAAATACCGGGAAGGCCCTGAAATGACCAGAAAAGCATATGAAGATCTGCGTTCTGCGCGCTGGATGTTGCCAGATGATCAGCGTTCTTCCGGCCATCGTTCAAGAACCATGCAGATGGGGTATGATCCGGTGGATTGGGAGGGCAAACCAATCATCGCAATCATCAATACCTGGTCGGATGCACAACCTTGTCATGCGCATTTCAAGGATCGTGTTGAGTGGGTGAAGCGCGGCATTCTGCAAGCAGGCGGTTTTCCGCTTGAGCTTCCCGCATTGTCGCTTTCTGAAAGCTATGTGAAGCCAACAACCATGCTCTACCGCAACATGCTGGCGATGGAGACGGAAGAGCTTTTGCGTTCTCATCCGGTTGATGGTGCTGTCCTGATGGGCGGCTGTGACAAGACCACACCGGCACTCATTATGGGGGCCACCAGTGCTGGCTATCCCTTCATCTTCCTGCCTGCAGGCCCCATGCTTCGTGGCAACTATGCTGGAAAGACGCTTGGATCTGGTACGGATATGTTCAAGTTCTGGGATGAACGTCGCGCTGGCACCATCGGTAAGGAAGAATGGCAGGGTATTGAAGGTGGCATTGCCCGCAGCTACGGCCATTGCATGACGATGGGTACGGCATCCACCATGACAGTGATTGCAGAAGCCATGGGGCTGTCGTTGCCTGGTGCATCATCAATTCCTGCGGCTGATGCCAATCATCAGCGCATGTCAACGCAATGCGGTCGCCGCATTGTCGAGATGGTGTGGGACGATCTGACACCAGACCAGATTATCACACCGGCAGCGGTGAAGAATTCGGTTATTGTTGCAATGGCGACCGGTTGTTCCACCAATGCAATCATTCATCTGATTGCGATGGCGCGACGTGCAGGCGTTCCGCTTGAACTGGATGACCTTGATCGTATCGGACGAACAACACCTGTCATCGCCAATATCCGCCCCTCCGGTTCCACCTATCTGATGGAGGATTTTTATTATGCCGGTGGCATTCGCGCGCTGATGCGTCAGCTCGGCGACAAGCTCGATCCTTCAGCCATTACCATTACCGGAAAACCGCTGACCGAGGGGCTGGAAAAAGCGCAGATCTATAATGAGGATGTTATCAGGCCGTTGTCCAATCCGGTGTACCATGAAGGGTCACTGGCCGTCTTGAAGGGCAATCTCTGCCCGGATGGCGCAGTGATCAAGCCCGCTGCCTGCGATCCCAAATTTCATCGGCATACAGGCCCGGCGCTGGTCGCAGACAGCTATCCTGAGCTTAAGAAAATTATCGATGATCCTGATTATCCGCTGACGCCGGACACGGTTCTTGTGCTGCGCAATGCTGGTCCGCAGGGCGGGCCCGGAATGCCCGAATGGGGCATGATCCCGATGCCGAAAGCTCTGCTGAAGCTTGGTCTCAGGGATATGGTGCGAATTTCAGATGCGCGTATGTCAGGGACTAGCTTCGGTGCCTGTGTGCTGCATGTGGCACCGGAATCCTTTATCGGCGGACCGCTGGCCCTGCTGAAAACCGGCGATATGGTCGAACTCGATATTCCGGCGCGCAGTCTCAACATGCTTGTTTCTGAAGATGAACTGGCTGCCCGCCGTGCAGCTTGGCAAACGCCGGAACCCAAATATGAGCGTGGCTATGGCTTTGTCTTTTCCAAGCATGTCGAGCAGGCCGACAAGGGCTGCGATTTTGATTTCCTGAAAACCGATTTTGGTCGTCCGGTTGACGAGCCGGTCATTTATTAAGAGGCAGACCGATGTCAGACTATATTCTCACCGACGAAACACGCGCAAAATTGAAGAAGGTTTCAACTGCATCTGTTGCCACCGCTCTCTATAAGCGCGGACTGCGCAACCAGTTCATTCAGGGCTCGTTTCAGATCGCACGTAAACCGGAAAACATGGTCGGTCAGGCTTTTACGCTGCGTTATATCCCGGCGCGCGAAGACCGCAATCCGATCACTGTTTTCCGTAATCCCGATCACAAGCAGCGTGTGGCCATCGAAACCTGTCCTCCGGGCTATGTGCTGGTGATGGATGCGCGCAAGGATGCGCGTGCTGCGACCGCAGGTTCCATTCTGGTGACGCGCCTTGCTTTGCGGGGCGCTGCAGGGATTGTCTCGGATGGCGGTTTTCGTGATGTGACGGGCATTGGTGAACTTGATATGCCCGCTTACTGCGCCAAAGCATCGGCCCCGACAAACCTCACACTACATGAAGCTATCGACATCAATGTTCCGATTTCCTGCGGAGATGCTGCGGTATTTCCGGGTGATGTTCTGGTGGGCGATGCCGACGGTGTCATGGTAATTCCGGCGCATCTTTGCGATGAAATTGCCGATGAATGCGTTGGCATGGAAGTCTTTGAAGATTTCGTTCTGGAAGAAGTGAACAAAGGCGCGGCAATTATCGGCCTCTATCCTTGCACCAAGGATGAGTGGGCTAAGAAATTTGAAGGCTGGAAAAACGAAAACAATCGTTAGAGCGCATCTCGAAAAGTGCGAAGCGGTTTTCGGAAAAAGATACGCGTAAAAATAAACTGATAGAGCATTTCCAATCACTCAATCAAAACAGGAAATGCTCTAGAGCGCATTATGCCGCGATAAGAAAACACCGCCTCAAACGGGCGGTGTTCCATTGTCGCGGAGAACTTCGCCCGCAAGATAAAGCGAGCCACCGATCAGAATGCGAGGGGGCGCTTCATCATCGAGCCAGCTGTCATGCAAAATCTTGAGTGCGTTCTCGACCGAATGAACAGGCTCAGCCGAAAGCCCGGCCTTCTGTGCACTGATCGCCAGCTCATTATTCGGGATACCCGCATCACTTGATGGGATCGGCACGGTAAAGACATGGCGTGCCATGCCCGTAAAGGCCTCAAAATAGCCGACAGGGTCCTTTGTGTTGATCATGCCGGTGATGAGAAACAACGGTCGTGTAGAGCGTTCCTCGAGATCGCCAAAGGCTTCCGCAATGACAACGCCTGCGCCGGGATTATGTCCGCCATCAAGCCAGATTTCGGATGCAGCAGGCGCGAGATCGAAAAGCTTGCCATGGGTGAGGCGCTGCATCCGCGCAGGCCAGTCCACGACCATCATGGCCTTTTCAGCGGCCTTGTCGGTAATGGTGAAACCAGCCATCTGCACGGCTTCAATGGCAGCGGCAGCATTGGCGAGCTGGTGACGACCCGGCAGACGCGGCAATGGCAGATCGATCAGCCCATCTTCATTCTGGAAGACCATGCGGCCATGTTCCTCGAATGCGAAGAAATCCTGTCCATAGATCGACAGAGGGCAATCCAGGCGATCGGCGGTTGAGATCAGCACTTCGCGCGCCGCATCAAAGGGCTGGAAGCCGATGACGACCGGGCAATCCTGTTTGATGATGCCAGCTTTTTCAACGGCAATCAGTTCAACGCGGTCGCCCAGAAATGCCTGATGATCGACAGAGATCGGCATGATGAGGGATACGGCTGGTTCGGCAATGACGTTGGTCGCATCAAGGCGTCCACCAAGACCCACTTCCATGATGACGACATCAGCCGGATGCTCGGAAAACAGCACAAAGGCTACGGCGGTCAGGACCTCGAAAACCGTGATGTGTTTGCCGTCATTGGCCTGTTCCACGCGTTCAATGGCATCAGCCAGAACATCGTCGGAAACAAACTTGCCGCCATTCTTGGAGGCGAGGCGATAGCGTTCATGCCAGTTCACAAGATGCGGAGAGGTATGAACGTGAACGCCCAAGCCGCTCGCTTCCAGAAGCGCGCGGCAGAAAGCGCTTGCCGATCCTTTGCCGTTGGTGCCGGCAATATGGATCACAGGCGGCAGGTTGAGGTGCGGATTGCCGAGCTTTTCCAGAAGACCGCGGATGCGGTCTAAGGAAAGATCAAAACCTTTTGGATGCAATTGCATCAGCCGTTCGATAACGGCATCCGCTTTTCCTGTCACGATTACGCCGCCTTGCTGTCAGCTTCTGGCTTCTTTGGTGAAGGTGCTGCTACCGGTGCATCGGTATTGGCGGGCTGTCTGGTCATAATTTTGAGCAGACGTGCAATGGTTGACTTCAGCTCAAGGCGCGAGACGACCATATCGACCATGCCATGTTCCATCAGATATTCAGCGCTCTGGAAGCCTTCAGGCAGCTTCTCGCGAATGGTCTGTTCGATCACGCGAGGACCGGCGAAGCCGATCAGTGCGCCCGGCTCTGCAATATGAATATCACCGAGCATTGCGTAGGAAGCGGTCACACCACCCGTTGTTGGGTTGGTAAGAACGACAATGTAAGGCAGGCCAGCTTCTTTAAGCATTTCCACGGCAACAGTGGTGCGTGGCAGCTGCATGAGCGACAGAATGCCTTCCTGCATACGGGCACCGCCCGAAGCTGCAAAAAGAACCAGCGGACGCTTCAGCTCAATGGCCTTTTCAAAGCCCTGAATGATGGCTTCGCCAGCACCCATGCCGAGCGAGCCGCCCATGAAGCCGAAATCCTGAACGGTCGCGACAATCGGCAGACCTTCAATCGTGCCAAGACCATTGATGATCGCATCTTCCATACCGGTGCGTGACCGATAATCCTTGAGACGATCAATATACTTCTTTTCGTCGCGGAATTTGAGCGGATCGGTTGGAACCTTAGGGCTTTCCAGCGTCGTGTATTCGCCATTGTCGAAGAAGAAACGCAGACGGTCCTTGCCCTTGATGCGCATGTGATGGCCCGAGCCGGGGATCACGAACTGATTGCTCTCAAGGTCCTTATGAAACACCATTTCACCGGTCGATGGATCTTTGATCCAAAGGTTTTCCGGCATCTCGCGACGTCCGAGCATCGAATTGATCTTCGGACGAACGTAGTTGGTGATCCAGTTCATGACGTTTGGTTCCGTTTCTTGTTCTTCAAAAAACTCTAAAGCCCGTCGCGTTTTATCGAATTCACACGACGCTCTTTAACTCGTTATCTCAACGCATGTCGTCACCGGAAAACCGGTTCCCACTTTTGGGGGACATGCTCTAGCTTCTTAAATGGACGATTTATTGGGCAGCTTCAAGGCGTGTTGCGCGAACACTTGCTGCCAATGCACTGACAAGTTTGGTGACGGCAGCTGCCGGATCACCCTTCACCTTGCCATTTTCATCGAGTTCGCCCGCGACTGCTTTGACGATAGCGGTGCCGACAACAACGCCGTCAGCAGCCTCAGCAATGGCTGCAGCCTGTTCAGGCGTCTTTACACCAAAGCCCACACAGATCGGCAGATCGGTGCTCTTCTTGATGTGGCGCACAGCATCTGCAACTCGCGCCGTATCGGCAATTGCCGAGCCGGTGATACCGTTCATCGAGACGTAATAGACGAAACCCGAGGAGTTCGTCAGTACCTTTGGAAGACGCTTATCGTCGGTGGTCGGCGTGGTCAGGCGGATGAAGTTGAGGCCTGCCTCGGTTGCCGGAATGCAGAGTTCCTTGTCCATTTCGGACGGCAGATCGACAATGATAAAACCATCAACGCCGGACGTTTTGGCATCAGCGAGGAAACGCTCGACGCCATAGATGTAAATCGGGTTGTAATAACCCATCAGGACGATTGGCGTTGTGTCGTCCTCTTTACGGAAATCGGCTGCCAGTTGCAGGGTCTTTTTCAGCGTCTGCCCGGCTGCAAGTGAACGCAGGCCAGCAGCTTCAATCGCAGGGCCGTCGGCCATCGGATCGGAGAAAGGCATACCAAGCTCAATCACATCCGAGCCTGCTTTCGGCAAAGCCTTCATGACGGCAAGCGATGTCGCATAATCGGGGTCGCCGCCCATGAAATAAGTGACCAGTGCTGGACGTCCTTCGGACTTGAGCGCTGCAAATTTGGTGTCGATGCGTGTGGTCATACCGTGCCCCGTGGCAAAATGCGCGTAAGATAATCGGCGGTGGATTGGCCGGACATAACCGTCTCCATCCAGGCGCGCCGTTCAAAGTCGATGATCCCCAGTTCCCATACGCAGGCCATCAACAAAGGCTGTGCGGGCATGAAGTCAATCTCGTCGCCGAGTTCAGACTGCCAGAGAATCTGTGTTGCGATGCCACCTTCCAGCCACCAGTGCAGAAGAAGCCACAGGCTTTCTTCACCCTGATGCAGAATAGCAAAACCAGCGCCGAGATGCGGCGTATGCTCGAGCTTTTCTGCAACCGATGCGATCTGTCTGCGGGCGATACCACGAGCCGCTTCTGCAAGCGGATTGGAAGGATCGGCTTCAATGATGCTGAGCTTGATTGTTGCCGAACCACACTCCGTCAGTCCGTCGAACCATGCGGCCCGCGGTCTGTAAGCATTGGTGTCGACAACAGCGTTGCTCATGCAATCCTCACATTTCCATGCCGAGCAGCTGCCCGACCGTGTGAACGTCCTTGTCGCCGCGACCGGACAGATTGACGATCATCACCTGATCCTTGCCCATGCTTGGTGCCATCTTCACGGCTTGCGCAATCGCATGAGCGGATTCAAGCGCTGGAATAATACCTTCAACGCGGGTGCAAAGCTGGAAAGCTTCAAGCGCTTCGTCGTCGAGGATCGGCACATAGTCAACGCGGCCGCTGTCTTTGAGCCATGAATGCTCAGGACCAACGCCCGGATAGTCGAGACCTGCGGAAACTGAATGGCCTTCGAGAATCTGGCCATCTTCGTTCTGCAGCAGATAGGTGCGGTTGCCATGCAAAACGCCGGGGCTGCCTGCACTCATCGATGCGCAATGCTCAACGCCATCAAGACCGCGACCGCCAGCTTCAACACCGACGATCTTGACCGATGCGTCGTCAAGGAACGGATGGAACAGGCCAATTGCGTTCGATCCGCCGCCGACGGCAGCAACGATCACATCCGGCAAACGGCCTTCCTGTTCGAGAATCTGCTTACGCGCTTCGACGCCAATCACCGACTGGAAATCGCGCACGAGTTCCGGATAAGGATGCGGACCAGCAGCGGTGCCGATCAGGTAATAGGTGTCTTCAACATTGGTGACCCAGTCGCGAAGTGCTTCGTTCATGGCGTCCTTGAGCGTGCCGTTGCCTGCCGTGACAGGCTTTACTTCGGCACCCAGCAGCTTCATGCGGAAGACGTTTGGCTTCTGACGTTCAACGTCGGTGGCACCCATATAGACCACGCAAGGCAGGCCGAAGCGGGCTGCAACGGTTGCCGATGCAACACCGTGCTGACCAGCGCCGGTTTCAGCGATGATGCGGGTCTTGCCCATGCGCTTGGCAAGCAGGATCTGGCCGAGGCAATTGTTGATCTTGTGGCTGCCGGTATGGTTCAGGTCTTCGCGCTTGAAGTAAATCTTCGCGCCGCCCAAATGTTTGGTCAGGCCTTCAGCATAATAAAGCTTGGAAGGGCGACCGGCATAATAGGTCGAAAGATCGGAAAGCTCGGCCTGAAATTCAGGATCGCTCTTTGCCGTATCATAGGCTTCCTGCAATTCGAGGATCAGCGGCATCAGTGTTTCGGCGACAAAGCGTCCGCCAAAAATGCCGAACATGCCTTCTTCATCCGGGCCTGTCTTATAGGAATTGGGTTCAACCGGCTTGTTCAATGCTGCCACTCCGTCATGTGCAGGCTATTTGTCTGGCATCAGACACAGCCTGAAAGAATTCTCTAATAAGACGCACATCCTTTTCGCCAGGTGCGCGCTCTACGCCGGACGATACATCGATACCCGGCGCACGCGTATTTTGCAGCGCCTCGGCAATGTTGCCCGCGTTCAGTCCACCGGAAAGCATGTAATCGACACTTTCGTCAAGCGCGTCGAGCAATGTCCAGTCAAAGGATACACCATTGCCGCCGGGAAGGTCTGAACCTTTCGGCGGTTTGGCATCAAAGAGAAAGCGATCTGCGATGCCCTTATACGGCGCGATCACTTCGAGATCGTGCGCGTCACGAATTGCAAAAGCCTTTATCACCGGCAGGCCATAGCGCTTCTTCACAAAGCCCACGCGTTCAGGCGTTTCATGGCCATGCAGCTGCAGCATGTCAGGCTTTAATTCGCGAACGATTTCATCAAGCGTTTCGTCATCCGCATCAACGCTCACAGCAACCACTTTGGCGCGGCCTTTTGCTGCTTCACGCAGACGTCCGGCATCAGCGGGGGTAAGATGGCGTGGGCTTTTTGGAAAGAAGATGAAGCCAATATGCGTTGCCCCGCCATCGAGAGCAGCATTGACTGCTTCAGGCGTTTTGAGACCGCATATTTTTATATCAAAAACCATGGCGTTTCCGTCGCACATATTGCGACGGGACTCAAGCCGTTCCCGGCGCTGTTTCGGCTGGCGCGTCATCATAACCCTGTGCGATCAGGGTATCATACGCTTCCATGACCTCAAGGGGAACTGCCTGCGCAATCTGAAAACCCAGTGCCGGATATTCCAGAATGCGCCGCAAATCGCCTGTCATTTCACGGACCAGCTTTTCGAACCCGTGAGCCTTTGTCGGCTGATCCTCGAAAGATGTAGCGGGTGCTGTGACAAAAGCCTTGGCTTCCGGCCATTGCCGGTCAACCGTTGCACGCACGCGGCGTTGCGTCTGTGGTTTGGTGACGAAAATCGGACTGATGGCACCTGGCACCATCTTTTCGCGCGAAAAAAGGATGTTTTCGCCGATATTGGTCGCTTTTGGCTCGATGATGATGGCGCTTTCCGGAACGCCTTCAGCAATTGCGATTTCCGCAAAGGCTTCGGCCTCCGATGCCTTGTAGAGCCCTTTGGTCCAGTTACCGCTATGGCCTGTGAACATGAGCCAGGTGCCAAGGCCCTGCATGTAGAGATCGGCCGCATGTTTTGCGACGCGGGTATCATAACTGCCTAAGCCGATAATGACATCGGCGGTCTGAAGTTCGTCATAGATGCAATGGTAATCCCATAGCACCCGGGCGGCATTTTGAATATTTGATGTCATGTAAAGTCGATAGCCTGTAATGCGCTGCCATTGCGCTTGAGCCATGCTTTGCAGCGCTCGGTATCGGGGCAAAGCTCTTGGCAGAGTTTCCAGAATTTCGGCCCATGGTTCATCTCGATCAGATGCGCCACTTCGTGGGCGACGAGATAGTTGATGACGGGCGGCGGGGCCATGCCGATGCGCCATGAGAAGGAAAGCACGCCATCGGAAGTACACGATCCCCAGCGGCTTTTGGTATCCTTGAACCGGACCGCCTTGGCTTTGCGGCCCACGGTTGCCGTATGACGGGCAACCAGTTGCTCGATGTCGCGTTTGACTTCGCGCTTGAGGTAATCGGCGACACGCCGCGAAAGATGTGCGGGGTCGCCATGAACGAGCAGAATATTGCCTTCCAGCAAATCCACCGTGCCACGTCCGGGCTGATGGGCGATGAGATGCGGCACACCGCGAATGGGTATTTTCACACCCACACGAAGGCCAGCCTGATCGGGCAATTTTGCAATGCGGCTTTCAATCCAGCCTTCATGGCGGATCAAAAAACTCTGCACTTCGCGGTCGGGCAAACCCGGTGGAATTGTAACACGCAGACCCTTGCCGCCAGTCTCGATCCGAAGTGTCAGGCGTTTGGCGCGCGGGTTTTCAAGCACGCGCAAAGGCAATTCACGTCCTGCGACCGCATGAATGCGTTCGCTTCTGACTGTCGCCGACTGTTTAGCCTTCGATGAACGAAATAAGGAAAAGCCCATTCCTTAAAAATAAGTGATTCGCGAAAAAAGCCAGAAATTTTTGACGTTCAAAGCAAAACGACGCGGGACTAACCCGCGTCGCAACAGGTATTACAGCATTAATTTAGCGGTCAAATATCCGTGACATCGTTGCTGTCGGTCTTTGCTGGCGTGCGTTTGCCATTGGCGCGGCGCTCATTCATGAAACGCTCGAACTCTTCCTTGTCGCGGGCACGGCGAAGTTCCTGCGCATAGGCTTCGAAGTCGGCGCGGGCTTCTTCAAGCTTGCGGCGTTCTTCAGCCAGACGGTCGAGTTCTTCTCGGCGCCAGTCATCGAAAGCGGCATTGCCGGTCGTGCCGCCAAAGCCGAAGCTTTCACTTTTACCGCAGTTGCGGAAAGAGCCGAACATTGAGTCGGTCTTCTCGTTAACTTGGCGTTTGAAATCACCGAGGCGGTCGCCCCAGATGATATAGGCGAGCATGGCGAGGCCAAGCGGCCAGAAGAAGATAAAGCCCAGCACCATCAGCGCGATTGTCGCTGGTGTCCATGCGGGGCGGATCAATGCAGAATTTGTCATGGTCTACTCCGTTTAATTCAGGGCCGTTCGCTTAGTCTCGCGGCTTGAATTTGACGTGGTAAACCAATTGCGGCTTTTCAAGAATGTTGTGGGCCTGTTCCCGCCATGCGAGAGCTAAGCAATGTGATTATCTCGGAAATTTTTTCCGTAAATGTTCAAGCGTTGCCACTCCAAGACCTGCAATCAATGCCCAGAAGGCTGAACCGACTCCGAAAAAGGCAATACCGGAGGCGGTGACAGCGAAGGTTACGATAGCGGCCAGCCGTTCTTCTTCATGCTTGAGTGCCAGCGACATTGCATTGATGAACGGCCCCATGAGAGCAAGACCAGCCACCAGTGCAATCAGCGTTGCAGGCAGAACGGCAAAGATTGCCACCAGCGAAGCGCCGAATAAAGCGAAGACCACATAGAATGCCGCATAAACGGGCCCGGTCATCCAACGTTTGGTCGGATCGGGATGGGCATCCGGATTGGTACAAAGGGCGGCTGAAATGGCGGCAAGATTGCTGGTCCCTGCACCAAAGGGGGCAGTCACCAGAGAGAAAAGCCCTGTCACCCTTAGGGCGGCGCTGGTTGGTGGCTCATAGCCGGATGCTCGTAATACGGCAAAGCCCGGCAGGTTCTGCGAAGCCATCGTGACAAGATAAAGCGGAAGCGCGATGCCGATCATGGCGCCGATGTGAAACTCTGGCCAGATCAGCGTGAGTGTCGAGATCTCTGGCGCAGGCAATTGCGGAATGCGTCCTGTCAACAGCGCATAAGCCATGCCGAGTACGAGCACGGCAATGACGGCGAGTGATGGATTGAACAGGCGGATGATGAAGAAAAGCGCTACCAGCGGCAGAACGAAACTCGGATCAAGCGAGACAGATTTTGCAGCTGCAATGACGAAGCTAAGCAACACTCCGGCCAGCATTCCCGAAGCAACCGATGCCGGAATGCGTGAAACAAGCGTTGAAAGCTGACGGACCAATCCGGTGAGGATCAGCGCAAGAGCTGTTACGATGAAAGCGCCCACGGCTTCAGGCATGGTAAAACCGACACTTGCGCCGATCAGAGCGAGACCAGGTGTGGACCACGCCGCGATGATCGGCATTTTGTAGCGCACACTAAGCCATGCGGATGAACCAGCAATAGCCAGACACACTGCCGTCACCCAGCTTGCTGTTTCGGCCTGCGTTGCGCCCAGCACATTGGCCGCCGCTACAATCAGCGCCAGCGTGCTGCCAAAGCCGACAATGGCAGCAACTGCAGAAGACGCAAAAACCGAAAAGCGCATGACTTAGTCTCCGAAAGATATGCGTTCGGCGAGGGCCGAGACAGTGCGGATCAGCAGTTCCAGGTCTTGCGGGCGCGAAAGACGATGGTCGCCATCACGAACCAGCGTCAGCGTTACATCATCAACCGGCAGATGTTCAACGAGCTTAAGCGCATGTTGGTAAGGCACAGCCTCATCCTGCATCCCTTGCAGGATATGCACCGGACAACCGGTCTCGATAATGCCCTTAAGCACAAGATTGTTACGACCGTCTTCAATCAATGCGCGGGTATAGATGTAAGGGTTCGGCGAATATTCTGAAGGCTCTTCAAAATAGCCCTGTTCCATCAGATCTTTTTTCTGTTTGTCGGTCAGTGATGGTTCGACAAGCTCGGCAGTAAAGTCCGGGGCCGGGGCAATCAGAACGATCCCGGCAGGAGACTTGCCTGCTTTCTTCAGTTCCTGCGCCATGCGCAACGCAATCCAGCCGCCCATGGATGATCCGACGAGGATTTGCGGGCCTTCCGCATATTTGTCTAGAATCGTGAGGCTTTCATTCAGCCAACGTGAGATTGTGCCCTGATTGAAGTCGCCGCCCGACTCACCATGCCCTGAATAATCAAGACGCAGAGCGGAATGCCCGGTCTTCTCTGCCCATTCATCAAGAACAACAGCCTTGGTGCCAAGCATGTCGGAGCGATAGCCACCAAGCCAGACAATGCCGGGAGCAACCTGTCCCGCACGGTTGCGGACTGCGATTTTAGCGCCATCGACATCAATAAAATCGGGTTCAGCTGCGCTCATGCTTGGTCTCCTGAATTGGCAGGCACTCTATCAAATTCTTTTCATTTGCCATTTCTGCCCGTCAGAGAAAACCTTTCGCCTGGTCACTCCCTTGAAATATTGAGGAATGTGACCGATATGTCGCTTTACACTCCCGAAATACTTCTTTCTTCGTCGGGGGTGATTTTCCCAGTCAAAGATGCTATTGACTTTACCGCTCGCTTGACCACATTTCCGCGTTAAACAGGGGTTTGATGGGGGAATGCCGTCGCGGGCAACGAAATTAAACCGCCTATGACGTTAATAATCAGGAGATAACGACCATTCGCCGACCGTTCAGAGCGACGCCGGTCCAGAAAGACGGACCGCGCTC
The DNA here is from genome assembly GCF_002252525.1 of Brucella pseudogrignonensis. Taxonomy (GTDB): domain Bacteria; phylum Pseudomonadota; class Alphaproteobacteria; order Rhizobiales; family Rhizobiaceae; genus Brucella; species Brucella pseudogrignonensis. The sequence continues at coordinate 84,762 of NZ_NNRM01000017.1, forward strand.
CAACCGTGATATCCGGGTTCCCCGGGTCCAGCTTATTGATGCCGAAGGCCATAACCACGGCAGTATCCCGACGCAGGACGCCATTGCGATGGCAGAAGAAGCGGGTCTCGATCTCGTTGAGATCGTGCCAAACGCTGAACCACCTGTGTGCAAGATCGTGGATCTCGGCAAGCTGAAGTATCAGAATCAGAAAAAAGCCTCCGAAGCCCGCAAGAAGCAGAAAACGGTCGAAATCAAGGAAATCAAGATGCGACCGAACATCGACACTCATGACTATGAAGTGAAGATGAAGGCTGCACAGCGTTTCTTCGAAGAAGGCGACAAGGTCAAGGTAACACTTCGTTTCCGTGGCCGTGAAATGGCCCACCAGGAGCTCGGTATGAAGCTTCTGCTGCGTGTGAAAGAAGATACCGTCGAAATCGCCAAGGTGGAATCCGAGCCAAAGCTCGAAGGCCGCCAGATGATGATGGTTCTGGCTCCGCGCTGATCGTAAATTCCCGCCTTTGAAAAGCCGCCTTCGGGCGGTTTTTCTTTTTCCAGAATCACCCCTCTTTCAGAGATAGCCATGAAAACATTGGGCGAACTGGGCAAATATCAGCAAAGACGCCGTCTTGCGATTGCTCTTCTTATCGGACTTCTTGTTGTCGCACTGTTCTTTGTGCGCTCGCGGTCAATTGGGCATTTGCATGAATATATCGAATCATTCGGCATAAGCTTGATTGTTGCAGCCATTCTCGGACGCATGTGGTGCACGCTTTATATCGGTGGTCGCAAAAGTGCCGAGATCGTGCAGACCGGCCCTTATTCGATGACGCGTAATCCGCTTTATGTGTTCAGCAGCATCGGCGCGATCGGTATCGGCGCGCAGACGGGCAGCATTATCATTGCGTTGGCCTTTGGTGTGCTTTGCTATCTGGCTTTTTCAACTGTCATTCGCACGGAAGAGAAGTTCCTCAAGGCCAACTTCGGCAAACCATACGAGGATTATTGCGCACGCGTGCCGCGATTCTTTCCAAGCTTTTCACTGTTCCGCGATGATGATGAGCTCAGGGTAAAGCCTGATCGACTGTATCGGACCTTTACGGATGGTCTGGTGTTCTTTGTGGCCTATCCGTTCTTTGAATTCATTGAGTACCTTCAGGACATCGGTACATTACCGGTTCTGCTGCGACTTTATTGAGTTTGAGGTATGATTCAGCCTGATTCACGTTGATTCAGGCATTGCGTTTTCTGGCCTTTAAGCCTATAAGGCCGCGTTCGAACCGCCCGGCAGGGCATGCCGTGGCGGTTTCGTATGCTTTTCAGACTTGGTCGGTCTGGAAGTAAAACAGAGTTCCGGTCTTTTGCAGGACGGACGCCTTTTCAAACAAGAGGCGTGGAGTGTTGCAAGCACGACGGGGACTAAACAAAGGAGTAGCAAAATGCCCAAGATGAAGACCAAATCGGCTGCTAAGAAGCGGTTCAAAATTACTGGCACTGGCAAAGTTGTAGCTGCGGCTGCAGGCAAGCGCCATGGCATGATCAAGCGCTCGAACAAGTTCATTCGCGATGCACGCGGCACCATGGTGCTCTCGGACGCAGATGCGAAGATCGTAAAACAGTTCCTGCCTAACGGCCTCTAAGCCGTCTATCCTCTAAGGAGATCATATCATGGCACGTGTAAAACGCGGCGTTACCGCCCACGCCAAGCACAAAAAAGTTCTCGACCAGGCTTCGGGTTTCCGTGGTCGTCGTAAAAATACGATCCGCACTGCTAAGGCTGCTGTAGATCGTTCGAAGCAGTATGCTTACCGCGACCGCAAGAATCGCAAGCGTACGTTCCGCGCGCTCTGGATTCAGCGTATCAACGCTGCTGTTCGTGAACAGGGCCTGACATATGGCCGTTTCATCGACGGTCTAGCTAAGGCAGGTATCGAAATCGACCGTAAGGTTCTTTCCGACATCGCAATCCATGAGCCTGATGCATTCGGTGCGCTGGTTGCGTCGGCAAAGAAGGCTCTCGAGTACCTCAAGAACAACGAGACGCCAAACGCTTTTGAAGGCGCTGTTCGCTAAGCCAGCCCTTCCCAAGTGATATTTTGAATTTGGGGAACCCGCGCTGGCTCGGCTGGCGCGGGTTTTTCTTTCGTATCTGGCGCCAATGGCGCGACCAAGAGGCGTCGAGTGTCCCCTGGACACGAGAGGGATGTAAACCAAGAGGCGTGGAGCGCGTTCAGCGCGACAGGGATATAGACAATGAGCGATCTCGAACAACTCGAACAAACGATCATGGGCGAAATCGCTGCTGCCAGCGACGAGCAGGCGATTGAAGCGGTGCGCGTTGCAGCACTCGGCAAAAAAGGCACTATCTCTGAAAAGCTCAAGACGCTGGGCAGCATGACACCGGAAGAGCGTCAGGCACAGGGCCCTGCCATTAACGGCCTGAAGAACCGCGTCACCGAAGCGCTCACTGAACGCAAGACAGAGCTGCGCAAGCAAGCCATTGCAGCGCGCCTTGAGCGTGAGAAAGTCGATGTGACCTTGCCGGTACGCGAAAGCGCTGCGGCGCGTGGCCGTATTCATCCAATTTCTCAGGTTATCGATGAAATCACCGCGATTTTTGCGGATATGGGTTTTTCGATTGCCGAAGGTCCGGATATCGAGACCGACTATTACAATTTCACGGCGCTGAACTTCCCTGAAGGCCACCCGGCGCGCGAGATGCACGACACGTTCTTCTTCAATCCAGATGAGAAGGGCGAGCGCAAGCTATTGCGCACGCATACCTCGCCGGTGCAGGTCCACGCGATGGAGAAGTTCGCAGCCATTCGTGATAAGGAAGGCCGTGACGAACCGATCCGCATCGTCATTCCGGGCAAAACCTATCGCATGGATTCCGACGCTACCCATTCGCCGATGTTCCATCAGGTCGAAGGTCTGGTCGTCGATAAGTCGGCTAATGTCGCCAACATGAAGTGGGTGCTTGAAGAGTTCTGCAAGGCTTTCTTTGAAGTACCAAACGTCACGATGCGTATGCGTCCGAGCTTCTTCCCATTCACCGAGCCATCGGTTGAGGTTGATATTCAGTGCGACCGTTCCGGCCCGCATGTGAAGTTCGGTGAAGGCACGGACTGGCTTGAAATTCTGGGCTGCGGCATGGTGCATCCGAATGTGCTGCGCGCTTCGGGTTATGACCCGGACGTCTATCAGGGCTTTGCATGGGGTATGGGTATCGACCGCATCGCCATGCTGAAATACGGAATGCCTGATCTGCGCGCCTTCTTTGATGCCGATGTGCGCTGGATCAACCATTACGGGTTCCGTCCGCTCGATCTGCCAACGCTGTTTGGTGGCCTGAGCGCATGACGCAACTGCCCGAACCTTATCGCGATGCGGTGACTTTTGCCTTTGGCGATTCGCCGGAACTCGCCGATGAGTTGCTTGCGCTCGTACTGGCAGGTCGCAAGACTGCGACCTGTGCCGCGCTTGCCTCGTTCGGTGAAGACGGCGAGCCGATGCCGGTCGTCGGACGTCGTGATGTGGTTCTGGATGGTCTTGGTCAACCTGCCGCGGTGATCGAAACAGTAGAGCTGACGGTCCGCCGCTTCGATGAGGTTGATGCCGCATTTGCGGAACAGGAGGGCGAAGGCCCGCTGGAAGAATGGCGAAAGGGGCACGAGGCCTATTTTCGCCGCAACGGCGGCTTCTCCCTTGATATGGAATTGCTTTGCGAGCGCTTTCGCGTGGTCGAAGTGCTCAAACGCTGAAATTTAGGAAAGAACACGATCATGAAATTCACGCTTTCCTGGCTCAAGGATCACCTTGAAACCGATGCAACGCTTGATCAGATTGTCGAAAAGCTCACCGATATTGGTCTTGAAGTGGACGGGGTCGATGACCGCGCTGCTTTCAGGGCCTTCAAAGTCGCCAAGGTTTTGACGGCAGTTCAGCATCCGGATGCCGACAAGCTGCGCGTTCTCTCGGTTGATACGGGCGAAGGCCAGCCGGTTCAGGTTGTTTGCGGTGCTCCGAACGCGCGCGCCGGTCTCGTTGGCGTTCTGGGCCGTCCGGGCGACTATGTGCCGGGCCTTGATGTGACGCTTTCGGTTGGCAAAATCCGTGGCGTTGAAAGCTTCGGTATGATGTGTTCCGAGCGCGAGCTGGAACTTTCTGATGAACATAATGGCATTATCGACCTTCCGGACGATGTTCCGGTCGGCACGAGCTTTGCTGCCTATATGGGTCTTGATGATCCGATTATCGAAATTGGTCTGACGCCAAACCGCGCAGATTGCACTGGCATTCGCGGCATTGCCCGTGATCTGGCAGCCGCTGGTCTTGGCACACTCAAGAATACCCTGCCGGATGCGGTAAAGGGTGAAGGCGAAACACCTGTTAAGGTCATTCTTGATCAGGATGCAGAAAACCCGTTCTGCAACGGTTTTGCCCTGCGTCTGGTCAAGGGTGTGAAGAACGGCCCAAGCCCGAAATGGATGCAGCAGCGCCTGAAAGATATTGGCCTGCGCCCGATCAATGCGCTGGTCGACATCACCAATTATGTAACGTTTGATCAGGGCCGTCCGCTGCATGTTTTCGATGCGGCCAAAGTTAAGGGCAATCTGACAGTGCGCGCGGCAAAGGATGGCGAAACTATCCTTGGTCTTGATGGGCGCGAGCATAAGTTCAAGCCGGGCATGTACGTGATCGCCGATGAAAACGGCCCCGAATCGATCGCCGGTATCATGGGCGGTGAGCATTCGGGCTGCGATGAAAATACTGTCGATGTGCTGATCGAATCCGCTCTTTGGGATCCGCGCATGATCGCTCGCACGGGCCGCGAACTCGGTATCGTCACCGATGCACGCTATCGCTTTGAGCGTGGCGTCGATCCTGAAATGATGATTCCGGGTGCGGAAATTGCAACCAAGCTGGTGCTCGAACTCTGCGGCGGTCAGCCGACAGTTCTCGACGTGGTTGGTTACACGGCACCGACCGCACGCGTGATCGATTTTCCGGTTACGGAAGTGAAGCGGCTTACCGGCATTGATGTTTCCTATGACGCATCTTTCGACATTCTGAAGCGTCTCGGCTTCGGCGCTGAAGGCGACGGCAAGGTCATCAAGGCAACCGTGCCAACATGGCGTGGTGACGTGGAAGGCAAAGCCGACCTCGTTGAAGAAGTCATGCGTATCCATGGCATCAATCAGATCGAACCACAGCCGTTGCCGGGCCTTGGCACGGTGAATGGCCGTATTCTGACGACATTGCAGATCCGTACGCGTCTGGCACGTCGCACACTTGCTTCGCGCGGCATGATGGAAGCTGTGACCTATTCCTTCATTTCCGAAGCGCAGGCCAAAGCCTTTGGCGGTGGCAAGCCGGAACTGAAGCTGGCGAACCCGATCGCAGCCGATATGTCGGATATGCGCCCATCGCTTCTGCCGGGTCTGCTGTCTGCTGCTCAACGCAATGCGGATCGCGGCTTTGGCGATATCGCATTGTTTGAAGTGTCGGGCATCTATGAAGGCGATAAGCCTGAGCAGCAGCGGCGTGTGGCGGGCGGTGTCCGTCGCGGCACAGCTGGCGTTGAAGGTTCGGGCCGTTTCTGGTCTGGCAATGCAGCACCCGTTGGTGTGTTTGATGCCAAGGCTGATGCCCTGGCTGCCCTTGAAGCGGCTGGTGCGCCGGTTGATCGCATCCAGATCGAAGCCGGTGGCCCAGAATGGTTCCATCCGGGGCGTTCGGGCACGCTGAAGCTCGGACCGAAGGTGGTTCTGGGGTATTTCGGTGAGTTCCACCCTAATACGCTGGAAGCGCTTGATGTGTCGGGCGCGCTTTGCGGCTTTGAAGTCTATATTGATGCGATTCCTGAGCCGAAAGCCAAGGCAACCCGCACCAAGCCAGCTTTGAGCCTCTCGCAGTTCCAGAGCCTTAAGCGTGACTTTGCCTTTGTGGTGGACGCGAGCGTTGAAGCGGGTAACGTCGTGAAAGCGGTCTCGTCGGCTGACAAGAAGCTGATTGCCGGTGTGCAGGTGTTCGACGTCTTCACAGGCGCTTCGCTTGGTGAAGGCAAGAAGTCGATTGCGGTTGAAGTGCTGTTGCAGCCACAGGATCGCACGCTGACCGACGAAGATCTGGAAGCACTGGCAAAGCAGGTGATCGCAAATGTCACCAAGCAGACCGGCGGCGTTCTTCGCGGATAAGAATGAAACAAAAAGCCCGGCTTTTAGCCGGGCTTTTTTAACCTCGTAAACCGATACAATTGCCCCATGGGTCTTTGACCTGACACATGCGCATGTCGTCTTGAATATCGAGCGGCCCGCGATAAAGCGTGCCGCCAATGGCAATCAAATGCGCAAGCATTTCATCGAAATCCTCGACGTGCCAATAGACAACACTTCCCGCAGCACCCGATGAAATTTTTTCATCTGCCGGAACAATTTCCAGATCCACATCGCCGATCTGCAGATAGCTGAAATCAAACGCTTCAAGATGTTTGAGAACAGCTTGCGGAAAGGCTTTGAGATACCACTCGATTGCCGTCTCAACATCGCCGACATGGATCAGAACGGCGGATATCGTGCCACTCATGCGGGGACAGCCGCACGCGCAGGCATGGCAAGCATGGCCATGTCGATGATCTTCTGTACAGCTTCGCGGGAATTGCCATCACGGGCTTCAAAAGAAATGCTTTGCTGGATCATGTGATAAAATTCAGTCATTTGCGCGATGTCAGTTTGTTCTGGCAGATCGCCTTCTGCAATGGCGCGCTTCAGACGCTGTGAAAGCCGCTCATGATTTGTGTGACGAACACCCTGAAGGAACGCCTTCACATCGGCATTTTCAGGTTTGCACTGGATAGAGCTCACACTGATCATACATCCGCCAGCAGGACACGCAAAAGCGCTGTCGGCGCTTAGTTCCAGCCATTGCCGCATACCGTCCTGAATGGTGCGCGCATTTTCGAGTGCTTCGAACGGAACGGCTCCAATCGTGCGGCTATAATAGTCCACAGCTTCGCGAAACGCCTGCTCCTTGTTGCCAAAGGCTGCGTAAAAGCTCGGCGGCGTGATGCTGATCGCCGACGTAAAATCGTTGATCTGGGCGCATTCATAGCCTTTTGCCCAGAAGACTTTCATGACTTTTTCCAGCGCAGTATCGCGGTCGAAACTGCGCGGTCGGCCGCGCGGAACCATTTTTCGCCCTTTCTGTAGTCATCCTTATATAATTTGCTTGACGCTCCGGAGCAAGTCGATATGAATTATGTAGTATTGACTATATAAATAGGATTCGTCCCATGAACGAAGTGTGTGATTCTGCCATCACGGCGGAAGGGGTTTCTGCGTCTTCAAGCGAGGCGCGTGCAATCCCACTGGTGGTTTATTGTCTGACGCTTGGCGTCTTTGCACTGACCACTTCCGAGCTGATGATTTCCGGCATGATGCCAGCACTTCAGGAGGCTTTTGGCCGCTCGATTTCCGATATTGGTAATCTCATCTCGGTCTATGCTCTCGGCATGACGATTGGTGGTCCGCTGGTGACAATACTATTTCTGGCGCTGAAGATTGAAAATAAGCGCGGGCTGCTATTGCTTCTGATCCTTTATGCTGTGGGGCAAAGTGTGGCTGCCTCAACCAGCAATTTCCATGCGATGTTGGTAGCGCGTGTTTTCACCGGCATGGCAGCGGCGACCAGTTTCGGCCTGATGCTGGCGATCACTGCGCAGCTCGTCGTGCCTGAATTACGTGGTCGTGCATCGTCGCTGGTCTTTGCAGGTCTCATGCTGTGCACTGTTTTGGGCGTGCCGCTGGCAACCGCTATCACCAACGCTTTCGGCTGGCGGGCAAGCTTCTGGGCGATTGTGGTGCTGGTGCTGTTTTGTGCGTTGGTGATTGCGCTCAAAATCGAAGCAAAGCCAAATCATGCGGAAGTAAATCTGCGCTCCGAGCTCAAAGAAATGCGCAAGCCACCGTTATGGGCAGCTTATGCAACCAGTGCCCTGGTGATCGGTGCCTCCTTCTCGGTTTATAGCTATCTTTCGCCAATTACTGCGAAACTGGCTGGCTTCCCGGAAGCGCAACTGCCTTATCTGCTGGCGGTTTATGGCGCTGCAAACATCATCGGCAATTACATTGTTGGTCGCTTTGCGGACCGTCATACGATTGCGACTATCTTTATCGGCATTCTGATCATGCTGGCGGCAATGCTGATCTTTGCAATCTTTGCGGAGCTGAAATTTGCAACCATGCTGGCAATCGTCATGATTGGTCTTACGGGCATTGCGCTTAATCCCGCTTTCATTGCCCGCGTCATGCGGATTGCGCATCCGGGCGCGCTGGTCAATGCGATGCACGCATCTGTCATCAACATCGGTCTGGGCCTTGGGCCATGGGCAGGTGGTCTGGCGCTTCAATCCGGATATAGCCTTCATGCGCCGCTGTGGGTGGGCTTTATCATGACGCTTCTTGGTCTGTTGAGTCTCGCGCCCCGCGCGTTGCGTCGGATGTAATTTTCGACCTGCAAACAAAAAAGCCGGGGTTGATGCCCCGGCTTTTTGTATCAGAAGGGATGATTAATCCTTCGAGAAAATGGTTGCGCTCTGCGATGTCGAAACCATGGTGTTGTAATCACTAACAATCCACTGAAGATCAGAAGCGGCATTACCCTTGCGGGCATCGCCCTTGGTCTTTTCCAGCTTTTCCTGGAAATCGCGCAGCTTGCCCAAAAGGCTTGCAGGGCGGGATTCGAAAACATGGAACGAGTTTGGATGCTCGGTTGCGTAATCGTCCATTTCGCGAACGGCGGCCGCGTAAGTATCCATGGCTTTGCCAAAGGCTTCCATATCGACTACCGGCTTTTCATTTTCCGGCAGCAGTTCAACAACTGCATTGGCACGCATCATGACATTGCGAACCTGCCAGTTGGCCTTCTTGCCTTCGGCCTTTTCAAGCGCATCAAGCTCGGCAAGATCGATTTTGGCCTTTTCCTCGCCTAACAGCGCATCGACGCGCTTGCGTTCTTTGGTGAACTCCGGCGCGTATTCGGCGATCTGTTTGTGGAATTCCTTTGCACCAGCAAACTTGTCGGACTTATAGTCCTTGCGGTCGTAATATTTGCTCGCCTTTTCAACCACCGGGGCAAGCTTCTGATAGATCGCAATATAGCTCACCATCGCTTCATCAAGCGCGGGAAGTTTTGGATCTGCCTTGGTGGCTTCTTCAGCTGCTTCAATTTCGCTGCGCACATCATAAAGCGAGTAAAGGCCGTAGACATTGCGCTCCTTACCGGTTGGTCCCTTCTTCATGTCGACCCAGCTATCATAGCGGTCGAGCGATTCCGAAGCGCGAATGGTGCGGTTGAGAAGCGAAACATAGGCGTTCATCTTTTCAATCGCAGCATTTGGATCGGCCTCATCGGCAGTTTGCGCGAAAGCTGCGGTCGGCAGAATGACCGCGAGAAGCGTGAACAGGATCGCACGAGGCGAGAAGCGTTTCATGTGGTTTTCCCTCATTGAGCACATTCTAAAAACGGTAAAATGATTGCAGTGCTTTGATTTTCAAGGCCGGAAATATGTCCCCCCTCCGCCCTGTTTATTCTCTGGCCCATCATTGTCTGGCCCATCATGGTCTGGCATTGTCAGGGAGCCAGTTGCTCCCGGAGCGATTTCTTATGACAGTGATGATTGTGGAGACGATTGAAAGCACGATCAGGTATTCGACAAAACGGAACGGCATCACAAACCAGCCGCTGATCGTGCGTTCGATTGCGCCATAGAGATTGACGATCTGGAACTCGTAATTCACGCCGGTACTACCGCCGCCATGGCTTACGATTTCTTTGATTTGAAGATGACTGCCGGGGCTTCCGAACAGCCATACCAAAGGTTGGTTGTAAATAGGGTTGCCGCGGCTGTCGAAAAACATGGCTGTAAACGACATGAACGAAATCATGATGGCTGCTGCTTCGGGCTTTCTCCAGTCGACTTTCGAGAACCAGAATATGGCGGAGCAGACGATAAGAAGAAAGACGCTCGCAACGCCATCGATAAAGATGACGCCATACATCCCATACATGAGGCCAAGCCCCACGAGGGAGAAGCAAGCAATAGCAGCGGCGGCGATGGCAAATATGCCAAGCACTTTCGTGATGGTTCCTGTTTGCATAGGGCGCAAAAAGCACGCACCCGCAAGAATGACAAGCCTTATTAGATTTTTCTACTTTATAAGGGCGGTCATTTAAATCTTTGCGTTTGTTTTATTCTGTGAACGCGAAAAGGCGGGGCTACCCCGCCTTTTCTTGCATAAAGCCAAAAGCTTTAGAGGCCGGTAGTTGCCAGCAATGCATCGGGATAGCGTTTGCCTGCAATCGTGTCTGAGCTGAAAAGCGTGTTCAGGCGATTTAGCTCGTCACTGCTCAAAGAAACATCTGCGGCCTTTGCATTGTCTTCGAGATGGTTGACCTTACGTGCACCGGGGATCGGTACGATGAAATCGCCCTGATGAAGAACCCAGGCAAGCGCGAGCTGCGCCGGTGTCACCTGCTTTTCACCAGCCATCTCGACAATCAGATCGACCTGCTTGTTGTTAGCTTCAAGGTTGCCGGGCTGGAAGCGCGGCAAGGTTTTGCGGAAATCATCTGCAGCAAAATCCGATTGCGAACGCACCTTGCCGGTCAACATGCCACGACCAAGCGGGCTATAGGGCACGAAGCCGATACCAAGTTCGGCACAAACAGGCAGCACGTCATTTTCAGAATTGCGTTCCCACAGTGAATATTCGCTCTGAAGTGCCGCAATTGGGTGTACGGCATGGGCGCGGCGCAGCGTGTTTACACCTGCTTCCGAAAGGCCGATGGTCCGGATCTTGCCCTCACCGATCAGGTCTTTCATGGTGCCGATGACATCTTCAATCGGTACATTCGGATCAACGCGATGCTGATAGAAAAGATCAATAGTATCGATGCCGAGGCGCTGCAAAGAAGCCTCTGCAACAGCGCGGATATTTTCAGGGCGACTATCGACGCCAACTGGCTTGCCATCCTCGATCTTGAAGCCGAATTTCGTGGCAATCGTTACTTTATCGCGAAATGATTTGAGTGCCTTGCCCAGCAGCTTTTCATTTTCATAGGGGCCGTAAACTTCAGCCGTATCAAAGAATGTGATGCCAAGATCAAAGGCACGGTGCAAAGTGGCAATGGCATCCTGTTCGTCCTGTCCGCCATAGGCATAGCTCATGCCCATGCAGCCGAGGCCGATTGCGGAGACAGTTAGTTCCTGACCAAGCTTGCGCGTTTTCATCGGTATTCCTTTCGGGGCGAGTTCTCAAAATATGGGGAACTCGGAAACTCTGAAAACACAGGGTTTCCGGTGAGACTGAAACTAACTTTCAAACAGGCGTTCGATAATACTGATTTATTTTCACGGGTTATTCTATACTTTAGAACAATGAATCGAAATCAGCTTTCCCAACTGGCTGTTCTGGCCGCGGTGGCTGCCCATGGCAGTTTCCGCGGCGCGGCGCGTGAATTGTCGATTGCGCCTTCCGCAGTCAGTCATGCGGTTGCTGCCCTTGAAGACAGTCTTGGCATCCGACTTTTGTCGCGCACCACGCGAAGCGTTGCGCCTACAGATGCCGGACGACAATTGCTGGAACGGCTTGCTCCGGCGCTCGAGGAAATTCATCAGGCACTGGGTGCAGCAATTGAAGCGCGCGAGCGCCCTGCAGGGACATTGCGTATTACGATGCCGCATATCGCAGCACAGTTTGTCATTGCGCCGCGATTGGGTGAATTTGCGGAAGCCTATCCCGACATTACGCTTGATCTGACGGTTGAAAGCGCATTCACCGATATTGTCGCAGCTGGCTTTGATGCCGGTATGCGGCTTGGCGAGAGCCTTGAGGCCGACATGATCTGCGCCCGCCTGACAAGCGATCTGCGTGCGGCGATTGTTGCCTCACCGTCCTATCTTGAAAGGGCAACGATCCCCAGACATCCGAATGATCTGATGCAGCATCGTTGTGTGAGGCATCGCTTTGCAAGTGGTCGTATCTATCGCTGGGAGTTTGAAAAGGCGGGTGAAGAGCTGGAGATTGCCATCAACGGCTCACTTATTCTCAATGATGACCGGTTGATTCTCGATGCGGTCCTAAACGGCGCTGGTCTCGCTTATCTGTTCGAAGATCACGTTCGGGATGCGCTCGCGGATGGAAGTCTGGTGAGGGTACTTGAAGACTGGTGCCAGCCTTTCGCGGGTCTTTACCTCTATTATCCAAGCCGTCGTCAGATGCGCCCGGCCCTGCGCGCATTCATCGATTTCTTTCGCGGATCGTATGAGATGCAGCACCGCTTTCTGGGGGCGTGAACTTGGATCATCTTCGCTATTCTGGCCTCCCGCAATCAGTACAGACAAAACGTTTTTGCAGAATAATCGAAGCCGTTCCAATCCTATCGGACGCACTGTCGCGCGCGCGCCGTCTCAACCTTCCAGATTGGTGGCTCGTTTCCGGTGCGCTTTATAATTCTGTATGGAATGTGCTGAGCGGACGCCCTCATGGCTATGGCATCAAAGACATCGACATCGCTTACTTCGATGGTTCTGATCTCTCATGGAGTGCGGAAGATTCGGCTATTCAAGCGGGCGCTATGGCTTTTGAAGGCTATACGCTACCTGTCGAGATACGCAATCAAGCGCGCGTTCATCTATGGTTTGAAGAGCATTTCGGAAAGCCCTATCCGCCGCTTCGTTGCGCATCCGAATCGATTGAGCGTTACGTAGCAATAGCGCATTGCGTGGGCGTGAGATTGGCGAGTGATAACACGCTCAATATTCACGCTCCTTTTGGGCTGGATGACATTTTTTCGTTTCGTATTCGGCCCAATCATGCCATCGATAACCGCGAAACATATGAAATCAAGGCTCGCCGGGCGTTGGAATGCTGGCCTGAACTGACTATTCAGAGCTGGGACAAAGAAGGCTGAGACCATAATGAGCAAAGGGACTGGAATGTTTCGTTGGGGTATTCTTTCCACCGCCAAGATTGGTGTTACGCAGGTTATTCCGGCGCTTTGCGCTTCCGATAACGGCGTAGTCCATGCAATCGCCAGTCGCGATCAGGCGCGTGCGCGTGCTGTTGCCGATCGGTTTGGCGCACCGCTGGCCTTTGGTTCCTATGAAGAATTGCTGGCAAGTGATGAAGTGGATGGTGTCTATATCCCGCTGCCTACCTCGCAGCATATCGAATGGACGCTGAAGGCTGCAGAAGCGGGCAAACATGTTCTCTGCGAAAAGCCGATTGCGTTGAAAGCCGGGGATATCGACCAACTGATTGCCGCGCGCAACAAACATAAGGTGACAATCGCCGAAGCCTTCATGGTCTATTACCACCCGCAATGGATCAAGCTGCGTCACCTTCTTGCCGAGGGCGCGATCGGAACGTTGCGCCATGTGCAGGGCGCATTCAGCTATTTCAACAATGATCCTGGCAATATGCGCAATCAGCCGGAACTTGGCGGTGGCGCGCTACCGGATATTGGCGTGTATCCGACCGTTGTTACGCGTATGGTGACAGAGAAAGAGCCGCTTTCGGTTCAGGCATCGGTCGAGTTCGATCCGAAATTCGGTACTGATCGTTACGCAAATGTGTCAGCGCGGTTTGATGGCTTCGACCTTACTTTTTATGTCGCAACACAGCTCGCGGCTCGTCAGACCATGGTTTTCCATGGTGACAAGGGCTTTATCGAAGTTCACGCACCTTTTAACACCGGCAAATATGGTCAGGGCCGTATTACGCTCTATAATGGCGGTCATACGGAAGCGACCGAATGGTCGTTCTCCGATACAAACCACTATCAGCTTCAGGCCGAAAACTTCGTACGAGCCACGAAAGGCGAAGGCGTGATGCTGTTTTCTCTGGAAAACTCGAAGGCAAATCAGAAATTCATCGATGCTATATATCGTGCTGGTAAAAGCGACGGCTTCGTGAGTGTCTGATTTGTGTGACTGGAACAACTGTCAGGAAGAAATCTTTCTGTGTCACATAGCTTGTGACTTGCAGTGAAAAACCGCCTTTCTTATATACGCCTCGCACAGGGCTTTGATAAAAGGCCGGGTGGATTGAAAAATCCTTCCCGACATCACACCTTGAAGCAGGCATTGTGAAATCGATAGGAACCGCTAATGGAACGCTCGGTAGAGGTCTTTGCGGTTTGCTGAATGGAGAGAAATATGGCTAAAGTTATTGGTATCGATCTGGGAACGACCAACTCCTGCGTTGCCGTCATGGACGGAAAAAGCGCGAAGGTCATTGAAAATGCTGAAGGTGCTCGCACGACGCCTTCGATTATCGCTTTCAGCGATAGCGACGAACGCCTCGCTGGCCAGCCTGCGAAGCGTCAGGCTGTCACCAACCCTGAAGGCACTCTGTTTGCCGTAAAGCGCCTGATTGGCCGCCGCTTTGATGACCCAATGGTCACAAAGGACAAGGATCTTGTACCTTACAAGATCGTCAAGGGCGACAACGGCGACGCATGGGTCGAAACCCACGGCAAGAAATATTCGCCATCGCAGGTTTCGGCCATGATCCTTCAGAAAATGAAGGAAACCGCTGAATCCTATCTCGGTGAAACTGTTACGCAGGCCGTTATCACGGTTCCAGCATACTTCAACGATGCTCAGCGTCAGGCAACCAAGGATGCCGGTAAGATCGCTGGTCTTGAAGTTCTGCGTATCATCAACGAACCAACTGCTGCAGCTCTCGCCTATGGTCTCGACAAGAGCGAAGGCAAGACGATTGCCGTTTACGATCTTGGCGGCGGTACTTTCGACGTGTCGGTTCTCGAAATCGGCGACGGCGTGTTTGAAGTTAAGTCCACCAACGGTGACACGTTCCTCGGCGGTGAAGACTTTGACATGCGTCTGGTCGAATACCTCGTTGCCGAGTTCAAGAAGGAAAGCGGCATCGATCTGAAGAACGACAAGCTTGCTCTGCAGCGTCTTAAGGAAGCTGCTGAAAAGGCAAAGATCGAACTTTCGTCGGCTCAGCAGACCGAAATCAACCTGCCGTTCATCACGGCTGACCAGACCGGTCCTAAGCACCTTGCTATCAAGCTTTCGCGCTCGAAGTTCGAAAGCCTGGTTGACGATCTCGTGCAGCGCACGGTCGAGCCATGCAAGGCAGCGCTCAAGGATGCAGGCCTCAAGGCTGGCGACATCGACGAAGTGGTTCTGGTTGGCGGCATGACCCGTATGCCTAAGATCCAGGAAGTCGTGAAGCAGTTCTTCGGTAAGGAACCGCACAAGGGCGTTAACCCGGACGAAGTTGTTGCCATGGGTGCTGCAATTCAGGGCGGCGTTCTGCAGGGCGACGTCAAGGACGTTCTGCTGCTCGACGTAACCCCGCTTTCGCTCGGCATTGAAACGCTTGGTGGCGTATTCACCCGTCTGATCGATCGTAACACGACGATCCCGACCAAGAAGTCGCAGACCTTCTCGACCGCTGAAGACAATCAGTCGGCTGTGACGATCCGCGTTTTCCAGGGCGAGCGCGAAATGGCTGCCGACAACAAGATCCTCGGCCAGTTCGATCTCGTTGGTATTCCGCCGGCACCACGCGGCGTACCGCAGGTTGAAGTGACTTTCGACATCGACGCCAACGGTCTCGTCAATGTGTCCGCGAAGGACAAGGGCACCGGCAAGGAACACCAGATCCGCATTCAGGCATCGGGTGGTCTTTCGGATGCCGACATCGAAAAGATGGTCAAGGACGCAGAAGCAAACGCTGAAGCTGACAAGCAGCGTCGTGATGCTGTTGAAGCCAAGAACCAGGGCGAAAGCCTCCTTCATTCGTCTGAAAAGTCGCTGAAGGAATATGGTGACAAGGTTTCGGCTGAAGACAAGCAGGCAATCGAAGGCGCAATCGCAGCCCTTCGTACCTCGCTTGAAGGCGATGATGCTGAAGATATCAAGGCGAAGACGCAGACCCTTGCCGAAGCTTCGATGAAGCTTGGTCAGGCCATGTATGAAGCAGCACAGGCTGCTGAAGAAGGTGGTGCTGCCGGTGGTGAGCAGGCTTCTTCCAACGATGACGTTGTTGACGCCGATTACGAAGAAATCGACGACGACAAGAAAAAGTCGTAAGCCTTGTCCGTAATGCTAAGGCCCGGGACGTCAGTCCCGGGCTTTTGCGAATTTTCGGGACGGTTGCACCGGACGGACAGAAACAACAAGAATAGTCCAGCAGTCATACCACTCGATCAGAGGTGTGATTTGTGTCAAACAGGACCGTGGAGACGCTACCGTAAAGACGGATGCGATCCAGCCGTCGGGATAACGAACTAATGAAGATCGATTACTACGAAGCTCTAGGTGTTGAGAGAACAGCAGACGATAAGGTGTTGAAGACCGCCTTTCGTAAGCTTGCCATGGAGTATCATCCGGATCGTAATCCGAACAATCCGGATGCTGAACGCAAGTTCAAGGAAATCGGCGAGGCCTATGAAACGCTGAAGGACCCGCAGAAGCGTGCAGCTTACGACCGCTTCGGTCATGCAGCCTTTGAAAATGGCGGCATGGGTGGCGGTGGTTTCGGCGGCGGCTTTGGTGGTGCCGGCGGTTTTTCCGATATTTTCGAAGACATCTTTGGCGAGATGATGGGTGGCGGTCGCCGCCGCTCAAATGGCGGACGCGAACGCGGCGCCGATCTTCGCTACAATATGGAAGTAAGTCTGGAAGAAGCTTTTTCCGGCAAGGCCGCACAGATCCGTGTGCCGACTTCCATCACCTGTGATGAATGCTCAGGTACGGGCGCTAAAGCCGGTTCGCAGCCGACCACCTGTACCATGTGCTCCGGTTCGGGCCGCGTGCGCGCAGCACAGGGCTTCTTCTCTGTTGAGCGGACCTGTCCGACCTGTAACGGTCGCGGTCAGATCATCAAGGATCCTTGCGGCAAGTGCCATGGTCAGGGCCGTGTTACGCAGGAGCGTTCGCTTTCGGTCAATATCCCGGCCGGTATCGAAGACGGTACTCGTATTCGTCTGGCTGGCGAAGGTGAAGCCGGAACGCGTGGCGGACCATCGGGCGATCTTTATATCTTCCTGTCGGTTAAGCCGCATGAATTCTTCCAGCGTGATGGGGCTGATCTTTACTGCAAGGTTCCAATCTCGATGACGACGGCAGCACTGGGTGGAGATTTTGAAGTTTCCACGCTTGATAGCACCCAGACTCGCGTGAAGGTGCCGGAAGGTACACAAAACGCCAAGCAATTCCGCCTTAAAGGCAAGGGTATGCCGGTTCTGCGTCAGCAGGCAGTGGGTGATCTCTATATCCAGATCGATATTGAGACGCCGCAGAACCTTTCCAAGCGGCAACGCGAGTTGCTTGAGGAATTTGAACAGCTCTCATCCAAGGAGAACAGCCCGAAATCGGCAGGCTTCTTCTCCCGGATGAAGGAGTTTTTCGAAGGTATAGGTGAGTGATGAAAAGGGAGCCGTTTGGCTCCCTTTTTTTATACTTTCCTTATTGTCGCCTTGCCTAACCAATCCAATGCGGCATAAACTTGTCTGATAACGACAATGGGAGCAGTGAGAATGGCAGGACAGCTCGGCAGGAAACTGGCCGCTAAGTTCGATGAGGAAATCCGTTTTTTCAAAGGCTGGATAGACGGACCGAAGGCGGTTGGCGCTATATTGCCGACAAGTTCGATTACCGCGCGACGCATGGCGAGTGTTATCGATACGAAATCAGGCCTGCCTGTTCTGGAGCTCGGACCGGGAACAGGTGTTATCACCAAGGCTATTCTTGCGCATGGCGTGAAGCCTTCCGATCTTTACTGCGTTGAATATTCTTCAGATTTTGTCGAACATCTCGACCGGACTTTCCCCGAAGTGAACATTATCCAGGGCGATGTATTCGATCTGGATAGCGCTTTGGGCAATATGAAAGATCAGAAATTCGACAGCATTGTTTCAGCAGTTCCGATGCTGAATTTCCCAATGCCAAGCCGCATTCAGCTGATGGAAGATCTTTTGTCCCGAATTCCGCGCGGCCGTCCTCTCATACAGATTACTTATGGTCCACGTCCGCCAGTGCCAGCTGGCAAAGGCAATTACACTGTGCAGCATTACGATTTCGTCGTGCGCAATGTTCCGCCCGCACAGCTCTGGGTCTATCGTAGTCCGCTCGTCTGACCTTTTACGGAGTATATTAATCCATGACGGCAAAGATCCTGATCTTTGCGGGTTCTACCCGCAAAGGCGCTTTTTCAGGCCATATGGCAGAGGCGGCTTCCAGAGAGCTGGCGGCACAAGGTGCGAGCATTACGCATATTTCGCTGGCTGATTATCCGCTTCCCTTCATGAATGAAGATCTGGAAGCTGAAGAGGGTATTCCTGAAAACGCCATGAAGCTTGGTCGTCTCTTTGCCGAGCATGACGGGCTGATGATCTGCTCTCCGGAATATAATGCATCGATCCCGGCACTTCTCAAAAACACGATCGACTGGGTCAGCCGTATTTCGAAGGATGGCGATAAGCCGCTCAAGCCTTATGCGGGTTTGACTGTCGGGCTTTGCTCGACTTCCAACGGTGCTTTCGCCGGTATGCGTGGGCTTTATCACCTGCGCGCTGTTCTGATGAATGTCGGCACGCATATCGTGACTGAGCAGTGCTCGGTTAGCGGTGCCGCCGATGCTTTCAATGATGATGACACGCTCAAAAATGAGCGTCAGGCAAAGATGCTGAGCGCTGTATGCGCGAGCCTGATTAAGCACTCGGTCAATCCGGGACGCTGATAATTGGCACTATCTGCACATTTCAGGGCGCGGTATCTTTCGTACCGCGCCCTGTTGTGCGAATAGCATAATCCGACTGGAGCGGAGCGTGGATCGATAAGATTATGCTTCAAGTAAAAGACATTAGAGCGCCGATCTGATTAAATCCGATCGAAACGCGCTCTAAAACTAAAAATCACAGCGGAGATTACCATGACGACGACAGATTTGCGCGATCAGCTGATCGTGGGCCTCGACGTGCCAACCGTTGCTGAAGCGGAAAAGGTAGTTGAAGAGCTTGGCGATGCGGCCACTTTCTACAAGATCGGCTACCAGCTTGTGTTTGCAGGCGGTCTTGATTTCGCAAAGAGTCTGATTGCGGCAAAGAAAAAAGTCTTTCTCGATATGAAGCTCCTCGACATCGACAATACCATTGCCAAGGGCGTGGAAAATGTCGCGAAGATGGGCGTTTCCATGCTTACCCTCCATGCTTATCCAAAGGCCATGCGTTCGGCTGTGGAAGCGGCCAAAGGATCTGATCTTTGCCTGCTTGGCGTGACGGTCCTGACTTCGATGGATGATGCTGATCTGAAAGAGGCGGGTTATTCCGATACGCCGGAAGCACTGGTGCTCAAGCGTGCGCAACAGGCGCGGGACGCGGGCATGGGCGGGATTGTTGCGTCGGCTGCCGAAGCCTTTGCCATTCGTCAGGCCATCGGCCCCGATATGGCCGTCGTTACCCCAGGTATTCGTCCGGCGGGAGCCGAGAAGGGCGACCAGAAGCGGGTCATGACACCAGCCGATGCGTTAGAAGCCGGTGCAAGCCATCTCGTCGTTGCGCGACCAATTGTCGGTGCAAGCGATCGCAGGGCTTCAGCCCTTGCCATTCTGGAAGAAATGCGCTCGGTTGCCTAATCGGTTTCTGAGGAGGATGATATGACCAAAGCCTATTGGATCGCCCGCGTGGATGCCCGTGATACGGAGCGCTACAAGGATTATGTCTCGACCGCCAAGCCTGCTTTCGAGCGCTATGGTGCGAAGTTCATCGCTCGTGGCGGTAAAGCCGAAGCCGTCGAAGGTCCGGGCCGCGCCCGCAATGTCATCATCGAATTTGAAACGATGCAGCACGCGCTTGATTGCTACAACTCGCCGGAATATCAGGCTGCAAAAGCCATCCGCCAGACTGTGGCGGACGGCGAAATTGTCATCGTCGAAGGTGTATAAGCATGTCTCCCAAAAGTGGGAACCGGTTTTGGGTTAAAGACATGCGAAAGACAAAGAACTAAAGCGTGTACGCTTTAATTATAGCCTGACCGGCGGATCATGACGTCCGCTGATCGAAAGATCTAGCAATATGACCTTGCCCGCATGTGGATCAGCATTGCGGGCATTTTCATTCATACCTTCATGCGCGCTGGTGACGATCAGCACAGAGGCGTCTGCGCCAATAAAGGCCGGGCAGGTTGGCTGACTAACAGGAAGCTTGATCGAGCGTATCAAACGGCCCTGCGGCGAGTAGGCATTGAGCGCACTGCCGCCCCAGCAAGCATTCCACAGCGTTCCTTCTGCATCGACCACCGAGCCATCAACGCCACCGTCTTCCACGCGATGATGGAACACACTTTTTTCCGAGACCGGCAGCCCGGTTTCGGGATCAGTATCGACCCGCCAGATGATATTGCGGTCGGTATCGGCAAAATAAGCGATCTTGCCATCCGGCGAAAAGCAGATCGAGTTGGTGATCGTGATGCCAGAGAAAAGCTTTTTGACTTGCCCCGCGCGATACCACCAGATTGAGCCAGCATCCTTCTCGGCTTTCTTGCCCATGGTCCCGATCCAGAAGGAACCTGACGGATGCACACGCGCATCATTGGAGCGTGTGACGTCATTATCGGCTTCCAGCGGATGGTGCAGCGTCAGGCGTCCACTGCCACGCTCGCGCACAAACAGACCATGTTCGCTGACGATCAGCTGCCGCTCACGATCAATGACTGCAAGCGCACTGGCTTTCATCCCCAGATCATGAGTGCGGACTTCACCACCATCATCTTTTTCGATCAGTCTCTGACCCAGAATATCGAACCACCAGCATTGAGCGGTCAGTGGATCATAGCCCGGACCTTCTCCCAGTTCCGCGATATGTTCGGCAAATATGGTTGTGTTGACTGCGCTCACCTGTTCCTCCCGGGCTTTGCCGTTTCAACATAATGAAGGGCATGGCGGCGATCTAGTTGCAAATGTTTAAGTGATCAGAAAGTTCTATGTTGCTTGGCGAAACCGTTTTAAGTTCCGGCAACTGAGAATCGCGAGGAAATCATGTCGCTAAAAGTTGCGGTCCAGATGGACCATATCAGCACGGTCAATATTACAGGTGACACCACTTTTGCTCTGTCGCTTGAAGCGCAGAAGCGCGGTCATGAACTGTATCATTATACACCTGATCGTCTCTCTATGCGTGACGGCGTTGTTACGGCGCGACTTGAGAAACTCGAAGTGCGTGACATCAAGGGCGATCATTTCACGCTCGGTGAGCCGGTTCGCCGCAATATGCTGGACATGGATGTGGTGCTGCTGCGCCAGGACCCACCATTCGACATGAACTACATCACCAATACGCATCTGCTGGAGCGCATCCATCCAAAGACGCTGGTGGTCAATGATCCGGCCTGGGTTCGTAATAGCCCGGAAAAGATTTTCGTCACTGAGTTTCCCGATCTTATGCCGGAAACGCTGATCACCAAAGACCCGCAGGAAGTGCTCGAATTCCGCCGTGAATTTGGCGATATCATTCTGAAGCCGCTATATGGTAATGGCGGTGCGGGCGTGTTCCATCTGGCCGATGGTGATCGTAACCTGACCTCTCTTCTGGAAATGTTCGGCCAGCTTTTCAAGGAGCCGTTTATTGCGCAGCGTTACCTCAAGGATGTGCGTGCCGGTGACAAACGCATCATCCTGATCGATGGTGAACCAGTTGGTGCGATCAATCGTGTGCCTTCGGAAACCGATGCGCGCTCCAACATGCATGTCGGTGGTCGCGCTGAACAAAGCAAGCTGACGCCGCGTGAGCAGGAAATCTGCGCCCGCATCGGACCGTCGCTTAAAGAACGTGGTTTCATTCTCGTCGGTATCGACGTGATCGGTGACTACATGACCGAGATCAACGTGACTTCCCCAACGGGTATCCGTGAGATCGAGCGCTTCGACGGCACCAATATTGCGGCCCTGTTCTGGGATGCAGTTGAAGCCAAGCGCAAGTAACACGCGTCTCTTCGGCGAAAAATTCATAGGGTCGGTCTGAAATAATCAGATCGGCCCTTTCTCTTGATTGCACCTACCGAAAATGCTTAAATCCTATGGTTGTATTTAAGCATTTTCTCACGTTTGAGATGTGTTTCGTGTTGTGCGGGGGCATATGGTAGCGCGGGTGGGGACGGTTGCCTTTCAGGGCATAGAGGCGGTGCCTGTCGATGTGCAGGTGATGGTGGCTCCGGGTAAAATGGGCATGTCGATTGTCGGCCTGCCCGACAAGGCGGTGGCTGAAAGTCGGGAGCGGGTACAGGCAGCGCTCCACGCTTCCGGGCTTTCCATGCCGACCAAGCGGGTGACAATCAATCTGGCACCCGCCGATTTGCCCAAAGAAGGCTCGCATTACGATTTGCCGATTGCTGTTGGGCTTATGGCTGCCATTGGTGCTATTCCGGCGGATGCTATTCAATCCTACATGGTGCTTGGTGAATTATCGCTCGACGGCACAATCACTGCCGCCGCGGGTGTCCTGCCTGCTGCAATCAGTGCGAATCGTGAAGATAAAGGTCTGATCTGTCCCCATGCTTGTGGCTCGGAGGCTGCATGGGCGGGGGCAGATATTGATATTCTTGCGCCGCGCAGCCTAATCGCGCTGGCCAATCATTTCAAAGGCACACAGGTTTTGACACCGCCTGAACCATCTATGCGCGTTTCAAGCGAAGTGCAGCCCGATCTGGCTGACATCAAAGGGCAGGAGACAGCCAAGCGTGCGCTTGAGATTGCAGCCGCTGGTAATCACAATTTGCTGCTAGTTGGCCCTCCAGGATCAGGTAAGTCCATGCTGGCGCAGCGACTGCCGTCGATCCTGCCAAAACTCAGCCCACGCGAGCTGCTTGATGTGTCGATGATTGCATCTATCGCTGGTGAGCTTTCCGGCGGAAAGCTCTCTGATTGCAGGCCGTTTCGTGCGCCGCATCATTCCGCATCCATGGCGGCGATGGTGGGTGGCGGTTTGCGGGCAAGGCCGGGAGAAGTGTCGCTCGCGCATAATGGCGTATTGTTTCTCGATGAGTTTCCCGAATTCTCGCCACAGGTGCTCGATTCGCTCCGCCAGCCGCTGGAAACAGGCGAATGCATGATTGCCCGGGTTAATCACCGCACTAGCTATCCGGCGCGGTTTCAGCTGATTGCGGCAATGAATCCATGCCGATGCGGTATGGCAGGAGAGCCGGGACATACATGCGCGCGTGGACCGCGTTGCCAGAGTGATTATCAGGCACGAATTTCCGGTCCTTTGCTGGATCGCATCGACCTGCGCGTTGATATGCCGGCTGTCTCGGCGCTTGATCTCATTCAGCCATCGCAGTCTGAGCGAAGTGAGAGCGTCGCCAAGCGCGTGGCGCGGGCGCGGGCGATCCAGAGTGCGCGCTATGCAGCGCTCGGGCTCGATGCGTCGATGACCAATGCCAATTGCTCGGCAAATCTGATCGAGGAAGTGGCAAGACCCGACGCCGCTGGTGTTAAATTGTTGCGCGATGCCAGCGAGCAGATGCGCTTTTCCGCGCGCGCTTATCATCGCATTCTGAAAGTGGCCCGCACTCTGGCTGATCTTGACGGTGTCGATCAGATCAGCCGGATACATCTTGCCGGTGCGATTTCCTATCGTATGGGAGCAGAGAGGCTGTCTTCTGTGGCGTGAAAACCGCCACAGAAGTCCTGATCCTCATTGGTTCAGTTTGCGTGAAGTGTCACGGAGCCATTGTTGAGGAAACAGGCTTTGCTGAACAATGACAGGTCAAGTGGATTGGGAAGGCGTACGTCGCTTAAATCCGGGCAAGTTTTGATCTCGGCATCGAACGAGCGGTCGATCTGCGAGATGCAGAGAATGGTCATGCCTTTGTTGCGTGCAAAAGCCTCTAACGCTCGGATCTGCACCATCAGTTCCGGCTTCTCACGCTTCTGATCCAAGAGTTGAAGATAATCGATCACGATGCAGGTGCCATGCGGTTCGTCTTGCGCCTGACCGATTATGTAATCAGCACTGATTGCCTCGGATGTGTCGAACACGAACAGATCATTGAAGTCGCGCTCATTGACACCAAGCATGTCAAATCGCTTGGCAATGTCTTTTCGTGTGTAATCGAGAGAGTAGAACAGACCGCGCTGCCCCTTTCTCATCGCCTCAATGAGGATTTCAAGACTGAGCAGTGTTTTGCCATGGCCTTGGCGTGCGCCTACCAGAACCAGATCGCCGGGATGCAGGCGCGCATATAGCGCTGCTGCTGAAACCGCGTCTGATTGTTTGTGTGTCAGCATACTCCAGCTTTTGAAGCCTTCACATGCTGCAATGCGATCCAATGCAGCATGGAGCGGTATATTTTCATCCCGCGACATAAGTTTCGCACGGCGTTTCAAGTGATAGATGGGAGCCGACAATTTCATCAAAACCTCCTATGCGAGCCATAATAGCAATCCCTCCTTATGCTTTCGCCCGAACAGTTGGTTTGATGGTTAGATTTCCCGCATGAATAATGCTTTCCCGATTGGAGGGGGGAGGCTTGGAAGCAGCCAGAATCAGAGCTTAATCCAGTTTTATTTTGCAGGAAATAGTTCAACGACAGACATGCGTTAAAAAGAAAGGGCCGGAGAGTAAAACACTCTCCGGCCCTGCGTTTGATACGATGTTCGTCTGTTTACTTAACCGAGCCAACCAGCAGATTGTCCTGAGATTCGATTGTGACCCAGCGACCGGTATTGTTTGCGGCCTGACGCTTCAGATAGGTGTAGTCGGTTTCATCCCAACGCAGAACTTCGTCAGTCAGATTGTCGAGAACGAAATCGCCACGATCTGTGCGAACGGTCAGAACCGCATGGCCTTCGCCGTCTGGCTTGCGAACAACCGTGATCAGCAGGTCGGTCATCGGAATGCCAGCCTTGGCCAGTTCACGCTGCTTGAGCAGAACGTAGTCTTCGCAATCGCCAACAGTGGTCGGGTAAGCCCAATATTCCTCTACACCGTAGATTTCCATATCGGTCATCGGCTTGATGCGCTCATTAACCGAGAGATTGACGGTCTGAATATTCTGCCAGTTGGCGTTGTTGAGCAGAAGCGGGCGGGTATCGCGGCTCACGATGTTGCATTCAGCAGCTTCACGCTTGCAGAACTCGTAATGACCGATTGGCTGTGAGGTCAGTTTACCTGTCTGCATATAGGCTCCCGATGCAGCCTGAGCACCAAAGCTCGAGACGAGAGCAGCAATGCCAATGCTGGCAGCAGCGATAAACTTAATGCTCGAGCGAACTACGCAAAACATACTCAAAGCCCTTTTCACAGCCCGCACTGGGCATTTATTAACGAAAAGTTAAAATATGAAACATGGTCTGAGTCAATTGAGACTGTGGCGTCTTCGCCCAACATCTTAATTAATGGTTAACGCGGGTATGTATCTGAAAACACATCTATAAATTGTATTTATGGATGCAAAAAACCGCCGCTTGGAAGGCGGCGGTTAGGAAATTACTTATATAAAATATAGGCTTATGCGAAATCTTTCGCCGAAATGGAACAGCTTTTAAATAGGGGCTGGAGAAGGACAGCCATCCTCATGTGATTTCTAAAGTGGTGTGAAACAGACGTTTGTGTGTCCGGCGCCCACAAAACCAAGGCGCTGAGCCGCTCCCTTGGAAAGATCGAGAACGCGCCCCTTAATGAACGGACCGCGATCATTGATACGGACGACAAGCGACTTGCCGTTTCTCTGGTTGGTCACTTTTACCTTGGTGCCAAGCGGCAGTGTTTTGTGAGCCGCGGTCAGACCAGCTGGGTTCATGCGTTCGCCCGATGCCGTGCGGGAGGTGAGTGCATACCAGGAAGCACCGCCACAGCGCGCAGCCTGAGCTTCCATTGCGGTGATCGAGAAAAGACCTGTGGTCGCAACGGCGAGCATAGCCATACGGATTTTGAAGTTCATACTGATTCCAAGAGTCGTTTCGAAGTGCCTTCACAGTCTTGACTGAGAAAGGCCGACGGGAACTGGAATCTAAATGTGGCGATGGCGTGATATTATTGAGAGTATTATGAGGTAATTGATTCAGAAGATTGTGCGGAAAATGATCCTATACTATGCGTTGTTTATTTGATGATTCAAGAAAAACTCAGGAATATTTTGAATTTAATCGCGTTGTTTCTGTAAAATCGCTTACGATTCGTTAAGATTCGACCGCCTGCTTCGCAGAGCCATGTTTTCAAGCGCCGGACTCAAGAAAAGCTGCTTTGGCTGAGAGGGGTATTTAGCCGCGGCAATACAATTTTTATTTGTATTCCTAGTTTTCGATCCATCACCGCAAGATGACAAAATCTGGCCTTTTATGGGCAAAATACAACCAATGGGTGTTGTCTGGCCGGTAAAGTTTACCGCAACATCTGTAACTTTTGTTGAAATCCGGCGCGATGACACAGTTTTGACCGCTGGCCAGATGCATTCAAAAGCCAAAATCCTGCTATAAGCGCTCAGCTTCAGAATGGAATATGATGCAGGATAATTCGCAAAAGGACGATCAGGACACCGCGCGCCCCGCCGTCTCGGCTGGCAAGCGCGTGGTCTATCTATGCCTTGGCTTTCTCATGCTGGCACTTGGCATCATTGGTGCCATTCTGCCGGTGATGCCAACCACCATTTTCATCATCCTTGCGGCATGGTTTTTTGCGCGTTCGTCACCGAAATTCGAGGCGCGTCTGCTGGCCGATCCGCGTTTTGGCCCGATGATCATCAAATGGCGTGATCGTGGAGCCATTCCACCAAGGGCAAAGCTCTATGCATGTCTTGGCATGACATTTGGCTACGGCATGTTCTGGTGGGGCGCACAGCCTGGCCCCTTGCTTGCCGTTTCAGTTACGGTTTTTATGCTTGGTTCTGCGGCTTATGTCCTGTCGCGCCCGAGCGAATAGCGACAATATCAGAAGGGGGAGTTTCTGATGCCTTTGCCCATCATCAATCCGCTTATCGATAAGCTCTCTGCGCCACCCATCCCAGCTGTTCAGGCATGGGCGCGTCAATATGATGGCGCGCATGGACCTCTGGTCGATCTGTCGCAAGCCGTACCCGGTTACCCACCGCATCCTGATATGCTGCGCTTTCTTGGCGAAGCTGCAAGCTCGGTCGCTTACGCGGGCTATGGTCCGATTGAGGGAGAAACCGTTCTGCGGGAAGCCTATGCCCGGCATGTCGGCAATCTTTATGGAGCGGAGATCAAGGCTGGCAATATTCATATAACGTCGGGCTGCAATCAGGCGTTCATTGCGGCAATCATGTGCGTTGCTCAAAGCGGAGATACGGTTCTCGCCACCGATCCATTCTATTTCAATCACCAGTCATCGTTGGAAATGCTGGGAATTCGCTCGGAAACGATGCTTTGCCGAGCCGAAAATGGCTTCGTGCCGGATATAGAAGATGTGCGGGCCGCATTGCATAAAGGCGTGCGTGCGCTGGTGTTGGTTTCTCCCAACAATCCAACCGGTGCAATTTATCCGCCGCAGCTACTGGCGCAAATCTATGCGGCCTGCCGTGACAATGGAACATGGCTCCTGTTGGATGAAACCTATCGCGATTTTCTCAGTGACGCTGATCAGGCTCCCCATGATCTCTTTAAAGAAGCCGATTGGCCGTCACATTTGATCCAGCTTTATAGCTTCTCGAAATCCTTCTGCATTCCCGGTCACAGGCTAGGCGCAATCGTAGCGGGTGCTGACATGGTGGCGAATGTCGCCAAGGCCATGGACAATCTGCAGATCTGTGCAACCCGCGCGCCACAGATTGCGGTCAGTCGGGCTATCGAGCCGTTACAGTCCTGGCGTGATGACAATCGCAAGGAGATTGCACGACGGGCAGAGGCTTTACGTGTCTCGATGAGTAATGTCGTCGGTTGGCATGTTGAGGCGGTGGGTGCCTATTTCGCTTTTGTGCGGCATCCTTATGAGGGTTCGTCTTCTGTCGCGGTTGCCGAGAGGCTTGCCAAAACGACTGGCATCATTACCTTGCCCGGCAGCTTCTTTGGTGAAAGTCAGGATGCTTTCCTGCGCTTTGCTTTCGCCAATGTCGATGTCGCAGGCATTGAGGCGACTGCTGCACGATTGTCATGTTTTAAAATGTGAAGCAGCAGGCCCGCGTGGAAAACCCCACAAAACCGCGGGCAAAGGCGATTGATACAAAGCTGTTACACTACTGTCATATGACTGTTATATAGAGCGCGTAGACGGCTGGTGACGCTTTCACGTCATGTGTCTTTTACAACAGGGGCTGGTGCTCATGAACAAGATGATTTCCTCGACCGCAGCGCTCGCAATTGCTGCAGTATTGTCGGTTTCCGCTGCGAATGCGCGCGATCAGATTCAGGTTTCCGGTTCCTCGACCGTTCTGCCTTATGCCAAGATCGTTGCTGAAACCTTTGGCGAAACCTATCCTAACTTCAAGACGCCGGTCATTGAATCGGGCGGCTCTGGCGCAGGCATCAAGGAATTCTGTAAGGGCGTCGGTGAAAACACCATCGATATCGCCAATGCATCGCGCGCCATGAAGGGCACCGAACTCAAGTCCTGCATCGACGCTGGCGTCAAGGAAGTTCAGGAAGTTCGTTTCGGTTATGACGGCATCGTCTTCGCAACCGACGCAAACGGCCCAGACTGGAAGCTCGCTCCAGTTGATGTTTACAAGGCACTTGCTGCCAAGCTCGTCGTAGATGGCAAGCTCGTAGACAATCCAAACACCAAGTGGAATCAGGTCAATGCAGACCTGCCAGATTGGGACATCACCGCTTATATTCCTGGCGAAAAGCACGGCACCCGTGAAGTTTTTGAAGAAAAGCTTCTTGCTGACGGCTGCAAGGAATCGGGCGCTCTTGACGAAATCAAGAAGACTGGCCTCGACGACAAGGCTTCGGCTGCTGCCTGTATCGCTGTTCGTAAGGACGGTAAGGCTGTCGACATCGATGGCGATTACAGCGAAACGCTGGCTCGCATCGACTCCAACAAGCAGGGCGTTGGCGTTTTCGGTCTCTACTTCTTCGAAAACAACGCTGACAAGCTGAAGGTTGCAACCGTCAGCGGCGTCAAGCCATCGGCTGAAACTGTTGCTTCGGGCGAATATCCAGTTTCGCGCCCACTGTTCTTCTACGTGAAGAAGGCTCACCTGGGCGTTATCCCAGGCCTGAAGGAATATGTTGACTTCTTCCTGTCCGAACAGATGGTTGGTCCAGAAGGCCCGCTCGCTGAATACGGTCTGGTTCCAGCGCCAGATGCAGAGCGTGAAGCTCAGCGTACTGCCTTCACTGAAGGCAAGGTAATGGAAGCTAAGTAAGCTTTGATCTGTGGAATGTGGGGAGAACCTCTCCCCACATTCTTCTTCTTTTGCGCATGTCGTTTAGGACGAGCGCATTCGCATGGACATTGTTGTGCTGGTTCACAGCATTTGTCTTAGTTTTGGGGCAACCGGGGAAATTGAATGTCCTTCTTTCTGGTTCTCGTCAGTATTGTTGCAATCGGACTGATCGGCTTTTTCATTGGCCGTCAACGCGCCGTTGCACTCAATAAGGCGCAACCTGCAGCCGGATCAGGCGCAGGGGTAGAGAAAATGCATTCCCGCCCGCATTATCATGGCTGGTGGGTTTTCCTCGTTTCGGCTCTGCCCGCAATTCTGTTTCTCGCGGTTTGGGCGGTCGGTACGTCGGTTTATCTTGATCATACGGCAACTGCCCGTATGCCTGAGGCTGTTGAGGATGGCTCCTATTCAGAGCGCAGCTTGCAGCTCGGTATGATCCGCAGCCTTGCCGATG
The DNA here is from genome assembly GCF_002252525.1 of Brucella pseudogrignonensis. GTDB lineage: Bacteria > Pseudomonadota > Alphaproteobacteria > Rhizobiales > Rhizobiaceae > Brucella > Brucella pseudogrignonensis. Next base: position 114,578 of record NZ_NNRM01000017.1, read on the forward strand.
GTATCGTAAAGCTGACACCCGCCGAAATCGAAAGCTTCCCGCAGACCTATAAGGATGCGCGCGAAGTTCTCGGCTCAAAGGGCTTAGCACTTGCTACTGAAGGTCAGGACTATATGGTCCCGATCGCTCTCTTCCTTGAGCACGCCAACAAGATTTCTCACACGGTCGGCAGCGTTATTGCGCTGGTGATTGCCATAGCAGGCCTCGTTTTCGGTCTGTCGGGGATCAAACGCCGTACGCGCGCCCGTAATAATGTCGAGCGCATCGTGCTGTGGGGGCTCGTTGCCTCCTCCGGTATCGCGATCCTGACGACCATCGGCATTGTTTTCTCCGTTCTGTTCCAGACGGTTACTTTCTTTCAGTCTATCGCTCCGATGGATTTCTTCTTCGGTACGGTTTGGGACCCACGCTTTGCAGCTGCAGGTTCTGGTGGTGAAGTCGGTCAGTTTGGTCTTATCCCGCTTCTGGCCGGTACGCTCTACATTGCTTTCGTGGCCATGCTGTTTGCAGTGCCCGTCGGTCTGTTCTCCGCGATCTACATGGCCGAATATGCGTCGCCGAGAGTCCGTACCGTTGTTAAGCCGCTGCTTGAACTTCTGGCTGGTATCCCGACCATCGTTTACGGCTTCTTCGCGTTGATTACGGTAGGCCCGTTCCTGCGTGATCTCTCGGCTGCCATTGCAGGCGGTCAGGGTTTCATCATGGCGCAGAGCGTGCTGACGGCAGGTCTCGTCATGGGTGTGATGCTCATCCCGTTCGTGTCGTCGCTGTCTGATGACATCATCACATCGGTTCCGCGCTCGCTGCGTGACGGTTCGCTCGGTCTTGGTGCAACGCGTTCGGAAACGATCAAGCGTGTTGTTCTTCCCGCTGCACTTCCGGGCATCGTCGGTGCTCTTCTGATGACAGCATCGCGTGCAATCGGTGAAACGATGATCGTGGTTCTCGCAGCCGGTGTTGCAGCGCGTCTTACGGCCAATCCGTTTGAAGCTATGACCACCATTACGGTCAAGATCGTCAACCAGCTGACCGGCGACCTTGAATTCGACTCGCCGCAGACGCTTGTTGCCTTTGCGCTGGGTATCACTCTTTTCGTCCTGACGCTGATCATGAACATCTTTGCGCTCTACATCGTTCGCAAGTACCGGGAGCAGTACGAATAATGACCGATTCAACTTTCAATGCTGCTGGGAATGCCGTGGCAACACCCCAGCGCCGCGATATCGGAATCAAGCGTCGCTACGCTGCTGAACGGCGCTTCCGCCTCTATGGCATCGTTGCCATTGCGATTGGTGTGTTCTTCCTTTGCGCGCTTCTGTTCTCGGTTTTCTCGAAGGGCTACACGGCGTTCGGACAGACGACGATCTATCTGCCGGTCAAGCTTGACGAGCAGGTTATTGATCCGGGCAACAAGCGCGCGACCGATCCGAATGTGCTGATTACCGCAAACTACCCGCTTCTGGTCCGCAACGCGCTGGCTGAGAAACTGGGTGTGGCATCGACAGATCGCGCGCAATTGCGTGAGGTTGGCCGTTTCTTCTCTGACGGTGTTCGCGTTCAGCTTCGCCAGATGGTGATGGATAATCCATCGCTTATCGGGACTACGCAGACGGTTCCGGTTCTTGCTGCTGCTGATATCGACTCTGCTTATAAGGGCCAGATCGATCTGTCGGTTGCCGAGGCAAACCGTAAGGTTTCTGACCGCCAGGTCGCCTGGATGAAGACGCTGACTGGTGAAGGCATGATGAGCGAGGCCTTCAACTGGGGTCTGTTCACCAATGGTGCGTCCAGCCGTCCTGAAACCTCTGGTCTGGGTGTCGCGCTGGTCGGTTCCTTCTACATGATGCTGATTGTGTTGGTTCTTGCACTGCCCATCGGTGTCGCTGCTTCGATCTATCTTGAGGAATTTGCGAAGAAGAACCGCCTTACCGATCTGATCGAAGTCAACATCAACAATCTGGCTGCTGTGCCATCGATTGTGTTCGGTCTGCTGGGTCTTGCAGTCTTCATCAACTTCTTCAACCTGCCGCGTTCAGCCTCCATTGTTGGTGGTCTGGTGCTGACATTGATGACGTTGCCAACCATCATCATCGCAACACGTTCGGCACTTCGCGCTGTACCACCATCGATCCGTGCGGCGGCTCTGGGGCTCGGTGCTTCGAAGACGCAGATGGTTTTCCATCATGTGCTGCCGCTTGCGGCACCTGGTATTCTGACCGGAACGATTATCGGTCTGGCTCAGGCTCTTGGTGAAACTGCACCGCTGCTGCTGATCGGTATGGTGGCCTTCGTTGCCAATATGCCGACAACCCCGATGGACCCTGCAACGGCTCTGCCTGTGCAGATTTTCATGTGGGCCAATGAAGCCGAGCGTGCCTTTGTAGAACGGACATCAGGCGCTATTATTGTCCTGCTCCTGTTCCTGGCAGTAATGAATATTGCAGCAATTATTCTGCGCCGCCGCTTTGAGCGCCGCTGGTAAACGGGAGAGAAATGATGAATCTCATGACTGAACGATCTCTCGAAAAAGCCGTAGGAGAAAAGATGAACACCAACGCCCCCTCCGTTAAGATGCGCGGTGACAAGGTCTGCGTGTTTTATGGCGAGAAGCAGGCTCTGTTCGAAGTCGATCTGGAAGTTCCGGAAAAGATGGTCACAGCGCTGATCGGTCCTTCGGGTTGCGGCAAGTCTACCTTCCTGCGTTCGCTTAACCGCATGAACGACACCATCGAAGGTTGCCGCATCGCGGGCAAGATCACGCTCGACAACGAAGACATCTACGATCCGAAGATCGACGTTGTTGAATTGCGCGCTCGCGTTGGCATGGTGTTCCAGAAGCCAAATCCGTTTCCGAAGTCGATCTTTGAAAACGTCGCCTATGGCCCACGTATTCACGGCCTTGCCCGCAACAAGACCGATCTCGAAGAAATCGTTGTCACCAGCTTGCAGAAGGCCAGCCTCTTTGAAGAGGTTAAGGATCGTCTGCATGATGCCGGCACCGGTCTTTCCGGTGGTCAGCAGCAGCGTCTGTGCATCGCGCGCGCTATTGCCGTCAGCCCTGAAGTGATCCTGATGGATGAGCCCTGCTCGGCACTCGATCCGATCGCGACCGCCAAGGTTGAAGAGCTGATCGACGAACTGCGCCAGAACTACACCATCGTCATCGTTACACACTCCATGCAGCAGGCCGCACGCGTTTCGCAGCGTACTGCCATGTTCCATCTGGGCAATCTGGTGGAAGTGGGTGATACGGACGTGATGTTCACGGCACCGACCGAAAAGCGCACGCAGGACTACATCACCGGTCGCTTTGGCTAATTAATTGGAACGGGAGCGGCGGCTGGTTTGAGAACAAAGCTGTTTGGCTTCCCCGCAATTTACATTGAGGTCTATTATGGCGTCTCAGCATACTGTTAGCGCTTACGACGAAGAACTGCAGTTCCTCACGCATAAGATCGCCGAGATGGGCGGTCATGCAGAGCGCATGGTCGAGCAGTCCGTTGCAGCGATTGTCAATGCCGACAATGCACTTGCCCAGCGTGTTATCTCCGACGATCTCATCCTCGATGCAAGCGAGCGCGAGATTGATGATAAGGCCGTAATGATTATCGCCAAGCGCCAGCCAATGGCTGTCGATCTGCGTGAAATCATCGGCTCGATCCGCATCTCTGCCGATCTGGAGCGCGTTGGCGATCTTGGCAAAAATATTGCCAAGCGCGTTGCTGCGGTTTCGGAATCGCGCCAGCCGGTCAAGCTCTATCGCGGCCTTGAAACCTTGGCTGAGCTGGCTCTCACCCAGCTCAAGGACGTGCTCGATGCCTATGCAACGCGCTCGGTACAGCAGATCAACGTCGTTCGCGACCGCGATGACGAAATTGACTCGATGTACACTTCGCTGTTCCGCGAGTTGTTGACCTACATGATGGAAGATCCGCGCAACATTTCCGCCTGCACGCATCTTCTGTTTTGCGCAAAGAACATCGAGCGCATTGGCGATCACGCAACCAACATTGCTGAGACGGTCTATTACATCGTGACCGGTCTGCAAATGCCTGCGGAGCGCCCAAAAGAAGACCTGAGCCACGGTATCGTCGTGGACGAGGCGCGTAAATCCTAAGAACATCTGGCACCGCATTCGTGCGGTCCAGATGCCTGCATGAATATGAAAAACGCGACGGCACGCGGTCGATCGGGGGCTTGTATCTTCCGCTGCCTCAAGCGCATCCCAAAAAGTGCGAAGCGATTTTGGGAAGTATATGCGATAAAAACAAGTGCTTAGAGCATGATCCAATTTAGTCGGATCACTGGCGCTCTAAATTTTGGATAGGAAATACTGGATGTCACAGGCACCCAAGATTGCTGTGGTTGAAGACGAAGAAGCCCTGAGTGTACTCCTGCGTTATAATCTCGAAGCCGAGGGGTATCAGGTTGATGCGATGCTGCGCGGCGATGAAGCCGAAATCGCACTTCGTGAAAATGTGCCGGATCTTCTTATTCTGGACTGGATGCTCCCTGGTGTTTCCGGGATCGAGCTGTGCCGCCGTCTGCGCCAGTGGCCGGAAACAGAGCGTCTGCCGATCATCATGTTGACCGCACGCGGTGAAGAAAGCGAACGCGTTCGTGGCCTGAGTGTGGGTGCCGATGATTATGTCGTCAAACCTTTTTCGACACCGGAATTGCTGGCTCGTGTCAAAGCCATGCTCCGTCGCGCCAATCCGAGTGTGCTGTCGCATGTGCTGAAAGTCGGCGATCTTGTTCTCGACCGCCAGCAGCATCGCGTCTATCGCAAGGAAAAGGAAGTCCGTCTCGGACCGACAGAATTCCGCCTGCTCGAATATTTCATGATGTCGCCGGGCCGTGTCTTTTCGCGTAGTCAGCTGCTCGATGGTGTCTGGGGGCCAGACATTTATGTCGATGATAGAACAGTCGACGTGCATGTCGGACGTCTTCGCAAGGCGATTAATGTTGGTCGCGCGCTTGATCCTATCCGCACGGTACGCGGTGCTGGATACTCATTCGGATAACCAAATCTCGATTTGCAGAACCCCATACAAGCGGCTCGTTGCTGAAAATGCGACGGGCCGTTTTGCATAGTGGGCAAGAGCATTGCGACTCAGTTCCGACCTTCCGATTCGGAATTCAATATCCACAACGTGCCAAAACGGCCAGTATCACACGATGTTACAATGATCGTGACAAAGTTGAAGAGCCGGCGAAATCGAGGTCAAAAGCAGCATCGAAAAAGCTTAAAAAGACGCTTGCGTAAAATCTTGAAACATCGGCGAAATAAGGCAGTGATGTGGCCTGTATTTCAGCAAATTGAATCGCGTTAAATCAATAACTTATAAGATTTGCTAAATCACGTTAAGGATTTGTTAATAAATTTAAGGGGTTTGTGGGGAAAATTAAGCTCTGGATTCGGGTTCAATCTGCCTCTGTTTTGGAGGTGTCGTGACTTTTGGAATTTGACCATTCGCCTTTTTTTGGCCTAAAAATTCTAAAACCTTGAATGCAAAGAGTGACAGCAGAACGTTTATTTTATGATTTTCGTTCTATTTGGCTGGAGCGCCGGGCATCTTAGAAGGATGTGCAAAGGCTGCTCTGTTAGTTCAAATCTGCTGCATAGTTTTATGCGGTGGCACCACAGCCAGGTTTCAAACGCCTTTTGCGGGGCGGAGGCCAGGTTGGATCAGTTAAGGGTCCTAACTATGAGACTGAGCCGTTGACGCGCGCTTCGAAATGGAAATTGCCCGCTATTTTCGGGCTACTGGTTGCGCCATTTTTGGTGACGGGTTGCACGACGACCAGTGGCACGACCAAGACCAAAACCGAAAAGACGGTGGCGGCTAGCCACGTCAAGACAGTCAATGGCGTCAAGACTTTCACATACACCGCCAAAGACCGCGAATGCCTCGAACGTGCGATGTTCTTCGAATCCAACCGTTCAAGCCCCGATGGTCTGATGGCCGTTGGTACGGTCGTGATGAACCGCCTGGCTTCGGGTAGCTATCCGGATACGATCTGCGGCGTTGTTGGTCAGAAGAACCAGTTTGCGCCAGGTGTACTGACACGCAAGATGAATTCAAAGGCTATGCCTGACGTTCAGGCAACCGCGGATGCTGTTCTTAAGGGCAAACGTCATCCATCGCTGAAGAACTCGATGTTCTTCCACACGGCTGGCTTGAAGTTCCCTTACCGCAACATGCATTACGTGCTGGTTGCTGGCGGAAACTCCTTCTACGAAAAGCGTGGTCGCGATGGCGAACTGGAAAATCCGGTTCCACAGACCCCGTACAATCTGGCCTATGCTTCTACTCCACAGGCACCATCCATGCCTGAAGGTCCGTTCTACAACGTAACCGATCAGCAGGATGCGACTGTTCCGCAGGCACAGCCAACAGTGCGGGTTGCATTGGCTGAAGCAGCGAAGACGACGGAAACCCAGCAGAATGGCGGCGTCGGCCCACAGGCTCGTGGTGATCGTTTGGCTGCTCTGCCTGTCAAACCAGCGGAAAAGCCGGTTATGACACAGGTGGCAAGCTATCAGCCGACATTCGATGAAACGGCTCCTGCTGCGGAAAATGTATCTCTTGGCTATACCGCCGATAAGAAGCATGTCGATGCAATCGGCGCGATGCTTCTGTCGCAGGAACGACCGGAATCGCCGCTTTAAAAGCTGACTTAAGGACATAAAAAAGCGCCCGAAAGGGCGCTTTTCTATTACTTAGCCTGTACTGGTACGGGTCGATAAACAGGCTGATAGATAACCATGGGCATATCATAGAAATCAGGTCTGTTCTGCCAGGCACGACGATCCGCACGGCGGTCAAGATCAAGCTGCAACAGGCAGTTGGAAAACGCATCGGATTTTTGTTTGAAACCATAGCTGCGGCAGGTCTGTTCGTCTGCTGCGCGGCGCTGTTCGGGTGTCATAGTTTGACAGCCTGCAACCAAGCCCGCCAGACCAAGGATAATAAGCACGCTTTTCTTCATAGCCGTTGCTCTCATTGAGTAAAAGTTTCTATCGACCGCGATCTAAATATAGCGCAGTGGCGAGAAAAAGCGTGGTGAAATTAAGTCATCTTGCCCAGCGCATCCTAAAAAGTGCGGCGCAGTTTTCAGACACGATGTGCGCCAAAAAGAGATTGGGGCGCTTATCTGGTGCAATCAGATTGAAAAGCGCTCTAAACTGCCGCTGATTCTTTCAAACACGAGGCTTGCAGCCATATGGCACATGACAATAACGCTCCCGTCATCGATCCGGTAAAACTCGAACGTCTGGCCGAAGTCGCCGTGCGCGTCGGGCTGCAATTACGCGAAGGTCAGGACCTTGTCATCACCGCACCTGTCGTTGCGCTGCCGCTGGTGCGTTTGATCGCGAAACACGCCTATAAGGCTGGTGCGGGCGTTGTAACGCCATTCTTCTCCGATGATGCAATTGCGCTGGCGCGTTATGAAAATGCATCGGATGAGAGCTTTGATCGTGCGGCTGGCTGGCTTTATGAAGGCATGGCCAAGGCCTATGCCAATGGTGCAGCACGTCTCGCCATCGCCGCTGATAATCCGATGCTGTTGTCTTCGCAGGATGCGTCAAAGGTTTCGCGCGCCAATCGCGCCAACTCCAAGGCCTATCAGCCAGCGCTCGAAAAAATCGCAGGTTTCGACATCAACTGGAATATCGTTTCCTATCCGAACCCGGAATGGGCGAAGCTGATGTTCCCAGATGACGCAGAAGACGTTGCGACCCGCAAGCTGGCCGATGCTATATTTGCTGCTTCCCGCGTTGATGTGGACGATCCGGTCGGTGCATGGGCCGCGCACAATGCAGCATTGCGCACCCGCACGCGTTTCCTCAACGGCAAGGCATACAGCGCGCTGCATTTTAAGGGACCGGGCACAGACCTGACGGTTGGTCTTGCCGATGGCCATGAATGGCATGGCGGTGCATCGACGGCCAAGAACGGCATAACCTGCAACCCGAATATCCCGACCGAAGAAGTCTTCACCACGCCACATGCGCTGCGCGTCGAGGGACATGTATCGAGCACCAAGCCGCTGTCGCATCAGGGCACACTGATCGACAATATTTCCGTGCGCTTTGAAGGCGGACGCATTGTCGAAGCCAAGGCAAGCCGTGGCGAAGAGGTTCTCAACAAGGTACTGGATACGGACGAAGGCGCACGTCGTCTGGGCGAAGTGGCGCTGGTTCCGCACTCCTCGCCAATTTCGCAGAGCGGGCTTCTGTTCTACAACACGCTATTCGATGAAAATGCTGCGAGCCACATCGCGCTCGGCCAGTGTTATTCGAAATGCTTTATCGATGGTGCAAAGCTTACACCTGAACAGATTGCAGCACAGGGTGGTAATTCAAGCCTCATTCACATCGACTGGATGATCGGTTCTGACAAGATCGACGTCGACGGTATCAACGCTGATGGCAGCAGAGAGCCTGTCATGCGTGGCGGCGAATGGGCCAACTGATACAAAAAAGGCCGGGAATTTCCCGGCCTTTTTTGTAATCTTAGAGCACCAAAATCAGTTCTTTTCCTGAACGTGGGCTTCTAGGAACCACAGCGACTTGTCGAGGCTGCGCGAGGCGGCGGTGAAAATATCCGCCGTGGTGTCGTCACCTGCTTCATCTGCATCTTTGATCGACTGGCGTACGAGATTTGCAACATCGCCATAGCGTTCGATCAGCGCTGCCAGATGATCATGAACAGCGTAAATGTCGGTCGGATAGGCTTCAAGCTTGGAGTCTTTTGCGACGACCTGTGTCGTACCATAGGCGGTTCCGCCAAGCTGTACGGCGCGTTCGGCGATGGTATCGACATGCTCGTCGAGGTCAGTGCGGAACGTGTCGAGCAATTCATGTACGGCGATGAATTGCGGTCCCTTGAGGTTCCAGTGAGCCTGCTTGGTGATGAGGGCGAGGTCGATGGTCGCGGCCAGATTTTCATTCAGCAGCGCGATCATCGTGGTCTTTGTATTGGAGGGAAGATCGTTGCGGGTTGCATGCATCGACTTCTTGGACATTTTATCCTCATATCCTTTGCGCGATCCGGCTTGTTTTCGGTGATTGGGATATCACCGATGAAAAACAAATTTGTTTCTCTACAAAAAACCGGTCTCGCCAGATCTCAATGAAAGGCCGGTCTCGGGATACGGTAAATGTTATCCGCCCCGCATCCAGCATCAAAACGTTCAGCACAAAGTTTTGTTCCTGAAAACAGCAGCAAATTTAGCCGGTTTTATGTGTTTTGCTTGTAGCAGGACGATTTCTGATTTACCCGATGGCACATGAAGATACTCGCCCTCGATACCGCCTCTTCCTGGTGTGCTGCCGCAGTCTATGATTCCGGCACAGATACGGTTCTTGCTGAAATAAGTGAGAATATCGGCAAGGGACATGCCGAAGTCCTGATGGACTATATCGAGCAGGCAATGACGCAATCCGGAATTGCTATGGCCAAACTTGATCGTGTGGCGGTCAATGTCGGTCCCGGTTCTTTTACCGGCGTGCGGATCGGGGTGTCGGCCGCACGCGGTTTTGCACTTGCACTTGATCGTCCGGCTCTTGGCGTGGGCGCGTTTGATGCACTTGCGTCTGAAATTGCGATAAGCCATCCGGGCCATCCGGTTCTGGTTTTGCTTGAAGCGCATCGTGGCGAGATTTACGCGCAGGCTTTTGGTGCTGACGCGGTGGCCATAACTGGCCCAATGGTGTTGGCGCGTGAGGAAGCGCTGGCGCTTATTCAGCAGCAATCTTCCGAGACGATTCTGGCGGGTTCGGCTGCCGCTGCTCTCAATGAAACTCTTGCAGGTTCTTTCAGTGTTGCGCGCGTTGAGCCGACAGCTCGCATAGGCACTTATGCAAAGCTTGCGGCCTTACACGAGCCGGGTGAGGCGCCTAAGCCGCTTTACATGCGTGGTCCCGATGTGAAGCCACAGACGGGTTTTGCACTGCCGCGCAAGGCAGGCGGGGAATAGCGTCATGATGAGCTTTGTGCTTGGACGCTTTGGCCGCAGACCTGTTTCAATTGAGCCGCTTGGCGCGCAGGACAGCGGCGAAATTCAACGTATTCACGCGTTGGCCTTTCATCATGGCTGGAGCTCGGACGATTTCCGTTCGCTGATTGCGCAGGATTCGGTATTCGGCTTCGTTGCGCGGCCTGAGGGTAAGCCCGGCAAGGCATGTGGCTTTGTGCTGGCGCGACTGGTTGCAGGCGAAGCGGAAATTTTAACGATTGCGGTCTCTGATGAGGTGCGCAAGCAGGGTGTTGGACGCTCGCTGATGGATGCGGTGCTGCGTTATCTCTATCAGGAACGCGCAGATACGCTGTTTCTGGAGGTTGATGAAAACAATGTCGCGGCACTCGCATTGTATCGGCGCATGGGTTTCAACAAGGTCGGTGATCGTCCTGCTTATTATGAAACAGCCAATGGCCGCTCGTCGGCTTTCATTTTGCGACGCGATCTGGTGAGGCCACAATGATTGGTGCGATCCGCATCATTCTGGTTGTTGCGGCGATGGTGACGCTCAGCCTGTCGCTTATTCCCGTGCAGTATGTGTTTCTGAAACTGAAAAACACCTGGAAACGCCGCCTGCCGAATTTCTTTCATCGCATTGTAGCGCGCCTTTTTGGCTTTCGGATCACGATTGTCGGAGAAATGCCGGAAGGCCGACCGCTGCTGCTGGTCGCCAATCACACATCATGGAGCGATATTGTCGTTCTTTCGGCGACCGGGCAGGTGTCATTCATCGCCAAGTCCGAAGTTAAAAGCTGGCCGGTATTTGGATTCTTTGCAGTGCTGCAGCGCACTGTCTTCGTTGAGCGCGAACGGCGCGGCAAGACAGGCGAACAAACATCCGACATCGCCAGGCGTCTGGCTGATGGCGATGCCATGGTGCTGTTTCCCGAAGGCACGACATCCGATGGCAATCGTGTATTGCCATTTAAAACCGCACTTTTTGGTGCTGCCCATGCAGCAATCCGCGAAGCGGGTGTGCCGGAAGTGATCGTGCAGCCGGTAGCAATTGCCTATACTGGTGTGCATGGCATGGCGATGGGCCGTTATCATCGCCCAATTGCCTCATGGCCGGGTGATGTTCAGTTGATGCCACATCTCAAGGGCATTCTGCGCGAAGGTGCCATCGATGTTGAAGTGCGCTTCGGTGAGCCGATTGTGGTAACTGCCGATACGGATCGCAAAGCGCTTGCCCGCACCATGGAAAACCGGGTGAGGGCACAGTTGCAAAGCTCGCTTTTGGGGCGCGAAGTCGCTGAAGATTAAAGCATTTCCAGCAAAATTCCGAAGCGATTTGCGCGGGATAAGGCGATAAAAACAAAAAGATATAGTATTCCCTATGGTTCATTCTAAATAGGAAATGCTCTGAGAGCGTAAGTTTGTCGCCTTTTAATGCTGTGATAAAAACGCTAGATAGCCGCCATGAGCGAAAACATGACCGATATTCAAAAAGCATCAGATGGCAGCAACACACGTAAGGTCTTTGTGAAGACCTATGGTTGCCAGATGAATGTCTATGACAGCCAGCGCATGGCCGACAGCCTTGCACAGGAAGGCTATGTCACGACCGATACGCCGGATGATGCCGATTTGGTTCTGCTCAACACCTGCCATATTCGCGAAAAGGCATCGGAAAAGCTTTATTCAGCGCTGGGTCGCCTGCGCAAGATGGCTGATAAACGGGGACCAAATGGCAAGGAATTGACCATTGGTGTTGCCGGTTGCGTCGCACAGGCTGAAGGTCAGGAAATCCTGCGCCGTGCGCCGAATGTCGATCTGGTGATCGGACCTCAGACCTATCATCGTTTGCCGAATGCGCTTGCGCGCGTGCGTGGCGGCGAAAAAGTTGTCGAAACCGAATATGCCATCGAAGACAAGTTCGAACATCTGCCCGCACCAAAGCGCGAAGAAACCCGCAAGCGTGGTGTCTCGGCTTTTCTGACGGTTCAGGAAGGTTGCGACAAGTTCTGTACGTTCTGCGTAGTGCCCTATACGCGTGGTTCGGAAGTCTCGCGCAGTGTTGCGCAGATTGTTGCTGAAGCAGAACGCCTTGCCGATAGCGGCGTGCGCGAACTCACGCTTTTGGGTCAGAACGTCAATGCATGGCATGGCGAAGGTGATGATGGTCGCGAATGGGGGCTTGGTGAGCTTTTGTTCCGCCTTGCACGCATCCCCGGTGTGGCGCGTCTTCGTTATACGACCAGCCATCCGCGTGACATGGACGACACGCTGATTACAGCACATCGCGATCTTCGTCAGCTGATGCCTTACCTGCATCTGCCGGTTCAGGCGGGTTCGGATCGCATTCTCAAAGCCATGAACCGTCGTCACAAGGCTGATGAATATATCCGCCTTGTCGAGCGTATCCGTGAAGTGCGTCCGGATATGGCGCTATCGGGTGATTTTATCGTCGGCTTCCCCGGCGAAACTGATCAGGATTTCGAAGATACGATGCGTCTGGTGCGTGAAGTGCATTATGCGCAGGCTTATTCGTTCAAATATTCGCCGCGTCCCGGCACACCGGGGGCAGATCTTCCCGACCATGTGGAAGAAGCAGTCAAGGATGAACGCCTGCAACGACTTCAGATACTGTTGAATGAACAGCAATATGCGTTTCAGGATTCGCTCGTTGGCCGTGAAATGGATGTACTTCTGGAAAAGAAGGGCCGTTTCGACCGTCAGATGGTTGGTCGTTCGCCATGGCTTCTGCCTGCGATCATCGATGACAATGAAGATCAGGTCGGTGAAATCATCCGCGTAAAAATTACGGGGACTGGCACCAATAGTCTTATTGCGCAAAAGCTTGTCTAAGCGCATGATGTCATTCAGGCAGTAGTCGCGGTGTCTCGAGTTTCGTACCGAACATTCTGCCGGTACTGCGATTGCAATGCGTGAACCTTAGGGAGATGCGGTTGAGCGCTACGGAAAAGTTAAAGCCTGCCAAGCCAACCATTCAAACGCAAAACAGCCCGACTATAACCCCGGTTACAAGTTCAGCTTCTGGGGCCTCCGATATGGCTCATATCGTCCTCACATTCGACAATAACCGTCTTGCAAGTGCGCTTTACGGCCAGTTCGATGAGAACTTGGCGCGTATCGAGGAGAAGCTCGGTGTCGATGTGCGTTCAAAGGGCAATCAGCTTTCGATTCGTGGAGAACCCACCGCCACCGAACAGGCACGGCGTGCGTTGGATAATCTCTATGAAACTCTGCAAAAGGGCCATGAACTTGGACCGTCAGATGTTGATGGTGCTCTTCGCATGGCGATTGCTGCCGACGATCAGCTGACACTGCCAACCCTTGAAAACAAGGGCAAGCTTTCGTCGGCGCAGATATCCACCCGCAAGAAGACGATCTTTGCCCGCACGCCGGTTCAAGACGCTTATATGCGTGCCTTGGAACGTTCGGAGCTGGTTTTTGGCGTTGGTCCTGCGGGTACGGGTAAAACCTACTTGGCGGTTGCCCATGCTGCCATGTTGCTTGAGCGCGGTCTTGTGGAGCGCATTATTCTGTCTCGTCCGGCTGTTGAAGCAGGCGAGCGTCTCGGCTTTCTGCCCGGCGACATGAAGGAAAAGGTCGATCCTTACCTTCGCCCGCTTTATGACGCGCTTTACGACATGATGCCTGCGGAAAAAGTCGAACGCGCTATTACAGCTGGCGTGATTGAAATCGCTCCGCTTGCCTTTATGCGTGGCCGCACGCTTGCGCATTCGGCCGTCATTCTCGATGAAGCGCAGAACACGACATCCATGCAGATGAAGATGTTTCTGACACGTCTTGGTGAAGGTTCGCGCATGATGGTCAATGGCGATCCAAGCCAGATCGATCTTCCGCCCGGCCAGAAATCCGGTCTCGTTGAGGCGCTTCGAGTTCTCGAAGGTGTGGATTCTGTGGTCAAGGTGCGCTTTACCGAGAAGGATGTTGTGCGCCATCCGTTGGTGGCTGCAATTGTCGGCGCTTACGACAATGATGCAAAAAAGCACGCACGGTCAGAATGATTGAAGATTAGTCTTGCATTCCTGTGAGACAATGACGATCTAAAAATATTACGTCCGCTTTCAGGCGGACGTCTCTTTTAACAACTGGAAGGATAGAGCGGCTGTTTCATCGCAAGCCGCGACAGAAGTGTCAGACAACGCGATCCAAATCGATATTATGATCGAAGCCGGCAACTGGCCGGATGAAACAGTCCTTGAAGGGCTTGTGAAACGCTCCGTTGAGGCGGCCTGGGATAATCTCCGGTTGAAGCCTGCAGAGAGCGAACTCAGTCTGGTTTTTACAGACGATGCTTCAATCCGGAAGATCAATGCCGAGTGGCGTAACAAGGACAAGCCGACCAACGTGCTGTCCTTCCCAGCTTACCCTGTAAAGGCTGGCGAGCAGCCTGGCCCGATGCTTGGCGATATTATCGTCGCACGGGAAACGGTGGAACGCGAAGCTCTCGAAGAGGGCAAGCCACTCGATAACCATCTTTCCCATCTCGTGGTGCATGGCTTTTTGCATCTTTTGGGGTACGATCACGAGACGGAAGAGGAGGCCGAGGAGATGGAACGCCGTGAGCGCGAAATCCTTCATGCTCTTGCCATCCCTGACCCTTATGCTGTATCCGATTTAAACGTTGAAACAGATTGATCATGGCTGACCAAAACAATTCCTCGACCGCTGGCGATAGCCGAAGCGACACACAAGACGCCGAAGGGCAAAGTACGCAGCGCTCACAATCGAGCGAAAAGCGTTCCCTGCTGGCAAATATTTTCCCGTTCATGCGTTCGCGCCAGTCATCTTCCTTGCGTGAAGATTTGGCTGATGCGCTTTCAAGCACCGAAAGCGAACAGGATTCCGCTTTCTCGCCTGAAGAAAAGGCTATGCTTCATAACATTCTGCGCCTGCGTGAAATCCGCGTCGAAGACGTGATGATTCCGCGTGCTGATGTCGTGGCCGTTGAAATCTCCACGCCTCTTTGGGAAGTGCTCGAACTGTTCGAAAGCTCGGGCCATTCGCGTATGCCGGTTTATGCCGAAACGCTGGATGATCCGCGCGGCATGATCCATATCCGCGATGTTCTTAATTATATCACCAAGCAGGCCCGTCAGAAGACGACCCGCCGAACGACCGCGCGCAAGACTGCAGAGACGAGTGCTGCCAAGTTTGACATGGGCCGGATCGATCTTACTAAGACGATTGGTGAACTTAATCTGATGCGTAAGGTTTTGTTCGTACCGCCATCGATGATGGCAAGCGGACTGATGGCGCGTATGCAGGCAACCCATATCCAGATGGCGCTGGTCATCGATGAATATGGTGGCACTGACGGTCTGGCTTCGCTGGAAGATATTGTCGAAATGGTTGTCGGCGATATTGAAGACGAGCATGACGACGAAGAAATCATGATCGCCGAAGAAGCAGACGGCGTTTTTGTTGTTGATGCTCGTGCTGATCTTGAGGAGCTGACTCAGAAGATCGGCCCTTCCTTTGAAGTGGGCGAGCATGGCGAGGATGTCGACACCGTCGGCGGCCTTATCTTCTCTGTTCTCGGACGCATTCCGGTACGCGGCGAAGTGGTTCAGGCAATTCCGGGATATGAGTTCCATGTGCTGGAAGTTGACCCGCGTCGTGTGAAGCGGGTTCGTATTGTACCTCTTTCAGAAGCTGATCGTCGCCGACAGTTGCGTGCCGTAACCACACCCAAGACGGATGAAGGCGTTTCCGATAGCACGCCAGAAACAACGGAAGCGTCCAAAGAGGCCTGATGATCAAGGGGCTTGCGGGGAAATTAGCGTCTTTAAGCGGCTGGCGTCGAGCATTGGTTGCTTTTATCAGCGGCGCCATTGCGACGCTGACGCAGCCTCCCTTTGATGTTTTCATCGCAGGCTTTATCGCCTTCCCTCTACTTGTCTGGCTGATGGATGGTGCTGTTCCCGACGCGAACAAAGGCCCGATCAAACGCTTTTTCCCGGTTGGCCTCATCGGCTGGTGGTTTGGCTTCGGCTATTTCGTGTCCGGTCTCTGGTGGATCGGGTCGGCCCTTCTCGTTGATGCGCGACAGTTTGCCTGGGCCATACCACTTGCCGTTTTAGGCCTTCCGGCGTTTCTTGCCATTTTTTACGGACTGGCTGCGATGATCGCGCGGCTTTTCTGGTCCGATGGTATGGGGCGTATTTTCGCTGTCGCACTTGGCTTCGGCTTTACCGAATGGTTGCGAACCTTTGTTTTCACAGGTTTCCCGTGGAATGCATTGGGCTATGCCGCGATGCCGACACCGATGATGATGCAATCGGTCGAGATCATCGGTCTTGTTGGCATGAGTGCGCTTGCAGCGCTTGTTTTTTCTGCACCGGCGCTACTCAGCGGCGGGAAACTGGCAAAGACGGGCATGGGGCTGGCAGCACTGCTTGTGGCCGCTCATATCGGCTTCGGCTTCTGGGTCCTGTCAAACGCGCCTGCACTCGACACAGACCGCACAACGCTTTCGATCCGCATTGTGCAGCCTTCCATTTCGCAAAGCCTGAAGTGGGACAACAACGAGCGCCGCGCAATTTTCGACAAATTCATTGCGATGACCGAACAGGCGCCAAAAAACGGCAATCCAAGGCCGGATGTCGTGATCTGGCCGGAAACTGCGGTTCCCTATATTCTGTCATCGACACCAGAGGCGCTCGCGCGTATCGCCGATGTGGTCGGTGACGATCAGGTTTTGCTGACGGGTGCCGTGCGCGAAGAACTCGTGCCGCGCCGCGACCCGCGTTATTATAATTCGATCCTGACGATCAACGGCGACGGAAAAATCATCGATTACACTGACAAAGTGCATCTTGTTCCATTTGGTGAATATTTGCCATTTGAGCAGATTTTGCGCAGTTTAGGTCTTCAGGAAATCGTGGAGATGCCAGGCGGCTTTACCGCCGCAAAGGCGCGCCACGCCATCAACGTAATGGAAGGCCAGACCTTCCTGCCGCTCATTTGTTATGAAGCAATTTTCCCTGACGAGCTTTCCTATACTGGACGCAAGGTGACTGCGATCGTCAATGTTACCAATGATGCCTGGTATGGCGACACGCCGGGACCTTACCAGCATTTCCGACAGGCACAGGTGCGTTCGGTTGAACAAGGCCTTCCGTTGGTGCGTGCAGCAAATAATGGTATTTCAGCAGTCGTCGATGCCTATGGTCGAATCATAGAGCAACTTCCACTCGACGCCGTTGGCGTCATAGATGCTCATCTTCCCGAAGAACGTGTCCCATTTTGGGGCAATGCACCCGGTGGTAAGCAGGCTCTTTCTATCCTGTTAACCTTACTCGCCGTATGCGTGTGCATGCGGCTGCCAATTGGCAGGCGTTTTCATTGACACGACAATTTTGTTAAGCTGTTATGGTCACGCGGTGACGGTTTCTTGCGCAAACCTGTCAGACTACCTCCCACAATGAATTTTATCGCTGTTCAGATGAACAGGACATGAATGAAAGCTCGCAGTTGCGAGGAGTGAAAGCTGTATGATTGAGAATAAAAAGAAACCCAACCCCATCGACGTGCATGTTGGCAGCCGCATCCGCCTTCGCCGCAATATGCTGGGTCTCAGTCAGGAAAAATTAGGCGAAAGCCTCGGCATCACTTTCCAGCAGATCCAGAAATACGAAAAAGGCACCAATCGCGTCGGTGCAAGCAGACTTCAGGCTATTTCTTCTATCCTTACCGTTCCTGTTTCTTTCTTTTTTGAAGACGCGCCTGGTTCCAGTGCGACAACGCCCGCTGGCTTTGCCGAGGACAATGAAGCGACTTACGTCGTTGATTTTCTCAATTCGAACGAAGGTGTGCAGCTAACGCGCGCATTTACCAAGATTTCGGATCCTAAAGTACGTCGTAAAATCATTGATCTTGTGAAGTCTCTCGCTGCAGAAGGCGAATAAGGCGTAATTTGTTCACAAAAGCGTATGCCGGGAGGATTTTTTCCGGCATCGCGGTGTTGCAACAAGAATATGCATTGACGGTCCAATCCCAACTTCGCTAACACATTGATGTGCCCGGAACGTAATGAAACAGTTCCGGGCGCTACTGTGTTTCCATGGCGGACATTCGTTCCGTTGGATTTTCAAGAGGGGTTACCCGTGTCGCGCAGTTCTTATCTCTTCACCAGCGAATCCGTGTCTGAAGGTCATCCAGACAAGGTTTGCGACCGTATTTCCGATGAAATCGTAGACATGATTTACAAGGAGGCGCGCCGCACCGGCGTCGATCCTTGGTCTGTTCGCGTTGCATGTGAAACGCTTGCCACCACCAATCGCGTGGTCATCGCTGGCGAAGTACGCGTGCCTGAGACTTTCCTGAAGAAGAATAAGGACGGCACCATCGCGCACGACGCGGCGGGGCATCCGCTGATTAATCCTTCCCGTTTCCGCTCTGCAGCGCGAAAGGCGATCCGTGAAATCGGTTACGAGCAGGACGGCTTTAACTGGCGTACGGTGAAAATCGATGTGCTTCTGCATCCACAGTCTGCCGATATCGCACAGGGCGTGGACAACGCATCTGATCGTCAGGGCGAAGAAGGTGCAGGCGATCAGGGCATCATGTTCGGCTATGCCTGCCGTGAAACCCCAGATCTCATGCCAGCGCCGATCTACTATTCGCACAAGATTCTCGAAAAGCTTGCCGAAGCCCGCCACAAAGGTGAAGGCGATCCAGGTAAGCTCGGCCCTGACGCCAAGAGCCAGGTGACGGTTCGTTACGAGAACGGTAAGGCCGCTGAAGTCACGCAGATCGTTCTTTCCACGCAGCATCTCGATGCCAGCTGGGATTCGAAGAAGGTGCGTTCGGTTGTCGAGCCTTACATTCGCGAAGCGCTTGGCGATCTGCCGGTTGCCGCAAACTGCAACTGGTACATCAATCCAACCGGTAAGTTTGTCATTGGCGGTCCGGATGGTGACGCCGGTCTGACCGGTCGCAAGATCATCGTCGACACTTATGGCGGCGCAGCACCGCACGGCGGCGGTGCATTCTCCGGCAAGGACACGACCAAGGTTGATCGTTCGGCGGCTTATGCTGCGCGTTATCTTGCCAAGAACGTAGTTGCGGCCAATCTCGCAGACCGTTGCACGATCCAGCTTTCCTACGCCATTGGCGTTGCTCAGCCGCTTTCGGTCTATGTTGACCTGCACGGCACCGGCAAGGTTGACGAATCGGCGGTTGAGGAAGCGCTGCGCAAGGTTATGGACCTGTCGCCAACCGGCATCCGCAAGCATCTAGATCTCAACAAGCCTATCTATGCCAAGACCTCTTCTTACGGCCATTTTGGTCGCAAGGCTGGTCGTGATGGTTCCTTCTCCTGGGAGAAGACCGATCTTACCAAGGCATTGAAGGCAGCACTCTCAGCCTGATTGATTACATTTCCAGCAATACTGCGCAGCGGTTTTGCATAGGATAATGCGTAAAAAAGAGTTAGAGCGGTTCCCACGATACCGCTTTAACTGGAACAGCGATAAATGACCGATGAATCCCATCCAGTACGCGCGGCCGGAAACTTTTTCGGCCGCCGTCATGGCAAGCCACTCCGTCCACATCAGAATAATCTTTTTGAAGATTTGCT
Organism: Brucella pseudogrignonensis; assembly: GCF_002252525.1. GTDB lineage: Bacteria > Pseudomonadota > Alphaproteobacteria > Rhizobiales > Rhizobiaceae > Brucella > Brucella pseudogrignonensis. Next base: position 134,181 of record NZ_NNRM01000017.1, read on the forward strand.
GCCGCGTCTGAAACTGGACCTCGATACACCTGCGCCGCAGGATTTGAGGACATTGTTTGAAGCGCCGGTTGAGAATGTGCGCATGGAAATCGGCTTTGGCGGTGGCGAACATCTCTATCATGAGAGTGGACGCTATCCGCAGTCGGGCTTCATTGGTGTCGAGCCTTTCGTCAATGGTATGGCCAAGATGCTGGCGGCCCTTCATGAAGCGCCGCGCACTAATCTTCGTCTCTATGATGAAGATGCGACCGATGTGCTGGATTGGCTGCCTGATGCATCGCTTTCTGGCATCGATCTTTTCTATCCAGATCCTTGGCATAAGCGTCGCCACTGGAAACGGCGCTTTGTCAGTGATGCAAATCTTGATCGTTTCGCGCGTCTGCTGAAGCCAGGCACGAAGTTCCGTTTCGCTTCTGATATCGAACATTACGTCAACTGGACGCTGCAGCACTGCCGCAGGCACCCGGCGTTCGAATGGCAGGCGACAGGCCCGGATGACTGGAATAACGCCTATGACGGCTGGCCAGGCACGCGCTATGAAGCAAAGGCTTTCCGTGAAGGACGCGTTGCTGCCTATCTGACATTCATCAGGCTTTGATGGTTGGTTGAATTGCGGCCTCAATTGCGGCCTTGAAAAAATCCGCATCAGCTGGTATATAAGTTTCAAATTCTTGGTCGTTTGAACAAGAGTGGGCCCTCCCGGACCCGCTCTTTTTTGTTAACTACGGCTCTGTGAAAAAGGTTTATCGAGTGACGGAACAGGAACAGGCAATTGAGGCCGTAAACGCAGATGAGCGTATCATTCGCGAAACGGGCGTCGATGCAAAAGTAGCAGGCATTGTGGAGCCGGTGATCAATACGCTGGGTTTCCGCCTTGTGCGCGTGCGCCTTTCCGGCCTCAATGGTCAGACGCTGCAGATCATGGCCGAGCGTCCAGATGGCACGATGACAGTTGAGGATTGCGAATTGTTGAGCCGCACCGTGGCTCCGGTTCTCGATGTCGAAGATCCGATCAGCGGCAAGTACCATCTTGAAATCTCGTCGCCGGGTATTGATCGTCCGATGGTTCGTAAGTCCGATTTCAGCGATTGGGCGGGACATATCGCAAAGGTCGAGACCTCGATCGTTCATGAAGGACGAAAGAAGTTTCGCGGTCGCATCGTGGTCGGTGATGCCGATTCTATCGTGATCGAAAGTGATCAGATTTCATACGGTAATGAACCGGTTGTTCGCATTCCGTTCGATCTGATCTCCGATGCGCGTTTGGTTCTGACCGATGAACTCATTCGCGATGCGCTGCGCAAGGACAAGGCCCTGCGGGAAGGCCGCATTCCCGGAGATGATCTGGGTGATGGGCGCGGAGACGAGTCGACCGAAGACAATCAGGAAGCCGCTTCGACGGAATCCGAAGAGAAGTAAGTTTCAAAGTGAGTTTCAGGCGTCCGGTTCCTAAAGGCGAACGGATGCGTCACCAAGGAGAGACCTATGGCAGTCAGTGCAAACAGGCTGGAACTTCTGCAGATCGCTGATGCGGTTGCACGCGAGAAGTCGATTGACCGTGAGATCGTTCTTGCGGCCATGGCCGATGCGATCCAGAAGGCTGCGCGTTCGCGTTACGGTCAGGAAAGCAACATCCGCGCCGACATCAATGCAAAGTCCGGTGAGATCAAGCTTCAGCGTCTGCTCGAAGTGGTCGAGACTGTTGAAGACTATTCCACGCAGATTTCGCTGTTCACTGCGCGCGATCGCAATCCAGATGCGCAGGTTGGTGATTTCATCGCCGACCAGCTGCCGCCAATGGATTTCGGCCGTATTGCCGCTCAGTCTGCCAAGCAGGTTATCGTGCAGAAGGTGCGCGAAGCCGAGCGCGACCGCCAGTATGACGAATTCAAGGATCGCGTCGGCGAAATCGCTAACGGCACCGTCAAGCGTGTTGAATATGGCAATGTGATCGTTGATCTTGGCCGAGGTGAAGCAATCGTTCGTCGTGACGAACTGATCCCGCGTGAAGCTTTCCGTTATGGCGATCGTATCCGCGCTTATGTTTACGACGTTCGTCGCGAACAGCGCGGTCCGCAGATTTTCCTGTCGCGTACCCATCCTTCTTTCATGGCGAAGCTTTTCACCATGGAAGTGCCGGAAATCTACGACGGCATCATTGAGATCAAGTCGGTTGCTCGTGACCCAGGTTCGCGCGCCAAGATCGCCGTGGTTTCACGCGACGCATCGATTGATCCGGTTGGTGCCTGTGTCGGTATGCGCGGCTCTCGTGTTCAGGCTGTTGTTGCCGAACTGCAGGGCGAAAAGATCGACATTATTCCTTGGTCGCCAGATGCTGCTTCCTTCATCGTCAACGCGCTTCAGCCTGCTGAAGTTGCCAAGGTTGTTCTTGATGAAGACGCAGAACGTATTGAAGTTGTCGTTCCGAATGACCAACTATCACTAGCAATCGGTCGTCGCGGTCAGAACGTGCGCCTTGCTTCGCAGTTGACAGGCTGGGATATCGACATCCTGACGGAAGACGAAGAATCCGAACGTCGTCAGAAGGAATTTGCCGAGCGTTCGAACCTGTTCATGGAAGCCCTCAACGTTGATGAGATGGTTGGTCAGGTTCTGGCTTCTGAAGGCTTTGCCTCTGTTGAAGAACTGGCATATGTCGAGCCAGGCGAAATTGCCTCGATCGACGGCTTTGATGAAGATACCGCTGGTGAAATTCAGGAACGCGCACGCGAATTCCTGGAGCGCATTGAAGGCGAACAGGATGCCCGCCGCAAGGAACTGGGTGTTGAAGACGAACTTCGCGAGCTTCCGGGTCTTACCACAGCCATGTTGGTTGCCGTCGGCGAGGACGGAGTGAAGAATATCGAAGACTTTGCGGGTTATGCTGTTGACGATCTCGTCGGCTGGCGTGAACGCAAGGACGGAGAAACCGTTAATCACAGCGGTATCCTCTCTTCGTTCGATGTTTCACGCGTTGATGCTGAACAGATGATCCTGACTGCTCGCTTGAAGGCTGGCTGGATCACTGAAGAAGAGCTCGTTGCGGTTGAAACCAACGACGAGAGCGAAGCTGGCGAAGAAGAAGTCGCTTCGTAAAAAGACAAGAGACGGCATTGCGGTTGCGCCCGGAGCAATTCGGGCGCAATTTATGGCGTTTTAGAGTTTCGTATTGAGAAGTGGCGTCAGCTCTGCTAGGTCGCTGCCAGTTTGGTAATAAGTAACAGGCATCGATGGTAAAACCGAGTTTGCGTGCGGAGCAGGATATGAATGATAGAACCTGTATCGTCACGCGGGAAAGCGGATCGGCAGATGATCTGATCCGGTTCGTTGCTGGGCCTGATGGTTCGGTTGTACCTGACCTGAAGCGGAATTTGCCGGGCAGAGGTTGCTGGGTCAAGGCGGAACGTCGTCTTGTAGACGAAGCCGTCAAGCGCAAGCTTTTTGCGCGGGCGCTGAAAGACGATGTGAAGCCGCAAGCAGATCTTGGCGCGCTGGTTGACCAGCTGTTGACGAAGTCTGCACTCGGTAGTCTCGCGCTGGCTCGTAAATCCGGTGCAGTTGTATCTGGTTCCACTAAGGTGGATCAGGCAATTCGTTCCGGTGCTGCGGCATTGGTTTTGCATGCACAGGAAGCCGCTTCTGATGGCGTGCGTAAACTGGATCAAGCCCGCCGTGTGGTGGTTCGTATGGATGGCCCCGAAATCCCGGCCTTCACTCTTTTTAAGGGAGAAGAAATGGATTTGGCATTTGGGGGTGGAAATGTGATACATGCAGCCGTGCTCGACGGAAAGGCAGCAGCCGGGGTCGTGCAACGGTTGCTTTTATTGCATCGATATCGTGGCGAAAGCCCATTGAGTTGAAACGGCAGTCCGACACTGCTGAGTTATAAATTGGTAGAGCGGTTCTCTTAATCCCGACGAGACGGGATCCGCTCTGGAGCATGAACCGGATAATCGGCCTGGTTGGCCTAACCGGATTGTGCGCTAAAGTGGATGACCGGAGCATTATTCAAAATGATCTGATCGCGTTGGATAATGCTCGGGTAAAGCGGCTGAAGCCGCGAAGGAAACGGAAACGTAATGAGCGATAAAACAAACGACGACAAGACGCTGAGCGTCAACTCCAAGAAGACGCTGACCATTAAGCGGCCAGGCGTTGAGCAGAGCACCGTGCGCCAGAATTTCAGCCACGGCCGCACAAAGGCTGTCGTCGTTGAAACCAAGAAGCGCAAGTTCTCACGGCCTGATGAGAAGCCTGAAGCGGAAGCACTGGCACCGAAGCCAGCAGCGCCTGCTCCGGCAGCTCCAGCACCTGCGGCCGCGCCAGCACCAGCTGCAACAACGGCTCCCGTTGCTGCGCCGGTACAAGCTGCACCTGCTCAGCCAGTAGCCAAGGCACCGGCCCCGGCTGCTCCTGCAGCACCGCAGCCAAAGCCTGCTGCTGCCGCACCGGCGGCTCCGCGCCCACAATCAACACAGCAGCAGCCACGTCATCAGCAGCGCCCTGGCCAGCAGCAACAGCGTCCTCGCCAGTCTGATCGCTCGGGCATGGTGCTGAACACGCTGTCTCGCTCCGAAATGGACGCACGCCGTCGTGCGCTCGAAGGCGCGTTGGTTCGTGATGCAGAAGATCGCGTTCGCGCAGCTGAAGAAGCCAAGCGCCGCGCTGAAGAAGATGCACGCCGCGCCAAGGAACGTGAAGAATCCGCTCGCCGTCAGGCGGAGGAAGAAGCCCGTATCAAGGCAGAAGCAGAAGCCAAGGCTCGTGCCGAGGCTGAAGCTGCCAAGCGCGCTCCACAGACCGAAGCACGCACCGAGCGTCGTGACGATGCGCGTCCTGCGCCGCAGGGCGGACGTCCGCAACATTCCGGTCGTCCACAACAGGGCGGTCGTCCCGGTCAGGGTCAAGGCCAGGGACAGCGTCCGGCATCGCCAGCGATTGCCGACGTTATTCCAACAGCCAATAAACCTTTGCCTCAGAGCCAGCAGCGCAAGCCGGGCGGTTCCGTCGATGACGATGATCGTCGTGGTCCAGCCGGCGCACGTCGCAGCACTCCAGCAAAGCCTGAAGTGCGCGCACCGAAGGTTGTTAAGGGTGAAGATGACCGCCGTCGTGGCAAGCTGACGATCTCCAGCAATCTGGAAGATGAAGGCCGTTCGCGTTCGCTGTCGGCGATGCGTCGTCGTCAGGAAAAGTTCAAGCGTTCGCAGATGCAGGAAACACGCGAAAAGATTTCGCGTGAAGTGACCATTCCTGAAACCATTACGCTGCAGGAACTTGCACAGCGTATGACCGAGCGTTCGGTTGATATCATCAAGTACCTGATGAAGCAGGGCCAGATGATGAAGCCAGGCGACGTCATCGATGCGGATATGGCGCAGCTGATCGCTGAAGAATTTGGCCACACTGTCAAGCGCGTTGCTGAATCGGACGTTGAAGAAGGCATCTTCGATGTTGCTGATAACGAAGGCGCATTGGTTTCACGTCCTCCGGTCGTAACCATTATGGGTCACGTCGATCACGGCAAGACCTCGCTCCTCGATGCTATCCGTCACGCAAACGTCGTTTCGGGCGAAGCTGGTGGCATCACGCAGCATATCGGTGCTTATCAGGTCGAACAGAACGGCCAGAAGATCACCTTCATCGATACGCCAGGCCACGCCGCCTTTACGGCAATGCGTGCCCGTGGTGCTCAGGCGACAGATATTGCGATTCTCGTGGTTGCAGCGGACGACAGCGTCATGCCGCAGACCATTGAATCGATCAATCATGCCAAGGCAGCTGGCGTTCCGATCATTGTTGCAATCAACAAGATCGACAAGCCTGAAGCCGATGCGCAGAAGGTTCGTACACAGCTGCTCCAGCACGATGTTTTCGTGGAAACCATGGGCGGTGAAGTGCTCGACGTCGAAGTTTCGGCCAAGAACAAGATCAACCTCGACAAGCTGCTTGAAGCAGTTCTGTTGCAGGCTGAAATCCTTGATCTCAAGGCTGATCCGACACGTACGGCTGAAGGTGTGGTTATCGAAGCCCAGCTCGATCGCGGTCGTGGTTCGGTTGCAACCGTTCTGGTTCAGAAGGGTACGCTGCATCCGGGTGACATCATCGCTGCTGGTAACGAATGGGGCCGTGTGCGCGCTCTGGTCAACGACCATGGCGATCATGTGAAGGAAGCCGGACCTGCTATGCCGGTCGAAATCCTCGGCCTCCAGGGTACACCGCAGGCTGGCGATCGCTTCGCAGTTGTTGCCAATGAAGCCAAGGCTCGTGAAATTGCCGATTATCGCCAGCGTCTTGCCCGCGATAAGGCTGTTGCGCGTCAGACAGGCCAGCGTGGCTCGCTCGAGCATATGATGAGCCAGCTTCAGTCTTCGGGTACCAAGGAATTCCCGCTCGTCATCAAGGGTGACGTCCAGGGTTCGGTCGAAGCGATTATTACCGCTCTCGACAAGCTCGGCACAGACGAAGTGCGTGCACGCATCGTTCATTCGGGCGCAGGTGGTATCACGGAAAGCGACGTGTCGCTGGCCGAAGCCTCCAATGCTGCGATCATCGGCTTCAACGTTCGTGCCAACAAGCAGGCGCGTGATGCAGCTGACCAGCAGGGTACTGAAATCCGCTACTACAACATCATCTACGATCTGATCGAAGATGTTAAAGCAGCAATGTCCGGTCTTCTGTCGCCAGAACGCCGTGAAACCTTCATCGGTAATGCTGAGATTCTCGAAGTCTTCAACATCACCAAGGTCGGTAAGGTTGCTGGTTGCCGTGTGGTTGACGGTAAGGTTGAACGTGGTGCAGGCGTCCGCCTCATCCGTGACAACGTGGTTATCCACGAAGGCAAGCTCAAGACGCTCAAGCGCTTCAAGGACGAAGTGTCAGAAGTGCCTATGGGCCAGGAATGCGGTATGGCGTTCGAAAACTACGACGATATCCGCGCTGGCGATACGATCGAAGCGTTCCGCGTCGAACACATTACCCGTACGCTTTAATAGCATTATGCCGTGTCGCCCGATCATGGGCGGCACGGCCTTCTTACATTTCCGTTGCCCGGTTCCGAGGGTCTGACTCCCATCTGAATTGTGGTAGATTGCGCTTTATTGCGCTTACCAGTTTGTAGCCATTTTGTCGGCCAGCCTTTCGGGACTGAGCGCCGATTGATGGCTGTTTATCGAGGATACAGCTATGGCACGTTCTCCAGATCCAAAAGGCTCAGGTGGCCTTTCCCAGCGCCAGCTCCGTGTGGGCGAACAGGTGCGTCACGCATTGGCTCAGGTTCTTCAGCGCGGAGAAATTCGCGATGACGTAATCGAGCGTACGGTTATTTCGGTGTCAGAAGTTCGCATGTCGCCTGATCTTAAGATCGCGACCTGCTTCATCACACCGCTGGGCAGCACTGATGTACAGGCTGTGATCAAAGCATTGGCTGCAAACGCGAAATTCATTCGCGGTCGCATGGCTCCAAGCCTCAGCCAGATGAAATATATGCCGGAATTCCGTTTCCGCGCAGATACCAGCTTTGATAATTTTTCCAAGATTGATGCGCTTCTCCGTTCGCCGGAAGTGGCGCGTGACCTTGGGCATGATGAAGATGACGGCGAGGACGCAACCTCCCGCAATGGAGACGAATAAAGCATGGCAAGACGAGGCAAGAAAAAAGGTCGTCCGGTTTCCGGCTGGGTCATTTTTGACAAGCCGAAGGGCATGGGATCGACCGAAGCGGTCTCGAAGATCAAGTGGTTGTTCAATGCCGAAAAGGCCGGCCATGCCGGTACGCTTGATCCTCTTGCCTCGGGCATGTTGCCTATTGCTCTGGGCGAAGCCACCAAAACCGTGCCTTACGTCATGGATGGGACCAAGGTTTATCGTTTCACAGTGACATGGGGCGAGGAACGCTCGACCGACGATCTTGAAGGTGTTGCCACCAAAAACTCAGATAACCGCCCATCGCGTGCGGATGTCGAAGCTCTGTTGCCGAATTATACAGGCGTTATCTCGCAGATTCCGCCGCAGTTTTCGGCTATCAAGATTGCAGGCGAACGCGCCTATGATCTGGCGCGTGAAGGTGAAACGGTAGAAATTCCGGCGCGTGAAGTCGAAATTGATCGTCTCGAAATTGTTGAATTCCCGGACGAAAATCGCACCGAATTCGAAGTCGAATGCTCCAAGGGCACCTATGTTCGATCGCTTGCGCGCGATATGGGCCGCGATCTCGGCTGCTATGGCCATATTTCGGATTTGCGCCGCATCGAAGTTGCCCCTTTCACCGATGAAGATCTGGTAACTCTGGCAGAGCTCGAAGAAGCCTGGCCTCCGCTACCGCCGAAAAAGGAAGAAGGCGAGGCTGATGTCGAGGTTGTTGAGCAACCAGCGCCACGACGCGACTTTTCGGCAATGGATGCCCTGATCATTGATACCGGTGCGGCACTTGATTGCCTGCCGCAGGTTGCTCTGTCTGATGACCAGGCACAGCGCGTTCGTTTGGGCAATCCCGTGATCATTCGTGGTCGCGATGCGCCACTTGAAGCGGATGAGGCTTGCGTGACGTCGCATGGCAAACTGCTTGCCATCGGCTACATTGAGCATGGACAGTTCAAGCCAAAGCGTGTGTTTACAGCGGGCTAAACTGGTCTCTTAAAAGTTGGGGCATATTTCGGACTGGTATTTCTGCCAAATTTGAACTATATGCCCCTTCAGCGATCGTACATAATGTACGTCAGATCGTGTAAATGGCCCGCGCTGGACGACATCCCGGCCTGGGCGTCTGTTTTTCCTCTCATCAAGAAAGGGTGTACGATGTCGATTACTGCTGAGCGCAAGCAAGCACTTATCAAGGAATACGCCACCAAGGAAGGCGATACCGGTTCTCCTGAAGTACAGGTTGCCGTTCTTTCCGAGCGTATTGCCAACCTCACCGAACACTTCAAGGGCCACAAGAATGACAATCATTCGCGTCGCGGCCTTCTGAAGCTGGTTTCGCAGCGTCGTCGTCTTCTTGACTATGTCAAGGGCATCGACCAGGCACGTTACCAGGCGCTGGTTTCCCGTCTGGGTCTGCGCCGTTAACGGTAAAATCGGGCGACGTCTCAAAACGTCGCCCTTTTGATTTAAGGCGCCTCCCGAAAAGTGCGAAGCGGTTTTCGGACAAGATGCGCAAAGTGTATTCCAAGGATGAGCGGATAGCCGCTTTCCAATAGCGAATGCGATTATATTGGGCGTATGCCCACTGGCATGAGACGGCGCACCGGGTGCATTCCGTCATGCCGATGACGAGCCATAAGGCTCATGACCTGGACCAGTCATGGGGCAGGATTGCAGGTAGTTCGTGCCAGAGAATATTCGCAAATGAATGTTCCGACACGTAACGAACTTCCCGTTGTCTTGCCCGTGGCCTGTCCGCCAACCGAGGTGATGTCTTCAGGCGCTTTTGCGCGGCATCGCCACAAGAGGACAAGATATGTTCAATACCCACAAAGTAGAAATCGAATGGGGCGGTCGTCCGCTTACACTCGAAACCGGCAAGATCGCACGTCAGGCTGACGGTGCAGTTCTGGCAACCTATGGCGAAACCGTCGTTCTCGCGACTGTGGTTTCTGCCAAGGAACCAAAGCCAGGCCAGGATTTCTTCCCGCTCACCGTCAACTATCAGGAAAAGACCTATGCCGCTGGCAAGATCCCTGGTGGTTACTTCAAGCGTGAAGGACGTCCAAGCGAAAACGAAACTCTGGTTTCGCGCCTGATCGACCGTCCGATCCGTCCGCTTTTCGTTGATGGCTACAAGAACGACACACAGGTTGTTCTGACTGTCGTTCAGCACGACCTCGAAAACAACCCAGATGTCCTGTCGATGGTTGCAGCTTCGGCAGCACTCACCATTTCCGGCGTTCCTTTCATGGGCCCGATCGGTGGTGCACGCGTTGGCTACATCAACGGCGAATATGTTCTGAACCCGAACATCGACGAAATGCCAGAATCGAAGCTTGATCTGGTTGTTGCCGGTACTTCTGACGCCGTTCTGATGGTTGAATCGGAAGCACAGGAACTCTCCGAAGAAGTCATGCTCGGCGCCGTTATTTTCGGCCAGAAGGGCTTCCAGCCAGTTATCGATGCGATCATCAAGCTCGCTGAAGTTGCTGCCAAAGAACCACGCGACTTCCAGCCGGAAGATCTGTCGGACCTTGAAGCCAAGATGCTTGCAGTCGTTGAAAACGATCTGCGTGATGCCTACAAGATCACCGAAAAGCAGGCTCGTTACACAGCTGTTGACGCTGCCAAGGCCAAGGCGAAGGCTCACTTCTTCCCTGAGGGCGTTGAAGAGCCAGAATTCTCGGCTGAAAAATTTGCAACCGTGTTCAAGCACCTGCAGGCTAAGATTGTTCGCTGGAACATTCTCGACACAGGTAGCCGTATTGACGGCCGTGACCTTTCGACCGTTCGTTCGATCGTTTCGGAAGTTGGCCTTCTGCCACGTACGCACGGTTCGGCGCTCTTCACCCGCGGTGAAACGCAGGCAATCGTTGTTGCCACGCTCGGCACCGGCGAAGACGAACAGATGATTGATGCATTGACGGGTACCTACAAGGAATCCTTCATGCTGCACTACAACTTCCCACCATATTCGGTTGGTGAAACTGGCCGTATGGGTTCGCCAGGCCGTCGTGAAATCGGTCACGGTAAGCTCGCATGGCGCGCAATCCACCCAATGCTGCCAGCTGCTGAACAGTTCCCTTACACGATCCGTTCGGTTTCCGAGATCACCGAATCGAATGGTTCGTCCTCGATGGCTACTGTTTGCGGCACCTCGCTGGCGCTGATGGATGCAGGCGTTCCGCTGGCACGTCCAGTTGCCGGTATCGCCATGGGCCTGATCAAGGAAGATGAGCGTTACGCTGTTCTTTCCGACATTCTCGGTGATGAAGATCACCTCGGCGACATGGATTTCAAGGTAGCCGGTACTGAAAACGGCATCACCGCGCTTCAGATGGACATTAAGATCGACGGTATCACCGAAGAGATCATGAAGGTTGCTCTGGAACAGGCTAAGGGCGGTCGCGTTCACATTCTTGGCGAAATGGCTAAGGCTCTTTCGACCTCGCGTGAAGAACTCGGTGAATTTGCTCCACGCATCGAAGTGATGAACATTCCGACCGACAAGATCCGTGATGTTATCGGTTCGGGCGGTAAGGTTATCCGCGAAATCGTTGAAAAGACTGGCGCCAAGATCAACATCGAAGACGATGGTACGGTCAAGATCGCTTCGTCGAACGGCAAGGAAATCGAAGCCGCGAAGAAGTGGATTCACTCGATTGTTGCTGAACCGGAAGTTGGCGAAATCTACGAAGGTACAGTTGTTAAGACCGCTGACTTCGGCGCATTCGTAAACTTCTTTGGTCCACGCGATGGCCTGGTTCACATCTCGCAGCTCGCTGCCGACCGCGTTGCCAAGACCACTGATGTGGTCAAGGAAGGCCAGAAGGTCTGGGTCAAGCTCATGGGCTTTGACGAGCGTGGCAAGGTTCGCCTGTCGATGAAGGTCGTCGATCAGGAAACTGGCAAGGAAGTCGTTGCAGAAAAGAAGGCAGAAGCTGACGCTGAGTAAGCGTCGCATCTTCTTTTAATCGAGAAAGCGCGTCCGTGTGGCGCGCTTTTTTGTTGCGCGTTGAATGATTGATCGGCATGGGTGAAGCATGATGACACCGGCACAACAGACACTCTTTCTCCCCTTCTATCAGGACATTCTGGATATGCCTGCTGGGGGTCAATCGTACCTTGCCTGCGGCTTGTCTGCGGATCGGAATCTTGAGGCCGAATGGAAACAGGCACTGACTTTCCTGCAGCCTTGGCGTCCCGACTGGCTGGCACTCAACAAGGAAGGCTTCAACGCAATTCCCAGATTGGCACCAGAATTAGATGAGGAGAGCCGTTATTCTGGGGGGCTACTTCTGCTCGGAAAACATCGCGGACGCAATGAGGCATGGTTTGCGGAGCTTCTGGCGCGTGTTGAACCGGGTGGGTGGATCGTCGTGTGTGGCGACAAGAAGCTTGGTGTCGATAGTTTTCGCAAATGGGTCGGCAATATCGCTGAAATCAGCGATCGCCTGTCAAAGAACCATGCGGTGGCCTTTTGGTTGCAACGCCCTGCTGACCTGACAAATGATTTTATCGATGCTCTGAAGCCGCTGGCGACAGATATTGATGATGTGTTCCGCACAGAGCCGGGTATGTTCTCGCATGGCGTGATCGATAAAGGCTCAGCTCTGCTGGTGCCGCATATGGAAAAGATCGTCTTTGGTCAGGTCGCCGATCTTGGTGCTGGCTGGGGTTATTTGGCGGCGCAAAGCCTCAAATATGCTGATCGTCTTAAGGGTATCGATCTTTTTGAAGCTGATTACGAAGCACTGGAGGCGGCGCGCGGCAATCTGGAGCGTCTTGGTGCATCCGTGCCGATTTCGTTTAATTGGTTTGATGTGACGAGTGAAAAACTGACCGGCATTTACGACACGGTGATTATGAACCCGCCGTTTCACGAGGGACGGGCAACCGAAGTGTCGCTCGGTCAAACCTTTATCGCAGCCGCCGCTTCACGGCTGAAAACCGGCGGACGACTGCTGATGGTAGCGAACAGGCAATTGCCTTATGAGGCGACACTTAAAAGCTTGTTTAAGAACGTGACTGTTCTTGAGGAAGCGAACGGCTTCAAAATATTCGATGCTAAGAAATGAAACAAAAAAGCCGCCTCGAAAGGCGGCCTTTTTTATCAAGCTTATGAGACTTATTCGCCGCGTGTGTCAGCCGAACTCTTCAGTTCTTCCAGCGTTGGCATCGAAACGATGTTGTAGCCCGAATCCACGTAATGGATTTCGCCAGTTACACCACTGGAAAGATCCGACAGCAGATAAACAGCCGATTTGCCCACATCGTCAATATCGACAGTGCGACGCAGCGGCGAGTTACGGCGCTGATAGCTGAAGATTGCGCGTGCATCGCCAATGCCGGCACCAGCCAGCGTGCGAACCGGGCCAGCCGAGATCGCATTGACGCGAATACCCTGTGGACCGTAATCGGCAGCAAGATAACGAACCATCGCTTCAAGAGCAGCCTTGGCAACACCCATGACATTGTAGTTCGGGATGGTGCGTGTGGAGCCGCCATAGGTCAGCGTCAGGATCGAGCCGCCGTCCTTCATGAGCTTTTCTGCACGCTGTGCCATTTCCGTGAAGGAATAGGCAGAGATCACCATAGTGCGGCTGAAATTATCGCGCGTGGTGACGTCTGCGTAACGTCCCTTCAGCTCCGTCTTGTCCGAAAAGCCAATGGCGTGAACGATGAAATCGAGCTTTCCCCATTTCTTCTCGATTTCAGCGAAAACGGCATCGACCGAAGCAATGTCTTCCACATCGCAAGGCAGCACCATATCCGAACCGACCTGTTCGGCCAGTGGCTTGACGCGTTTACCGAGTGCATCGCCCTGATAAGTGAATGCGAGTTCGGCACCCTGCGCTGCGAGCTGCCTAGAAATTCCCCATGCGAGTGAGTGGTTATTCGCGACCCCCATAATGAGGCCGCGTTTACCTTGCATCAGACCTTCCATATTGTCCCTCTCCGTCAGCCCTGATAACGCTGGAACACCAGCGTGGCATTGGTGCCGCCAAATCCGAAGGAGTTGGAGAGCACTGTATTGAGCTGAGCATTGTCGATGCGCTTGCGAACGATAGGCATGTCCGCGAAGGCAGGATCCAGTTCTTCGATATGAGCGCTTTCGCAGATGAAGTTATTCTGCATCATCAAAAGCGAGTAGATTGCTTCCTGAACGCCGGTTGCACCGAGCGAATGGCCGGTCAGCGACTTGGTCGCTGCGATTGGCGGGCAGGCATCGCCTGAGCCAAAGACCTGACGAATCGCTTCGATTTCCGGAGCGTCGCCTGCTGGCGTCGAGGTTGCGTGTGGGTTGATGTAATCGATCTTGCTTGTGACGGTCGAGAGCGCCATCTTCATGCAGCGGACCGCGCCTTCGCCTGATGGTGCTACCATGTCGTAGCCGTCAGACGTTGCACCGTAGCCGACGATTTCGCCGTAAATCTTCGCACCGCGAGCAAGGGCTGTTTCAAGATCTTCCAGCACGAGAACGCCTGCACCGCCAGCAATAACAAAACCGTCACGGTTTTTGTCGTAAGCGCGCGAGGCGGTTGATGGCGTTTCATTATACTTGGATGACATGGCACCCATTGCATCGAACAGCACCGAAAGCGTCCAGTCGAGATCTTCACAGCCGCCCGCAAACATGCGGTCCTGCTTGCCGTACTGGATCATTTCAAACGCATTGCCGATACAATGGTTCGACGTCGCACAAGCCGACGAGATCGAGTAGTTGATACCCTTGATCTTGAAGAATGTTGCGAGCGTGGCCGATGCAGTCGAGCTCATAGCTTTCGGCACTGCAAAAGGACCGACGCGCTTCGGGCCTTTTTCACGGGTGATGTCGGCGGAATCGACGATCGTGCGTGTCGAAGGACCACCAGAACCCATGATGATGCCGGTACGATCATTGGAGACCTGCTCCTCCGAAAGACCTGCATCGGCAATCGCCTGATCCATAGCGACGTGATTCCATGCCGTACCACGACCATGAAAACGCATTGCGCGGCGATCTACGAGCGCTTCAACGTCGATTTTCGGCGCGCCGTGCACCTGGCAACGGAAACCGAGTTCGGCATATTCTTCAGCACGGGAAATGCCGGATTTGGCTTCACGCAGAGAGGTTGTTACCTCTTCGGTGTTGTTTCCAATCGAGGATACAATCCCCATACCCGTTACGACCACACGCCGCATCGCGTTCTCCTTTACACCTGTTCCGTGTGATCAACCCGTGAAGGCTGATCCTTGTTCCCGGTTACATAGGTGCGATCTTCGCATGTTTTGAGCGCGGCTGCATGAAAACTCATTATTTTCTGCAGTCGCGCCCGTGAATGATGAATGTATTAAGCGCCGTCGCCATCTTTTGACAGGCCGACGCGCAGGTCACTTGCCTTGTAGATGGTTTCGCCATCAGCTTTCAGCCAGCCGTCTGCCGTGCCGAGAACAAGGCGACCACGCATGACGCGCTTGAAGTCGATGCCGTACTGCAGAAGCTTGGTGTGTGGGCGAACCATGCCCTTGAACTTCACTTCACCAGTGGACAGGGCCATACCGCGGCCCGGCTCACCGAGCCAGCCGAGGAAAAAACCTGTCAGCTGCCACATGCCATCGAGGCCAAGGCAGCCAGGCATGATCGGGTTTCCCTGAAAATGGCATGGGAAATACCAGTCGTCGGGGCTTACGTCATATTCCGCGCGGATATAGCCCTTGTCGAACTCCCCGCCGGTTTCGGAAATTTCGGTGATGCGGTGCACCATCAGCATTGGCGGCAGGGGGAGCTGTGCATTGCCGGGACCGAACAACTCACCGCGTGCGCAGCTTAGGAGCTCTTCATACCCGTAGCTCGATTTCTGTTCTGCCATTACGCCTCCCTTGAGGATCATTCTGATGTGACCATTTCTGTCGCCAGAAGCAGTCGGGTTGTCGTCTGTTCGGGAACACCTCTAACATAGAGTGTTTCCGTCAGTAAAATAGTGCAGAGGGTTTTCCCAAAAAAGGCGGGTTTTACCATGCCTATTGATACTTAATTCGCAACGGCATATATCAATGTCAGTATGCAATGGGCAACAGCCCGTTTAATCTTTGACGAAATTGCTACAAGCTTATGACGGATCCAAGGGTGAATATGCAGAATTATCATGCCAACCACTCGATGGTTTCAATGGAAGAACGGCTTCGCGGGGCTGGTTTGCGCCCGACGCGTCAGCGTGTTTCGCTTGCCAGCCTGATTTACGCGCAGGGTGATCGGCATCTTTCCGCTGAAGACCTTCATGAAGAAGCTGTACTGGCAAATGTGCCGGTATCGCTAGCAACCGTCTACAACACGCTGCACCAGTTTACCGAAGCCGGTATGCTGCGCATCATCGCCGTTGAAGGTTCGAAAACCTATTTCGACACCAATATTTCTGATCACCAGCACTTCTTCCTTGAAGGCGAGAATGTCGTTTTCGATATTCCGCATGGCGAACGTGGTCAGCCAACAGTCTCCAACATGCCCGAAGCACCGGAAGGCATGGAAATCGTCAATGTGGATATTATCGTCCGTTTGCGACGCAAGACGCGTTAAGCTGTTTGATATTGGGTTTTGGAAAGCGGCCTTTAGGGCCGCTTTTTTGTTGCGCACTATGGGTTAAAGTGATTCATCCGGTCCATCACCTTTCACAGGCGCATTTGAAAGCGGACTTCCCAACCAAGCACGAATGCGTCGATAACGATTTGACTGGAGACGTCTATGCGTAAGTTGATCATTGCAGTCGCTGCATTCGCCCTTTTTTCAACTGGAAGCGCCTTTGCTGAAAAGATTCGCATTGGCGTGACACCAGGGCCGCACGCGCAGATCATGGAAAAGGTCAAGGAGGTTGCAGCCACCAAGGGTATGGAAATCGATATTCAGGAATTTTCTGATTATGTGATTCCGAACATGGCACTGGCCGATAAGGCGCTTGATGCTAATTCTTTCCAGCATCAGCCCTACCTCGACAATCAGGTCGCAGATCGTGGCTTTCCGATTGAGACAGTAGCGCCAACGGTCAACTTCCCGATGGGCGTATATTCCAAAAAGATGAAAAACATATCGGAACTGGCTGACGGTGCGACCATCGCCATCCCGAACGATCCGACCAATGGCGGTCGTGCGCTTCTGGTGCTTGCAGATAACGGCCTGATCAAGCTCGATGCGTCGAAGGGCCTGAAGGTCACGTCAATTGATGTAACTGAAAACCCGAAAAACCTGAAGTTCGTGGAACTCGATGCCGCGCAATTGCCGCGTTCGCTCGAAGATGTGGATGCTGCCGTCATCAATACCAATTATGCGCTGGAAGCAGGTCTTAACCCGGCTGGTGACGCGCTTATCCGCGAAGGCGAAAAGGCACCTTATGTCAATGTGCTGGTCGTCCGCACTGCCGACAAAAATGCCGACTGGGTGAAGACGCTGGTTAGCAGCTATCACAGCCCGGAAGTGAAACAGTTTATTGCTGAAACTTTCAAAGGCTCGGTTATTCCGGCCTGGTAATAATTCAAGTCGCATACCGACTTTGAAGCGGGGCGAGCAATCGCCCCGCTATTTATTAGAGCCCGTTCTGAAAAGCGTGAAACGGCTTATTGGAGGCGTTTTCTAAGCTTTTCGCTGCATCCATATATTGGCGAACGGAAGCCCGTTATCATCTTCCTCGCGACGACTGATTTCCTGAAAGCCGAGCCGCTGATAGAAACGGCAGGCTCCTTTATTATCGGCGTAGACTTCGAGAGAGAGTTCGCCTTTCAATGCCAGAGCATGGTCGAGCAAGCGGCGGCCTATGCCATATCCTTGCGCGGAGGGATCAACGAAGAGTCCGCCGATGAAACAATCCAACAGGCCTATAAACCCGACCGGCTCACCATTTATAACGGCGACCCAGGTCTCTGCCTTTTCGAGATAGACGTCTTCGATAAGCTTCTGCTGATCGCGTAGCAGGTCTTTTCCTAGAAACGCATGTGCTTCCAAAGAAGCGCGATACCAGATGGAAGACAATGTCTGTTTGTCCGCAGCCTGATAGGCGCGGATGATAACCGTCATGTTTTTCATGATTATTCCAGAGTTTAACTATGCACAAAATTCCCATCCGTTGGATGGGTCCAAATCCGTTAAAACGGAGACACTGAACTTCTGCGCATAAAACTCCTTCTTGGTTTTGTTCTGTGAGAACTAACCTCACGAATGATGCAACGTCAAGACTGACGCTGTGCCGGATCAGTCGAACACTTCATCCGGATAAACGCCCCAGAGATCCGATTGCCTGATCCAGCCGCGCGTACCCTGAATATCCATCCGGCACCACTGGCCATTGCATTCGCGAACTGTGCCGACAACATTGGGCTCGACTTCAGCTGACAAGCCCGATGTTTCGCTCGGATCGCGGCGCATGGTAATCATCGCGCCCTGATCGTTCTTGAGCCATGGTGCCGTAATCGCCGTGCGCTTGCCCGACAGGAGAGACTGATAGACCCAGCCTTCCGTGCCGTCGGCATCGCGGATGCGGCGCCAGTTATCGTATTCCTGAATGATTTCGACAGGCAGGCCGGATTTCATGAATAACCATGACACGGCATAATCACGCCCCGGACCCACGCGCAGATTGACGCGTGCCGGCTTGAGGCTGACAAAACGGGGTACAGGCAAGCCACTTGCGCCCAGCGTTGTGCCTGCTGATGCTTGAGCCATTGCAGCATGGTTATACGATGCGCCTAGCGGCGCAACAACCAGCAGCAAGGCAATGCTGCCAAGTGCTGCGATAAAAAAGCGTTGCGAAAGTACTCGGTACAATTCTGACCTCTCGCCGTCCTGTCACTTCACGGCAGTTCCAACGAATGGGGAGTTTCCGTCTGCAACTGCAAAAATAAAATTGTGCGGTTTTTCCGCCTCTGCTTCTCAAACAAGTCAGGCAAAAGCTTGTCTTCTCACAGGTTTCCGGAGAGGCGTCGGAGACGCAAGGGCAGCTTTCGCGATTCTGTTTTTCTTTGTCTTTGCTGCGCCGCCTTGCTAGAGATGAGCAGCCGAAGCAATATCTCATATTGCACCTTCTTGGTTAAGGAGGTCTCAACATGAGAATCGGCGAGCCAGGTTTCCTGTGAAATTTATGGACCTGCACAGGTGGCACTGCTCAAGAAAAAGGGGTGGAGATGTCGAACAAGAAAAAGCCGCTGGTCGTACTTACCCGGAAACTTCCGGACCCGGTGGAAACCCGAATGCGGGAACTGTTCGACGCACGTCTGAATATTGACGATCATCGCATGTCGCAGCCGGAAATTATTGCTGCGATGAAAGAAGCCGATGTTCTGGTTCCTTGCATAACCGATGTGATCGATGCGGCAGCCATTGAGCAGGCCGGCCCCAATCTTAAACTGATCGCCAATTTCGGCAATGGTGTTGACAATATCGATGTAGCCGCAGCTGCAAAGCGCGGCATCACTGTCACCAACACGCCCAATGTGCTGACCGAAGACACCGCCGACATGACGCTGGCACTGCTTTTGATGGTGCCACGCCGTCTGGTTGAAGGCGCAAACGTCCTTAATGAGCGTGACGGCGAATGGCCGGGCTGGTCGCCGACTTGGATGCTTGGGCGCCGCATCTGGGGCAAGCGTCTGGGGATTGTCGGTATGGGTCGCATTGGCACAGCCGTTGCCCGCCGCGCCAAGGCTTTCGGTCTGTCGATCCATTATCACAACCGCAAGCGCGTTAGCGCACAAGTTGAGGAGGAGCTGGAAGCGACTTACTGGGACAGCCTCGATCAGATGCTGGCTCGCATGGATATTATCTCGGTCAATTGCCCGTCGACGCCTGCAACCTTTCACCTGCTTTCGGCCCGCCGCATCGCTTTGATGCAGCCGACCGCGTATCTCGTGAACACGGCGCGCGGTCAGATCATTGATGAAAATGCGCTGGTCGAACTGATCGAGCAGGGCAAAATTGCCGGGGCCGGGCTTGATGTGTTTGAACATGAGCCAGCTGCCAACCCGCGCCTTTTATCGCTTGCTGAAAAAGGTAAGGTCGTGCTTCTGCCGCATATGGGATCGGCAACGATTGAAGGCCGTGTGGATATGGGTGATAAGGTCATCATCAATATCAGGGCTTTTGTCGACGGACATCGCCCACCGGACCGTGTATTGCCGAACCGAATCTAATTATTTGCTGGCAGTTAGCGGCGCGTCCAGCCTATTGCCCGCAATGAACTTCAGAACCGTTTTCGCATAAAGGCGTGGGTTTTCGGCCGGAACGCCATGACCGGAATCGGGCAATATGACCAGCTGCGCTCCGGGTATATGATCTGCAATAAACTCAGTATGTTCGCGGGTAATTGCGGTATCCCGGTCGCCGATGACGATTGCTGTCCGAACATCGATTTTTGAAAGATCGTCTGCGGTATAATTCGGCTCATTCGCCCAAAGCGCATGAATTTCCTTATCGATGCTGCTGTAGTGGCGGAGTTCGGGAATTGGCTTTCCTTCGGCGCGCGCCAGCGCATAGCCGGTTGAACCTTCCGGCGTGACGTTTGCAGCCTGTGCGAACAGGCTTTTCAGTCGCTCAGGATAGCGGATGGCAATATCAATGCCGATAATGCCGCCATCGCTCCAGCCAACAAGATCGACCTTGTTGACGTGCAGATAGTCGAGCAGGGCAACATAATCATCTGCCATCAGCTCATAGGTGAGTGGCTCGGTCGTTCGTGTCGAGCGGCCCTGACCACGACTGTCTGCGACAATCACCATATGATCACGCGCCAGAATAGGCAGCTGCGCATCCCAGACATGCTGGTCAGAAAGCCCACCATGGATCAGCAGGATTGGCGGTCCCTTGCCCACAACACGGTAGTACATTTCGATGCCGTTAACGCTGGCAAAGCTGGCTGGTGAGGCTGTGATGGTCATACGTGCTGCCCTTTCAAGAGAAACGGCGGACGGGAAGAAGACAACAAACCCAAAGAGCAGTGCTGAGATTCCGAGTGTAGTCATCCAGAGTGCTGATCGTGGGAGTGATGTTCTTCCCTTCATGATAGATACCCTGTCCTCAGGGCCTTCTGATCAGAGTAGGCAGGCCATAAAGATAAGCAATGCGCTTGATCGCATCCTTGAGAGGCTCGAGCGTTACGGTCATCGTATGGCCGCTGGCATGAATCAGCATGTCAGGTGAGGCACAAATTGCGACATGACCCTTCCAGAAGACCAGATCGCCGCGCTTGAGATTGGAATAGTCTGCGTCGGGTTCGACGATTTCACCGAGCGTGGTTTCCTGCATATCCGAATCGCGCAGGACCTTGCGACCTGCGACCCACATCGAAAGCTGGACAAGACCGGAGCAATCGATCCCGAAGCCTGAAGTCCCACCCCAGAGATAAGGCGTATGCAGGAGTGTTTCGGCTACCGAAACGAAATCGTGGGCATGGTCGCTCAAAGGCGCGAGATGCTTGGCAATTAACGCTTCACCGCTCTCAAGCAGTGCATATTCGGTGCCACGTTTTTCATAGGTGCCGACGATTCGCACGCGCGAACCGAGTGACAATGCTTTTGTATGCGGGAATCGAAGATCATTACCGGGATAGACGAATGTGCGCGGAACGATGACCATATGCGTCGCATTATCAACCGGCTTCTCCAGTGAAGCTGCGGAGACATATCCGGTATAGCCGTCGCGTTCAGCCTGAACCCAGCACCAACCGTCCTGCTCTTCAAAAACGCGTACCGTGTCGCCAAAGATGATCTGCGTCTGTGGTCCGCTATCGGGGCGTGGTTCTGCGCGCAGGTCGACAACCGAATCGGAAACCTGCATCAGCGTGCCAGCCGTAAAGCGACTTGCTTCCACCTGACCACTTAGCCGTTCATCGGCGAGATCGGGACGGTAGGCGTTCAAACGGCGATCGAGTATGCTCACAATGGTAACTCCCTGGCTCTGGCGATCACAAGATCGCCTAGTCTTTCGACATAAAGTGCGCCAGTGACTGTTCTCTTTACTAGCACATTTCTACGATCTTTTTCATCACGATGCCGGGATACGAGATCGAGCGTTCCCATCGTGTCGAGCGCACGCGTTATCACCGGCTTGGTAACATTCAGCTTGGCTGCCAGCCCTCGCACGGTATGCGGGGGTGTTTCCAGATAAATTGTCAGAAGGATAGCCGCTTGCCGCGTGGTCAGGTCAGGCATTTCATCCTGCACCTGTGCCAGTGAAAGCGTTCTCAGCAATGTCAGTGCCTGTAAAGGCTTCAGTTCAACGGGCATAACCTACCGAATTTCGGGTGATTGTTTCGGACCCGTATCATTCAACGACGTTTTCTTTTTGCAGGCAAGTTATTTCATTTTGCGGGATATTTATGCTTGAGAAGCGCATAGAGCGCGCGGATGGCCTGCGCTTCACCACCGACAGGCGAGGCAGGCTTTTCGACCGGCACCCAACCATAAATATCGAAATGTGCCCAGCTTTTCGCCTTCTCGACAAAGCGGCTCAGGAACAGTGCAGCGGTCACAGATCCAGCAAAGCCGTCAGTCGTAACATTGTTGATGTCCGCTACGCGCGATGAAAGTTTTTGCGCATAGGGCGCCCACAACGGCATACGCCAGAGCGGATCAGCCGTCTCGTCGGCCTTTTCAGCAATGGCTGCTGCAAGCGCATCGTCATGCGTATAGAAAGGCGGCAGATCAGGGCCAAGCGCCACACGCGCAGCACCGGTCAGTGTTGCCATATCGATGATGAGCTCCGGCTCTTCTTCGTCGGCCAGCGTCAGCGCATCGGCCAGAAGGAGACGACCTTCCGCATCGGTATTGCCAATTTCGACGCTCAAGCCCTTGCGGCTTTGCAGAATGTCGCTTGGGCGGAATGCATTGCCTGCGATTGAGTTTTCAACTGCCGGGATAAGCACGCGCAGTCGAACCGGGAGTTTTGCATTCATGATGATCGACGCAAGGCCCAGCACATTGGCGGCACCGCCCATATCCTTTTTCATGAGCAACATGCCGCTCGCTGGCTTGATATCGAGACCGCCAGTGTCGAAACATACACCCTTGCCGACGAGGGTGATCTTCGGATCACTATCCTTGCCCCAAGTGAGATCAATGAGGCGCGGCGCAATGCTGCCTGCGCGACCAACCGCATGGATCATCGGGAAGTTTTGTTTCAGCAGCGCATCGCCTTCAATCGTGCTGACCTTTGCGCCATTCCTGGAAGCGAGATCGCGCGCAGCCTGTTCCAGAGCATCTGGTCCCATGTCATTGGTCGGCGTGTTGATAAGATCGCGTGCAAGCGTTACGGCGTCGGCAATATGCTGTGTTTCAGTGGCGTTGACGCCTGCCGGCACCGCCAGACGGATAGTTTTGTCGCTGCCCTTGCGATAGCGCGTGAAGCTATAGCCGCCCATCAAGAAGGCGAGAGTTACCAGTTCTGCGTGGTCTGGCTTATTTTCGATATGCCAGTCGCCTTCGGGGAGGCCGCGCGCCAATTTTCCGGCGAGCAATTGCGATTGACCGCCCTGGTCGTCATCACCTGTGCCAAACAAAGCACCGGCAATCGTGCCGTCTTTGCCGGGAAGTACCAGAATACGACCGGATTCCCCGTTAAAATCATTGGCCTTGGCCCAAGCCTGAACATCGGATGTCAGCGCTGTCTGCTCGGTCTTATTCTTTCCGATGAACCAGATTGGGCGGCTGTCTGCTGATTTTGCGGCTACGATCTCAACGGTCATGACATTCCTCGGCGATTAGAATTTCTGGCTCAATCAATAAACAAATAGCCACCCTGCGTGAACAGGGCGGCTATTCAATTCTGCATGAAGAGAGACAACTTAGTTTCGTTCAGTCATCTGGATCTGTGCGGCCTTGTAATCAAAAGCGGAAGCAGGCTTTCCAGCGAAAAGCGCCATGCCACTAATGACGGCGATAACAGCAAGCGCACCGATGAGTGTGCATTCGATCATCGCTGCACCCGATCTGTTTTTAAAAAAGCGCGTCATCAAAGCCGGCATGTTACTTACCCTGAGCTGAAGTCTCGTTGGGGTTCTTTTTAGTGCCTGGCAATTGTGATGAGTTTAAGAAACAAGGAAAATAAAACGTTAATATAGGTCGGGTCCTACTTCGATCTGGTTTGGGTTAACGGATGGCAAATGCAGCCGAGCGGCATTATATGGTCGTGACAGCTTGTTTCTTTTCCCGCCTGAAAGATGAAAAATGCCCGAATTACCTGAGGTCGAAACGGTTCGCCGCGGTTTGCAGCCTTTCATGGAAGGCGCGAAAATCGAACGGATCGAGCAGAACAGGCCTGATCTCCGTTTCCCTTTTCCCGATCACTTTGTTGAGCGTCTGTCCGGACGCAACATCGACGCGCTCGGGCGGCGCGCAAAATATCTCACGATGCATCTCGACGATGGGCTTTCGATCATCAGCCATCTTGGCATGTCCGGTTCGTTTCGGATTGAAGCGGATGATGCGGAAGGAATGCCGGGCGGCTTTCATCACGAGCGATCCAAAATCGCAAAACATGACCATGTCGTTTTCCATCTCTTGAGGGGAAATGGGTCAACCGCACGCGTCATCTATAACGACCCGCGCCGGTTTGGATTCATGCTCTTTGCGGAGAAGGGCACATTGGATGAACATCCCTTTCTGAAAGGTCTGGGCGTAGAGCCTACAGGCAATCGCCTTTCAGGTGAATTGCTTGGAACGCTCTTTGAAGGCCGCAAGACGCCGTTGAAAGCGGCTTTGCTTGATCAGCGCCTCATCGCAGGGCTTGGCAATATATATGTCTGCGAGGCGCTGTGGCGCTCGCGTCTTTCCCCGATGCGTGCCGCAGGTTCAATTGTCCAGGATGCGAAAGTTCTTGACCGGCTGGCTGAAGATATCCGCACTGTGATTGCCGAGGCGATTGCAGCTGGCGGCTCCAGTCTGAAGGACTACATTCAGGCTGATGGTGCGCTTGGTTACTTCCAGCATTCATTCTCCGTTTATGGGCGCGAGGCAGAGCCGTGCCGTACGCCGGGCTGTACCGGAGTTGTGGAACGCGCCGTGCAGGCAGGCCGTTCGACCTTTTTCTGCGCTTCCTGCCAAAGTTGATTCTGAGCTGACCTTGCCAAAGTGAGTCGGGCGGTCCAACTTGGCCGCCACTATGAACCGATCAAGGAGGAGAAGCTTTCTCATGGCTTATGAAACGATCGTTGTGGAGACGCGCGGTGGCGTGGGACTCATCCGTCTCAACCGACCGCAGGCGCTGAATGCACTCAACAGCACAGTACTCAAGGAGCTGACGGAAGCACTGGCCGCCTTCGATACCGATGGCAGAATCGGTGCGATCGTTCTTACCGGTTCGGAAAAGGCCTTTGCGGCCGGTGCCGACATCAAGGAAATGCAGCCGATCAACTTCGTCGATGCCTATCTGCAAGACATGTTTGCAGATTGGCGGAAAGTGGATCGTACCCGCAAGCCGATCATCGCAGCCGTGTCAGGTTATGCGTTGGGCGGCGGCTGTGAGCTTGCCATGATGTGCGATTTCATTATCGCAGCCACCAATGCCAAATTCGGCCAACCGGAAATTACGTTGGGCGTAATGCCAGGTATGGGCGGCTCTCAGCGCCTCACGCGCTTTGTTGGCAAGTCGAAGGCGATGGATATGTGTCTGACCGGACGCATGATGGGCGCTGAGGAAGCCGAACGTTGCGGCCTTGTTTCGCGTCTTGTTGCACCGGAAGAACTGATTGAAGAAGCTTTGAAAGCTGCCGAGCGTATTGCCTCTTTCTCGCAGCCATCCGTGCAAATGGTCAAAGAATCGGTCAACCGTTCTTATGAGACTACACTTGATGAAGGCCTGCGTTTTGAGCGACGCCTGTTTCATTCGCTGTTTGCCACGGAAGATCAGAAAGAAGGCATGTCTGCGTTTATCGACAAGCGCACGCCATCGTTCAAGAATCGCTGATGTGAAGAGGGCGGGAAGGGCAATTGAGGCGTTATAGCTGCCTTGACTGCCTGAAATTCGGCAAGAAGGCCGCATATCCGGCCTTCTGACGCGCTTTGAGATCAGAATCCTCGTTGACGCGAAGGCAAAGCTGATCTATAAGCCCGCCACGGATCGGCGGCCCTAGGCATTATGGCTGCCCTAGAGGTTTTGTGCCCGACGGTTAAATCCAGTGGGCTGCTGACAGAAAAAAGAGAGGCATTTATGGCCAATACTCCTTCGGCCAAGAAGGCAGTGCGCAAGATCGCTGCCCGCACCGAAATCAACAAGTCCCGTCGTTCGCGCGTTCGCACCTTCCTCCGCAAGGTTGAAGACGCTCTCCTGAGCGGCGACAAGGAAGCAGCATCGGTTGCATTCAAGGCTGCTGAGCCTGAACTGATGCGCGCTGCTTCAAAGGGTGTCGTTCACAAGAATACCGCTGCTCGTAAGGTTTCGCGCCTTGCTGCACGCGTTAAGGCTCTGAACGCCTAATACTACCTATTTATAAAATTAGGTTTCGAAACCCGGCTCATTGTTAGCCGGGTTTTCTTTTTTGGAACTTTTTTAAAGAAACGTACCCTCGAAACTATGAGTATGTTTTTTTAGCAATATTTCATATCAGGCAGATAGTTTTAGAACTAATCGAAAGATATATGCGGCGAATTCCTCATTATTTTCAAAAGCTTGTGCGTGTTTATCCACAGTTATCCACAGCCCCTGCGGAGGACTCGGAAGCCCCTCTGAGTCAAGCCACTTTTTGAAAAATTATTTTGTCGGAGAACATATCGTGCCCGTCTAAAAAAACCGTCAATCAAAACGCATTGAATCCAAAGGCGTTATTGCTCTCTCGACCGATTCTCTGCTTGAGGGCACAGGGCATGCAAGTCTTTCTTGAAGAAAAAACTGCAGATCTTAGGCTTGCTCTTTGCCGTAAGGCTTCGTTAAAGTCAGAGCCATAAGAGGGGTGGGCCGATGGCCCGGAGTTAGCATTAAATAGGATGTCTTATTGGCGTGGGCAGCTTTGTCCGCGAGTGCTGAATTCTGGTCTTAAGGTCCTGTTCTTATTAAGTTTGTCTCTTTTGGTGATTGCTTACCATTCATTAACCGGAATGCTGTTTTTGGCGCATCTTCGCAATTGAATGGTTGTGGCAAATTCCGATCCGGGCAATCAGCCTTGAGCAAGGATTTGATGAGTCGTAACGAGTAGCTCAACAGGAGTTATCTGGGTGTTTGTCCGCAGCAGTTGTTCGATTGCGGACGGTTTGAGTTTGTGTGCGGTTCTTAGAAAGAACCAGTGTGAATTGAGTACCAGCTGGGTTTCCGGTTCCCCAAACCGGACACGATGCAGGAAATAACGACAAGCGCTGTAAAACTAGCGCGTAGGAATGTGAAGGCAGGCGAGACGATGGCAATGATGACTGGTAAGTCGACGGCAATGATGGGTGATGATGCGCATGCGAACCGTATCCATGGATCTTCTGCTACTGGAAAAGAAAACAGCCTCGTGGTGAGTGCTGAAAGCAACGTCGGCGAAGACGTTTTCGAGCGTCTGACTGCAAAGCTCAAGGCACGCGTCGGCAGCGAGATTTATTCAAGCTGGTTTGGTCGCCTCAAGCTCGATGACCTCTCCAAAAGCGTTGTTCGTCTGTCGGTTCCGACCGCATTCCTCCGCTCTTGGATCAACAATCATTATTCTGAACTGCTGACCGAGCTTTGGCAGGAAGAAAATCCGCAGATTCTCAAAGTTGAAGTCGTTGTGCGCGGCGTGAGCAGAGTCGTTCGTACTGCAGCACCAGCAGCGGATACGAATGACGCGATTGAAGCAAAACTGTCTGTCGCTCCCCGCGAGAAGATGGCTTTCCCTGTAGGCCAGCCAAGTGCTGAAAAGCGCGGTTCCGCAGTTGTTGCAGAATCGGTTGCCGCTTCCGGTGCCGTTCTCGGCTCACCGCTCGACCCACGTTATACTTTTGATTCTTTCATTGATGGCGCATCCAACCGTGTAGCTCTTGCTGCCGCCCGCACCATCGCAGAAGCAGGTTCTAGCGCTGTTCGCTTCAACCCGCTTTTCATCCATGCATCTGTCGGTCTTGGTAAGACTCACCTTCTGCAGGCAATTGCCGCAGCAGCGCTGCAGCGTCAGGAAAAGGCCCGAGTCGTTTATCTGACCGCTGAATATTTCATGTGGCGCTTTGCAACTGCGATTCGTGACAACAATGCTCTTTCCTTCAAGGAACAGCTTCGTGATATCGACCTGCTCGTCATCGATGACATGCAGTTCCTGCAGGGCAAGTCGATCCAGCATGAATTCTGTCATCTGCTCAACACGCTGCTCGATAGCGCCAAGCAGGTTGTTGTTGCCGCCGACCGTGCACCTTCGGAACTGGAATCGCTTGATGTTCGCGTGCGCTCGCGTCTTCAGGGCGGTGTCGCTCTGGAAGTTGTTGCACCAGACTACGAAATGCGCGTCGAGATGCTGCGCCGCCGTCTGACGGCTGCTCAGGTCGAAGATCCAAGCCTCAATATCGATGACGATATCCTCGCTCATGTCGCCCGTACGGTCACTGGATCGGGTCGCGAACTGGAAGGTGCATTCAACCAGCTTCTGTTCCGTCAGTCGTTCGAGCCTAATCTCTCGATTGATCGCGTTGACGAACTGCTTGGCCATCTGACACGCGTAGGCGAACCAAAGCGCATCCGCATTGAAGAAATTCAGCGCATCGTTGCTCGTCACTACAATGTGTCGAAGCAAGACCTGCTTTCCAATCGCCGCACGCGTACCATCGTGAAGCCACGTCAGGTTGCAATGTATCTTGCCAAGATGCTGACGCCACGTTCGCTGCCGGAAATCGGTCGTCGGTTTGGTGGTCGCGACCACACGACGGTTCTTCATGCGGTTCGCAAGATCGAAGATCTGGTCGGTGCTGACACCAAGCTGGCGCAAGAACTTGAGCTTCTCAAGCGTCTGATCAACGATCAGGCAGCCTGATCGACAGAAATTAGTTAAAAAGCCCGCGCCGTGTCGATTTGCGACGTGGCGCGGGCTTGCTTTTCGTCTCAAAAATCTGCCACTTTAGCAAACCTTCGGGCGCCACAAGCGCCTTACTGATAGGGGCGTCTGCCCGTTGCGCGGTTGCCCAGTCCTAGAGAGCGAGTGCGTTTCAATATGCGTGTAACCCTGGAACGGTCGAACCTTCTTAAATCCCTCAATCATGTGCATCGCGTTGTCGAACGCCGCAACACGATTCCTATCCTGTCGAACGTGCTTTTGCAGGCAGAGGGCGCAAGCCTCGCGCTGAAGGCCACCGACCTTGATCTTGAGGTCAATGAAGCAACCGCAGCCATGGTCGAGCAGGCTGGTGCCACCACGGTTCCGGCACATCTTCTTTATGATATCGTGCGCAAGCTGCCGGATGGCGCTGAAGTGATGCTGTCCACCAATCCGGATGGCGGCTCGATTTCGGTGATTTCCGGAAAATCCTCTTTCCGTCTGCAGTCGCTGCCACAGTCCGATTTTCCGGAACTGACTGCCGGCGCTTTCACCCATTCATTCCGCATCGATGCACAGGCTCTGAAACGCCTGATTGATCGCACCCAGTTTGCGATCTCGACGGAAGAAACCCGTTATTACCTCAACGGCATTTATTTCCACGCCATTGAAAGCGATGGTGCTTTGAAGTTGCGTGCTGTTGCAACTGATGGCCATCGTCTGGCACGCGCTGAACTCGAAGCCCCTTCTGGCACTGAAGGTATGCCGGGCATCATTATTCCGCGCAAGACGGTCGCTGAACTCCAGAAGCTCGTTGATGCTCCGGATACGGTTGTTTCGGTTGAACTTTCTGACGCAAAAATCCGCTTCACTGTTGGCTCGGTGGTTCTGACCTCCAAGCTCATCGATGGTACATTCCCGGATTACCAGCGCGTGATCCCTTCGGGCAATGACAAGAAGCTCACCATCAGCCGTCAGGAATTTGCTGCTTCTGTTGATCGTGTTTCCACGATTTCCAGTGAGCGCGGCCGTGCGGTCAAGCTTTCGATCGCTGATGGTCAGTTGACGCTGACGGTCAACAATCCCGATTCGGGAAGTGCGACCGATGAACTGGCAGCCGATTACGATGCTGATCCGATCGATATCGGTTTCAACTCGAAATATCTGCTCGACATCACGAGCCAGCTTTCCGGTTCCGATGCCGTCTTCATGCTGGCTGATGCCGGTTCTCCTACGCTGGTGCGCGATACCGGCGATGAAGATGTGCTCTATGTTCTGATGCCTATGCGCGTCTAGGATTTGAAAACCGACCGTGAGCATTTCTGAACCCATTATAAGCCGTCCGGATCGAGTCTCGGTCCGGCGGCTTAAACTTTCTGATTTCCGCAACTACACGGAACTCACGCTTCCGCTTGGTCCCGGCCATGTGGTGCTGACAGGTGAAAACGGTTCAGGAAAAACCAATCTCATTGAAGCCGTTTCCTTTCTGTCGCCGGGCAGGGGGCTGCGCCGTGCTTCCTATGATGACGTGGCTCGTACCAGCGGCCGCGATGGCTTTGCCATTCATGCTTCGCTTGATTGTATGATCTACGGTGATGCTGAAATCGGCACCGGCACAGCGGGCGGTGGTGAAGGCGGCCGCAAAGTTCGCATCAATAGCAATGCTGCGTCCGGTGACGAACTTCTCGATTATGCGCGCATTCTCTGGGTGGTGCCGTCGATGGACGGTCTATTTACCGGTGGCGCTTCAGACAGGCGGCGCTTTCTTGACCGCATGGTGCTGGCAATCGATACCAGCCACGGCAA
Organism: Brucella pseudogrignonensis; assembly: GCF_002252525.1. Lineage (GTDB taxonomy): Bacteria > Pseudomonadota > Alphaproteobacteria > Rhizobiales > Rhizobiaceae > Brucella > Brucella pseudogrignonensis. Next base: position 164,555 of record NZ_NNRM01000017.1, read on the forward strand.
GCGCGTGCTGGATTATGAGAAGGCCATGCGCTCGCGCAATCGGCTGCTGAGCGAGGGTAACAGCGACAATCAGTGGCTCGATGCGATTGAAAGCCAGATGGCTGAGCTTGGCATTGCCATAGCGGCGGCCCGCTCAGAGGCCATGCGGCTGATCGCTGCGATGATTGAACGCCTGCCTGCCGAAGGTCCTTTTCCCAAGGCAGACTGCTTTCTTGAAGGAACGCTTGAGCAGCGCATTGGTCTCGAAGCAGCGCTTGATCTTGAAGAAGATTTTCGTCGTACAATGCGAGACGGTCGTGCGCGGGATCGCGCTGCAGGGCGCACGCTTGAAGGTCCACATCGCACGGATCTGATTGTGCAGCATCGGCCAAAATCCATGCCCGCTGCCCTTTGTTCCACCGGCGAGCAGAAGGCACTGCTGATCGGGCTTATTCTGGCTCATGCAAGGCTGACGGGCGAGCTTTCGGGCATGGCACCGATTTTGTTGCTTGATGAAATCGCGGCCCATCTCGATACCGGACGCCGCGCGGCTTTATTTGGTATTCTCGATGATCTTGGCGGACAGGCTTTCATGACCGGCACCGACCGTTCACTGTTTGAAGCTCTTGAAGGGGATGCGCAGTTTTTCAATGTTGCTGCGGGCGAACTCACCAGACTTTGAGACAAAATATCCGCTGACAGATGGCCTTAACGGGCCTATGTTTATGCATCATGAACGCACCATCAAAGCCCTTTTCATCCGAAGAATTAGAGCGCTATGCGCGCCATATTGTGCTGCCGGAAATCGGCGGGCCTGGACAGCAGCAGCTGAAAGCTGCCCGTGTGCTCGTGGTGGGAGCTGGCGGACTCGGTGCGCCGGTTCTGCAATATCTGGCCGCAGCTGGTATCGGAACACTTGGCCTTGTCGATGACGATACGGTGTCGTTGTCGAACCTGCAGAGACAGGTAATCCACGACACTGAGAGCGTTGGTCAGAGCAAGGTTGCAAGTGCGACGGCTTCGATTGCTCGTATCAATCCGCATGTGAAGGTCGAAGGCCACGCATTGCGCCTCAACAGTGAAAATGCACAAGCCCTGATCAGCCAATATGATGTTGTTGTTGATGGTTCTGATAACTTTACGACACGTTATGCACTCGCAGATGCAAGCGCTTTGGCAGAGCGACCACTGGTCTCAGGTGCAATGGGGCGCTTTGACGGCACGGTCACTGTGCTTATGCCTTATGCAAAGGGCGCAGATGGAGCGCTTAATCCTTCCTATCGTGATCTGTTTCCGGATATGCCGCCGCCGGGTGCCGTGCCGACCTGTGCTGAGGCAGGAGTTCTCGGTGTATTGCCGGGCGTGATCGGCAGTTTGCAGGCCATGGAAGTCATAAAGCTCATAACGGGCATTGGCGAACCGCTGGTCGGAAGGCTCCTGCTTTACAACGCATTGAACGTGCGTTTTGAAACCATCCGATACAAGGCACGCAAACCCAAATGACGGAATTTCGCATGACATCCATCGACGCGGATTTTGGTCACTGGGACGAACTTTTGAAGCTCATTCAGGACAGTTTCGCTTACATGGATGGCATAATCGATCCGCCATCGTCTGCGCATCATCTGACGATAAAGGCTCTTCAAGGAAAGGCAGTCGTCGAAACCGGCTTTGCAGTGTTCATCGGTGATGCTTTGGCTGGTTGTGTGTTCATCGCTGAGAAAGAAAATCATTTTTATCTCGGCAAGCTTGCTGTCGCACCTGCCTTTGAAGGCCGGGGTATTGCACGTCAGCTCATGGCAAAGGCCGAGCAGCAGGCAGTCACGCGCGGCAAACCTGTAATGGAACTGCAAGTGCGTATCGAGCTTCAACGCAATCACATTGTTTTCGGTAGGCTCGGCTATCGCAAAGTAGCCGAGACATGCCATCCCGGCTTTACAAGAACGACATCGATAACCATGCGTAAGGAGATCTCGCGTGGCACTGACATTAACCCGTGAAGAGCAGTCGATAGCTGCCGGGGAACAGGGACAAGGGGCTGCGATGGCCATGCGCATCGTAGCCGAAACAGCGCGTTTGATGGGGGCATCGCGCCTCATCCCGATCGCGTCTGCACATATTGATGGTGCGCTCTATCACGGCGATAGCGGTACGCTGTTCGCTGAACGACTGGTTGATGGCGGTGCCAGAACCAAAGTGCGCGCCACCCTTAATGTGGGATCCATTGATCTCACCGGCTGTTCCCGCAATTTGTTGCCGCAACATGAGGCCGACATGGCCAGACGCATGATGCGGGCTTATATCAAGCTCGGATGCGAGCCGACATGGACCTGCGCGCCTTATCAGGCCGGACATCGTCCCGCAAAGGGAACAGACGTTGCATGGGGCGAGTCGAACGCCGTCGTATTCTGCAATTCCGTGCTTGGTGCCAGGACAAACCGCTACGGCGATTTTCTGGATATAGCTTGCGCTATTGCCGGACGCGCACCTGATTATGGTCTCCATCGAAACGAGAATCGTCGAGCGACGGTTATTCTCAATATTTCCGCAATTAATCCTGCTTTCCTTCAATCAGAGGTCGCTTGGCCGATTCTTGGCAATCTGTTTGGCCGGAGCGTTGGCACAAATATCGGTGTTGTGGCTGGTGCGGGAATGCGTCCGGATGAAGATGCGCTGAAGGCCTTTGGAGCTGCGGCAGCCTCGGTGGGGTCTGTTGGCCTCTTCCACGTGGCAGGTGTGACTCCCGAAGCTCTCGACCTTGAAACAGCCCTGCAGCATCAAAAGCCAGACGGCATCATTCATGTGACACAGGAAATGATCCAAGCCACCCGCAAAGGTCTGTCGACGGTCGATCATGCGGATTCAATTGATGCGGTAGCGATTGGCAGCCCACATCTGTCGATCACTGAATTTGACAGGCTCGAGCGTGCAATCGCGGGTCGGAAGCTTGTCGTGCCGCTTTATGCCTGCACCGGGCGACATGCCCTTGTTGAGCTGGAAAAGAACGGACGCAGAGCGCTGCTTGAAAAGGCAGGCGTTGTCATCGTAGCGGATACTTGTGTCGTGGTGACGCCTATCATGCCAACAAAGGATGATGCGGTTCTGATGACCAATTCCGGCAAGTTCGCGCATTATGCGCCGGGTAATACCGGCTATGACGTGCTGTATGGTTCACTTGAGGAATGCGTTGAAAGTGCTGTCGCTGGTCGACCTATATTTGTGAGGCAGGCCGCATGATTACCTCCAATTATATGTCATCGGTTCTGGTCGCGGGGAAGGCAACAGAAGCTCAGGCACTGGTTTTGTCGGCTCCTATCAGCTTCTGGGGCGGAGTTGACCCCAAAACCGGACGGATTGCCGATGTCCGCCATCCGGAACACGGGCAGAGTATTTCGGGCTATGTGTTGTGTTTACCGGGAACGATCGGCTCGTCATCAGCCGCAGCAGTGCTGCTGGAGCTGGTTCATGCCGGTTTGGCACCGGCCGCAATCATATTGCATGAACCCGATGCGATCCTGCTTCTCGGGCTTATTGTTGCACGCGAGATGGGACATGATGTGCCAATTGCAGTCGAGTTTGACCGGGAGAAACAAAAGAAACTCGCCGGCCATCGGGTGAAGGTCGGCGAGAATGGGAATATTTCGATCAGCGCCTAATATTGCGTGGCGCGGTCAACCACGTTTTCGAGCGTTCCGTCGCGTTCAAACGCTTCGATCTGGCGGATAATCTGCGGAACAATTGCAGTTGCCGAGGAGCTTGCAGCCGCATGTGGCGTGATCGTTACCCTCGGATGCGTCCAGAGCGGGCTATCATTGGGCAGCGGTTCCTGGTTGAACACATCGAGCGTGACTGCCGAAAGCAGGCCACGATCAAGAGCTGCAAGAATATCAGCTTCGTTCTGCAAGCCACCACGACCTGCGTTGATTAGCACAGGCGCGCCCAGCGGGCCGTCGCTTTTCAATTGCGCAAACATCGTCATGGACAGAATGCCCTTGGTGTTCGGCGTCAAAGGTAGAAGACAGACGAAGATATCGGCAGTCTTGAGGAAGCGTGTAAAGCCTTCCTTGCCGTTGAAGGTCCGAACGCCGTCGATCTCCTGCGGACGGCGACTCCATCCGGTAACATTGAAACCAATCGCTTTGAGCTTTTCTGCTGCATCACGGCCCAAGACACCCAGCCCCATAATGCCGACAGTCACTTCATGGGCTGCTGGCTGGCGCGGGTCTTCGTGCCAGACGCGATTCTTCTGCTGCTTGCGATAGCTTGCGCCAAGGCGATGATGGTCAAGCACCTGCCAGACCACATACTCGGTCATGCGCATGGTGAGATCATCTGAAATGACCCGTACCAATGGTACGTCCGGAATATGCGGATCATGAAAGACATGATCGACGCCAGCCCCCAGTGAGAATATCACTTTGAGATTTGGAAGATTGGTCAGCGAACCGGGCTTTTGCTTCCAGACAAGCGCGTATTCGATGCTTGGATCATTTTCTGTACGTTCTGTCACGACATTGCGTTCAGGCGCATGGGCCTTGAAGCTATCGATCCAGATGGCCGGGTCCCAATTGGTCACGGAGAGTAAGATATTGCCGCTTTTGCTCATTGTTTCACTCCTCCCAAAGTGGTTGCCTCCATGTGGAAGGCTGCTGCCATCAGTGCCTTGGTATATTCTGTTTTCGGATTGGCAAAGACTTCCTTCGACGTTCCGTATTCGACTGCCTTGCCATTGCGCATCACCAGCACATCATTGGCCAGTGCCCGCACCACTTTCAGATCGTGGCTTATGAAAAGATAAGCGAGATCATGCTTCTTCTGCAATGCGCGCAAAAGATCCACCACCTGCGCCTGCACGCTCATGTCGAGCGCTGAGGTTGGCTCATCCAGCATTACGAATTTCGGATTGAGTACCATGGCGCGTGCGATGGCAATGCGTTGGCGCTGGCCGCCAGAAAACTCATGCGGGTAACGAAAGCGACTTTCAGGATCAAGGTTCACTTCTTTGAGTGCGGACACAACGCGTTCGTCGCGATCATCAGCGGAAAGCTTCGGCTCATGCACCAGCAGGCCTTCAGCGATAATATCCGCAATGGTCATACGCGGGCTCAATGAGCCGAACGGGTCCTGAAAGACGATCTGCATTTCACGGCGGAGCGGGCGCATATCCTTGAAGCTGAACTTCGCAATATCGCGTCCGTCGAAGCGGATTTCGCCCTTGGATGAGATCATGCGCGACAGGGCCAGCCCAAGCGTCGTCTTGCCGGAACCGGACTCACCCACGACACCCAGCGTCTGTCCCGCGCGCAGTTCCACATCAATGCCATCTACGGCCTTCACATGATCGACTGTCTTACGCAGGAAGCCCTTCTTGATCGGGAACCAGACGCGGACATCCTTGCCTTCCATCACTGTCTTGGCAGAGAGATCGGCCAGTGGTGGCTCGCCCTTTGGCTCTGCGGCAAGCAGATGCTTGGTATATTCGTGTTGCGGATTATCGAAGATTTCCTTGGTCGGCCCAGTCTCGACAATCTTGCCTTTGCTCATCACGCAAACCCGGTCGGCGATTTTGCGAACGATGCCGAGGTCATGGGTGATAAAGAGCATCGACATGCCCTGTGCTTCTTTTAGGTCTGCAAGAAGCTTCAGGATTTGCGCCTGCACCGTGACGTCGAGTGCTGTGGTTGGCTCATCAGCGATCAGCAGCTTTGGCTTGTTGGCAAGCGCCATGGCAATCATCACGCGCTGACGCTGGCCACCCGAAAGCTGATGTGGAAAGGATTGCAAGCGTTTTTCCGGCTCACGGATACCCACTTCTTCCAGCAATTCCAGCGTCCGCTTGCGCGCTGCCTGATCGCTCATGCCCTGATGCATCTTCAGAATTTCACCGATCTGTCGCTCCACCGTATGCAACGGATTAAGCGAGGTCATAGGCTCCTGAAAGATCATGGTGACATCATTGCCACGCACGCGCCGCAACTCAGGCTCGGAAGCCTTCATCAGGTCTTTGCCGTTGAAGAGAATTTCCCCGGATGGGTGGCTTGCAGCCGGATAGGGCAAAAGCTTCAGGATGGAGAGTGCTGAAACGGACTTGCCGGAACCAGACTCACCAACCAGTGCAATTGTTTCACCTTCGGCGATATCGAAGGAAACGCGGTCGACGGAAATGCGTTCTTCACCATTCTGGCGGAAGGCGACGGAAAGATCGCGGACGGAAAGCAAAGGCTTATTCATCGACCCACTCATTGAAATGCCTTTCGTGGATCAAATGCGTCACGGGTAGCCTCGCCGATGAAGATCAACAGCGACAGCATGACCGAGATAACCACAAAGCCTGTAATGCCAAGCCATGGGGCTTGAAGATTGTTCTTGCCCTGCGCAAGCAATTCGCCAAGCGAGGCCGAGCCTGGCGGCAAACCGAAGCCAAGGAAGTCGAGCGCTGTCAGCGTCGTGATCGAACCATTGAGAATGAACGGCAGGAAGGTAAGCGTTGCGACCATCGCGTTGGGCAAAAGATGTCGCCACATGATTGTGCCATTCTTCACGCCGAGTGCACGGGCTGCATTCACATATTCAAAGTTTCTGGCACGCAGGAATTCAGCACGCACCACGCCAACAAAGGCGACCCATGAAAACAGCAACATAATGCCCAGCAATACCCAGAATCCGGGCGGTAGTATCGCAGCGATAATCAGCAGCAGATAAAGCACCGGAATCGAAGACCAGATTTCGATCACGCGCTGGAAGATAAGATCGACCCAACCGCCGAAATAGCCCTGCACAGCACCAGCTGTCACGCCGATGATGGCGGAGAAGAAGGTGAGGATCAGACCGAACATCACCGAGATGCGGAAGCCATAAAGCGCGCGGGCAAAGACATCGCGTGCCTGATCATCAGTGCCGAACCAGTTCCAATTGCCGACGATGCAGTTCGGGTCGTTGATACCGTCCGGGTAACGCTGGCAACGCTGTTCTGCCGTATAAAGCCATGTAGGCTTTGAAGGTGCTGCTTCTGGAATCTCGTTGTTGACGGTGTTGTAGGAATACCGAACGGGTGGCCAGATTGCCCAGCCATTATTCTTGATTTCATCCTGAATAACCGGGTCGCGGTAATCGGTGACGGCGTAAAAGCCTCCGAATTTTTCTTCCGGATAATCGACAAAAACCGGCGTGAGCAGCTCGCCTTTGTAGGAAACGAGGATCGGGCGGTCGTTAGCGATAAACTCGGAACAGATCGCTGCCACAAGAAGCACGAGGAAAATCCACAGCGACCAGTAACCGCGCTTGTTGGCTTTGAAATTCTGCCAGCGACGACGATTGAGCGGTGAAAGAAACGGGCGCTTTACCGGCTTGGCTTGAGGGGAAAAAGTGGCGTCTGTCATCACACGTCCCTCCGGTCAAAGTCGATGCGCGGATCAATCCATGTGTACATAAGATCAGACAAAAGCCCGACCAAAAGCCCGATCAGCGAGAAAATAAACAGGCTGGCAAACACTACCGGATAATCGCGGTTGATGATCGACTGATAGCCAAGAAGCCCCAGACCATCGAGCGAGAAGATCGTTTCGATCAGCAGTGAGCCAGTGAAGAATGCCGAGATGAAGGCGCCCGGAAAACCAGCAATTACGATCAGCATGGCATTGCGGAACACGTGGCGGTAAAGCACCTGATGTTCGGTCAGTCCCTTGGCGCGCGCCGTGGTCACATATTGTTTGCGGATTTCTTCCAGAAACGAGTTCTTGGTCAGAAGCGTTGTGGTGGCAAAGGCCGACAGGACCAGAGCTGTTACGGGCAGAACCATGTGCCAGAGATAATCGCCGATCTTTCCCCATATCGACATTTGCGCAAAGTCAGGCGAGGTGAGGCCACGGAGTGGGAACCAGTCAAAAAACGAACCACCGGCAAAAAGCACGATCAGCAGGATGGCGAACAGGAAGCTCGGAATAGCATAGCCTACAATGATGATGGCGCTGGTCCATGTGTCGAAGCGGGTGCCTTCTTTGATCGCCTTGCGAATGCCAAGCGGGATCGAGATCAGATAGGACAGGAAGGTGAGCCACAGTCCGAGCGAGATGGAAACCGGCATTTTCTCTTTGATGAGGTCGATCACGCTGATGTCGCGGAAATAGCTGCGACCAAAATCGAAGCGCATATAGTTCCAGAGCATCTGTCCGAAGCGCTCAAGGGGCGGCTTATCGAAGCCGAACTGCTTTTCAAGGTCGGCAATGAACTGTGGGTCGAGCCCCTGCGCACCGCGATATTTCGAGTTGGATGAACCACTGTCTAGGTTATTCTGGCCAAAATCGCTGCCACCGCCCGAAAGACGGTCAAGTGCATCGCCGCCCTGACCGGAAAGCTGTGCAATCACGCGCTCAACAGGTCCGCCGGGAGCAAACTGAACAACGGCGAAGGATATGGCCATGATGCCGAGAATGGTCGGGATCATCAAAAGCAGGCGGCGTAAAATATAAGCGCCCATCAGCCTTCGCGGCTCCGGAAATTCAGGTTGCTCTTATGGCTTGCCAACAGCTTTTGCCCTTTTGTTTTTCAAGATCATGATCTTGCCCGAAAACGGGTCCCCTTTTTGGGGTTATGTTTTAATCCACCAAAGCGTCTCAACCGGGAAGCCATAATCGGGCTTTGGCTCCTTGAAACCAAAACGGTCCCAATAGGCCGCCAAGTGATTCGCTACAGTCCAATTTGGAATCCACTCGCGCCGGATACGCAAGTACCGATCAAGCACCCGGATCGTTGCGACTAGTTCGTCGCGCGTGGAAACCTTGCCCACATCCTCGATCAATGCGTCGATAATGGGATCAGACGTGCCCGGAAAGTTATAAGTGCCCGGTGTTTTTGCCGATTCTGATCCGAACATGCTCGCTAGCGAATCCTTGGTTGGCGTCGCGCTGAACTGGATCGCCATGCCGACCATATCGAAATCAAAATTCTGCAACCTTGCCTGATACTGGCTGGCATCGACCAATCGTTGGCTCGCATCAATGCCAATTGCCCGCAGCTTCTGTACAAAGGGATTGTAAATGCGTCCAAAGGCATCTGAGTTGCTGAGAATTTCCAGCGAGAATTTCGTCCCGCTCTTGTCATGGAACTGACCGTTCTTGCGTTCAAAACCTGCCTGCTGCATCAGATCAACGGCACGCGAGAAAAGTTTGCGATCTCGTCCGGTGCCGTCGGAAACCGGCATGACCGGAACTTCCGCAAAAATCTCCTGCGGAAGCTTGTCACGGTAGCGTTCAAGGATCTTCAACTCGTCTGATCCCGGCGCTCCCGTCGCCTCGAAATCCGAGCCGTTGAAGCATGATTGCGAGCGCTCATAGGTATTGTAGAACAGGTTTGCGTTGGTCCATTCGAAGTCAAAGCAAAGATTGATGGCTTCACGTATGAGCGGATCGCGGAAACGTTCGCGGCGCTGGTTGAGCGCCCATGCCTGCATCAGTGGACGCTTCTCTCTCGGGAACGTGCGCTTGATCACTTTCTTCTGCTGAACGGCAGGGAAGTCATAGGTCGTCGCCCAGTTCTTTGCGACATTCTCTTCGCGAAAGTCTATGGCACCTTTCTTGAAGGCTTCAAACTCCGGCTGGCGATCCTGATAGAACTCAATCCGAATGCGATCAAAATTGCTGGTGCCGCGCCTTACGGGCAAATCTTTCGCCCAATAATCCTCTACACGCTCATATTCGATTGCCTGCCCAGCAGACACTTTTCCGACCCGGTAAGCGCCAGATCCAAGAACGGCCTCCATGCTGGCCGAATCAAACTCGCGATCCTTGAACCAGTTTGCAGAAAGGATAGGGAGTTCAAGAGAATCAAGAATTGCCTGCGGATTTCGACCTTCTGCAAGGCGCAAACGCACCTGATATGTTCCGACCGCATCCATTTTTTCAATAGCCGCCAGCGATTGTCGAAGGAGGGGATGCCCCTTTTCCTTGATCGTTATATAGCTGAAGACCACGTCTTTTGCTTCAACGGTTGAGCCGTCGTGAAAGCGTGCTTCTTTACGAAGATCAAACAGGAAAGACCGGCGGTCTTCAGACAGAGTTACGCTCTTCGCCAGCAGACCATACATGGAATCAGGTTCATCGAGTGCTGAGGCCATCAGACTGTCGAAAGTGAGTTCCATGCGCGGCGGCGCATCGCCTTTAAACGTCAGAGTGTTGAGCGTGTTGAAGGTCTGTGTGTTCTGGTTCCAGAACCATGTGTTCGGTGCCAGCGTGAATGTTCCGCCCTTTGGCGCATCGGGGTTCACATAGTCGAAATGCGTAAAATCTGCCGGATATTTGAGTTCGCCAAAAGCCGATAATCCATGCAACGCTTTTTGGGTTGGCAATTTGGCAAAGGCCATTTCTGGAAGCCAGGCCGCAATAGCGGCACTGCCTGAAAGACCTAGAAAATGGCGACGGTCCATAAGTAGGATGGTCATTTTCGCCGTCCTTATTCAGTGCCAGTCTTGATCTTGGTTTCCTTCGCAGGGTCTATCCACCAGGAAAATGGGTCAATCCCCATATATTCAGGCTGCTCTTCCGGCATACTGAATTTGTTCCAGTAGGCCACGTTGATGTGGTCGGAATACCATTGCGGAATGACGTAATAATTCCACAGCAATGCGCGGTCGAGGGCATGAGATGCAGCGACCAACTCCTCGCGGTCCTTCGCATAAATGATACGGTCGATCAGTTTGTCGATGGCCGGATTTTTAATGCCCGCATAGTTGCGGCTACCTTTGAAGTCCGCGGCTTTCGAACCCCACATATCGCGCTGCTCGTTGCCTGGCGAGGCGGTCTGTGCGGTGACGGAGGTGATTACGTCGTAATCAAAGTCATTAACGCGGGCTTGATATTGCGCGGTATCGACGATGCGGACCGTCGCGTTAATACCGATCTTGCGCAGGCTTGCTGCAAACGGATTATAGATGCGTTCATCCGTTGGGTCTTTACCCAGAAATTCAATCGTGAACTGATTGCTGTTGGCATCAACAAGCTTGTTGCCCTGCAATTTCCAGCCAGCTTCGCCAAAAAGCTGCAACGCCTTGCGCAGATTATCGCGTGTTGCCTGTGGCGTATCGTAAACCGGCAGCCTGAACTCTTCGGTTAGAGCCTCGGCTGGTAGCGCGTCCTTTACGGTTTCAAGAATTGCCGTTTCTTCCGGCGTTGGCGCTCCGCTCAGCTGCAGTTCGTTACCAGCAAAATAGCTGTTGATGCGTGTGTACTGATTGAAGAACAGAAGGCGGTTCATCGATTCAAAATCGAAAGCATAGGTCAGTGCTTCACGTACTTTCGGGTCTTTGAACTTATCCTTGCGGGTATTCAGAAAATACCCCTGCATTCGACCGACCGCATTGAACGGGAATGATTTTTTTACAACATCGCCACGTTGCACCGCCGGGAAATTATACTGCTCGGCCCAACGCTGTGCGCGATTCTCATTGCGGTAATCGTACTGACCGCCCTTCTTGAAGGCTTCCCATGTCGCATCTTCGTTGAAGTAATATTCGTAGCGCACTTCATCGAAATTGTTGCGTCCGACATTTACAGGCAAGTCTTTGCCCCAATAATCGGCTACACGTTCCCAGATGATGGAGCGGCCGGGCACGACACTCTTGATCTTGTAAGCGGCGGAGCCGAGCGGAATTTCCAATGTGGGGCGGCTGATATCGCGCTGCTTGCCCTGCGCATCTTTACCTTCCCACCAATGCTTTGGCAGAATGGCAAGCTGACCAACAATCTGTGGCAACTCGCGATTGCCGGTCTGCGAGAAGGTGAATTTCACCTCATGGTCACCGGTCTTTTCGGCTTTTTCCACATCGCTATAATATTTGTTGTAAAGCGGCGACTGCTTCTTGAGGATATCGAAAGACCAGATGATGTCATCGACAGTGATCGGTTCACCATCATGCCATTTGGCGTTGGGATTGAGTTTGAACTTCACCCAGGAAAAATCATCGGGATACTGCAAAGCCTCGGCAATCAGCGGATACTGTGTCGATCCTTGATCCAGCGAGTCCGTCATCAGTGTATCGTAAAGCATTCCGCCGCCAAAATCGGCGAGTCCTGCTGCGGGCACGCCCTGAACCACAAACGGATTGAGGCTATCAAATGTGCCGACTGCCACTTGATTGAGTGAGCCGCCTTTCGGCGCATCAGGGTTCACATAGTCGTAGTGTTTGAAGTCTGCCTGATATTTGGGCTCGCCGATAAGGCTGGAAGCATATCTCCATTGAGGCTCGGCATCCGTGGCATGACCAAACGATACCGTGCTCGCCAGCATGGCTACTGCGAACGCTCCCGCCCAAAAACCTCTCATCCAGCATCTCCGTTTCTGCTTCGGATATTTTGGGAGCGATTTTTATGGGTTTTTGCGGAGGAAGAAAGGCACAAGTTGAAAAAACATGCAGGCAATAAAAAAGCCGGGTCGAAACCCGGCTTTTTCTCGATATTTCAATCAGCTTAGTTCGCTGGCGCAGGCTGTGCCGGCGCAGGTGCTTCACCGCCGCCCGCTGGAGCCTGTTCTGCAGGCTTTTCAGCTTCACCTGCAGGCGCCGCGCCTTCAGGTTTTGCTTCGCCACCTTCCGCAGGCGCTGCATCGGCTGTCGGAAGCGGGGCAGGATTGTCGGAAAGCGTGCGGAGATAAGCAATCAGATCGGCGCGCTCATTGTCCTTCTTATCGCCAGCAAAGCCCATGGCTGTGCCCTTGATGAAGCCCTTTGGCGAGGTGAGGAACTTGTTGAGATGTTCGTAATCCCACTTGTTGCCAGCAGCACCAAATTCTTTCATCGCAGCCGAATAGCCGAAACCTTCAACAGAGGCAGCTGGACGGTCCAGCACATCCCAAAGATGTGGTCCAACCTTATTGGCGCCACCCTTTTCACCGGTATGACATGCCGCGCAACGCTTGAAGACGGTTTCGCCGCGTGCAGGATCAGCGGATTGCAGCAAAGTTGCAATCGACACTTCTTCCTTGGCAGGTGCAGCTTCACCACCAGTCGAAGCTTCTGCCGCTTCGATTATGAAACCTGGCTTTTCAGGTGCGGGTGCATGAAACAGCGTATCGGACAGAATGCCCGTTGTCATGACAACGAAAACCGTTGCCAGAAAAGCCATGATAAACTTATTAGTCCGGGTTGAATTCATCGCCGGTCAGCGCTCCCTCTACTCAACGCCTCCAAAGCCGGCATGCAGAACCTGTGTAAAAGGCTAGCAAGTCTCTCCCCGGCATTGGGCGGAAACTAGGTCTTTTACAGGGGGGGTGCAACACCTATAAGGGGTGCTACCCCCGTGACTTTTTGACACTTTTGCTGCATTTGCTATGCAGATAAAGGTCGCCAGGAAGCAACATCAGACCTTTTAAGGCTACATTAAACACCAAGAGGCGATCATGCTTCAGACATTGAAAACACTAACACTCATTCCGGCGCGAATGGCCTCCACACGCCTGCCAAACAAGCCTCTCGCCGACATTTGCGGCAAGCCGATGATCGTGCATGTGGCCGACCGTGCTGCGGCAGCCAAGCTCGGTCGTACTGTCGTGGCGACTGACAGCGAAGAGATTTTTGCAGCCGTTCAGGCACATGGTCATGAGGTCATTATGACGCGCAGCGATCATGAGTCGGGCTCGGATCGCATTTATGAGGCGCTGCAGAAAGTCGATCCGAATGGCGAGATGGAGGCGATCGTCAATGTGCAAGGTGATTTGCCGACGATCGACCCTGAAACAATCCGCCGTGCATTATTGCCGCTGGTCGATGGACCTGCCGATATCGCAACGCTTGGCGTCGAGATCACCGTGGATGAAGAAAAGATCAATCCCAATGTGGTCAAGATCGTTGGTTCGCCGATGAATGGTGGCGAACGCCTGCGCGCGCTCTACTTCACGCGCGCTACTGCCCCTTATGGTGATGGCCCGCTTTATCATCACATCGGTCTTTATGCATATCGCCGTGCGGCGCTGGAGCGTTTTGTGAAGATCGGTCCTTCGCCGCTCGAAAAGCGCGAAAAACTTGAGCAATTGCGCGCACTTGAAGATGGTATGCGCATTGAAGCCGAGATTGTCCGGACCGTTCCGCTTGGCGTTGATACGCAAGCTGATCTTGACCGGGCACGGGAAATTATCGCAAAGGGTTTGTGATAAGTGAGTTTCGATTGTTGCGAAACATTTCAGAAAGTACGGACACGATGAAGACCAACCGGATTTCCTTTCAGGGTGAAGCGGGCGCCAATTCCGATACGGCTTGCCGCAACATGTTTCCCGATATGGAGCCTTTGCCGTGCCCGACTTTTGAGGATGCCTTTAATGCGGTCGAAAGCGGTGTTGCGGATCTTGCCATGATCCCAATCGAAAACACGCTCGCAGGCCGCGTTGCCGATATTCACTATTTGCTGCCGCTTGCTGATATGCATATCGTTGGTGAATATTTCCTGCCGATCCACTTCCAGCTTATGGTGCTTCCGGGCGTCAAGCGCGAAGAAATCAAGACTGTTCACAGCCATATTCATGCGCTTGGTCAGTGCCGCAATGTCATTCGTAGCAATGGCTGGAAGCCAGTGATTGCAGGCGATACTGCGGGCGCTGCACGCCTCGTTGCCGACATGAAAGATCGCTCAATGGCGGCGCTTGCGCCAAGTCTTGCGGCTGAGCTCTACGGTCTTGATATTCTCGAGGAGAATGTTGAGGATTCGGAAGACAACGTGACCCGCTTCGTCGTTCTGTCCAAGAACAAAAAATGGGAGCCACGTCCAGAAAACGGCGAGCGCATTGTCACAACTTTTGTCTTCCGTGTTCGCAACGTGCCAGCCGCGCTTTATAAGGCGCTCGGTGGCTTTGCTACTAACGGCATCAACATGACCAAGCTGGAAAGCTATCAGATCGGTGGCCGTTTCATTGCGACTCAGTTCTATGCTGATGTCGAAGGCCATCCGGAAGACCAGAACCTTCAGCTCGCATTGGAAGAACTGCGCTTCTTCACCAAGGAAGTGCGCATTCTCGGCGTCTATAAGGGGGCTGATACGCGCGGCACGCAGTTGTTGGCGGCTGAATAGTTAACTACTCGCCCAGGCTTTGATCAGGTGGGTTGCGATGGCACCGGATGCCGGTACACGCAGCCCATTTTCATGTTTACCTGCAAGCATGGCACGCACTTCCACCTTGTCGAACCAGCGACCATCTTCCAGTTCCGAACGATCAATAGTGAAGTCGTCAGACAGTACTTCGGCATGGCAGCCGATCATCAGTGAATAGGGGAATGGCCATGGCTGGCTCGCATGATAGGCGACGCGGCCGATTTTGAGCCCCATTTCCTCAAAGCTCTCACGGCGCACAGCAGCTTCGATTGTCTCGCCATGCTCGATAAAGCCAGCAAGGCAGGAGTAAGACCCTGCGGTAAAATGTGGGCTGCGCGCGAGAATACATTTCTCACCGCGAACAGGCAGCATGATAGCCACGGGATCAGTGCGCGGAAAATGCTCGGCACCGCAATTCGGGCAGACACGTTTGCCACCACCTGCACGCATTTCGCTTTTTGTGCCACAACGCCCGCAAAAACGGTGGTTGCTGTGCCATGCGGTCAGTGCTGCGGCTTGTGCCAAAGCACCGACGATATCTGCAGGTACGAGCCCTTCCATGTAGATGCTGCGATAGTCCTGCGCCCGAAACGGCTCTGCAAGAGCATCCGGATCGAGCGGTGCCATGAGTGCCACAATCGGTGCGCCATCTTGAAGTCCCAGCAGTACCGGCTCATTGAGATCAGGCGAAAATGCCTGTGCTTGTTCCAGTGAGAACAGGGCGCGGGGCGCGTTTTCTTGCGTATAATCAAGAAGAAGCTTATTGCCGCCTAAAACCATCACTCGGGTTTCAGGCAACTCCAGCGCTGTAAAAGCGGAATCGTCCTGTCGTTTTTCGGAAAGGCGGTCAATGCGGTTGCCTGCAAAGCCGACAAGACGGCTCGGTTCTGTCTCCGGCAGGTCGTAAAGGCGAAAAGCCATGATGTTCTCGGGAAAATGTTTGGGAGGGAATCAGAGTGCTTCGCGGATTTCTTCAATCAGCTTTTGTGCGTCAGCATCGCTATAGGGTTCGCGGGTGCCGTGCCCCCAGACAGGGCCTGGCCAGCCGGCATCGCCTTCATTGCGCGCAATGACATGGATGTGCAGCTGGCGTACGATATTGCCAAGCGCGCCGCTATTGATTTTCTCGCAATTGGTCAGTTTCTTGATCGCCTGCGCAACAATGCCGGTTTCAAAGGTCAGCATGGTCTGATCAAGCGGCGTCATGTCGTGTATTTCGCTCAAAGAGCCACGGCGCGGAACGAGGATAAGCCATGTCCAGCGCTTGTCATTCATGAGCCGCAGCTCGCAAAGGCCGAGCGGGACCACTGAAAAAGTGTCGGCGGAAAGCCGTTTATCGAGTTCAAACTGTTCCATAATAGAATTCTTATCAGTTTTTTCGTCTCTGCGCTTGTTTTTTGCGCCATGCCCTTCTTGCTTTTTGCTTCATAATTGACGATATGCAGCGTGGGAGGTTGGTGGTGGACGAGCCACTCGCCAACCGGGTCAGGTCCGGAAGGAAGCAGCCCCAACGAGCACGGCACGGGTCATCGTGCCAGCCTCCCACCTTTCTAAAACGATCATGGCTGTTGATGGTTGATAAGCCATCGCCAAAGCTACTTTCGTCTCTGGTCCAAACTGTTTAGAGTTTGTTGATCGGAACAAGCGAACAGAGAGCGGAAGGGTCGCAATGGACACAAAATCCGAAACTGGCGCTTATCGCGTTCTCGCCCGCAAGTATCGCCCCCAGAATTTCAATGATCTGATCGGCCAGGAGCCGATGGTCCGCACGCTGAAAAACGCGTTCGAGACTGGTCGTATCGCGCAGGCGTGGATGCTGACTGGTGTTCGCGGTGTGGGCAAAACCACAACTGCGCGTATTCTGGCGCGCGCGCTTAATTACAAGACTGATTCTGTCGATCAGCCGACGATTGATCTCTCCGTAATGGGTGAGCATTGTCAGGCGATCATGGAAGGCCGCCATGTCGATGTCATCGAGATGGATGCGGCTTCGCATACAGGTATCGATGATATTCGCGAAATCATCGAACAGGTGCGCTATCGCCCTGTTTCGGCACGCTACAAAGTCTATATCATCGACGAAGTGCACATGCTGTCCAATCAGGCCTTCAACGGCTTGTTGAAGACGCTTGAAGAGCCGCCGCCGCATGTGAAATTCATCTTCGCCACCACCGAAATCCGCAAGGTTCCGATCACGGTTCTATCGCGCTGTCAGCGTTTTGATCTGCGTCGCATCGAATCGGGTACGCTGGCTGCACATCTGAAGCGCATTGCAGAAGCAGAAGCAATCGAAGTCGATGACACATCGCTTGCGATGATTGCGCGCGCGGGTGAGGGGTCGGCACGCGATTCGCTCTCCATTTTCGATCAGGCCATCGCGCATGGCGCAGGTCATGTTTCGGCGGAAGCCGTGCGTTCAATGCTCGGTCTTGCAGACCGCGCGCGCATTATCGATCTCTTTGAGATGATCATGCGTGGGGACGTTGCTGGTGCTTTGACCGAATTTCGTGCGCAATATGATGTCGGAGCCGACCCATCGGTCGTGCTGACGGATCTTGCCGATTTCAATCATCTGGTGACACGTCTGCGCTTTACGCCGGATGTGGCGGAAGATGTATCGCTCTCGGAAGATGAGCGCGTTCGCGGTCGCGATTTTTCGCAGAAGCTGTCGGTGCGCGTGCTGTCTCGGACATGGCAAATGCTGCTTAAGGGCATTGCCGAAGTCGATACGGCAACGCGGCCTGTGCAGGCCGCAGAAATGCTGCTGATCCGTCTGGCCCATGCCGCTGATCTGCCAACGCTTGATGAAGCACTGCGTGGGCTTGAAAACGGTTCTGCTTCGGTTCCGCGTCCGCAATCTCCAAGCGGCGCAAGGCCAAATGGCGGTTCGCAGCCAGAAGCGCGCGGCAGTGTTGATGCGGTTTCCGCCTCAACCATGATGCCTGCATCGGGTGGTCCTGCAACAGCCATGCGTCTGGTGGAAACACAGCCGCAGCCGGTTCAACCGCCCGCACCACAGCAGTTTGTCGATAGCACACCACAGCCTTCGGTTCAGATCAACAGCCTCAATGATATCGTTGCACTGGCTGATAAGTTTCGCGACATGCAGTTCAAGATTCTGGTCAAGAACTGCGTGCGCCTGTCCTCCATCGCTGCCGGAAGGCTTGAGATTGGTCTGACCGACGATGCACCGAAATCGCTGCCGAGCGATATTTCGCAGCGCCTGCACAACTGGACCGGCATTCGCTGGGTCGTGACAGTTGCGCGTGACGTTTCGGGGCAAACGGTTGCGGAAGCTGAAACCGAGCGTCGCGATAACCTCGTGACCGATGCGCGCGCTGATCCCGATGTTGCTGCAATTCTTGCAGCTTTTCCGGGCGCAAAGATAACAGATGTCCGCATTGCCGTTGCAGAACAGGGCGATGATGACGATATAGACCTTGATACGGTTGAAGACGTGCCCGGCGCGCCTTCTGACGATGATTGAATTTTAGAGCGCATCCCGAAAAGTGCGAAGCGGTTTTCGGAGTGAGATGCGCGTTCAAAAAATGATGGAGTGAACCCATGCGTGACATGATGGGCATGATGAAACAGGCAAAGGAACTGCAGGCCAAGATGAAGGCCATGCAGGACGAGATTGCCAATCTTGAAGCGACCGCTTCTTCCGGTGGCGGTCTGGTTACAGTCACGCTTTCGGGCAAGGGCACTTTGTCGGCTCTTCGCATCGATCCTTCGCTTGCCAAGGAAGACGAGGTCGAAATCCTCGAAGACCTGATCATTGCAGCTCATAATGATGCCAAGGCGAAGCTCGAAGCTGAAATGGCTGAAAAGACCCAGTCGCTCACCGCCGGTCTGCCAATTCCTCCGGGCTTCAAGCTGCCGTTTTAAGGCAGTAAGTGAATAAGGCAGTAGGGCAGTAAGTTTTATTTGCTCAAAGCCCTGCTGCCTGCATTTTCCCTATTGCCTTACTCCCCTATTGCCTTACTGCCTTAAATCATGTCCAAACGTATAGCTGGTCCCGAGATTGAACGTCTGATCCAACTTCTGGCCCGTGTGCCGGGATTGGGGCCGCGTTCTGCGCGTCGTGCGGCGTTGCACTTGATCAAGAAAAAAGAGGCGCTTCTGGTGCCGCTTGGCGGTGCCATGCAAGAGGCAGCTGAAAAAGTCCGCATCTGCTCATGTTGCGGTAATGTTGATACTTCTGACCCCTGCACCATTTGCACTGATGCTCGTCGTGATCCGACAACGCTGATCGTCGTGGAAGATGTGTCCGACCTCTGGGCGCTTGAACGCGCGGGCACCATGAATGTGCGCTATCATGTGCTGGGCGGTCGCCTTTCGCCTCTGGATGGCATTGGCCCGGATGATCTCAACATCAAAGGGCTGGTCGAGCGCGTTGCAACGGGTGACATCAAGGAAGTGATTCTCGCAGTGAATGCCACAGTCGAAGGCCAGACGACAGCGCATTACATCACCGATCAGCTGATGAATTTTGAAGTCCGTGTAACACGGCTTGCGCATGGCGTTCCTGTTGGCGGTGAGCTTGATTACCTCGATGAAGGAACGCTTGCGGCTGCATTGCGAGCGCGAACGACACTTTAATCTTCAATTATTCTGTTTTGGGAGACGTGTATGAAGGCTGCATTCTGGAAGCGAGGCCTGACCACGGCTCTTTGTGTGGCTGCGTCCCTATCTGCAGCGCCTTCTTTTGCAGCTCCCTCTAAAGCGCAGGTTGAGAGCCAGTATCGCAACTGGATCGAAAAAGACCTCTGGCCCGAAGCAAAGGCGGCAGGTGTTTCACGCCCTGTTTTTGAGCAGGCTTTTGCAGGTGTTACGATCAACTGGAAGCTGCCTGATCTTGTCATTCCGGGCGAAAAGCCAACAACGCCGAAAGAGCAGAAACAGGCGGAGTTCGGCGCGCCGGGCAAATATTTCAATGCCAAAACGATTGGTTCTGTCACAAGCGGCGGCAAAGCGCGGCTTGGTCAGAATGCAAGCCTGCTTAAAAGCATTGAGCAGCAATATGGCGTGCCGGGCCGCATCGTTGTGGCAATCTGGGGGCGCGAATCGGGCTTTGGCACGGTCAAAATTCCGTACAATGCCTTTGAAGTACTAGGCACCAAGGCCTTCATGGCAACGCGCAAGGAAATGTTCCGCAAAGAGCTGATTGCAGCACTCCAGATCACCTCACGCGGCTACATCTCCAATGGTTCGATGAAAAGCTCGTGGGCGGGTGCGCTGGGTCAGCCGCAATTCATGCCGACATCCTATCTCAAACATGCTGTTGATTTTGATGGTGATGGCAAGCGAGACATCTGGAATTCGGTGCCCGATACGCTTGGCTCCATCGCCAATTATCTAAAAATCCATGGCTGGCAGGCCGGACGTGACTGGGGCTATGAAGTCAATGTGCCTCAGAATATTTCGTGTTCTCTGGAAGGGCCAGACCAGGGTAAGACATTTGCCGAATGGGCAAAGCTTGGTATCTCCCGCACCAACGGCAAGGCGTTTCCGGCCAATGAAATGCGCGGCGAGGGCTTTCTGCTCATGCCCGCTGGTCGTTATGGACCGGCCTTTATCGTGACGCCGAATTTCTACGTCATCAAAGATTACAATATGAGCGATCTCTATGCGCTCTTCATCGGTCATGTTGGCGACCGTATTGCCTATGGCGCGGGTGATTTCCAGACGCAATGGGGCAATGTCGGCACCATGTATCGCTCCGACATTCTGGCGATGCAGAAGCGTATGCAGGCGCAGGGTTACGATGTTGGTAAGGCCGATGGTCTTCCGGGCTTCAAAACCCGTCGTTCGATTGGTCTTTGGCAGTCAAAGAATGGGCTGGCACCAACCTGCTTTACCCAGCCTGAACTGGTTAAATCCATTCGCTAAAGTGAATTGCCGGGAGCCAAAGCTCCCGGCATCAATCTTTTAAGCAGCCTTTGTCAGCATACCGTGCGGGTCGAGTACGAATTTCTTCGCCACCCCGTGATCAAAGCTTTCATAGCCTTGCGGCGCTTCTTCCAATGAAATCACCTGCGCATTGACGATATCGGCAATGTTCAGACGGCCATGCAGAATAGCCTGCATGAGTTGGCGGTTATATTTAACCACCGGAGTCTGACCGGTATGGAAAGATTGTGCCTTTGCCCAGCCGAGGCCAAAGCGCAGAGACAGGCTTCCCTGCTTGGCAGCACTGTCGACAGCGCCCGGATCTTCGGTCACGTAAAGACCCGGAATGCCAATGGAGCCTGCCGGGCGGGTGATTTCCATCATCTGGTTCAGAACAATGGCCGGTTGTTCGCCACCACTATGGCCGCGGGCCTCAAAGCCAACCGCGTCAATGGCGCTGTCCACTTCGTTGCTGCCAGTCACTTCGGCAATCATATCGCCAAGGCGATCACTGGCTGAAAGGTCAATCGGCTCGAAACCGACCTTGCGGGCATGTTCCAGCCGCTCCTTGTTGAAGTCGCCGACCATGACGACCGCAGCACCTAAGATGCGAGCAGATGCGGCCGCAGCAAGCCCAACAGGACCAGCACCCGCCACATAGACGATTGAGCCTACGCCGACGCCTGCCTTCACCGCCCCGTGGAAACCGGTGGGCAGAATATCGGACAGCATGGTCAGATCGCGAATTTTCTCAATGGCCTGTTCGCGGTCCGGGAATTTCAGCAGATTGAAGTCGGCATAAGGCACCATGACATAGCGTGCCTGTCCGCCGATCCAGCCGCCCATATCGACGTAGCCATAAGCGCCGCCAGCGCGTGATGGATTGACGGTAAGGCAAACGCCGGTGTCCTGCGACTTGCAGCAACGGCAGCGCCCGCAGGCGACATTGAACGGTACGGATACGATGTCGCCAACTTCGAGCATTTCGACATCGCTGCCTTTTTCAATCACTTCGCCGGTGATCTCATGGCCGAGCACAAGGCCGGGCATTGCGGTGGTACGACCACGCACCATGTGCTGGTCTGAGCCGCAAATATTGGTGGTGATCACTTTCAGGATGACGGCGTGGTCCAGCTTGCGCCCATCGGGAGCGCTCAACACCGGATCATCAATATCTCGAACTTCGACTTTACCCGGGCGCATATATACAACGCCTCTATTCCTGCTCATGTCTACCTCCTCCAGATCGACGTGCGGATCGGTCCCGATCCGCACATAGTGGGCCGGGATGTGCGGGGATATACCCGTGGAAGAAGCGTACAGTGGTTAACGGTCGGAGAGTTGTCCTGTGCGCGACATGTCCGGTTCTCTCATCAGCATGTCAGCGAAAGATTTAAGCGCCTTTGTCTGATAGCGGTCATTATGCGACAGCATCAGAAACTGGCGTTGTGGGAGAGTAAAATCGGCCTTGACGAGTGTGCCTGCTGCAAGATGCGGTGCTGCGACGAGTTCCGAAATTGCAGTCACGTAGTTGCCGGAAAGTACGGCTGAACAGATTGCCTCATTGGAAGGCAATTCAAGTGCAATGTTAAGACGCGCAGGATTGTAACCCGCAACCCGCATCGCATCTTCAAACACGCTACGAGTGCCTGACCCATGTTCACGCAATATCCATTGGCCGCTGAACAACGTATCCCATGTGAGTTTAGCGGCAGTGCACCATTCATGGGCAGGGCCTGTGACAACGATAAGCTCATCCGTTCCAACCTTGCGCATCGAGAGGGCGGGAGCTCGCACAGCGCCTTCCACGAGACCGATATCCGCCAGTCCTTCTTGCGTGGCCTGCGTGACACTCTCGGTATTCCCGAGCGTCAGGCGCAAGTCGATCATCGGATGTGTCGCATGAAACTGTGCCAGATAAGGCGGTAGCCAGTAACTCGCGATGGTCTGGCTGGCATGGATCGTAAGAATTCCGCGTTTGCCGCCGCCAAGTTCTGAAAGCATACGCTCGGCCGATTGCGCACGGGCCAGCGTCGCGCGCGCTTCATCCAGAAATATGCGACCATCGCCGGTCAGCTCGATACGCCGACCGATGCGGTTGAAAAGCATCGCGCCATAGCGTTCTTCGAGCGTGCGAATGGCCGAACTCACTGCCGATGGCGTGAGATTAAGCGCTTCTGAGGCGCGGGTGAGGTGTTCGCGCTCGGCCACTTCGATGAAAATACGCAGTTGTTCCAGTGTCATAGCTTCAATCGTTCGATTTTATCGAATGAATTATGCCATATTATGCGATGGAATGAACAGAAGATTTAGCGCATCTCATTGGAAAATATTTCTCAAGATTTGAATGCTGATTCCGATGACCACCGCAACTGCCACAAAATTTCAGAACATTCTCCCCGGGCTTGCACTTAGCCTTGCTGTTTCGGCTGTGGCGATCGGGCTTGAAAAGATTGAGGAGCATTATACCGGGAAAGCTTGGCTAGAAGCGCTGGTGCTGGCGATTCTTATTGGCACCGCCGTCCGAACCATTTTCCGCCCCGGCAAGCAATTTTCCAAAGGCATCAGCTTTTCCGCGAAACTTCTGCTGGAGATTGCGGTCGTGCTGCTTGGCGCTTCCATCAGTGCAAGTGCCGTCATTGACGCTGGTCCCGGCCTTATATTTGGCATTGCCTGTGTTGTGGTGATGGCCATTACATTTAGCTACGGCATTGGACGATTACTGAAGCTGCCGCATCGCATGGCTGTTCTGGTTGCTTGTGGCAATTCTATCTGCGGTAACTCGGCGATTGCGGCAACGGCTCCCGTCATTGGTGCAGACAGTGAAGATGTTGCAGCTTCCATCGCATTCACGGCCATTCTGGGTGTCGTCGTTGTGTTGCTTCTGCCGCTGCTGGTACCATTGCTGGGATTGTCTTTCACGCAATATGGCGTTCTTGCTGGACTGACGGTCTATGCAGTGCCGCAGGTTCTGGCTGCCACCGCTCCAATCGCCACAATCAGCGTGCAGCTCGGAACATTGGTCAAGCTGGTCCGTGTGCTGATGCTCGGCCCTGTTATTCTGGCGCTTTCCGTGCTGGCTGGTAACAAGGACGCGGAAGTAAAACCCGGCTTCCTGCAATTAGTGCCGTGGTTCATCATCGGCTTTCTGGTGATGATGGCACTGCGTTCGCTGCACCTGATCCCCGAAGCCATTCTTCCCGGCATTCAGTTTGCGTCCACCGCACTGACGATCATTTCCATGGCGGCACTTGGTCTGGGCGTCGATGTGCGCTCTGTGGCTTCCGCTGGCGGGCGGGTGACACTGACAGCTATTCTGTCGCTGCTGGCGCTTGGCGCTATCAGTCTGGGCTTGATCCATATGCTGAACATTGTCTGACGCCTATTGTCGGACTTCACCAGAATAGATTTGCGATTGTCCGGGCTGCGGAAAAATGCTGCGATAAGTCATAGCTGATCAACGACTTGCGAGATTAGAAATGGCAGTATTACCGCTTACCAAAATCCCAGATCCGTTTTTGCGCGAGGTCTCTCTGCCTGTCGAAACCATCGACGGCGATATTCGCGGTTTTGCGCAGGATATGCTTGATACGATGTATAATTCGGGTGGTGTCGGCGTTGCCGCAGTTCAGGTGGGAAAGCTCCTGCGTATCACGGCCATTGACGTGAATTACCGGGATGGCGAACGCAAGCCGCTGATTGCGATCAATCCAGAGATCGTTGCTTCCTCCGACGAACAAAGCAGCTACGATGAAGGTTGCCTTTCGGTCGGGCCTTATCGGGGTTCGGTATCACGTCCAGCGCGTATTACTGTCAGCTATACCGATCTTGAGGGCGAGAAACACCAGATCGAAGCTGATGGTATTCTGGCAATATGTTTTCAGCACGAAATCGACCATATGGACGGTGTGTTGTTTTTCGATCATCTGACCAAAGAGCAGCGTCAGGAAATTCTGGATCAGGTGGCTGCGGAACAAACGTCTGTAGCCTGATGTCTATGGAAAATGCAGATCGGCGCATTTCCAATGCTTGTCCGCGATCAGGATAAAGAAAAAGCCCGCCATTTGGCGGGCTTTCTCATGTTCAGTCGAAGGGACGGAAAACTTAGTTGTTTTCCGACTTCTTCATTGCTGCAGCAAGAATATCGCCGAGCGAAGCGCCTGAGTCGGACGAACCGTACTGAGCAACTGCTTCTTTTTCTTCAGCGATTTCGAGCGCCTTGATCGAGACCTGCAGCTTGCGGGTCTTCTTGTCGAAAGCGATGACGCGAGCGTCAACCTTCTGACCAACCGTGAAGCGTTCTGGGCGCTGTTCGTCACGATCACGCGACAGATCCGAGCGCTTGATGAAGCTTTCGAGGTCGTGATCGACCAGGCGAACTTCAAGACCGCCATCGGTAACAGCGGTTACTTCACAGGTTACAACGGCGTTCTTGCGCAGATCACCCGAAGCTGCTGCTTCACCGACCTTGTCGCCGGAAAGCTGCTTGATGCCGAGCGAGATGCGTTCCTTCTCAACGTCAACGTCGAGAACGACAGCCTTAACGACTTCACCCTTGTTGTACTCTTCGATGACCTGTTCGCCTGGACGGTTCCAGTCGAGGTCGGAGAGGTGAACCATGCCGTCGACGTCGCCGTCGAGACCAATGAACAGGCCGAATTCGGTCTTGTTCTTAACTTCACCTTCAACGATCGTGCCCTGAGGGTACTTCTGAGCGAAGGTCGTCCATGGGTTGTCGAGGGTCTGCTTGAGACCGAGGGAGATACGGCGCTTGACCGGATCAACTTCGAGCACAACAACTTCGACTTCCTGAGTGGTCGACAGGATCTTGCCTGGATGCACGTTCTTCTTGGTCCACGACATTTCCGAAACGTGGATCAGACCTTCGATGCCTGGCTCGATTTCGACGAATGCACCGTAGTCGGTGATGTTCGTGACAGTACCGGTGATCTTTTTGCCGATCGGGTACTTCGCGCCGATGCCATCCCAAGGATCGTTCTCGAGCTGCTTCATGCCGAGCGAGATACGATGGGTATCCTGGTTGATACGGATGATCTGCACCTTAACGGTCTGGCCGATGGTGAGGATTTCCGATGGATGGTTGACGCGGCGCCATGCCATGTCGGTAACGTGCAGGAGGCCGTCGATGCCGCCGAGGTCAACGAACGCACCGTAATCGGTGATGTTCTTGACAACGCCTTCAACAACCTGACCTTCTTCAAGGTTCTGAACGATTTCCGAACGCTGTTCCGCACGGCTTTCTTCAAGAACGGTACGACGCGAGACAACGATGTTGCCGCGACGCTTGTCCATCTTGAGGATTTCGAAAGGCTGTGGGACGTGCATAAGCGGGGTAACGTCGCGGATCGGACGAATGTCGACCTGCGAACGTGGAAGGAATGCAACTGCACCGTCCAGATCGACGGTGAAGCCACCCTTGACCTGGTTGAAGATGACGCCGTCGACGCGCTCGCCATTGGCGAACTTCTGCTCGAGCTTGCCCCAGCTTTCTTCACGACGTGCTTTTTCGCGCGACAGAACAGCTTCGCCGAGTGCGTTTTCGATGCGCTCAACGTAAACTTCAACTTCGTCGCCCGGCTTCATCGAGCCGTCTTTGCCCTTCGCGCCGAATTCCTTCAGCGGTACGCGACCTTCGACCTTGAGGCCAGCATCGATGATTGCCATGTCTTTTTCGATGGCAACGATGCGACCCTTTACAACATAACCTTCTGCAAGGTCATTGTTGGCAAAGGATTCGGCCAGCAGCGACTCGAAGTCTGCGAGGGAGGGATTGAATTCAGACATAAATACTCCTGATGCATCCGGTATGAAACAACATCGGATGCGGCGCCGGGGGTTAGAGTTGCGTTAGGCCTGTCCTTCAGCTCCGTCTCTTTGAGACAACCGGCGCATGGAACGCGAAGTCAGGTTATAAATATGGGTGAGACCTATATAGGAACAAACCCGGAATTATCCAGCATTTCCAAGGCCTATCTTATCAGAAAGTCGTTAAACTGTCCCGATATTATGCCTTGTGCTGCGCGAAAGCGTGATCAATCAGCTTTTTTGCTGCAAGAAATGCCGCTTCTATACTCATTTCACTCGTATCTAGCAAGTGCGCGTCTTCAGCGGGCTTAAGCGGAGAATCGGTGCGGTTCATGTCACGCTCATCGCGCTTCCTGAGATCGGCCAGAATTTCATCGAGATCAGCCGTCCCGCCTTTGGCAACGATTTCCTCAAAGCGGCGTTGTGCGCGCACTTCAGGCGATGCCGTCACAAAAAGCTTTATCTCAGCCTCCGGGCAGACCACAGTTCCAATATCGCGGCCATCAAGTACGCTTGACGGCAATGCATTGGCGAAACCGCGCTGGGCTTCAACAAGAGCGCGCCGCACGGCAGGCATCACTGCTACTTTCGACGCCGCCTCGCCAATAGCATGGGCTGAAAGAACGGCCTTGTCCATCTGATGAAGGTCAAGATTAAGCGCCACATCAGCTGCAATTGCTTCATCATCAAGCGGCAGCCCCTGATCGAGCAGCGCTTTCGCCACTGCACGATAGGTGAGGCCGGTATCGAGATGCGGCATGCCGTAATGAATGGCAATGCGCCGGGCAAGGGTTCCCTTGCCCGAAGCTGCTGGTCCGTCGATGGCTACGACGAAACTTGTCATTGCTGCTCGCTGACTTCGATTTTTGCACCAAGGCCGGGCATCATGGTCATGAATTCGGGGAACGAGGTTGCAATCATCGTGCTGTCATCGACCGTGACTGGCTTATCAGCGGCCAGCCCCATGACGAGGAAGCTCATGGCAATGCGGTGATCGAGATGCGTTGCAACGGTGCCGCCTCCAAGGCCTTTGCCGTCTGGACGACCACGAACCGTCAGCGACATCTCGCCTTCGGTGCAATCGACACCATTGGCTTCAAGGCCGCGCGCAACAGCTGCCAGACGGTCTGATTCCTTCACACGCAGCTCGTCGAGGCCGTCCATGACGGTTTCGCCTTCGGCAAAAGAAGCCGCAATCGCCAGAACCGGATATTCATCGATCATCGATGGTGCGCGTTCCGGAGGAACCGTGACACCCTTGAGCTTCGATGACTTAACGCGCAGATCGGCAACATCTTCACCGCCAGCAAGGCGTGGATCGATGATTTCGATGTCTGCGCCCATTTCCTGCAATGTCAGGATAAGGCCGGTGCGGGTCGGGTTCATCAGCACGTTACGGATGGTGACATCCGAACCTTCGACCAGCAGAGCCGCAACCAGCGGGAAGGCGGTCGAGGATGGATCACCCGGTACGTCAATGGTTTGGCCCGTAAGCTTGCCCTGCCCGACGATGCGAATGTGACGCACGCCATCCTTGTCGGTTTCGACGGTGAGATCGGCACCGAAGCCCTGAAGCATCTTTTCGGTGTGATCGCGCGTCATGACAGGTTCAATGACGGTTGTGACACCTGGCGTATTGAGACCGGCGAGCAGAACTGCCGACTTCACCTGAGCAGATGCCATAGGCACGCGATAGCTGATCGGGTTTGCAGTCTTTGGGCCTGTCAGCGTTAGTGGCAGACGGTCGCCTTCTGCGGCCTTCACCTGTACGCCCATTTCACGCAGCGGATTAAGCACACGGCCCATTGGACGCGATGTCAGTGATGCATCACCGATAAAGGTTGTCGTCATGTCGTAAGTGCCGACAAGGCCCATGGTCAGGCGGGCGCCGGTTCCGGCATTGCCGAAATCGAGCGGTGCTTCAGGTTGCAACAGGCAGCCATTGCCGACACCGTTGATGACCCAGATATCGCCGTCTTTGCGAATCTTGGCGCCCATCGCCTGCATGGCGCGGCCGGTATTGATGACGTCTTCGCCTTCGAGCAGGCCGGTGATGCGGGTTTCACCCGAAGCAAGGCCGCCGAACATGAAGGAACGATGCGAGATGGATTTGTCACCCGGAATGCGGATTTCGCCCGTTAAAGCCTCCGAGCGGCGGGCGGTTGCAGGTTTCGGGGTAGCGGAATGGGACATGGATTCGTCACTGTCTCATTTTGGCGTTATTCACGCTGGATTAATCAAAGCGGCAGCTTCCTAGCACATGAACGGGGCGGGGTCATCCGCGAATACGTCTTTAAAGAGAGCTCTCTTTAAGACTATCGGGGCTGCAACGAGTCTTTAGCTTTGACAAAAGCTGCAAATTGCGTTTATGCACCGAACAACACCGTAAGGCGCGCCTTACGCCTTCTCTCGACCGTTTACGGTTATTGAGTATGATGGCGAGCAACATGTATGTAGTCATGGCAGGCGCGGTTGAATGAATTTGTGTCCCCGGGTGAACAAGTGGCGGAAATGCTGCAAGTGCTACGGGGGAAACATCAGGCGTGGAGTGCCACAGGCACGACAGGGATAAAAACTCACGAGGCTAAACGTGGCAAAAACTGAACTTGGTACCAAGCGCATTGACCCGGAAACGGGCAAGAAGTTTTACGACCTCAATCGTGATCCGATTGTTTCGCCTTACACCGGTATTTCCTACCCGCGTTCGTATTTCGAAGCGACCGTAGCAGAAAGCCGTGCGGTCGAAGAGGAAACCGAAGAGGAAGAACTGGATACGGCACTCGAAAAGCCGGAATTCGTTTCCCTTGAGGACGCGGACGACGAATCGAAGGGTGGCGAAGATCTTCCGGATATCGACGACGATGTCGATCTGGGCGACGACGATGAAGACACCTTCCTCGAAGAAGAGGAAGATGAAGACGACGACATGTCGGGCATTCTCGGCGGCGGGGTCGGTGGTGAAGACGAAGAAGGCTGATCGTCTTCTTCCAAGCTTTTTTGCAGGGCGGTCCAGTGGGCCGCCCTTATGCATTTAGGCGGGTTAACGGCAATGTTCCGTTCCAGATTGCGGGGCGAATCTGCACAACCGGCAAATTAATTTGCCCGATACGAAAAGAGTTGCGATTTAGCTCTTGATCTTCTGTAACGAGCCATTTAATAAGCCGCCACACCGGACAGAAATTCCTGTCTGGCCCACCTCGAAAGAGGTCTGATGGGGCCATAGCTCAGCTGGGAGAGCGCTTGCATGGCATGCAAGAGGTCAGCGGTTCGATCCCGCTTGGCTCCACCAAATTTTCCAAATCATTTATATCGAGATTTACGATAGAGCATTGTACACGACCGAATGGTCGCAGGGGTTGTAACGCATCTCGACTTTTCCCCAAAAGTTGCTACTGACATATCAATGAAGTAAAACTCTGCGATACGTTGAATGAAAAGACTTTCTGATTTCGACGGTATGCGATTTTTATTGTGTATCGGAATCGCGCTCTTTCATTATTCTTTTCGGATTTCCGTAAAGAACGACGCTATCCAAAATGTTATATTAACATTTGCTTATTTTACGGATATCTTTTTCATTGTATCCGGTCTTTTCCTCGGGCGGCGTCGCAATTATGTTTGGGGTGCTCGCCACTATGCAGGCTTTGTAGGAAGGCGCTTGGCGCGCATCTATCCGCTTCATGCCGTGGTGTTTTCCTGCTTCGCTCTCATATCCGTTCTGACCGCCTGGGGCATGTTGCACCCCTCTACACAGCCGAACATGAGCTGGTGGACCGGGTTTGCGCAATTGCTGCTGATTCACAATTGGGGGATGGGGCAGACCTTCTCCTATAATTATGTCAGTTGGTCGCTCAGCGCGCTTTTCATGATGTATTTGTGCTTCCCCTTGTTTGATCTTCTATGCAAGCGGCTGGGAGGCTGGCTTCTCGTTATTATTGTCGCTGCAATCATTGGCGGTGATTATCTGGCGCGATTACTTGGCGCATCATCGCTCACCCGAATCCAGTTTGCCGATGTTGGTGTGTTCCGTGCTCTGCCGTCATTCCTTTTCGGTATGTGGCTTGCGAGACGCGAGCAGAGCGCTTTGCCAAAGTGGCTTATCAAGATCGCGCTTGCAGCCTGCATGATCGTGTTTCTGTTCTATCACCCGTCGGGTAGTGATACTGATACTGCAACGCTGGAAGGGCCAAAACGGCTCCTCTTCCTCTACTTCTGCATGTACATGCTTTATGCCGCCAGTACACAGCAACTCTATACGCCGTTGCGATGGAGCGGCTTTGTCCAGCTCGCCCGCTACAGCTTTGGAATCTTCATTCTGCATCCGCTGATCGGACTTTTTTTCTTCAATGCACTGCCTAAAAGCTGGGGGCAGAATACGCTCGAAGCAGTTCTGCTGATAGGTGCAGGCGTTCTGGTAAGCATCGGGGCAGCCATCGTCGCTTATCATTTTTTCGAAAACCCGGTTAATCGCTGGCTGGTGGCAAAGATTAATGCTTGGGAGAACCGGACGCCTGATATCGTTGTGGAAACGGCTTCTCCCACACAGTCAGCCTGACAGAACGCCAACCCCAGATAGCGTTAATTTAGAGCGCATCCCGAAAAGTGCGAAGCGGTTTTCGAAGGAAGATGTGCGTAAAAAAAATGTATAGAGCATTTCCAATGACCCAATCAAAACAGGAAATGCTCCAAATGGGCGAAGAACTGCTGTTCGATACCCTAATTGAACTGCTTTTCAGAAGTTTCATTATTATCAGTCATCGTTGACTCGGTATTTGTCGGCAACCTAAAACGATGCACCTGCAATATGAATTTCATTATAAGTTATTGATCGGGTGGCAAAACTGCCGATTTTTTCAGAAAATAGTGGGACAAGTAAGCAAAGCTCAATCTGAGTGCTGCCGCCTTTCCTTCATTAAAACCCGTGGACGTTTCGTCAACACTCCCATAGAAATTTGCCCACACATTGATGACTTGCGCTGCAAGTGATCGAGCATGATTCTGGGAGGAATGATGAGTATCGAGGCCGTTTCCGCTGACAGCCAACCATTGTGGCAACCGGATGCAAAACGCATTGCAGCAAGTAATCTGGAGCAATTCCGTGTACGCGCGGAAAAGCTTACGGCGCAAAGTCTGGCTGATTATCAGGCCCTGCATCGCTGGTCGATTGAAGATCGTTCAGCTTTCTGGACACTCATCTGGGACTTTTGTGATGTTATCGGCGAGCGCGGGGAAGCGACGCTGGTCGATAAAGATCATATGCGTGAGGCAAAATTCTTTCCCGATGCCAAACTCAATTTTGCTGAAAATCTCCTGCGTCACAAAGGAGATGGAGAGGCGATCATCTTTCTTGGCGAAGACAAGGTCGAGCGTCGCCTGACGTGGGATGATCTGCACGCGCTGGTCTCAAAACTCCAGCAATTCATGCTGGCAGAAGGGGTGAAGCCCGGCGATCGCATTGCAGGCATGATGCCCAATATGCCGGAAGCGGTTGCGCTGATGCTGGCAGCTTCGTCTATCGGTGCGGTGTGGTCTTCGTGCTCGCCTGATTTCGGCGCACAGGGTGTGCTGGATCGCTTTGGTCAGATCGAACCCAAGCTGTTCTTTGCCTGCGACGGTTATTGGTACAACGGCAAACGTATTGATGTGAGCGACAAGATTGCCGAAGTCACAGCCAAGCTACCGAGCAGCAAGCGTTCGGTTATCGTCACCCATCTCGACGAAGCGGAAGCGGTCGCCAGCAAGGCTGCAAACGGTATCGCGCTCGATACGGCACTCGCCTCGTTCACTGCAAAAGCTGTCGAGTTCACGCGACTTCCATTCGATCACCCGCTCTATATTCTGTTTTCTTCGGGTACCACTGGCATTCCGAAATGCATTGTGCATCGAGCTGGTGGCGTGCTGTTGCAGCATCTTAAGGAACATCGCCTGCATGCGGATATTCGCGAAGGCGACCGATTCTTCTATTTCACCACCTGCGGCTGGATGATGTGGAACTGGCTGGCGTCAGGCATCGCATCAGGCGCGACACTTCTGCTCTATGACGGTTCGCCCTTCTATCCCGATGGCAATGTATTGTTCGATTATGCAGCGTCCGAAGGCATGACCTATTTCGGCACGTCGGCAAAATTCATCGATGCGGTGCTGAAAGCCGGGCTGCGTCCCGGTGAAACCCACGATCTGTCCGCACTTCGCACCATTTCCTCGACCGGCTCGCCGCTGTCGCCGGAAGGTTTTGCTTTTGTGTATGAGGCAATCAAGAAAGACGTGCATCTGGCGTCGATTTCAGGTGGAACGGACATCGTTTCATGCTTCGTGCTGGGCGTACCGACCGAACCTGTCTGGCAAGGCGAAATTCAGGGTGCGGGTCTTGGTATGGCGGTCGATGTTTGGGACGACGATGGCAAGCCAGTGCGCCGCGAGAAAGGCGAGTTGGTCTGCACCAAAGCATTTCCGTGTATGCCGCTGCAATTCTGGAATGATCCCGAAGGTGCAAAATATCAGGCAGCTTATTTCGAGCGTTTCGATAATATCTGGTGCCATGGCGATTTTGCTGAATGGACAGAACATGATGGCATCGTCATTCACGGACGTTCAGATGCGACGCTTAATCCGGGTGGTGTGCGTATCGGTACGGCGGAAATCTACAATCAGGTCGAACAGATGGCAGAGGTCGCAGAAGCGCTTTGCATCGGGCAAGATTGGGACAATGACGTGCGCGTGGTGCTCTTTGTGCGACTTGCTGAAGGTGTATCGCTCGATGACGATCTCAAAGCGCGTATCAAGACCAAGATCCGCACCGGTGCAACGCCGCGCCATGTACCTGCGAAGATCATCGCTGTTAGCGATATTCCGCGTACCAAGTCTGGAAAAATTGTCGAACTTGCCGTGCGCGACATTGTGCATGGGCGGGAGGTGAAAAACCGTGAAGCATTGGCAAACGCCGAGGCGCTGGAGCTTTATCGCAAGATTGCCGAGCTTCAGAAGAATTGATGCGGAACATGCCGCGAAAGAAAATTTCGTAATAGGGTAATAAATAGCCACAGAACGCCGCGCAAAGCCATTGCCTATTCGTCCGCCACGGGACACTCTGACCGGAACATAGCTGTTTTCAAAAACAGCAGCCGGGCAGAACTTGTGGAGGACGAGTATGTTTGCTTCGGGCATGAATTTCGGTCTTGGCGAGGAGATCGAAGCCCTTCGTGATACGGTGCGCCGGTTCGCGGAAAGCCGCATTGCGCCGCTTGCCGCTGAGACCGATCGCAATAACGCATTTCCCATGCATCTCTGGCGCGAACTGGGTGATCTCGGCGTGCTGGGCATAACCGCACATGAAGACTATGGCGGCGCAGGCATGGGTTATCTTGCGCATTGCGTGGCAATGGAGGAAATCAGCCGCGCGTCGGCCTCGATTGGCCTGAGCTATGGCGCGCATTCCAATCTTTGCGTCAACCAGATCAATCGTAATGGTTCCCCCGAACAACGCGCAAAATATCTGCCTAAGCTCATTTCCGGCGAGCATGTCGGCGCGCTTGCGATGTCAGAGCCGGGGGCAGGTTCTGACGTTGTTTCGATGAAGCTGCACGCTGAAAAGCGCGGCGAAAGTTACGTTCTCAACGGCAACAAGATGTGGATCACCAACGGCCCTGATGCCGAAGTGCTGGTGGTTTATGCTAAGACTGACCCGTCTGCTGGTCCGCGTGGGATCAGTGCCTTTATCGTCGAAAAGGGTTTCAAAGGCTTCTCCACCGCGCAGAAATTGGACAAGCTCGGTATGCGCGGCTCCAATACCTGCGAACTGGTGTTTGAGGATTGTGAAGTGCCCGCCGAAAATCTGCTTGGAGCGGAAGGCAAGGGCGTCAATGTGCTGATGTCCGGCCTTGATTATGAGCGGGTGGTGCTGGCGGGCGGCCCGCTTGGCATCATGGCGGCCTGCCTCGATGTGGTTATGCCTTATGTGCATGAGCGCAAGCAGTTCGACCAGCCGATTGGCGAGTTCCAGCTGATGCAGGGCAAGCTTGCCGATATGTATGTGCTGTTCAACGCTTCGCGCGCCTATGTCTATGCGGTGGCAGCGGCGTGTGATCGTGGCGAGACGACGCGTAAGGATGCAGCTGGCTGCATTCTCTATGCAGCTGAAAACGCTACGCAAATGGCGTTGCAGGCGATACAGGCGCTGGGCGGCAACGGTTATATCAATGATTATCCGACAGGTCGTCTCTTACGTGACGCGAAGCTTTATGAAATCGGCGCTGGCACATCGGAAATCCGGCGGATGCTGATCGGACGGGAACTCTTTCAGGAGACCCGCTGATGCCGGTTCTGAAATCTGAAATTTCGACACGCAGCGCTGCCTTTGAAGCCAATCGCAAAGCCATGCTTGCAGCGATTGACGTGGTGGCACAAGCATCGCGCACGGCCATTGATGGTGGCGGTGAGAAGGCGCGTGAACGCCATATCTCGCGCGGAAAGCTTCTGCCGCGTGATCGTGTGGCGCAACTGCTTGATCCGGGTTCGCCGTTTCTGGAAGTGGGACTGACTGCAGCGCATGGCATGTATGCTGGTGCAGCACCTTCCGGCGGTATGATCACCGGCATTGGCCGCGTATCTGGCCGCGAATGCATGATTGTCTGCAATGATGCAACGGTGAAGGGCGGCACCTATTATCCGATCACCGTGAAAAAGCATCTGCGCGCACAGGAGATTGCGGGTGAGAATCGTCTCCCTTGCATTTATCTGGTCGATTCCGGTGGCGCTAACCTGCCTAATCAGGACGAGGTTTTCCCGGATCGCGATCATTTTGGGCGTATTTTCTATAATCAGGCCCAAATGTCGGCAGCGGGCATTCCGCAGGTCGCGGTCGTCATGGGATCGTGTACGGCAGGTGGCGCTTATGTGCCTGCCATGAGCGACGAGACGGTCATCGTGCGCAATCAGGGTACGATCTTTCTTGCTGGTCCGCCGCTGGTGAAAGCTGCGACGGGCGAAGTGGTGAGCGCGGAAGATCTCGGTGGTGGCGATACGCATACAAGGCTATCCGGTGTCGCAGATCATCTCGCCAATGACGATGCTCATGCGCTGCAAATAGCACGCGCCATCGCCGCCAATCTAAACAGCCAAAAGCGCGAGTTTATTCCGAGAGGCGATGGTGCAGCACCGCTTTATGACGCGGAAGAAATTCTCGGAATTGTCTCGGCTGACACCCGCATTCCCTATGATGTGCGCGAGCTGATTGCGCGGCTGGTCGATGGTTCCGACTTTGATGAGTTCAAGGCGCGATTTGGTCCTACACTGGTTTGCGGTTTTGCGAGCTTTTACGGGATGCCGGTGGGCATTATCGCCAATAATGGCGTGTTGTTTTCCGAAGCCGCCTTGAAGGGTGCGCATTTCATAGAGCTTTGCTGCCAACGCAATATTCCGCTGATCTTCCTGCAAAATATCACTGGTTTCATGGTCGGTCGCAAATATGAGGCCGAGGGTATAGCCAAGCACGGCGCCAAGTTGGTGACTGCAGTGGCAACAGCCAATGTGCCGAAGATCACCATGCTAATCGGTGCATCCTATGGGGCGGGCAATTATGGCATGGCAGGACGGGCCTATTCACCGCGCTTCCTGTGGACATGGCCGAACAGCCGAATTGCGGTGATGGGGGGTGAACAGGCGGCGGGGGTGCTGGCCACAGTCAAGCGCGAGGGGATTGAGCGCACCGGCGGCACATGGTCGGCGGAAGAGGAAGCCGAGTTTAAGCGCCCGACGCTGGAAATGTTCGAGCGCCAGAGCCATCCGCTTTATGCCTCGGCGCGGCTTTGGGATGATGGCATTGTCGATCCACGCAAGAGCCGCGAAGTGCTTGGTCTATCGCTTTCTGCAACGCTGAATGCTCCAGTCGAGCCGACGCGCTTCGGCATCTTCAGAATGTAAAGAGGGCGATCAGATGTTTCAAAAAATACTGATTGCCAATCGCGGAGAAATCGCCTGCCGGATCATTCGCACGGCACGCCAGTTGGGCATTGCCACAGTCGCGATTTATTCCGACGCGGATGTCAATGCGCTTCATGTCGAAATGGCCGACGAGGCCGTGCGCATCGGCCCTGCCGTTTCTGCGCAAAGCTATTTGAATGTCGAAGCCATCATCAAAGCAGCACTTGAAACCGGAGCAGAGGCGATCCATCCGGGCTACGGCTTTCTGTCGGAAAATGCCGGTTTTGTGGATGCTGTCGAAGCGGCAGGGCTCATCTTCATTGGCCCGTCGGCAAAAGCCATTCGCGCCATGGGGCTAAAAGATGCTGCCAAAGCACTGATGGAAAAGGCGGGTGTGCCAGTCGTGCCCGGTTATCACGGCGATAATCAGGATGGCGCTTTTCTGAAAAGCGAGGCTGACCGGATCGGCTATCCCGTGCTGATCAAGGCCCGCGCCGGTGGCGGCGGCAAGGGTATGCGCAGGGTTGATAATTCTGCCGATTTTGCAACTGCACTGGACAGTGCGCGACGCGAAGCGGAAGCATCGTTCGGCGATAGCGCCGTGCTGGTAGAAAAATACATGACCAAGCCGCGCCATATCGAGGTGCAGGTCTTTGGCGATAGTTTTGGTAATGCGGTGCATCTTTTTGAGCGCGATTGCTCGTTGCAGCGCCGCCACCAGAAGGTGATTGAGGAAGCGCCAGCGCCCGGCATGACGGCTGACATGCGCGCTGTCATGGGCGATGCAGCGGTGAAGGCCGCACAAGCCATTGGTTATTCCGGCGCAGGCACGGTGGAGTTTATCGCAGACGTCTCGGAAGGGCTGCGATCCGACCTATTCTTCTTCATGGAAATGAACACGCGGCTGCAGGTTGAGCATCCGGTGACGGAAGCGATCACTGGCCTAGATCTGGTCGAATGGCAATTGCGCGTGGCGTCCGGCGAAGCACTGCCGAAGCGTCAGGACGAGCTTGCCATTCATGGCTGGGCTTTTGAGGCGCGGCTTTATGCCGAAGACCCGGCACGTGATTTTCTGCCTGCGACCGGAAAGCTTGCGCTGTTTGCAGCGCCTGAAAATGCGCGGGTTGATTCCGGCGTGCGCAGTGGCGACACCATCACACCGTTCTACGATCCGATGATTGCCAAGATTATCACGCATGGCGCTACCCGCGACGAGGCGTTGAACCGGCTTGAAGGCGCGTTGAACAAGACACGTATCGCCGGGCTTGTCACCAATCGCCAGTTCTTATCCGACCTTTGCAAGCTGGAAGCGTTTCGCTCGGGCGATGTTGATACGGGGCTTATTGCCCGTGCGTCGGCTGTGTTGTTCAGGGAGGAACAACCGTCAGATATCGCTTTTGCGCTGGCTTCATTGGGTGTGCTTGGTCTTCTGAATGCGCCACAAGAAGGCGACCCATGGTGCAGCCTGCGTGGGTTCCGCCTTTGGGGGGAGGCATCGCGTTCGGTTCTGCTCGATCATCATGGCGAACGCCATACGGTAAGCTTCACGACCAAGGGCGACGGGCATTTCGGTTTTGCTTTTGGCGGTGTTGAAGTCCGCAATTACGAAAACGGTCTGGTTCGCTTTGCCGCTGATGGCCGCGTTGCGGAGGCGACAGTCTCGCGCAACGGCCATGACGTGACCGTGCAGTTCGAAGGCCGCGACACCATATTTCATTATGTTGAGTCTATCGGCGCAGAGGAGGAGGCTTCGGGCGAAAGCCGCATTCTGTCGCCGATGCCAGGACTTGTGCGACTGGTTTCCGTCGCGGAAGGTGCCAGCGTCGCCAAAGGCGACCGGCTTGTGACGATGGAAGCGATGAAGATGGAGCTTTCATTGACTGCACCGCGTGACGGCAAGGTCGCAACTGTGAATGTCGTGGCTGGCGATCAGGTCAATGAAGGCGCACTGTTAGTCCAATTGGAGGAAGAACATGGCTGAACACGTTGAAATCGTCGAAATGGCTGCGCGTGACGGCCTGCAAAACGAGAAGCGTTTTGTGCCGACAGCCGACAAGATTGCGTTGATCGACCGCCTGTCCGATTGTGGCTATTCCCGCATCGAGGCAACGAGTTTTGTCAGCCCACGATGGGTGCCACAACTTTCCGATGCTATGGAAGTTATGGCCGGTATCCGCCGTGCCGACAGCGTGCGCTATTCAGTGCTCGTGCCTAATATGAAGGGCTATGAGCTCGCGGCGAACGCCAATGTCGATGAGATTGCCGTCTTCATTTCAGCATCCGAAGGTTTTTCCAAAGCCAATATCAACTGCACGATTGCGGAGAGCACTGAGCGGCTTGCGCCAGTGATTGGTGCGGCCATCAATGATGGGTTGGCCATTCGCGGCTATGTCAGCTGCGTTGTCGAATGCCCCTATGATGGATCGACCGCGCCGCAGGCGGTTGCCGAAGTCACAGAGCAGCTCTTTTCGCTTGGCTGTCATGAGGTGAGCCTCGGTGACACGATTGGGCGAGGAACACCGGAAACTGTGAGCGCCATGCTGGATGCAGTTTTGAATGTGGCACCAGCGCATAGTCTGGCGGGGCACTATCACGACACAAATGGACGGGCGCTCGATAATATCCGCGTCAGCTTGGAGAAGGGCTTGCGGGTGTTCGATGCATCCGTAGGCGGGCTTGGTGGCTGTCCCTTTGCACCCGGTGCCAAGGGCAATGTCGATACTGTGGCTGTCGCGGAAATGCTGCAACGCCTTGGCTTTGAAACAGGTCTTGATATTGAAAAGCTGAGTTCAGCAGCTTTGTTTGCGCAAGCACTCCGTCAGGATAAAGCGGCATGACAGAGTTTGAAACCATCCAGCTTGCTACTGACGAGCGTGGCGTTGCTACGCTAACGCTCAACCGACCTGAGCAGCATAATGCGCTGTCCGGTCTGATGATTGATGAGCTTCTGACTGCCACGCTTCGGCTTGCAAATGACGACTCGGTGCGGCTCGTGATCCTGACCGGCAGCGGCACCAGTTTTTGTGCAGGCGGCGATCTTGGCTGGATGCGTGAGCAGGTCAGTGCTTCGCGTGCACAACGTATTGAAGCGGCGCGCAAGCTTGCGCTGATGCTCAAAGCATTGCGCGACCTGCCGAAACCATTGATCGGGCGCGTGAACGGGCAAGCCTATGGCGGTGGTGTTGGTCTGATCAGCGTTTGCGATGCAGCAATTGGCGTGGCCAGCGCGCATTTCGGGCTAACGGAAACGAAGCTCGGCCTAATACCGGCAACCATCAGTCCCTATGTCGTGGCGCGTATCGGTCAGGCCCATGCACTGAGATCCTTCACCTCGGCACGATTGTTTGATGCAAACGAAGCAAAGCATATCGGATTGCTGCATCAGGTGGTCGAAGCAGAGCAGCTTGATGCGGCAGTTGAGTCCGAGATCAGGCCGTATTTTTCAACTGCCCCGGCAGCGGTTGCTGCCTCAAAGCGGTTGGTTCATGCGCTGGGAAGTCCGATAGAAGAGTCCGTCATCGAAATGACGCTTACCCGCCTTGCGGATACATGGGAAACGCCAGAGGCCGCAGAGGGAATTGCGGCCTTTTTTGCAAAGCAATCACCATCATGGAGAAGAGGAGGATAGGCATTTAATGGGAGGCCGATTTTCGTTGTAGTTGCGGGCACTTGGCCCCTTGCAATCGGAAGCCGGAAATGCATTCTTATTACATCATGAAAGCTCGCTCCCGTTCTGGAGCATGATTCCGAAAGAGCAGATGCAATTTCGGATAATATTATGGCTCTGGCACCTTAAATGGATGATGGCGCGGCGTGCTTTTAGATTAACCCTTTGAGATCATACGATGGAAAAAAGGGAGGGCCCGGCATTTCGGCAGCACAATCGCGCTGAGATTTGACCGGCATGGGTTGTCTGAGGTCATCGATGAAAAAGCGAGACCTCGCCAAAGGAGAAAAAGAATGAATCTGAAACTGCTTTCCAGCGTGGCTTTTGCCGCAACACTTGGCTTTGCCGGTGCCGCTTATGCAGATATCACGATCGGTGTTATTGCACCGCTGACAGGTCCGGTTGCGGCCTATGGTGATCAGGTTAAGAAGGGCGCGGAAACCGCCGTTGAAGTCATCAATGCAAAGGGCGGCATCAAGGGCGAAAAGATCGTCTTGAAGTTTGCTGACGATGCAGGTGAACCAAAGCAGGGTGTTTCGGCAGCGAACCAGATCGTTGGCGATGGCATCAAATTCGTGGTTGGTCCGGTTACGACCGGCGTCGCAATTCCTGTTTCTGATGTTCTTTCGGAAAATGGCGTTCTGATGGTTACG
The DNA here is from genome assembly GCF_002252525.1 of Brucella pseudogrignonensis. GTDB lineage: Bacteria > Pseudomonadota > Alphaproteobacteria > Rhizobiales > Rhizobiaceae > Brucella > Brucella pseudogrignonensis. The sequence continues at coordinate 205,558 of NZ_NNRM01000017.1, forward strand.
CCAACCGCAACCGGTCCAGATCTGACCGCGCGCGGTCTGGAAAATGTGTTCCGCACCTGCGGCCGCGATGACCAGCAGGCTGACGTCATGGCTGCTTACTTCTTGAAGAACTTCAAAGACAAGAAAGTCGCAATCGTTCATGACAAGGGCGCATACGGCAAAGGTCTTGCAGATTCCTTCAAGGCTGCAATCAACAAAGACGGCATCACCGAAGTTCAATACGATTCGGTTACACCTGGTGACAAGGATTTCAGCGCGCTCGTTTCCAAGCTGAAAGCCGCAGGCACTGAAATCGTTTATTTCGGTGGCTATCATGGTGAAGGCGGTCTTCTTTCCCGCCAGCTACATGATGCGGGCCTCAAGGCTCTCATCCTCGGCGGCGAAGGCTTGTCCAACACCGAATATTGGGCAATCGGCGGCACCAATGCTGAAGGCACGCTCTTCACCAACGCTGTTGACGCGACGAAGAACCCAGCTTCCAAGGAAGCTGTCGATGCACTGACGGCTAAGAAAATCCCGGTTGAGGCCTTCACCATGAATGCATATGCCGCTGTCCAGGTTCTCGCGAGTGGTATTGAACGCGCTGGTACGACGGATGATTCCGCCGCAGTTGCGAAGACCCTCCGCGACGGTCAGCCAATCGATACCGTTATTGGTAAGCTGACATATGGCGAAACTGGTGATCTGTCGTCACCAAGCTTCGACGTGTTCAAGTGGTCGGATGGCAAGATCGTCGGTCTCGATTAATTGCTGATTTAAAGTAAGTGAAAACGCCGGGGTTTTATCCCCGGCGTTTTTGTTTCAGACGAAAGAATTGCTGCAGAATTACGAGTTCGGAAAGCCAAGTTCGGCTTCGATGGCCTCAAAAGTTTCTTCCATCGCATAGGTTGGGCTGAAGGGAATTCCGAAATGGCCATAAGCGATTGACATTTGCCCTTCGGCCTTGCGTTCGCCACCTTTGGCTACGGCGGCGACATAAAGTGCTGCGGCAAGACCAGTTCGGTCTGATCCAGCTTTGCAATGAATGAGAATTGGCTTTTCAGCAGTCTGCATGAGTGCAATCAGCTCGCGTGTCCGCTCTGGCGTCAGCTGGCGACTGGACGACATCGCATAGTTCGTAAGCTTGATGCCAAGAGCACTGGAAGTTGTAACTTCGTCGTCATACCATTTCGCGCCAGGCTCTGCGCCGCGCAGGTTGATGATTGTTTTAATACCATAAAGCTCTTTTAATTTAGCGATGCGAGACGGATCGGGTTGGTTGGATCGATATGCCTGCCCCGCTACAATCGTATGGATATTACCTTTGTATTGAATCGCAAAAAGATAGCCGCCCAAGAAGCTAGCGCCGATTAAGCCGCTGAGACTTAATATTTGGACGTGGTTGAGCGAGAAATTGGCGTATCTTTTGAAGAAGTTCATGTTTTTCTTTAAAAGAGGATTGTTGAATAAAGCAGTTTTTCATTTATTCTTTGATTTAGATTTTTATGTAGTTATATTGAGGCTTAATATTGTTCGTTGAGAATATATGTTTGATTTTTTTCTGAGTTATCAGGGTTGACCCGATCGGACATTTGCTCGCTATAGCTTGAAGAATTTCAGTTTTAGCTCAAATGATCGTCAACAGGTAAGCTTCGGTTAACCATAAGTGTTTAGTGTATATGTATCAAAATGGGGCAATTAGCGGAGCAGGTTTATGCAGCGCTATAGATTTGACGATAAAAGAGTTCTGATCGAAGCAATCGTTGAGCTTCTCAATAGAGGTGTGGAGCCGGATGAGCTTGATCTTGTATTAAGCCGTATTGGTCCGGTTGATCTTGATCTCATGCAGCAATGCCTGATCGAAGTCTGGAATTATAACCATCCAGAACCCATCGAAACACCGATGGCGGCTTAATCGGCATCTTTGATTGTGAAATCCACTCTTGGTGTACCGGCGATAAGGTTTTCCTGAGAGTGTCACAATCTTGAAATGCTCGGCTGCTATATCCATATTGTATCGGGAATTCATTTGGTGATGCGACCACGGATGTACTGGCGCAACCTAAATGAGAGCGGAAGGTCGGGTTCACCCCGGCCTTTTTCGTTTTTGGCTGTCAATGAACTTTTGCGATGATAATTATTCCCGATCTGCAGTATTTATCCTACAGCGGTTCCAGTTAAGACTGAATTGTTGGGGCCGCTGTAACTGTTTGGTTTTACGCATTTTCCGACGCATCGCAGCAGGAAAATAAATCAGTCCGGCGAACTGATTTCCCTGCGGAGACGCTTCGCACTTTTGCTGGAAATGCTATAAGTCTCGGAAGACCGGTTTAGCGCGGGTGTTAACCCAAGCTAGTATTAATTCGACGTTATCACAGCACGGATTTTCATCATGATACGCCATATAGTTCTTGTTAAATTCAAAGCCGAACTCGATAGCGCGAGCATTGAGGCTGCTTTGAATGCAGTTGTCGCTCTGAAAGATAAAATTGAGGGCATCATTGCCGTAAGTGTTGGTGATAACAACAGTCCGGAAAATCTGGAAAAAGGCTTTCGCCACGGCTTTGTTGTGGACTTTGTGGACTCGGCTGCGCGCGACGCTTATCTGCCCCACCCAGAGCACGCGAAAGTCGGAAAAGCGCTGGTCGAAGCCGCAGAAGGCGGCCTCAGTGGGATTCTGGTTTTCGATTACACCTTCTGATCGTTTTAAAGCAGAAGTCCACCGACGCCCATTCGTGCAAGGGCGTCTGAATCAAGTGCTAAGCCAGCCATTAATCTGTCTAGCACTTGGTCGAGACTATTCTCACGCGCACTTCTAGCTGTTCCCGGCGCCACGATGATGTACTTTCCGTTGAGCTTTCCGAGCGAGAGTAGATTGCCGGGATCAACGGGAATGCCGATACGGAGAATTTCTCCTCCTGCCTGAACGATGGACCTCGGCACAATATCGATCTCGTCCGCAACCGCGGAAGCACTGAAAATAATCAGCAGATCGCAACTGGTGCTCAGCTCACTTATGGCCTTAGACAAGGGAGCTATTTCGTGTGCTACACGCGTCTCCGCTATCACCGAACCGCAATTGTGTTGCACGCGCTTTGTGATCAATTCGTGGGTTTTATCGAGTACTGTTTCGCGAACGGAAGGAAGTCGTGACTGAATGACGCCGAGTCTCGTTTTCTCAAACGAATGAACCGCGAGAACCTGTTTTGTCTCGAGGACTGTGCGAATATTTCCAATAAGAGAGCCCGGAACGGCAAACGGAATGATTTTGACGGTTGCAACCATTTGCCCGCTTTCAACGCGGCTAAGATTGTTCAACGTCGCCACTGATATCCGCGGGTCGAGCAAGTTAATTTTATCGATGCCAGCAACATCAACACTAAACAAACCGTTGCTGCGGGCAAAGAGATTGACACGGCCGGTTGTGGCAGGGCCTGCCTCAATCATATCTTCAATCAGGCTTTGTCCTATTATGAGGGCTGCTTCATCTTCGCCAATATCATTGGGTTCCAGCCGAGCGGCAACAACGCGCTTGATTCCCGCTCGTTTCAAAGCTTCGATGTGATTTTCGGTCAGCAAGGTGCCTTTGCGAACACTCTCCGCCTTCGTCACCAGCGTATAAGCCAGTATTGCACCCTCTGCCTCGTCAATCGCCCACTCAGCGAAAATCATGAACGTATCTCTTGGTCGCTATTTCATGAAAGTTACCCGGTAATGTCAGAACTCTTATCTGAAATGAGATCGTTAAGAAACGACCGGTATTCGCAACGATGGAGTTTATCTCTTTCAGAAAACGAATATTTTCCCAGACAGAAGCTGTAAAGCTGATGTTGGTTGAGAGTCTTTCCGCGCCGTTGCGTTGACACTTAACAAAATATGCGTCTCTATCAGGTCGGATTTATTATTAGTTTTTCTTTTTTTATTTAAGTAAATTAAAATTTAAATTTGTACGAATGTTGAATTTTTAATTATTAGTTTCTATTCACGTCAGTAAATTTCTATCACGATTGGGTTATTTTGCTTTTTTTATTTAGCTATTTTTGAAAAGATCATGATTTATGGCTAACTTACGGCAAACTATATCAATTTTGTCGTTCTCCGAGTCATTTCTGACTCATGTGGCGTGTCCGGCCGCGACATTTCGAACCAGTACATTTTGCTCCAAGCAGGTGACAAACGGAATTATTCGTTATAACGGTTCCTTTGGAATTTTCAGAATTTACCGAAAACTAGGAAATGACGCATGCGCCGGAGCTGAAGCTCTGCGCGCAGGATGGAAAGACAAATGAAACACGGCACCCCCCGGACGATCGTTTCGTTCGCCGTCTTGGCCCTCACGGCGTTTCTCGCCGGCTGCGAGAACCAAGTCCTGCTCTCTCCGAAAGGAGAGGTCGGTGTGGCTGAGCGCGATCTTATGCTTTTCGCAACTGGTTTGATGCTTCTCGTAGTGCTGCCGGTCATCTTTATGACCTTGTACTTCGCGTGGAAGTATCGCGCCGACAACGATAAAGCAGAATACAAACCTGACTGGCATCATTCTACAAAGATTGAAGCTGCAGTCTGGCTTATTCCGTGCGCCATTATTGTGGTTCTCGGAACGGTAACTTGGATTAGCACGCATAAGCTCGATCCTTATCGTCCGCTGGAATCAAATATTCCGCCAATCAATGTCGAAGTCGTAGCGCTCGATTGGAAGTGGCTGTTTATCTATCCGGATCAGGGTGTTGCCTCTGTCAACGAAATGGCAATGCCTGTTGGCGTGCCTGTCAATTTCAAGCTGACTTCCAGCAATATCATGAACTCCTTCTTCATTCCGGTACTCGGTAGCCAGGTCTATTCCATGCCTAGCATGCAGACCAAGCTTCACCTGATTGCTGACCACGAAGGTGTGTTCGACGGCATTTCCGCAAACTATAGCGGCCAGGGCTTTGCCCAGATGCGTTTCAAGGCGCATTCGCTGGATCAGGCCGGCTTTGACAAGTGGGTTGCTGATGCAAAGGCTTCTGGTCAGGAACTGTCGCGTGAGCGTTATGCTTCGCTGGTTCAGCCAAGTGAAAAAGCTCCGGTTCAGCATTTTGCTTATAACGACAAGGCACTGTTTCATAACATCGTAAACCGTTGCTGGGATGGCAAGTCGGTCTGCCTGGATGATCAGATGCATCAGGCTCAGATGGTTCGTGAAGCTCGCGCAAATCTACGCAAGTCTTCGCCAGTCGATTTCAGCCTTTGGGCAAATGACATCATTTGCGCCATTCAGCCGCAGCGCCTGTCGCAGCTTGAAAACTGATTTGCCGATGCGGCTTAGCCCTGGAAATTGTCCGGGGCTAAGCCGCTGATCGCACTCCAATCGAAGTAAGAATAGAAATGTTCGGAAAACTTACGCTCGAAGCGATCCCGTATCACGAGCCTATCATCATGGTCACATTGACCGCGATAGCTGGTGGGGCGCTCGCTATTCTCGCAGCCATTACCTACTATAAAAAGTGGGGTCCACTCTGGAACGACTGGCTGACCTCTGTCGATCATAAACGTATCGGCATTATGTACATTATTCTGGCTTTCGTGATGCTGTTCCGCGGCTTCTCGGATGCTGTCATGATGCGTGCCCAGCAGGCTTTGGCTTCTGGCGCTAATGAAGGCTTTCTGCCGCCACATCACTACGATCAGATCTTCACCGCCCATGGCGTGATCATGATCTTCTTCGTGGCAATGCCTTTCATCGTCGGTCTGATGAACTTTGCCGTACCGCTTCAGATCGGTGCGCGCGACGTTGCGTTCCCGTACCTCAACTCACTGAGCTTCTGGCTGACAGTTGCTGGTGCAATTCTGATCAACGTTTCGCTCGGCGTTGGCGAGTTCGCCAAGACCGGCTGGCTGGCCTATCCACCGCTTTCCGGCAAGGAGTTCAGTCCAGATGTCGGGGTAGATTATTATATCTGGGCCTTGCAGATTTCCGGTATGGGTACGCTTCTTTCGGGCGTCAACCTGATCACAACCATCATCAAGATGCGCGCACCCGGCATGGGCATGATGCAGGTTCCGGTTTTCACTTGGACCGCGCTCTGCTCGAACGTCCTGATCGTGGCTGCGTTCCCGATCCTGACCGTCACGCTCGCTCTGCTGTCGCTTGACCGTTATCTGGATTTCCACTTCTTCACCAATGATGGTGGCGGTAATCCGATGATGTATGTGAACCTGATCTGGATCTGGGGTCACCCAGAAGTATATATTCTGGTTCTGCCTTGCTTTGGCGTTTTCTCTGAAATCATTGCGACCTTCTCTGGCAAGCGTCTGTTTGGTTATGCATCGATGGTTTACGCGACCGTTGCCATTACCATTCTGTCATTCCTTGTCTGGGTGCACCACTTCTTCACAATGGGTGGCGGTGCAAGCGTAAACGCCTTCTTCGGCGTTGCAACGATGATCATCTCGATCCCGACCGGTGCAAAAGTCTTCAACTGGCTCTTCACCATGTATAAGGGGCGGGTTCGCATGGAAACGCCGGTCATGTGGACCATCGGCTTCATGTGTACCTTCGTTGTTGGTGGTATGACAGGCGTTCTTCTTGCTGTTCCGCCTGCAGACTTCGTACTGCACAACTCCGTGTTCCTGATCGCCCACTTCCACAATGTGATCATCTCGGGCGTTCTGTTCGGCTGCTTTGCCGGTCTCATCTACTGGTGGCCAAAAGCATTTGGTTTCAAGCTGCATGAAGGTCTTGGCCGCAAGGCATTCTGGTGCTGGCTCGTTGGCTTCATTCTCGCCTTCATGCCGCTCTATGTGCTCGGCCTGATGGGTATGACCCGTCGTCTGAACCACACCGAAAACCCGGCATGGCACATCTATCTGATCGTTGCTGCTATCGGTGTCGCGATTATCCTTTGCGGTATTGTGTTCCAGGTTCTGCAGATCATGATCTCCATCCGCGATCGCGAAAAGCTGCGCGTTGTTGATGGCGACTCATGGGGCACAGGTCGTACACTCGAGTGGTCGATTTCGTCGCCTCCACCATTCTACAACTTTGCTGAAGTGCCGCATGTCCGCGATCACGACAGCTGGTGGGATATGAAGCAGAACGATTATGTTCGTCGTACCGAAAAGTTCGCGCGCATTCATATGCCAAAGAACACCGGAACTGGCTTCATCATCGGTATCCTGTGCATTCCATTTGGCTTTGCCATGGTGTGGCATATCTGGTGGTTGGCAATTGCGTCGTTCATCGCTGTCTTCGCAGTTGCTATCGCCCACTCCTTCAACAATGACAGGGACTTCTATGTCTCGGCCGATGAAGTACAGCGCGTCGAAGACGCCTATACCCGGCAACTGAATGCTCAGGAGGCATGATCCATGAGCGCGACTGTTACGACTACCGGCCCTTTCAAGGGCGGAAACGAGCATCCCGCTCACGAAGACCATCATGATGCAGGGTCGACCACACTGGTCGGCTTCTGGATCTACCTGATGAGCGACTGCGTTCTCTTCTCGGGTCTCTTTGCAACCTATGCTGTTCTTGCACATCAGTTCGCGGGCGGTCCAACCGGCCGTGAACTCTTCGACCTGCAGTTTGTGTTGACTGAAACCATGCTGCTTCTGGTGTCGTCCCTGACCTATGGTCTGGCGACGCTGTCGATGTACAGGAATAACCGTGCAGGCGTTCTGTTCTGGTTGGGCGTAACCTTCCTGCTTGGTGCGGCGTTCTTGGTTATGGAAATCTATGAATTCCATCACCTGATCGTGGAAGGTGCAGGCCCTGACCGCTCAGCATTCCTTTCGGCATTCTTTGCGCTGGTCGGAACGCATGGTCTCCACATTACTTCGGGTCTGGTCTGGATTCTGGTGCTTTCGGCCCAGCTTCTGCGCGATGGCCTGACTGAAAAGAACCGGACGCGCGTGATGTGCTTGAGCCTCTTCTGGCACTTCCTGGACATCATCTGGATTGGCGTCTTTACCCTTGTCTATCTGCTGGGTGTATTGTGATGAGCTCTGGACACGAAACACATGATCAAGCCGCACATGGCAGCCTGAAGTCTTATCTGATTGGCTTTGTGCTGGCGGTTATTCTCACCGTCGTTCCCTTCATGCTGGCCATGAACGGTTACTTCACGCCTGCGACTACCGCAGCCATCGTGCTCGGTATCGCCGTCGTTCAGATCCTGGTGCATCTGGTTTACTTCCTGCATCTTGATCCGAAGTCGGAAAATGGCTGGAACATCCTGGCGCTCATTTTCACGGTCATCATTCTGGCCATCGTGCTTGCTGGCTCCATCTGGGTCATGCATCACCTCGATACCAATATGATGCCGATGTATATGACGCCGGATGATGCACGTAATCTGCCATAATCAAACTTCAAAGGGCATGTTTCTGTAGGCCTTTTGATACCAGATACCTGGCCTGACGGCCCGGTTCCGCGGCTTTTTTCCTCCCTCTCCCCCTTAAAAGCCGCGTGGCGCCCCGGTTCCCTCCGGGGCGCTTTCATTTTACTTGGTAAGAAGATGAGTCATTTATTCCAAGTTTATCTTGTATAAAATTTTAATAAAATTTCGATCCTTATTGCTGGATGATATCCGTAATGCGGCTCTTGTGTTTATAATTCCGCATCAACAATAATGATATTTACCATCATAAACAGACTTATTTGATTTAATCTATTTAATGTTGTATGTGTTGCTTCGTTAATTTCTTCGCATTGCATTTGTGTAGTTGCATATTTGGAGAAGTATCGATGTTTTTATTTAAGAGAGTACTTAATAATAAGTTTCTTGGGGGATTGACTTTTGCTATGGCTGTTGCCGTTCCGGCATTGGCGTTTGCAGCCTCTGCAACTGTGACTGCAAACGTAAATGTTCGCAGTGGACCCGGCGCAAATTATGCGCGTTTGGCTGCTCTGCCCGCAGGTGTTAGCGTGAATGTGGGGTCATGTCGTGGAAGCTGGTGCCAGATTTATAATGGCAACAGAGTTGGGTTTGTTTCTGCACGTTATGTTCGCTTTGGCTCCTATAACGGCAACGCTTATGCTGCTCCGTCTAACACGACTGTAATTGTCGGCAATGATGGCTACAACGACGGTTGGGCCCCTGGTTTCGGTCTTGGTCTAGGTCTCGGCTGGGCAACAGGTGGCGGCTATTGGGGGCCGGGTTGGGGCGGTCCAGGTTGGCGAGGCGGGCCAAACTATTACAACGGTTGTATTGGCCGCAATTGCCAATCCAATCGTGGCGGTGGGCGCAATGGCTGGAACCCTCGCTGGGGCCATGGTCCACAATGGGGTGGCCGTGGATGGCCGCAGGGCCAGGTTCGCGGTAACTGGGGGCCTGGTCCGATTGTGGGGCCGCGCTTCACATCTGGTCAGGGTCGTTTCGGCGGGCTTAACCGACCAGCATTCGGTAATCGTGGTTTTGGTGGTGGCGGCATGCATTTTGGAAACATGCGTCCCATGCATGCCGGACGGTAGGAATAATCACTTATAGCATTTCCAGCAAAAGTGCGAAGCGGTTTTGCATCGGATAATGCGTAAAAACAAACAGTTACAGCGGTTCCAACGGTACATTCTTAGCTGGAACCGCTGTAAATCAATCGATATCAGGTCGTTATCCTCCCCTCCTGATGGCCTGATCCGCGGCTCACTGGAAACTCCTCCCTCCAGTGGGCCGCAATCATTTTGCAATGTGCGCTTTGCATATTAACCCTCCATTGACTCAATCTATTCAAAATAGGGAATAAAGAATGTTTGGGCTTTGGAAGCATTTTGAGATTCTGATCGAGCCGATGTGTATTTTCGGTTTTGCTTAGAAAAAATCTCGTCCGGGCCTGAAATGTCTTAACGCATCTGGGTTGAAGCTTGGCCTTCCCACTACTCTATGTTAATCCCTGAATCGTCCTGGGATTTGGGGGAGGACGAAGCGCTACCCGAGCGGTCGTAAAACAGAAACCGGACAGTAACGTGTATGACTTGGAGTAACAGGACGATACAGGGAAGAAGTCTTATTGTGCTCGCGCTTGCGGTGCAATTTGCTTCGATGACGGTGTCGCCTGCATTGGCGTTCGAGATTTTTGGCGTCCGCCTCTGGGGCAAGGATAAGACGGAGGATGCCGATGCGGTCATCTCCGATCCCAAGCATTATTCAGTAAACGTCGAGGCAACAGGCAGTCGCAAAAACGCTGACGGTAGCGATGCTGACGTGAAATCCGTTATCGAAGGCGCTTCTGGCCTCGTATCGGATGAAGATAAGCCAGCATCAGGTTCAGCAGGGCTTTTGGCCAAGGCGCGTGGCGATTATCGCCGCATTCTATCAGCGCTATATGGCGAAGGTCGATATGGTGGCACGATCTCCATCAAGGTTGATGGTCGTGAAGCCAATGATATTCCCGTTGATGCCGATATCCCAGACAATGCCAAGATCGACATTTCAGTTGATCCCGGTCCTCAGTTTTTGTTCTCGCGCACAGCAATTTCCAACATTGCGCCGCCGCCTGTCGACAAGCGCGATAAAGTGCAGTCGCCGGAAGAAGCTGGCTTTGCACCCGGTCAGGTTGCCCGTTCAGGTACGATCCTGAAGGCAGAGCGTCTGGCAGTCGAGGCCTGGCGTCAGCAGGGCTATGCGAAGGCAAAAGTAACCGGCGAAGACATTGTAGCCGATCACGACGGCAATACACTTGCCGCTGACGTTTCGCTCGATCCGGGTCGTAAGGCGCATTACGGTCCTGTGAGTGTGGTTGGTACAGCGCGTATGGACCCGCAATTCGTAGCCTGGATGACGGGCTTGAAGCCGGGACAGGAATACGATCCTGACGATATAGAGAAGGCTAAAAAGCGGCTTGGTCGCATGGAAGTCTTCCGTGCGATGAATTTCGAGGAAGCCGAGAAAATTGAGGCGGATGGCAGTCTGCCAATGACGCTCAATGTTCAGGAGCGCAAGCCACGCCGCTTTGGTTTTGGTGCAGAATATTCAACGCTTGATGGCTTCGGCGTCACCGGATACTGGATGCATCGCAACCTTTTCGGCAGAGGCGAACGTTTGCGCTTTGATGCCAAGGTCAGTGGTGTAGGTGGCTCACAAGACAACTCGTTCGATCCGGCCAACTTTACCTATACGCTGGGCACGAGCTTCACAAAGCCTGGGGTTTATACGCCGGACACGGATTTCGTTGCAGCACTCGATGCAAAGCGTGAAGTGCTCGACGCCTATACCGAAACATCGATCAATGCGAAGACGGGCTTCACGCAGATTTTCAGTGATGAGCTTTCGGGGGCGCTTTATGCCAAGGCCAGCCATGGCCGCTTCGATGACGATTATTTCGGAACCCGTGAATTTACGACAGGCGGGCTTGAAGGCAATCTTCTTTATGATGGCCGCAACAACAAGCCCGACCCAAGCTCCGGTGTCTATCTCGAAGGCAATATTCAGCCGTTCTACGAGTTTCAACGCGGCAATTTTGCAACCCGTTTTACAGCTGAGGGCCGTGCCTATTACGGCTTTGGAGCAACAAACCGCGTGATTCTCGCAGGTCGCGTAAAGGTCGGTTCGGTTGTTGGTGCCGATATTGCAGATCTGCCGCCCAACCAGCTTTTCCTTGCGGGTGGCGGTGGCTCCATCCGTGGCTATTCCTATCGCGGTGTCGGTGTTGAAACATCGACGGGCGATGTCATCGGTGGCCGCTCGCTGGTTGAAACATCGGGTGAAGTGCGCGCACGCGTCACCGATTCCATCGGTGTTGTTGGCTTTGTCGATGCGGGCTATGTGGGCGAGCAATCCTATCCAGATTTTTCGGAAGAAATGCGTGTGGGCGCGGGTCTCGGCTTACGCTATCTGACGGGACTTGGGCCGATCCGCCTCGACGTCGCACTTCCGCTTAACCGCCGCTCGGGCGATCCGAGCTATGCATTCTACGTAGGCATAGGACAGGCGTTTTGACCAGATTTCTTGCACTCTTAGCCTTCATTCTCTTCGCCATTCCTGTGGTCGCGCAGGAGCAGGCGGAAGAGGAAAAGTCGTATTTCATTTCTTTCGTGGAGAGCAAGCTTTCCGCGCCAAACCGTCGTATCCAGTTTTCGGGTCTGAGCGGTCTTCTGTCATCTGAAGCGAGTGTCGGCGCAATTACCATTGCCGACCGTGAAGGTGTATGGCTGCGAATTGAAAATGCAAAACTCAACTGGAGCCGCACGGCGCTGTTCACTGGCCGACTCAGCATTCAGTCGCTGGTGGCAGAGCGTATTGACCTGATCCGCAAGCCGTTGCCGGATAACAGTCTGCCTTCGCCTGAATCATCAAGCTTCAGCCTGCCGGAACTGCCGCTTTCGATCAATATCGACAGCCTCGACGTCTCAAGCCTGCACTTTGGTCAGGATATTTTCGGTCTGCAATCGGAAGTTTCGCTCAACGGTAATCTGTCGCTGGCCGATGGATCGCTGAATTCCGCTTTCAATATCAAACGCCTTGATGGCCCGGGTGGTAATTTTTCGCTCCGGGCAGCTTATGCCAATGCCGATCAGAAGCTTGATCTCGATCTGAAGGTTGCGGAACCGGCCAATGGTATTGTTGCCAATGTGCTCAATATTGATGGCCGTCCGCCTGTTGATCTGACGCTGACCGGCAATGGCACGCTCGACGACCTCAAGATCGATCTGGCCCTTGATACCAATGGCAGCCGCACGCTCACCGGCGGCTTTACGCTTGTTCGTCAGGCTGACGGGCGTGTTTTTGCAACGCGTGTCGATGGACCTATCGCGGTTCTGGTTCCGCCAGCATTTCGCGACTTCTTTGGTGCAGAGACTGCACTTGTCGCCAATGGTTTGCTGAAAGACGGCGGTGGCTTCCGCCTTGATGATCTGGCGTTGAATACCGCTGCTTTGAAGATAAAAGCTTCAGCTGAATCCGGAAATGATGGCTTCCTGAACAAGCTTCGCGTTGATGCGGCCATTCAGGATGACAGCAAGGGCGAGGTACTCCTGCCGGTAAAGGGTGGTGATACGACTATCAACAACGCCACACTGCAAATCTCTTATGGTGATCGTCCAAACAATGACTGGACGGGTAAGCTTGCGGTTTCAGGTTTCAAGAATGCGACCGTATCAGCTTCCAGCATCGCGCTGGATATGGGCGGCGTTGCTGAAAATCTTGGTGATATTACAAATCGCCACGTCACTTTCAATGTGAATGGCGGCATCAGCGGTATTGATGCTACGGATGCAAAAGTTGCCGAAGCGCTGGGTCAGAAAATCGATCTGGCGATTGCGGGCGGCTGGCGCGCCGGCTCGGCTGTTGAGCTCGCCAAGGCAAGCATCGAGGGCAATGGTCTGAGCCTTGAGCTTCAGGGCAACATTGATGACTTTGCATTCAACGGCGATATCATTGCCAAGGTTGCGAGCCTTGCTCCTTATGCCGAGCTCGCTGGACGTGATCTGGCTGGCAGCATTGACGTGAAGGCATCCGGCATTGTCAGGCCGATCAGCGGCGCATTCCAGCTCAATCTTGATGGTACGGCGCAGAACATGCGTACCGGCACCGAAGCCGTGGATAATATCCTCGACGGTGAAGTCCGTCTCAGTGGCGCTCTGGGCCGCAGCGCGGAAGGATTTTCCGCGCGTGATTTCCGCATCGGCAATGAGCTGAGCGAAATCACTGCCAATGGCTCATTTGCATCCGATAAAGCCGATTTCGATTTTGGCGTCATGCTGTCTGATCTCAAGCTTCTGTCCGACAAAGCTTCCGGTCGCATGACGATCAAGGGTAGCGCGCGTGGCGATGATAAGCTTATTGCTTTGGCCCTTCGTGCCGATGCACCACAGGGCACGCTTGCCGACCGCAAGCTCGCCGATGGTGCTCTTGACTTCAACGCGCTTCTGGACGGCAATGCAACGACGGGTGCATCGCTTTCCGGCAAGCTTGCAGGCAGTGCGTTCCTCAATGGCGAAAAGATTGATCTCGGGTCAGTAATCGATATCGTCAATGACGAGAAGCGTCTGACCAACCTTGTATTCAATGCAGGCGGCGCGCATCTTTCTGGCAATGTTACACAGAACGCCAAAGGCCTTCTTGCTGGCCAGCTCAATGTGGATGCACCGGATATCTCGACCGCCGCGGCACTTTTCCTCGCCGATGCAACGGGTGCGGCGAATGCCGACATTACGCTCGATGCCAATGGCGAACGCCAGAATGCAACTGTTAATGCCAAGGCCAATAGTCTCAAGATCAATGGTAATCACATTGCTTCGGCTGATATTGCGCTAACGGCACAGGATCTGTTTGGTGTACCGGTCGTCGATGGCACAGCGGCAGCGCGCGATATTCTCGTTGGCACTTTAGGCATCGACAATTTTGATGCAAAGGCCAATGCAACGGGAACAAAGACCGACTTCACTGCGAGCACCAAGCTCAAGATTGGCACTTTGGCCAACGCATCCGGTTCGCTGGAGCCGAAGGATGGTGGTTTTGAGCTGGGGCTGTCATCTGCCGATGTGAGGCAGGGTTCACTTTCAGCGGTACTAGCAGCGCCTGCAACCATCGCCATGAAAGGCAGTGACATTTCGTTTGGCGATATCATCGTCAATACCGGTGACGGTCAGGTAAAGGTCAATGGTGCGATTGGAGAGCGTCTCGATCTTTCGGTTGCACTTTCCAATCTGCCTTTGGCGCTCGCTAATACCTTCAAACCTGATCTTGGTCTTGGCGGCACGCTCAATGGCACGGCTCGCGTCACAGGAACACGTGAGAACCCGAATGCTGCTTTCGATATTGCCGCGCGGGGCGTCACGGCGGCACAGCTAAAAGATCAGGGCATCGCGCCGCTCAATGCTGATGCCAAGGGTAGCTCGGATAATAATCGTCTGAATGTGGATGCTCATGTTACTGGTGGTGGTGGCATTGATGTGACCGCAAAGGGTAGTGTTCCGCTCGGACAGGGCGATATGGCGGTCGATATCAATCTCGCCAATCTGCCACTGACTGCACTGAATGGCGCTGTGAAAGGGCAGGACCTTGCGGGTAATGTCACGGGTACAGCGCGTGTCACCGGACCTTTGACCAATCCTGCTGCAAGCTTCAATCTGCGTGGTACAGGACTGGCGGCAAAGCCTCTGCGCGACAACGGCCTTGCGCCGCTGAGCCTGCAAGCTGCTGGTAACTATGCGGCAAAGGCGGTCGATATTTCTTCGCTGACTGTTGATGGTCCGCAGGGCCTCAATGTCACAGCCAACGGCAAGGTTCCATTCTCGGGACAGGGCCTTGGTGTCAATGTTTCTGGCAGTCTTCCACTAGCACTCGCCAACCGCTTCCTTGCGGACCGTGGTGCGCAGGCAAGCGGTACGCTTTCGTTGACGGCAAGTGTTTCAGGCGGATTTGATAAGCCACAGCTTCGCGGGATGTTCTCGGCGTCAGGTGCGCAGTTTATCGATCCTGAAACCAATGTTCGTCTGAACAACATCAATATTATGGGCGCGATGGAGGGTGAAACCATCACGCTCCGTCAGGTCAATGCAGCCTTTGGCAGTGGTGGCGCGATTTCTGCGACCGGTACGATCTCGACTAATGCTGCAGCCAATTTCCCGGCGAATATTGATATCAAACTTGATCGTGCGCGCTATGCCGACGGCAAGTTGGTGGTGGCAACGGTGAATGGTGGCATTACGATCACCGGGCCGCTGATGCGTGACCCGCTGATCGCAGGCCGCATCGATGTGGATCGTGCCGAAATTACTGTGCCGGAGAATCTTGGCGGTGGTGCAACCTATGTTCCGGTGCGCCATATCAATACGCCCAAGAACGTTCAGGCGACGCTCGATCGCGCTAAAGTGGAAACGCGCCGCAGCAAGGTGCCGACGCCCACTGCTCGCCCGACAGTTCCGCGTCTTGATGTCGTTGTAAACGCGCCAAACCAGATATTTGTTCGTGGTCGTGGCATTGATACTGAGCTTGGCGGTCGCGTACGGCTGACAGGTCCTGTGACCGGCATCCAGCCCGTTGGCTCATTTGATCTTATTCGCGGTCGCATTGGCATTCTCGGCCAACGCATCACCTTCGATGAAGGACATGTCACGCTCGTTGGCGACCTTAATCCGCAAATCAACTTTGTTGCACGCAGTGAAGGCGATGACATCACGGCAATTGTTACGGTGACCGGCACGGTCGATAATCTCAATATCGTGTTCTCGTCTTCACCGGAATTGCCGCAGGACGAAGTGCTGGCGCATCTGATCTTCAAGCGCTCAATCGGCGAATTGTCGGCGTTTCAGATTGCACAGCTTGCAGCAGCAGCGGCAGAATTGGCCGGCGGTTCCAACAACTCGCTGATGGGTAAACTGCGTCAGGGAACAGGTCTCGACGATATTGATGTCGTGACTGACAGCAAGGGCGAAACTGCCGTCCGTGCGGGTCGCTATATTCGGGACAATATTTATCTGGGTGTTGAAGCCGGTTCTGGCGGATCGACCAAAGGCACCGTCAATTTAGACATTTCCCGCAACCTGAAGGTCAAGGGCGCGCTTGGATCAGAAGGCGATTCCAGCGGCGGTATCTTCTACGAAAAAGATTACTGATCGATCAGCAAAGCTTGATCAAAAAGGCCGGGTATCTCCCCGGCCTTTATTTTATCGACCTCACGGTAACCATTTTTCTTAACGTTTGCGCGAGTGATTTAACGCTTCCTCAACCATAAGGACGCAAATTGTTGGGACGATAAAAGGGCATTTTGCCGATTGTTTCGAGTTGGACGATTTGTATGTCTAAGTTGAGTGAGAAATTAAGCCGTCGTCATTTTCTGCTGGGCACCGGCGCTGCCATGCTTGGCGGTGTCGCGGGCTGTTCGCAAACCATGGACATGTCTGCTTTTCAGATGAACATCGACCCGATGTCCACAAGCGGCATATCGCCGATGCGCCCGCAGATCAGTGTCGATAAGAACATTACGACGCCGGATGTGATGTATGCTTCGGTGCAGGAAGGGCCTTATGCACTTCCAGCCATTCCATATCAGAAAGTACCGAAAGAATTTCGCCGTCAGATCGTGCCTGATCCGACAGGCGAGGCGCCTGGAACCATCGTGGTCAGCACCAAGGATCACTTCCTGTATTACGTGCTCCCGGGTGGCGAAGCGCTGCGCTATGGCGTCGGCATCGGTAAGGCTGGCTTTGAATGGCAGGGCCGCGCCAATGTTCAATACAAGAAGCAATGGCCGCGCTGGACGCCTCCGCCGGAAATGATTCAGCGCAAACCAGAGCTTGAAAAATACCGCAATGGTCAGGAGCCTGGGCCGCAAAATCCGCTGGGCGCGCGTGCGCTTTATATCTTCCAGAATGGCCGCGACACGGGCTACCGCATCCATGGGTCGCCGGAATGGTGGTCGATTGGTCAGTCCATGTCCTCGGGCTGTATCCGTTTGATGAACCAGGACATCATCGATCTTTATAATCGTGTTCAGGGGCAAGCACCGATCATCGTTGGATGATCGGTTCACCGATGGGCAAAAAATAGAGCGCGCACATATGATCTATGTACGCGCTCTCGTTTTTACCGGACGGACTGGAGGCGTTTCGCCCGGCTGATCGTTGCTTTTGCTTATTCGTAATGAACCGGCTTGGTCGCGGTGTCGGCAAAAGCAACAAGGCGAGAAAGCTCGATCTTCATGCTGTCGACCGATGCATGAAGGGTGGTTGATGCAGTCGTATCCTGCGCCATCTGGGTCGATATTGCTGGCATGGCAAAGGCTGCCGTCGTAAGTGCGATAGCAGCAACAAAGCCGAGGCGTCGTTCGGTTCTGGCTTGCATTTTCGTTCTCCTCGCGCCGCTTTCTGCGGCCTAAATCAAATTCATTTCCTACGCAGCGTTCCTGAAATCAGTGAAAGGTCGCGCGCCGGTTTATGTTCAAAGCACTGTCGATGGCGTGAATCGGTATTGGCAACAAAGTCTGTCCGAAATCGGCCAAAGTATCGGCAAAACTGCGGGCCGCATCTGCCACATCGTCGCAACGCCGTTTGCAGGCGATTGCTTCAAGGCATGTTTGGAGCAGTAAGCCATCCTGATTCTGAACGCCTGAAATCAGGCCCAGCGTCAGGCACTCTTCTCGGCAGACATGCTGTGAATCGAATGGAAAGGCGCGTAGCTGGCAGCTTGCACAATGACGCAGCACGCGGATGAACTGCGAGAGCTCCCCCACAGCACGCTTTGCTTCCGATGGTCCAAGCAATTCCGAATAGAGGCCCCAGGTCATTTCCCAAGGAATGATCGATCCGGTTTCAAAACCAGCTGTCCAGCGGCGATAGCCTTCCAGCACCAGCTTCTCAGGCAGGCGATCATAATAGCCCACGCTGTTGGCGCCGTTCAGCTCTGTTATGCGCATATTCATGTTCGCCTCCACTCAGAGGTACGAACTGACGCGCAGCTTTGCTGCTTTTGCTTCGCGAGGCGTTCTGTTTCCCCTCGCGCATTGCAATATCCGGTCGGCATAAGATGAAGTTGCCAAGGCAACCCATCCACATTTGCGGACCGGCACTCACTGAGACCGATCATAGGTCCTCCAATCGAACGGGTTCAAGGCCCAAACATCAAAGGCTGCACAAAATAACTCTCGCGCATAAAAGCTCTAAATTGATCTGGAGTCAATTACTCAGCTTTTAGAAAAGTGAATTATTTCAACAGTGTAGAATTATTCTAGACTATAAAAGTCATGTTTATAGCAATAAACGAAGAACGCAACCGCTACAATTGGGTAGCGGTTGCGGCAAACGGGCGCATAATGCACGGAGAGAAGCGCGTTACCACCCTTTGCTCTAGAGCGCCGTGCGCCCTTTTGGGCGCAAAAAATGGCTCTAACACTCTATATTTACGGCATAATTTTACCTCAATCCGATTCAGATTTAAGGAATTATGCTGTGGCGTCTTACGATATTAGTGGTTTGAATGATCGTCGGACTTGCCGCTCTGCGGCGTCACAGGAAATTCGAGATCGATCTTGCCAGCCTTTTCGAATTCCAGCGTCGCGGAAACCTTGTCGCCTTCCTTGTAAGGCTGGTCTGGCTGAATGAACATCAGGTGATAGCCACCGGATTTCAGCTCAACCGTTTCGCCAGCTGGAATATCCAAGCCGCCGTCGAGCTTGCGCATCTTCATGACCTGATTTTCCATGCTCATTTCATGGATTTCAACGCGCTTGACACCGGTTGTTGTGACGCTGACCAGCTTGTCTGCATCCTTGCCGTCGTTTTTGATGGTAAGGAAGCCACCAGCGACTTTTGCACCTGGAACCATGGCGCGGATTGATGGGCCGCTGATGCTAAGATCGCCGACCTTGGTTGGGGCCATAGCATGATCGCCGTGGTTTCCGTGGTCACCATGCCCACCGTGGCCCGCATGTTCATCGGCGCCAGACGCAGCCATCACGCGAAGCTGTGGTGCCGGATGTTCCAAATCATGGGGGTTTTGGCCTTCGGCTGCAATTTCGGTCCATGCGACGGAATCATCTGTGCCGCAGAACTGCGTGACTGGGAAGGAGAGGGTTGTGTCCTTATCGAACTTGGCAAGCTGGCCAACCACGACAAACTCATCATAGAAGTCGCTTGGCAGTTCACCTTCGCTCCATGTGACCTGCTTTACGCCGGAGGTTATGTCTTTGCCGTGGATCTTATAGCTCTGCGCATAGTCGCCCTTGGCTGTTTCAACTTTCCAGCCAGCCTTCGGCTGTGGCTGCGCTGAAACAAAACCTTCTGGCAGTTCAATCTTTACAGCGGTCGTGGCTTTGCCCTCGCAGCCGTGCGGGATGCGGACAACCGCCTTGTAGAAACCGCCAGCCTTGGCTTCGCTCTGTTCAAGCGACGAGTGGGCACTGGCAAAGCCGGCTGAAGCGCAAAGTGCGAAAACCGAAATAGCGGATGTAAGAAAACGAGTGTTTTTCATTGTAAGAAACCTGAATAATCAAATGTAGGGACGCAGCGCTGTTAAGCGTGCGCAGGAAAATTGATTTCAGGCAAAGGGCGGCGCTTGTGGTGGCGCGGACGGTGGATAGGCTGTTTGCCGTAAGATTGGCTCTGACGGTACGACAATGTCAGCAGCGGCAACATTCGGTGCAGCACCAGTTGATGGTGCGGGGGTAGGGCAAAGGAATGCCGACGAAATACGGCAGGCATCACAGATATTACTGTTATGCAGATGTTGATCCCGGTCATGTCCGTCCTGATCGACTGCGTGATCGGTGATACAGAGAACGGGATAACTGCCATCAGGCAGAACATATTCTGCAAGCAGCAATTGTTCAGGAGAAGCGAGCGTAACAGGCTTGTGCCCAAAAGCGACAAGCATCAGTGCCAATACGCTCAGAATGCGTATCGCCAATGTTGCCCGTAACTGGACTGCGCGCGTGTTCAACCCAAAAATCTCCTTCAGGATCGACCTTATCTATTCCAACGTGGCTGTCTTTGCCAAGCGTCAAATAGAAGCGTTCTTAAGGCAGTAGAGAATAAGGTGGGAGCTCAGAGCCAAGAATTTTGCTTGCGCTCAAAGAAGGTCTGCGCCCCCTTATTCCCTTACTCAAACATAGCGCCCGCCGTGCTGAATGACTTCGATCTTGTAGCCATCCGGATCTTCGACAAAGAAGAAGCGCGCGACCTGCACGTCACCATTCTTAAAGTCTACCAGCTTGCCGACCTTGAAGCCCAGTCCTGTGAAACGAGCATGTTCTGCATCAAGTTCATCAACCACAAAAGCTAAATGGCCATAACCGTCGCCGAGGTCATATGGCTCTGTACGCCCCTTGTTGATGGTCAACTCTACTTCGAAGTCGGCTTCGTCATTGCGCAGATAAACAAGCGTAAAGCTTTCGAAATCGATGCGCTCGGCGATCTTCAGACCGAAAGCCTGATCATAGAAGGAAACAGACTTTCCCTCATCAAGAACGCGTATCATCGTGTGGATGGCTTTGGCCATTATGTCACCTGTCTCTCAAAACTCTTTGCTTGGTTCTATTGGCCTTTTGGCTAAAACTGGATTATCTCAAGACATGCAAAGCGGGCAAGCGGAGAGCTTGCCGCAGACGAGGTTGGAATAATGTCAGGCGTAACGCGTGAACAGGTTCTCGAACGGCTGAAAGCTGTGACAGGGCCAGATTTCGAAAGCGATGTTGTGTCGCTCGGTCTGGTGTCGGATATTTTCATTGCCGACGGCAAGGTCTTCTTTTCCATCACGGTTCCTGCGGATCGCGCAAACGGGCTTGAACCAATGCGATTGGCTGCTGAAAAGGCGGTTAAGGAAATTCCGGGTGTGTCCGGTGCGCTGGTCACGCTGACTGCGGAAAAGAAGGGCGGTCGCACAAGTGACGATGCGCCCCCGCCACCAAAACCACAGCCACGCCCGACACAGGCTGCGGCAGCGCCAAATCGCCAACCACCGCAACCGCGCCCGGCAGCCAAGCCTGGTATTCCCGGCGTTGGCGCAATTATTGCTGTTGCATCCGGCAAGGGGGGTGTCGGTAAATCAACGACTGCCGTTAATCTGGCGCTTGGTATGGCCGCAAATGGTCTGAAGGTCGGCATTCTCGATGCCGATATTTACGGCCCATCCATGCCACGTCTGCTCGGCCTTTCTGGTCGCCCGGAAACGGTTGAAGGCCGCATTCTCAAGCCAATGGAAAACTACGACGTCAAGGTGATGTCGATGGGTTTCATGGTGGATGAAGACACACCGATGATCTGGCGCGGACCGATGGTTATGTCGGCGCTGACACAGATGCTGCGCGAAGTGGCATGGGGTAATCTCGACGTCCTTGTCGTCGATATGCCGCCCGGCACCGGTGATGCACAGCTCACTATGGCGCAACAGGTGCCGCTGGCGGGTGCAGTCGTTGTTTCCACACCGCAGGATCTGGCGCTGATTGATGCGCGCAAGGGACTGGCCATGTTCCGCAAGGTCGATGTGCCGCTTTTGGGCATAGTCGAGAATATGAGCTATTTCATCGCGCCCGACACTGGCAAGCGCTATGATATTTTCGGACATGGTGGCGCGCGCAAGGAAGCTGAGCGCCTAAACGTGCCATTCCTTGGGGAAGTGCCGCTGCATATGGATGTGCGCGCGCATTCCGACAACGGCACACCGATCACAGTCGTTGAACCAGACAGCGAACATGCGAAAATCTATCGCGATATTGCAGCCAAGGTTTGGGCGAATATGAAGTCGGGTGAGGGAGCTGGAAAGCCCGCTCCGGCGATTGTGTTCGAATAACCCGCAAAAGGAAAAGGGCCCGAGAGGGCCCTTTTTATTATGTAACCACCGACGGTTCAGTGCGCCCGCTGCGCTTTTTTACCTCGGCAATCTGTTCTGCTGCATCAATCAGCGTTGCCAGTGTTTCCTGCGTGTCGAGATCATGCTTGGCCTGATCTGCCTCATATCGCTCGATATAGATGCGGATGGTGGCACCCGATGTGCCTGTGCCGGAAAGACGCAGAACGACACGCGCACCGCCTTCAAAATAGATGCGGATGCCCTGATGTTCGCTTACCGAATGGTCGATCGGATCATGATAGGCGAAATCATCGGCCTTTTCGATCTTCAGATCGTTGACGCTGGTGCCGGGCAGGCTTGCAAGCTTGCCACGCAGATCAGCAACCAGCTGTTTTGCGATGTCGGAATCAACAGCTTCATAATCGTGACGGGTGTAATAGTTGCGGCCAAAACGCGCCCAATGCTCTTCGACAATGGCTTTCACGCTTTCCTTGCGCACCGCCAGAATGTTGAGCCAAAGCAGAACTGCCCACAGCCCGTCTTTCTCGCGCACATGGTCAGAGCCAGTGCCGGAGCTTTCCTCACCGCAGATCGTCACCTTGCCGTGGTCGAGCAGATTGCCGAAGAATTTCCAGCCGGTTGGCGTTTCATAAATGCCGATGCCCAGCTTTTCTGCAACGCGGTCGGCTGCGGCGCTGGTTGGCATGGAGCGGGCGATACCCTTGATGCCGTCCTTATAGCCGGGTGCCAGATGCGCATTGGCCGCAAGCATTGCCAAAGAATCGGATGGGGTTACGAAAATGCCGCGTCCGATGATGAGATTGCGGTCGCCGTCGCCGTCCGATGCCGCGCCAAAATCCGGTGCCTTATCAGACATCAGAAGGTCGTAAAGCTCTTTGGCATAAACGAGATTTGGATCGGGATGATGTCCGCCAAAGTCTGGCAGCGGAACGAAGTTCATCACGCTGCCTTCCGGAGCGCCAAGACGATGCTCAAAAATCTCCTTGGCATATGGCCCGGTAACGGCATGCATGGCATCGAATTTCAGGCCAAAGCCGCCCTTGATCATGGCGCGTATGGCATCAAAGTCGAACAGGCTTTCCATCAGTTCGGCGTAGTCTGTGACCGGATCAAAGACGACGATTTCGGTGTCGCCAACTTTGGCGGTTCCGAGCGTGTTGAGGTCGATATCAGCTGCTTCTATGATCTTGTACTGATCGATAACCTTCGAGCGCGCAAAGATCGCTTCGGTAATCTTTTCAGGCGCAGGACCGCCATTGCCGATATTGTATTTGATGCCAAAA
The DNA here is from genome assembly GCF_002252525.1 of Brucella pseudogrignonensis. GTDB lineage: Bacteria > Pseudomonadota > Alphaproteobacteria > Rhizobiales > Rhizobiaceae > Brucella > Brucella pseudogrignonensis. Next base: position 229,040 of record NZ_NNRM01000017.1, read on the forward strand.
TCTTCGTTCGGGCCGCCGGGATTGTGGCTGGCGGAGAGAATGAGACCACCAAAAGCCTTGTATTTGCGGATCATGTTGGAAGCTGCAGGTGTGGAGAGAATACCACCCTGACCAACCATGATGCGGCCGAAACCATTGGCCGCTGCAATCTTGATGACTTTCTGGATCACTTCGCGATTATAGAAGCGACCATCACCACCAACCACGAGCGTCTTGCCCGCAAAGCCGTCCAGCACATCGAAAACCGATTGGATGAAGTTTTCAGCATAATTGGGCTGCTGGAAAACCGGGACCTTCTTGCGCAGACCGGATGTTCCGGGTTGCTGATCCTGAAAGGGCGTGGTTGCAACTGTCTTGACGGTCATATTTTTCCCGTTCGATTCAATGATTTGAACTAGCAAGTGATCAGTCTTTGCGGTCATTGCAAGACAAGATAGATCAAACTTATTGTTTGAAAATAACAAACTGTGTGCTGTTCTGCAGAAACACTTCTATTTTTCATTTCAGGTACCCTCATATGAAGCCTTGCCCAACGGAAAGTCTGCCGGCAGAAATTCTCTCAAAGCTTTCAATTACAGACGGCCGTTTGATTGTTGCGATTGCTGGTCCACCCGGTGCAGGTAAGTCGACGATCTCTGAATATCTGCGGGATGCGATCAATAAAGGCGGAGTAGGGCCAGCCGTTATTGTGCCGATGGACGGCTTTCATCTGGACAATGCAATCCTTGATGAGCGAGGCCTTCGGAGCCGTAAAGGGTCGCCGCCCACTTTTGACTGCGCAGGCTTTGCAGCTCTGCTGGAGCGCTTGAAAAATGCTTCGGAAGATGTCGTCATTCCGGCCTTTGATCGCACGCTTGATCTTGCACGCGCCGGCGCAGCAATCGTGCGCGCCGATCATCAAATTCTGCTGGTGGAAGGCAATTATCTGTTGCTCGATCAGGAGCCCTGGACGGAACTCGCATCGTTTTTCGATATGACGATCTTTCTGGAAGTGCCTTTTTCCGAGCTTGAACGTCGCCTCATCCAGCGTTGGCTTGATTATGGACACACAGAAGACGCAGCACGTCAGCGCGCACTTTCCAATGATATTCCCAATGCCGAACTCGTGGTCTCATCCTCACGCGATGCGAATTACATCGTCACAACGGCATAATAACGCATGACGGAAAATTGCACCGCCAAGGCTTGCCGCAGATGATTCCTGCCTGCATGATATTCAATATCAGTTATATTCTCACGGGATCAGCCTTTCATGACAAACTATGTTTTCGCGCCTTCTCCGCAGCCATTCGTGCCGGTTAAGGGAACCGAAGCGCGTTTTCCCGTGCATCGCATTTATTGTGTCGGTCAGAACTATGCCGATCACGCGATTGAAATGGGTGGTGATCCAACGCGCAATCCGCCTTTCTTCTTCCAGAAAAACCCGGATAGCCTTGTGATTGAAGGCGGTGATTTTCCCTACCCGCCGAAGACCGAAGACGTGCATCATGAGATTGAGCTGGTCGTGGCTCTCAAAAAAGGCGGCAAGGACATTGCAGTCGAACAGGCACTGGACCATGTTTATGGTTATGCAGTCGGCATCGACATGACGCGCCGTGACTTGCAGGCCGTTGCAAAGAAGGCGGGTCGTCCTTGGGAGGTGGCGAAAGCTTTTGAGCATTCCGCGCCATGCTCAGCCATTGTACCCGTGTCGGAAATCGGCCATCCCGAATCGGCTGAAATTTCTCTGAAAATTAATGGAGAAACCCGCCAGTCGGGCGATCTTAATCAGATGATCTGGAAGGTTGCCGAAACGATTTCTTATCTTTCGTCTCTGTTTGAGCTTCAACCGGGCGACCTTATTTACACTGGCACACCGGCAGGCGTCGGACCTGTCCAGCGTGGTGACCTTCTCGAAGGGGCAGTAGGCGGCGTTGGGTCGATTTCTGTAAAGGTTGTCTAGGCTGGCTTAGGGGGCTTCGAGCATTTGGGTGAAAACTGCACATCAGTTTTGTGCAGGGTAATAATAAGAACGAAAGACAGGGCGCTGACCTCATTTGAAAGCGCTCTGATAACGGAGGAACGATGAGCACCTATCTCCCCACTGACGTGCATGACGCTCTCGAACGTTTCATTCATGAGACGCATCCGGGCCTCAATCAGACTGAGGCAATTATTCTCATTCTCCGAAAGGCGCTCGTGCATCAGGGCTATCTTGCAGCAGAGCCAGAACATGGTACACCACCAGAAGATTTGAATGCCACGAATGACGATTGAATATGAATAAGAACCCACCTGAGGGAGCGGGCCAGAAGGCCGCTCTCGGTCGCCGCCTTCTGCTTCTGACGATTTTGGCGATTTTGCTGACATGTGCGCTCATCTGGATGAGCATTTATCTGTTTGATCCCGATGGTGGTCTCGGTTTTGACGACTTCGGAATTTTTGCACATGAATTCAATGCGATAGATACAATGCTGCCTCGCATTCTGTGAGGCTTAAAATCGCTCTATTACGCTTTGAAATATTCATTTTGACGCGCCTTTGACGTTCTGGGCTTCCGCTTTGCGTATTTTGCGTGGTACATGACTGTCATCGATTGAAAGAATATTGTCTGAACCGGGCCGCAAAACGGACCGCTCAAGCCAAGAGGGTCTTATGGCATTCGAGGACATCAAAGCGGAAATCGCCCTGCTTTTTGAGCAGATGGTAAATCAGCCGCAGGACGTTCATGAGATTCGTGAAACGGTTCGTGAGAAGCTTAACACGCTCAAAGCCACAGGTATGCCTCTGCCAGCTGATCTGGTTGAACTCGAAAAACGCATCGAACAAGATTTCGATTCATAGGATCGGTCACTCATGCGTACACAAGCTCCATCAAAGCCGCTTTCTCTGACCTTTCTTAAAGGTGCTCTCCTCCTCGGTTGTGCAGTTGCTCTCAGCGCCTGCAACACGACAAGTGACGGAAAGCCTGCAAAGACCGCGCTGATTTCGCCGACTGAAAATTCAACGACGACCGCAACCGTATCTGCAACGGGCGACACGGCAACTCCAGCCGCAGGCGCCACCGCAGTTGCTGACGCGACTGCTCCTGCTGATGGAACGCAGGCAGTTGCATCGCTCGAAAGCCCGGTTCTTCCTACCAATGTGCCGATTCCGGGCATTCGCGGTCAGTCTGAGCCGATGATGGCTTATGCCGGTGCGCAGGCGGAAGCCTCACCAGCCTCCATGGCTGCCAATATGGCATTTGAAACACCTGATCACGCACCGGAAGAACTCGACGCGCTGATTACCAAGTATTCTGTTGCCTATGATGTGCCGGAGCGTCTGGTACGCCGCGTGGTGCATCGCGAAAGCCGTTTTAATCCGGGTGCGCGTAATGGACCATATTGGGGTCTGATGCAGATCAGTCATCCAACCGCGCGCGGTATGGGCTACAAGGGCAATGCCAAGGGCCTTCTCGATGCTGAGACGAACCTGAAATATGCGGTTCGTTACCTCTCCGGCGCCTATAAGGTTGCTGGTGGAGACGAAAGCCAAGCTGTTCGTTTCTATGCACGCGGTTATTATTATGATGCCAAGCGCAAGGGATTGCTGCAGGAAACCGGACTTGATGGCAGCTGGAAGCGTAGTGGCCCAACCCGCGATGCCGCAGCGGCGTCATCCGAAACGACAACTCTGCCAGATGCAGCTGCTGCTCCGTTGCCGGGTGTCGCACCGATTCAGGCTTCCTATACGCCTTCCGCGCAATAAGTTCATCCGACAAACTGTCATCTTGACGCTGCAAAGCGATGGCAGTTTGCTGTCTTAACAAAAGCGTGTCGCGGTTTATCCCAAAACCGGTTCCCACCTTTAGAAGACAAGAGCGCGTGAGATGGATGTAAAACTGCCTTATCCAATTAAATGGAAATATGATCGGGCTGAGCTTTGGGCCGATGGCGTCATCCATGTGCTGGGTGTTGCTCTGGCGCTTGCCGGTGCAATTGCCATGTTGCTCTATTTTCTACCGAACATGTCGGCAGCCACTTCGATTTCTTCGAGCGTCTATCTGGCAAGTCTTCTGGGTGCGCTCGGGATTTCGGCGGTTTATAATATCTGGCCCGTTTCGCCGACAAAATGGTTCCTGCGCCGTTTCGATCATTCGGCCATTTATCTCTTGATTGCTGGCACTTATACGCCTTTTGCCATGCATATGGGTGATCGCGCCTTGCCGCTGCTTCTCTTTGTCTGGAGCGTGGCGTTTGTCGGTATCTTTCTCAAACTCTTCATGCCCGGACGCTTTGATCGTCTATCGATCCTGCTTTATCTGGCGCTCGGCTGGAGTGGCGTCATGGTCTATGACACCATGGTGCAATCACTGCCGCCTGCCGTCTTCTGGCTGATCGCTGCAGGCGGTATGGTCTATTCGCTGGGCGTGATCTTCCACGTCTGGGAACGCTTGCGTTTTCAAAATGCCATCTGGCATGGCTTTGTCGTGGTTGGCGCTGCACTTCATTATTGTGCAGTGTTCGTGGTCGGGACGTGATTTCAGTCTTAATGAAAGTCGCGTGAGTTCGGCATAATCTTCACATTTCGTGGATGACGTGCGGTCGTTTGTGAGGGCGCAATGAGCCTTTGCGGTTCGCGTCCGCTCATTTCAATGAGTGTAGCGGAACGATCCTGAATTTTCGCCGCCACCAGATGCACGACGCCCTCCGGGCTGCGCTGAACCTGCCCATCAATAAGAATAAGCCGTGCCCCCATCACTTCGCGGCGGAAGGTCTTCATGATCTTTGGCCAGACGACGATATTGGCAATGCCCGTTTCATCTTCGATGGTTAGAAACACCACACCCTTGGCGCTGCCGGGACGCTGGCGCACGGTGACAATGCCCGCAACCTTCATGCGGCTTCCCTGTTTGCTTTGCTGCACGGCCCGACAGGTGGAAACACCTTCTGCTGCAAGGCCTTCACGCAGATATTGCAGCGGATGGCCTTTAAGCGAGAGCCGGGTTGTTTCATAGTCGGCAATCACATGTTCGGAAGCAGCCATTTCCGGAAGTTTCGTGCGCGGTTCTTCCGCCAGTTCGCTTGTTTCGGCGGCGCGGAACAGCGGCAATGTTTCATCATTGGGCAGACGTCGCACGACCCATAATGCGTCACGGCGGTCAATGTCGAGTGAACCGAAAGCGTCGGCATCAGCGAGGAGAGTGAATGCGCGCCGGTCTAGTCGCAGGCGGTGGTGCATGTCTTCAATGCTGCGATAAGGATCATGTTGGCCTGCCATAAGGAGCTTGGCATTGCGCTTGGAAAACCCGTCGATCTGACGAAAGCCGAGCCGAAGCGCAAGTTTCCCGTCCTGCGTTTCTGCCAGAATATTGTCCCACTGACTAAAGTTCACATCGACAGGCAATGCCCTCACATCATGCTCACAGGCATCGCGCACGATCTGCGCTGGCGCATAAAACCCCATAGGCTGTGAGTTGAGAAGCGCTGCCGCAAACACCTCTGGATGATGGCATTTGATCCATGCGGAAATATAAACCAGATGCGCAAAGCTTGCGGCATGGCTTTCCGGAAAGCCATATTCACCGAAGCCTTTGATCTGGTTGAAGCAATTCTCGGCAAAGGTCCGATCATAGCCACGGTTGACCATGCCATCGATCATCTTCGTTTCCATGGTATGGATGGTGCCCATCTTGCGGAAGGTCGCCATGGCGCGACGTAAAAGATTGGCTTCATCTGGCGTGAATTTCGCGGCCTCAATGGCAATGCGCATGGCCTGTTCCTGAAACAGCGGCACGCCTTTGGTCTTTTCCAGAATTTTTCGCAGCTCGTCCGGCTCGCCATGTTCGGGGGAAGGCGAGGGATAGGTGACATTTTCCTGTCCGCTTCGCCGCCTCAGATAAGGATGCACCATGTCGCCCTGAATAGGGCCGGGGCGTACAATGGCGACCTGAATGACAAGATCATAATATTTTCGTGGGCGCAGGCGCGGCAGCATGTTCATCTGTGCGCGGCTTTCAACCTGAAACACGCCGACCGAATCGTCTTTGCAAAGCATGTCGTAAACAGCGTCATCTTTTCGCTCTACTGTCGCGAGCGTCAGCTTCTTGCCACCATAAAGCTGCGGTTTGTGCGTATGAATGAGGTCGAAAGCCTTACGGATGCAGGTGAGCATACCGAGCGACAACACATCGACTTTCATCAGACCGACTTCGTCGATGTCGTCCTTGTCCCATTCAATGAACGAGCGTTTGTCCATTGCAGCCGGGCCGATTGGCACTGTCTCGTCCAGACGGTCACGCGTCAGCACAAACCCGCCCACATGCTGCGACAGATGCCGTGGAAAACCGATCAGCTCCAGCGCCAGTTCGACTGCACGCCGGATGATGGGATTATCGGGATCAAGCCCTGCCTGTCGGATATGTTCCTTGTCGATACCACCGCCAGATATGCCCCAGACCGTGTTGGCAAGTGCAGCCGTCACATCTTCAGTCAGGCCCAGCGCCTTGCCGACATCGCGGATGGCACTGCGCGAGCGATAGCTGATAACGGTCGCGACAATCGCCGCACGGTCTCTCGTGTAGCGATCATAGACATATTGCATCACCTGTTCGCGCCGCTCATGCTCGAAATCGACGTCAATATCGGGTGGTTCTTTTCGCTCGACGGAGATGAAACGCTCAAACAGAAGATCCACTTCTGCCGGGTCGACTCCGGTTATGCCAAGGCAAAAACAGACAACGGAATTGGCTGCTGATCCTCGCCCCTGACACAGAATCTTTTCTCTTTTGGCAAAGCTCACAATGTCATGGACGGTGAGAAAGTAAGCCGCATATTGCAGTTGTTCTATCAGTGCCAGTTCCTTACGGATCAGTCCTTGCACCTTCGGCGGTATGCTATCCGCGCCATAATGCTGGGCAGCGCCGTACCATGTCAGATCATGCAAATGCTGTTGCGGTGTCTTGCCCGGTGGCACTGGCTCATCAGGATAATCATAGCTTAGCTCATCGAGCCGGAAGGTGATTGGGGCCACGAAATCGGCGGTCGTCTCAATCGCTGCCGGGTAATTGCGGAACAGGCGCACCATTTCATGCGGTGGTTTGAGGTGCCGCTCGGCGTTTTTTTCAAGCAATCGCCCTGCCGTGAAAACTGTTGTGTAATGCCGTGTTGCCGTCAGCACATCTTGCAGCGCACGGCGATCCGTATGGTGATAAAGCACATCATTGGTGGCAAGCAACGGCACATTCGCTTCCGCTGCAAAGCGTGCGATGCGCTCTGCGCGGCGTCCGTCATGCCCCCGATGCGGCATGGTCAGCGCCAGCCAGACAGAGCCGGGCGCGGCTTGTGCGATCTCCGTCAGACGTGCCGCAAAATCAGGATCATCTTCATCGGGAGCAAAGACTGCGATCTGAAACTGCCGCGCCCGAAATAGCAGATCGCCCCACTCAAGATGACATTCTCCCTTGGCGACAGCTCGGTGCTTGCCATCTGTCAGCAGGCGGCACAATTGTCCATAGGCTGCGCGATCACGCGGATAGACGACCATGTCTGGCGTGCCGTCAATGAAGGAAAGGCGGCAGCCGATGAACAGACGGAAGTCGCATGTGTCGCGAATATCTTTCCACGCAGCATGGGCGCGAACCACACCGGCCAGCGTGTTGCGGTCGGCAATGCCGATACCGGACAGCCCGAGCGCGTGAGCTTGCAAGACCAGCTCCTGCGGATGCGATGCGCCACTCAGGAAAGAAAAGTTGCTGGCCACCGCCATTTCAAAATAGCGGGGCATCACGCAAACAGCCCATGCAAAAACCAGCGCGGATGATTCAAGCCGTCATAAAGCCCTTCGCGGAAAATCCAGAAGCGCTGGCCGTTATCATCCTCCACGCGGTAATAATCGCGCAGCTGTGGCACATCATGACCGATGGAAAGCCACCATTCCGGTTCGATCCGTTCTGGGCCTTCGGCAAGCCGCACATGATGACGCACACGCCGCCACAGGAAAAACGAGGGCGGACTGTCAGGTACTTCCGCAATACTCTCGATTGGCTGCGGTGGACGAAACAGTTTGATTGGTCGCGCGGGCGGATCATCGGGAAGTGTTGGGCTGCTTTCATAATCGCCTTCGCTTTTGTGGATTTGCAGGGCCGGGCGCAGACCAAAAGCTCGTTCGGGAATGTGCGTATTGCGCGAAAAGGAAACCAGTACACGCTCCTGCCCCAACCTCGCCGAAAGCCGGTCGATCAACTGGCTGAAGCCAGCTTCATCTTCTTCATGCTGATCAAGCCCTGTCTGGCGCTGTGCGATTGCTCCGCTGCGAAGTGCTGCCAGGCGGATCATGTCGAAGCCAAAACCGGCATCAAGCGGATCGGTGAGAGCCTTGAGCCGCTCCCGCGCCAGCCTGAGAAATACCCGATCTTCACGCAAAGGCTGGCCAGTTTCGATACGGATATGGCGCACCTCACCGTCGACACGGAAGAAGGATGCTTCGATTAGAAGTGCGCCTTTTCCCTCGATTTCAAGAAGTGCAAACAGCTCCTGCGCCAGCTCCTGCAAAATTTGCTCAACAAGCTCCATCACCGTGACCGGTTCGGACATGCGACGTTCGGCAATGTTGAGCGGCACGATACGCAGGGGCGAAATCGGTGCGCGCTCCTGTCGTGCCAGCCGGTCAAGCTTGGTGGCAAGGTCGGTTCCAAAACGCGCAGTCAAGGCTGCGCGGGGCAGCGCCATCACATCGCCAATGCGCTTTAGCCCGGCGCGTTTAAGGCCCGTCTCAGCAGCCTCGTTCAGTTCAAGAGAGCTGATCGGCAGGCGTGGTAAAAAATGGTCGACACCAGCCTTGCTGAAAACGCCGCCGCGCGTTCCGCGTGCCAGAAGCCGTGCGGCAAAGCTGTTGTCAGCCATTGCCGCCTGTATGTTCAGGCCAGCCCGTTCAATCCGCATGATTGCGTCCTCACGCATGGCAGCAAGCCCGCCAAAAAGATGTGCGCAGCCAGTGATGTCGAGCATCAACCCATGCGGCTCGTCGAAGGCTATAAGCGGCGTGTAGCGTTCGCACCAATGGGCAAGACGCTTGAGCAACGCTGCATCGCGTTCCGGTGCGGCTGTTGCAACGTCAAGCCTTTCCACCCGCGCTCGCGCATCGGTCAGCGCCATGCCGGGGAAAAGACCGAGCTTTGCAGCCTTAGCATCCACTGCCGTCAGGCGCAGCGCATTGGCCGTGCGCTCGGTGACGACAAGCGGCATTTTTTCTGTGCCATCATGCTGAATGTTGTTGCGAAGCCGGTCGGTCGGCAGAAACGGAAACCAGAGGGCGAGGAACACGCGATCTGCCGTTCTGTTCGGCTGTTCCAAATTCGAGGGTTTCATTGTTCCATTCCATGATCCATTGCCCACAGGTGCCGTGTCGATTGCGTTCCAGAATTGCGGAAAAAACCGGCTTTCCGGGTGCATTCGCGCCGCTGGAGCGGGAGGATGCAGGTGCCACCCGCCAGCGGCTGACGGCAGCGCTCTGCACGCCTGTTTGGTGGCTTCTGAGCAGGATGACAGGCAAGTGTGCGGTTTCGGTTGCCAGAAGCAGGCGACGCGAGGCGGTCAGGTCGAGACATTTCGGCTGGCCGCTCACCGAGGCGACCACGCCGGAAATGAGGTTCGAAGCCTTGCCACTTGCCTCTTCAAGCGCATCATTCGCTGCTTTTAAAACATCTTGAGCGGTGGGGCAGCGCACGATTAACAGCCGTGATGGATTGATTCCGAAGGCATGAAGCCCCGGTGGATAAAGCCCGCCATATTCGCTTGAGGCGCTTTCTTCCTCAATCCAGATGACTGGTCTTCTTGAAGGGGATGCACGCAAAGCCATCGCCAGCGCGAAACCGGTAGCGGCCATATGCGCGCCGGGGTTTTCAGCAAAAACCTCATGCAGTGCATCGCCTCTCAGGCCATGCGGAAAAGCATCATCAGCTCCGGCAAGGCCGAGTGTGAAACTGCCTGCACGTCCGCAGCCTGTTTCGGTCTCGTCTGTAAAACTTGCCTGTGAGACATTGCCTTCGATGGCCGTAACCATGCGCCGCAACGCCGTGATGTCGATGCCGCTCACGTTCAAAACCCTGTGTTTGTAAGGATGCAATTCCAGACGTGAAACTGCCTCACGCTTTTATTGGAATGCTATATGTTCACTTTATGTTCTAGTATTGAATCGAGTCCGCAAAGAGTCAAGCGGGATCAGCTGTGAGGATGTGTGGATAAGAAAAATGCTTCCTCTCAGATAGCACTCTGAAAGGAAGCATCTACGGTCATGGTTGATCAGATCAGGCGGCTTCTTTGAAAGGCACGCCCGCCAGTTGGGCGAGATGGCCACCAAGATCGGTGCCAGCACCTGCCGCATTGACGGTATCAAAATAATCATGCCAACCGGTGGCGGTGATTCCGGCAATCAGCATGTCGAGAGCCATCTCATCCGGGAAGCGCCAAATCGCAAAAAAGCTTTGCTTCGGCGCATAAGGTTTGGTTGGGTTAATAGGGCCGAGGGCCAGAGCCTCGATACCACGTTCGGCCAGACCGCCCATGCCAGCACCGACCTTTTCAAAGAAAGCCTGCCTGCCTTCAAGATCAAGTGCCAGCCAGCTTGCCTTGGGTGAATAGAGTTCTGCGAGATAATGGGTCATGTCGTTTCCGGGATGTTATTTAGAAAAGGAACGGAGTGCGCGTTTGCAGATACGTGCAGTCGCGGGATTTGTGCTTGCTTCAAGCCAGTCAGCGCAAAGCGCCTTGACCCATTCGGGTCGGCTTTTGGCTGCATCATTGAGCCAGTTGGCGACCGAATCCTGCACATAAGGTGCGGGATCGGCGCGAAGTGGTGTCAGAATTGACAAAGCCTTTTCAGGGGCTTCTTTCAGGCTTTTGATATGTGCCGACCAAACGCCACGCGGGCGGGTGGCTTCGCAGGCAAATCGCCGGATATAGGGGGACGGATCGGCAGTCCATGGCGTAAGCAGTTGGATCGTCTGGTCAATCTCAGAAGAAATATGCTCGCGAAGACCGAGCCATGCCCATTCGCGCACGCCAAAATGTAGATCATCTGCGAGCGGGCGTATGAGCTTCAGACGTTCTGCAAGAGAAAGGCTTTGTAGCTGACCGATGGCAAAACAGGCCCAGCCGCGCACGGTATCTGACGGATGGATACTCAGAGAATTGATTACTTGACCGCCAGAGTTTGCGAGCAAAATCTGTGCTGCCATCATCATGCGTCGTGAAATGCCAAGATCCTTGGCTTCATGTATTCCCTGCAAGGCGACCTGACCAATAGCCGGAAATGCGTTTTGCATGAGGCTCGCAAAGTTAATCGCCAGACATTCGGTCAGTACGGTCGTTTCAACCGCTCCGCTGTGTAACTCAGAAAGTCGATCAGCCGAGATATCGGAAATTTTCAACGGCGATTTGCTCATGGCTTTCGTCCCGCATCCGTGCGACTGAAAATACGGCGCAGCAATGTGCTGAGCACTGATTGTTCATCGGCGGAAAGATCGCTCATCAGGCTCGCAATCCATGTTGTATGTTCAACGAAAAGCTGTTGCGCCAATCGCGCTCCTTCGGATGTCAGCCTGATCGTCAGTTTGCGGCGATCCTGCGTGTCCGCATGGCGCTTGAGAAAGCCATCGCGTTCCAAGCCATCAAGCAGGCCGGTAATGGTCGCGCGTGTCACGCCAGCACGCTCTGAAAGCTCGTGTGGTGAAAGGCCATCAGGCACATTCTGCAAAAGAAACAACAGAACAAACTTGCCTTCGGAAAGCTTGTGGGGGGCAAGCCTGTTGGCACAATCGTGGTCAATTGCAGCGGCAAGCGACAGGATTTCAAAACAGGTTTTAAGCGCGTCAGCAGACGGACTGCTGCGGCGTTCCAGTTCACCCAGAAGGGCGTGATGTTTTTGCTCAATAATTTCCATATGTCGCCATATAATATGGCGCCATACTAAAAGCAAATGGTTTAGATCAGCTCACTGAGATTGGGCGTCTTGATAGGCTTCGATATACGGTTTATATATGTTTCATATATATTGAACTGGAAAGTATTATGGGTATCGTAAAAATCAGCGATGAACTGCATGAGGAATTGCGCAAGGCAAGTGATGTCATGTGCCGTTCGATCAATGCGCAGGCTGAATACTGGATGAAAATCGGTATGCTGGCACAGGCAAATCCGGAACTGTCCTTCAATGAAATCGTACAGATGCAGTTGCGCGCGGCACAGGTCGAGCTTCCCGTTCTGGTGGTGCAGTCATCATGACAAAGACACCTGCCGAGGTGGAAAAAATGGCGGCTTCAGGCGCGCTGCTGGCGTCCGTTTTTACACTTCTCGATCACACACCGCTTGCTGGCCTGACTACGATGCAGGTCAATGATCTGGTTGAGGATTATATCACCCGCGAATTACAGGCGCGGCCTGCAAGTAAAGGGCAGTATGATTTTCCTTATGTGCTCAATGCCTCAAGGAATGAAGTCGTCTGCCATGGAATGCCATCGGATAGCGAAGTCATCGAAAATGGTGAGATCATCAATTTCGACATTACCCTTGAGAAGGACGGCTATATCGCTGATTCCAGCAAAACCTATATGGTCGGTGAAGTGGCTCTCTTTGCTTCGCGTTTGGTGCGTGTGACCTATGAGGCGCTATGGAAGGGCATTGCTGCCGTGCGTCCCGGCGCTACGCTGGGCGATATTGGCTATGCTATCGAGCGTCATGCAAAACGTCATGATTACAGCGTGGTTCGTGAATATTGCGGCCATGGCATTGGTCGTGAAATGCATGAGGAGCCGCAGGTTCTGCACTTCGGCAAGCCGGGTACGGGTGAGCGTCTGCGTGAAGGCATGGTGTTCACCATCGAGCCGATGCTCAATCAGGGCACAGCCAAGGTAAAGACCGAAAAAGACGGTTGGACAGTTGTGACGCGCGATGGAAAATTGTCAGCGCAGTTTGAACATACCGTCGCTGTCACGTCGAATGGCGTTCGCGTGCTGACCTTGCGCCCCGGCGAAGAAAAGATGCTTGCAGCAATCCGAAACGCGGTCTGACATTATCAAATTTTGTCTGCCAGCAAGAGCACGAAGATAATCGTTCCGCCGATGCTCATTCCGCTTGCTATAATTGTCCCTAAGATTGCAGGAACGAGTTTCAGAAACGAAACATAAGGCGAGATTTCGAGCTGAAATTCTGGCCTGATTTTTTCAGGCGTGAGACAGGTTATCTCGTAACCGCCGGGTGTCATGCATTCAAAATTGCCAAGAGCATGAGAAGCATAGCCGCGCATATCCGTGCGTCTGACGCTGAGCAGCGAACGGCTTGTGGAACGATAGGCGATTGCTGCACCGCTCTCGCGCTCTCTGATTGCAAATTGCGCAGAGAAATATGCGATCCCTGAAATAATCGTCAGTGGTGGAAAGACGATGCTGACTGTGTACTGTCCCGCTTTTGGCAAATGAAAGACATGTGGCCGGCTGTCGGCTCTAAAGCGATGACGGATCGCTGGCATGATGATGCCCCACAGAATGGAAATGCATCGGACCAGCAGATAAATCCCGAGCAGAATGCAAAGAGGCATCGCAAGATAGAGAAACACGGCTCACGCTCCGTTTGCGTTTTAAAAGAAAAAGCCCGCCGAAAGGCGGGCTTTTTCCGTGTTTTAAAAAGCTTAGCGACGGTCGCGTGCAGCCAAAGTGCGCAGACGAAGTGCATTGAGCTTGATGAAGCCTGCTGCGTCCTTCTGGTCATAGGCGCCCTGATCGTCTTCAAACGTCACGAGCTTGTCGGAATAGAGCGACTTGTCCGATTCACGACCGGTCACAATCACATTGCCCTTATAGAGCTTGAGTGTGACTTCACCTTCGACGTGACGCTGGCTGAGATCGATAGCGGCCTGCAGCATTTCGCGTTCTGGCGAGAACCAGAAACCGTAATAGATGAGTTCCGCATATCGTGGCATCAGCTCATCCTTGAGGTGCGCCGCACCACGATCGAGCGTGATCGATTCGATGGCGCGGTGTGCTGCCAACAGGATCGTGCCACCTGGCGTTTCATAGACGCCGCGCGATTTCATGCCGACGAAGCGGTTTTCAACGAGGTCAAGACGACCAATGCCGTTGTCACGACCATAATCGTTGAGCTTGGCAAGCAGCGTTGCAGGCGACAGACGTTCGCCATTGATCGAAACCGCATCACCCTTTTCAAAGCCAATCTTGATGATGGTTGGTGTATCCGGGGCGGTTTCTGGCGAAATCGTGCGCATATGCACATATTCAGGCGCTTCGATCGCCGGATCTTCCAGAACCTTGCCTTCAGACGAAGAGTGCAGCAGGTTTGCGTCAACCGAGAATGGCGCTTCGCCCTTCTTGTCTTTCGCGACCGGAATCTGGTGCTGTTCAGCAAATTCGAGCAGATGCGTGCGGCTCTTGAACGACCAGTCGCGCCATGGAGCGATGATCTTGATGTCCGGGTTCAGCGCATATGCGGAAAGCTCGAAGCGAACCTGATCATTGCCCTTGCCGGTCGCGCCGTGCGCAATTGCGTCAGCGCCGGTCTTCTTGGCGATTTCAATCAGGTGCTTGGAGATCAGCGGACGGGCAATCGAAGTGCCGAGCAAATAGACGCCTTCATAGACGGCGTTGGCGCGGAACATCGGGAAGACGAAATCGCGCACGAATTCTTCGCGCACATCCTCAACGAAAATTTCCTTGATACCCAGCATTTCGGCCTTCTTGCGTGCTGGTTCAAGTTCTTCGCCCTGGCCGAGATCGGCGGTAAAGGTGACGACTTCTGCGTTAAGCTCAGTCTGCAACCATTTCAGGATGATCGAGGTGTCGAGACCGCCAGAATAGGCGAGAACGACCTTTTTAACGTCTTTCAGCTTGCTCATAGTTCACTTCCGTCTGAGATGCGATTGTGGCCCAAAGGGCCGTAGAACAGGATGTTGCAGTTCTTTTATCAGTTGCTAAGCGGCGCGCAAGCCGGATGGCACTTTGTCAGCGAAAAGAAAGCATCATCTGCCATTATGGACAGTCTTGACTGTCACTTTGATTTGTAACTATAAAAGTTACATGATTAATTCTGACAATCCATTTACCGATCCGCAGGTCGTAGCACGTTACGCAGAAGGGCCGCCGAAAGCTGTGCCGGGATTTCGGGATATGCAGCGCATGACGCGTTTGCTGCTTGCCGAAACCGTGTCCGATACTGCAAGCATTCTGGTGTTGGGTGCGGGCGGTGGTCTTGAACTCAAGCTCTTTGCGGAAAATCACCCGCATTGGACCTTTGAAGGTGTCGACCCTTCCGCAGAAATGCTTCAATTGGCGCGGCAAAACCTTGGCACCAATGCAGCTCGTGTGAACTTCCATGAAGGTTATATCGATAGCTCAGCTCTCGGGCCATTTGATGGAGCAGTCTGTTTGCTGACCATGCATTTTCTGGATGAGAAAACGCGCAAACAAACTCTTTCAGACATCCATCGCCGCCTGAAACCCGGCGCACCATTTATCATGGCACATTTCAGTTTTGAGCAGGGCAGTGCCGATGAGCGAGCTTTGTGGTTGTCACGCTATTCTGCCTTTTTGAATGATTCCGGTGTCGATATGGCAAGTGCAGTAAAAGCCGGTACAGCGATCAATGAGCGTTTGCATATTCTTACGCCGCGACAGGATGAGGCGCTGATACGTGGTGCGGGCTTCAAGGATCTGAGCCTTTTTTATGCATCTTTCACCTATCGCGGGTGGGTTGCCTACGCATAAATATGGGACGCTGAGACGGCTAAAAGAATCCTATGGCGGCGCAATTGAATTCGCGTTAGCTTGCCGCGAATTCTCGGAGTGCCTTTCGATGTCTTTTCTGACAAACCTGACCTTCATTCCCGAATGGACCATCTTCGTCCAGTTCGTGATCGCTACTGCAATTTTATCCATCACCCCCGGCCCGGACATGACGCTTTTTGTCGGTCGAGCGCTTTCTGAAGGCAAGGCCGCTGGTTTTGCCTGTATGGCAGGCGCAAGCACCGGCATTGTTGTGCATACGAGCATGGTAGCACTTGGACTTTCAGCGCTCATCCTCGCTTCGCCTGCAGCCTTCACCGCATTGAAGGTGGTGGGTGCGGTCTATCTCGTTTGGCTTGCAGTACAGGCCATCCGCAAAGGTTCGGCATTTTCACCGGAAAAGAATGGCGGCAAGAAGCACACTTTGGTTCAGAACTGGGCGACCGGACTTGGCATCAACCTGCTCAATCCAAAGATCATCCTGTTCAACATGACCTTCCTGCCGCAGTTCGTTTCGGCACATGATCCTCATGCGATGGGAAAGCTGTTCTTTCTGGGATTGTCCTTCATTCCGCTGGCACTGCCTTTCACCATTCCAATGGTGGTTGCAGCCGACAAGTTCGCCGGTCTTCTCAAGAAGAATCCAACTGTTACGCGAATTGTCGATTGGCTTTTTGCGGGCGTCTTCTCGGCTTTTGCGCTGAAAATTATCACCGCACAGGCAAAGTGAAATTACGCAGCCGGTCCGTTAGAGCGCGTTTTGATCTGATTGGATCAGATCAGCGCTCTAACTTATTTTTTTACCGCGCATCTTTGTCCGAAAACCGTTTCACACTTTTCGGGATGCGCTCTAAAAATCGCCCGGCGTTGCGACCGGCAATCAGCCAGTAGACGAAGCCGCCGACGATGCCTGAACATGCAAAGGCGCCGGTCAGAAGAACGATACTTGCAGCAATCTGTTGATCAGCGACAGCAAGTAGTGACCCAGCGCCCACTCCCAGCAGGCCAATCACAAGTCCGCCAATGCAATAGGGCAGGGATGATTTCCAGCCACGCACTTCGCTGATCACGATCAGCACCACTGCCGGGAAAAAGCTGAAACCACCCGCCATTGTGGCCAGTACAGGGCCACCTATCAGAACCGCCGCATAAAAGCCGGTCATATCCCAGGCGTCGCGAATCTCGTTGAAAACATCCTGAAAGAACGGATCGGAAAGCGCATAACCGAGCACATCGATCTGGCTATACAGAATGGCCGCCAGAAAGAATCCGGCGGCCAGAACGGCTACGCAATAGCCGAAAACAATAACAACAAAACGCGAGATATAATCGAACGTATCAGTCAACCGCGCTTAGTCCTCGTAAATTACTCACCGTGTCCGGCGATCATCATCGCTTCAAGCGCCAGACGTTCTGTCTTGCGCATACGTTCTGATTCCGACTTCAACTGACCACAGGCCGCCAGAATATCGCGGCCGCGTGGCGTGCGGATCGGCGAAGCGTAGCCTGCCGCATTCACATAATCGGCGAAGCGTTCAATATGTTCCCAGTCGGAGCACTGGTAGTTGGTGCCCGGCCATGGGTTGAACGGAATGAGATTGATCTTGGCCGGAATACCGCGCAGCAGCTTCACCAGCAGCTTGGCGTCTTCCATGCTGTCATTGATGTCCTTGAGCATCACATATTCAAAGGTGATGCGCTTGGCATTCGACAGGCCGGGATATTCACGGCAAGCCTTGATCAGCTGTTCCAGCGGATATTTCTTGTTGATCGGCACCAGAAGATCGCGCAGTTCGTCGCGCACGGCATGCAGCGAGATCGCCAGCATCACGCCGATTTCTTCACCAGTGCGATAGATTTCCGGCACAACTCCAGAGGTCGAAAGCGTGAT
This sequence comes from Brucella pseudogrignonensis, assembly GCF_002252525.1. Lineage (GTDB taxonomy): Bacteria > Pseudomonadota > Alphaproteobacteria > Rhizobiales > Rhizobiaceae > Brucella > Brucella pseudogrignonensis. The sequence continues at coordinate 246,682 of NZ_NNRM01000017.1, forward strand.
ACGACGCTTGGAAAGCGCCAGCCCATCACCATCGGATGCAATCAGGAGAGCCTTCTTCACTTCCTCGAAGTTATAAAGCGGCTCACCCATGCCCATCATGACGATGTTGGTGATCTTGCGCCCTTCAGCAGGCACGATAGCGCCATCCGGTGTGTCGGTATCCGGGAAATCACCAAGACGATCACGCGCCGTCAACAGCTGCGCCAGAATTTCTTCTGATGTCAGATTGCGAACCAGCTTCTGTGTGCCAGTGTGGCAGAAGGAGCAGGTAAGCGTGCAGCCAACCTGAGAAGAAATGCAAAGCGTGCCACGGCCTTCTTCAGGAATATAAACGCATTCGATTTCGACAGGGCGTCCGGCACCGCGTGGTGGGAAGCGGAACAGCCATTTGCGCGTTCCATCCTGCGAGATTTGTTCTTCAACCACTTCCGGGCGCGCAATAGTGAAATGCTGCGCCAGAAGCGCGCGCAGATCCTTGGAAATGTTGCGCATATCGGCAAAGTCGGAAACGCCGCGCACGTACAGCCAGTGCCAGAGCTGCGCAATGCGCATCTTGACCTGCTTTGGCAGAACGCCAACCTTGATCAGCTCATCAGCCATTTCCTCGCGCGACATGCCTATGAGCGACGGCTTCTGCTCCATGTTTGCGCGCACATGGCGGGCAAGCTGGTCGCGCGTATCATCAATGGTTAGGTCGAACGAAATGGACATATGTTTTCAACTGTTGAGGGCGCCGCATAAAGCGCGCCGGTAAACACGATCTGTTGCATGGATATATGGGCTCGTTCATCTGAAATGCGAGCCTGTTGCGCGCGCTCATAGCACACAATATGTGATCCGTCATCCCGCAGTCTGTCGCGGCAGGCATTCATAAGTGACAATACAACGTCAAAAAGAAAAGCCGGAGCGGAGCCCCGGCTTAATAATTTAACTCGAACCGATTGGCTTATTTGCACTTCTGAATGGCTGCGAGCGCTGCCGAAATGCCCTTTAGCGAATAGGTGTAATTGGTCTTGGTGCCGCGCTTGGACTGTGCCTGCACCTTCATGTCCGAACCGCCGCGCATTGCTGCGATCAGCTGTGGCTCTTCCGCTGCATTTTCCATCCAGCCGGATTTGCCATTGACGAACATCGTGAAATTGCGGTTGCCGATAGTCACGATAACCTTGGCATTCGCATTGGTATTCAGCTCATAACCGGCCATGAACTGTGGTTCAAAGCTGACGTTCTGTCCTGGCTTCTGGCTCACGAGGAAGAAGTTATCGCCATGATCAACGTTAGCAGGCGCTTTCTGCGTCGGAACGGACAGGACATAGCAAACCTTGCCATTGCCTGACTGATAGCTATAGGCGCCCCAGGCGTCGAACTGCTTAATCTGGGTCGGTGTCTGGGCGAGTGCCGAACCCGCCATTGCAATCGTAAACACCGAAGCCGCGACGATCGATTTTCCAAGCATGGTTTTTTACCGGTTCTCTTTCGTTTGCTTCAAAGTCGAATATCGGGATGTCGCCGTTCATCACGCCGTCCCGTTTAGTGACCCTTAATGTGCCTTAATCTGGGTTACCAAACGGTGAAGTTTTGAAAGAAAACTTGAACGAGTAGACCTAAGTCCCCGCGATCCCGTTGCCAACTTCATCCAAAAGAAAGCGGCAAGAGTTTGTCATATTGCGTCAATGCACGATGATCGTGATGTCGCCCCATAACAAAGCTGTGAAGGGGAGAGGCCGCTTTAAGCAGCCTCACCGTCGTCGCGAAGAGCCTCACGGGCTGCGATTCTATGGGCGGGCGTTATATGTGTGCGAACAGCAGTCAATGCCGCCATGAGCACTGCAATGTCATCGGTGAAACCAATGCCAACCAGCATATCGGGGATGACATCGAAGGGCAGAACGAAATAGGCGAGTGCTGTCATCAGTGTCATGCGCACACGCGTCGGCGTGTTCTGGTCGAGCGCGCAATAATAGGCGGCCACAACCTCATCCATAAACGGAACCATGCGACCGGCACGACGTGCGGTCTTCCAGAATCCTTTTTTCACCCGTTCGCTGCGATCATTGAAATCGCCTTCATTGCCGGGCTCCAGGATTTCATCAATCTTGACGCTATCCATGTTTGGGCAATCTCCAGTAAGCCGAATGCAAGGCCACAATAGCATTGGAAATGGGAATATTGCATCCAGCTTTCAAGTCGGAACGCATTTCCTGCATGAACCGTCAGCTACAAAAAGCCTCTGAAATCAACAAAATATGGATTCCAGAAAAATCGGGTTTCGGCCTGATTTGCCTGCGTGAACGAGCTTAAAGCATGTCGCGGAAAAGTGGGAACCGGTTTTCCGATAAAGACATGCATAAAAATAAAGATATAGAGCGAGCGCGGTAACTAGGATTAAGCGCGACATGCTCTGGTTGATTGGAGAACGTTGATGCATTTCACCGGCTATGGCGAAAATTTTGTGCGCAGTGACCGGTCAAGCCAGTTCTATCGCGGCCATCAGCTGGCGGCGGCTCAGGACATTAGCGATCATGTCACCATCGATGTGAAGGATGGCATTTGCTACGACATCACCGCCTATATGCGTTTTCTGCTGGGGGCAGGTATTTCCGAGCACACGTTACGCGGCACATCGGGCCAAAACTGGATTCCGCTACTGAATTTCAAAGCCGGTGAATTGTGGAACGGCTATTCGGCGCTTCCATACGGGCGGGCGATTGGCTTCTACGACGTGAAAGCGGGCCACATTTTTCATTCAGCCGTTGCGGTCGGTGACATCTACATTCGCAGCATCAATGGCAGAACGCTCGGTCAGAACTGGAGTGATCGTATCGATCTAACCAAAGCGCTCCCTTATATGGGACGAAATCGCGAAGGCAATTTCACACATCAGAAAAAGCCGATAATCGTTTATATTTCAAAAGTTTGATCGTTCTAAATCAGCGCGTTCATCTTGCGAGCAAGCTTGATGTCCAACTCGGTGATTCCGTTCTCGCTGTGGGTCGATAGCGTGACATCGACACGATTATAAACATTGAACCATTCGGGGTGATGGTCAAGCTTTTCGGCATAAAGTGCTGCTCGGACCATGAAGCCGAACGCCGCGTTGAAGTCCTTGAATTTAAAACTTTTGCTGATTGCTTCGCGGTCATCGACCTTCTGCCAGCCAGTAAGCTCGCCAAGTGCCTGTTTCAGTTCGTCATCAGTCAGCCTGTTGCGTGCCATTGTCTTTTGCCTATGTTGTTGGCTATTCAGCTCTAACTTATCATAGCCGCGAGAGTTCCGTGACCCAATCAGCCCCGACCAGTATTCTATTTGTCTGTGCAGGCAATATCTGCCGTTCGCCGCTTGCGGAAGGCGTGATGGCTCAGGTTCTGGCTGAGCGTCGCATTGATCATGTGCTGATCGATTCGGCGGGCACAAATGGCTACCACACCGGCGAAGAGCCGGATGATCGTTCGATCCGTGTTGCAGCGAAACATGGTCTAGATATTTCCGAGCAACGCTGCCGCCAGCTGACGCCGGGCGACTTTACGCGTTTTGATCTCATCCTTGGGATGGATCGCTATAACATGCGCATGATCGCTCAAAGACAGCCTGCAAATGCTAGCGCTCGTATCGGGCTTTTCACCGAAATTGCAGAAGGAAAAGCCGTTGAAATCCCCGATCCTTACTATGGAGATATCGGGGATTTCGAACAGGTTTACCGGATGGTTCTGGCCTCATCAAAGGCGCTTGCCGACCAGTTCTGGCGTGAAACGGCCATCAAAGGCCAGGCTTCCTCGACGACATAAGGTCCGCCGCCGACAGAATCGCGTGAAGACATCAGCACGAAGCGGCTCACCTTAAACGGCATCGTCGAGAAATTGCCGCGAGATGAGAGATAATGCACGACATCCGCAATGTGCGGATTTCGCAGCCGTGCCAAAGTCACATGGGGTGTGAATTTACGCGGATCGGCGGGAATGCGAAGCCGCTGGCAAATGCGTTCGATTTCGCCTTGCAATGCGTTGAGTTCAGGCGAGGGGGATACGCCCGCATAGATGCTGTGCGGCTTCTTGGAACCGAAAGCATCGACACCTGACAGGTTGAGCATGAATTCGGGGCGCCGCACGCGATCAAGCGCATTGGCAACCTCGTCGGCCACATGGCCTTCCACATCTCCGATAAAACGCAGGGTTATGTGGTAATTTTCGACATCAATCCAGCGTGCGCCGGGGAGGCCGCCTCGTAATAACGAGAGCGAAAGCGCGGCGTCGCGCGGGATTTCGAGGGCAGTAAAGAGACGCGGCATAAAGCATCCTCCTCGAATCGTTCTGCGCCAGAGCGTCGTGTGGTCTAAGCCACGGGAGGACGCTCTGAGTTAGAGTGCCTATGCATCGATCATCAGAAAAACGAATCTTTTTCCCTTACCGATGCAACTCTCAGCGAATCATTCTTCGCTGTTTTGAGCAAGCTGTTTATGCCTCCTGATTGTGTCAGCCGCCCGATGTCCCCGTCTTTTGTTCAGCTTTCAGGGCTTTCTCGATCACCGGCATGAAATTGGTGACCATTGTTTCAACGCCCTTTTCATTCGGATGCATTCCGTCTTCGAGCAGCAGCCCCTTTTGCGTGGCAACGCCGTCGAGGAAGAATGGATAAAGCGGCACGCCATATTTCTGTGCAAGCTTCGGGTAAATCGGGTTGAATTTCTCGGCGTAATCCTTGCCCATATTGGGTGGTGCCATCATGCCTGCAAGGATAACGGAAATGCCGCGTGTCTTGAGGCGCGACAGCATTTCATCGAGATTTTTCTCGGTAATGTCGGGGGAAATACCGCGCAGCGCATCATTGGCACCCAGTTCCAGGATGACCAGATTGGTGCCATCTGGGATCGACCAGTCAATGCGCGCAAGCCCGCCGGTGGTGGTGTCGCCAGACACGCCGGCATTCTCGATGCTGACTTCATAACCTTTGGCGTCCAGCGCTTTTTCAAGCTGCTGCGGGAAGGCGGCGTTAGAAGGCAGAAGATAGCCCGCCATCAGACTGTCGCCAAAGCCAACGATCTTGACCTGTGCAAGCTGTTCGGTCGGCAAAGCATCTTCAAGACCGGTCGGATCTTCCTGCGCACGCGCACCGGTAGCAATAAAAGACGCAGCTATGACAAAAATCGATAGCCATACCGGGATCGAGAGTTTGAAACGCATCGTTAGCAACCCATATCTAGCAAAGGTGGGCAAATCGCCCAGAGGACTTCTCTTCAATTTCTGGCGCAAAACAAGTTCAAATTTGTGGCGCGCTCTGGCCTTGAATATTCATATAGGAAGAAAAACGCGTGACGGAACAGGTGACTTCGCTAAATCATGGCCCGATCATCGAGCTTGAGAATGTTCATCTGACTCTGGGACATGCGGCATCATCCGTACATGTGCTCAAAGGCGTCTCGCTTTCAATTGCCCAAGGGATGTCTGTTGGCATCGTCGGACCATCAGGTTCGGGCAAGTCCACACTTTTGATGGTTCTGGCCGGTCTTGAGCATATCGACCAGGGAACGGTCAAGATTGCTGGTGAAACCATCAGCCAAATGACCGAGGATCAGGCTGCCGCTTTTCGTGGCGCCAATATCGGTATCGTTTTCCAGTCCTTCCACCTCATCCCGAATATGACCGCATTGGAAAATGTCGCCGTCCCTCTGGAGCTTGCCGGGCGCAAGGATGCTTTTGAGGTGGCCGAACGTGAATTGCGCGCTGTTGGTCTTGGCGAACGCCTCACGCATTATCCGTCAGAACTTTCGGGTGGTGAACAGCAGCGCGTGGCCATTGCCCGTGCGCTTGCGCCAAGCCCCAAAATCCTGATTGCCGATGAGCCGACGGGAAATCTCGACACGGCTACAGGTCGTCAGATTACCGATTTGTTGTTTTCCAAGCAGCGTGAAAACGGATTGACGATGGTCCTTGTCACGCATGATCCATCGCTTGCCGCACGATGCGATCAGGAAATTCCGGTGCGTTCTGGCCGTATTGAGGAGCCAGTCCGAAAAGAGACTGCGCTTGAAACAGCGGTGGCTGGCGAATGAGCAGGCCGATGAGCAAGTTTGCTTCCTTCTCTCTCGCTCTCCGCTTTGCATTGCGTGAAATGCGTGGCGGGCTCTCCGGATTTTATATCTTTCTGGCCTGTATCGCCTTGGGTGTCGCAGCGATTGGTGGCGTGAATTCAGTTGCACGTTCGGTCAGCACAGGGATTGCAGTCGAAGGCCAGAGTATTCTTGGCGGCGATGTCAGCTTTGCGCTTAATCAGCGCGAGGCAAGTGCCGACGAGCGCGCTTTCATAGACCCGCAGGGCAAGGTTGCCGAAAGTGCCACGATGCGCTCCATGGCACGTCTGCCGGATGGCTCCGATCAGTCGCTGGTTGAAGTGAAGGCGGTTGATGCCGCCTATCCGCTTTATGGCGCATTGAAAGTAGCACCTGAGCTTTCGCTTGATGACATGACGAAACAGCAGAATGGTGCCTATGGCGCCGCTGTCAGTCAGGATTTTCTCAACCGCATGGGCGTCCAGCTTGGAACGAAAGTTTTGCTTGGTTCTGAAACTTTTGAGCTGCGTGCATTGATCGAAAGCGAACCCGATCTTCTGTCGTCGGGCTTTAATTTTGCGCCGCGTTTTCTGGTTTCGATGGATGGGCTTCGAGCGTCTGGGTTGATCCAGCCCGGAAGCCTTGTCGACCATATTTATAAGGTGGCATTGCCGGATGGTGCACCCGATTCCGCAATTGCTGAGCTTCGCACCCGTGCAGCTACAGATTTTCCGGATGCAGGCTGGAATATCCGCTCACGCAACAACGCAGCCCCGGCTCTGACCGCAAATATCGAACGCTTCTCGCAGTTTCTCACACTGGTGGGCCTGACGGCGCTTATTGTTGGCGGCGTTGGTGTCGCAAATGCTGTGCGTGCCTATCTTGATGGCAAGCGTGGCGTGATTGCGACGTTTAAATCATTGGGTGCACCTGCACGTTTTGCAGTGCTGGTCTATCTCGTGCAGATCATGGTGATTGGCCTTATCGGCATCATACTTGGTCTGGTGCTTGCCGCGATCATCCCATATGCAGCTGCTTTGGCGCTTGCCAATTATCTGCCCGTTGCAGGTGGCGGCGGTTTCTTCCCGCAAGCGCTAGCTTTGGCGGCAGTTTTCGGTCTCATCACGACGCTTGCCTTTGCGATTATCCCGCTTGGTCGTGCCCGTGAAATTCCGGCAACGGCGCTATTTCGCGAACAGGGCTTTGAACAACGTGGATTACCGCCACTACTTTATCTAACGCTCGCTGTTTTGCTGATTGCTGTTTTGGCAGGCTTGGCACTTTACGTCGCTTATGATCGACGGATTGCTGCGATCTTCATCATATCTTCGATTGCGGCCTTTGGTGTTTTGCGGCTGGTCGCGGACGGTATCCGCTGGCTCGCACGTCGCGCACCGCGTACGCGTTCAACAGCAGTTCGGCTTGCAGTTGGCAATATTTATCGACCTGGCGCGCTGACACCATCCGTGGTGCTTTCGCTTGGACTTGGCCTCACGCTGATGGTGGCGATTGCGCTCATTGATGGTAATCTGCGGCGTCAGGTGACGGAGAATATTCCGGCACAGGCTCCGGACTTTTTCTTTGTCGATATTCAGAACAATGACATCGGTGATTTCACCAAGCTTGTGAGCGGCATTGTCCCGGATGGCAAACTCACCTCCGGTCCGATGCTACGCGGTCGTATCGTCGCTTTTAACGGCACGAATGTTCGTGACATGACCATTCCACCGGAAGCAGCCTGGGTCCTGCGTGGCGACCGTGGCATTACCTTTGCTGACAAAGTTCCAGAAAATTCGACGCTGACCGAAGGCGAATGGTGGCCCGAAAATTACTCCGGCGAGCCGCTTGTTTCTTTCGCAGAACGTGAAGGCAAGGAGCTTGGGTTGAAGCTTGGCGATACGGTTACGGTCAATGTGCTTGGCCGTAACATCAATGCCAAGATTGCAAGCTTCCGGCAGTTACAATGGGAAACACTGGCGATGAATTTCGTCATGGTGTTTTCGCCGAACACTTTTGCCGGTGCGCCTGCCACATGGCTAGCAACGCTTACAATTCCTGATGGTCAGAAGAACCTGGCGCCCGATGTCCTGCGACAGGTTACAAAAACATGGCCAGCGGTTACGACCGTCAGCGTGACTGATGCGCTGGATGTGGCGAATGATCTGATCAGCCAGCTTGCAACGGCAATTCGGGCTGCTGCATCCATCGCTCTTGCGGCTTCTGTTCTGGTATTGGGCGGTGCTCTGGCTGCAGGCAACCGCGCCCGCGTTCACGATGCGGTTGTGCTGAAAACGCTGGGTGCCACGCGCGGCACGCTGATTGCAGCCTATATTGTTGAATATATGCTTCTGGGCCTTGCAACAGCGGTATTTGCGCTGGTCGCAGGCGGCGTTGCTGGCTGGTATGTGGTGGTTGAAGTCATGAAGCTGAAGGCGCAGTTCTTGCCGGACGTCGCGCTGATGACGGTGGCTGTGGCACTCGTTCTAACCGTTGGATTCGGTCTGGCCGGCACATGGCGCGTGCTGGGTCAGAAGCCTGCAACCGTGCTCCGAACCATATGAAGCATTTGTAACCTTGCAGCTTAAATTCGCTTAAGCCCTTGGATCGCATGGATAATGCGATCCAGTTTTCAAGTCGTTTATCACGATTTTTTACAGCTGGTACTTGTGTGAGAACGCTAAAATCCCCATAATAAAACGCAGGCATGCTGGGGTCCCGCCAGCGGCGCCTGGGAGCGGCTCGAAATGAGCCTGACCCCGACACCGGACGGGACAACGCAAAAGGATTTAAGTCATGGCTGACTTTCGCAATATTCAGGCACAGCAGAGGCCGGTAGGTGGCGCTCGCGTTGGTGCTGACATCGATCAGGGCCTCCGCAGCTATATGCTCGGCGTCTACAACATGATGGCAATTGGTCTGGTTGTTACAGGCCTTGCTGCTTTGGCTGTCTCATCGTTGGCAACCACAACCGATCCGTCGGCAGCTGTTGCACAGCTTGCAAACGGCAAAATGCTCACCTCACTTGGTGCAGCACTTTATACATCTCCGCTGCGCTGGGTGGTTATGCTCGCTCCGCTCGCAGCTGTATTCTTCCTGAGCTTCCGCATCGAGCGTCTGTCGGTTTCGACCGCTAACGCCGTGTTCTGGGGCTATGCAGCTCTCGTCGGTCTGTCGCTGTCATCGGTCTTCCTGGTCTTTACCGGCCAGAGCATCGTTCGCACCTTCTTCGTAACGGCTGCTTCGTTCGGCGCATTGTCACTCTATGGTTACACAACCAAGCGCGACCTGTCCGCAATGGGCTCGTTCCTGATGATGGGTCTGTTCGGCCTGATCATCGCTTCGGTCGTTAACATCTTCCTCGGCTCCACCGCGCTGCAGTTTGCAATCTCGGTGATCGGCGTTCTGATCTTCGCAGGTTTGACCGCTTATGACACGCAGTCGATCAAGGAAATGTACTTTGAAGGTGATTCTGCGGATTCGCAGGGCCGTAAGGTTGTTATGGGCGCGCTGCGTCTGTACCTCGACTTCATCAACATGTTCATGTTCCTGCTTCAGTTCATGGGTAACCGTGACTAAGAGCATGTCTCCCAAAAGTGGGAACCAGTTTTGGGATAAAGACCTGCTGAGAAGATACTAAACGAAGAATACGTGAGGGCAGCGGCAACGCTGCCCTTTTTGCTTTTCAAGCGGGCAGCCCGGAGTCATGCTGGACGGGCAATTTTAACTGAGTCTTGGCCTCCAACATGCCCCATATCCGCGATTTCAAGCCCACTGATATTGAAGCCATCACGATGATCTACACGGAAGCTGTGCTGAACGGTTCCGGTTCTTACGAGATCGAGCCGCCCACCATTGAGGAAATGGCACGGCGCTTCGACATCTTTGTCGAGCAGGGCTTTCCAATTCTTGTTGCAGAAGAAAATGGACTGGTCTTGGGCTATGCCTATATCAGCTATTTCCGCACCCGCCCGGCCTATCGCTGGCTTGCGGAAGATTCGATCTATATCGCACCCGATGCCAAGGGGAAGGGCGTCGGCAAGCTTCTGCTTGGCGAACTCATCCAGCGTGCGACAGCATTAGGCTTCAGGCAGCTGCTGGCGGTAGTTGGTGATGGTGAGCACAATATCGGCTCTGTGAAGCTGCATGAGAGCTTGGGATTTATCCATTGCGGACGTATCCAGGGCTCAGGCTTCAAGCATGGGCGCTGGCTTGATACGGTCCTCATGCAGCTGTCGCTCAATGGAGGTTGCTCTGTTGACCCCGGCGAGATGCCGCTGACCTAGTTATCAACCAGCTTCAGGCTCTTATCGAAAACGCGGAGCACACGTTCAAGCTCGTGTCCGCGTTTCATAATGAGACCGCTTGCAGATATCACAGAATAGGCACCCTGCTTCTGGGCAAGCTTTGGATTTTTCTCGACGCGGAAAAGCGGGACCTCGCTCGCACGGCGGAAAATAGAGAACACCGCTCTGTCTGCGAGATAGTCAATCGCATAATCGCGCCATGCACCTGTCGAGACCATGCGGCCATAAATATTGAGGATTTTACCAAGCTCGTGTCGGTCGAAGCTGACGGTCGGAGCAGGCGGTTTTATCTGCCCTAGAGGAACAACTTTGGGCGATGCCGAAGGATGGGAAAGCGAATGAGAGGACACATCCTCGTTCGCAGCGCTTGGTCTATCCATGTCCTTCCTTTCGTCGCCGACATTGATTGTAAAGGAAACGCGGGAACACCGATCAAATCAGCTCATGACAGTAAGGTGATGCTTTTGTAAAATGATTGCAAGACCATGAAGCTTCTATGGCAGCTTCTGCCAAGCTTATCCTATAAAAATAGGTCCCAATTTATTGTATATTAGTTGATCACGAAAAGAGAATGCTTGTTCTCAATGGTGATTGTCAGCCACATTTTGGCCTTGTCAACTTCGCATTCCGGCCTGATTATGACGTCAGCATCTACACGTTGCCTGAGACGGTTCGGTTCGGGTATGTCCGACCCCAAGCCCCCCGCCCAAAGGACTGCCCGAACCGAACCAACCTTTACTTGGCTACAGCGTAATTCCTTAGACTTGAACCAGTTTAAGGTAAAAGTTTGCCGTAAATATAAAGTGTTAGAGCGACCTTTGTGCGACCAAAAGGGCGCACTGCGCTTTAGCCACTCAGACAGATGCAACACTTCCTAAAAATCAAAGATTTTACGTATTCACCAAGCATGGATTGTGTCTGCCCAGGAAGTCTAGAGACCTAGCCGATCTTCCTGTTTGAAAATAGCTGCACCGTGAATCTGGCCAAGAGCATTGTCGCTTTTGCTTTCCTGCAGTACGACCGCACAGCCGGTCACGTCTTTGCGCGTGAGTTCTGAGGCAGGCAGCTCAATCTTCAGAGCTTTGCCATCCCACATTCCGATTGTATTGATGTCAGTCACGGTGTTGCGATAGGTGACTGACTGCCCGGCGTTCTCACCCTTATCAATCGGGATTGTCACTGAATCGCGCAGGTAAAACATTACCACATGAACGGGCTTTGCAGGCTTCTTCCCTGCCGCTATATCGATAGACAGACGACCGTCATCAAGCTTCTTGATACTAACGGGAACATTGAGCTTGCTCGCCGCAATATGCTGCTTAACAACCTCGGCGTCGCCGCCATTCATTTCCGATGCGCCATTTACGATCGCTTGAGGCGTGTAGACCATCTTCGCATTGAACGAATTGCGATAGGCATTCTGGCGATCTGTATTGTCCTGAGAAGCTAGCGTATCTCGCCAGCCCATATAATCCCAGTAATTGACGTGGAATGACAGCGCGAGCACGTTCGCATCATCGGCGTATTTCGCCAAATTCTTGTCGGCCTGTGGGCAGGATTTACAGCCCTGACTGGTATAAAGCTCAAGAACCGAAGTTCGCGTGCTGCTATCCTGAGCCTTTGCCACCCCATGCATGGAAAGACACCCGGTGAAGGCCAAACCCAGCGCGGCACAAACACCGCGCAAGCCGGGAACGTATTCACCGGAAAGCCATGTATTTGTCCCTTGGAAGGGCGAATGGAAGGTCACTTTGGGTTCATCCTGCAATAATTGACGCTGACATCTATTATGTAGGAATTACGACGATCAATAGGAATTCACGTTGCAGTGAGATTTGCAGGCAATGTGTTTCTTTTATCTCACTGTCACAATCTATGGAAAAGCCGCCGAATTGCTCCGGCGGCTTTTTATTTCGACGATTTCGCTGATTAAGCAGCGAGATCGCGCAGAACGGTCTGCAGAATGCCACCATTCTTCATGTAGTCGAGCTCGTCCAGCGTATCGATACGGCAGATGAGCGGAACCTTCTTCACCGTGCCATCGGCATAGGTGATGGAAGCTTCAACCTTCTGGCGCGGGCGTACATCGGCAAGGCCTTCGATGGAGACGATTTCGTCGCCCTTCAGACCGAGCGTCTGCCAGCTTGTGCCTTCCTCGAAGACGAAAGGCACAATGCCCATGCCAACGAGGTTGGAGCGGTGAATACGCTCAAACGACTGCGCAATCACTGCCTTGACGCCAAGCAGGTTAGTACCCTTTGCAGCCCAGTCACGCGACGAGCCATTGCCATATTCGACGCCTGCGAAGACGACGAGTGGAACACCTTCTGCCTTGTACTGCATGGCAGCATCATAGATCGAGGTTTCTTCCTTCGACGGGTAGTGGATGGTGTAGCCGCCTTCACGACCGTTTTCGCCCAGCATGTGGTTGCGAATACGGATGTTGGCGAAGGTGCCGCGCATCATCACTTCATGGTTGCCGCGACGTGTGCCGTACTGGTTGAAGTCAGCAACGCCTACGCCGTGGTCGATAAGGTACTTGCCAGCAGGCGACTGTGCCTTGATCGAACCGGCAGGTGAGATGTGGTCAGTCGTGATCTTGTCGCCGAAGAGGCCGAGAACGCGCGCGCCCTTGACGTCTGCAATCGTGCCAGCGGACTTGCCCATGCCCACAAAGTAAGGCGGGTTCTGCACATAGGTCGAGTTGTCGTCCCATGCATAGGTCTGGCCAGCAGGAACCTGCACGGCCTGCCAGTTTTCGTCGCCCTTGAACACATCCGCATATTTCTCCGAGAAGACTTTGCGGGTGACATTCTTGGCGATGAATTCCTGGATTTCAGCCGATGAAGGCCAGATGTCACGCAGGAACACCGGATTACCGTTCTGATCTTCGCCAAGTGGCTCCTTGGTCAGGTCTTTGGTGACCGTGCCAGCAAGCGCATGAGCAACAACCAAAGGCGGCGAAGCCAGATAGTTTGCCTGAACGTCAGGGGAAACACGACCTTCAAAGTTACGGTTGCCGGAAAGAACGGCTGCCGCAATCAGACCCTTTTCGTTGATGGTCTTGGAGATCGGAGCAGGCAATGGACCGGAGTTACCGATACAGGTCGTGCAACCGAAACCAACGAGGTTGAAGCCGAGTGCATCGAGATCCTTCTGGAGACCAGCGGATTCAAGATAAGCGGCAACCACCTGGGAACCAGGAGCGAGCGAGGTCTTCACCCAAGGCTTGGTCTTTAGACCCTTGGCGACTGCGTTGCGTGCCAGAAGACCGGCAGCAATCAGAACGCTTGGGTTCGATGTGTTGGTGCACGATGTGATAGCGGCAATTGCCACATCGCCATGACCAAGATCATAGTCTTCGCCTTCAACGGCATAACGCGTGGTCTGACCGGTGGTCTTCTTGTATTCGGTTTCAAGCGAAGTTGCGAAACCCGATCCGATGTTTTCCAGCGCAATGCGGCCTTCAGGACGCTTTGGACCAGCCATCGATGGCACAACGTCACCCATATCGAGTTCAAGAATATCGGTGAAGACGGGGTCTTCGGAACCCTTTTCACGCCACATGCCCTGCGCACGCGAATAGGCTTCAACAAGCGCGAGCCGGTCTTCTGCGCGACCGGTCGTGTTCATATAGTTGAGCGTTTCCTTGTCGATCGGGAAGAAGCCGCAGGTTGCGCCATATTCCGGACCCATGTTCGCAATGGTCGCGCGATCAGCCAGCGTCATGTTTTCGAGGCCTTCGCCGAAGAACTCGACGAACTTGCCGACAACGCCCTTCTTGCGCAGCATCTGCGTGACGGTGAGCACGAGATCTGTTGCGGTCACGCCTTCTTTGACCTTGCCGGTCAGGCGGAAGCCGATGACTTCCGGCAGCAGCATGGAAACCGGCTGGCCGAGCATCGCAGCTTCCGCTTCGATGCCGCCAACACCCCAGCCAAGAACGCCAAGGCCATTGACCATGGTGGTGTGGGAATCGGTGCCGACGCAGGTGTCAGGATAAGCAACGGTCACGCCGTCCTCTTCCTTGGTCCAAACGGCCTGTGCCAGATATTCGAGGTTCACCTGATGGCAGATGCCTGTGCCCGGAGGAACGACGCGGAAGTTCTTGAATGCCTGCTGGCCCCATTTCAGGAAGCGGTAGCGTTCGCCATTGCGCTGATATTCAAGATCCACATTGGCCTTGAATGCGCTTGGATTGCCGAACTCATCGACGATGACTGAGTGGTCGATGACAAGATCGACAGGAACCAGCGGATTGATCTTTTCCGGATCACCGCCGAGCGCCTTGAGGCCATCGCGCATAGCTGCAAGGTCAACAACGGCTGGAACGCCGGTGAAGTCCTGCATCAGCACGCGGGCAGGGCGGTAAGCAATTTCTGCACCTGCCGATCCGCGATCTGTGAGCCATGCGGCAACAGCTTCGATATCCGACTTCTTGACGGAGCGGTCATCTTCAAAGCGAAGCAGGTTCTCAAGCAGAACCTTCATGGAAAATGGAAGCTTGGAAATGCCCGCCAAGCCGTTCTTTTCGGCTTCGGTCAGGCTGTAATAGACATAGTCCTTACCGTTGACGGTAAGCGTTTTGCGGCTTTTGAAACTATCAATGTTAGACACTTTAGTTCGTCCTCATGCTGCTGGCCGGAAAACCAGGACGAACGCCTAGGCTAGCGTTTCAAGGACGCGCCAAGGTGCGGGTGCAGTCATTTCCGCTGTCCGCCCCGACACCTGTGCTCCTACAAACAACAGGCAATTCAGATCGGCCAAAATTTGTTTCCACACCGACCGCTGGCATGGTAGCTCTGATATAGTGAGTTTATTAAAACGATTCCAGACAGATTATCGTGAACCTGATCCCTTGCGGCAAAATGTTGCGATATCCCGTTTGGCTTTTGCCAAATGTGGTAAGGAGAGAATATGCGGCTTGGGGCCGAAAATCTGGCGGGCGAGCGCGGCGGCGAGACGATCTTTGCAGGTCTTTCATTTGAAGTATTGTCCGGCGAAGCGCTGATTGTCACTGGCCCGAACGGCTCCGGAAAGTCCACTTTGCTGCGCATTATCTGCGGTCTGCTTGCCCCTGAAGCTGGTAAGGTCGAGCTGTCGGAAGACAGAGCCGCGTTGCCCGTTCGAGCAGCCTGCCATTATCTCGGCCATCAGAATGCAATGAAGCCCGCTTTAAGCGTGCGTGAGAACCTTTTGTTCTGGCAGAAATTCAACGGTTCAGCACGATTTGACATTGATGAAGCGCTGGAAGCCGTTGATCTGCCGGGCGTTGAACATTTGCCGTTTGGCTATCTCTCGACGGGACAAAAGCGCCGCGTTTCCATTGCCAAGCTGCTGATCAGCTACCGTCCACTCTGGATTGTTGATGAACCGACCGCTGGTCTCGACAAGGCATCTGAATCTCGCTTTGCAGAACTCATGCGCGATCATATGCGGGACGGCGGTATGGTGATTGCCGCAACGCATATTCCGCTCGGCCTCGAAGGCGTGCGGACGCTCGACATGGCGCAATATTCGCACGAGGTCGTGTGATGCTGGCACTGTTTCTGCGAGATTTGCGTCTGAGTTTCCGTGCCGGCGGCGGCGCGCTGATCGGTATTCTGTTCTTTCTGGCAGTCATTTCAGTGATGCCATTTGGCGTCGGTCCCGATCTCAATCTGCTGGCGCGCATTGGGCCCGCCATGCTGTGGATCGGCGCTTTGCTGGCAACACTTCTCGGCCTCGACCGGCTGTTTCAGGCGGACCGTGAAGATGGCTCGCTTGATCTGCTGCTGATCGGCGCAGACCGCCATATGCTGGCTTTTACAGTGTTTGTGAAATGCGTCGCTCATTGGGTCGCGAGTGTTCTGCCGCTGGTCATTGCCTCGCCGATGCTTGGGCTTTTCATGAATATGGATACGACGGCAACCGCTGCAACAGCGCTCACACTTCTGGTCGGAACCCCCGCAATTGCCTTTATCGGCGCTGTCGGCGCTGCACTTGCTGTGGCTTTGCCGCGGGGCGGCCTGCTGGTTTCGGTGATCGTGCTGCCGCTGACCATTCCAGTGCTGATTTTCGGCGTATCTGCTTCTTATGGCGCGACTGATATGGTGGCGCCTTTCTTTGCACCGTTTCTTATTCTCTGCGCATTGACTTTGTTTTTTGCAGTTTTGGGGCCGATCGCTGCGGCGGCTGTTCTTAAAACGTCGGCGGATTGACGCAGTTGATTACGGTCAATTGAACGCCCTATCGGGTCGGGTTAAATAAAGGTCATGACGAAAGACATCGTGAAAACCACAAGCTGGCTCGATCTGGCAAATCCCACGCGCTTCCTCGCTTTCGCGGGCAAGGTTTTGCCGTGGCTTGGCGGCCTGTCTGCGCTCATTCTGGCAGCCGGCCTTTATATGGTTTTCCTGTCGCCGGATGATTATCAGCAGGGACTGACTGTCCGTATCATGTATATCCATGTGCCTTTCGCATGGCTTTCCATGATGTGTTATTCGATCATGGCAATTTCGGCGCTGGGCACGCTGGTCTGGCGTCATCCGCTGGCCGATGTTTCGATCCGCGCTGCGGCTCCCTTGGGCGCGGTGTTCACAGCACTTGCACTTTCAACCGGTTCGCTCTGGGGCAAGCCGATGTGGGGCACATGGTGGGTGTGGGACGCGCGTCTGACCTCCGTCTTCGTGCTCTTCCTGATGTATCTTGGCATTATCGCGCTGTCGCGTGCAATGGATGATCCGGCCAAAAGCGCCAAGCCTGTGGCGGTGCTCACACTGGTCGGCTTCATCAATATTCCTATCATCAAATTCTCGGTCGACTGGTGGAACACATTGCATCAGCCAGCATCCGTCTTCCGTATGGATGGCCCGACGATTGACGGCTCCATGCTTCGTCCGCTTTTCGTGATGGCCATCGGCTTCACACTGATGTTTCTGGCGCTTCACATGATGGCGATGCGCAATGAAATCTGGCGTCGCCGGGTGGCTTCGATGAAAAAGCTTGCAGCCCGCAATGTGGATCGCAATCGCGCCAAACAAGCTGGGGAGCGTGCATAATGGGCAATCATCTAGGGTTTGTTCTGGCATCTTATGGCATTACGGTTGTGGCACTTGCTGTCACCATCGGCTGGATATTGATTGATCAGCGTATCCAGAAAAATGAGCTGAAACGGCTTGAGGCGCAGGGTGTGCGTCGCCGTTCTGCCAAAGCATCCGGTTCTGCGAAATGACTGAGACAACGCAAAAGCAACCCGCATCCAAGAAACGTTCAACCTGGGTGGCATTGCTGCCGCTGCTGATCTTCGTGGCACTGGCTGCGGTTTTTGCTGTGCAGCTTTTGTCGGGCAAGGATAGCTCGACCATCCCGTCGGCACTTATTGGCAAGGATGCACCGCAAACCAGTCTGCCAGCCGTTGAAGGTTTGACACGCGACGGCGCGCCTGTTCCGGGGCTCAACAGCGAAGATTTCAAGGGCAAGCTTACACTGGTCAATGTGTGGGGATCGTGGTGCGTTCCTTGTCGTCAGGAGCATCCGCTGCTGATGGAAATCGCCAAGGATGAGCGCATTCGCGTGGTTGGCCTTAATTACAAGGACCAGCCCGAAAACGCCCGCCGTTTCTTGGGCGATCTCGGTAATCCGTTTGCTGCCGTCGGCGCCGACCGTGCCGGACGCTCAGCCATTGAATGGGGCGTCTATGGCGTGCCTGAAACCTTCCTCGTCGATAAAGACGGCAAGATTGTCTACAAGCATGTCGGGCCGTTTACGCCGGAATCTGTGAAGAACGATCTGATGCCAGCGGTGGCCAAAGCACTGCAATAATAAAAGTCTATAAAATGGAAAAAGCCCCGCATGTGCGGGGCTTTTGCTTTTTTAGTTCAATCAATCAGGCAGTTTCCGCACTGCGCCCTTGGCAGCACTGGTTGCCATGGAAGCATAAGCCTTTAGCGCAGTTGAAACCTTGCGCTTGCGCTCTTCAAGCGGCTTCCAGCCTGTTTCATTCTGCTCGGCGCGGCGTTCTGCCAGCGTTGCATCATCAACAGCCAGATGAATCTTGCGGTTTGGAATGTCGATATCGATGATATCGCCCTCACGCACCAGACCGATTGTGCCGCCTTCGGCTGCTTCCGGCGAAACGTGACCGATCGAAAGGCCCGAAGAGCCGCCCGAGAAACGTCCGTCGGTGATCAGCGCGCAAGCCTTACCCAGACCCTTCGACTTGAGGTAACTGGTCGGATAGAGCATTTCCTGCATACCCGGACCGCCGCGCGGGCCTTCATAGCGGATCAGCACAATGTCGCCAGCCTTGATCTTGCCGTTCAGGATGCCGAGCACGGCTGAATCCTGGCTTTCGAAGATGCGGGCAGGGCCGGAGAATTTCAGAATGGAATCATCCACGCCTGCGGTCTTCACGATGCAGCCATCTTCCGCGAGATTGCCGTAAAGTACCGCCAGACCACCATCCAGACTGAATGCATGTTCCTTGGAACGGATGACGCCCTTTTCACGGTCGGCATCGACGCTGTCAAAGCGGCGTTCCTGAGAAAAGGCAACCTGTGTCGGCACGCCGCCCGGCGCCGCCGAATAGAACTTGTGCACCATTTCGCTATTGGTACGGGTGACGTCCCAATGATCAAGCGCCTTGCCCATGGTTTCGCTATGCACGGTCGGCAGATCGGTATTGATTAGGCCTGCCTTGTCGAGCTGACCCAGAATACCCATGATGCCGCCCGCGCGATGCACATCTTCCATGTGAACCGTGTTGTTGGCGGGTGCGACCTTGCAGAGAACCGGCACGCGACGCGACAGGCGGTCGATATCGGCCATGGTAAAGTCGATTTCTGCTTCCTGTGCGGCTGCAAGCAGATGCAGAACCGTATTGGTCGAGCCGCCCATGGCAATGTCGAGCGTCATGGCGTTTTCAAAGGCCGGGAAGCTCGCAATCGAGCGCGGCAATACGCTTTCATCGTTCTGCTCATAATAACGGCGAGCAAGATCGACAACCAGATGACCGGCTTCAACGAAGAGGCGTTTGCGGTCGGCATGGGTTGCAAGCGTCGAACCATTGCCCGGCAGCGACAGGCCAAGCGCTTCGGTGAGGCAGTTCATCGAGTTTGCGGTGAACATGCCCGAGCACGAACCACAGGTCGGGCATGCAGAGCGTTCAATCGCCTTAACCTGATCGTCGGTGTAGCTGTCGTCGGCGGCTGCGACCATTGCGTCAACGAGGTCGAGTTTCTTGACCTGGTCGTCCCAGATAACCTTGCCGGCTTCCATAGGACCACCGGAAACGAACACGACCGGGATATTGAGGCGCAGAGCAGCCATCAGCATACCGGGAGTGATCTTGTCGCAGTTGGAAATGCAGACCATCGCATCCGCGCAATGGGCATTGACCATGTATTCCACCGAGTCGGAGATCAGTTCACGCGATGGCAGCGAATAGAGCATCCCGTCATGGCCCATCGCGATGCCGTCATCGACCGCAATGGTGTTGAATTCCTTGGCAACGCCGCCCGCACTTTCGATTTCGCGCGCGACGAGCTGGCCGAGGTCTTTCAGATGCACATGGCCGGGAACGAACTGCGTGAACGAGTTCACCACAGCAATAATCGGCTTGCCAAAATCCTCATCTTTCATGCCGGTGGCGCGCCATAGGCCGCGCGCGCCAGCCATATTGCGGCCGTGGGTGGTAGTACGCGAACGATAAGGAGGCATTTTCAAACCTTTTAGGAACTGTTCTAACTTTGATGCCGGTATGACAGAATCATTTCCGCAGAGCAAAGCGCAAATTGCCCCAGAGACTGCACTGGCGCACTATTTTAAAAGGCACGTTGCATTCCACGGAAGGTTCAGGCGTGCAACAGCAATTGCAGGCACCGACGCCGATAATCTAACATATCGTTGATATAATGCAAAAGATTTAAAGCTTTAAACGTAAGGAAATTTCTCAAAGCTCATTTGTCGCAGAAGCCATGGCGCTATCGAGAAGCGCATTGGCTGTCTTCATACGCTGTTCTGCGGCCAGACGAAACTCTTCCGGCAGACGATCGGGATGATTGCTGGCTGCAAAGCTGCGACGCAGTCGCTGTAGCTCGGCGCGTTTCATCCCCGGTTTAAGATCGAGTTCACTGCGAATTGATGCGGGAGATTGGTTCTTCATGCGCTCGGCCAAATCGCGTTTCACATTCTCCGCTTCATCATCGACTTCATTTGTGTCGAAAGAAGGAAAGGTTGTTTGAGTAGCGGGTCCGGAACTTGCAATCGGGCTGAAGCCTGCTGAGAAAACCGCCGAAGCAAGGCCGATATGCGGGCGTTGTGTTTGCTCGTCGCTGTCGCCACCCGCTTCAGCTTCTTTCAGCACTGTTGCAAAATCGGGAAAGTTTTGGCGCATCAAACCTGCTGCACAATTTCAGACGATAGTGCCGTTGCTAGAGCTCGTGTCAGCACATAGGGCGGAACCGGCTTTTGAAATACCGGAACTTCCGGGTATCGAGCCGCCAGATGTGCAGGTAGACCGCCGCCAGTATGAATAACCACGAAGATATTCTGACTTTTCAAGCGGTCTAAAATGGGTTCCAGATCACCGTCAGCAAGGTTCACGTCGAGGATTGCAGCATCGACTGGCTGCTTGCTGATGAGGTCTATGGCTTGTCTTACTGTGCCGACGGGGCCGACAACGGTTCCGTTGGCATCTTCTACAGTCGCGGCCACGTCGAGGGCGACGAAAATTTCGTCCTCCACGACCAGTACCTTTCTCTGCTCAAGATTATCCATCGTCTTTCCAGTGTCGCTTTCGATTTAATCTTACATGAGGCCCATTTGCGCGGGCTATCACAGAGTCAATGCGCAAGGACACAGGGAGGTTCCCTGAGAGAATAGGATACTAGACTAATGGTGAATCAAATCTTTACTTCGCTGAAGTCTCAAGGCGAAGTTTCAAAGGGTTGATCCTGCCTCGCCTCGTCAATTTTTAGAAAGCGGTGAAGGTGAGGGTGGTCAGAGAGCGCACGATGTTTGGAATGTTCAAAACGTTCTCATTGATGAATTTGCCGATATCGTCGCCTTCTTTGACGTAGATTTTGGCCAGAAGATCGAACTCACCGCTCGTCGAATAGAGTTCCGATACGATCTCACGCTGATAGAGCGTATCCGCAACTTCATAGGTCTTGCCAGGGGCACATTGCAGTTGCAGGAAAACGGGCTTCATATTTCTTCCTTTCGCCACCAGTTGCCCGGCGGACAAGTAACTGGATTGCCGGTCGCGTTTGCTGGTTTCAAGCACGGCCACTGGAGTTAAATCAAGTGCATTTCACACAAGTCCCTGCCGTTTCACAATCAGCACTAATTTACTGAATTGTGTTTTTAATAGAGGAAGGCGATAAGACTCCCTAAAAGTTGAAATAAGATAATCATTAGATGCTCTATGTACTGCCCGCCGTTCTGCTCCTGTTTTCACTGGCCTTCGTAATCGTTTGGGCCATCGATCAACTGCGCAGTTATCTTTTATGGTGTGCTCTCTGCTTCTTCTGCATCGGCATTGCCATGCTTGCCCAGCTTGTCGATATACCTGCAGATGATGGGCAGAATACAATGCTTACCGCCACAATATATGTGCTGGGGGCTTTTGCTGGTGGACAGGGCATACTCCGCAGGTCAGGCCTTCGCTTGCCTGTCTGGTTTGGCCTTGTCAGTCTTGCGCTTATCTTTGGCGGGATCGTTTTCTTCCTTTATCCCTATCCGAGCTTGCTTGGTCGGGTTTACGTCCTGAACTTCGGCTTAGCCTGTATGATCCTGGCCTATGTCTGGTATCTGCGCGGGCTTGTGCGCGGTTCGCAGGCCGACAAACTGATCCTCGGTATGTTGTTTCTGGTGGCGATACATATTTTCGTGCGAACGTCACTCACTGCACATTCCATCGTCGGAAATGACACGGAAGTCGATTTTGCCTACACGCCGTTCTGGCAGTGGACGGTATTTTCTACCGCTGTTGCCTCCGTGATTGCAGGACTTGTGCTTTTTGCCGCCGCCGGTGCCGATCGATTCAGCGAGCTTGTTCATGAGCGGGACAGCGATCCATTAACCGGTCTGCTGAACCGGCGCGGTCTCGAAACCCGTATGAGCGCTTTAGGGCGTCACGATCTTTCGGGTTGGATCGTCGCTTGCGATATCGACTATTTCAAAACGATCAATGACGTTTATGGCCATGCAACGGGTGACGTTGTTCTGAAAGAGTTCGCAGAAATCCTTCAAGCACATTCCAGAGCGCGCAATCTGACGGCGCGCATAGGCGGGGAGGAGTTCATCATCTTCATCGATGATATGCCCGCCGATGAAGCCTTTGCTTTGGTTGAACATATTCGGGAGGGCGTGAAGACACGCGAATTTTCGCGGCTGGCCAAAGGTGCGAATATTAGCTGTAGTTTCGGGGTGGTGCGGCTCAACAGCAAGGATGATTTCTGGCAGGCCGTGGAGCGTGCTGACAAGGTCCTTTACACCGCCAAGGAAGCGGGACGCGATCGTACCTTGTTTGAAGAGACAGGGGCGTGATCTGTTCAACTCGTTCTTATGGGGACGAAGGTCGATAAAATTGCCGTGATGGTCGACAAGATGGCCCAAAGAATGTGTTAGTAAGCCTTGCTATTGAAACTATTGCGAAGCGAGTTATCCAGAATCCAATGAAATTTCAGCTCAATCCTGTCGTCGCCCGCCTTTTGTCACTGGTCACCATGTCGGTTGCTGTTTCATTGAGTGCCCCCTCAATGGCCATGACTGCACTTGAAAAGGCCCAGCTTGAAAAGCTCGATCCTGCAACGCGCCTTGAACAGCGCTGCGATGTCGAGGCGATGGAACAAATCAGCCGGGACGAGCGTAAGCTTTCCGTTGATAAGGTTTTGGCCTACGCTTTTTCTGATCCAGAAGTTTCAAATAATACGATCAAAGCAGGCGGAGCTGCTTTTCGCAGTCGCGAGCACTGGTATAAGCTTGCCTTCGTTTGTAAAACCGATGATGAGCACATCAATGTCGTTTCATTCGACTATGATATTGGTGACGAGGTTCCGCAGGATCAGTGGGACAAGCATTATCTCGTCCCCTGATTAATATCGCCCATTTAGCGGAACATTTATTCCTCACTATCGTCGGCGCGGCAGGCTGAAAGCAGCGTCACTTCTTTGGCGGTATGATCTGCCTCAAGGTGACTAAGTACAGCCTGACCGTCTTTTTCAGCCCAGCGATAGCTGTCCTGCTCGTCCAGAGCGACATATTTCTTGAGACTTTCGTGCCATTGCAGGGCGACCATTTTTCCCTCAGCATCCAGCACAGCAAAAGCCGGAAGATCACCTGTTTTGATATAGGTTACAGGCACGACGACGCCGCGTTCACATATATAATCGATACGTTCCACGGTTTTCTGTTCAACGGTTTCAGCATGGGCAGGGAGGATTTGGGCGAGGGCTGCAACGCTCAGTGATGTCAGCAAAACAGACGTTTTATATTTCATTGTCATCGACCTCTTTCAGTTTTTTGGAACCGTTATGCGGATCAACCGCGGCGAAGATTTGTTGGTTTTAATTCACTAATAAAATCCCACTTAAAAACCGAATATTTTTGAAAAGCGATGCAACGAAATTCAACTTCGCCCGTTCTTACCCTGCTGGTCGTTAGATCGGCCGGGGCCCGGAGTAAATTTGCCCCCGCAATCCCAATCCGGGTCCCACCCTATTGAGGGTGAATGTTGATATGAGAACTGGGATCTCTTCAATCACCACATTGATAATTATTACCTCTGCTCCAGCTTATGGAGATGAGCGCTAGAATTTTATTCCTCGTAATTCGTTAGGATTGCTTAGAATTTCCGAACTGCTTTCAAATAAGAGAAACGTTGTGGCATCCTGTGAGCAAAAACCTCTGATACTGTTTCATCAATAGAACGCGGAGAGGTGGCCCTGAACATGTCGAAGAACCTATCGAAATTTTCATTTGCACTTGCGGCGTTTGTGGCGACGGCAACGCTCGCAGGTGGCATCCAGACAAGTCATGCTGATCAGACACTGTTGAATGTGTCCTATGATCCAACGCGTGAGCTTTATAAAGATTATAATGCAGCTTTCGCAAAGCACTGGAAAGAGGAAACGGGTGAGACCGTCACCATCCGCGCTTCGCACGGTGGGTCGGGCAAGCAGGCGCGCTCGGTGATCGATGGCGTGAAGGCTGACGTTGTCACGCTTGCGCTTGAAAGCGATATCGATGCAATCGTCGAGCATACGGGCAAGATCGACAAGGAATGGCGCAAGCGCCTGCCTGATAATTCCTCGCCTTACACATCAACAATCGTCTTCCTCGTTCGCAAGGGTAATCCGAAGGCGATCAAGGACTGGGGCGATCTCGTCAAGGATGGCGTCGAGGTCATCACTCCGAACCCCAAGACATCAGGCGGTGCGCGCTGGAATTATCTCGCGGCCTGGGCCTGGGCTCACAAGCAATATGGCGGTGATGAAGCCAAGATAAAGGAATATATCGGCGAACTTTTCCGCCATGTTCCGGTGCTTGATACGGGCGCGCGCGGCTCAACCACGACATTCGTACAGCGTCAGCTCGGTGATGTGCTGCTGGCTTGGGAAAACGAAGCCTATCTTTCGATTGCTGAGTTTGGCGACGATGCTTTCGATATCGTCGTCCCACCACAGTCCATTCTTGCCGAGCCACCAGTCGCTCTCGTTGACAAGAACGCAGACGACAACGGCACCCGCAAAGTTGCTGAAGCCTATCTCGAATATCTCTATTCGCCAGAAGGACAGGCCATCGCAGCCAAGCATTTTTATCGTCCGTCCAAGCCTGATGTCATTCCCGCTGACCAGAAGCGCGAATTCCCTCAGTTGCAGCTTGTGACGATTGATGATCCAATCTTTGGCGGTTGGGCCAAGGCACAGCCTTATCATTTCGGTGACGGAGGCACTTTCGACCAGATCTACAAGCCTGCAAAATAATCCAGTTAGGACGCAGCCATCCGACAAATCAATAAAAGGGAACAAATATTGATGTCTTCGCGCCCTGCGCCGGTCAGAGCAGGGTGGCATTTTAGAAAACCGAGTGTCATTCCGGGCTTCGGACTGACACTCGGTTTTAGTGTCGCCTATTTGACCCTTCTCATTCTTATCCCGCTGGCAGCTCTGGTTCTGCGCTCGACAGATGTCGGCTTTGCAGGTTTCTGGCGTATCATTACCGATGAACGCACGATCAGAGCTCTTGAAACGAGCTTTGGCACTGCTTTCATTGCCGCTCTCATCAATGTTGTATTTGGTGTGATCCTGGCATGGGTTCTGGTGCGTTATCGCTTCCCGGGGCGGCGGTTTATCGACGCGATTGTCGATATTCCTTTCGCTCTGCCCACAGCTGTCGCCGGCATCGCGCTTGCCTCGATCTACGCGCCAAATGGATGGATCGGCAGTCTGCTTGCACCTTTCAATATTCGGATCGCGTTTTCGCGCGCCGGCATCGTGGTGGCGCTGATTTTTATAGGCCTCCCGTTTGTGGTGCGCACTGTTCAGCCGATCATGGAGGAAATCAGCCGTGAGGTTGAGGAGGCCGCTGCAACATTGGGTGCATCACGCTTTCAGACAATCTGGCGTGTGCTTCTGCCCAGCTTGCAACCCGCGGTGCTGACCGGCTTTGCGCTCGCTTTTGCGCGTGGAGTTGGCGAATACGGTTCGGTGATCTTCATTGCGGGCAACACACCATATGTGTCTGAAATAGCGCCCTTGCTGATCGTTATCCGGCTTGAAGAATATGATTATGCCGGTGCCACCGCGCTTGCGACTGTGATGTTGGCGCTGTCGTTTGCCATGTTGCTGTTCATCAATCTGATCCAGTCCTGGACAAGAAGGAAGTACGGCCATGTCGAATAATGTGTCAGCTTCCACGCAAAGCGCCGTAACGGAAAGCCTGCCGACACGGATCTTGTTGATCGCGATCGCACTTGTATTTCTGGCGCTGTTTCTCATCTTGCCGGTGATAGCGGTTTTCGTCGAAGCTTTCCGCAAAGGCGCGGGCGAATATTTTGCAGCTTTGGTTGAACCGGATGCCTGGGCAGCTATCAAACTGACGCTGCTGGTCACTGTCATTGCGGTGCCGCTTAACCTCGTGTTCGGTGTTGCAGCAGCATGGGCCATCGCCAAGTTTGAGTTTAAAGGCAAGGCACTTCTCACCACGCTTATAGATCTGCCATTCTCAGTATCACCGGTTATTTCCGGTCTGGTTTTTGTGCTGTTGTTTGCAAGTCATAGCGTTCTGGGGCCTTGGCTCTCAAGTCATGGCATCGATATCCTGTTTGCAGTTCCCGGGATTGTTCTGGCAACGTTATTTGTGACGTTCCCATTCGTGGCCCGTGAGCTTATTCCGCTGATGCAGGAGCAGGGAAGCGGTGATGAGGAGGCCGCAATCTCGCTGGGAGCCAATGGATGGCAGACGTTCCGCTATGTTACCTTGCCCAATATCAAATGGGGCCTTCTCTATGGCGTTCTGCTTTGCAATGCGCGCGCGATGGGTGAGTTTGGCGCCGTGTCTGTGGTGTCTGGCCACATTCGTGGGCTCACAAACACAATGCCACTGCATGTCGAAATCCTTTATAACGAGTATAATTTCGTCGCGGCCTTTGCAGTTGCGTCTCTTTTGGCGTTGCTCGCCCTTGTCACCTTGGCGATCAAAGCTTTCCTTGAACTGCGTTACGGCGATGAACTTGCTGGCGGTAACGGGCACTAATAACCTATAGATGAGAATAAGCCGCCCAAGCTTTAGCTTAGCGTTGGCGGTAGGGGAAAGGATTGGGAATGGAAGTTCGTGTCGCCGGTGTGCGTAAAGAGTTTGCTCGCTTTCCGGCATTGCATAATGTGTCGCTGGACATCCGTTCGAGCGAGTTGATTGCTTTGCTTGGACCATCTGGCTCAGGCAAGACGACCTTGCTGCGCTTGATAGCCGGGCTGGAAAAGCCAACGGAAGGTGCAATTTATTTTGGTGAGGAAGACGCCTCGCACAAAAGTGTCCAGGAGCGCAACGTCGGCTTCGTGTTCCAGCACTATGCATTGTTTCGTCATATGACGGTCGCAGAGAATATTGGCTTTGGTCTGAAGGTTCGCCCAGGCAGCACGCGTCCGGCCAGCGCTGAAATCAGACGCCGCGCGCTCGAACTGCTTGATCTGGTGCAACTGAAGGGGCTTGAAAATCGCTATCCTTCGCAGCTTTCAGGCGGTCAGCGCCAGCGTGTTGCACTTGCACGCGCCATGGCAATCGAGCCAAAGGTTCTTCTTCTCGATGAACCATTCGGCGCTCTTGATGCACAGGTACGCAAAGAGCTGCGTCGTTGGTTGCGCGAAATTCATGACAAGACCGGTCACACGACCGTTTTTGTGACGCACGATCAGGATGAAGCGCTGGAATTGGCGGATCGTGTCGTGGTCATGAGTCAGGGACGAATCGAGCAGATCGGTACACCGGACGAGGTTTATGACACCCCTAATTCGCCCTTCGTCTATGGCTTTATCGGTGAATCCAGCACTCTTCCTGTCCGTGTCGAGAATGGTGAAGTTTGGCTCGCGGATCGCAATATCGGACTGACGGCGAATGGCGCTGCGGATGGTGAAGCGCAGCTTTTCTTCCGTCCCCATGATGTCGAACTGCTTGAGGGATGTGGTGGCTGTATTGCCGGAACGGTCATTGCAAGCCGCAGATCCGGCGGCAAACGGCGGGTAGAACTTGAGATCGGCGGCTCTCGCGAGCGTGTCGAGATTGAGATTCCTGCTGAACATCCGGCGGCAGAGAAAAGCCGCATCGCTTTCCGCCCTCGCTATTGGCAGGTTTTTGGAAACGAGGATGCTAAAAACGCCGCTGAACAAGCACCGGCTTTGGCAGAGTAAAATCTGTCGGTAGGGCTGGTTCAGTCCTGCACTATTATGAAGACATCCGCCTCTTTTCCGAGATGCGGATGTCTTTTTTCATTCAAGGGGCAGAAAAGTCCCGCAAGGCATTTTCGCAAACTATTACGCAGAGTAGTATTATTCTTATTTTCAGTATGTTAGGGTTGTAAAAGCCGGATATTTCATAACGCAACATTAATGTTCGGAAAGAATTGTGCGTTGCGATTTAAACGGTTTGAATATCAGCACAGCCCGTCGTCGCATTTTGGCCAAATGATATCGACATTCAGGGAACGAATTACGGATACTGTCGTTTTTCTGAATTGAAACTCTATTTAGTATTCACCCGCCGCATTCAACTCATTCCCTTCGGAAAGGCTGTTAAGGCACATGCCGGAATTGTCTTCTTCGCCGTCTAATTCGTCCATTGCCGATCGCAAGACCTCGGATCAGATTCCGCCCGAACAACCTTCTCCGATACGTGCTCTTTACAAAACAGAGGACGAGCTGCGCGAGCTTGCGGCATCCGTTGCGCGCGGAGATGAGCTGGCTTTGCCAGGCTATTTGCCTTTCGAATATGATGAGCGATTGTCTGAAAACGGTAAGCTGATCCTTCACGCCTACCGCTCTTCTGACGCTGCGTCTCGCGCGGGCGAGACCATCACGCCTGCTGCACAGTGGCTTCTCGACAACCACTATCAGATCGACAAAACCGTTCAGCAGACCCGCCGGGATTTGCCACGCAAATTTATCCGCCAATTGCCGACTTACGCAGCCATGAAGGACATGCCGCGTATTTTCGCGCTCGCCTGGCTTTACGTGGCGCATACGGACAGCAACTTTTCTCTTAAGTCTCTGACTGCGCTTGTGCAGGGTTTCCAGACCGTCGAGCCGCTGAAGATTGGTGAATTGTGGGCGCTGCCATCAGCTGTGCGCTATTTTCTGATTGAAAATGCGCGCCGTCTGGCGCTGCGCGTTGATCGCGCACGCAACATGCGCAATCTCGCTAACACTGCGGCCGACCGCATTGTGATTGCTGCAAATGAGGCAGAACTGGAAACGGTTCTTGCGCAGTACAATCAAGCCGCACGCGACAGTACCTTTGCCACGCATCTGCTTTATCGCCTGCGCAGCGCCTCAACCGATACGTCGGCAGCTTCAAGCTGGCTTGAACGTATTCTCGATCAGGAAGGCAGCAACGCAGAAGACGCCATCGTAGAAGAACATGCCCGCCAGTCCACTGGCGGCGTGACGATGGGCAATGTCATCACCAGCCTCAAGAGAATTGACGATATCGACTGGGAGACCTGGTTTGAAACCGTCAACGAGGTCGATGCGATCCTGCGCGATCATAGCGATTTCGAGCTGCTCGATTTCCGCTCGCGCAATGCGTATCGCGTGACGATTGAAAAGCTCGCTCGTTTCTCGAATATGAGCGAAATCGATATCACATGGGCCGCACTCAAGCTTGCAGAAGACAGCAAGGTTGGTGAGGCTCAGGCGGAAGGCAAAGGCTCGATTGCCTATTATCTTTCCGGCGACGGTCGAAAAGAGCTCGAACAGCTTTGCGGATATAAAGCGCCCTTTGGTGTGAAAGCCCTGCGTTGCTATCGCGGTCTTGGCTTGCTCGGTCTTTTCATTCCGACCGCCATCTTCACGATCCTGATCCTGACCATCGTCAATTACTGCATGATGAAGGCAGGTCTTTCTGCCGATCTGCGCACGCTGTTCACGCTGCTTGCGCTTTTCCCGGCAATGGACGCTTCCTATTCACTGTTCAACGCGCTTGTGCCGTGGTTCGTGCAGCCAACACGTCTGATCGGATTTGAATATAAGGAAGGCTTGCCAGCCGAAGCACGGACACTGGTTGCCGTGCCGACCTTGATCACGTCTCGAGATTCTATCGACGAGCAGATCCGCAATCTGGAAGTCCATTATCTGACCAATCCGCGCGGCGAGATCTATTTCTCGCTTGTCAGCGACTGGACGGATGCCAAGCAGGAAATCACGCCTGCGGACATGGAAATCTATGAATATGCGCGTGAAGAAATCGCCAAGCTCAACGAGCACTATACCGGCAATGACCAACCGCGTTTCTTCCTGCTTCACCGCCGCCGCCTTTATAATGATAAGCAGGGCTGCTGGATGGGCTGGGAGCGCAAGCGCGGTAAGCTGCATGAGCTGAATCTGCTGCTGCGCGGCGATCAGGATACAAGCTATTTCCCTGCCGATGCCCGCCTGCCAAAAGATATCAAATATGTGATGACGCTCGACGCTGATACGCGTCTGACGCCGGAATCCGTCACCCATCTTGTGGGCAAGCTCAGCCATCCGCTGAACCGCCCTGTTTTCGATGACAAGACTGGTCGCGTTGTTCGTGGTTATGGCATTTTACAGCCACGCGTTACGCCATCGCTGACCACTGGCGACGAAGCTTCGTTCCTGCAGCGCGTCTTCTCGGTCAATCGCGGTATAGATCCTTACGTCTTTGCCGTTTCTGACACCTATCAGGACTTGCTGGGCGAAGGCACATTCACCGGCAAGGGCCTTTACGATATCGATGCCTTTGAAGCAGCGCTGAAAGATCGCGTGGCTGAAAACACGCTGCTCAGCCACGACCTTCTCGAAGGCGGCTATGCGCGTGCAGCGCTCGTCAGCGATGTTGAAGTCGTTGAAGATTACCCGACCGGATACAATGTCGACGTATCGCGCCATCATCGTTGGGCGCGTGGTGACTGGCAGTTGCTGCCGTGGCTGTTCTCGGCAAGCCGCGGCGTCAGCACCATTACGCGCTGGAAGATGATCGACAATCTGCGTCGCTCGCTCAATCCGATCATGTGGCTGCTCGCTTCGGTGATTGGCTGGAGCATTCTGCCGCTTGGTGTGGCTGCCGTCTGGCAGGCCTTCCTGATCGTTAGCATGTTCGTGGCGCCGACTTTCGGTATCGTCACCAATCTCATTCCGTCGAATATGGACTATTCGCTGAAGGGCCATGCGCAATCGGTTCTGACTGATATCGCACTTGGCACGGCTGATGTCGCGCTGCGCACAACCTTCATCGCCCATTCGGCATTCCTTATGGCCGATGCAATCGTACGCACGATCTATCGTCTGTTCGTATCGCATCGCGATTTGCTTGAATGGAAAACAGCAGCCCAGGCAAAATCGTCGCCTGATACGCTCCTCTATTATTTCCAGCTTATGTGGCCTGCTATGGTCATCGCTGGCCTTGCGGTCTTTATCCCGCTCGGTGCCGACAGCCATGCAGCGCTGATTGCAGCACCGTTCGCTGTGATCTGGTTTGCCTCGCCACTGATTGCCTGGCTCGTCAGCCGCTCGGCCAAGCCGCAGGATACGCTGGAAGTGCTGTCTTCTGACAAGTCGGACCTGCGCCGCTATGCGCGCCGCACATGGCGCTACTTTGCGGAATTTGCGAATGATGAGAACAACCATCTGCCACCGGACAACTTCCAGGAAGACCCGGCACCTATTGTGGCGCAGCGCACCTCGCCAACCAATATCGGTGTCTATGTTCTGTCTGTTGTTGCTGCGCGCGATTTCGGCTGGATTGGCTTTGACGAAACGCTGAACCGCATTGAATCCACCGTCACCACGCTTGAAAAGATGGAGAAGTATCAGGGCCATCTCTACAACTGGTATGAAACAAATACGCTGACGCCGATGCGTCCGCTCTATGTTTCTGCGGTCGATAGCGGCAATCTTGCAGGCCATCTCGTGACACTATCTTCGGCATTGGAAGAATGGGCGGAAGCGCCGAGCGTTTATGTTCAGGGTGATCTCGATGGCATCCTCGATGTCAACGATATCCTTGAAGAAAGCATCGCGCAGATTCCGGATGATCGCCGAATCCTGCGTCCGCTTCGCCGTCGTCTGGAAGAGCGGATTGCCAATTTCCGCCGTGCGGTCCGCACGATCAAGGAAGAGCCGGAAACAGCATCTTTCCGCACAATCAATCTGTCGCTTTTTGCGACCGACATTGTGCGCCTGATGGAAGAACTCGACAGCGAGATCGAAACACCGGCAAGCGCCGAGGCCAAGGAATGGGCCAATATTCTGGTCGATACCTGCAAGGCGCATACCGACGATTCCGTTGGCGAACACAACACGGACGATCTGCGTGAACGTCTGCGCAATCTGGCAGGACGTTCGCGTCAGCTGGCGTTCGACATGCAGTTCGGCTTCCTTGAACGCAAAGAGCGTCGCCTTCTTTCTATCGGCTTCCGCGTGCAGGAAAACGAGCTGGACGAAAGCTGTTACGATCTTCTGGCTTCCGAAGCGCGTCTTGCCAGCTTGTTTGCAATTGCCAAGGGCGATGTGCCGGTCGAACATTGGTTCAAGCTCGGTCGCCTTCTGGTGCCAGTGGGCTGGAAGGGCGCTCTGCTCTCCTGGTCCGGCTCGATGTTTGAATATCTGATGCCGCCGCTGGTCATGTCCGAGCCGCTTGGCTCGCTGCTTGACCAGACCAACAAGCTCGTTGTGCAGCGCCAGATCGATTATGCCACCTCGCGCGGTCTGCCATGGGGTATCTCGGAAGCTGCCTTCAATGCGCGCGACGCGCATATGAATTACCAATATTCCAACTTTGGCGTGCCAAATCTGGGTCTTCAGCGCGGCCTGTCGCGTAATGCTGTTATCGCGCCTTATGCAAGCTTGCTTGCAGCGCAGTACCAGCCAGCAGCAGCAGTCGCGAATTTGAAGCGTCTGGCAAAGCTCGGTGCGCTTGGCCGCTATGGCTTCCACGATTCTGTAGACTTCACACCATCGCGCGTTCGCGAAGGCGAAACCTGCGCGGTCGTGAAAAACTACTATGCCCACCACCATGGCATGGCGATCATCGCGGTCAACAACGTGATTTTCGAAGGCCGTATGCGTGAGCGTTTCCATTCCGATCCGGTGATCGAAGCGGCAGAGCTTCTGCTGCAGGAAAAGGCACCACGCGAAA
Source organism: Brucella pseudogrignonensis (assembly GCF_002252525.1). Taxonomy (GTDB): domain Bacteria; phylum Pseudomonadota; class Alphaproteobacteria; order Rhizobiales; family Rhizobiaceae; genus Brucella; species Brucella pseudogrignonensis. Next base: position 279,883 of record NZ_NNRM01000017.1, read on the forward strand.
TCCCGATGATCTACGCCAAGACGGAAAATCCGATGCGTGTGGATTCGGGCGGCTTCGACGATGCACCAATGCGCATCATCGATGTGCCTTTCAAGGCACCGCGCACAACGCATATGATGTCCAATGGCCAATATGCGCTGATGGTTACGGCCAACGGTTCCGGTTACAGCCGCTGGCATAATTGGGACATCACACGTTTCCACGCCGATGCGTCGGAAGACCTTCAGGGCAGCTTCCTGTTCCTGCGCGATATGGAAAGCGGCTACTGGTGGTCGGCGACCGGCGAACCAGTGCGCAATCCGGAAGAAGAAACCAAGACCGTCTTCACTGAAGACAAGGCCGAGTTCTACAAGACTGCCGGCGACTTCAAGACAGTTGTGGAAGTGATCGTGTCGTCGGAATCCGATGGTGAAGGCCGCAGGCTTGATATCATCAATACCTCTGCGCGTGATCGCGTCATTGAAGTGACGTCCTATTCCGAACTGGTGCTGACTGACAGCGACAGCGATGCCGCGCATCCAGCCTTCGCCAAGATGTTCGTCGAAACGGAAATCGCCGATAATGGCTCAACCATCTATGCAAAGCGTCGCAAGCGCGCGCCGTCCGATCCGGATATTCATGTCGCACATTTCGTTACCGATCTGTCCGGTTCGATCCGCGAAACGGAAGTAGAAACCGATCGTCGTGCATTCATCGGTCGCGGTCGTTCGCTGCGCGATGCAGCGGCCTTTGATGAAGGTGCAACTTTCACCGGCAGCCAGGGCTGTGTGCTTGATCCGATTGCATCGGTGCGCACGCGTGTCCGCGTTCCGGCTCATAAAAAGGTAAGCCTTGTTTTCTGGACCTTCGCAGGCGGTAGCCGCGATGCGGTGGAGCATGCTGTTGCAACTCATCGTCATCCGGAAACCTTCGTCCGCGAATACTCGCTGTCGTGGACGAGCTCGCAGGTGCAGCTCTACCATATCGGCATCAAGCCAGCGGAAGCAGCCGACTATCAGAAGGTTGCCGCCTATCTGCTCTACCCGGAGCGGACTATGCGTCAGCCGCCGGAAACTATTGCGGCAGGGCTTGGCAAACAATCCGACCTCTGGCCGATGTCGATCTCGGGTGATTATCCGATCTTTGCCTTGCGCATCGACAATGAAGCTGATCTCGACGTGCTTCGTGGCGTCTTGCGCGCGCAGGAATACTGGCGCAGCAAGGGTCTCACCGTGGATGTGGTGGCGGTAAACGAACGCGCCTTCTCCTATGCGCAGGATACCCAGCGCGCGATTGACTGGATCATCGAGGGCTTCCGTGCCCGCGGTGGCGGTCAGCCGCATATCTTTGCGGTTCGTCGCGATCAGATGAGCGAGGAAAGCTACAATACCCTGCTTGCTTCCGCTCGTATCGTCATGCACGCCCAGAACGGCTCGCTTGCCGAACAGCTTCGTCGCAGTGAAGAACTCACCGTCGATTTGGCTGCACGTAGCGACGCCAAGACACCGGCCACCGCACAGCAGGGTCTGGGTGCTGCCGGTCTCGCGCCTGTAACAATCGAACGAGGTACGGAAGAACGTCGTCTGGTGACGAAGCCAAAACCAGTCGCACGTCCGCTCCCAACCGGCGACGATCTCCAGTTCTGGAATGGTTATGGTGGTTTTGCTCAGGATGGCAGCTATGTGGTGCGCATCAACAATCGCACAACCACGCCGCATCCTTGGATCAACGTCATCGCCAATCCGAATTTCGGCTTCCATGTTTCGGCAGAAGGTTCGGCCTTCACATGGGCTGGCAACAGTCGCGATTATCAGCTCACCCCTTGGGCGAATGATCCGGTCACAAACCGTCCGGGTGAAGCGATCTATATTCTCGACCGCGAGACGGGACGCAGCTTTGCCCCAACGGCAAGCGTACTCCGTGACGAGGCTGTGACCTATGAAGCACGTCACAGCCACGGCTACAGCACTTTTGCGGCTCAACATGGCGAACTGGCAATCGAACTCACCCATATCGTCGATGCTGAAAAGCCTGTTCGTCTTTCACGCCTGACGATCACCAACAAGGGACGTTCGAAGCGCAAGCTGCGTGCCTATGGTTATGTCGAATGGGTGTTGGGCAATGCCCGCTCTAAGAATGTGCCGTTCATTGTGCCATCGCAGGATGAAGAACTGGGCGCGCTCTTTGCAGGCAATCCATATCATCCGGACAAGTCCGGTCAGGTGGCCTTCTTTGCGGCAACAGAAAAGCCGCAATCGGTAACGGCTGACCGTGGCGAGTTTATCGGCTCGACGGGCTCGGTCGACCGTCCTGAAATCGTGCTGGCTGGCAAGGCGCTTTCCAACACGGTTGAAGCTGGGCGTGATCCGTGTGCCGCTCTCGCTATCGATGTCGAAGTGGGACCGGGTGAAAGCCGCGAAGTGGTATTCCTGCTTGGCAATGCTGCCGATCAGCAGCAGGCAAAAGCTCTTGTCACGGAAAGCCGCAAGGCTTCGTTTGAAGAAAAGCTCGATGCTGCACGCACACATTGGGAAGGTCTCTTCAACCGCGTACAGGTCAAGACACCTGATCCGGCATTCGATCTCTTGATCAATGGCTGGTTGCCATATCAGGCGATTGCCTGCCGCATCTGGGCCCGTGCTGCATTCTATCAGGCCAGCGGTGCCTTCGGCTTCCGCGACCAGTTGCAGGATACGCTGTCGCTTCTGCTGATTGATCCTTCGCTGGCTCGTGCGCAGATCCTCAATGCCGCCTCGCGTCAGTTCCCGGAAGGTGATGTTCAGCATTGGTGGTTGCCAGCAACGGGTGCAGGTGTCCGCACGCTGATCTCCGACGATGTGGTCTGGCTCGGCTATGGCACCTCGCTTTATGTTCAAACGACTGGCGATCATGCAATTCTCGACGAAAAGCTGGCTTTCCTGAAGGGACGCACGCTTGAAGAGGGTGAACATGATGCATTCTTTGAGCCGGAGATTTCCGACCAAACTGTGAGCCTCTACGAGCATTGCGCGCTGGCGCTTGATCTTGCGATTGAGCGTACCGGCAAGCATGGCCTGCCACTGATCCTCGGTGGTGACTGGAACGACGGCATGAATCTTGTCGGCGTGAAGGGTGAGGGCGAAAGCGTATGGCTCGGCTGGTTCCTGGCCTACACATTGCGTCAGTTCATCCCGATTGCTGAATCCCGCAAGGATGCAAAGCGTGCAAAAGCATGGGCCGCGCATCTTGAAAGCCTGACCAAAGCGCTTGATCGCGATGGTTGGGACGGCGAATGGTATCGCCGTGGCTTCTTCGATAACGGCGCGCCGCTTGGCTCAAAAGACAGCGACGAATGCCAGATCGATGCGATTGCGCAGTCGTGGAGCGTGTTGTCTGGCGTTGCCGATCCAAAGCGTTCGGAACAGGCCATGGCTTCGCTCGAGAAATATCTGCTCGATGATCAGGGCGAATTGCTGCGTCTCTTCACGCCGCCTTTCGACAAGACGGTTCAGGAGCCGGGTTACATCAAGGGCTACCCGCCGGGCGTTCGTGAGAATGGCGGTCAATATACCCATGGTGCAACATGGGCCATTCTGGCGCTCGCCCGCATGGGTAAGGCCAAGGAAGCATGGCGCTTGTTCTCGCTGATCAGCCCGGTCAGTCATGGTCGCAATCCGGATGTCTATCGCGTTGAACCTTATGTGATCGCAGCCGACATCTACTCCGTCGAGCCGCGTCGCGGACAGGGTGGCTGGACATGGTACACGGGTTCTGCCGGCTGGTTCTATCGTGTTGCAACGGAAGGCATTCTCGGCGTCACCAAACGCGGCGACCGTCTGCATCTTGATCCGGCCCTGCCGCCGGAATGGGATGGCTATGAAGCGGAACTTCGTTTCGGCGAAGCAGTCTATCGCGTGAAGGTCGTAGCAGGTGCCAAAGACAAGGTAATCAAGCTCAATGGTCGCAAGGTGGGCAAGCCGGATGAAGGCGTGCCGATCAAGCCCGATGGTGAACACGACATCATAGTAGAGCTTCCCAAATCTGAATGAAGCATTTAAAAAGGCGGGTGAAAACCCGCCTTTCTTTTTGCTGCAGTCGCTTTGGGGTGATTGCAGAACATGCTCATGCAATGGAGGCCGTTATGGCCAAAACCGATATCGCGCGGCGCGTCTTTAACCACGCATGGAAGCTCGATCCGATTGTCCGCAGTCTGCTGGACACGGATTTCTACAAACTTCTGATGTTGCAGATGATCTGGGGGCTTTACCCCAAGGTGGATGCAACCTTCGCGCTCATCAACCGCACGACGTCTGTGCGCCTTGCCGATGAGATTGATGAAGGCGAATTGCGCGCGCAGCTCGATCATGCACGCACGCTGCGCTTCACAAAAAAAGAGATGATCTGGCTGGCGGGTAACAGCTTTTATGGTCGCAAGCAGATTTTCCAGCCGGAGTTTCTCAACTGGCTGCATGATTTCCAGCTGCCGGAATATGATTTGCGCCGGAAGGACGGCCAGTATGAACTGCATTTCCATGGTCCGTGGTCGCACACGACCATGTGGGAAATTCCAGCACTGGCCATCATCAATGAGCTTCGCTCGCGCGCAGCTATGAAAAACCTAGGGCCATTTTCGCTCGATGTTCTTTATGCCCGCGCCAAAGCCAAGATGTGGAGCAAGGTCGAGCGACTGCGCGAACTGCCTGACCTCAAGATTTCAGATTTCGGCACCCGTCGCCGCCATTCATTCCTGTGGCAGCGCTGGTGCGTGGAAGCACTGAAGGAAGGTATCGGCGATGCCTTTACCGGAACCAGCAATGTGCTTTTGGCCATGGACAATGACCTCGAAGCGCTTGGCACCAATGCGCATGAATTGCCGATGGTGCTGGCAGCGCTTGCCAACACCGATGATGAACTGCGCACTGCACCTTATCGCGTGTTGCAGGACTGGAACCGCTATTATGGCGGCAATCTTCTCATCGTTCTGCCGGATGCCTTTGGCACGGCTGCTTTTCTGCGCAACGCACCGGATTGGGTTGCCGACTGGACCGGCTTCCGTCCAGACAGCGCCCCGCCCATTGAAGGTGGCGAACGCATCATTGAATGGTGGAAATCGCGCGGCAAAGACCCGCGCGAAAAACTGCTGATTTTCTCGGATGCGCTCGACGTCGATACGATTGAGGAAACCTATCGTCATTTTGAAGGCCGCGTCCGCATGAGCTTTGGCTGGGGCACGAACCTCACCAATGACTTTGCCGGTTGCGCGCCGACAACGATCCATGGCCTCAAGGCAATATCGCTCGTTTGTAAGGTGATCGACGCCAACGGACGCCCGGCGGTTAAACTTTCGGACAATCCGCAAAAGGCAACCGGCGATCCAAAAGAAGTCGAGCGTTATCTGAAATTCTTCGGAAACGAAGAGCGGGTGGAGCAGCTCGTTCGCGTGTAACGAGCTCCGGTTTCACTATTCCATCAGGCGTGCTGTACCCGAAAGGCGGATTGAGCCGCCGCGTTCATTTCCGATATCTGCGCGCAGATGCGATGGCGAACCCATATCCTCGCCCTGAATGACTTCAATAGAGCCACCATGCGGCCAGCCGAGATCGCGTAAATAAGCCGCGAAAGCGGCAGTTGAAGCACCCGTTGCCGGGTCTTCATAAACCCCGCCCGAGGCAAAAGGATTGCGGCTGTGGAAGCGCGTCGGCGTTTCGGAATTGATCAGCAGGATTGTCGTCCAGCCCTGACGGTTCATGAGCACGCGACCGCGCGAAAGATCGTAATGCATCGAGGCGAGCTTTTCGCGTGAGCGCAAAGGCAGCACGATGTGGTCGGCTCCGGCATGGATCAGCGCCGGCGGAATGCCCGGCGCAAGATCATCCTTCTCATAGTTGAAAAGGGCCAGTGCCTGCTCGATTTCGACTTCAGTGGCGGCCCGGTTGCGCGTACCCGGCGATTGCAGGCTGGCGGCAAACAGCTCGCCTTCCTTGCGGCCTTCGACGCTGATTTCGGCGTGGTTAAGCTTTAAGGAAAAGCGTCCGTCACCCTCGCGCATGGCGAGCGCTGCACCCAGTGCAATCGTGGCATGGCCGCAGAAGGGTATTTCTGTTTCAGGCGCAAAATAGCGCACACGCCAGTTACCGGCTTCGGGCATGGCAAAGGCCGTTTCCGAAAAGCCAACATCCTTGGCAATTTTTTGCATTTCCTCGGCTGAGGGAAGTTTTTCAGAAATCAGGACACCGGCAGGATTGCCGCCCTGATTGCCTTGCGAGAAGGCTGCTATGCGCAAGACGTCCAATGAATTGTCCTTCGCCTATATTCGATTCGCTCCCGCCCCTGTCCAATAGAAGACGCTAAATGCGTCCGGTCAAGGGCAGGGGAGCCTTGAGTTGTTTCCTTGCCCGGCTATTTATTTGCCGAGACGATGAGTAGCATCGGTCTTTCCAGCTCGTCTACTAATGCGGGCCAGGCTGCGATCTGCTCTTCGCTCGGGCGCCATTCTTCAAGGTTGGCGATTGCAAAGCCAGCCTTTATCAAGGCATTGACGGTCGTGCTAAGGCGACGGTGATATTTAATGACGCCATCAGCAAGCCAATCCGTGCGCCGTTCACCTTCAACGGCATAGTGATCGATGGGCCAGTGTTTCTGCCCATTTTCGCCTTCCATCCAACCGGGTTTAGCGGGTGCCATGAAAATCGGATGTTCTATTGTGAAAATGAATTGGCCGTTTGCACGCAAGGCGCGGCTGATCGTGGTCAGGAGACGCGGAAAATCCCGGATATAGTGAAAGGCCAGCGAGCTATAAACAAGATCGAAACGGCCTTCCGGCAGTTCCAAAGCTTCCATATCCGCCTGCACGTAGCGGATAGCCTCGTCTCGCGTTTCCTTGCGCGCACGTTCAAGCATATTCTCTGAAAGATCATATCCGGTGACAGACGCGGCACCCTGTTCACGGGCAAAACGTGAAAACCAGCCGAAGCCACAGCCGAGATCGGCAATGTCCAGGCCATTAAGATCTGGCAGGATTGATCGCACATAGGGCCATTCGGGCGCGCCATCCAGACCATACACAGAGCGCGGCAGCTCGCTATAGGCGGTGAAAAAGTCCGCACGATCATAAATGTTCTGAGCCATGTTGTGCCTTCCTGTTATTGAAAAGCAGAATCGGCCTCTAACACTGGGAAATCAATCCCGCATTTCAGCCGCCCACGGTGGATTGGCACCTGCGCGAGAAACCGTAACCGCGGCTGCTCGCACACCAAGCGCAACGGCTGCATGAATCTGATCTTCGTCGAGTTTTGCGATTGCTTGCTTGTTCAACAAGCCCTGATCGTTGAGGCTTGCGAGAATACCCGCATTGACCGTGTCGCCAGCGCCAACCGTATCCACCACATCCACTTTAACGCCGGGCACGCGAACAGTCGCGTTTGCCGTGTAGGCATCCGCACCATGGGCACCTTTGGTGATGACGATCAGTTTGGGCCCAAGCTCAAGCCAACGCGACGCAATCTCGTCATGGCTGCCTTTTTCGCCAAACCAGTCGAGATCTTCATCCGAAAGCTTCACGATATCGGAAAGGGCAATCATTCGTTTCATGCGAGCAAGATGCTTTTCACGGTCCGTGATAAAGCTGGAACGGATATTCGGATCGAGGAACATCACGCGGTTCTTGGCTTCCCGCGTCATCAGCGCTTCATAGACACTCCCGCATGGCTCTGAAATCAGGCTGATACAGCCGAACAGCATGGCGTTGATATTGTCGTCGATCAGCGGGATGTCACCCTCGGAAAGCATCCGCAGCGCTGTGTTCTCATCATAAAAGGCGTAGCGGGCCTGTCCGTCCACCAGTCGTACGAAAGCGAGTGTCGTCGGGCGGTCTGAAATGGCTGAATAGGAATAATCGACGTTGGAGCGCGCAAGCGTGTCGCGCAGCACTTCACCGAAAAAATCGGATGAAAGCCCGGAAAAGAAGCCCGTCGGGACATTCAATCGACCGAGCGCGATGGCTGAGTTGAAAACAGAGCCACCCGCGAGTGGTAAAAAGGCTGTCTCTCCCGCCGCAGTTTCGCGTGGCAGCATGTCAATCAGGGCTTCACCGCAGCATAGGATCATGGGTCAACTCAGCTGTTAAATCGATTGAAGAGAAAATAAGCACAAAAGCGCGGTGTTATTCAACGCCGCGCTTTTGAAAAATCATCAGACGTGCTGGCCGCCATTGATATGGATTTCCGATCCTGTCACATAAGACGAGGCTTCGGAGCAAAGATAGTAGATTGTCTCGGCCACTTCTGACGTCTTGCCAAGACGACGCATCGGCAATTGTTCGACAAGTTTATCCGTACCGGGCGATAGAATGGCGGTATCGATCTCACCCGGAGCAATCGCATTGACGCGAATGCCATGCGGACCGAAATCCGACGCCATTTCACGCGTGAGCGCTGCAAGGGCTGCCTTCGAGGTCGCATAAGCCGTGCCAGCAAAAGGATGAACGCGACTTCCGGCAATCGACGTCACGTTGACGACCGAGCCTTGCGCAGCTTCAAGTTCCTTGAACAGGCCGCGCGCCAGCATTATGGGCGCCATGAAGTTCACCTGAAACACGTCGCGCCACACAGCCATCGGCGTTTCAATCGAGTTCAGGCGCTTTCCACCCTCTGCCTTTGGCGAAATACCTGCATTGTTGACGAGCGCGTGCAGCTTGCTGCCATTGGCCTCAAGGCGGCGGCGGATTTCAGCAATGGCTTTGCCCACGTCTTCCTGATCCGCAAGGTCAACCTTGATGTGATCTTCCGGTCCCGCTGGCCACGGACAATTCTCAGCGAAATCCTGACGCGAGCAGGTGATGACGCGCCAGCCAGCGCGCGAAAAACGCTTAACCGTTGCATGACCAATGCCACGGCTTGCCCCTGTCAGAACAAGGGTTTTACGTTCCGTATCTGCCTTGGGAGTATCAGACCGGGACGTATCGGTTGGGGAAACTGTAGACATGACAACCTCACTCTCAATCTTTGAATAGACTAAGCCGCTCAGGATTTCGAGCGGATTTAAACAATCAGACTGTCGGCTGCTTCACTTGATCGCGATAAGGGCCGGTTACAGTTATGCCGACCTTACAGCATAATTCCTTAAACTTGAATCAGTTTAAGGTAAAATTATGCTGTAAATATAAAGTTTTAGAGCGACCATTGTGCGCCCGGAAGGGCGCACGGCGCTCTAACAAAAAACTACTGCGTGTTGCCCATGATGATGTCGAGAAGCGTGGTTGAATCACGGTTCTGTTGCGGCTGTTGTCCGCCGACATCGCCCGGAGGCAATGGTGCGCCATTGTCATTGACCGGATAATTGGCCGGTGTGCCGGGCTGCTGACCCTGCTGAACCGTGTTTCGGGCAGGGGAGTCGGGTGCTGGTGGCCAATAGCCATCATCGCCATTGCCAGCCATTGGCTGGTCGCCATAGCCGCCCTGCGGAATCATACCCGGTTCATATGGGTTGTTCGGATCGATACCGTCGCTGCCACCCGGTACGATGTTCTGAATGTCGTAATGGCCGGGCAGTTCAGCAACAGGTACGCCCTTATGGGCTTCCTTCATAAAGGTTTTCCATGCGGCGACAGGCAATGTCGAGCCGAAGACGCGCTTCATGCCCTTGCCGTCATCATTGCCGAACCAGACACCTGTGGTGAGATTGGCGGTATAGCCGACAAACCAAGCATCGCGGAAATTCTGGCTTGTCCCGGTTTTGCCTGCAGCTGGCCAGCCGAAAGCTGCGCGTTTTGCGGTGCCGTCTTCCACTGTCTTGCGCAGCATCGCATTCATCATGCCGACATTGCGCTCATCAATCACACGCGGGCCGACGCCATCCTGTCTTTGATAGAGAACCTTACCTTCCGAATCCGTGATCTTGGTGATGAAATAGACCGGCGCACGATAGCCACCATTGGCGAACGGCACATAGGCATCGGCCAGCTCAAGCAAAGAGACTTCCGAAGTACCGAGTGCGAGCGAGGCATTGGGTTCGAGCTTCGACAGCACGCCGAGGCGATGGGCAGTGTCGATCACGGTCTGTGGGCCGACTTCCATCACGAGCTGTGCTGAAACGGAATTAAGCGAGTGGGACAATGCGGTCGCCAGTGTCACTTCGCCCATATATTTGCCGTTGTCGTTGCTCGGTGTCCATTTACCAATACGCACTGGCGCATCATTGCGCACGGAATCCGGTGTGCGGCCCTGCTCCAGAGCGGTTAGATAGACGAAAGGCTTGAAGGAAGAGGCGGGCTGACGACGCGCATCGGTAACGCGGTCGAACTGGCTGGCGGCATAATCATAGCCACCAACCAATGCGCGCACTGCACCCGTACCATCGATGGAAACGAGCGCTCCCTGGCTCACATTCATCTTCTTGCCATTGGACGAAATCTGATCCTTGATCGCTTCTTCACCTGCGCGTTGCAGATTGAGATCAACGGTGGTTTCAACGGTGATGTCGGTTTTTGTCTCGCCGATGAGCGCTGGAATTTCGGCTACAACGCGGTCGGCAAAATAGTTTTCAGAACCCTGCCAGTAAGAGGCGGCGCGCGCCGGTGGCTCGCTTTCCGCAATCGCCACCTGACGGTCATCGATCATGCCTTCTTCACGCATGGCACCAAGCACAAGCTTGGCACGAGCGCTTGCTGCTTCCGGGTCGCGTGCGGGCGAGAGACGTGAAGGCGCCTTGAGAAGACCGGCAAGGGTTGCCGCTTCCATTAGATTTACTTCCTTGGCGGACTTTCCGAAATAGCGGCGCGACGCAGCATCGACGCCATAGGCACCAGAACCGAGATAAACCCGGTTTAGATACATCTCCAAGATCTGCTCTTTGGTATATTTATGCTCAAGCCAGAGAGCGAGCATCACTTCCTGCACTTTACGTTCCAGCGTACGGTCCGGCGACAGGAACAGGTTCTTGGCAAGCTGCTGGGTCAGCGTCGAGCCACCCTGAACTGCGCGGCCAGAGGTCACGTTGGTTACAATTGCACGCGCCAGACCGATAGGATCGATACCGAAATGCGACATGAAACGGCGATCTTCGATCGCCATGACGGCTTGCGGAATAAATGGCGACATTTCATGCAGGCCGACGGCTTCACCGCCGGTGGTGCCACGATTGGCAATCAGATTGCCTCCGACATCAACGATACGCACATTCGGCGGACGATCCGGAATAGTCCAGTCGGTTGTCGGTGGCATCTTGGCCGCAAAATAGACGAGCATACCGGCGAATGCGATGCCACCCCATAGGCCGAGCACCAGACACCAGTAGAAAGCGCGGCGAACAAAGCCGAAAAAGCCGCCACGCTTTTTTGGCTTGCGGCTTGACCCGCGTGGTTCGCGATCTTTCGATGGCTTGCTTTTCCGTTGCGGGCGGGCCATGCGCTCCTCCTCGTCGACGCGAAACACGTCCTCTTCCTTTTCCTCCGGCTTGCCGAAGGAAGGTTCGATGCGTCCGTTTCTGCCGTCTCGCGATGCCATATCGTTCTTGATCCGCCCACCTGTTCGTCGGGTACTGGTTTGTAACCCGCTTAAATCATCAACCCGTATATATCGAGGACGTTTATCGCCTGAAGGGTAAATGCGGCAGTTTAAAGGGGGGTAAATTTGTCATTAACAAAAAAGCACTGAATTGAGCGCAAAAAGAAAAGGCCCCGCATTGCGGAGCCTTTCCAGAGAAGTCGATCTGAATAAATCAGATTAGAACTTGTACGCGACGCCGAGACGAACTTCGTTGGTCTTGAACTTGTCGCGAACGCCAGCATCAGGAACGCCGAAGTCGAAATCCTTGTGGCCGTAATCGGTATAACGATATTCGAGACGAACGATGACATTGTCAGTCGCTGCATAGTCAATACCTGCGCCAGCGGTCCAGCCGGTGAGGGTCTTGCTCTGCGAAACGCTATCAATGCCATTGTCGAGGCTGTTCTTGACACTACCGAATGCAACACCACCTGCGATATAAGGCAGGAAGCGATCAACTGCGTAACCAGCGCGAGCACGAACGGCACCCGACCAGCGAAGCTTGCTTTCAAGGCTAACACCAGTATCTACGCCAGCTGAATCAAAGATTGATGCGCTATCCTTGAGGTTGTTGTAGGTCACGTCACCGTCGATACCGAGAACAACACTGTTGCCCAGATCGAAGTTGTAGCCAGCATACAGGCCGCCGAGGAAACCATCTGGCTTGACGTTGCCGAGGTCGAAGCCATCAGTGTCGAAGCGCGACTTGCCCCAGCCGTAACCAATCTGGCCACCAATATATGCACCGTTCCAGGTAAAGGTCGGAGCGACGATAACCGGAGCTGGTTCTTCGGCGATGATAGCGTCAGCTGCCTTTGCGCCAGTTGCAGCAAGCAGAGCAACAGTTGATGCGAGAAGAAGAGACTTGAGCTTCATAATAAACCTCCAATGGAGAACGGGGAGTTCTAAAATCTGTTGAATTTAATATAAGCCATTGCTCACAAGAGTCTGTAGCAAGAAGGCCACAGTCGCTTAATTGTCGCAAAAGTTGCGCACATAAACGTGATTGCTATGAAAAGCTGCGTATTAAGGTTATCAAAATCTTACGGCTTCGCAACTGGGTTTAAAGTCGTGATATCTGATTATCGGTTTCAGCATTCCAGGGTGCAGAGAATAGAATGGGTGGGGCTATGGGTGCAGGGCAGCGGATCGATTGGGTCGATATAGCCAAGGGCATATGCATCATCTTCGTTGTCATGATGCATTCAACGCTGGGCGTTGAAAAGGCTGCAGCGGAGCAGGGCTGGATGCATTACGTCGTTGCATTCGCTAAGCCGTTCAGAATGCCCGACTTTTTCATGATATCCGGTTTGTTCCTGAGTCTCGTCATCGACAGGCCATGGATGCGCTATCTTGACCGCAAGGTTGTGCATTTCCTTTATTTTTATGTTCTTTGGCTCTCGATCCAGTTTGCATTCAAGGCACCCGCTATTGCGAGTGAGGCGGGGGCTTCCGGCGTCATCGAAGCCTATCTGATGGCTTTCATCGAGCCGTTCGGAACGCTTTGGTTCATTTATATTCTGCCCGTGTTCTTCATCGCAACGCGTCTGTTAAAGCGGGTCCCTATCGGCGTGACATTTGCAATTCTGGCGGCCTTGGAGATTTTACCAATTCACACTGGCTGGGTGATGATTGACGAGTTTTGCTCTCGATTTGTCTATTTTTTTGCGGGCTATGCTTTCGCACCTTGGATTTTTCGCATTGCCGACTGGCTGCGTCAGCGCCCCCTCGTGGGCTTGGTTGGGCTGCTGATCTGGGCGCTCATAGAATATAAGCTGGTCTTCATGCCTGTGCCGGAAAGCCTCGCATCGCTTATCACACCTGCTGGTGATCTTTTGAACGAGCGAGGAGCGGTCAGTGATCTTCCCATTGTTTCGCTCCTGCTTGGCTTGATAGGAGCGCTGGCGATTATTTCGATTTCATCGCTTCTAAGCCTGCTTTCCGGCCAAAACTGGCTGCATCGTGGATTGAGCTGGCTCGGAGCGCATTCAATTGTCGTTTATCTGGCCTTCTTCTTGCCTATGGCGATTGCGCGCACTGTTCTTCTGAAGATCGGCTTTCTTGATGTGGGAACCGTTTCGCTGCTGACAACGGCAAGCGGTGTGATTGGCCCTGTTATTCTTTATGGGCTCATTCAATGGACTGGCTACGGTCAGTTCCTGTTCCGGCGTCCGGCATGGGCTTATATTGATCGCGCCCCGCAGAATAAAACGGCGGCTCAAGCGCATCCCGAAAAGTGTGAAACGGCTTTCGGGCAGGATGCGCGTTAAAGAAAATGGCATGAGAGAGCTATCTCTCATGCCACTGTCTGATGCTTTATGAGTGAGCGAAGATATCCTGCTCTGGCCAGCCCATCAGATCGAGTTCGGCCCGCGTTGGCAGGAATTTGAAACAGGCTTCAGCCTGCTTTGCACGCCCATCGCGTTCCAGACGCTTTTCAAAGACGGCTTTTAATCGATGCAGATAAAGCACGTCAGAGGCTGCATAATCCAGTTGAGCCTGCGAAAGCACTTCCGCCGCCCAGTCGGATGATTGTTGCTGCTTGGAAATCGAAACATCGAGAAGTTCGTTGCAGATTTCTTTCAGACCATGGCGATCCGTATAGGTGCGTGTCAGTTTCGACGCGATCTTTGTGCAGAAAACCGGCTGCGGCATGGTGCCGAACGTATGTGCCAATACCGCCAGATCGAAGCGTCCATAGTGAAAGATCTTGGTGATCGAGCGATCTTTCAGAAGCTTGACCAGATTAGGCGCTTTTTTCTGTCCAGCTTCGATCTGGATCACGTCTGCTGTTCCGTCACCGGGTGAAATCTGAACCACGCAAAGTCTGTCGCGATGCGGATTAAGACCGAGCGTTTCAGTGTCGATAGCAACAGCATCAACCTGATAATTATCTAGATTGGGCAGGTCGTGCTTGTGAAAACGGATGGTCATTTGGTCTTCCTTATTTGGCGGCTTTCGCCGCCATAAGCATCTGTCTTACTTGGCAGCGATAGCCGCCATAATTCTTGCCCACGAGCGCTGGCCCTTATGGAAAGAATTCAGCTCATATTTTTCGTTCGGCGAATGAATACGGTCATCTTCAAGACCAAAGCCAACGAGCAGGGATTCCATGCCGAGGAACTTGTCGAAGTCACCGACAATCGGGATCGATCCGCCCATGGCGATCAGCACTGCTGGCTTCGGCCATTCATCGGAAAGCGCATCCTTGGCTTTGGAAACCAGTGGCGAGTCATAAGGCAGCTGAATGGCTGGCGAACCACCGTGCGGGTGGAAATCGACCGAGCAATCGGCTGGCAAACGTTCCTGCACGAAAGCGCGGAACGCTTCGCGGATTTTCACCGGATCCTGCTTGTGGACGAGACGGAACGAAACCTTGGCCGAAGCCTCTGCCGCGATGACCGTCTTGAAACCTTCGCCGGTATAGCCGCCGGTGATGCCGTTGACTTCCGCAGTTGGGCGCGCCCAGGTCAGTTCGAGAACGCTGCGGCCTTTTTCGCCCGAAGGGACCGAAAGACCAATTGGGCCAAGGAAGTTTTCAGCCGTGCGGCCAAGGCTTTCCCATGACTGCAAAATCTGCGACGGCGTTTCTTCAACACCTTCATAGAAACCAGGCACCGTGACACGGCCGTTTTCATCATGCAGATCAGCAAGGATTTTTGCGAGAATATGGATCGGGTTGGCAGCAGCGCCGCCAAAGAAGCCCGAATGCAGATCGCGGTCAGCAGCCTTGATGACGATTTCCTCGCCAACCAGACCGCGAAGGCCGACGCTGATTGCTGGTGTTTCTTCGTTCCACATGGCGGTGTCGCAGACCAGTGCCACGTCGGCCTTTAACTCTTCTTTGTGAGCGTCAAGGAACGGCTTGAGCGAAGGCGAACCGGATTCTTCTTCGCCTTCAAACAGCAAGGTCACTTTGACAGGCAGGTTGCCGTTGACGGCCTTATAGGCGCGGCAGGCTTCAACAAAGGTCATCAACTGACCCTTGTCGTCGGATGTGCCACGACCGGTCAGGATTTTGCGACCATTACCGACATCTTTGATGGCTGGCTCAAACGGATCGTTTTCCCAAAGATTGAGCGGATCAACCGGCTGCACATCATAATGACCGTAGAACAGCACATGTGGCGCATCAGCAGTAGCACCGTCATGATGAGCAACGACCATCGGGTGGCCCGGAGTGTCGCGTACACTCGCATCAAAACCAATGGACTTGAGGTCCTCGACCAGCCATTCGGCAGCCTTACGGCAATCGGCCTTGTAAGCCGGATCGGTCGAAATCGACTTGATACGCAGAAGATCGAACAGATGATCGATGCTTTTGTCGAGATTTGTGTCGAGATAATTGAGGACTTTATCGAGTGATTGCGCGGACATGGATACTTCCTGACGAGTCGTAAAACTGATCGCACACTACAACCAGCAACCCGAAGAAGAAACCCAATTTGAACGCAAAACTGAGAGCTGAAAATGAATTGGCCGTTGTGGTGAGGGGGTTACCACAACGGCCATATCACTACACTCAAAAGCTACAGCCCGGAGAGGGGAATGAGGCTGTAGCCAACAACCGGTATCCAACGGGGGACGGGTCAGAAAACCGGCGACCGACGTACTGTCGATGAGTGAGATTTGGCCCTTCAACTGTGGCTATTCAAGGGCATTAAAGATTACAAATTCGTAACATAAACGTTACCTTGTCGTGTGTAATCCGTTATCTGTATTAATCGGAAATTGCGTGAGGATGGAGGCACTTATGACCAAGATTACAATGCTCAGCAAGAAGGACTGGGAGAAGACGCCGGGCAAGTGGCACGGCGAGTTTGAAGGCAATGTGTTCGGTGCAGGCGCTTCGGTCATGTTCTATGCGACAGAAGAGGCAGGACGAGGACCAAGACTGCATCGCCATCCCTATGATGAGATTTTTATCGTCCGCAAAGGCCGGGCTCTATTTACGGTTGGCGAAGAGCAATTCGAGGCCGATGAAGGCAGTGTCGTGTTTGGCGGAGCCAATATTCCGCACAAATATGTGAACGTCGGTCCCGGTCTGCTGGAGATGATAGACATTCATGTGTCTGGCACCTTCATTCAGGAAGATTTGGAATAGCTTCGTGCAAGAAAACCGGCTTGTCAGCAATCCAACGGTGGACACTTGTTTCTCCTGACACAAGGCCGGTTTTCATTACGCTTGGTTTCCTTTAATTCTAAGCCATGAAAAAAGGCGATCATCTCTTCCTCGTTGACGGCTCGGGCTATATTTTCCGCGCCTATCATGCCCTGCCACCGCTGACCCGTAAGACGGACGGCTTGCCGGTCGGGGCCGTGTCTGGTTTCTGCAACATGCTGTGGAAGCTGTTGAAGGATGCGCGCAGCACCGATGTCGGTGTGGTGCCAACGCATTTTGCGGTCATTTTCGATTATTCGTCGCAGACCTTCCGCAAGGAAATCTACCCCGAATATAAGGCCAACCGCACCGCGCCGCCGGAAGACCTGATCCCGCAATTCGGCCTGATCCGTCAGGCAACGCGTGCCTTCAATCTGCCTTGCATCGAAAAGGAAGGTTTTGAGGCCGACGATCTGATCGCAACCTATGCCCGTATTGCTGAGAAAGCAGGCGGCGATGTTACAATCATTTCGTCCGATAAGGACCTCATGCAGCTCGTCACACCGAGCGTGTCTATGTATGACAGCATGAAGGACAAGCAGATTTCGATCCCGGAAGTGATCGAAAAATGGGGTGTTCCGCCTGAAAAAATGATCGACCTGCAATCGCTGACCGGCGACAGCACCGATAATGTTCCGGGCATTCCGGGCATCGGCCCGAAGACCGCTGCGCAATTGCTGGAAGAGTTTGGCGATCTTGATACGCTGCTCGCGCGCGCATCCGAGATCAAGCAGAACAAACGCCGCGAAAACATCATCGCCTTTGCTGATCAAACCAAGATCGCGCGTGAGCTTGTCACGCTCAAGACCGATGTGCCGCTCGAAGTTGATCTCGATGGTTTGGTGCTAGAACCGCAGAACGGACCGAAGCTCATTGGCTTCCTGAAAGCCATGGAGTTCACAACACTCACCCGTCGCGTGGCTGAAGCAACGGATACGGATGCGTCGGCTGTCGAGCCGTGCCATATCGAAACCGAGTGGGGTTCTGAGGCACATGGTCCGGATGTCGATGTACCGGCAAAATCGGAAGCCAAGCCGTCTGAAAACTCTTCCGCCCCCGCTGCGGTTGAGACGCAAGATGCAAGTGGCTACACGCCGAAAGCACTGGCTGAAAGCCGAGCAGCGACGGCGCTTGCACAGAAGATCGACACCACGGCCTATACCTGCATTCGCGATCTTCCGACGCTGAATAAGTGGCTCGCAGAGGCTGTCGAGACTGGCCTTGTCGCTTTCGATACCGAAACCAATTCGCTTGATCCGATGCAGGCCGAACTGATCGGTTTCTCGCTGGCGCTTGCGCCCGGTAAAGCCGCCTATATCCCGCTCCAGCACAAATCCGGCGCAGGCGATCTGCTTGGTGGCGGCATGGTTGAAGGTCAGATACCGCTCGATAAGGCGCTGGCAGCTTTGAAGACCGTTCTTGAGGACAAATCCGTCCTCAAAATCGCACAGAACATGAAGTATGACTGGCTGGTCATGCGCCGTTACGGCATCAACACCGTGTCTTTCGATGACACAATGCTGATTTCCTATGTGTTGGATGCGGGCACCGGCGGTCATGGCATGGATCCGTTGTCCGAGCGCTGGCTGGGCCATACGCCAATCGCTTATAAGGATGTGGCGGGCAGCGGCAAAAGCGCTGTTACCTTTGATATGGTCGATATTGATCGTGCGACAGCCTATGCCGCAGAAGACGCCGATGTCACGTTGCGTCTATGGCAGGTGCTGAAGCCGCGTCTGGCCGCAGAAGGATTGGCCTCGGTTTATGAGCGTCTTGAACGTCCGTTGGTCGATGTGCTTGCCCGCATGGAAGAGCGCGGGATCTCGGTTGACCGTCAGGTTCTCTCGCGCCTGTCGGGTGATCTCGCACAATCTGCTGCACGCTATGAAGATGAAATCTACGAGCTGGCCGGTGAAAAATTCAACATCGGATCGCCCAAGCAGCTTGGCGATATTCTTTTTGGCAAGATGGGTTTGCCGGGTGCATCCAAGACCAAAACCGGTCAATGGTCGACCTCTGCGCAAGTTCTGGAAGATCTGGCTGCTGAAGGTCTGCCTTTGCCGCGCAAGATTGTCGATTGGCGCCAGCTGACGAAGCTCAAATCCACCTACACGGATGCGCTGCCGGGTTATATTCACCCGCAGACAAAGCGCGTGCATACGTCTTATGCAATGGCGTCCACCTCGACTGGACGCCTGTCTTCGTCTGAGCCGAACCTGCAGAATATTCCGGTTCGTACAGCCGAAGGCCGCAAGATCAGAACGGCTTTTATTGCAGAACCTGGCAACAAGCTTATCTCTGCCGATTACAGCCAGATCGAATTGCGAGTGCTGGCACATGTCGCTGATATTCCGCAGCTGAAACAAGCTTTTGCCGATGGCATTGATATTCATGCCATGACCGCTTCTGAAATGTTCGGTGTGCCGGTTGAAGGTATGCCGTCCGAAGTGCGCCGCCGTGCCAAGGCGATCAATTTCGGTATCATCTACGGCATTTCGGCTTTTGGTCTTGCCAACCAGCTTTCCATTCCGCGTGAAGAAGCAGGGCAATATATCCGCACCTATTTCGAACGCTTCCCCGGCATCAAAGACTATATGGAAGCGACCAAGGCTTTCGCGCGCGAACATGGCTATGTCGAAACGATTTTCGGCCGTCGGGCGCACTATCCTGATATTCGGGCCTCCAATCCGCAGGTGCGCGCCTTCAATGAACGGGCGGCAATCAATGCACCTATTCAGGGTTCGGCTGCCGATGTCATTCGCCGGGCCATGATCCGTATGGAAAATGCACTGGCAGATGAGAAGCTTGCAGCTCGCATGCTGTTGCAAGTCCACGATGAATTGATCTTTGAAGTACCTGAAAGCGAGGTCGAAAAGACAATTCCTGTCGTGCGCCATGTTATGGAAAATGCGGCTATGCCTGCAGTGGCGCTTTCTGTGCCATTACAGGTGGATGCAAGGGCTGCACATAACTGGGATGAGGCTCATTAAACGCGCATTCCGAAAAGTGTGAAACTGTTTTCGGGTCAAGTGCGCGTCAAAAAAGACTAGAGCGCCGTTCCGGTTTGACCGGATCGAATTGCGCTCTAGAGCGCTCACCCTGTTGACCTGAGAGGCGCAAGCCTATAGGTAAGCGCTAATTATGGTGCTTCGTTAGTCGTCAGGAGAGTTGTGGACAGATAAGGTTCACGACCGTTGGGTATGCGGCTTGAGAAGCTTTTTTCGTGAAAGTTATTCATGTCCCTGCCTGATACAATCGCTCCGGCTCTTTCCGGAGCATTAGCCGCTCGTGGTTACACTACACTCACTGCTGTTCAGGAAGCCGTTCTGGCTCCAGAAACGCTGGATGCCGATCTTCTCGTTTCCGCACAGACCGGATCGGGCAAGACGGTAGCGTTTGGCCTTGCTATGGCTAATACGCTTCTCGAAGGTGAACTGCGCTTTAGCCGTCCAGAAGCACCTCTTGCCATGATTATTGCACCTACGCGTGAACTGGCATTGCAGGTTCGTCGCGAACTGGAATGGCTTTATGCAGACACCGGCGCAACCATCGCATCCTGCGTTGGTGGCATGGATATCCGTTCCGAGCGCCGTGTGCTTGAACGCGGATCGCACATCGTTGTCGGCACCCCAGGTCGCCTTCGCGACCATATCACCCGCAATGCGCTTGATATGTCGCAACTGCGCGTCGTCGTGCTCGATGAAGCGGACGAAATGCTCGACATGGGCTTCCGTGAAGACCTTGAATTTATTCTCGGTGAAGCGCCGGAAGATCGTCGTACATTGATGTTCTCGGCAACGGTGCCTAAGCCAATTGCCCAGCTTGCCAAGCGCTTCCAGAATGACGCTCTGCGTCTGACTGTTCAGAGCGAAACCAGCCAGCACGCTGACATCGACTATGTCGCTATGCCGGTGCCGCCACATGAGCGCGACCACGCGATCATCAACGCGCTGCTCTATTACGATTCACAGAATTCGATCATCTTCTGCTCGACCCGCGAAGCGGTAAAGCACATGGCAAGCCGCCTTTCCAATCGCGGTTTTGCGGTTGTGGCGCTGTCGGGTGAACTGAGCCAGGCAGAACGCAACAATGCATTGCAGGCAATGCGTGATGGCCGTGCCCGTGTTTGCGTTGCTACCGACGTTGCTGCACGCGGTATCGATCTGCCGAACCTGGATCTGGTTATCCATGCCGATCTTCCGAATAACCCGGAAACCATGCTGCACCGTTCGGGCCGTACCGGTCGTGCAGGCCGTAAGGGCACCTGTGTTCTGGTTGTTCCGTTCTCGCGTCGCCGCACTGCAGAACGTCTTCTGCATATGGCCAAGCTTGATGCGCAGACCATTTCTGCACCAAGCATCGCTGCTGTTCAGGCGAAGACCAATGAACGCATTTTGAATGCAGACGTTTTCAGCCAGCCGGTTGAAGAAGAATATCAGGATCTGCTGAAAGCGCTCACCGAGCGTTACACGCCGGAACAGATCGCAGCTGCGTTTTTGAACCGCGAAGTCGCTTCCTATCCGGCAGCAGAAGAAGTTTCCGATGCACCTGTGCATCCGGTTGGCGGCAAAAAGCCACGCGAACGTTCTGACCGTGGTGATCGCGGCGACCGCTTTGAACGCAGTGATCGCCGTGAACGCGGCGAACCAGGTGAACGCTTTGATCGTAATTCGTCGTTTGATGGCGTGTGGTTCTCCGTTTCCGCCGGTCGCAAGCATCGCGCCGATCCAAAATGGCTTCTGCCGCTCATCTGCAAGGCAGGTGACGTATCGAAGCGTGATGTCGGTTCGATCAAGATTTTCGACAACGAAACCCGTTTCGAAATCACAGCAGCCAAGGCTGATGAGTTCCGCCGCTCGGTCGAAGAACGCGGCACTGGCGAAAAGGGTCTTGTGATCCGTAACGCTGTTGCAGGCGCTGGTGGCGATGCTGCTCCACGCGAAGGCAAGGGCAACTTCAAGCCCCGCGGCGACAAGTTCAAAAGCGATTTCCGTGATGGCCCGCGCGATGGCAACCGTGATAATGCCCGTGACGGCGCCAAGGGTAGCTGGTCGAAGCCGAAGGGCGACTTCAAGAAAGATGGTTTCAAGAAGGACGGCAAGAAGTTTGGTGACGGCGGCTTCAGCAAGAAACGTCGTGGCGAATAAACACGCCAACTAGTCAGAAATTCTTTGGAAGGGCCGGGTTGCAAGCAACTACGGCCCTTTCTCTTATGTGATCGGTGGTATGTGATAAACGACCGAGCGATACTTTGGATTTTCCCGCCGCTCAGCAATATGTCCACCAAGCGCCTCGGCAATCCGCCTGCTGGGAAGGTTCTCTTCCGCAACCGGATATTCGAAATACTCGACCGGGACGTTTTTGCTTGCCCATGTGGCTACTGCTCCAACAAATTCCCGGCCAAATCCGTTTCCATGAACTTCGCTTCGGAGCCATATTCCAAGTTCTGGCTTGCCTGATTTCATCGCGTGCAGGCCAACGATTCCAAGAAACCTGCCATTAGCTCGGTCTCGCGCCACCAGATGAAGCTCTGAGCGTTCTTCAATAGCGGGCAGCCAAGCCCGCCATATTTCTGCAAAGTTGGCTGCAGTTGATGGCGGCTCCCACGACATAAACCGCGTAATCTCGGGAGAGATACAGGAAAACACTTCGCTCGCATCACTTGGCTGAAACGGCACGATGATCGCACGAGCGGACAAGATACGAATGTCTGGCACTGGGTGGTCCTGCAGTGATGGTTTGTCAGAGTTGACCGTCATAACCAGACTGGGGGGATGGCGGTCTGCCACTTTTATATACTTTAAGAAAAAGCCCCGGATTTCCGGGGCTTTTTTATTAGAGCGCATCCCGAAAAGTGCGAAGCGGTTTTCGGAACAAGATGCGCGTAAAAACAAATGGATAGAGCATTTCGATTGACTCAATCAAAACGGGAAATGCTCTAAACGTCCAGATTGGCGACGCTCAGCGCGTTTTCCTGAATGAACTCGCGGCGCGGTTCCACTTCATCACCCATCAGGCGTGAGAATAGCGAATCTGCGTCGGTCGCGTCATTGACCTTAACTTGCAGCAGCGAACGCACATTCGGATCGAGCGTGGTTTCCCAAAGCTGTTCGGCGTTCATTTCGCCCAAGCCTTTGTAACGCTGCAGCGTCAGACCCTTGCGGCCTGTTGCGAAAATCGCATCAAGCAGCGCCATCGGTCCGGAAAGCGTTTCGACCTTGTCCTTGCGACGCAGAATCGGCGGTTCGGCGAAAACTTCCGTCAGGCGCGATGCCACACGGTCGATCTGGCGCGCATCGGCAGAGCCGAGCAGGGCCATGTCGAGAATGGCAACGTCCTTCACGCCACGCACCATGCGCTCGAAGCGGTAGCCGCCGTCTTCCGTCACATGGGAGGTCCAACCACGCTCGGTTTCTTCCGAGATCATGTCGAGACGCTTGGCAACGATATCGGCGGAAGCCTGCGACGCAGCGTCGTTGGCGGTCGCATTCGGATTGAGTAGGCCTGCAATCGCAGCCTGTTCAACAACGCGACGATCATAGCGCGTATGAAGGCCGGAAAGAAGCTGACGCAGCGTGCGTGCATCGTCGACGACCGACCGAAGGTCAGGACCGGCGCGCACTTCACCGCTGCCCATTTCAAGGGCGGCTTCTTCAAGACCTGTTTCGATAAGGAAGTCTTCGAAAGCAGCTTCGTTCTTGATGTATTGCGAGGACTTGCCGCGCGAAACCTTATAGAGCGGCGGCTGCGCGATATAGATATGGCCGCGTTCGATCAGTTCCGGCATCTGACGGAAGAAGAATGTCAACAGCAGCGTACGAATATGC
This sequence comes from Brucella pseudogrignonensis, assembly GCF_002252525.1. Lineage (GTDB taxonomy): Bacteria > Pseudomonadota > Alphaproteobacteria > Rhizobiales > Rhizobiaceae > Brucella > Brucella pseudogrignonensis. The sequence goes on from NZ_NNRM01000017.1 coordinate 303,372, forward strand.
GCGCCGTCGACGTCAGCATCCGTCATGATGATGATCTTATGGTAGCGCAGCTTGTCAGGATTGAAGCCGTGTGACTCATCCTTGCCGATCGACGTGCCAAGAGCCGTGATCAGTGTTCCGACCTGATCGGATGAGATCATGCGGTCAAAGCGGACGCGTTCCACGTTGAGGATCTTACCGCGCAGCGGCAGAATAGCCTGGTTCTGGCGCGAACGACCGCTCTTGGCCGAGCCACCTGCAGAGTCACCCTCGACGATGAAGATTTCTGATTTCGCCGGATCGCGTTCCTGACAGTCAGCCAACTTGCCGGGAAGCGACGTCACGCTCAGATTGCTCTTGCGGGTGATGTCGCGTGCCTTGCGGGCTGCTTCACGAGCTGCGGCTGCCTGAATGACCTTTTCGACAATCGTCTTGCCGCCAGCTGGGTGTTCTTCCAGCCAGGTCGAAAGCGCTTCATTGACGAGGCTTTCAACGACAGGGCGGACTTCCGAGGAAACCAGCTTGTCCTTGGTCTGCGACGAGAACTTTGGATCAGGAACCTTGACCGAGAGAACAGCAGTCAGACCTTCGCGGCAATCATCGCCGGTCAGGCTGACCTTTTCCTTCTTGGTCATGCCGGATGCATCGGCATAGCCCGTCACCTGACGGGTCAGCGCACCACGGAAACCGGCCAGATGCGTGCCACCATCGCGCTGTGGGATGTTGTTGGTGAAGCACAGCACTTTCTCGTGGTAGGAATCGTTCCACCACATCGCGACTTCAACGGTCATACCGTCTTTTTCGCTCTTGATATAAATCGGTGTTTCCAGAAGCGACTTCTTGCTCTGGTCGATATACTTCACGAATTCGACAACGCCGCCATCATAGTGGAGTTCCTGTTCGCGAATATCGGCATGGCGACGGTCTGTAAGCTTGATGCGGACGCCTGAATTCAGGAACGCCAGTTCGCGCAGGCGACGTTCCAGCGTGTCGTAATCAAATTCGACCATAGAGAAAGTTTCAGGGGAAGGCAGGAAACTGACTTCTGTGCCCGTATCGCTGCCTGCATCGCCGGTTATAACCAGCGGAGCGTCGGCCACGCCGTGCGTGAAGGCCATTTCATGGATTTTGCCAGCGCGACGGATCTTCAGCTTCAGCCAGATCGACAACGCGTTCACAACCGACACGCCCACGCCGTGCAGACCACCGGAAACCTTATAGGAGTTCTGGTCGAACTTACCGCCGGCATGGAGCTGGGTCATGATGACCTCAGCCGCCGAGACGCCTTCTTCCTTGTGGATGTCGGTCGGGATGCCACGACCATTATCGGTCACGGTGCAGGAGCCGTCGGCGTTAAGCGTAACAGTGACAAGCGTTGCATGTCCGGCCAGCGCTTCGTCGATGGCATTGTCCACGACTTCGTAGACCATATGATGCAGGCCCGAGCCGTCATCCGTGTCACCGATATACATGCCCGGACGCTTGCGAACTGCGTCGAGGCCTTTCAGAACACGAATGGAATCCGCGCCATATTCGGCGGCGGCTGCGGAATTCATCTCTGGTGTCTCGCTCATGAAAATCTTTCGAAAATGCGCCGCGAAGGCAACCTTAAAGTCTGCCGCAATTGCAGCAATAAAAACCCTGTCGAATCACACGACAAACATGGCTTTAATATAGGCGTTAACGGCGATTTTTCCAAATTTTGGGGCCAAATTTACCGGGGATTCAGCTCTTTTGGCACCAGTTGCAGAATTGGGGTGGCGTGCAATCTCTGGAACCGCCACAATTGAGGCTTATATCTTGTTTGACGGGGGTGTTCTCGATCAAAAGGAGCACTTGATGGAAACCACAATTGCCATGAAAGATGCAGCTCAACCCTTTGTGCCGCCTGCACCGCGTCCGCGCGAAAAGCCGGTTGGACGCTTCGAGATGATGCGGGTGGTTTACAAGAACCCGCTCGAATTGTGGGGCGAGCCTTCCTATAACGAGCGCTGGGTTTCTGTAAGCTGGCTTGGCATCAAAACCATCATTGCCAATGATCCGGGCCTTATCCGTCATGTGCTGGTCGATAATGCCGCCAACTATCCCATGTCCGCCATCCGTCAGCGCGTGCTGCGCCCCATTCTGCGTGATGGATTGTTGACCGCTGAGGGCCAAGTCTGGAAGCGTTCACGCAAGGCGATGGCGCCGGTTTTCACTCCACGCCATATCGGTGGCTTTGCGAATGCCATGCGAAACCGGTCGCTGCAGTTTGTCGAGCGATACAAGACCAATGGCATCATCACCGATGTCGCCCATGACATGACGCTGCTCACCTATGACATTCTGGCTGAAACGCTGTTCTCTGGCGAAATTGCCGGTGATCCCAATGATTTTGCGCATCAGATCGACAAGCTTTTTGAAACCATGGGTCGCGTCGATCCATTTGATCTTCTTGGCTTGCCCGAATGGCTTCCGCGCTTCACGCGCCTTCGCGGCAACCAGTCTCTCGGCTTCTTTCGCGAGCTGGTGTCGAACACGATTGCTCTGCGCAAGGAACGGATGGAGAAGGGCGAAGACGTCCCCAACGATTTCCTGACCCTGCTTTTGCGCGCCGAAGGACCGGATGGTTTGAGCCGTGCCGAGATTGAAGATAACATCATCACCTTCATCGGTGCGGGGCATGAAACAACGGCTCGTGCGCTGGGCTGGACGCTCTATCTGCTTGCCAAGGCACCGCAGGAACGCGAGCGTGTTGAAGCTGAGATCGATGCGTTCTTTGCTGATGGCGGCAATGACCTGCCGCCGCAGGAATGGCTGGCAAAACTGCCGTTCACGCGTGCAGCTTTTGAGGAGGCGATGCGGCTTTATCCGCCAGCACCGTCAATCAATCGCGAGGCCGCGACGGATGATACCTATGGCGATCTGAAAATTGCCAAGGGAACGGCTGTTCTGGTCATGCCGTGGGTGATTCATCGTCACAGGCTTTATTGGGATCAGCCAGATGCCTTCATGCCTGAACGCTTCTGGCCCGAAAATCGCGACAAGCTCGACCGCTTCCAGTATCTGCCATTTGGTGCCGGTCCGCGTGTCTGCATCGGTGCGAGCTTCGCGTTACAGGAAGCGGTCATAGCACTTGCAACCTTGCTTGATGGCCGTCGCTTCGACGTGTTGGAAACCACAAAGCCATGGCCTGTGCAGAAACTCACCACCCAGCCGCAGGGCGGTCTGCCGATGAAGGTTGTCAGGCGCTAATTAGTTGGTGCACCAATGGCGATCCGGGCAAGATGCGGATATTCGGGGTCGGCCAGATTGCTGATGCTTTCAAGGTCTTCGGGGCTGTACCATGCAAGCTCAGAATGTTCATCGCAGACATTGCGCGGCTCGCCGCCGCTCCATGAAGTGACCTGAAAAATATGGCAGATGGAATCGCCATAGAGATCCGGCTTTTTCTCATCGATTGCGCCGATCTCACGAAACTTGATCGGGCGAATGCCGAGTTCTTCGCCCATCTCCCGCACCAACGCATCTTCAAGTGTTTCACCACGCTCGACATGGCCACCGGGCGTGTCCCAATGATTGGGCCACGCCTTTTTCCATGGTGAGCGCAGTCCCATCAGAACTTTCTTGTCACCGCTCACCAGTAAGGCGCCGACGGTGACAACTTTCTTTTTCTTGGCCATGGCGTTCCTGTTATAGCGCTATCTATGAACTCAGATTACTGGCTAAATCACAAACGCACATCACAATTTTTTAGTGGGTAAGGCTTCTACTTAGCAAGACGTTCTGAATGCCATTTGAGATGGTCATCCATGAAGGTCGAGATGAAGAAATAGGAATGGTCATAGCCTTCACGCATATTGAGCGTGAGCGGGATTCCAGCTTTGTGGCAGGCCTCATCCAGCAACCAAGGACATAATCCTTCATCAAGGAAAACATCGGCTTCTCCCTGATCGACCAGAAATTCTGGAAAGCGGTAGCCGTCTTCAATCAGCAGCGTCGCATCATAGGCACGCCATGCGCGTTCTTCTGCGCCAAGATATTTTTCCAGCGCAGGCTTTGACCAGTCGGCTGTTGACGGCTGCACAATCGGCGCGAAAGCCGATGCTGATTTGAAACGGTCGGGGTTCTTGAGCGCAATCGTAAGTGCGCCATGTCCGCCCATCGAATGGCCGGTTATGCCCTGACGTGACATATCAAGCGGAAACTCAGCCGCCACCAGATCAGTCAGTTCCTTTGTGATGTAGCTATACATCTGATAGTTCTTGGCAAATGGTTCCTGTGTAGCATCGACATAGAAGCCCGCACCCTTGCCGAATTTCCAGTTATCCGGTTCATCCGGCACGTCATCACCGCGTGGGCTTGTATCCGGGCAAATAACGGCAATCCCTAGTTCTGCGGCCATTTGCCGATATTCGCCCTTATCCATCACATTCTGATGAGTGCAGGTGAGGCCGGAAAGATACCAGAGTACCGGCACAGGACCATCTTTTGCCTGTGGTGGCAGGAAAACGGCAAAGGCCATATCGCACTGGTTGGTCTCGCTCTTATGGCGATAGACGCCCTGCGTTCCACCAAAGCATTTTGCAGTCGAAATCGTTTCCATGAGAGTTCCTGATTTTTATCCGCTTCCGAGTGCGACCACGACATTCACTGTCGCCGCAACAAGGACCGTATTGAAAAAGAATGACACGACGCTGTGCAGAAGCGTCACTTTTCGCATCGCAGTGGTCGTGACATTGGTATCGGACGTCTGTGCCGTCATGCCGATGATGAAGGCGTAATAGGCGAAATCCCAGCCGGAGGGCTGTGGCGTTTCTGGAAAATTGAAGCCGCCTCTATATCTGCTGGCATGGGCTGAATCGTCGCCTGCGGGTTCGCGTGGCTGCCAATACATGTGTGCGTAATGGATCGCCGTCATCATGTGGATCGTAAACCAGCCGAGAGGCACAGCCGCAAGCGTCATGACGAGCGAAAACAGGTCGGCTTTGGGTTGCTGGTTTATCAGGATGAACAGCGACACCACAGCCACAACAACGGTGGCAAATGTCACCAGAAAAATGATCCAGATCGGCTCATCTGCCGTTGCCGCATGTTTTCTGAGATAGGGCGCGGTGAGTTTGGGTAAAGCCGCAAGCGCCAGAACGAGATACAGCACAAAAAAGCAGTTTGCCCCGATGACCGGGGCAAGCGGGCTCTTAAGAAGCCATGCGATAATGAAGGTTGCAGCGCCACCAATGGCTGCAAGATAAAAGGACATATGGCGGCGCAGCAGAAACATCAGGCCGCACTTTCCTGTGGTGCCAGCCGCATGTCGACATGCGGAATACCATCTTCAAGATATTCTTCCGAAATCGCGACGAAGCCGAACGAGCCATAGAATTTCTGCAAATGGCTCTGTCCGCCAAGCTCAATGGCAATGCCCGGAAAACGTGTCTGAGCAAAGGCGACAGCCTCTTTCATGAGACGCTGACCAAGCTTGTAACCACGATAATCGGCTGCCACGACAACGCGGCCGATCTTCACCGGCTTACCATCCTGTTCCGGTGGCAGAACCCGCAGACTTGCTGCAAGTTCTTCACCATCAAGAATGCGTAAGTGAAATGCGTCATAATCCTTGCCGTCGATTTCGGGGTAAGGGCAATTCTGCTCCACCACAAAAACATCCACGCGCAGCTTCAGCATCGCATAAAGCGCGCGCGGGGTCAGGTTGTCGATTTCATCCCAATGGGAGGTAAAAAGCTTCTCACTCATCAGTAGACAATCACCGAGCGGATCGACTTGCCTTCATGCATCAGATCGAAAGCCGTGTTGATTTCATCAAGCGGCATGGTGTGGGTGATGAGGCTGTCGATGTCGATCTTGCCTTCCATGTACCAGTCAACGATCTTTGGCACATCGGTACGACCGCGCGCGCCGCCAAATGCAGTGCCCTTCCAGACGCGTCCGGTGACGAGCTGGAATGGACGTGTGGCGATTTCCTTGCCAGCTTCGGCAACGCCGATGATGATCGATTCACCCCAGCCGCGATGGCAGCATTCCAGTGCCTGACGCATGACATCGGTGTTGCCGGTGGCATCGAACGAATAATCCGCACCGCCATCGGTCAGATCCTGAATAGCCTGCACAACCTTGTCATTGCCGATTTCGCGCGGGTTGACGAAGTCGGTCATGCCGAACTTCTTTGCCATTTCCACCTTGGATGGATTGATGTCGACGCCGATGATCTTGTCCGCACCAACCATGCGTGCGCCCTGAATGACATTGAGGCCAATGCCGCCAAGACCAAACACAACAACATTAGAACCCGGACGAACCTTAGCCGTGTAAATAACTGCGCCAATGCCGGTGGTTACGCCGCAGCCGATATAGCAGATCTTGTCGAAAGGCGCGTCTTCGCGGACCTTCGCGACTGCGATTTCCGGCAGAACGGTGAAGTTCGAGAAGGTCGAGCAGCCCATATAATGGAACACTTCGCCGCCATCGCACGAAAAGCGCGAGGTTTTGTCCGGCATCAGGCCCTGACCCTGCGTTGAGCGGATCGAGGTGCAGAGGTTTGAGCGCTGCGACAGGCAGGTTTTGCACTGGCGGCATTCCGGCGTGTAAAGCGGGATCACATGATCGCCCGGCTTGACCGACGTAACACCTGCGCCCACTTCGCGCACAATGCCCGCACCTTCATGGCCGAGAATGGCCGGGAACTTGCCTTCGGAATCAAGGCCGGAAAGCGTGTAGGCATCGGTGTGGCAAACGCCGGTCGCCATGATTTCGACCAGCACTTCGCCAGCGCGTGGACCGCCGATTTCAACGGTTTCGATGGTGAGCGGCTTTTTTGCCTCCCAGGCAACGGCTGCGCGTGACTTCATGACGATATTCCCTTCAATTTCAGTGTTCGTTTATGCGCCTATTTCAGATAGGTACGCAAAATCCGCATGATTTCGTCGATCTCTGCATCGGGATCTGCCACAGCATCGCGCGCTATCGTCTCACGAGCCTGGCCAAATGTCTCGCGGAAATGGCTTTCCAGCACTTCCGCCATCAATCCGTTGGCAGCCCCGCGCAACGCCGCAATCTGCTGCAAGAGTGCAGCACATTCCGTGCCTGCTTCCACCGCGCGCTCCAAGCCTTCGGCCTGGCCTTTGATGCGGCGCAGGCGCGTTAAAGCGCGCTTTTTGTCTTCCGGTGAATGCGGCATGGAATCTCCCGATTTTCACGAAGCCTATATACTATAGGGGAGTATGTCAATTACTCTGAAAACACCTCTTGAGAGAATGATTTTCCGCACAATTTGCCTAATGCAGATTTTATGCCTCAAGCTTGAGATGCAGCAGCGGATAAGGGCGTCCCTGATCATCGGTTTCGGAACGACCTGTCTCGACAAAGCCCACATGGCGATAAAAGCCCACGCCTTGCGTGTTCTGCTCATTCACGTCAACGGTCAGAGTACCCCGCTTTTTGGCGTGCGCAATCATATGCTTGCCAATACCCTTGCCGCGCTGGTCGGGGGAAATAAACAGGCTGTCGATATTGTTATCGGTCATGCCCATGAAGCCGACCGGCTTGCCGTCATCCTCAATGACATCGACTTCTACATTCGGCAGATATTGCTCACCGACCAGTTTTTCGATTTCAGCGAAATCTTCGTGGCTTAGAAAGTCATGTGTTGCCAGCACGCTTGCGCGCCAGATAGCGGTGAGGGCGGGGGCATCCGCCGGTTTAGATTTTCGGATATGGATCATCATCGTTCCTTGTGGGATAAGCACCAAAGCAACGCCTTTATAATACGGAATTTCATTTGACGAGTCTGCCCGATCTTCCCGTTACCCGCATTCTGCCGCAACTTGACGCCGCATTTGCCACCCATGCAAGCGCGGTTTTGGTTGCTCCTCCCGGCGCGGGTAAGACGACGCTGGTGCCACTGCATTTTTTAAATGCTAGCTGGCGCGGCGACGGCATGATTGTGCTGCTGGAGCCTCGTCGTTTGGCAGCGCGTGCAGCGGCGCGCCGCATGGCGCAGTTGCTCGGCGAAGAGCCGGGCGAAACAGTCGGCTATCGTATGCGCCTTGAAAGCAAGGTCTCGGCGAAGACCAAAATCCTCGTCGTCACTGAGGGTGTTTTTGCACGCATGATCCTTGATGACCCGGACCTAAAAGGCATAGCGGCGGTTTTGTTCGATGAATTTCACGAGCGTAGCCTTGATGCCGATTTTGGTCTGGCGCTGGCGCTCGATGTGCAGGCCGCTCTGCGTGATGATCTCAAGATACTCGTCATGTCGGCTACGCTGGATGGTGCGCGTGTGGCCTCACTGCTGGGCGATGCGCCCATTATTGAGAGCGAAGGCCGGGCTTTCCCCGTTGATATTCGCCACCGCGACCGAAAGCCTGACGAACGTATTGAAGATGCAATGGTGAAAGCCATTCGTGAGGCACTGGCCGATGAAACGGGCAGCATTCTTGCCTTTTTTCCCGGTCAGGGCGAGATCGAACGCACGGCTGGAATTCTGGAAAAGTTTCTGCCTGCCAATATCATTCTGGCTCCGCTTTATGGCGCGATGGAAGGCCGTGATCAGGATGCGGCAATCAAGTCAGCTCCCGCAGGCCATCGCAAGGTGGTGCTGGCAACCTCGATTGCCGAAACCTCCATCACTATCGATGGCGTTCGGGTGGTGATCGATAGCGGCCTTGCCCGCCTGCCAAAATATGAGCCCGCAACCGGTCTCACGCGACTTGAAACCGTACGCACTTCGCGTGCGAGTGCTGATCAGCGCGCTGGTCGTGCCGGACGTACTGAGCCGGGCATCGCCATCCGCCTCTGGCATCAAGGGCAAACGGCGTCACTCCCTGCTTTCTCTCCACCCGAAATTCTGGAGGCCGATCTTTCCGGCCTCGTGCTTGATGCGGCTGCATGGGGCGTAACTGATCCAGCAACCTTGTCGCTGCTCGACAAGCCACCATTGCCCGCGCTCAAAGAAGCCAAAGCATTGCTTAGCCGGCTTGGTGCGCTTGATGAAGCTGGACGCCTGACAACTGACGGCGAGGCTATGCGTTCACTCGCCCTGCCTGCACGCCTTGCACATATGGTGGCCGAGGCTGGTAAGTGCGGTGAAGCTTTGCGCGCTGCGGAACTCGCTATGCTTTTGACCGAGCGCGGCCTTGGCGGCAATGAAACAGACCTCGACACACGCATGTCGCGGTTCCGCAATGATCGTTCTGATCGTGCGCAGCGCGCCAAAGGACTGGCGAAACGTCTGGCTGCAAATGTGCCCAACAAAGGCGAAGCTGCCGGTTCAAGCGTTGGCCGAATGTTGATTGATGCCTATCCAGACCGCATCGCCAAGGCACGTGGGGCAACGGGGCAATTCCTGCTGGCCAATGGCCGTGGCGGTGAAGTCGATCCCGCTATCAGCCTTAGCCGTGCGCAATGGCTGGTGGTGGCCGATATGTCGGGCAAGGCAGGTCGCGCACGCGTTCTTTCTGCGGCGGAAGTCTCTGAAACAGAAATCCGCACTGCTCTTGGCACCAAGATCGAGAGCGGACGACAGGTCGTCTATGATGCAGAAAAGAACGCTTTGCGTGCGCGTGAAGCAGTTCGCATTGGCGCCATTGCCTTATCTGAGAAGCCGCTTGCTGCTCCTTCCGGCGTGAGCGCCGATGAAGGCGTGATCGCTGCCGTGCGTGAGCATGGTCTTGATATTCTGCCTTGGGGCAAAGAGGCTGAAATCCTGCGTCGTCGTCTGGGCTGGCTCTATCGCGGCCTTGGCGATCCGTGGCCGTCTATGGATGACGACAATCTTATTGAGCGTCTTGATGACTGGCTGCTGCCTTTCCTCACAGGCGAAGCACAGCTCGATCGTATCCCGGCACATGTGTTGAAAAACGGCCTTATGAGCCTTGTGCCGTTCGATCTGCAACGCCTCGTCGATCAACTGGCACCGACGCATTTTGAAGTTCCGACCGGCTCGAATATCCCCATCCGCTATGACACAGAGGAGCCGGTTCTCGCCGTGCGCGTGCAGGAGCTGTTCGGCCTTGGCATCCACCCATCCATTACCAATGGCAAAGTGCCGCTTTTGCTGGAATTACTCTCGCCAGCACACCGCCCGATCCAGATCACGCGTGATCTTCCGGGCTTCTGGCAGGGCTCATGGGCCGATGTACGCTCCGATATGCGTGGCCGCTATCCGCGCCATGTCTGGCCGGAAGACCCAGCCAATGCAGAAGCCACCCGCAGGGCCAAGCCACGCGGCACCTGATGCCGATCAGGAATGCAGAACGACGTGGACCTCATCCTGATCGCGGATGTTGAGATTTTCACGGATGCGCTTGTCCGAGATCAGCTCAATGCAGTCGTGCATATGCGATCCGATACGCCGGAAAATCCATACATTCATGGAACGGGAATGCGCATAAAGCGTCGCCCGCCATGCCTGGCCAATGCCGCGGCGTGGCTTGAAGAATTTGCGGCGCAGACTGTTGTTCAGAATTTCGTGCTGCGGGATAGTGATGCTCGGTGGAACGAGGCCGCGATCCAGCGCCTTTAGCTGCTTGCGACGGCTTTGCAGAATGGATGGGTATTCCATGATCTGCACATTCAGCGAGCCGGATGCAAAGCGATCCGGCCAGTCATTTGGTGAATTATCCAGATGTTGTTTTCCAGGAATGACGAGCTCGGAATGTTTTCCAAGCCCGGACGATATCTTCCCCCTGAAGACAATCACGCGGCGCCCTCCATCGCTTTGCAGACAGTTCTGTTATAATTCCTTCACAAAATTGACACAATTGCTGATTGGCAGGTTTTGCCCATGAGGGAAAACTTGAAAATTCCCCACATAATAGGGCGTTGCGTGTCATGTACGCCAAAGCCTGCGACTGGATGACACAGTTCTGCTTGCGTGAATATGCGCCTTGCCGCATAAGGGGCGGATAGGGGTGATCATGCACGCAGAATTCGACAATCGGGCTTCAAATCTTTCGCGAAAGCCGCGCCTGACCACGTTGGTGCGTCTGCGCTGGCTGGCAATTGCTGGGCAAACCGCGACGGTCATGTTCGTGGCGCTCTATCTGCAATTCAATTTTGCAGTCGGTATCTGTTTTGCGCTGATTGCATGTTCCGCATGGCTCAATCTCTATCTGGCATTTCGCTTCCCCACCAATCACCGTTTAAGCCCGACAGCGGCAAGTATCGTGCTGGCGTTCGATATTCTGCAACTGGCAGGATTGCTTTATCTGACGGGCGGCGTTCAGAACCCCTTCGTTATCCTGATGATTGCTCCAGTCATCATTTCAGCAACGTCGCTTTCCGTGCGCCATACGCTGGCGCTCGCATTGCTGGTGGTGCTCAGCACCTCCGTGTTGATGCTCTATTACAGGCCTCTGCCTTGGTATCCGGGCGAACATCTCGATTTGCCGATTTTGTTTGTCTCAGGCATCTGGTGCGCGATCATCGCTGCACTGGGCTTTACCGGTGTCTATGCCTATCGCATTGCGGAAGAAACACGCCAGCTGGGCGATGCCCTTGCTGCCACCGAACTCATCCTGCAACGCGAGCAGCACCTGACCGCGCTTGATGGGCTGGCCGCCGCCGCCGCGCACGAACTCGGTACGCCACTTGCCACCATCACTTTGGTCGTAAAGGAAATGCAGCGTACCTATGCCAAGAAGCCGGACAGCGATCCGGGCCTTGCTGAAGACATTGCCCTGCTGCAATCGCAGGCTGCGCGCTGCCGTGAAATCCTCCAGCGGCTCACCAGCCTCTCGTCCGAGAACGAAGAGCATATGTCGCGACTGCCGTTCTCATCGCTGATTGAGGAAGTGATCGAGCCGCATCGTGATTTCGGCATTTTGCTTGAAGTGGAAAAGCAGGAAGGTCCGAAGCCTGAGCCAGTGGTGCGTCGCAATCCGGGTCTTCTTTATGGTCTAGGCAATCTGGTGGAGAATGCTGTCGACTTTGCACGCGATAAGGTCAGCGTCACCTGGGGTTGGACTGAAAACACCGTCAGCGTGACCATTCAGGATGACGGTGAAGGATTCAAACCAGAAATTCTGGACCGAATCGGTGAGCCCTATATGACCAGTCGTGACAGCGCACATAACGGTGGCGGTGGTCTCGGGTTGGGACTTTTTATCGCAAAAACACTGCTGGAACGCTCTGGAGCGCAGATTAGCTTTAAAAATCGCAAGAATCCGGGGCAGGGTGCAGAAGTAAAAGTCACATGGCCTCGATCCGCTTTCATTGTAAGTTAATGAATATATTGCACAATTAATCTTGGGTTGAAGTGCTGTCGCTTTACGCACGGCGCTTCAATTTCATCAAATTTTCGTGCGCGCGATTAGAAATTGCATTTAATCACAATGCTTTACGCTCTGTTGCAATTTAAATTTTGCTGAGATTGCTTCAATAATTCAATGGCTATTTGACTTTTTGCCGCAGGGATATCAATAAGGAAACAAAAATACAGGCAGGAAGAATCCCGATGGACGACTTGAAGCAGGAAGACACCGAAGCCATAGGCAACGATCCGACCCTCCTTCTGGTTGATGACGATAAGCCGTTCTTGCAGCGCCTTGCACGCGCAATGGAAGGAAGGGGCTTTCAAGTGACCACGGCTGAATCAGTCGAGGAAGGCATCGCTGCCGCAAAAGCTTCCGCACCCGCTTATGCCGTTGTCGATATGCGCCTTGGCGATGGAAATGGCCTCGACGTCATTGAAGCCATCCGCACCCGCCGCACCGATACGCGTGCGATTGTGCTCACCGGCTATGGCAACATCGCTACCGCGGTGAATGCTGTGAAGCTTGGCGCGATTGATTATCTTTCCAAGCCAGCTGATGCTGATGAGGTTTTTGCGGCTCTGACCCGTCGTCCGGGCGAAAAGGTTGCACCGCCGGAAAATCCGATGTCCGCTGATCGTGTTCGCTGGGAGCATATTCAGCGCGTTTACGAGATGTGCGAGCGCAATGTTTCCGAAACGGCGCGTCGTCTCAACATGCATCGCCGTACTTTGCAGCGCATTCTGGCCAAGCGCGCGCCGCGCTAAAACCAAGCCTCACAAGCATTTTAGGCTTTAATCTATATCGGTCTCGGGTACATCGAGACCTGCAAGCTCAGCAATCGTCAGACGAGCAGCACCTGCTCTTGCAAAGCGCAGCATCAGTGCTTTGCGTGTAGCGCCTGAGAGCTTGTGTTCTGGCGCATCGCGCAGAATTTCCGCGCCATAACCATCCGATAAAATGAACCCGCAATCTTCCGGAAAGATTTCGCGCGGCACGCTCGGATGCGTTGCAAAAAACAGCCGGTCACAAAACGCGCGATAGTCTGGCCATTTCCGATCAGCCTTCCAGTCTTCGATTGAAGATTTGATCTCCACGATCCAGATTTCGCTCTTGCGGCTGACGGCGATCAGATCGGCGCGCCTGCCAGATGCCAGTGGCAGTTCCGGCAAAGTCGCCAGCCCCATTTCCAAGAATAGACGCTGAACACCACGACGCACGAGCATTGCGTTTTCGGATTGTCGTCCGTCAGAAAGTGGGTGTGTTTTGTTGGGAATCACGATCGGCATTTACGCATTTTGCGCCCTCAAATCGCGTTGAGCAATCAAAGAACGCTGATTTCCGGCGGCATTCGAGTGGCGAAAATTTGGAAAAGATGGCAAGAAAATGGCTAAAACAGGATTTTTCAATTTACGGTTAACGGCTGGTTAACAATACTGACGCAACTTTGCACATGAATGAGCGATTCGCTCCTGATGATGGAAAATCTCAATCTGGGGGAAATTCATGAAGTCTCGTGTTTTGAAGCTGGCCGCAGCACTTCTTCTTGGTGGTGCACTTGCGGGCTGCTCCACGGTGGGTGGCACTTTTTATACCGCGTCCTATTCGTCGATCAGCGATGCTGGCTATACTATTCCAGCCATCCCGAACGAAAAGATCCCGCAGCAATATCGCCGCCAGATCGTGAAGTATCAGACCGATGAAGCTCCGGGCACGATCATTGTCGAGACGCGCGAGAAGTTCCTTTATCTGGTGCAGCCAGACGGCAAGGCCATGCGTTATGGCATTGGTGTGGGCCGTGAAGGCTTCGGCTGGTCAGGAACGGCGCGTGTTGCCATGAAACGCGAATGGCCAACCTGGACCCCTCCATCGGCTATGATCAAGCGCCAGCCTGAACTGGCAAAATACCGCAATGGTATGGAACCAGGCCTTAGAAACCCGCTTGGTGCGCGCGCGCTTTATCTCTTCAACAAGGGCGGCGATACCGGCTATCGCATCCATGGCACGCCAGAATGGTGGTCGATCGGTAAAGCCATGTCTTCAGGCTGCGTTCGCATGATGAATCAGGACATCATCGATCTTTATGAGCGCGCAGAGCAGGGCGCAAAGGTTATCGTGAGGCAGTAATACCAAGGCGCGAAGATGCTGACGCATCACGCCTTGAAAAAGTTCAATCGCCACTCGGGCTTAACCAAAACTCCACAAACAAAAAGGCCGCTGAAAAGCGGCCTTTTTGTTAGGAATTATAACAGCTTAGATTTGCTCGACCTGCTGAACTTCCGGCACGAAGTGGCGCAGAAGATTCTGGATGCCATGCTTGAGTGTCGCTGTCGAAGAAGGGCAGCCCGAGCAGGCGCCTTTCATATGCAGGAACACGGTGCCGTTTTCAAAACCGCGGAAGGTGATGTCGCCGCCGTCCTGAGCAACTGCAGGGCGCACGCGGGTTTCGATCAGTTCCTTGATGGTTTCAACGATCTCAACATCGGCTTCATCGAAGAATTCTTCTTCGCCATGATCGTCACCGGCATTGGCGGCCGCGTTGCCAGTCATTGCAGGCGCACCGGACATGAAATGTTCCATGATCGTGCCGAGGATTGCCGGCTTCAAGTGCTGCCACTCGCCATCTTCCTTGGTCACGGTGATGAAATCATAGCCGAAGAAAACGCCGGTCACGCCAGGAACTGCAAAGAGCTTGGCAGCAAGCTGCGATGTATTGCCAGCACTTGCCGCATCGCGGAAATCCGCTGTGCCTTCAGGCATCACGACCTTGCCGGGCAGAAACTTCAGGGTCGCCGGGTTTGGCGTGGTCTCGGTCTGGATGAACATATCAGTTCTCCGCTTTCAATATCAGAAGCTTTTCGTAAGCATGGATGCGCATTAAGGCAAGCCTCATCTCAAAGGGCGCATGCGCGTTACGATCAATATAGGGTGATTATGTCACCGCATCAATGTCTTCATCCGAAAGACCGGCTGGAATGACGGTGACAGGAATCTGGAATTGGGCGCGATTGGCCAGAGACTGCACGAGAGGGCCGGGGCCTTCATTACCTGATCCCGCTGCCAGCACCAGAATTGCAATGTCCTGATCTTCTTCAATGAGGTTCGGCAGCTCGTCAGAGATGCGACCTTCACGGATGATCAGCTCAGGCTCGATGCCCTGTTCTTCGCGCACTTTGGCGGCGAATTTTTCAAGCGTCGAACGCGCGCGCTCTTCAGCTTCGGCGCGCATGATTTCACCTACACCCAGGATTTGCTGAAAATCTGAATTGTCGATGACGAAAAGCATGACAAGCGCGCCGTTTGAGTTTTTCGCGCGGCGCGCAGCATAGGCAACGGCACGCCCGCATTCGGGCGTCTCGTCAATCACGGCAAGAAACTTGCGGCGGTGGCCGGCTTCCCGGCTAAGTCGTTTTGATACCATGGCGATAATGTGGCATTGCAAAGCGCCGCCCGCAAGCAGGCAGCGCCAGAATATTACAAGCGGTTATTATCAGTTCTGCAGCCAGCCGATGATGTCCCGCACATTGCGCATGTTTGCTTCAGCAATCACGCCTGCACGTTCTCCGCCATCTTTCAGAACGCTGTCGATATAGGCAGGATCAGCCACCAGACGACGCATTTCATGGGTGATTGGCGATAGTTTCGCAACAGCCAGATCGGCAAGTGCTGCCTTGAATTCGGAGAACTGACGCCCACCAAATTCGCCCAGAATATCCTGCTTCGATTTCGATGAAAGCGCTGCATAGATGCCGACGAGGTTATCTGCTTCAGGGCGACCGCTCAGACCATCCAGTTCCGAAGGCAGACCGTCGGAATCGGTCTTGGCCTTACGGATCTTCTTGTTGATGGTTTCTTCGTCATCAATCAGGTTGATGCGCGACAGATCCGACGGGTCGGATTTCGACATTTTCTTGGTGCCGTCACGCAGCGACATGATGCGCATGGCCGGACCCGAAATCATCGGTTCGGTCAGCGGGAAGAAGCCTGAAACCTGTTCGTCACCAACTTGCATGTCCACACCGATGCCAAGCGAAGCAATGCGGTCGGAATAGTCGTTGTTGAACTTCTGCGCGATGTCGCGGGTAAGTTCCAGATGCTGCTTTTGGTCTTCGCCAACAGGCACATGGGTTGCGCGATAAAGCAGAATGTCGGCAGCCATCAGGCTTGGATAAGCGAAGAGACCAAGCGACGCATTTTCACGGTCCTTGCCAGCCTTGTCCTTGAACTGCGTCATGCGGCTCATCCAGCCGATGCGCGCCACACAGTTGAACACCCATGCGAGTTCGGCGTGCTGCATCACGCGGCTCTGGTTGAAGACGATGCTTCGCTTGGGGTCGATACCGGCGGCGAGGAAGGCGGCCGTCACTTCACGGGTTGACTGGATCAACTCGGCTGGATCGGGCGATACGGTCAAGGCATGCATGTCTACCACACAGTAGATGCATTCCTGCGTCTCCTGAACCTCTACCCACCGCTTGATGGCACCCAGATAATTACCAAGGTGAAGGTTTCCGGTCGGTTGAACGCCGGAGAAGACAAGCGGTTTGAACGTGCTCATGATGTAATCCTGATGTTGGCCTTCGCCGGTGGAGAGCGAAGGTGTTTTTAATGGACGTCTTTTCGCAGAGGCATAGCGGCCTTTCAAGAGTGAATTATACTTCGCTCTCAGGCTCTTTCTTGACAGCGCCACGCTTGATGTTGCGGCGGATCATGCCGGTGTTTGCACCACCAAGCCCAAAAGCCAGCCCGAAATAGACGACCATTGCTGCCACAACCATGGCCGTGACGGTTCCAGCACGCACGCCAAAGGACGATGCCGATGAAAGCTCGTGAGCAAAATAGCCGATAGCAAAATGAATGCCGATGGCCATGACACCGGCTGCAATCAGCAGACGCGGAATACGGGTGAGCAAAGGAATATCGTTGCCCCAATGACCACGCTTCACCAGAGTTGCAAAAAGCAACGCTGCATTGACCCAGCCAGCGGTGATTTCTGCAATCGCAATACCGCTTGGTCCCATGCGCTGAAATAATGTGATGGCCAGTGAGACATTCACAACCACGGAAATTGCAGCGAAAATCATCGGTGTGCGTGTGTCTTCGCGCGCGAAGAAACCCGGAATGAAGGCTTTGATCAGCACGAAAGCTGGCAGGCCGATGCCGTAGATCGCCAGAATGTTTGAAACCACAAGTGTTGACTCGGCACTGAACTGACCGCGTTCAAACAGAAGCCGCACAATCGGTTCCGACATCACCAGAAGGGCCGCGGCTGCAGGAAGCGTGAGGAACAGCGTGAACTCGACCGAGCGGTTTTGCAGGTTTGAGGCTTCCTTCATATGCCCACCGCGCAGTGCACGCGACAATTCCGGCAGAAGCACGGTTGCAACTGCAATACCCACGACGCCAAGTGGCAGCTGGTAGATGCGGTCGGCATAAACGAGCGAGGAAACCGCGCCCTCCATGCCCGATGCGATGTTGGTGTTGATCAGCAGGTTGATCTGCGTGATGCCGCCGGTGATTGCCGCAGGCAGCGCCAGTATCAGCAAGCGTTTGACATTGGTGGTAAGACGCGGACGGCGAAAGCCGATTTTGATGCCTGCATTGCGCACGGCGATCCAGACGATTGCCAGTTGCACAAGACCCGCCGCCATCACACCCCAGGATAGCCCATAACCAACAGCCAGCGCGTCATAACCCTTCCACCATGCAAAGGCCAGAACGCCGATCAGGATGATGTTGAGAAAGATCGGTGCAATGGCCGCTGCGAAATAGCGATGCAGGGAATTCAGCATCCCGCCCATCATGGCCGCAAGCGACATACAGGCCAGATAGGGGAACATGATGATCGCGAGCCGCACCGTATTGTCGAACTTCACCGGATCGTCGGTGAAGCCCGGCGCAATGACCGTGCGCACGATAAACGGCATGGAGAGTTCCATCGCGATGGTGATGAAAAGCAGCACAGTGAAAAGAACGCCAAACACTTCTTCAGAAAAGCGACGAGCGCCTTCCATACCGTTCTTTTCAATTTCCTTGGCGAAAAGTGGCACAAAAGCTGCGTTGAACGCGCCTTCGGCAAATAGTCTGCGGAACGTGTTCGGGAAACGGAAAGCGGCATTGAACGCATCGGCAACCGGGCCGGTGCCAAGTGCCGCCGCCATGAACATTTCGCGCGTGAAGCCGAAAATGCGGCTCATCAGCGTTCCAGACGCAACGGTTGCGAACTTTTTGACCAAACTCATTTACTGAAAAACCTATGCTGCTGCGCGACCGTTGGTTTTGGCGCCGTTTTCACCGCCCAGCACGGCAAGAAGCTTACGCCTGATATTGCCCTGTCGGGTTGCATTTGAAATCTTGTGTCCTACCAGATCGGTAACATAAAAACTGTCGATC
Organism: Brucella pseudogrignonensis; assembly: GCF_002252525.1. GTDB lineage: Bacteria > Pseudomonadota > Alphaproteobacteria > Rhizobiales > Rhizobiaceae > Brucella > Brucella pseudogrignonensis. Next base: position 321,992 of record NZ_NNRM01000017.1, read on the forward strand.
ACTTTCTCGCCGAAGGTGGTGATATGCGCCGAAGCAATATCCAGCGAAAGGTCAGAAATAAGGCCCGTCAGTTCAGACAAAAGGCCAGGCCGGTCAAGACCTTCCACTTCAATCACCGTAAACTTGTCGGAAAGAGCGTTGTTGATCTCGACACGCGGCTCGACTTTGAAAGCCTTTGCACCGCGCTTGGGCTTTGTCCGCTTGGCAAGTACATCCGGCAGATGCGCTTTGCCCGACAGCACGTCTTCGATCACCTTGCCCACGCGTTCTGCACGGCGGCGTTCGTCTTCATCTGTGTCGAATTCGCGGCTGATCAGGATCGTATCGAGCGCACGCCCGTCGCCGGTGGTGAAAATCTGAGCGTCAACAATGTTGCCGCCAGCCGCCGCACAGGCGCCTGTGATGATCGACAAAAGGCGCGGATGATCGGGTGCAAGCACGGTGATTTCCGTCACTGCTTCGAATGTATGCGGCTTTGCAAGCGTCGCCAGCGCGCGGCCATTCTGGTCTGCATCGCGGATGAAATGCGCATGACGCACCTGATCGTCAAGGCTGACGGTGAGGAAGTAATTGGTGTAATGCAGGCCGAGATAGGCTTCGCGCTCTGCTTCCGGCCAATCGGCAAGCTTTTCGGCAAGGGCTGCGCGTGCCTGCCGGTCGCGATCGGCGCGTGGCAGTTTGGAGAAGCCGCCTGTCAGAACCAGCTCGGTTTCATAGAAAAGCGTGCGCAGCAGCTGGCCTTTCCAGCCGTTCCACACGCCGGGACCAACGCCCTTGATATCGCAGACCGTCAGGATCAGCAGAAGCTTCAGCCGCTCCATCGTCTGCACCGTATCGGCGAAATCGACGATGGTTTTGCGGTCGTTGAGATCGCGTGATTGCGCAACCATGCTCATGGTCAGGTGTTCGCGCACCAGCCACTCGACGGTTTCGGTTTCCGACGGCGAAAGGCCGAAACGCGGGCAAAGTTTTTTGGCAATGCGTGCACCGGCAACCGAATGATCTTCCGGTCGCCCCTTGGCGATATCGTGCAAAAGCATCGCCACATAAAGCAGATTGCGATCACGTTTGATGGTGGTGATCAAATGGTTTGAAAGCGGGTGCTCGTTTTCCAGCTCACCATGCTCAATCTCGGAAAGCACGGCAATGCAACGCAGCAGATGCTCATCCACCGTGTAATGATGATACATGTTGAACTGCATCATCGCGACGATCTTGCCGAAATCCGGAATGAATTTACCGAGCACGCCGGATTCATTCATGCGGCGTAAAATGAGCTCAGGATTGCGGGGCGAGGTCAGCACTTCCAGAAACAGCCTGTTGGCTTCCGGGTTCTCGCGCAGTTCCGAATTGATGAGTTTCAGCGAGCGGGTGAGCTGCTGCATGGCATCGGGATGAAATTCCAGCCCGAGCTTGTCGGCAAGGTGGAAGATGCGGATGATATTGACCGGATCGCGTTTGAACACATCTGCATCGGCAATGTTGATGCGATGGTTTTCGGAAACGAAATCATTGCTTCCGGCAAGCTTGCGTTTGCGGCGCGAGAAGGTGAGGAAGATGCGGTTGAAGCCCGGCACATGCTTTGCCTGTTCCTCTTCCAGCGCCGCACAGAGAATGCGCGTCAGATCACCGACGTCCTTGGCGACGAGGAAGTAGTGCTTCATGAAGCGTTCGACATAGTTCTGGCCAGGATGGGCCGTATAGCCCAAACGCTGTGCAATTTCCGGCTGAATGTCGAAGGAAAGGCGCTCTTCTGCCTTCAGCGTTGCAAAATGCATATGGCAGCGCACGGCCCAGAGAAAATCTTCGGCCTTGTTGAACAGGCGCAATTCGGCTCGTGACAGCACGCCGAGCTTGATCAGCTCTTCCTTGCTTTTGACGCGATAGAAATATTTGGCAATCCAGAACAGCGTATGCAGATCGCGCTGGCCGCCTTTGCCTTCCTTGACGTTTGGCTCAACCAGATAGCGGGTTTCGCCCGCCTTCTTGTGGCGATTGTCACGCTCGGCAAGTTTGGCCTGGATAAATTCAGGCCCCGTATCCTTGACCACTTCTTCGTCAAAACGAGTGACGAGAGAACTGAACAGATCGCGATTGCCGATAATAAAACGCGCATCCAGAATGGCGGTGCGGATTGTCATATCTTCGCGCGAAAGACGAATGCATTCGTCGATATTGCGGGTGGAATGGCCGACTTTCAACCCCATGTCCCACAGCATATAGAGCATATATTCGGCGACCTGCTCACCCCACGGCGTCTGCTTATAGGGAAGCAGAAACAGCAGATCGATGTCCGAACCGGGCGCAAGTCCACCACGACCATAGCCGCCAACAGCCACAACCGCCATGTTCTCGGCTTTCGACGGATTAAGCATCGGATAGGCTTTGGTGCTGGCAAATTCAAACAATGAGCTGATCAGCGTATCCATCAGATAAGACAGGCGCCGCGCGCAGAGCGTGCCGCCACCATCCTTCATCAGCATGTTTTCCGCAACGCCGCGACCGCGCACCAGAGCATCCTTGAGCGCCTGCAGCACAACCTTGCGAACGGGCATACTTGTGTAGTTTTCGTCGGCCGAATCCGCGAGCTCATTGATCTTGCGGCGGAGTGTTTCGGGATTGACGATTTCATCGAGCTTCAGGTCGTGTGCGCTCATGCGGCTTGTATGTCCGGCTTGCCATAGCGCCGTGCGTCCGTTTGGACGCACAAAGGACGCTATGCATTGTTGAACCTACCTCTCGTGCTTTGCAAAGCACGAGAGGTAGAAGAGAACTGACGGAACTATCCTATAGCCGGTTTTAAATATGGTGAACATTGAAAAGAAAAGGCCGGGCATTGCCCGGCCTTTATCACATTGTCATGCGTCTTTTCAGTTGCCAGCGTTATAAGCTGCAATAGCCGCCATATTGACGATATCGGTATCTTTCGCGCCAATGCTGACAATCTGTGCTGGCTTGTCGAGGCCAACCAGCAGCGGACCGATGATCGTTGCACCGCCCAGCTCCTGAAGCATATTGGCTGCGATCGATGCCGAGTGATTGTCGGGCGTAACGATGACATTGGCCGGGCCCGACAGACGGATGAACGGATAACGCTCCATCAGCTTCGGGTTCAACGCCACGTCAGCACTCATTTCGCCGTCAAACTCGAAATCGACGTGACGCGTGTTGAGAATGCGCACGGCTTCCTGAATACGCGTTGCGCTTTCGCCGCCCATATGGCCGAAGGTCGAAAATGCGGTGAGTGCAACACGCGGCACATAGCCCATGCGGCGTGCCATGCCAGCGGCTTCAACAGCGATATCGGCAAGTTCTTCGGCGGTTGGCTTTTCATGGACTGCGGTGTCCGCGATGAACACGGTGCGGCCACGGCAAAGCGCAATGGAAACACCGACCAGACGATGGCCCGGCTTTGAATCGATCACACGACGCACATCTTCGAGACCGGTCGCATAGTTGCGGGTGATCCCCGTTACCATGCCGTCAGCATCGCCAAGGGCAACCATGCAGGCCGCAAAATGATTGCGGTCATTGTTGATCAGGCGATGGCAATCGCGTGTTAGATAGCCTTTGCGCTGAAGCTTCTCATAGAGGTAGTCGGCATAGGCCGAGTTGCGGCTCGACAGTCGCGCATTGATAACTTCAATGCCCGGACGGTTAAGATCGAGACCGGCTTCCTTGGCGGTTTCTGCAACACGCTCTTCGCGGCCAACCAGAATCGCGGTGCCAAGACCCTGATTGACGTAGGAGACAGCGGCGCGCATGACCTGTTCTTCTTCGCCTTCGGCAAAGACGATGCGCTTTGGCTGACGACGCACGCGCTCATAGATGCCACGCAGTGTGGAGGCAATCGGATCGCGACGGGCGAGCAGTTCCTGCTTGTAGCCCTCAATGTCTTCAATCACACGTCCGGCAACACCGGTTTCAATTGCAGCTTTTGCGACAGCTGCCGAAACGGTTGCCAGCAGGCGCGGATCGAACGGCACCGGAATGATATATTGCGGACCAAAACGCGGGCGGCTGCCCTGATAGGCGGCAACCACATCATCTGGCACGTCTTCGCGTGCCAGTTCCGCGATTGCATAGACGGCTGCAATCTTCATCTCGTCATTGATCGTGGTGGCACGAACATCGAGTGCGCCGCGGAAAATATACGGGAATCCGAGAACGTTGTTGACCTGGTTCGGATAGTCCGAGCGGCCGGTTGCAACAATTGCATCGCTGCGCACTTCGGCGACATCTTCCGGCGTGACTTCCGGGTCTGGATTGGCCATTGCAAAGATGATCGGATTTGGCGCCATCGAACGCACCATTTCCTTGGTCAGCGCGCCCTTTGCCGAAACGCCGAAGAAGATGTCGGCATCTTTCATCGCGTCTTCGAGCGTGCGCTTGGAAGTCTTGATGGCATGAGCCGACTTCCACTGGTTCATGCCTTCTTCGCGGCCCTGATAGACAACGCCCTTGGTGTCGCAGAGCGTGACGTTTTCAGATGGGAAGCCGATGGCCTTGATCAGTTCGATACAGGCAATGCCCGCCGAGCCTGCGCCATTACAAACGAGCTTGGTATTCTTGATGTCGCGGCCAGTCAGTTGCAGCGCGTTGATCATGCCGGCTGCGGCGATAATTGCCGTGCCATGCTGGTCATCGTGGAAAACCGGAATATCCATCACTTCGCGCAGGCGCTGTTCGATGATGAAGCAATCCGGTGCCTTGATGTCTTCGAGGTTGATGCCGCCGAATGATGGCCCGAGATAGCGCACGGCATTGATGAATTCATCAATGTTTGTCGTATCGACTTCCAAATCGATGGAATCCACGTCCGCAAAGCGCTTGAAGAGGACTGCCTTGCCTTCCATGACAGGCTTGGAGGCCAACGCGCCGAGATTGCCAAGACCCAGAATGGCGGTGCCGTTGGAAATGACCGCAACCAGATTGCCCTTGGCCGTATAATCATAGGCCGTGGCAGGGTTTTCTGCGATTGCCTTAACGGGTACTGCGACGCCTGGCGAATAGGCTAGCGACAGGTCGCGCTGCGTGGTCATTGGCTTGGTGGGATTGATTTCCAGCTTGCCTGGGCGGCCCTGAGCGTGAAAGTCGAGCGCTTCCTTCTCACTGGCTGTGGGTGTGCGTTCTGGCGTGTTGCCCTTCGGCGTCGAGACTGGCATGTTCCCTCCGGTTTCTTCTGCGGGACGAATTCGATAGCGTCAGTCTGTGGGAGTGTAAACAGCGCATTTTGGAATAGATATTCATCCAAAAAAGCATGATATCGATATTATTATGTCTTTAAATGGATTTAAATCGCAATAAATGAAGGTTTAGCATGGAAGCGAAGGTCGAAGAGAAACAGTTGGAAGCGGGGGAAAATACCACGCAGGAAACCGCTGTTCGCCTCACGCCCATGATGGAACAGTATATTGAGATCAAAGCCGCGAATGTTGATTCGCTGCTTTTCTATCGTATGGGCGACTTTTACGAGCTGTTCTTCGACGATGCGGTAGAAGCTTCCAGAGCGCTGGGCATCACGCTCACCAAGCGTGGCAAGCATCTGGGCGAAGATATTCCGATGTGCGGTGTGCCGGTTCATGCCTCCGATGATTATCTGCAGAGGCTGATCGCTAAAGGTTATCGCGTTGCGGTTTGCGAGCAGATCGAAGACCCGGCAGAAGCTAAAAAGCGTGGCTCCAAATCGGTGGTCCGCCGTGATGTGATCCGGCTTGTATCCCCCGGCACAATCACCGAAGAAAAGCTGCTCGATCCGTCGGAAGCCAATTATCTGATGGCGCTTGGCCGCACCAAAGGCGACGGCGCGCTGGCGCTTGCATGGATTGATATTTCGACAGGCACGTTCCGCGTGTCAGAAACAACTGAAGACCGGCTTTTTGCCGATGTTGCACGCATTGATCCGCGCGAATTGGTCGTCGCTGACACGGCGTTTCACGATGCCGATCTGCGTCCGACTTTTGATCTCATTGGCAAGTCTGTCATTCCACAGCCAGCAACCCTGTTTGACAGTGCGGCGGCTGAGAACCGTATCCAGCGCTATTTCAATGTTGCGACACTGGATGGTTTCGGACAGTTCAGCCGTTCCGAACTTTCCGCCATTTCCGGTGCGATTGCCTATATCGAAAAGACGCAGATTGCCGAGCGCCCGCCGTTGATGCGACCTGAACGCGAGCAGGAAGGCGGCACGATTTTCATCGATCCCGCCACCCGCGCAAGCCTCGAACTCGCCCGCACTATGTCGGGCAATCGTGAGGGCAGTCTGCTTAAGGCCATCGACCGCACGGTAACCGGTGGCGGTGCACGGCTTCTGGCAGAACGTTTGACCGCACCCTTGACCGATCCCAAGGCGATTGCGCTGCGCCTTGATGCCGTTTCGTGGTTTCTGAGCGAGCAAGCGCTTTGCGAAGGGCTACGACTGGAGCTTAAAGGCGTGCCGGATATGCCGCGTGCCTTGTCGCGCCTGGCGGTGGGCCGTGGTGGTCCGCGTGATCTTGGTGCCTTGCAGCGGGGTTTTGAGGCCGCAAACGGCATTGGCTCGCTTCTTGAAGGCGCACTTCTGCCTGATGAACTGGCTCAGGCACGCGAAGCGATTGAGACATTGCCTGCCAGCTTTGCTGCCCATCTCGACCGCGCACTTGCCGAGGAAATGCCTCTTTTGAAGCGCGACGGTGGCTTCGTGCGTCAGGGCTATAATGCCGAGCTTGATGAAATGCGCGCGCTGCGTGATCAGTCGCGCCGTGTGATTGCTGGGCTTCAGGCTGATTACATCGAGGAAACCGGCATTAAAACGCTGAAAATCAAGCATAACAATGTGCTTGGTTATTTCATCGAAGTCACAGCTAATAATTCAGGCACCATGACCGATACGGTTGAAGCGAAGGGCCGCTTCATCCATCGTCAGACCATGGCCAATGCCATGCGTTTCACCACCACGGAACTGGCAGAGCTGGAAAGCAAGATCGCCAATGCAGCCGACCGTGCGCTCTCCATTGAGCTGGCAATCTTTGAAGAACTGACTGCGGAAGCGGTCAGCCATGCCGATAGTATTCGTGCGGCGGCTGTAGCCCTTTCGGTATTCGACGTTTCAGCTTCGCTGGCAGTTCTTGCGGAAGAGCAGGGCTATTGCCGTCCGCTGGTTGATGACAGCTTGTCTTTCAACATCGTCGCTGGCCGTCATCCGGTGGTTGAGCAGGCATTGCGTCGGCAGGCGGCCAATCCGTTTGTGGCCAATGATTGTGATCTTTCACCGCAAAACGACGGTGGAAATGGTGCGATCTGGTTGCTGACTGGCCCGAATATGGGCGGTAAATCGACCTTCTTGCGCCAAAATGCGCTGATCGCGATCATGGCGCAGATGGGTTCGTTTGTGCCAGCGGGCTCCGCACAAATCGGTGTTGTGGACAGGCTTTTCAGCCGTGTTGGCGCGTCGGATGATCTGGCACGGGGCCGTTCGACCTTCATGGTGGAAATGGTTGAAACTGCCGCCATTCTTAATCAGGCGGGTGAGCGTTCGCTGGTCATTCTCGATGAAATTGGTCGTGGCACGGCAACCTTTGACGGGCTTTCGATTGCCTGGGCGGCAGTGGAATATCTGCATGAGAAGAACCGCTGTCGCGCACTCTTTGCGACCCACTTCCATGAAATGACGGCACTCTCTGAAAAGCTCGATCGGCTGTTCAACGTCACCATGCGGGTCAAGGAATGGGACAATGATGTCGTCTTCCTGCATGAAGTGGCAAAGGGTGCGGCTGATCGCTCATATGGCGTGCAGGTTGCGCGCCTTGCAGGTCTACCGGAAGCTGTCGTTAATCGCGCGCGCGATGTGCTGCATCAGCTGGAAGCCGGTGAAACCTCTGGTAAGGCCGACAAGCTGATTGATGATCTGCCGCTGTTTTCCGTTGTGTTGCAACAGGAAAAGCCCAAGCCACAGGCTGCCGCAAAGGATAGCGAATTGGCAAAGGCTGTGGCAGCGATCAGCCCCGATGAGCTGACGCCGCGTGAAGCGCTTGAACTGGTTTATAAGCTGAAGGAATTGGCTGGCAGGGCGTGAAATTAGAAAAGGCGAAGCTGAGCTTCGCCTTTTCTTTTATACAAACCTGTTAGCGTCCGCGCCATAATACGTAATGTAGCGGCTGGAAATGCGCTCAATCGGCAGGATGATGAAAACATCGGTCGTGCCGAAAGCTTCATCGATCACTGCGCCATCACCAATCATGGCACCAAGACGCAAGTAACCCTTCACCAGTGGCGGCATTGAGAACAACGCAACCTTGGTGTTGATCGCTTCCTTCGGCATCAAATCCATAGGCTGATAGCGATGTGGCAGCGCGCGCACATCCCAGTCAGGCGTTGCACGGCAGTTTTGATGCAGGAATGACAGTCCCAGCGCATGTGCGGCTGGCACAGCACCATGGAACGATGCACAGCCAAACATCACATCAATCGAATGGCGACGGCAATAAGCCCATGCACCCTGCCACAACAGCTCGACCGTGCGCTTGGAGCGATATTCAGCCTTCACACAGGAACGGCCAAGCTCAAGAAGTTTGAGGTTTGGGCGTGAAAGTGCGAGACGCTGCACATCATATTCGTCTGCTGAATAGAAACCGAGTGCCTTTTCGGCCTGATCACTACGCATCAAGCGATAGGTGCCGACGATCTGCTGATGTTCAGGCGCGGGCAATGCGGTATCATAAACAAGAAGATGGTCGCAGATGGCGTCGAAACGGTCGGCGTCTCTTAATTCAACTTCTTCGATGGTTTCCTTGCGGGCGCCCATTTCTTCGAAGAAGACGCGAAAGCGCAATTCCTGCGCCGCTTCGATTGCGTCGCGGGAGTTTGCTAGTCTTACTTCCAGCGATCCGATGCGTCCCAGAATGATAGGGTCGCTTCCAGATGCGAAAAGCGATGGTTGTGCTTCTATGCCCGACATGATCGTATCATCAATGATTTGCTGGTCCATTCCAAGCAGTACTGACATGATGATTCGCTCCTGATCCTGTTGTTCACGCAATCCTGAACGGTGTGCTTGCTGGTATTTCAGCAAATGCTAACCGTTTCCGCTTTTTCCACGGCCTGGTTGCGTGGACATGACGTCCATTCTAACCGAAGCAGTACAGATTCAGTGCTACGCGACGATGACAGAACCGTGTCACCAATGTGTCAATTCAGGCTGTCGAACCTTATCCCCTTAAAATCGCTTTTAAATTCTCGGCTACAAATTATGCGAAAGGCCGAAACTGTTCAAGCCGCCTATCGGCGAGCAGGAAATAGGGACGGCTTCGACGCGCATCCCAATAATGATTGGCGATTTAGCGCGCCGCCTTCTTCTCGCGCCGCCAACCAAGAAACTCTTCCAGAATGATTAGCGCCGCTCCGATGGTGATGAACGTGTCGGCGAGATTGAAGACCGCAAACGACCATGTCGGCAGGTGGAAAAGGATATAATCGACCACATAGCCATGCATCACGCGATCAATCAGATTGCCGATAGCACCACCCACGACAAGTGCAAAACCATAGCGGGCGAAGACGCGATTGGCTGGATTGGTCCACCAGAGGTAAAGCACAAAAAGAATGACGGCAGCGGTGATTGCGACCAGTCCCCAATCGTGCAGCCATGCCAGCATCGAGAAAGCGATGCCTTCATTATGCGTGCGGAAGAGTGCCAGGAAGGGCAACAGATCAATCTGCTGCCCGTAGCCCATGCGGGTTTCGACCAGATATTTAACGCCCTGATCGATCAGGACTGCGATAATGACAACGAGAAACGACGACAAAACCGCATGACGCTTCATCCGCTGGACCTTTCATCGAGAGTGAGTGCCTCGCGGCGGATTTCATAAAGCATGACACCGGTGGCAATCGCCAGATTAAGCGAATCTGCGCGGCCTGCCTGCGGGATGCGTGCGAGCTTGTCGCAGCTTTCAGCAAGCGTTTCCGGCAGACCCTGCTGCTCATTGCCCATCATCAGAATGACCGGCTTTTTGGCGTAAGGGATCGTGCGATAATCGACAGCGCCCTTGAGGTGTGTGCCAACGAGAAGACCCGAAAAGCCTTTGCGCCAGTTCAGAAACTCGGTTTCCGTTGTCTTATAAAGCGGCATCGAGAACACCGAGCCCATCGTGGCGCGCACGGTTTCCAGCGAATAAGGATCGGTGGTGTCGCCGATCAGGATGATGCCCTTGGCGCCAACTGCATCGGCGGTGCGGATAACAGTGCCGAGATTGCCGGGATCACGCACACGATCAAGCGCTATGTAAACATGGTTGCCTTTTGGCTTGAGGTTTGCAAGCTGCTGATATTGCTGCTCGAAAACACCGACTACCATCTGCGGATTATCGCGGCGGGTGATCGCAGCCATGATCTTTTCGGTCACTTCCAGCACCAGTCCGCCCTTGGCGAAAGTGCGTGCTGCAACCTGCTCGACCATCTTGTTGCCTTTACCGGATTTGGCAAAGACAAGCGTCTTGATGCGCCAGTCCTGTTCAAAGGCATCGATGACGAGCTTCAGGCCTTCTGCCAGAAATACACCCTGCTGATCGCGGAATTTTTTCAGCGCCAGCGAGCGCAGATCTTTGACGATCGGATTGGTGAGGCTGGTGACTTCCTTCACCTGGCCCACGCGTGATCCGGTCTGATGATTGCCGCTTCTGGAGAAATCGTCGTTTCGGCTCATTTTGCTACCCAGCGGCTGAACATGGATGTGGAAAGTGCGCGTTGGCTCGCACGTTCGCGAAGAATAAGTTCGCCCGATTCGACTGTTCCGCCAAGACCGGTGAAACGGTCGCGCACCAGCTCGTGAATGGCGAAGAAGGAAGCGCGGATCGAATAGGCGGTCAGAATGACGGCCAGCGCGTTTGGCGTGAGAATTGAACGACAGGTATCGACCATTGCAGGCAGATGTTCGAACAACTGCCAGACTTCACCGTTCGGACCACGACCATAGGCTGGCGGATCAAGCAGGATGATGTCGTAGAAGCTGCCGCGGCGCTCTTCGCGCTGCACAAACTTCATAGCATCTTCGCAAATCCAGCGGATCGGCTTGTCGGAAAGATCGGCCATTTCCTGATTTTCTCGTGCCCAGACGATCGCCTTCTTGGAAGCGTCAACATGGGTGACTTCGGCACCTGCGCGTGCTGCAACGAGCGATGCAACGCCGGTATAACCAAACAGATTGAGCACTTTCACCGTGCGGCCCGACTTGGCGGCATCGCGGATCAGATTGTCCATATAGGACCAGTGCGCGGCCTGTTCCGGGAATACGCCAACATGGCGGAACGACGTGAAGCGGCCATGAAACGATATGCCGTCATGCCGCATAGGCCATGTTTCACCCAGAGTGTCACCAAGCGGCAGTTTCGGGAATGCCCAGCGCCCCATGCCTTCTTCATCGGTGTTGCCGGTAAAGACAGCATCGGCCTTGTCCCATTCGCTTTTCGGCAGACTTGGGAGCCAGATCGCCTGACCTTCCGGGCGTACAATGCGATAAGGACCATATTGCTCAAGCTTGAGGCCATCACCGCTGTCGAGCAATGCATAATCGTCGGACGGTTCTGTTTCGAGGATGACGGGTGCGCGTTCACCCGGGCGCTCGCCCTGATAAGCTTTGATCTCGCGCTGAGGCGCTGCGATGTGCTTTTCTTCAGCAGGCTTTGGTGTGGCTTTTGCAAATTGCGGACGCGGCTTCTTGAAGAACGAAGCCTTGTTGTCCGGCTTGCTCTCATGTTTGGCAGCCGAGCGCGGTTCGTCGTGCTTTGCGCGACCAAAACCGCGCTGCTCTTTACCGCCCGTTGGCTTTTTGCCTTTTCCTTTTGGCGCCTTCACCCGAAACTCCGTGATTTATTTTGGGTTTAGGTAGGGCAAATGACGCCAGAACGAAAGTGAAAAAGAAAAACGGTCGCTATCAGACGTTGGAAACCGTGTTGGCCACATGGCGCTTTTCAGCAGATTCCGCACGTTCCAGAAGCTGTGAGGCTTCTTTTTTGTAGCGTCGCTCGCGACGGCGATGCTTGCCCTGCGTAAGCCAGGTGACGGCAGCGCCGATCAAAGCACCGAGGATAAGCGCACCAAACAGCCAGATAAACAGCGGAGCCTGATAGGTCAGTGCTGGATTTCCGGGGTTGAACGGATCAATTGTCAGGCCAATCGTTTCGCGATTGGCCACCGAAAGGGCGATCAGAATGACCGCCAACGGCACCAGAATAACAATCGTTATGACGCGCTTTGCCACCATGATGGATCAGATGGCGCCGTTGAGGCGGTCACGCAGTTCCTTGCCAGTCTTGAAGAATGGCACCCACTTTTCTTCAACATCCACTGTATCGCCGGTACGTGGATTGCGGCCGCTGCGGGCCGGGCGATTTTTTACCGAGAAAGCGCCAAAGCCGCGCAATTCGACGCGGTTGCCATCAGCAAGGGCATTGGTGATCTCTTCAAAAACCGCGCCGACGATGTTTTCGACATCGCGCTGGAAAAGATGCGGATTACGGCTGGCGATAACCTGAACGAGTTCCGATTTGATCACGGCTTTAAACCCCTGTGTTTCTCTTGTCCGGTGAAAGGACTCATTTATTTGCCGGAGTGACACCCGGTGTTCCGTCAACGTGCCAAACCGAAAGAAGTCCGTCAAGGAAGATACGGTCTTTGGCAATTTCCTTTAACATACCATTGGCTTCCTGTGGCACGCCAAGTAGGCGCGCACCGGCATGAATTATCAGATCACGCAGCGAAAAACCGGTGTCATTGCTGACTGCTTTCCATTCAAGCTTGGGCAAATCCTTGGATACGCCCTTGCTGGTGAGCCACGCAACAGCCTCTTCCTCGCCGCCAAGTCCGTCAATCAGTTTCTTGTCCAGTGCCTGACGGCCGGTAAAGACCGCGCCATTGGCCAGGGCCAGCGCTTCCTCATGCGTGAAAGAGCGGCGTTCCTGAACAATTCCGACAAACCAGTCATAAGAATCCATGATCATATTGCGGATCATGTTTTTGGCTTCATCGCTTGCAGGGCTGAAATAATTCGGTTCTGCCTTGAGTGGCGAAGATTTGATCGTCTCGACCTTCACGCCAATTGTATCGAGAAGCTTGGAAAGGTCGGGATATTGGAACAGCACGCCGATTGACCCGACGATGGAGGTCTGGCGCGCAATAATGTGGTCGGACGCGCTGGCAATCATGTAGCCAGCCGATGCTGCAAGCGTACCAACCTGCGTTACAACAGGCTTCTTCTTGGCGATTTTGCGCACGGCTTCATAGATTGATTCGCCGCCAACGGTGGTGCCGCCCGGTGAATCGAGAATAAGGATCACGCCTTTGACAGCATCGTCATCGGCAATCTTGTTGAGGCGCTTGATAAGCTCTTCATTCTCAAAAATCGTGCCTTCGATGCGAACCTTTGCAACGTGAGGTGTCGCAAAATTAGGGCCGCGCATGGAGTAGGACGCAATGGCGGCAATGAGTACTGCCAGCAGAAGCAGAAATGCGATGCGCCATACGGTCAGCTTTCTACGCAGCTTGCGTCTTTCGATCAGTGCCTCGGCGTCCTGAGCCATACTCATCCATCCATAATTCAAGCGAAGTGCTGTCGATGTTTTTACTATCTATGTCCCGCAATAGGCAAAGCGACAAGGTCTATCAATAATTTTGTCGCAAGGAGTTTGCTCGCCGGAGAGCGCTGCTATAATATAAGCTTATTATATGTTAACAATGAAGTGATCGGCTTTTTACCATTGTTAAGAGGCCTGTAAACGCCAGTTTTGCTGCAGTTCCGCAATGTTCATGTCATTTTTGCATGGCAGGTGCGGTGTTTTGTGCCGTGTATTAGTCTTGAGTGACAGGCTAATGCACCCCAAATAAACCGTATTGATCTAAGATAGCGTCGGGTGAAAAATTCATTCTCGATGTTTCTGTAAACAGTTGAGCAATAAAGCGGCACTAAAAGCTGCGTTAACAGATTGAGTAATCGAAAAAGACCATGAGCGCCGACACACCACATATTCATGTTTCGCAGGGAGCTGCCACAACAGCACCGAGTGGCGGTGGCATGCATTTTGGAGCGTCTGAAAAGGCAGCTTCGCTGTTTAAGGCTGCCCAGCGTCATTCGATCCGCGTACGCGTGCTCAAAACCGCTCTGCCGGTTGCGGCCATTGCGCTTGCAGCTGTTTTCTCCTGGTACACGTTTCTCGCAACGCCTGCCGCGCCTGTGAAGGTGGAAGTGAACAATGGCGGGGAGAGCGGCAAGCTCGTCATGAGCAATCCACAGCTCAACGGTTATACCAAGGATAATCGTCCTTATTCCATGATTGCGGCCAAGGCCATTCAGGATGCCAAGAATAGCGGCGCAATCGCGCTGGAAGGCATTTCTGCGGAGTTGCCGGTGGGCGATAATGGCAACGCAAAAGTCGAAGCTGCTTCTGGCGTTTACGATAATGCGAACGGTCGTTTGCAACTTGATAAGGATTTTACTGTTACGACGAATGAAGGCCTGCATGCTGTCATGCGATCCGCTGATGTTAATCTCAAAAGCGGTCAGGTGACGACAGACAAGCCGGTTGAAATTCGGAATGGTAGTACGCAGATCAGTGCCGACACCATGCAGATCAAAGAGAGCGGCAAAGTCGTGATCTTTGAAAACAAGGTGCGTGTTGTCATTGACGGCGGTGCAGTTTCGGGCAACAACACGCCTTAAAGTATGTCGCGGAAAAGTGGGAACCGGTTTTCCGACAACGACATACTGGAGGTAAAGACCGATGGCATGTCGCGGAAAAGCGGGAACTGGTTTTCCGTCAGGGCGTGTTGAAGGCAAAAATTTAAAGAGTCTGCGCTTAGCAGATATCGTTTAACGCAGGTTTCTGCGGGTTCTGGTTTCTTTTCTGCGCAGTCAGATATTTCTATCTGGCTGCGTTAAGTTTAAGATCGGGGCTGATTAATTATAGCTTGAGGTGCTGGCCTGAAAGGTTGATACGCTTTTAGGACAGGTTTATGCGTCGAGCAGGGATTTGATACGCTCGACCTGATTCCAGGGAATGGGATTTGTAGGGGAGCTCGAGAATGATGGAACGCGAGACCGGCAACATGAACAAGAGCATGAAGACCCGCACATTGCGGATGGGATTTGCAGCTTTGGCGCTGGGCCTTGTTGTTGCGCCGGTTTCTGCTCTGGCTCAGGAAGGCCAGCAGGTGCCGTTTGGCAGCCTCCAGCTTTCCGGCGGCAAGAGCCCAATCAAGATCGATGCTGACAAGCTCGAAATGCTCGACAAGGAAGGCAAAGCCATTTTTACCGGCAATGTTTCGGTGGTTCAGGGCGATGCACTTCTGAAGTCCGGCAAAATGATCGTCTTCTATAACAAAGACTCGCAGGGCCAAGGTGGTCAGCCAGCTGGCGGCACCGCTGGTCTGAGCGGCTCAGGTATTGATCGCCTTGAAATCAGCGGCAAGGTTTACCTCAAGTCGGGCACGCAGGTCGCCACTGGCGACACTGGCACTTATGACGGCAAGAGCCAGGTCATGGTGCTTCAGGGCCAGAAAGTCGTGCTGACCGATGGCGACAATGTTGCGACCGGTTGCAAGCTGACGGCCAATATGGGTACGGGCAAGGCTTTCCTGGAAAGCTGCAAGGGCCAGAGCAAGGGTCGTGTATCGATCATCATGGCTCCCAAGGATCAACAGCAGGGCGGTGGCGCGCCCAAGTCCAACTAACCGGAGCGCGCGTGGGATTGTTCTGGAACAAGAAAGCCGACGAGCAGCAGGCCATTTCTGAAAATGCAGCCGCTACTGAGGGTGCGGATGGTGTGATGCCATCTCAGCCTGGCAAGACGACACGTCTCAAAGGGACGCTGGTCGCTCGTGGACTTTGCAAGAGCTATCGCGGGCGACAGGTCGTCAACGGTGTGTCTTTTGGCGTACGCGCAGGTGAAGCGGTTGGCATTCTCGGCCCTAACGGTGCCGGTAAGACCACATGCTTCTATATGGTGACAGGTCTTGTCCCGGCTGATGCTGGTGCCATTGAAATCGACGGTTACGATGTGACGTCGATGCCGATGTATCGCCGTTCGCGTCTTGGGATTGGCTATCTACCGCAGGAAGCCTCGATTTTCCGTGGCCTGTCGGTCGAAAACAATATCAAGGCCGTGCTGGAAGTGGTCGAGAAGGACCGCAAGAAGCGCGCGACGGAGCTCGACGCTCTGCTCGAAGAGTTTCATATTTCGCATCTGCGCAAGGCGCCTGCCATTTCCCTGTCGGGTGGTGAACGTCGTCGTCTGGAAATTGCGCGCGCCCTTGCTTCACGTCCGAATTTCATGCTGCTCGACGAACCTTTCGCTGGTGTTGACCCGATTGCGGTGTCGGACATCCAGCAGCTCGTGCGTCACCTGACCAGCCGTGGCATCGGCGTGCTCATCACGGACCACAATGTCCGTGAAACGCTTGGTCTTATTGATCGCGCCTATATTATCCATGCCGGTCAGGTGCTGACGCATGGTCGTCCTGCTGAAATCGTCGCCAACCCCGACGTGCGCAGGCTCTATCTCGGTGATCAGTTCACGCTGTAAATTACAGTTCCGGTATTGTTTTCCGGAACATATTCTCATTTTCGAGTGAAGCTTGCTGCGCTGCTTTTGCAAAGCGCGGCATTGTTGCGACTATTTTCCCCTTTTGTCCGAAAAACGCACATTCTGAATTGACAAGCAAGGTTCATACCAGTTTTGATAATTGGAACGCCTTGGTCGAAAACAATTCATATAAAGGCGACTTTGCTAGCGGCTACAGCATAATTCCTCAAACTTGAATCAGTTTGAGGTAAATTGTGCTGTAAATATAAAGTGCTAGAACGAGCTTTGCGCGCCCAAAAGGGCGAGCGGCGCTCTAACAGGCTGGCACGGGCAAAAACGGGGAAATAAAACAACGAATGGCACTCTCGCCGAAGCTAGATTTTCGTCAATCGCAATCGCTGGTGATGACTCCGCAGTTGATGCAGTCCATCAAGTTGTTGCAGATGACGCATATCGAGCTGGAGCAGTTCATCGATCTGGAGATCGAGAAAAATCCGCTGCTGGACAGAATTGAGGCAGCGAATGATGATTTTGCAGACGCCGAACCTCCTCGTGACAGCGATGATGGAACTTCAGCGGAAGCCTCATCCGATGAAGACTGGTTCAAGACCGATACGGTTGATGACGCGCAAAATCTCTCGTCGACCTTTGACAGTTCGCTCGAAAACATCTTCCCCGATGACCCCGGTCGCAGTGACGATGCGAGCAGTACACTCGACCCGCAATGGAAAACGACCGGTGGCGAAAGCTTCGGCGCTGGCGGCAGCTACGACATTGATCAGGTCACAGCGAGCCGCCCTTCGTTAAGCACCCATGTAGCCGAACAGATCACCTTGTCTTTCGCCACTGCTGCTGATCGTTTCATCGCAACCGCACTTGCCGATGCTTTGGATGAAAGCGGCTATCTGCGTGCCGACACTTCACTGCTTGCGCAAAATCTCGGCGTTGAAACGGCCCATGTCGAGCGCGTGCTTCACGAGATGCAAAGCTTTGATCCTGCGGGGATTTTCGCGCGTGATCTGCGTGAATGCCTGGCGATCCAGCTGCGCCTCAAGGACCGGTTTGATCCGGCCATGGAGGCGCTCATCAATAATCTTGAACTGCTTGCGCGGCGAGATTTTGCAACGTTGAAAAAACTCTGCGGCGTCGATCAGGCTGATCTCCTGGATATGCTTGGCGAGATCCGGGCGCTTGATCCCAAGCCTGGCACACAGTTTGAAGTGTCGGTCGCAGATGTCATCGTTCCTGATGTACTGGTATCACGATCAAGCGACGATGGCTGGGCGATTGAACTCAACCCCGAAGCAATGCCGCGTCTGATCGTCAACAATGAATATTATGCGGAAGTCAGCACCTCGGTAAAAGCTGAGGAGAAGACCTTCTTGTCCGATTGCATGCAGTCGGCCAGCTGGTTGGTACGCAGCCTCGATCAGCGCGCTCGCACAATCCTGAAAGTGACACAGGAAATAATTCGCCAGCAGGACGGCTTTCTGCGCCACGGCGTGACCCATCTCAAGCCTTTGAACCTGCGTATCGTCGCCGATGCTGTGGGGATGCATGAATCCACCATCAGCCGTGTTACCGCAAACAAATTCATGGCGACACCGCGTGGAGTGTTTGAATTGCGCTATTTCTTCACCGCTTCCATCGCGTCGTCGGAAGGTGGTGATGCGCATTCATCTGAAAGTGTGCGCCATCGCATCCGTCAGATGATTGATGCGGAGAAGCCCGATGACGTGCTGTCTGACGATGCCATCGTTGATGCCTTGAAAAAGGACGGTGTGGATATCGCGCGAAGAACAGTCGCGAAATATCGTGAATCGATGAATATTGCTTCATCGGTTCAGCGCAGACGCGAAAAGAAAGCTAGATCGTCTGCAGGTTGAAAAAGACTATCCGTAAGATTGCCGCCACGCATTACAAGAATGCCAATCTGAATTAACGTGATGAAACTGTTCTGAATTTTAGTGAATTCTAATTCGCGAAGACAGGGTAATTCATTTTCGACTGGAGGGGGATGAGCAACGCGCGAGGATCGGGCTGGTAAAAGCTGCGATTGACAATTTACGTTTCAGTCAATAGAAGCCCCGCTCGCATTGCGATATGCACCCGTAAAGACCGTTAACCGGTGTCCGATTGTTTAAACGAAAGGCAAGGTAATATTTCGGGAAACGCTTCGGCGTTTTCAGCGTTACATAAGAGAACGATGTGCAGCGATCCTTCCGGCATGTGGTTGAAAACATATGACGGAAAATTATTCGACTGGCCGCGTGGATGGCAATGATCGGGAATGGGCCTTGGCGCTTTTTCAGACTGCAGGAAACGGGGCTAAAATAAGCACAGGACGAAAAGCAGATTTGATGCTGGTTCGCTTTGCGCTTCGCTCGCCTTATGGTTAGACTACGTCCTGTTGTGTAACGCAAATGAGGTGTACCAAATGACTCTGCGTGTATCTGGAAAGCATATGGACGTCGGTGAAGCTTTCACGACCCGGATTATTGATCGGGTTAACGAAGCGGTCGGCAAATATTTTGATCATGGCTTTTCCGGGCAGGTAACGGTCACCAAGTCCGGGTCGCGATTCAGCGCGGATTGTACGTTGCATCTTGATAGCGGTGCCACTTTGCAGAGCACCGGAGATGCGCAGGATCCGCAACTGGCTTTCGATGCGGCTGCAGACAAGATTGAAACACGCTTGCGTCGTTACAAGCGCCGTTTGAAATCGCGCTCTGCGACCGCACCAAATGCGATCTATGATGATGTGGCATATCGTGTTATGGCACCGCTGCCGGAAGAAGAGGAGGACCTTCCGGTTGATTACGCACCGACTATCGTTGCGGAATCGTCTGTTGCCCTTCGCACCCTCTCGGTAGCGTCGGCGGTTGTGGAACTTGACCTGATCGAAAACCCGGTCCTGGTATTCCGCAATGCAGGCAATGATGAAGTGAATATCGTGTACCGTCGTGCGGACGGCAATATCGGCTGGGTGGACCCATCGACGGTTACCCGCCAGGCCGCTCCCCGCGCTTGACGGCAAACCTGAAGCGCACGCAGTTTTCCGCTGTCGTGCGCTTCCCTAAACCGGGCCTTCGATGGCCTGATTGAAGAAGGAACGGAGAGAATGGATCTTAGTGATCTGATTCAGCCAGGGGCGATTATCCCTGCGCTGAAAGCCAGCTCCAAAAAGCAGCTTTTGCAGATTTTGTCTGAAAAGGCCGCGGAACTGACCGGTCTCCCTGAGCGTGAAGTTTTCGAAACAATTCTCCAGCGTGAACGACTCGGTTCGACCGGGGTTGGCAATGGCGTGGCCATTCCTCACGGCAAGCTGGCAAGCATTGACAAGATTGCAGGAATTTTTGCGCGCCTTGAAACGCCAGTGGATTTTGAAGCACTGGACGATCAGCCCGTCGATCTCGTCTTCTTGCTCCTTGCACCGGAAAATGCTGGCGCCGATCACCTGAAAGCATTGTCGCGTATTGCGCGCATGTTGCGCGATGCAGATACCGTTGCCAAGCTGCGCGGCACCCATGATGCCCAGGCACTTTATTCATTCCTGACAGCACAGCCTGCGACCAACGCTGCCTGAGCTTAATAATTTCTCATAAACAAAACCGCCGTTCTTCATGGACGGCGGTTTTTTTGTGCTGCCAATTTATCGATGGCTAGATCTCTCGATTTTTAAAACCGCTCGATATCGATAATTTCCCTATGGCGATCCATGTAACATGTGAGAGGTATTCGTGGTTTTCTCAAAGAGATTTTCAATCGTAGCAATTTCGCTTCTGATAGCTTCCGGCCCTGCATTTGCGGGTGCAACACCAAGCTTATTACAAACCACCAAGCGGTCGAGTGCCGATGAGTGCAGACAGGTGGCTGAAACTCTTTGTAGGAACTACAAAAAGAAGGGAAAAAGCTGGTATGAGTGGTGTTTGCGTGAGCAATATGCGAACTGCATGCACCAGAATCCGCCAAAATGATCAATTGACGTAGGTCAGAACAATACCGGCTCAGTTTGATGGGCCGGTATTGTATAAAGCATCTTAATGCAGCATCACGGTGCGCAATTCGTGTTCATGCGCGCCCTGCAACGCGGTGGCGCGTACATCGGAAAGAACGATGGGTTCGCCGGTGGCTCCAAACAGCGCCCAGAGTTCAAGACCTGGAGCGATTGGGGGAAGGGCAGGAAAGCTGCGGGTAAGATCGTCGGAACGAATCTTGCGCACGTAAGCCAGTTCACCTTCACCCAGATGAGCGAATTCATGTTCAGTGAGAATGTGTCTGTCCATGGTCTTAGCCTCCAATTTCGCAGCACATCATTTGCGATCATACTGCTTAAGAGCTTAACAATTCCATTATAGCGATTTCAGCATGAACCCAGTCTGAACCGGGATCATTCCTTCACTGCTATATTTATACGTTTGATAAGGCGTTCTGGTTCAGGTCTGTCGAGATCAATAGCAAGCAGGCCATTTTTCAGATCACAACCGACGACCCGCATCCCATCTGCCAGAACAAAGACGCGCTGAAACTGACGGGCAGCAATGCCACGGTGCAGAAACTCGCGTTCGGTATCGTCGCTCTGGCGTCCACGGATCACGAGCTGATTGTCTTCAGTCATGACCTCAAGATCGTCACTGGCGAAGCCTGCTACCGCAAGCGTAATGCGCAACCGTTCAGATCCCGTCTCGCCACGCAGACGTTCAATGTTATAGGGCGGGTAGCCGTCGCCGGATTTGGCAATCCGTTCCAGCGTCTTTTCCATTGTGTCGAAGCCCAGCAATAGAGGGCTCGAAAACGGAGTCATTCTTGTCATTGCATCAGTCCTTGGTAAGAAGCGACCGTTATGGAAAGCACCCTTTCGGCGTATCTTTCACTCAACTGATATGGCTTGTGAAAAGCCGGACTTCAAGGGCCGAAAGTGGATTCCCCTCAAAGCATCCTAAAACTGATGCCCTGGAAGCAAAAGCCGTCAACATATGTGGAAAACTGTGTGCCGATGTCAGCGTCGCGCCTCGCTTAACGCATTGCCGAAAGCCGTGGCAAAGCTCTCGCGATCATCGGGATTGAGAAAACCACCGACGAGAACACTGTTCTGACGACTTTCAACATGCATCGTCGTGATGCCGATATCCGGTTTTCTGGCGACATTAAATCGTGTCCAGAACGGATGAAACAGATGGCTGGTCATCTTGCCGGAGGCTTCATATTTTCGGATGGAGAGTTCTGACCGTGAAACGGATATTTCCTCGCGTGCCTTGGCCGCGTGGTAGTTCCAGCGAAAAGCCAGATAGATTGCCAGCACATCAAGGCCAAAAAAGCCGATGATCGGCCACGCGCCTATTGACCAGAACAATAAGCAGACAAACAGCCAGCAGCAGATCATGGCGCCCATCAACACACGAAAACCCGTTCGTCCCAATGAGCGATAAGGCGTCAGCAGAGCTTCAAAAATTGGGGTATCAAATCTGTCTGGATTTGCGCCGTCTGGATGCTGCATGCACATTTGCTCCGGGCTGCGTCAAGCTGTGAACTGTTTTCCGCGGATGGAGCCAAGTATAGAGACAAAATGGAAAACGCCAAAATCAAATCGCCCGTGAATGACGCAGCGACAACTCAGGTTCG
This sequence comes from Brucella pseudogrignonensis, assembly GCF_002252525.1. Taxonomy (GTDB): domain Bacteria; phylum Pseudomonadota; class Alphaproteobacteria; order Rhizobiales; family Rhizobiaceae; genus Brucella; species Brucella pseudogrignonensis. The sequence goes on from NZ_NNRM01000017.1 coordinate 344,164, forward strand.
TCGCCCGCGTCGGGTTGCAGGCACGCTCTACACGGCTGATGAAATCCACGAGATTTTCCGCCGCTTTTCCATTTTGCGCCCCGAACCAAAGGGTGAGCTCGAACATGTGAATGCCTTCACGCTGCTCGTCGCCGTCGTCTTGTCGGCACAGGCAACAGACGTGGGAGTGAACAAGGCTACCCGTGCGCTTTTTGCGATTGCCGACACGCCGCAAAAAATGCTGGCGCTGGGCGAAGACACGGTTGGCAATTATATCCGCACGATCGGTCTTTGGCGCAACAAGGCGAAAAACGTCATTCTATTGTCCGAAGCGCTCATTCGCGATTATGGCGGTGACGTCCCGGATGATCGCGACGAATTGGTGAAGTTGCCGGGCGTTGGCCGAAAGACCGCCAATGTCGTATTGAGCATGGCTTTTGGCCACTCAACCATGGCTGTGGACACGCATATCCTGCGCATCGGCAATCGGATTGGTCTTGCACCAGCCAAGACGCCGGATGCGATAGAAGCTATTCTGATGCGGGTTATTCCGAAAGAATATCTGTTTCACGCGCATCACTGGCTCATCCTGCACGGGCGTTACACCTGTAAGGCGCGCAAGCCTGAATGCGAGAATTGCGTGATCGCTGATATCTGCAAATATCCCGGAAAGACCTGTGACGTACCCGCAGCGCTCATTCCGTTACCGCCGCAGTTTTAAAATTTCTCGCTGCGAAATTGCCTTGTGCAGATGAATCATCATCGCAGCCGCAAACAGCGGCGTCAGCAGATTGACGATCGGGATCGCGAGAAATCCCGCAATGACCAGACCCGCGAGGAAAACTGTCACCCCATATTGCGAGCGTAGTGCCTTGGCCTCGCTCTCGGACCGATAACGCATCGCGGCAAATTCAAAGAATTCCCGCCCCAGCAAATAGGCGTTGATCACAAAAAAGGCGATCAGATTGATGCCGGGTACGAAGAGCAGAAAAAGTGCTGCGATATTGCCGAGAACGACCACGCCCAGAAACTTAAGCGACACCACAACGGAACGGCCCAGCGGCAGGGGCGTGCCTGCGGGCTCACCGGGATAGTCCTCACGTTCAACAACGTCCGCGACATCATCAAGGAAGATACCGGCCACAAGTGCGGTGACGGGTGCAATCATTAAAGCGAGCACGAGCGCCAGTCCCAGACCGGCAACAATGGCTGCAGCAATACCGAGCCAGCCAGCCCATTCGGGCATTCCGGGCAACAATTGGGCCATCCACGGCCAGGCTAAAGTAAAAAATAATTGACGAATTCCGACCCAAAGCCCGATCAGCAACAAGAGCGTCAAACCCAGTGTTTTCCACAAAACCGAACGAAACTCCGGCGTTGGAAGGCGTTTAAGGGCTTTTATTGCCGCTTCAATGATCATTCAGGCCCACTTTCGGTGATCTTATGCGATCAAAATAGGAAGGCCGATGGATCGGTACAATATGTGCTACCCACAGGAGGCAGGCTTAACAGGGTGGTCAAAGCACTTGCAAAAGGCTAAACCGGCCCCACATGACTGCCGCCGTACCGTTGCCTGAATGCCTTGTACAGAGGCGGGCAACAGACAAAAAGGGGAGCCCCAGATCAGCTCATGGCTACATTCGACGTTCTTTGCATTGGCAACGCCATTGTCGATATTATCTCGCGCACGGAAGATGCATTCCTAGAAACAAATGGCATCATCAAAGGCGCCATGAACCTGATTGATGGCGACCGGGCAGAACTGCTCTATGGCCGCATCAAAGGTCAGGTCACGGAAATGTCGGGTGGTAGTGCTGGTAATACCGCTGCAGGCGTTGCGAGCCTCGGTGGGCGTTCCGCCTTTTTTGGTAAGGTTGCAACAGACCATCTTGGCCGGGTTTTTTCCCATGATATTCGCGCACAGGGCGTAGCATTCGATACGCGCGCATTGGAAAAAGGCTCACCGACTGCCCGTTCCATGATTTTCGTAACTGCGGATGGCGAGCGTTCGATGAACACCTATCTGGGTGCCTGCGTCGAGCTTGGGCCGGAAGATGTCGAAACCTCCAAAGTTGCCGATGCCCGCGTCACTTATTTCGAAGGTTACCTGTGGGATCCGCCACGCGCCAAGGAAGCCATTGTTCTGGCTTCCAAGATTGCGCATGAGCACGGCCGTCAGGTTGCCATGACCCTGTCCGACCCATTCTGCGTTGATCGCTATCGCGATGAGTTTCTTGATCTTATGCGCAGCCGCACGGTCGATATCGTTTTCGCCAATGAAGACGAAGCCAAGTCGCTCTATCAGACCAAGTCGCTTGATGAAGCTGTTGAAGCCATCCGCAAGGATTGCCCGCTGGCAGTCGTCACACGCTCGGAAAAGGGCGCGATCGTCATCACTGCCGATCAGACGCTGCATGTGCCAGCAATTGAGATCGAAGAGCTGATCGATACCACAGGTGCGGGTGATCTTTATGCCGCCGGTTTCCTTTATGGCTACACCAAGGACCGTTCGCTTGAGGATTGCGCACGCCTAGGCTCGCTTGCAGCCGGTATGATTATTCAGCAGATGGGACCACGTCCGCTGGTCGATCTAAAGGCTGTAGCGACGCAGGCCAAGCTTATTTGATTAGAGAGTTTCCAGTAAAAGTGCGAAGCTATTTTTCTGGGATAGTGCTATAAAAACAAATAGATAGAGCGGTTTCAATGTTCAGCGTGACCTGGAGCCGCTCTACTGATCAATCCGGACAATCCGGTCGCGCTTGAGTTCTTCCTCTGTGCGGCCGGGGCGGCTTTTATAGACCGGTAGATTCCAGCCGAAATAAAGCGCACCGCCGCGCACGATAAAGGCTGTGAGTGCGGCAGCAAGCGCTGCAAAAATCGGATCAATCCCCAAGCGTTCCAGCACCACATAAAGACATGCCCCGGCAAGAGCTGCGCTGACATAGATCTCGCGCCGCATAAGCACAGATGGCTCGCCTGCCACCATGTCGCGCAAAATGCCGCCAAGCGTTGCCGTAAAAATGCCGGTGACGATGGCAACGGATGGCCCAAAGCCGAGTGCCAAGCCTTTGGCCGCACCCACAACCGTATAGGCTGACAAGCCGATGGCATCGAACCACAGTAAAAGCCGGTAGCGTGATTCGACCAGATGTGCGGTGAAATAGACGATGATGGCGGCAGACGTTCCTGCCAGCAGATAAAACGGCTCAACTACCCAGAAAACCGGTGCGCCCAGTACCAGATCGCGCATCGTACCGCCGCCGATGCCAGTCACGTTGGCGAGAAAGATAAAGCCGATAATATCGAGCTGACGGCGTGATGCGGCGAGAGCGCCGGTGGCAGCGAAGACGAAAACCCCTGCAAAGTTTGCAAAATCAAAGATCGTCACGCACGGCCTCCCAGCTGATAGTGTGTCGATAGTCCAATGGATAGCGACAAAAAGAAAGAGCGGCGATGAACACGCCGCTCTTTCTCTTTGTTTTTATCGCATTATCCCAAGCAAAACCGCTTCGCGCTTTTGCTGGAAATGCTAATCAAGCATTGCCTTCAGGTGCCGTCTCGGCGGCAGCCTTTGGACCGCCCTTGGAAACCCCAACCATCGCCGGGCGCAGTACGCGGTCGCCGATGGCGTATCCGGCCTGCATGACCTGCACGACCGTATTAGCTGGCAGATCAGGGTTAGGCACTTCGAAAATAGCCTGATGGAAGTTCGGGTCGAACTTTTCGCCTTCAGGGTTAAGCTTGGTCACGCCGTGACGCTCCAAAGCCTGCAGCATGGCGCGTTCGGTCATTTCCACACCTTCGGCAAGCGATTTGAGGTTGGCGTCGCTTTCCAGCGCGTCGGCAGGAATGGCTTCGTGCGCGCGGCTCAGATTGTCGGAAACCGAGAGCATGTCGCGGGCAAAATTGGTTACAGCATAGGTGCGTGCGTCCTGCACGTCGCGCTGTGTGCGCTTGCGCAGGTTTTCCATCTCCGCAACGAGACGCAGCATCTGATCTTTCAGTTCTGCATTGTCGGCTTCAAGTGCTGCAATGGTGTTTGCAGCCAGGCTCTCGGTGTCAACAGCTTCTTCTTCGACCTCGGCGCGTGCCTCAGCCTTGCGGCTTTTCAGAAAATCATCGGCAGCACGCTTCAGCGCATCACGATCACGAGGATTGTTGATATCGCGCTGCTCAAGATCGGGGTTTTCGGGTGTATTCTTTTCATCAGCCATAATGCTTCTTCCGTCTTGAATAGTGTTTGGGCCGGATATCGAGTTTCGCGGCGTTAAAATCAAGGTCTAATTTCTTAGCCTTGGCAAGTCTGACACTTCATATCAGAAATTAGCGCAGCAATCGGGAGACAATCTGCGCGGTGTAGTCGACCATCGGCACGATGCGGGCGTAGTTGAGCCGGGTTGGTCCAATGACGCCCAGAGCACCGACAACACGCTGTTCGCTGTCACGATAAGGGGCCACCACTAGCGATGAACCGGAGAGCGAGAAAAGCTTGTTCTCCGAGCCGATGAAAATCCGCACGCCGGAACCCGATTCAGCCAGATCGAGGAGCTGGATCATGCCGTCCTTGGTTTCGAGGTCGTCGAACAGGTGGCGCAGGCGTTCAATATCTTCCTGTGCATGAATGTTCTCAAGCAGGTTGGCACGACCGCGCACGATGAGGCGTGCAGGCTGGTCAGAACCCGCGCCGCTCCACACAGCCAGTCCCTGTGCAACAAGTTCCTGCGAGAGCTGATCGAGTTCCTGTCTGGTTTCTTCCGACAGCTTTTCCAATTCCGATTTCGCTTCCGACAGCGTATGGCCATGAATATGCGCGTTGAGAAAGTTGGAAGCCTCCACCAGCTGCGAAGCGGAGATTCCAGCAGGCAGGTTCACAACGCGATTCTCGACATCGCCATTCTGCATCACCAGCACGGCAAGCGCGCGGGTCGGTTCAAGACGCACGAATTCGATATGTTTAAGCGCACCTTCGGCCTTGGTTGCAAGCACAAGGCCAGCCCCACGCGAAAGGCCCGAAAGAACCTGACTGGCTTCCGTCAGCACGCTCTCGACCGAATTGTTCATACCTGCCGAACGCACCTGAGCCTCAATGGAGGAACGCTCATCGGGCGGCAGGTCGCCCACTTCCATGAAAGCATCGACAAAGAAACGCAGACCGATCTGGGTTGGCAGACGCCCGGCGGAAATATGCGGTGCATAGATCAGGCCAAGATGCTCAAGGTCGCTCATCACATTGCGAATGGTGGCCGGAGAAAGACTGTGCGGCAGCAGGCGCGACAGGTTGCGCGACCCGACGGGATCGCCATCATTGAGGTAACTGTCGACGATCAGCCGGAAAATATCGCGCGACCGCTGGTCGAGTGCATTAAGCAGCTGATGTTCCGGTGACTTGATCATGGTCTCAATGCGAACCCTTTGAATTGCAGACTATAAATATAAGCGAGCAACCCGATGCGTCAAAGGGTTTGGGTTTACAGTTTCACCTCTCTCAACACCTCTGTTGTAAGATACTGCGAAATTCCTTTTCATTCGAGCGCGACAAGCCTAAAAAGCCGCAACGAAAAACGAATTGAGGAAATACGATGCGTCCATCCAAGCGCGCTGCTGATGAAATGCGTGCCGTCTCTTTTGAGCGCGGCGTCTCCAAACATGCGGAAGGCTCGTGCCTCGTCAAGTTCGGCGACACCCACGTTCTATGCACGGCAAGCCTTGAAGAAAAGGTGCCGGGCTGGATGCGCAATTCAGGTAAGGGCTGGGTCACGGCAGAATATGGCATGTTGCCACGTTCGACCGGCGACCGTATGCGCCGTGAAGCCGCCGCTGGCAAGCAGGGTGGTCGTACGCAGGAAATCCAGCGTCTTATCGGTCGTTCGCTGCGCGCAGTGGTTGATCTTCAGGCGCTTGGTGAATTTCAGATCACCGTTGACTGCGATGTTATTCAGGCTGATGGCGGCACGCGCACAGCTGCTATCACCGGCGGCTGGGTTGCCCTTTATGATTGCCTGCGCTGGATGGAAGCGCGGCAGATGATCCGCTTTGAGAAGGTGCTTAAAGATCATATTGCGGCCATTTCCTGCGGCATCCACGAAGGTCAGCCTGTGCTTGATCTCGATTATGTCGAGGATTCGGCGGCAGAAACCGACAGCAATTTCGTGATGACCGGCAAGGGCGGCATTGTCGAAATTCAGGGTACAGCTGAAGGCGCACCATTCTCGGAAGAAGAGTTTGCAGCGCTTATGAAGCTTGCACGCGGCGGCATTAATCAGCTCGTCGAGTTGCAGAAGGCAGCACTTGCCTGATAGTTAAGGCCATCTCCATGAAAGAGGTGGCCGAAAATGCAGGCATCCCGCATTCTTGAAACCGCGCTCTATGTCCGTGATGTTGCTGAGGCGATTTCGTTTTATCGCGACATCATCGGGCTTGCGCCGGTGGGCAAGGTCAGTGAACGCAATGCATTCTTCCGCTGTGGCGATGGTATTTTACTGTTGTTTAAGGCGGAAGAAACTTTGAAGCCACCCGCGCCCGGATCGCTGCCTGTGCCACCGCATGGGACGATCGGTGCAGGGCATGTCTGTTTTGCAGCCACACGTCATGAGATTGACGACTGGTGCAGCTATCTCGAAGAGCACGGGATTGCTATCGAGTCCGATTTCGAATGGCCCAATGGCGCACGTTCGATTTATTTTCGCGATCCCTCCGGCAATTCGCTGGAATTCGCTGAGCCGAAACTTTGGAGTTAAAAAATGCGGGTGCTTGAAAAAGGCAAACTGATCGTCGCATCGCACAATGCAGGCAAATTGCGCGAATTCGATGGGCTGATCGCCCCGTTTGGCTTCGAGGTCAGTTCTGTTGCAGCTCTCGGCCTGCCGGAGCCGGAAGAAACCGGAACGACGTTTGAGCAGAATGCCTATATCAAGGCACTGGCCGCAGCGGAAGCTACGGGTTTGCCTTCTCTGTCTGATGATTCCGGCATGATGGTTGACGCGCTCGATGGCAATCCGGGCGTTTACACTGCTGACTGGGCGGAGACCGAAGACGGCACACGCGATTTCAATATGGCGATGAAGAAGGTTGAAGATCTTCTGCAGGAAAAGGGTGCTCTCACCCCTGCCGAGCGTAAGGCGCGCTTTGTTTCGGTTATCTGCCTTGCATGGCCGGATGGTGAGGCACAATATTATCGCGGTGAAGTGGAAGGCACACTGATCTGGCCTCCGCGCGGCGATATCGGCTTCGGCTATGATCCGGTATTCAAGCCGGAAGGCTATGAAAAGACCTTTGGCGAAATGACTGCTGACGAGAAGCACGGCTGGACGCCGGGCGACGCGTCTGCGCTTTCGCATCGTGCGCGTGCCTTCAAGCTGTTTGCGGAAAAGGCGCTCGGTGTTGTTTCGGATACGCCCGAATGAACCATCATTTTTCTCCACCTGACGCTTCAGCGAATATTCTACCAATTGCGCGCGCAGATGGAGAAACGGCGTTTGGCGTTTATTTGCACTGGCCGTTCTGTCTGGCAAAATGCCCGTATTGCGACTTCAACAGCCATGTGCGTCATCAGCCGGTTGATCAGCCACGCTTTGCGGAAGCTTTCAACCGTGAGATGGACACATTGCGCGCCCGCACAGGCCCGCGCACCGTCACCAGCATCTTTTTGGGCGGCGGTACGCCGTCGCTGATGCAGCCTTCCACTGTTGGCAGCCTGCTTGATGGTATTGCGTCGCGCTGGACTGTTGCGCCCGATATTGAAGTGACACTGGAAGCCAATCCGACAAGCGTGGAAGCTGATCGTTTCCGGGGCTATCGTGCAGCGGGCGTCAATCGCGTTTCGCTTGGCATCCAGGCACTGAACGATCCTGATCTGCGCCGTCTTGGGCGAATGCATTCGGTTGAAGAAGCCAAGGCCGCAATCCGGCTTGCGCGTGAAATTTTCCCACGTCTGTCTTTCGATCTCATCTATGCGCGACCAAATCAGACGATTGAAGCCTGGCGTGAAGAGCTGAAAGAAGCCATCGGCCTTGCTGCCGATCATCTCTCGCTCTACCAGCTGACAATCGAAGAAGGCACACAGTTCTATAATCTCTGGAAGGCGGGCAAGCTCACCACACCGGACCCGGATCATGCTGCCGCTCTTTATGAAGAAACGCAAAAGATCACCGCGGAACATGGTCTTCCGGCCTATGAGATTTCAAACCATGCGGTGCCGGGACGTGAATCCCAGCACAATCTGGTTTATTGGCGTTATGGGCAATATGTCGGCATTGGCCCCGGCGCGCATGGACGTTTTGTCGAAAACGACTTGCGCACCGTTACAATGACCGAAAAGCATCCGGAAACATGGCTGGAAAAAGTGGCAAGCCACGGTCACGGTATTATCGAGGAAGAACATCTCGATGGTGAACCGCAGGGCGATGAGTTTCTGATGATGGGCTTGCGGTTGCGAGAAGGTATTGATCTTGCGCGTTATCAGCGTCTGACCGGCCACGATATCGATCGCAAGCGCCTTGAACGGCTGGTCGCATCGGGCATGATCGAAAAAATGGATGGAAGCTTCATCCGTGCAACGCCAGATGGCGCGCTCGTGCTTGATGCGCTGGTGGCTGATCTGGCGGCTTAGCGCATGTCGCGGGAAAGTGGGAACCGGTTTCCCGATAACGACATGTGTAAATAAGGACTGGTGATGAGTGAATTTTTGGACGAACAGAAACGCGAATTTGTTGTCGGTGGCACCGCCCAGCGTGCACGTCCGATCGAACCTGCGCTCTATATCGTCTCGACCCCGATTGGCAATCTCGGTGACATGACGCTGCGCGGGCTGGAAGTGCTTGCGAGTGCCGACATTGTGGCCTGTGAAGATACCCGCGTGACCCGCGTGTTGCTCGATCGCTATGGTATTTCGCGCCGCCCGATCAGCTATCACGAACATAATGCCGCTGAGGCAGGTGCAAAGCTGATCGCAGCCCTTGAAAGCGGCAAGAGTGTTGCGCTCGTTTCAGATGCAGGCACGCCGCTTGTGTCCGATCCGGGCTTCCGCCTTGTTGGCGAGGCCCGTGAGGCAGGCATTCGTGTGGTGCCGGTGCCTGGTGCTTCCGCTCTCCTTGCGGCACTGGCTGCTTCCGGACTTCCGACTGATGCATTCATGTTTTGCGGCTTTTTGCCGGTCAAACACGGCCAGAAGACATCCAAGCTCGAGAGCCTCAAGAATATCGAAGCAACGCTTGTGTTCTATGAATCGCCCAACCGCACGGCGACAACGCTCGCCGATATGGCGGAGGTCTTTGGCGATGGGCGTGAAGCAGCCCTTTGCCGTGAGCTGACCAAAGCCTATGAAACCATCGTGACTGCACCTCTGGGTGAGTTAAAGCAGCAATTCGATGGCGAAGATCGTATTCGCGGTGAAGTCGTGTTGCTGGTTGGTCCGCCAACAGGGGAAGCCGGTCCGCAGAGCGAAGAGGATATCGACAAGCTGTTGCTGTCATTATCGCAGGAATTGCCGCCATCAAAAGCTGCAGGCGAGGCAGCAAAGATGACTGGCGGGCAGAAATCAGTGCTGTATCAGCGCCTGATGCAGTTGAAGGCGCAGGACTGATGAGTGAACTCCGCGAGAAAAAGCGTGTTGCTTTCTTTCGCGGACACAGCGCCGAGCGGCTGGCCGCGTTTGCGCTTATGCTCAAAGGTTTTCGCATCGTGGCACGGCGCTACCGCACGCGGCTTGGCGAAATCGATCTGATCGCCCGGCGCGGCAATCTTGTTCTCATTGTCGAAGTCAAAGCACGAACAAGCGTTGAAGCAGCGCAACTTGCCGTCACGCCGCAGTCCATGCGCCGTATCGAGGCGGCGGCGGATATGTGGTTGCAACGGCAAAAGGATTACGCACAGTTATCGCTGCGCTTTGACCTCGTAGCTGTTCTGCCACGTCGCTGGCCAAAACATGTTCCAGCATTTTTTACGTCGGGCAATTATAGCTAGTCACGCATCGGCCCAAAAATCGAAATCGATTTTTGGAAAGCTCGATGCGCATTTTTAGTGTTTGAGCGTCCTTTGTGTGTTCAATAGGACGCACGGCGCTCAAATGCTAATCCTACAAAAATTATGGGATATAATTTGAGGCAAACAGGAATTAAAATCCTCATAATGCCTTTTCAGAGAAAAAGTGATGCTCCGCGCGATTTGCGCACGCAAGCCCGTTTCTTATAAAATTTCGCCAGTCCGGGGATAATGCCAGCAGTCTTAAAAAGGATACTGCTGTGGCTCTCGCGTCCCAACGACTTCTTGCTGATTTTCCTGCCTTCTTCCGTGTTTCGGAAGAGGTAGTGGTTATTGTTGGCGGCGGCGAAGAAGCGCTCAACAAAGCGCGGCTCGTGGCACAGACGTCCGCTCGTTTGCGCATCATTGCGCAAGAGCTTGAACCAGTCTTGGCGAGCTTCATCGAAAGCCACAGTTCGGAACATGTTTCTCAAGCTTTTAGCGCCGATCTTCTTGAAGGTGCGAAGCTGGTTTTTGTCGCCACGGGTGATGAAGATCAGGATCGCGCCATTGCAGCATCGGCCAAAGCGCTGAAAATTCCAGTCAACGTTGTCGACCGTCCTGCGCTCTGCGATTTCCTGACCCCTGCCATCGTGAACCGCGCGCCGATTGCAATTGCGATTGGCACCGAAGGCTCGGCCCCTGTGCTGGCACAGATGGTGCGTGCGCGCATTGATGCGGCCTTCTCGCCACGCCTTGGTGAGCTTGCGCATTATGCCGAAAGTTGGCGTCCGCTGGTCGAAAAGCTTTTGCCAAAAGGTCTGGCGCGCCGCAGTTTCTGGCGTGGGTTCTTCTCCGGCTCCGTAGCGCGTGCTGTTGAAAACGGTGATCGCGAAGAAGCATACAAAGCTGCAAATGAATTAATCGAGCAAAGAGAACATGCTGCCGGTTATTTCTGGCTCGTTGGTGCTGGTCCGGGTGCAGAAGATCTGCTGACTCTGCGCGCACATCGCGTTCTGATGGAAGCAGACGTGATTGTGCATGACGCACTGGTGCCGGAAGGCGTGATTGCCATGGGGCGTCGCGATGCGGAGCGTCTTTCGGTCGGCAAGCGCAAGGGATGCCATTCCAAGAGCCAGAACGAGATCAATGATCTGCTCGTTAGCCTTGGTCGAGAAGGCAAGCGCGTGGTGCGTCTGAAAGCGGGCGATCCGCTGGTCTTTGGCCGTGCGGGCGAAGAAATGGCAGCATTGCGTTCAGCTGGTATCGGCTTTGAAATCGTGCCGGGCATCACGTCTGCTTTCGCTGCTGCTGCCGATATGGAACTGCCGCTCACCTTGCGTGGTGTGGCCTCCTCGCTGGTATTCACGACGGGCCACGACATGGCAGGCGATGTGCTGCCGGGCTGGGCCAAGCTTGCCGTCTCCGGTGCAACGATTGCCGTCTATATGGGCTCAAGCGTTGCAGCCTCGGTTGCCAGCCGTTTGATCTCTGCCGGTCTGCATGAAGATACGGCTGTCGCGGTTGTTGAGAATGCCAGCCGCAAGGATAAGCGGCTGTTTCATGGAACATTGAAAGATCTGCCGTCTCTGGAAGAGCGCAAAGAACTCTCCGGTCCGGTCATGGTCATCATCGGCGATGCTGTTGCAGGCGCCGCTATCGACAAAGCGCAGGCGCTGGCGGTTAGACCCGTTGCAGTCGCGGCTTAAATCAGGAGTTGGGAAAATGGTTGTAAAAGTTCTCACTGCAAACCGGCTCATGGATGGACAGGCTGTGTGGCTTGGCGCTGACGGATCATGGCAGGAAACCATCGATGGTGCGTTGGTTGCCCGTCATGCGGAAGCTGTCAGCGCACTTGAAGAAGCTGGCAAGGTGGCAGCAAAAGCCAATCTGGTTGTCGACGTCAATGTCATCGATGTCGAAGAGCGCGACGAAGGGCTTTATCCCATTCGCCTGCGCGAACGTATCCGACTCTCCGGTCCCACCATCATTACGCTTGGTCAACCAGCGTTAAAGCAAGCCTCCTGATCTGAATATCGGAAGTAAATATGTATCGTTATGATGAATTTGACCGCGACTTTGTTGCGGCCCGCGTTGCACAGTTCAAGGATCAGGTTGGGCGTCGCCTTTCTGGCGAATTGACGGAAGACCAGTTCAAGCCTTTGCGGCTGATGAACGGTCTTTATCTGCAATTACATGCCTATATGCTGCGTGTTGCGATCCCCTATGGCACATTGTCGAGCCGCCAGCTGCGCAGGCTTGGCTCCATTGCGCGGGATTATGACCGTGGCTTCGCGCATTTCACGACGCGTCAGAACATCCAGTACAACTGGCCTGCACTGAAAGACGTGCCGCAAATTCTCGAGGAACTTGCGGGAGTCGAAATGCATGCGATCCAGACGTCGGGCAATTGCATTCGCAATGTGACGGCTGATCATTTTGCCGGCGCTGCGCATGATGAAGTAGCCGATCCGCGCCCGCTGGCAGAAATTCTACGCCAGTGGTCGTCGCTGCATCCGGAGTTTTCCTATCTCCCACGCAAGTTCAAGATTGCGATTGTCGGTTCTGAGCATGATCGTGCGGCCATTCAGGTGCACGACATTGGCCTGCAGCTGAAGAAGAACGAAGCAGGCGAACTCGGTCTCGCCGTCTATATCGGTGGTGGGCAGGGGCGCACGCCGATGATTGCCAAGAAAATCCGCGATTTCCTGCCGCTTGAGGATATGCTGACCTATGTGACGGCTATCGTCCGCGTCTATAATCTCTATGGACGCCGCGATAACAAATATAAGGCACGCATCAAAATCCTCGTTCATGAAACCGGTGTTGAGCCGCTGGTGCAAGAGATTGATGCTGAGTGGGAACAGATCCGTTACGGTGATCTGAAACTGCCGCAGCGCGATATTGATGCGATTGAAAGTTATTTCCGGATGCCGGATCTGCCGCAGCGTCCCGAAGGATGGGAAATTCTGGCGGTCACGCAGAAATCCGATGCAGATTTTGCGGCATGGACCAAGCGCAATGTTACGCCACACAAGAACCCGGATTATGCCGTTGTCACGATTTCGCTGAAACCAATCGGCGGGATCCCGGGCGATGCAAGTGCGGAGCAGATGGAACTGGTGGCGGATATTGCCGAGACCTATTCTTTCGATGAAATCCGCGTTAGCCATGAGCAGAATCTGGTTCTGCCGCATGTAGCCAAGGCCGATCTTCCAGCAGTCTATGATCTGCTTCAATCAGATGGTCTGGTTACGGCCAATGCCGGTCTGATTACCGACATCATCGCATGTCCCGGCCTTGACTATTGCGCGCTTGCCAATGCGCGTTCGATCCCGGTTGCGCAGCGCATTTCTGAGCGTTTCGGCGATCAGCAGCGCCAGCTTGAAATCGGCGATCTCAAGATCAAGATTTCCGGCTGCATCAATGCCTGCGGTCATCACCATGTCGGCCATATCGGTATTCTTGGCGTCGAGAAAAAGGGCGAGGAGCTTTACCAGATCACGCTTGGTGGTTCGGGTGACGAGCATTCGTCGATTGGCGACATCACCGGACGTGGATTTTCTTCTGAAGAAGTGGTCGATGCGATTGAAACCGTGGTCGATACCTATCTCGGTTTGCGCGCAAACAACGAAGAGACTTTCCTTGCTGCCTATCGTCGGGTTGGCATGGAGCCGTTCAAACGTGCGCTTTATGGAGAAGTGAGCCGTGCGGCCTGACCTTGATCTCAATTCAGATCTGAGTGCAGATCAGAGGGCAGAGGCGCGAGCCCGTCTTTTGGAGGGAAGCCATGGGGCTTCCTCTCCGCAAGAGGTGATTGCGCTCAGCACGCGCGAACTCTTTGATGGGGGAATTGCAGTCGTTTCATCATTCGGTGCTGAATCCGCTGTGCTGCTGCACATGATTTCCGAGATCGATCCGGCAACGCCGGTTCTGTTTCTCGACACGGGCAAGCATTTCCGCGCAACGCTCGATTATCGGCATGATCTCGTGGATCGGTTGGGACTTCTCGATGTGCAGGATATCTTGCCGCTTGAGGAAAACGTGAAAGCCGATGACCCGTTTGGCGCTTTGTCGATGACAGACAAGGACCGCTGTTGCTTCATTCGCAAAGTGGAACCGATGGCGCGTGCTGTCGCCCCCTACCGTGCGTGGATGACCGGCCGGAAGCAGTTTCAGGCTTCGACCCGCAATGCTTTGCCGGTTTTTGAATCGGTCGGCCCGCGTATTCGCATCAATCCGCTAGCGCATATGAGTGCGGAAGATTTGCGTGCCTATGCGCGTGTGCACGATCTCCCCGTCCACCCGCTGACAGAGCAGGGCTATCGGTCAATCGGCTGTATGCCCTGCACACGACCGGTCGGCGATGACGAAGATCAGCGTGCCGGACGTTGGGCCGGATCGGAAAAGACCGAATGCGGCATCCATCTGACGGGCCTTACCGATAGCCTAAAGCGCATCCCGAAAAGTGTGTAGCGGTTTTCGGATAAGATGCGCGTGAGAAAAGTAATATAGGGGTTTGGGACCAGAAATGAGTGAGACAACACCTGAAACGAAGCTCTGGTCTGAGCAAGGCTTTCGTGAAGACGACTATATTTTTGCGGACGATCTGGAAATCGCGGGGGATGCGCCCGCAATCATCATTCCTTTGGCCGTCTGGCTGGGACTTGATGAGGAGAAACGCCGCTCTTCCAATCGCCGTATCGGTGTGTCGGTAACACCGGGTGAGAAGATCGAGCCACTGCTTGATCATCTGGCAGGCTTGCCGGTCATTGCCTTAGAGTTTCCGGCGTTCAACGATGGCCGCTCCTATTCAAAAGCCGAAGTTCTGCGTCGTGCAGGTTTTGAAGGCGAATTGCGTGCAACAGGCGACGTGCTGATCGATCAGGCAGCGCTTATGCTGCGCACTGGTTTTGACAGCCTTCAGGTGACAAACAAGGTCGCTCAAAGCCGCCTTGGCGAACAGCGTCTCGTGGATACACCCGCTTATTATCAGCCCGGCCGTGGTTCGGTACAGCAGGAAGGTGGGTTCGCCTGGCGTCGGGTAAAGGCGGGCTAATTCTTAGCAATCACCTTTTTGTGGTTTTGCTTGTTCGCTTGATGGGGTAGATACGCGTCAAAGCATTTCCAGCAAAAGTGCGAAGCGGTTTTGCGTCGGATAATGCGTCACAAAAAAAGATAGAGCGGTCAAAGGTTTCATAGTGACCCGAACCGCTCTGGATTTGGAGACGAGACGTGATCCGCCACATTGTTTTCTTCAGCGTCAAGCCAGATCAGGACATCGATGTCGTCCGCAAGGGCTTGGAGCAGTTGGGCACCATTCCTTATTCCGACGTGTTTGAAGTTCTGCCGAATTCCAAGGTCGACCCGATGGGCAACGCGATTGATCTTGTTGTCTATGCGGAGTTCAAGGATGAAGAAGCGCTTTTCGCTTACAAAAACCATCCGACTTATGACGCATCCACGCAGTATGTGCGTCCTATGCGTGAGCTGCGCTTCTCCGCTGATGTCGTGACCGACAAGGGCTGATTATTCAGCCTCTGGTCGTGCCTGCAAAGGCAGGCCGCCGAACAAATCCGGCTCTAGCGATGTTCTCGCGCGTTCGATGTTGAGCAGGCGTAGCTTGGTCGCCGTGCCACCCGCAGCCGAAAAACCGCCAACCTTGCCATTGGAGCCCAAAACCCGATGGCAGGGGACAATGATCGGAAACGGATTTTTGCCAAGCGCGTAGCCCACTGCCTGAGAAAGACTGACATCGCCAAGCCTGCGCGCGATTGCGCCGTATGTGATGGTCTCGCCCGCTTTCAACTCGAGAAGGATTTCATAGACCTGTCTGTTGAGGTCTGGCACCGAATCAAGCGCCAGCGGTGTTTGCGAGAAATCCGGATCGCCACCATCAAGCAGCACGCGAACCTTGTCTATTGCTTCGCTGACATAGGTGGGTGGGTTCAATGCTTCCGTGTCCGAAAAGCGTGACTGAAGCCGATAGCGCGTTTCGTTTTCGTCGGCATCACCGATCTCCACGCCGATAATTTTACCGGCATGCCAGGCGATCCCGCAGGGGCCAATAGCTGTGTCGAAGGTGCTGATACCGGTCGAATCCATGAGCGGTAATATAGCACCATCTTCGCGGCTTTGCGGCAACGACTCTGTGATCAGTCGCAACAATTGCAGCGAAATGGTTGAAGAACGACGAAAATAGTGATTGTGTGAGAACAACCCGCCATGGAACATGACAGCTGGTCATGTCTTCAAATGGCCAAATGATTGAGAGATATCTTCCGTCGCGTATTTGATGTGATCGGAACGAGGAAATTTAGATGGACGATTACGAACGCTATGCCACAGGGCTGATGATCGTTTTTGGTGCGCTGATTGTCGGTGCGCTGATGGCGGCCAATCTTTACCACGGCGACAAGCCCGGTTTCCTTTTCGCGCTGGGTGCGGCGGTGGTGGGCTGGTTCTCTGCTTTTGCCGTGCTTTTCGACAAGCCTCGCGTTTATGGCGTGATGATCGCTGTAGCCATCGGCCTGGTCGCAGCTTCGATCGGCGCTTTCGTAACCTGATTTTCGCGACATATTGTTATGAAAAAGCCCCGGATTTCCGGGGCTTTATTATTTTATTGCATGTCTTCATCCCAAAACCGGTATCACCGTTTGGGAGACATGCTTTAAATATAGGGCGAATAGCACTGGCGACGTGGGCCGTAATTGGGCTGGAACGTATTGTCGTAAGCACGATATGACCGATAACGGTTATAGCACCAGCGTACATGCGCATTGCCACCGCCGCGATATATCGGGGCAGGGCGATAACGCGGTGGGTGATGACGATAGCGTGGTGGTGGCCCCCAGTTCCGGTAGTGCGGCCTGTAGTGCCTATAGCCATCGCGATATCGTGGATGATGGTGACGCCAGCCACGTCTGTCTCCACGATAGTCGTAATATTGAACATTTTCGACCGGTGCCTGTGCACCATGGCTGACGGCGGGGGCTATCAGTGCTGTCGGTTGCGCTGCATTGGCGCTAGCGGTTATGGCAGGTACGCCTATGCCAAGTGACAGACACGCTGCGAAGAAGGAAGATGCAAATCTCTTCATTGGTTTCTCCCTAATAAAGTGGCTTTGTTATCAACGTCCCTAAGGCGATTTTGATCCCGCATTGTGGCGGGTAGGTGGCTGGGAAAACTCACTTTTTCTTCGCGCTGGCAACAGTTGGGTGAAGGCGCGAACAGCGATCGAAATTACTCTATCAGAATTGACATAAAGATATGTTTATGTCATTAAGCGGGTCTTGTGCGCTACGCGTTCGCTAAGAGCGATCAAACGTGCGCTCAATAAGGCAATCTGCGCATCGCATTTTCAGAAAATCCTTTGCGGATTTCGGGCGGTGCTGTAGCGATGAAGCGTATTGGAGTGCATCCCGAGAAGTGTGAAACGGTTTTCGGAATAAGATGTGCGTTGAACAAATAGATAGAGCTTTCCAACGACCCAAAATAAACTGGGAATGCTCTATAATACAGGCGGTAATCCCCTATGACGTCTTCCCTCGATAATCTTTTTGGTTCAACGGCAGCAAAGCCGGACGGTTCGGAAGTGCTTGCAGCACTGACCAAAGCCGCAAGTGAGCGCATTCTGATTCTCGACGGGGCCATGGGTACGCAGATCCAGGGCCTGGGCTTTCACGAAGAGCATTTTCGCGGCGAGCGTTTCGGTTCCTGCGATTGCCAGCTTCAGGGCAACAACGACCTTCTCACACTGACCCAGCCAAAGGCGATTGAAGAAATTCATTATGCCTATGCTATGGCCGGTGCTGACATTCTGGAAACCAACACATTCTCATCGACGACCATCGCGCAGGCCGATTACGGCATGGAAGATGCCGTCTATGAGCTCAACCGCGATGGCGCGCGCCTAGCCCGTCGCGCAGCAATCCGTGCGCAACAGAAAGATGGTCGCCGCCGCTTTGTTGCAGGTGCACTCGGACCAACAAACCGTACCGCTTCGCTGTCGCCGGATGTCAACAATCCCGGTTATCGTGCAGTCACTTTTGACGATCTACGCATTGCCTATGCCGACCAGATCCGCGGGCTGATCGATGGTGGCTCCGACATTATTCTCATTGAGACGATCTTCGATACGCTGAACGCCAAGGCAGCTGTCTTTGCGGCTGAAGAAGTGTTCATTGAGAAGGGCGTGCATCTGCCGGTGATGATTTCCGGCACGATCACCGATCTTTCGGGCCGCACACTTTCCGGTCAGACGCCAACGGCGTTCTGGTATTCACTGCGCCATGCCAAGCCTTTCACCATCGGGCTCAATTGCGCGCTCGGTGCCAATGCAATGCGCGAACATCTCGCGGAAATCGCTGGCATTGCCGATACATTTGTCTGCGCCTATCCGAATGCTGGCCTGCCAAACGAGTTCGGCCAGTATGACGAAAGCCCGGAAGCTATGGCAGCCCAAATCGAGGACTTTGCACGCGAAGGCCTCGTCAATGTGGTGGGCGGTTGCTGTGGTTCGACGCCGGAGCATATCCGTGCAATAGCCGCTGCTGTCGCCAAGCATCCACCGCGCAAGCCGGTCAAGGTGCCGCCGCTGATGCGTCTGTCGGGCCTTGAGCCATTCACGCTGACCAAGGATATTCCTTTCGTCAATGTCGGCGAACGGACGAACGTTACCGGCTCCGCCCGTTTCCGTAAGCTCATTAAGGCTGGCGATTATTCGACAGCGCTTGATGTGGCGCGTGATCAGGTGGAAAACGGCGCACAGATCATCGACATCAACATGGATGAAGGTCTGATCGACAGCCAGAAGATCATGGTTGAATATCTCAACCTGATCGCGGCAGAGCCGGATATCGCGCGCGTTCCGGTAATGATCGACAGCTCCAAGTGGGACGTGATCGAAGCTGGCCTGAAATGCGTTCAGGGCAAGCCGATCGTCAACTCGATTTCGCTCAAAGAAGGCGAAGAAGCCTTCCTGCATCATGCGCGTCTGGTGCGTGCCTATGGTGCTGCAGTTGTCATTATGGCATTTGACGAAACGGGACAGGCCGACACGGAAGAGCGCAAGGTCGAAATCTGTACCCGCGCTTACAAGATTCTGACCGAGCAGGTTGGCTTCCCGCCGGAAGACATCATCTTCGATCCGAACGTCTTTGCGGTCGCGACCGGCATTGACGAGCATAATAATTACGGTGTCGACTTCATCGAAGCGACGCGCAAGATCACCGATACGCTGCCGCACGTCCATATTTCGGGCGGGGTATCAAACCTGTCCTTCTCGTTCCGCGGTAATGAGCCGGTGCGCGAAGCGATGCACGCTGTCTTCCTTTATCATGCCATTCAGGTTGGCATGGATATGGGTATCGTCAATGCCGGGCAGCTCGCGGTCTATGACACGATTGATCCAGAACTGCGTGAAGCCTGCGAAGATGTGGTGCTGAACCGTCGTGATGACGCGACCGAACGGCTGCTCGAAATTGCCGAGCGCTTCCGTGACAGCGGTACCAAGGAAGCCAAGGCGCAGGATCTGAGCTGGCGCGAATGGCCGGTTGAAAAGCGGCTTTCCCATGCGCTGGTCAACGGCATTACTGAATATATTGAAGCAGATACCGAAGAAGCGCGTCAGGCGGCTGCGCGTCCGCTGCATGTCATCGAAGGCCCGCTGATGGCTGGTATGAATGTGGTGGGTGATCTGTTCGGCTCAGGCAAAATGTTCTTGCCGCAGGTGGTCAAGTCCGCCCGCGTGATGAAGCAGGCTGTTGCTGTGCTTCTGCCTTACATGGAAGAAGAAAAGCGCCTGAATGGCGGTGAAGGTCGCCAGAGTGCCGGTAAGGTATTGATGGCCACTGTGAAGGGCGACGTTCACGACATCGGCAAGAACATTGTCGGCGTGGTTCTCGCCTGTAACAATTACGAGATCATCGATCTTGGCGTGATGGTGCCGACGCAGAAAATTCTCGATACGGCTCGCGCTGAAAATGTCGATGTTATCGGCCTCTCCGGCCTCATCACACCATCGCTCGATGAGATGGTGCATGTGGCTGCTGAAATGGAGCGTGAAGGCTTCAACGTGCCGCTGCTGATCGGTGGCGCTACGACCAGCCGCGTGCATACTGCCGTGAAAATCCATCCGCGTTATGAGCAGGGACAGGCGGTCTACGTGATCGATGCCAGCCGTGCGGTGGGTGTTGTTTCCAATCTGTTGTCGCCTGAAAACAAGGGCGCTTATGTTGATGGCATCCGTGAGGAATATGCCAAGGTTGCGGCGGCTCACGCCCGCAATGAGGCAGAAAAGAAGCGTCTGCCATTGGCTCGTGCGCGTGAAAATGCCCACAAGCTGGACTGGGACGCCTACACACCGCCAAAGCCGACATTCCTTGGCACAAAAACATTCGAGAACTACGATCTCGCAGAGATTGCGCGCTATATCGACTGGACGCCATTCTTCCAGACATGGGAGATGAAGGGCCGTTACCCGGCTATTCTTGAAGATGAAAAGCAGGGTGAGGCAGCGCGTCAGCTTTGGGCGGATGCGCAGGCTATGCTCGTGAAGATCATCGATGAGAAGTGGTTTGCGCCGCGTGGCATAATCGGTTTCTGGCCTGCCAATACGGTGGGCGATGATATTCGTCTCTTTACCGATGAAAGCCGCAAGGAAGAACTCGCAACCTTCTTCACGCTGCGTCAGCAATTGTCCAAGCGTGATGGTCGTCCGAATGTCGCTATGTCCGATTTTGTTGCACCCGCCGATAGCGGTAAGCAGGACTATGTCGGTGGCTTCGTCGTCACGGCGGGTATTGAGGAAGTCGCAATTGCCGAACGTTTCGAGCGGGCGAATGACGACTACTCGTCCATTCTCGTGAAGGCACTGGCTGACCGCTTCGCGGAAGCCTTTGCCGAACTGATGCATCAGCGCGTTCGCAACGAGTTCTGGGGCTATGCGCCGGGTGAAGATCTGTCGAATGATGATCTGATCCACGAGCGTTATGCAGGTATCCGTCCGGCACCAGGTTATCCGGCGCAGCCTGACCACACCGAAAAGAAGACCTTGTTCGAATTGCTGGATGCAACAGCGCAAACCGGCGTCGAACTGACGGAAAGCTATTCCATGTGGCCGGGTTCTTCCGTGTCTGGCCTTTATATCGGCCATCCGGAAAGCTATTATTTCGGCGTTGCCAAGGTCGAGCGTGATCAGGTCGAAGATTACGCGAACCGCAAGGGCATGAGCGTTGAGGAGGTCGAGCGCTGGCTTGGGCCGATCCTCAACTACATTCCCGGTCAGGCACCGGAGCCGGTTGAAGCTGCTGCATAAATAGTTGCTAAATTACGCTCATATAAAAGCCCCGCATTGCGGGGCTTTTATACTTAATTTACTAAAATTATATTCAATATGAATAAGTATTTGTTTTGTAAAAAGGCCGGATTATCCTGAAATCATTATCGGTGGATGCCCCTGGAATCATGTGTTATGTAATACAGGTGGCTCACGGTTTGGTGGTCGATGATTTGAATTCCCGGATTCCGGCGCCATAGAATCCTTCAAAGTTTATATTTGTTTTTCTGGCAATGTACTGATGCCGGAGTGTGCCTGATTGCTGCGTTTTTCAGAGTAAATATTGCTTCATAGGAACAATGTTGGGATTTATGCAATGAAATGGGAAGATTTATACGAAAGAATACAAATATCCGACAACGCAGATAATTCATTTGAACACGTTTGTTCTTATGCGGAAGCAATCGGGTTTCAGTATGTTTCCTACGTTATGTGTGTGCCCTCATTGAACAGTGTCGCGCGGTGGTTGCGTTTTGAAACATTGCCGGAAGGCTGGCGGGAGCATTATGCCGCAAAAAAATATGCCGAAATCGACCCAATCCTTAAGCGCGGGATGAACAGCATAGATCCGCTCGTTTGGTCGGCACGACAGTTTGCCGATGCTCCGCAAATATGGGCGGACGCACAAAGTTTTGGCTTGAGGGCAGGTATTTCTCAGCCGTGCTGGGCCGCGCAGGGTGTCTTTGGCGTACTCACATTCCTTCGCGATAAACCAGCTTTGTCAGATGGCGAAGTTTCGATGCTGCGTCGGCAGATGCAGATTGTAACCAACCTTCTGCATCTTGCTATGTACGAGCATCTTGATGTTCCGAGCATCAATTGTGTGGCAGAGGTTAATCTCACAGCGCGTGAACGCGAAATCCTGCGCTGGACCAGCGAAGGTAAGACTGCCGAGATCATTGGCACAATTCTCAATATCTCGACCCGGACTGTGAATTTTCATATCAGCAACGTCCTCACCAAACTCGTTGCCGTCAACAAGGTGCAGGCCGTCGCTAAGGCGCGTACTTTCGGCCTTCTTTAGCGCCGATCATTTCTTCGACGGTATGGTTCGAAGGATGCTCCAGCCCTTGTTAGACAAAAGTTTTACCCCTGCAAATTTAGCTTAATACCACAATTTTAGTAGTATTTTCCGTAACTTGGGCGAAAATCGGGCTTTTCGATTTGGCGCAAGTTTCTTCCTCCATCTGGCTTAAAACAGGCAAGTTTTCGCTCAAGCGTTTCGCAATACGCGATAGCATACTTTTCCTTTTGCCCTGCCTTTCATGACAATGCGCGTCATAGCAAACCAGCGATTTAGCCAGTTGAGCTGGCCTCCCGGAGATATCGACGTGCATCATGCATCCCTGAACAAGAACCTGACGCATCTTCAGCGTCTGGAAGCAGAAGCAATTCATATTTTCCGCGAAGTTGCCGCGACCTTCTCCAACCCGGTTATGCTGTATTCGGTGGGTAAAGATTCCTCTGTCATGCTGCATCTGGCGATGAAGGCGTTTTACCCGGCTCCTCCGCCATTTCCGTTCCTGCATGTCGATACAACCTGGAAATTCCGCGAAATGATCGAGTTTCGCGATGCGCAAGCCCGCGAAAAGGGCTTTGAGCTGCTGGTTCATATCAATGAAGACGGTGTGCGCGATGGTGTTGGCCCATTCACGCACGGCTCAAACGTCCATACCCATGTTATGAAGACCGTCGGTCTCCGGCAGGCGCTTGATAAATACAAGTTTGATGCCGCCTTTGGCGGTGCGCGTCGCGACGAGGAAAAATCTCGCGCCAAGGAACGCATTTTTTCATTCCGCAATGCTCAGCACGGCTGGGACCCGAAGAACCAGCGCCCGGAAATGTGGAAGGTTTATAATACCCGCGTTTCTGCCGGTGAATCGATCCGTGTCTTCCCGCTTTCCAATTGGACCGAACTCGATATCTGGCAGTATATCCTGCAGGAAAATATCCCGATTGTGCCGCTTTATTTTGCCGCTCCCCGCCCGGTGGTGGAGCGCGACGGCATGTTGATCAAACTCGATGATGACCGCATGACTTTGCGTCCCGGTGAAAAGGTGGAGGAGCGACTGGTGCGCTTCCGCACACTGGGCTGCTATCCGCTGACGGGTGCCATTGAATCAAGCGCCACAAATCTCTCCGATATTGTCGAAGAAATGCTGATCGCCCGAACCTCCGAGCGGCAGGGCCGTGCCATTGACCGTGATGAAGCGGGTTCAATGGAAAAGAAGAAGCGTGAGGGCTATTTCTAATGAACGCCGTATTGAAGCCCTCTGTAACAAGTGCAGCCGTCAGTGATTTTCTCGCCGATCAGGAGCGCAAGACGCTGCTCCGCTTTCTCACCTGCGGTTCGGTCGATGATGGCAAGTCCACGCTGATCGGGCGACTTCTCTATGACACAAAGCTGATCTTTGAGGATCAGCTGGCGACGCTGAAAAACGACAGCCGCAAATTCGGCACCACGGATGACGATTTTGACTTCGCGCTGCTGGTCGACGGTCTGGAAGCTGAACGCGAGCAGGGCATCACTATCGATGTGGCTTATCGCTTCTTCTCAACCCCACGCCGCAAGTTCATCGTGGCAGACACTCCGGGCCATGCGCAATATACGCGCAATATGGCGACAGGTGCTTCGACGGCTGATCTTGCGGTAGTGCTGATCGACGCGCGGCAGGGCGTGCTGACACAGACCCGCCGCCATAGCTTCATCGCTTCGCTATTAGGCATCCGGCACATTGTCGTGGCCGTCAACAAGATCGATCTGGTTGATTTCTCAAAAGATGCTTTTGATCGTATTGTTGCTGATTATATGAGTTTCGCTAAAGACTTGGGCTTTGCCAGCATTCAGGCAATCCCGCTGTCGGCGCGCTTCGGCGATAATGTCAGTAGCCCCTCATCGCGCATCGGCTGGTATGAAGGCCCCTATCTGCTGGAATATCTGGAAACAGTGCGTCTTGAAGCGGATAGTATCGGCAAGCCGTTTCGCTTCCCGGTGCAATATGTGAACCGTCCAAACCTCGATTTCCGTGGTTTTGCAGGCACGGTTGCCTCAGGGTCGATTGCTGAAGGCGATACGGTCGTGGTCGCAAAATCGGGCAAACAATCGAAAGTTAAGCGCATCGCCACCTATGATGGTGACCTGGCCCGCGCAACCGAAGGGCAGGCGGTGACGCTGGTTCTCGAAGACGAGATCGAGGTCTCTCGTGGCAACATGCTGGTGGGTGCAGAAGCGCGCCCGGAAGTGGCGGATCGTTTCAGCGCCAACATCGTCTGGTTCGGTGAAGAGGCCTTGCAGCCGGGGCGCTCCTATCTTCTGCGCACCGAAACCGACCAGACGCCGGTGACGATCAGCGAGATTAAATATCGCACTGACGTCAATACTTTTGCGCGGGAAGAAGCGACACGGCTCGACCTCAATGAAGTTGGTCTCTGCCATCTTCAGACAGCGGACCAGATCGTCTTCGATCCCTATTCGGACAATCGCGTGACGGGCGCTTTCGTGCTGATTGATCGTCTCACCAATGCAACGGTGGGTGCTGGCATGATCGATCAGGCACTGCGTCAGGCAACGAATGTGCATTTGCAGGCTTTCGATCTCGACAAACAGGCGCGGGCTGCGCAGAAATTCCAGAAATCGGCTGTGCTTTGGTTCACGGGCCTGTCCGCCTCGGGGAAATCCACCATCGCCAATCGGCTTGAACAGCGGCTTCATGCGCTTGGCAAGCACACCTATCTGCTGGATGGCGATAATGTCCGTCATGGCCTTAACAGCGATCTTGGTTTCTCTGATGAAGACCGGGCCGAGAATATCCGCCGCGTTGGCGAGGTAGCGGGTCTTATGGCCGATGCCGGGCTGATTGCGCTGGTGTCGTTCATTTCGCCGTTCCGTTCCGAACGCGATCGCGTGCGGTCGCGTTTGCCGGAGGGTGAATTCATCGAAATCTTCGTCGATACGCCGATTGAGGAATGCATGGCGCGTGATCCTAAGGGGCTTTATGCGCAGGCTCTACGTGGTGAGATCAAGGCTTTCACAGGCATAGACTCACCCTATGAAGCACCGCTTTCTCCGGAGCTGCATCTCAACACCGCAGGTCGCGACATTGACGAACTCGTCGCGGAAGTGGAAAAGTATCTGGCCGAGCGCGGTGTTATCGGCAGCTATGGCAGTGATTCCTGGTCGATTTGAGAAATGACAACAGCAGCCTTTCCAAAAACTGATCCCGACAGCAAAGCTTTGCTCGCTGTACTGGAGAGTGCAGCCCTTGAGGCTGGTCGCGTCATTATCAAACATTACACGGATGGTTGTGCGGTCCATTCCAAGAAGGATCAGTCGCCGGTAACGGAAGCGGATCAGGCGGCAGAAGCTGTGATCCTGACTGCTCTTGCATCGGTTGCACCAAGCATTCCGGTGGTGGCCGAGGAAGAAGCGGCTGCAGGCCGTCTGCCTGCACATCTGGGCCGGAAATTCTTTCTGATCGATCCGCTTGACGGTACCCGCGAGTTTCTGCTGCGTAACGGTGATTTCACGGTGAATATCGCACTTATTGAGGATGGAGTGCCGGTGCTGGGCCTTGTCTATGCGCCCGTGCGCAACCTGCTTTATGCGGGGAGCCGCGAGGGTGCACAGGAAGCGGTAACATCTGCCGACCATCAGATTATAAGCAGGCGCCCGATTGCCGCTCGCATCGCGCCATCTGAAAAGGTTGTGGTGTGCAGTCGGTCCCATCTGACATCTGAAACCGAGGAGTTCCTGAAACTCAATCACAGTGGCAAATGCGTGTCTGTGGGTTCATCGCTCAAATTCTGCATGATCGCACGCGGGGAGGCGGATCTCTACCCACGCTTTGGCCCGACAATGGAGTGGGATACGGCAGCAGGTGACGCAGTGCTGCGTGCAGCCGGTGGCATGACGACGACTTTCGACGGCAAGCCAATCATCTATGGCGCACGTTCTGACGGAACTGTGAAAGGCTTTTCCAACCCGGATTTCGTTGCATTCGGTGCTGGGGAAGCACCTGTTTTTGCCTGAAATAAGACTGCTTTCGCATCGATAAGCCAGCTAAACACACGATCTTACAAAATAGCTTAAAAAAAGCCGCTTGATCCCCTTGCGGCTTGAAAACAGCGGCGCTATAAGCCGCTCACAGCCGGACCACAGAGTCTCGGTTTTGATGGTCACGGAGCGTAGCGCAGCCTGGTAGCGCACCTGATTTGGGATCAGGGGGTCGGAGGTTCGAATCCTCTCGCTCCGACCATTTTCTCCCTTAGAGTAGTTGCTCAAATGGATTTTTCGAAGACGGACATTCGCATGAATTGGCCGTCATATTCTGCAATTTCGACCAGCCGTTGCCTGTCGAGAATTTCGACCTTGTAAGATCGAAACATCACCAGACCTTCCTCTCGAAGCTCACGCATCATCCGATTAAGGTGAATTGGCGTCAGGCCCAGTGCGTCTGCAAGCTGGTACTGGGTCAGTGGGCAATAAAACGAGTCTGCATCACCCATTCCGCATGATTTAACGCGGTCAGACAGCTCCAGCAAAAGATGTGCAGTACGGACAAAAGCACTTCGGCAGCCAATATTTGTCAGATGTTCAATGAGCATGGAGCGTTGTCGTGAAAGCAGCTCAATGAAAATCATGCTCAGGCGCGGGATTTGCCAGATTGTTTCTTCGAGAGATGACAGTGGTATTTCATAAAGCGACATCGGGGTAATCGATTTGATCGTGTTGTAGCTGTAACCGTCGCCGGTTCTCAGTCCCACGAAATCGCACCGCATGGGAAAGTCTATAATTTGACGTTGCCCGCTCGACAGGTCTCGATAAACACAGCCCCATCCCGAACGAACCAGATGGATACTCCTGATGCTGGCTCCCTGCTCAATAATCACTGCATCGGCGGGATAGCTACTCTCGGAAAGAACGAGAGATTGTAGGGACTGTTTTTCCTGCGCGTTTAATTTGGCCAGAATTGGAGGGGATTCCAATAAACTAACCAGGCCGTCGATCATCAGGGCGGTGGTGTTCTGATTACCACTATGCATTCGCTGCCTATGCCCAACGAAAGTTATAGACTCTATAACCTTCTGTTCCCGAAGTCGTTCTTATGGCGAGTACATTTTTTTATAAAGTGCTAACATAAGTTAATGACACGTTTATTTGATGATAGCAATATTTAGACCAGTGTTCATCGGGATTAGCAATAAAATTCCTAATAAACTAGCGCAGTTTTTGGCATGACTAGTGTTTTGTGTTGAATACAAACCTGAGTAACAGGGGATACTAAGCAATGTTGGAAATGAGAGAACGGTACTCATGGGCATCACCTAGCGGTGTGAGCGATGGATCTGCCATTGTGGCAAATGAACGGATGCAGGGCGGAGAATATGCAGCCGGATTGCCTTTGCAGGATGAGCCTCATCTTATGCTTGTCTGTAAAAGCAATCTGGAGCGAGAGTGTATCTTTAACGGGCTCATGATGAATGGGCTTAAACTGCCCGTTGTAAGCTTCGCGTCAGTCGATAGAAACATGCCGCTGAATGGCGCTATTGTTGTGCTCATGCATATCGGTTCCAAACGTTTGGCAGATCCCTTCTTCTCGGATGAAGTGGAAGCGGCAATCAAGGCCTGGGCTCCGATCCCGTTGGTATTGCTGGCAGAGCGGGAGGAGTGGTCGCAGGTTTTGCGCGCGATGGAGATCGGTGCGCGTGGCTATATTCCAACATCAGTCGATATCAAGATCTGCGTTGAAGCCATTCATTTGGCACTTGCAGGTGGGATGTATGTGCCAGCGTCCATGCTGATGAAACCTCATTCTGAGGACATGAGCGACGATGTACTGGGCGAACTGTTGACCATGCGCGAGATCGAAGTGGTTCATGCGATCCGGGTGGGGAAGTCGAACAAGATCATCGCTTTTGAACTTGGCATGAGCGAAGGCACAGTCAAAGCCCATGTCCATAATATTATGAGAAAGATTGGTGCCGCAAATCGCACCGAAGTCGCCTGTAAGCTTCACAAGATGTACGGCAATAAGTTCAGCGGAGAATAACGTAATCAGCATGCAAATATGTGATTTTTGGGATCTATGAAGCGTCGGACTGATATGATCAGCCGGCGCTTCATAGTTTTCAAGGCGCATATAATGCACAGCCTGCTGCATATTCAAAATAAAGGGTAGGGGCAGATTTTCACCTGCCCCTACAGAATGAGAGCGGGTATCCTTTGAGGGGACTCTCATTCTTTTCTGAGCGGAAGGACGCGGCATAACGGTCTTCCGCTGCTGTCATTTGAGTTGGTTGAATAGTCTGTCGAGCCTTTGGAACGATGGTTTTCGCTCAACAGATATGTGATCCAACTCCATTCATGGGCGAAGGCTAATGCTGCCGGACGACCCACCAGAGGTGGTGCCAAAGGCGGTGCCCGCTGAGCTGCCACCGAAAAACCCGGTTCCCGACTGCGCCATGGCCGCAGTCTGACCGCCGGAGCCGGAAGTGAAATAGCCCGAACCAATACCGGCGCTTGCGCCGTAATGGCCCATCTTGCCGCCAAGCCCGACGACTGTGCCTTTTCCTTCCGCCCAGCCTGTTGTTGCAGCCTGTCCTGCCGCAGTCGAACCTGCACCAAACGCGAAGCCGCCAGTTACGGCAGAACCTGCGCCACTGGCGCCCCCAAAACTACCATTCCAGTTGACCGTTTGTGCTGCAGCAGGCAAGGCGCCAGCCGCGAGAAGTGCAATAGATGCGATGATGATTTTCTTCACGATGAACTCCTCCTGTTCTGACAAAATCGGGTCAAACCCCTTCTGCCAGGCATATCCCGACGATATACCCCGCTACCCATTCGGTGACGGGTGATTGCATATGAGTAAAAGGCTGTATCGGCGATGTGTGTTCGCGTGGAGCAATCTTTGGTTCGTGAATGAGCATCGGTTCAAAAAAGCTTCAAACCGATGCTTTAAGTCGCTCCAGATCTACATAATCGGTCCCGGACAATGCCAGGCCCGGCTATTGCCTTCTGTTGTACGCAGAACGCATCCTTTGGCGCGCAGTTGATCGGAACTCAAGCCAAGTGCCTTTGCCGAATAAGTACGCTTGCGGCTGGCAATTGGTGGTGATGCCGTCGTTCCGGTTGAGCTTGCGGGGATTGCCGCTGGCTCTTCGTTGGAAACAGACGCCAAAAGCGGTGCTTGTCGTGTTTGTCGTTGTACCGATGCTGAACGGGCTGCAGCGCCCTGTGATGGGCAGTAAACGCCCGTCGCATTCAGGGATGCTCTGACTTCCTTGTTGAGGCAGATCAGGTCCAGGGCGGCAGCATTTTGCCCCATTCCGAGAAGTGCTGCCGCATAGGCCCGCCGGTTGCATTCACGCATTTCATATGTTGTGCCAAAGCCCAGGCCCCAGCCTGTTGCGCCGACGCCGGCACTTGTTGAGCCTGCGCAGGAATGTACACCCGCTGCAACAAGTCCCGGCGCAAAGGCAGGTACCGTCGTTTTAATCTTACTTGGCGAGTCGGAGCCGCCTCCAACGGCGATGGCGGTAGCACCGGCCTGCGATGACGAGTTTGTATTGTTGTCCACATTCACAGTTTGAGCGAACGCACTCCCTCCGAAGAGGATAAATGCGCCAGATAAGCAAAGGATACCCAGTTTAGACATAGCCAACCCCTTCGACTTTTATTTCATTTCACATGCTTTGATTATGATAAGGGCGCCATTATCATTTATTTTGTTATTGCCATTTTGCGTGCAAAAAGGATTATTTCTATATTATTGAAAAATAAGATTCTTGAAATATAAATATTGCATTACGTTTTACGTACAATGTGTAAGGTTTTTGTTGTTGATAATCTATATTGTTATCGTTTGTATATTTCGATCTTTGAAACCATTTCCTTAGTTTTGCTTCTAAACCAAAGTTTATGGCGTCTTGATCAAGTTGAAGACTCTCGGGCGTTAAATGTGAGATGGTGCAGCGCGCAATCCGGAAACTATGATGAAAATTGCTACATTGGATCAGTGCTTCTGGCTGTTTTGTCATCAAGCGGTTGCTTTCTCTTGCAAAACAGCGAAATTACGAAATTGTTGTTAGAATAATTCCATTGCCGGGAACAAAATGCAGCTTACCCCTCGTCACAACGCAATTCTGGATATCGCCCGCCGACAGGGGCAGGTTCTCGTCGATGATCTTGCGAGCGCGTTCGATGTAACGCCGCAGACTGTGCGCAAGGATCTCAACGATCTTTGCAAGGCGCGTCTGTTGCGCCGTATTCATGGCGGGGCGCTCTATCCGTCCGGTGTCGAGAACATGGAATATGAGGCGCGCCGCCGCATTGCTGCGCATGAAAAGGAACTGATCGGTCGGGCTGCGGCTGAAATGATCCCTGACGGTGCATCGCTGTTCATCAATATAGGCACGACAACAGAGGCCGTCAGTCATGCGTTGATCGACCACAATAATCTGATGGTCATCACCAACAACATCAATGTAGCCAATACTTTGCGTGTCTATCCGGAGATCGAGGTCGTCATCGCTGGCGGTGTGGTACGCGCATCCGATGGCGGTATCGTGGGTGAGGCCGCGGTCGATTTCATCCGGCAGTTCAAGGTCGATTACGCAATCATCGGCGCATCGGCGATGGATGAGGATGGTGCGCTGCTCGATTTCGATTTCCGCGAAGTGAAGGTGGCACAGGCGATCATCGCAAATGCGCGCCATGTCATTCTCGTTACCGACTCAACCAAACTTGAACGGACCGCTCCTGTCCGTCTTGGCCATATCTCGCAGGTTCATACCTTTATTACCGACCGCTGCCCATCGCAGCAATTGCGTGAATTATGCCGCGAAAACGAGGTCGAACTGATTGAGACGGCTGAGGACGAACCGAACGAAAAGAAAGAATCATAGTTTCGTTTCATTTTCGTTTCACTTTCGTATGAAATGACTTATATTCGCTTTGGTGGTTGGAGAGGTCTTCAGGTTTAGCCATGGCGCAGCATAAAATTTTTGATATTTTCGTAATCGGTGGCGGCATCAATGGATGCGGCATTGCAAGAGACGCGGTTGGCCGTGGCTTTTCGGTCGGTCTTGCCGAGATGAACGATCTGGCAAGCGGCACCTCGTCGCGTGCCACTAAGCTTATACATGGCGGATTGCGCTATCTGGAGCATTACGAATTTCGTCTGGTGCGCGAAGCGCTGATGGAACGCGAGGTACTTTGGGCCAATGCCCCGCATCTGATTCATCCGATGCGCTTTGTGCTTCCCTTTCACAAGGGTGGCGTGCGCCCTGCCTGGTTACTGCGCCTTGGCCTGTTCCTTTATGACCATCTCGGTGGCCGCAAGAAGCTGCCCGCCACGCGTACGCTCGATATGCGCACCGATCCTTCGAGCGCACCGCTCAAGCCACTTTTTACAAAGGCTTTCGAATATTCGGATTGCTGGGTGGATGATGCGCGTTTTACTGCGCTGACGGCGCGCGATGCTGCTGATCGTGGCGCGATGATCCGCACCCGCACCAAGGTTATCTCTGCCCGCCGTGACCATGAAGCATGGACGGTAACGCTCGAAAACATCGATACAGGTCTGCGCGAAGAGTTTCGCGCGCGTCTCCTGGTCAACGCAGCCGGCCCATGGGCTGATAAGGTGCTGGAAGGTGTCGAAGGCGATCGTCAGTTGCATAATGTGCGTCTGGTGCAAGGCAGCCATATCGTGGTGCGCAAAAAGTTCTCCGATCCGCGCTCCTATTTCTTCCAGAACAATGACGGGCGCATCATCTTCGCTATTCCTTACGAAGATGATTTTACGCTGATTGGCACCACCGACCAGGATTATAAAGGTGATCCCGCCAAGGTTGCGATCAGCGACAAGGAAACCGATTATCTCTGCGCTGCGGCAAGCGAATATTTCCGCGAGCCGGTGCGGATTGAAGATATTGTCTGGACCTATTCCGGCGTGCGTCCGCTCTATGATGACGGTGCAAGCAAGGCGCAGGAAGCAACCCGCGATTATGTGCTCAAAGAAGATGCGCCGCAGGGAGCTGCACCGCTCATCAATGTGTTTGGTGGTAAGCTGACCACCGCGCGCAGGCTGGCCGAGCATATGCTTGAGAAGATCGAGCATCATCTTGGCAAGAAAGGTGCACCATGGACCCATGCCGCGTCTCTGCCAGGTGGTGATTTTGAGGCAACCGCTTTTGATCAGGAACTGGAAAAGCTGAAAGCTGATTATCCGTTCCTGTCGCACGCCCATGCCCGTCGTCTGTTCAAGCTCTACGGAACACGCGCACGCATTTTGCTGGGTAAATCCAAATCTTTGGAAGAGCTTGGACGACATTTGGGCAGTGATCTTTATGAGGCGGAAGTGCGCTATCTTATGAAGCATGAATGGGCACATACGGCAGAAGATATTCTCTGGCGCCGAACCAAGCTCGGCCTGCGCATGAATGCGATTGAAGTCTCTTCGCTTGAGACTTTCGTCCAACCTGCCAAAGTCGCGTAACGGCTCGCTTGCAACCGGTCCGATAAAAAGTCATTATCTTTCCAGTGGGCCGTTTCCAGCCTTTCTGGGAGGAAAACATGGGTGCGCCGCAAGACCGGATACACGCAGATCGTATCCATTCCGAGATTGAGACGGGAGGAGCCGCCCGCTCAGCGCTGGTTGCTTCATGGCGCCGTTCTGCACGTCTTTATGGACTGGATCCCGCAGAAACAGGCTCTGTTCAAACGCTCTCTGATCATGAACTGCGAACCGCCCGCCAGCGTATGGAACGGGTGGTTAGCATTGCACAAGCCAGCATGGATCGCCTCTATATGGCGGTTGGGGGTGTTGGTTGTTGCGTGCTTTTGGCCGACAGCGAAGGCGTACCAGTCGAGCGTCGGGGGGCAGCAGGTGATGACGACACGTTTTACGATTGGGGTCTGTGGACGGGTGCCGTATGGAGCGAAGCGGTTGAAGGCACCAATGGCATCGGCACCTGCATTGCCGAGCAACGTGCGCTGACCATCCATCGCGACCAGCATTTTCATACACGCAATATTGGGCTTTCCTGCACGGTCGCGCCCATTCATGACCATCAGGGCCGCTTGATGGCGGCACTCGATGTATCGTCTTGCCGAAGCGATCTGACCGAGGCCTTTGTACAGCTGATTTCGGTCGCGGTGATTGATGCCGCGCGCCGCATTGAGGCTGAGAATTTCCGGCAGGCATTTCCTGATGCGCGTATCGTATTGGCACCAAGTGCCGACCGTACCGGCGGAGCGCTGATTGCTGTCGACAAGGACGACCTTGTGATCGGTGCCACGCGTGCCGCACGCCTTTCGCTCGATCTGACTGATGAAGCACTTCTGACAGCCTTGCCTGCGGCTGATCTTCTCGGCTGGAACGCTGATCCGCGTGAGGATATGGCGGAGTCCGAGAGAGGCG
Organism: Brucella pseudogrignonensis; assembly: GCF_002252525.1. GTDB lineage: Bacteria > Pseudomonadota > Alphaproteobacteria > Rhizobiales > Rhizobiaceae > Brucella > Brucella pseudogrignonensis. The sequence continues at coordinate 377,857 of NZ_NNRM01000017.1, forward strand.
TTATTCTGCGCGCCATTGCGCGCGTGGACGGCAATGTTTCGTCCGCTGCCAAGCTGCTGGGCATCAGCCGGGCCACGCTCCACCGCAAGCTCAACCGCCTCAAGATCATCCGGCCTAATTAAATATATCTCCCGAATTAGGGGCTAATTTTTGGGAAAAGACACGCGCTGCAAGCGGGCTTAAACTGGGTGGTGCGATAAAATCTGAATTCGGTTTTGCAAACTGTCTCATTATTGAGACACATTGATACTGCATACTATCAAGCGCTGGATGACTCCTCCCAAGAGCCGCGCCAAATTATGTTTGAAACGCCGTAGGAGCGGCGTTGTCTTTGGGAGGAATGTCATGAACAAAGTTGAATTTCATCGCTCCGTAAAGCCGGAGTTTGCCAAACGTTATGGCAATTTCATTGGCGGCAAATGGGTTGAACCCAAGTCTGGCCGCTATTTCGACAACACATCGCCGGTCAATGGTCAGGTGCTTTGCGAAGTCGCGCGTTCCGATGCGGCCGATGTCGATGCAGCACTTGATGCAGCCCATGCAGCGAAAGAAGCATGGGGCAAAACCAGCCCGGCAGAACGCGCTGTGATCCTCAACAAGATCGCAGACCGCATTGAAGAAAACCTGCCAAAGCTTGCTGCTGCTGAAACATGGGACAATGGCAAGCCAATCCGCGAAACAACTCATGCCGACCTGCCGCTGGCAATCGACCATTTCCGCTACTTTGCGGGCGCAATCCGCGCGCAGGAAGGTGGCATTTCCGAAATCGATCACGACACGGTTGCCTATCACTTCCACGAGCCACTTGGCGTTGTTGGCCAGATCATCCCTTGGAACTTCCCGCTGCTGATGGCTGTGTGGAAGCTGGCACCAGCACTTACCGCTGGTAACTGCGTGGTGCTGAAGCCTGCAGAACAGACACCTGCTTCCATTCTTGTTCTGATGGAAGTGATTGGCGATCTTTTGCCAGCAGGCGTCATCAACGTGGTCAATGGCTTTGGTCTTGAAGCAGGCAAGCCGCTGGCATCGAGCCCGCGCATTGCCAAGATCGCCTTTACCGGTGAAACGACGACGGGTCGTCTCATCATGCAATATGCCAGCCAGAACCTTATTCCAGTCACGCTGGAACTGGGCGGCAAGTCGCCAAATATCTTCTTCTCCGATGTGACGGCCGAAGATGACGATTTCTTCGACAAGGCTATCGAAGGCTTCGTCATGTTTGCGCTTAATCAGGGCGAAGTCTGTACCTGCCCGAGCCGTGCACTGGTCCATGAAAAGATCTACGACAAGTTCATGGAACGCGCATTGAAACGCGTTGAGGCTATCGTTCAGGGCGATCCGCTTGATCCGGCAACCATGATCGGTGCGCAGGCATCCAGCGAGCAGCTCGAAAAAATTCTGAGCTATATCGACATCGGCAAGCAGGAAGGCGCGGAAGTGCTGACGGGCGGTGGGCGCAATGAGCTGGCCGGTGATCTGGCAGGCGGCTATTACGTCAAGCCGACTGTGTTCAAGGGCACCAACAAGATGCGGATTTTCCAGGAGGAAATCTTTGGTCCTGTTGTTTCGGTTACGACGTTTAAGGACGATGCCGAAGCGCTCTCGATTGCCAATGACACGCTTTATGGTCTGGGTGCCGGTGTGTGGACGCGTGACGGCACGCGCGCCTACCGCTTCGGTCGCGCCATTCAGGCCGGTCGTGTCTGGACCAATTGCTACCACGCCTATCCGGCCCATGCGGCGTTCGGTGGCTATAAGCAGTCGGGTATCGGTCGTGAAAACCACCTCAAGATGCTCGACCATTACCAGCAGACCAAGAACATGCTGGTGAGCTACAGCCCGAAGAAGCTCGGCTTCTTCTAAAAAACAGGGTGGTCCGTGGCTTTCGAGCCTCGGACTGCCGCTTTCCTTGCAGTTTCATCGATACAGTACGACCTCCATCGCACTTCCGATCAGAGGTCGTTCCCCCGCTGTTTCCTCCCAGGAAAGGGTCGGGTCGGCAGGACTTCGCGCCTGCCAATCCGGCCCATTACAGCGCATCCCAAAAAGTGCGAAGCGGTTTTTGGGTAAGATGCGCGCAGGAAAAGTGCCGCATCCCAAAAAGTGTGCGAAGCGGTTTTTGGGCTAGATGCGCGTAAAACAGAAGGATGTTTTCGTAATGGCTAAAACAATGAAGGCTGCCGTGGTTCGCGAATTCGGCAAACCACTGACCATCGACGAAGTGCCGATTCCGGTGCCGGGTGATGGCCAGATTCAGGTAGCAATTCAGGCTTCTGGTGTATGTCACACCGATCTCCACGCCGCCGAAGGCGACTGGCCGGTAAAACCCAATCCTCCATTCATCCCGGGTCACGAAGGCGTCGGTTTCGTTTCGGCAGTCGGTCGCGGCGTCAAGCATGTGAAAGAAGGTGACCGCGTTGGGATTCCTTGGCTCTACACGGCTTGTGGTCATTGCGTGCATTGCCTTGGTGGTTGGGAAACGCTTTGCGAAGAGCAGCAGAACACCGGCTATTCGGTGAATGGCGGCTTTGCCGATTTTGTTGTGGCCGATCCGAATTTCGTTGGCCATCTGCCAAAGAACATCGAGTTCAATGAAATTGCGCCCGTCCTTTGCGCAGGTGTGACGGTCTATAAGGGGCTTAAGGTCACGGACACTAAACCAGGTGACTGGGTGGTGATTTCCGGCATTGGTGGCCTCGGTCATATGGCTGTGCAATATGCCAAGGCCATGGGGCTGAATGTTGCTGCCGTCGATATTGACGACAAGAAACTCGATCTCGCACGCAAGCTTGGTGCGACAGTCACGGTCAATGCCAAGACGCATAATGATCCGGCAGCCTATATCAAGAAGGAAACTGACGGTGGCGCACAGGGTGTGCTTGTGACTGCTGTCTCGCCCAAAGCTTTTGAGCAGGCGATCGGCATGGCAGCACGCGGCGGGACGATTGCGCTGAACGGTCTTCCGGCTGGCGAGTTTCCGCTGTCGATCTTCAACATGGTGCTGAACGGCGTGACCGTGCGCGGTTCGATTGTCGGTACGCGTCTTGATCTGCAGGAGTCTCTTGATTTTGCAGCGGACGGTAAAGTTAAAGCAACGATCCGCACCGACAAGATCGACAATATCAATGCCATCTTTGACGAAATGCGTGCAGGCCAGATCGAAGGCCGTGTCGTGATGGACCTGACGCAGTAATCGGTCCATACTATTATTAGAGCCGCCGTAGTGATGCGGCGGCTGTTGCGATGGGAGGAGGAACCATGCCGCAAGTCGCTCAACAAGAGCAGGTTACTGCTACCGATGCAGCGCTGGAGCTGATCGCAGAATTGCAGGACGAGTACGGCCCGATCATGTTTCACCAGTCTGGCGGCTGCTGTGATGGCTCATCGCCGATGTGCTATCCGCAGGGAGATCTGCTGCTTTCGGATGCGGATGTGAAGCTGGGTGAAATCGGCGGTGCACCGTTCTATATCAGCGGTTCTCAGTATGAGGCCTGGAAACATACCGAACTCATCATCGATGTCGTGCCGGGGCGCGGCGGCATGTTCTCGCTCGATAATGGCCGCGAGAAGCGCTTTCTCACCCGTTCCAAGATATGTTCTATTTGAAGCATGTTACCCAAAAGTGGATGTCGGTTTTGGGGATAAAGATAAGCGTAAGAACAATAGCTAAAGCACATCGCGCTTTAGAGCTTTGCGCTTTAGAGCAAAGCAGCTAGTAAATTATGCATATCACTGGGGAGAGAGTGCATAACGGCCATGGCCGCATCCAATAAGAGAGCGACGATCCATGATGTGGCGCGTCTGGCAGGCGTGTCGATCAAGACGGTTTCACGCGTTTACAATGACGAGCCCAATGTCCGCGATACGATCCGTGAGCGGGTGAAAGAGGCAGGTGCTGAATTACGCTATCGCCCTAATGCCGCGGCGCGCAATCTGGTCGAGCGCCGCTCGCATCTCATCGGATTATTCTTTGAAAATCCAAGCCACAGCTACGTCACGGAATTGCAGGTCGGGGCGCTGGATCGTCTGCGCGGCACGCGTTATCGACTGCTGATATTTCCAGTCGAGAACCGTGCGGATATTCGCGGATCGCTGATCGAAACGGCCCATGCTTCCGGCCTTGATGGCATTATCGTAACACCGCCCATGTCGGATGATCCCGAGATTCTGCAGGAGCTGATTGCGTCAGCCATGCCTTTTGCGCGTGTGGCGGGTGATTTCAATGTGCATCCGACTGACAGCGTTGCCATCGACGATGAGGCGGCCACGCTCGATCTGATGAAGTATCTGCTCGATATGGGGCATCGCCGGATTGCGATTGTGATTGGCGATCTGACCCACCGCTCGGCGCAGCAGCGCTTGGCAGGCTATCGCCGTATGCTTGATGAAGCGGGGATTGATCACAATCCCGATTATGAATTTGAAGGCGGCTTCAGCTTTTCAAGCGGTCTGGCTGCAGGCAGAAAACTGCTATCGCTGCAAAACAGGCCGACTGCCATTTTTGCGTCGAATGACGACATGGCGGCTGCTGTTCTGCAGATTGCCTATGATTACAAGATTGATGTGCCGGCCGAACTAACGGTTGTTGGCTTCGATGACAGTGCGATTGCCAGCATGGTGTCGCCGCAGATTACGACGGTGCGTCAGCCAATCCGCGAAATGACGCGTGATGCCGTGGATATGCTGCTCCACCAGATTGATACCAACAACACATCGCCGTCGCGCCATATCGAATATAAGCTGATTATCCGCCAATCTTCGGGCAAGGTGGCGGAATAAAGCATGTCTCCCAAAAGCGGGAACCCTGTTTTGAGTTAAAGACACGGGTAAAAACATGAGTTTATAGCATTTCCAGCAAAAGTGCGAAGCGGTTTTGCGTCGGATAATGCGTAAAAACAAGCAGTTACAGCGGTTCCAACGATTCATTCTTAACTGGAACCGCTGTAAAACGGGGCCGGTATTTCCGGCCCCGCTTCATTTCTTAAGATGGAAGAACGTCTTCCAGTCCCTTGGTCAGTTCCAACGCCTGACGTTCAAACATGCGGCGATAGATGCCGCCCGGTTTGCGGATGAGCGCATCGTGATCACCTTCTTCAAGGATTTTGCCCTTGTCGAAGACCAGCAAGCGGTCAAGCGCGCGAACTGTCGAAAGCCGGTGTGCGATGACAAGCGTTGTACGACCGATCATCAGCCGTTCCATCGCCTGCTGGATCAGCACTTCCGATTCTGAATCAAGGCTCGATGTTGCCTCGTCCAGAATGAGGATTGGCGCATCTGCCAGAAATGCCCGGGCAATCGCCACACGCTGACGTTCACCACCCGAAAGCTTCACACCGCGTTCACCAACGAGCGTTGCATAACCTTTTGGCAGACGCATGATGAAGTCATGCGCACTGGCAAGCATGGCTGCATGCTCGATCTCTGCCTGTGTCGCGCCGGGGCGAGCATAGGCGATGTTTTCGGCCAGCGTCCGGTGAAACAGGATTGGTTCCTGCTGCACGATAGCAATCTGCGATCTGAGCGAAGCCTGTGTGACTTCGGCAATGTTCTGTCCATCAATCTTGATGGCGCCGCCACTCACATCGTAGAGACGCTGGATGAGCTTGATGAAAGTCGTCTTGCCCGAACCCGAATGACCGACCAGACCAACCCGTTCACCGGCTTCAATCCTGACCGAGAAGTCGCGATAGAGAGCCGTGTCGTGACTGCCATAATGGAAGGTGACGTTCTCAAACGTGATCTCGCCATTTCCGATCTTGATCGCGTTCGCACCCGGCCTGTCGGCAATGCCGTAAGGCTCGGCCTCGATCTGAACCAGCTCCTCCATATCGTTGACCGAACGCTGCAGGTTGCGGATATGCATACCCACATCACGCAGATAGCCCTGCAACATGAAGAAAGCCGTCAGAACGAAGGTGATATCACCCGCCGTTGCCTTGCCCTGGCTCCAGAGATAGAGCGCAAAAGCAATGACAACGCCACGCATCACCAGCAGGTTTACACCCTGAATGAAGCCGTTCAGCGTGCCGATCAGCCATGTGCGGCGTGTCCGCGAGCGCCACTTGGTGACGACCTTGGCAAGACGCCCATCTTCCCGACCTTCCGCACCGAAAGCCTTGACAACAGCGTTGCACGAAATGGCATCGGCCAAAGCGCCGCCCATACGTGTGTCCCAGCTGTTGGCAAGCGTTGCAGCAGGCGCAACAAAGCCCAGCGAAATCACAATCGTACAGACGATGAAAAGCACCGAGCCGATTGCAACCAGCAGGCCCATCATCGGCCAGTACCATGCGAGAAGTGCTACCGAGCCGAACAGCATGAGGATAGACGGCAATAACGCAATCAGCAGCGTGTCATTGAGCAGGTCAAGCGCCCACATGCCGCGCGAAACCTTACGCACGGTCGATCCGGCAAAAGCATTTGCATGCCAGTCGGTCGAAAACCGCTGTAGCTTGCGAAACGAACTGGCTGCCATGTCGCTCATGATCTTCAGCGTGAAGTCGGTGATGACATAGAAGGTCAGCTGACGCGTGATCAGCGCCAGTGCGCCCAGCGCAAGCAGGATAATCAGCGCGTGAATGGCAGCATCCCATGCCCCATCCTGACCGATCGAAAGCGCATCGACCAGCCGCCCTGAATAGAGTGGTGTGAGGACGTCTGCGGCCGTTGCAAGCAGCATGCTGATAATAATCAGCGTCAGCCGCAGAGGCTGACTTCGCCAGTGGCTGAAGGTGTAGCCGAGGACATTGCGGAAAGCAGGTCCCCGGAAATTGATACGAAACCGAGTCATATGAATAATACCAGGCCGCGCGAAGACGGATTCTGGTTCCTTTAAAATCATTTTCATTAAAAGCACGAAGCGGTTTTGCGTCGAACGATGTTTGAAAACGAAGACAAAACAAACAGCTGCTGAGAGCTGCGGCAAATTTGGAAGTTGTTAGGAATATGCCCTTTTAGGGAGGGCGATCAGGCCTTAGCCTGCAACACGGGCCAAAGACCTAAAGCTTGGATGCGCCCGCGTTAACACCGGGCACCGACGGAAATGGATAGACACGCATCTCATACCTCTTGCCAGTGTTTCAGATGGCTGCACAATAAATGAGCAAATCTATTTGCCAAGTGGCAAAATGCAGAAGTTTTATTTCAATCTATTGAGTGTGGCAAAAATGCTGCCTTACAGCTTTCGAGGCCATGCGGCGAGCTTGCGCGAAAAATGCGAGATGGTTGCGTGTAAGATCATGGTGAAAGCGGCCAGCACAAACAAGCTTGCGAACATCAGATCGACCTTGGCGCGACCATTGGCGAGCAGCATCAGATAACCAAGACCTTTTGATGCTCCGACCCATTCGCCCACTACAGCCCCAATTGGTGCATAGACGGCAGCAAGACTTAACCCCGAAGCAAGCGACGGGAAAGCTGCGGGAATGCGCACACGAAACAGAATTTGCATTGGCTTGGCGCCAAGGTTTTCGGCGGCATTAATCAGCGTCTGATCCGTCCGTTGCATTCCATCCAGAAAGGTTGAGACGACCGGAAAGAAGATCATCAGAATAGTGACGGCAATTTTCGATGCCGGTCCATAGCCGAGCCAGAGTGTTAAGATTGGAGCGAGCGCAAATATCGGGATCGCCTGAGAAAACACCATCACCGGCATAACAAGCCGTTGTGCAAGCGGCGACATCATCAGCCCTATCGCTGTGAGAACGCCAATGGCAGAGCCGAGAAACAGCCCGCCTAGCACTTCGCCAAATGTCACGACTGCATTATCGGCGATCAACTGTACATTGGTGATGAGCGATTGCACGACGTCGAGCGGACCGGGCAGGATGAAGCGCGGCATCTGCCAGATGCTCACCACAGCCTGCCAAAGTGCCAGCACAGCAAACGCCGACAGAAACCCGTCGGCGATGCGTTTTTTGCGTGAGCGAGGAGCGAGACTCGTCATGCTCCCTTAAGACCCATACTCCAGAAACCTGCTTCAAGCCTGCTTGCGGTCGCAAATATCTGGCAGAGCTTTGGCCAGCGTGGGCTGTTTTCGAAATCCGTACCGATGCGGTCTTTTGCAGCTTGATCAAAAAGCTTGCCAACGGTGTGGCACATCACCTGATACTCAGCGCCCGCATAGGTGTCGATCCACTCTTGATAGGGTGTGCCGGTATGGGCAGTGGCTGCGAGATTGACCCCGATTTCGCCATAGCCATGCGCGCAGGGAACCAGTGCGGTCAGCAGGTCGAGGAAATCGCCTGCCTGCCCGCAATCGAGTACATAACGCGTATAGGCGAGGTTTTCCGGCTCTTCTTTTGTGTTGTAAAGATCGTCTTCGGTTATGCCTTCGCGTGCGCAGATTCCGACATGCAGCGGCAGTTCTGTGACCGCCAGCCCATGCATAATCTCGGCGCAAAGTCGCGTTTCCTGCAAGCTGCCTGCCTTCACGACACCCAGCGCAAAGGCGCGGGCATAGTGATGCAGATAGACGTAGTCCTGCCTGAGATAATGCAGGAATGCCGATTTCGGCAGCGTGCCATCGCCAAGCCCGCGGACAAATTCATGATCGATATAGGGGGTCCAGTCATCAAGCGTTGCGGCACGCAGGCGGGTGAACAATTCAGATGAATAAAGCGTGTCACTCATGACTTGTCACCTCCCGCGTTGACGTCGATTGCAAATCTCTCGACAGGCAAGTTCGAAGGCACGAGACCGTTATCTTTGAGATAGGTTTCGTAGCGGCTCCAGCGTCCGTAATCGAGACTGGCAGGTGAGCGCGAGAAACGGGCGACCGTGTCTTTCCAGGCGCGCTGGTTCAGCTCGTCTTTGAGTTCAGAACTATAAGACGCGAACAGATCGTAGCTTTGCTCTGGATGATTGACGATATATTGCGCGGCTTTTTCAGTGGCTGCTAGAAAGCGCGAAATCCGTTCTTTTTCGTTCGCATCCAGCTTGTTTGAGTTGGCGACATAAACCAGCTCGTCATAGACCGGCACGCCTTCCTCCTCGACGAAGAAGCATTTGCCCACAACTCCTTCAACCGCCATCTGGTTGAGTTCAACATTGCGATAGGCACCCATCACCGCATCAACCTGTTTCGACATCAGCGATGGCGCGAGCGAGAAGTTCACATTGATGAGTTCGACATCTGAAAGCTTTATGTCGTGGTTTTTGAGAATGGTGCCAAGCACCGTTTCTTCAACACCAGCGACAGAAAAGCCGATCTTCTTGCCTTTGAGATCGGCAATTGAATTGACCGAACCATCGTCACGCACCATCAGGCAGTTGAGCGGGGAATCGACCAGAGTGCCGACGCGGATCAGCGGAATATCGGCATGAACATCGAGATGCACCTGCTGCTGATAAGAAATTGCCAGATCAGCCTGTCCAGCCGCAACCATTTTGGGTGGCACGGAAGCATCCGCAGGGGCGATGATTTCCACATCAAGACCCGCATCCTTGAAGTAACCGAGCTTGTCGGCCACGATGATCGGCCCATGATCCGGGTTCACATACCAGTCGAGTATGAGTTTGAATTTATCGTTCGCCTGAGCTGCCTGAGCTGCCTGAGCTGACATCAGGGCGAACGAAGCCGTGGCGCTGAAAAGCGCAGCAAAAATCAGTTTTTTCAATGTTTCCTCCGGTTAGAGCGCATCCCGAAAAGTGTGAAGCGGTTTTCGGACCAGATGCGCGTTAAAGCGAATATTAGGTCTACTTTACATAGGGGCGTGTAACTTCGATCCATTGCCGCACGCGGGCTTCCGGATCAGGGTTGAGAGTGATGTCGGTGACGACGGATACAATGTCAGCTCCGGCTTTAAAGACGCCGGGCGCGCGCTCCACATTCATGCCGCCAATGCCAACAAGCGGAATATCGCCAAGTGTGGCTTTCCATTGGCTGACGCGGTCCAGTCCCTGTTCATGCCATTTCATCTTTTTGAGAATGGTCGGATAGACAGGGCCGAGCGCGATATAGGCTGGCTTTAGCGCTAATGCGCGATCAAGTTCAGCCTCGTCATGGCTGGATACACCGAGCTTCACACCGCTCTCGCGGATTGCATCGAGATCGGCATCATCAAGATCTTCCTGACCGAGATGTATGAAGTCGCAGCCTTCCTCAATCGCCAGTTTCCAGTAGTCATTGACGATGAGCTGGCAATCATATCGCGCGCAAATTTCGCGGGCTGCACGAATTTCTGCGCGCAGTTCAGCGTCGTTCTTATCCTTGATGCGCAGCTGCACGAGTTTGATGCCAAGCGGCACCATGCGCTCACACCAGCTGGCGCTGTCAAAGATCGGGTAGAACGGATCAAGGGCCATTACAAAAATGCCTTTCCGAGTAATGGAGTGGAGGGGGCAGCCATGTCGCGGGCTTCAATCGGATCGGCTTCGTAAGCGATCCGACCAGCCTCAACAGCGAGCGCAAAAGCGCGGGCGATAGCGGCTGGATCACCTGCTTTGGCAACGGCGGTGTTGATTAGCACGGCATCAAAGCCAAGTTCCATGGCGGTTGCAGCGTGCGATGGCACGCCAATACCGGCATCCACGACCAGTGGAATATCGGGGAAATGCGCACGCATGGTTTTAAGCGCATAAGGATTGTTGAGGCCGCGACCTGAACCAATCGGCGCGCCCCATGGCATCAACACCTTGCAGCCTGCCTCAATCAGTTTCTCCGCAACCACAAGATCGTCATTCATATAGGGAAAGACCTCAAAGCCTTCATCGCAGAGAATACGGGCTGCTTCGACCAGCCCGAAAGGATCAGGCTGCAAGGTGTCGTGATCGCCAATGACTTCAAGCTTGATCCAATTGGTGCCGAAAACGTCACGCGCCATTTTTGCCGTGGTCACAGCTTCGCGTGCGGTATGGCACCCGGCAGTATTGGGCAGAACCGAAACACCCAGATCCTTGATGAGTGTCCAGAAATCTTGACCGGCACGCATATTCCCGCTCTCGCGCCGCAGCGAAACCGTCACGATTTCCGACTGTGATGAGCGGACGCTGTCAGCGAGAATAGAGGGTGATGGATATTGTGCCGTTCCCAATAGCAGGCGGCTTTCAAATGTTTTTCCGTAAAATTCCAGCATCTTAGCCTCCCTGCATCGGTGCGAGCACTTCGATACGATCGCCTTCGCCGATCAGCGTTTCCTCGCGTTCATCGCCTGCAATGAATTCGCCATTGAGCGCGGTTGCGACCACCGCTTCATCAAGTTCGATTTCTGCAAGCAGAGCGAAAAGATTGGCGCTTTTGGTCTCAAAGACCTCGCCATTTAAAACGATGGTCATGCCAGGTTCTCCAGAAGTTCAGGCTGTTGTTCGGTCTCGGTTGCTGCCGCAACCGCCATGCGTGCAACCGCAGGCGAGAGCAGAAAGCCGTGCCGGTAAAGCCCGTTGACATAGATGGTCTGGCCGCGCTTGCGCACACGCGGCAGATTGTCGGGGAAGGCGGGGCGGGCATCGACGCCGGTTTCCAGAATTTCCGCCTCGCCAAATGCCGGATGCAGCGCATAGGCGGCGCTTAACATTTCCAGCGTCGAGCGAACGCTGATGCCGCCTCTCTCATCGCTTTCGATCATGGTTGCGCCGATCATATGAATGCCGTCACCGCGCGGCACGATGTAGAGCGGAATGCGCGGATGCAGCAGACGCACAGGGCGCGAAAGATTGATGTCGCGGGAGCGAACCACCAGCATTTCGCCCTTCACGCCGCGCAGATCCTGCAATTGATCGCGTGCTGCCAGACCGCGCGCATCGACGGTGATATCGGTGTCTATTTTTAAATCTTTCGCATCTTGCCCGAGATGAAAGACGACGCCTTTCTTTTGCAGGTTTTCGGCAAGTTCGATCAGTGTATTGCGTGGATTGAGGTGGCCTTCCTCAGTAAAAAAAAGCCCCTGCCGGAAACGGCCTGCAAGGTCCGGCTCCAGTGCATCAATCTGTTCGGAATCAATTGTGTCGAAGGCTTGCGTGCGACGGGCGAAGCGGCGCAGTTCAGTCGTATCGCGTGTGTGGGAAATGACGAGCGTGCCCTTGCGGTGGACCGTCGAAACATGTCGTTCCCACCAGCCAATCGCTTCTTGCCCCAGCCTTACGACGGGTTCTTCCGCACTCTCGCCTTCGCACCACGGGGCCAGCATTCCGCCTGCAAACCACGAACAGCTGTCGGAGCCGATTGCGGTGCTTTTGGCAATGACAGTGACGGCGTGGCCCTGGTCACTAAATTCTGCAGCGCAGGCAAGGCCTGCAACACCTGCGCCGATGATAGTGACGCGCATTATGCAATCTCCCACAAAGCGTGGAAATGATGCACGGGGCCGTGCCCGCTTCCGACCTGCAACGTGTTAGCGGACCGGATGGCCGCTTGCAGATAGCTGTGCGCTTCACGAAGGGATTGTTCCATCGAAAGCCCCTTGCCGAGACCCGCTGCAATTGCTGACGAAAGCGTGCAGCCAGTCCCATGGGTGTTCTGCGTGTAGATACGCGGCGCTTCCAGCTGGATCATCGGCAGATTGGCACGGATGAGAAGGTCGGTGCAGATGTCGCCCTCAGCGTGCCCGCCTTTCATCAGGACAGCCTTCGCGCCGAGCTTGAGCAAAGCGCGCCCCTGTGCTTCCGCCTCATCATCATTACGCGCAATGGCACAATCGAGCAGGCAAGCTGCTTCCGGCCGGTTTGGCGTCAGAACGCCGGCAAGCGGGATCAGTTTTTCGCGCAATGTCGAGATTGCGGCTTCGCTTAAAAGCCTGTCGCCGGATTTCGCCACCATCACCGGATCAAGAACCACCGGGCCAGAGAAATGCCTAAGGCCTTTGGCGATTGCCTGAATGGTTTCCGGCACCGACACCATGCCGATCTTGACCGAAGCCACATTGAGATCGCTGAAGACTGCATCAATCTGTGCCGCAACGATTTCAGCCGGAACATCGTGGACTGCTGTGACCGTTAATGTGTTCTGAGCGGTGATCGCTGTAATGACGCTTGCGCCATAGACATTGAGTGCTGAAAAGGTCTTTAAATCGGCCTGAATGCCAGCACCGCCGCCGCTGTCGGAGCCAGCAATAGTCACGCAAATAGGCACGGATGCACCATTGCTGTTGCTTGCTTTTGTTCGGGAGAGGCTTTGTCTTAAGTCCATCATGTCGTCTCTCATTCCGAACGGAAAATTGAGACGTCATGAACGGGTTTTGGGGCTTTGCCCCACGGAGGATGAAATCCTCCTTGTTCGCGACGCGCCAAACTCCGTTCCCTACGCAGGTATTACCCGGATCAGGTTCAATGGGTTAACGCGGTCAGCGTCTCTCAGCCTTTTGTGTCGCAAGGTCGGATGGAAAACCGTTTAGCGCTTTTCCTGATCTTGCTTCGAAGGCACCCCAACGAATTTTGTGTCTTAGGCATAGGCCGGAACAGCAGGCCGGTCAAGAGACTGTAAAACGACAAATTGCAGGCGCTAAATTAGGGATTTTGATAATTTGTATATAATTTGTTAAAATTCTAGACTGTAAGCTATCCACCGGATTGCATCGTCCTGCTACAGACAGTTTGATCTGATTCTCCGGGTTAACTCTCGCATGAGAGCGGAAAACATCCAGTCAGGATTTGTCTGATGAGGGACCAATGATGAGGAAGCGGGAAGCCGGTGAGGCTCACTCGGGTGATGCGATGGTGCGCACATCCGACGAGGATTTCCGCATTCTTTTTACAACTCATCCGACACCCATGTGGGTCTATGATCCTGAAACGCTAGCATTCATTGTCATGAATGAAGCGGCCCATGCGCTTTACGGCTATTCTGCAGACGAAATCCCCGGCATGACAGTGCTTGATATCCGTCCGCAGACCGAGCGGGAGCGGATGTTTGCAGCCGTGCGCGACAGGAGCGATCTGGAGCGTCCCGAACGCTGGCAGCATCTCAAAGCCAACGGCGAAACCATCGAGGTTCTCACTTACGGACGCCAGGTCGTCTTCGACGGCAAGCAGGTCATTCTGGCAATCGTTCAAGACATGACCGAACTGGCAGAGGCGACCCGGCAGGCAAGTCATGTGCAGTCTCTGCTTGATGGACTGGTCAACAACATGCCGCTTGGTGTTTTCGTCAAGGATATGCAGGACGAAGGCCGATATGTTCTCTACAATCAGGCAGCGTCCACGATCAGCGGTCACAATGTCGACCATGTAGTTGGCTCGATCGATGCCGAAATTTTCCCAAGCGAGGAAGCAAAGCTTCTGACGCAGCAGGATCGGCTGGCAATGCGCCGCGGCGATGTGTTGACGATTGAGCGGGATATTCGTTGCGCTGACGGCACACCGCGCCGGATGCGGATCATCAAACGTCCCATTCCACCTGTTGAAGGCGATAAATCGCGTTACCTGATCGGGCTTGTCGAAGATATTACTGAGCGACGCGAGACTGAACAGCGCATGACGCATATCGCCATGCACGACAGTCTGACGGATCTGCCGAACCGTGCCTATTTCTCGCAATATATTGAAAATATTCTGAAAAAGGGCGACAGTGCTCCGGCGTTTGCGCTGTTCTATCTCGACATCGACCACTTCAAGACCATTAATGACAGCAGGGGGCACCAGATAGGTGATCTGCTGCTCAATCAGGTGGCGACGCGTCTTAAGAACATCACGACTTGCGATCAGTTTCTCGCGCGACTTGGTGGCGATGAGTTTGCCATCATCTATCGCAGCGATGCGATTTCGCAGATTGCCATGTTTGCGGACCGCCTTCTTTCAGCCTTTCAGGACCCGTTTGATCTCGGTGATACAACGGAATTCGTGTCTTGCAGTCTTGGCATCGCTCAGGCGCCTCTGCATGGTGAAGATACCGACGTGCTGATGCGCAATGCTGATTTGGCGCTTTATGCCGCCAAGGCGGATGGTCGGCGAACGTTCCGCTTCTACCAACATTCGCTGCGACTGGCTGTTGAGAAACGCCATGCGATGACAACTGATCTGCGGGTGGCCTTGGCCGCGAAGCAGTTCGAGCTGCATTACCAACCGATCTTCAATCTGGAATCAGGTCGTATATCCGGGTTTGAGGCCCTGCTGCGCTGGCGTCATCCATCCCTGGGCATGGTCTCGCCGGTTGAGTTCATTCCGATTGCAGAAGAAGCCGGGCTTATCGGCCCCATCGGCGATTGGGTGCTGAGACAGGCTTGTTGTCAGGCAGCTTCCTGGCCGGATGAGATCAAGGTTTCGGTCAATCTTTCTCCGGTGCAGTTCAATCAGACAACGCTGCTCGATTCTGTCACGGAAGCGCTTGAGGAGGCAGCCCTGTCTCCGGACCGTCTCGAACTTGAAATTACGGAATCCGTATTCCTGCAAAACAGCAAACACAATATCGAACTGCTGTTTGAGTTGCGCCGCCTGGGCGTGCGGATTGCCATGGATGATTTCGGCACTGGCTATTCATCGCTCAGCTATCTGCGCTCGTTCCCGTTCGACAAGATCAAGGTTGACCGCAGTTTTGTATCGGGCATCGAAGTCGATACCCGTGATCTTGCGATCATTCAGGCGGTCGCCACGCTGGGCGCTGGTTTCCGGATTGTAACGACTGCTGAAGGCGTGGAAACCACGCAGCAGCTTGAATGCCTGCGCAAGCAGAATTTCGGCGAGGTGCAGGGCTTCCTGATGGGGCGTCCAATGCCTGCAGCTGAGGTGCCAGAATTCATCCAGACCCGCTGCGGATCAATCCTCGCTGCAATGCAGCCGCAGAACGAAATGGCCATCTGAAAATCATTTATGAATAAGGCTTGACCTTCCAACGGTGGGAAGGGTTACTTATGATGCAACTCAGTATCTAGCCCTTTAAAAAGGGGCTGCAGCATCGGCTCAAAAATCGGCAACGATCTTCGGAAAGCACGATGCGCAGAAGAAGGGATTGCCATGAACAAGCCAGTCAAATCCGAAAACACAAGTTTCGCCATTCCCGTCGAGGGCATGAGCTGTGCCTCTTGCGTGTCATCTGTTGAGAAGGCTGTCGCGAAAGTACCGGGCGTTGACAAGGTGTCTGTCAATCTTGCGACCGAGCGCGCCGATGTGACCTTCAAGGCCGCACCCGACATGCCAGCCGTCATCGATGCGATCCGCAAGGCAGGCTATGACGTGCCGTCGGGAAGTGCCGATCTCGCCATTGAAGGCATGAGCTGTGCTTCCTGTGTGAGCAAGGTTGAAAAGGCATTGAATGCCGTACCGGGCGTAACCCGCGCCAGCGTTAATCTCGCGACCGAACGCGCTCATGTCCAATTGGCTGGCCAGGTGCCGCTTGGTGATCTTATCAAGGCGGTTGAAACCGCGGGCTATGAAGCGCGTTCTCTTGAAGAGGCACGCAACGATGCCAAGCAGGAAACGCAATCTGACAAGCGCGATGCGGAAGCGCTTGAGCTGAAAAAGAACGTCATCCTTGCTGCGGTTCTGACCCTGCCGGTTTTCATTCTTGAAATGGGATCGCATATCGTTCCAGCGCTGCACATGTTCGTCATGGACACGATTGGAATGCAGAACAGCTGGTATTTCCAGTTTGTGCTGACAACACTTGTCCTCTTCGGCCCGGGTATGCGCTTTTTCAAGAAAGGCATTCCGGCCCTTCTGCGTGCTGCACCCGACATGAACTCGCTGGTGGTTGTCGGAACAGCCGCCGCATGGGGTTTTTCAGTCGTTGCAACCTTCTGGCCGGATATTCTGCCGGCAGGAACAGTCAACGTCTATTTTGAGGCCGCTGCTGTCATTGTCACGCTGATCCTGATTGGCCGTTATCTGGAAGCTCGTGCCAAGGGCCGAACCTCGGCTGCGATCAGCCGTCTCGTTGGCTTGCAGGCCAAGTCGGCCCGCGTGCTGCGCAATGGCGACGCGATTGATGTGCCGCTTGAAGATGTGCGCGTTGGCGATATCGTTCAGGTGCGTCCGGGCGAGAAAGTCCCCGTCGATGGCGAGGTGATCGAAGGCTCGTCCTTTGTGGATGAATCGATGATTACCGGCGAGCCCGTACCCGTTGCCAAGGAAGAGGGCGCGGAAGTCGTCGGCGGCACGATCAACAAAACCGGCGCCTTCACATTCCGTGCAACCAAGGTTGGCCGCGATATGGTCATCTCGCAGATCGTGCGGATGGTCGAGGACGCGCAGGCTGACAAGCTGCCCATTCAGGCCAAGGTCGATAAGGTCACAGGCTGGTTCGTGCCTGCAGTTATGGCTGCTGCGGTCCTTACTTTCATTGCATGGCTGGTTATCGGCGGCACAGCCATGATGGGCTACGCGCTGGTCAATGCTATTGCGGTTGTCATTATCGCCTGCCCATGTGCCATGGGGCTTGCAACGCCGACCTCGATTATGGTGGGCACGGGTCGCGCTGCAGAATTTGGCGTTCTGTTCCGTCGTGGCGACGCGCTGCAAACGCTGCGTGATGCATCGGTGATTGCGGTCGACAAAACCGGCACGCTGACACAAGGTAAGCCGGCTTTGGCGCATTTCGCTGTTGTCGATGGCATCGATAAGGATGAAGCCCTGGCGCTGGTTGCAGCGGTGGAAGCACGTTCCGAGCATCCAATTGCTGATGCGATTGTGACAGCTGCAAAGGAAAAGGGACTGAAGCTTGCCGATGTTTCGGCCTTTGAATCCGTTCCCGGTTTCGGGCTTAAGGCCAGCGTTTCAGGCCGTGAAGTTGCCATTGGTGCTGATCGCTATATGGCGAAGCTCGGTCTGGATGTAGCGGTGTTTGCGGATGATGCGAGCCGTCTTGGCGATGAAGGCCAGACCCCGCTTTATGCAGCAATCGACGGCAAGCTCGCTGCAATCATCACGGTTGCCGACCCAATGAAGGAAACCACGCCTGCCGCCATTGCTGCCATGCATGAGCAGGGCCTCAAAGTCGCGATGATTACCGGTGACAACCGCCGCACTGCTCAGGCGATTGCCAAGCGTCTTGGCATTGATGAAGTGGTTGCGGAAGTGCTGCCGGACGGCAAGGTCGAAGCTTTGAAGCGCCTTTCGGCTGGGGGCAAGCGCATTGCCTTTGTGGGTGACGGTATCAATGATGCACCAGCTTTGGCTTCCGCCGATGTGGGTATTGCGATTGGCACAGGCACCGATATTGCGATTGAAAGTGCTGATGTTGTGCTGATGTCAGGTGATCTGCGTGGCGTGGTCAATGCGATTGCAATCTCAAAGGCCACAATCCGCAACATCAGCGAAAACCTGTTCTGGGCTTTTGCCTATAACGTGGCGTTGATTCCGGTTGCCGCTGGTATTCTTTATCCGTTTACCGGCACGCTTCTTTCGCCGGTGCTGGCAGCAGGTGCGATGGCGCTTTCTAGCATCTTCGTGCTGAGCAATGCCTTGCGCCTGCGCAGTTTCAAAAGCCCGATGGCCTGATTATAGGGTTATCCTGTCGGCAGTCTTCTCGCTACCGACAGGCGATATTGCTTTTAAACATTTGCCACTGGATTTTTTATTTTGCCGCCTATGTGGATGAGCAGGCAAGTCGTGTTGCGCAGCAATCAATTTGCTGCGACACTTCTACCGATATGAGGCCTACCCAAATCAGAAATGCATCGAATTCGGTTTAATCCGTGCATCTTTGTTTCAAGTAACAGTCATGCACGGCGGGACTGCAGTCACTACTTGAAGGGGGTAATGTCTTGCTTGTTTCTCTGACGTCTATTCTGTTTTTACTGATTGGTCTTGCGCTCGGCGCAGCCGGTATCTACCTCGCCACATTGGGTGGCAGCTGGGCCTTCATAGCGATTGCTGTAGGCTTTCTGCTGACTGGTTTCTTTCTTCTCAAACGAAGCTCTCTGGCGCTCTGGATTTACGCGCTGGTCATCCTTGGAGCGCTCGGCTGGGCGATTTATGAAGTTGGCTTCGATTGGTGGCGGCTTGGCTCAACCGGCGGCATCATTGTTCTGCTTGGCCTTTGGCTGCTCACGCCATGGGTCAGAAAGCCGCTGAACGGCGGTGGCTTGCCACTCACGATAGCGACGCTCGCAGCACTTGTTGTTGCCGGCTATTCGATGACGCAGGACCCAACCAGCATCAATGGCAACCTACCAACGGAAAAGGTTGCCGCAACGCCTGATCTCGGTGGCAATGTGCCTGATGGTGAATGGCACCAATATGGGCGCACACCTTACGGACAGCGCTACTCGCCGCTTGCACAGATAACGCCTGAAAATGTCTCCAAACTTCAGGTCGCTTGGCAATACCAGACCGGCGATGTGAAGCAGCCGGAAGATGTGGGTGAAACCACCTATCAGGTGACGCCGCTCAAAATCGGCGATTCGCTCTTCCTCTGCACACCACATAACTGGGCCATCGCCCTTGATGCTGCGACCGGCAAGGAAAAGTGGAAGTTCGATCCGAAGGTCGGCTTCAACACCGATCGTCAGCACCAGACCTGCCGTGGCGTCAGCTACTGGAAGGATTCGACCGCAACTGCTGGTGCGAAATGTTCAGAACGCGTTTATCTGCCGACGTCTGACGCTCGTCTGATCGCGCTGGATACGCAAAGCGGCGAGATCTGCACCGATTTCGCCAATGGCGGTACGCTCGATCTCAGCCACGGCATGAAATATAATCCGGCAGGTTACTACTACTCAACCTCGCCACCGGCGGTCGTGGGTGACAAGATCATTGTCGGCGGTGCCGTCAATGATAATTACTCGACTGAAGAACAGTCTGGCGTCATTCGCGCCTTCGATATCCGTACCGGAGAGCTGCTGTGGAACTGGGATTCGGGAAATCCCGATGTCACCACACCTCTGCCGGAAGGCCAGCACTATACGACCAATTCTCCGAACAGCTGGTCGGTATCAAGTGTTGATGAAAAGCTTGGTCTGATCTTCATTCCACTTGGCAATCAGGTGCCGGATCAACTCGGCATGGGCCGCAGCGAAAATGTCGAAAAATATTCGTCGTCCATCGTGGCGCTAGATGTGAACACAGGGCAGGTGAAGTGGGTTCGCCAGACTGTCCACCACGATCTGTGGGACATGGACGTGCCAGCACAGCCGGTCCTGCTTGATATCAACGGCGTTCCCGCGCTGGTTGGTCCGACCAAGCAGGGCGATCTCTATGTGCTCGACCGCCGCACTGGCGAGCCGATCATCCCGATCAGTGAGATGGCGGCACCGACCGGCGCAATCCCGGAAGATCACACATCACCAACGCAACCGATCTCTGATCTGACATTCAGCCCGCCACCGCTCAAGGAAAGCGATATGTGGGGCGTGACATTGTTCGATCAGCTCGCTTGCCGCATTGCGTTCCACAAGCATTTCTATGAGGGACGTTACACGCCGCCTTCGCTCAAAGGCACGATTGTCTATCCGGGCAATTTTGGTGTCTTCAACTGGGGCAGCGTGGCGGTCGATCCTGAGCGTCAGGTGATGTTCGGTATGCCGACCTATCTCGCTTTCACCTCGCGCCTTGTGCCGCGTGCGGATATTCCGCCGCGCGGTCAGGACGAGAAGGGCAGCGAACAGGGTCTGAACCGCAATGATGGCGCGCCTTACGGCGTGTTCATGGGGCCATTCCTGAGCCCGCTTGGCATTCCGTGTCAGTCGCCGCCATGGGGCTTTGTCGCGGGTGTCGATCTGCGCACAGGCAAGACGGTCTATAAGCACCGCAACGGTACGATCCGTGACATGGCACCGGTTCCGCTGCCATTCAAGGTTGGCGTGCCGGGCATTGGTGGTCCGATGATTACCGCTGGTGGCGTAGCCTTCCTGGGTGCTGCGGTGGATGATTATCTCCGTGCTTATAATCTCACCAATGGTGAGGTTCTGTGGGAAGCGCGTCTGCCTGCAGGCGGTCAGTCCACACCAATGACCTACACCGTCGGTGATCAGCAATTCGTGCTGATGGTCGCGGGCGGTCATGGTTCGGTCGGCACCAAGCCGGGCGACTATGTGATTGCCTATACGCTGCCGAAATAAAGCGCGTCTTTCGGACCGAGATGCGCGTAATACCAAAACTCCATGAGTATGACTCATGGAGTTTTGGTTAAGCCCGAGTGGCAATTGAACTTTTTCAAGGCGTGATGCGTCAGCATCTTGAGCCGCCTTGGTATAAAAGTAATCGACAGCGCACATCAAACAGAAACGCCGGGAAATTCCCGGCGTTTTGCTTTTATGCTCTTATCTCTCAAAGGCGCCCGTCAGATTTTTCCGTGCAACAATTCGCCTTTGCGCGGGGCTGGGCGAACGGCCTTCGGTGCGCTGTGGCTGGCAAGCTCATGGATGATCGGGCAATCGGGCCGGTTGTCGCCATGGCAATTATGGGCGAGGTGACGCAGCGTATCAGCCATGTTCTGCAACTGCTTCATCTTGGCTTCGAGGTCTTCGACATGCTGCAATGCGACTTTCTTCACATCGGAAGATGCACGATTGCGGTCGCGCCAGAGGGCAAGCAGTTCCTTGATCTGTTCGACCTGAAATCCAAGATCACGACTTGATCGGATGAAACGCAGCGTTTCGACATCATTTTGCGTATAGACGCGATAACCCGAGCTGGTTCTGTCGGCAGCCTCGATAAGCCCGATGGTTTCATAATGGCGGATCATTTTCGCCGATATGCCCGATGCTTTGGCGGCTTGCCCGATATTCATCCCATTCCTCGCTGTTTCCTGATTTTACAGGATATAGGAACGGTGAGGCGCTATTCAAAGAGCCTTTTGGGCAAGTATTATACGATTATCAGGCTGAAAAATTTTGATGGTTAGAAATTCCCTCCTGTCAGATAGCTGACAGGAGGGACCGTCTCGAAATATATAATCAGGCAGAGAAATAATTCTGCGTGCCGTGCGCCTCGATAGCCTGTGCAAGGCGTTCCAGCGCATGAACATAGGCTGCCGAGCGAACAGTTACCTTGTGCTGCTTGGCATGGTTCCAGATGGCGCGGCCTTCACGTTCCATGATGGTCTTCAGGCGCTCATGGATTTCTTCAAGCGTCCAGTAATAGCCCTGGCGATTCTGAACCCATTCAAAGTAGGAAACCGTCACGCCGCCGGCATTGGCCAGAATATCCGGTAGAACGATAACGCCCTTTTGCTCGAGAATTTTGTCGGCTTCGGGCGTCACAGGACCGTTTGCCAGCTCAACAATCAACTTGCTCTTGATGGAAGCGGCGTTGTCGACATGGATCATGTTTTCCATGGCGCTTGGCGCAAGCACATCGCAATCAACTGCAAGCAGTTCATCAGCGCTGATCGCTTCATGACCGTTGCTGCCAGCGGTGGAAACAACCGACTTGCCCTGATCCTTGGCTTTCAACAACAGGTCAAGATCAAGACCGTTTGCGCAATAAACAGCACCCGACGAATCCGAAACGGCAACGATCTTATGGCCGTCGCTGGCCATCAGTTTTGCAAAGAACTGACCGGCATTGCCGAAGCCCTGAACGGTGACGCGAAGCTGCGAAGCAAGGCCAAGATCATGCGCCAGATGGCGAACGAGATAGAAGCCGCCGCGTGCGGTCGCATCATTACGGCCCAGCGAACCGCCAAGTGCCAGTGGCTTGCCGGTGATAACCGCAGGCGAAGACTGGCCGACGATCTGCGAATATTCGTCTGCCATCCAGCCCATAATCATGGAGTTGGTATAGACGTCCGGTGCCGGAATATCGCGGTCCGGGCCGATAATGCCGGAGAAAGCCTGAATATAGGCACGCGAAAGGCGCTCAAGTTCTGCCTTGGAAAGCTTGCGAGGGTCGACCTGGATTGCACCCTTGCCGCCGCCGTAAGGCAGGTTCATGACGGCGCATTTGAAGGTCATCCAGAAAGCGAGTGTTTCGACTTCTTCAGCCGTTGATTCGGGATGGTAGCGAATGCCGCCCTTGGTTGGTCCGCGGGTGTCGTCATAACGGCAGCGCCATGCAAGAAAGGATTTGCGCGAACCGTCATCCATACGGATCATCAAGCGCACTTTCATCGTTTCACGGGCGTATTTCAGCTTCTCGATAACATCCGGATCGATATTGATGTGGCTTGCCGCCTCGTCCAGACGAACGAGTGCGCTTTCGAGTAGATTCTCCTTAGTCATCAAATCACCTTTCTTGCTTTTATCCCTCTTTAAAGAGGCGTTTATGAACGCTTGAGTAGCGCTTCACGCAATAAAAGAAAAGAGAAAAGGACAACAATATTGTCCTATTATGATAAAAACTATTTGGAAGCTTTCTAATATTATTAGTTACTAATATTAAGGACTTGGCGGTTCCATCTGGTTGTCGTCTCGGACAACCAGAAATCTGCCAAACCCAAGCTTGACCAATCAGGCGCTGGTCAGCTCTGCTTTAAAAATCCGCGCTCAACACCTTCCGCGATAATCCGCTGTGCAGCTTCCCAAAGCGTGTCTGATGCGTGGGAAATCGGTGACTTCCGGTCAAGCACCACAGGCGCAGTTACGCCCGGCGTATGCCAGGTGCCGCCACTTGTGAAGAAGTTGTGCAGGAGTGGCTGCAGCCGATCCATCGCGCGGGCAAACTGCGCTTCTGCTGTTTTGCGTGCCTCGAACTCATCCCAAAGGGCGCGGAATTCCAGCGCCTGATCTTCGGGCAGAATGCCGAATATCCGGGTGGCTGCCTGCATTTCACGCTCTTCCTGGTCGAGTGCACCCGCGTCGTCATAGATGAAGGTATCGCCTGCATCGATCTCAACGATGTCATGGATGATCAGCATCTTGAGCACACTCAGCAGATCAACGTTCTCATTCGCATGTTCCTGCAAGACCATTGCCATCAGCACCAGCTCCCAGGTGTGTTCGGCATCGTTTTCGCGGCGCGACGTATCCAGCAGCGGTGTCCGACGAATGACCTGCTTCAGCTTTTCGACTTCAAGAATGAACTGGAACTGTTGCCGCAATCTGGCATTCGGCACGAGACTCGCGAATTCGCTTTCAGGCAGGTCGAGCGGCTTAAGCGGCAGTGTGTCGGTCATTGGCAATCCAGTCGTAGCGTTGGTCGAAACAATCAAATGCCCGGCTACTACTGGCTTGCTGCCGATCGAATTGCAACGCCTAATCATCCATGAAGCATCATGTCGCGAAATGGTGCCGATGTCGTATTTATGACGTCTTTTGACGCAAGCCTGCTGTCGATATCGTCTGCGACCCAATACAAATATCTACAGAGGTTTTTCATGCGCCACATGGGAGCGTGAACCGTAAGACTGGTGGTTTGTATATGTCCCGCTTTTCGTTAGCTTCTATCGTTGGCAACGCGCTTTCCGGCAACAAGAACTGGAAGCCGCAATGGCCGAATGCCGAACCCAAGGCCGAATATGATGTGATCATTGTCGGCGCCGGTGGTCATGGTCTGGGTGCTGCCTATTATCTGGCCAAGGAACATGGCATCACCAATGTTGCGGTCATCGAAAAAGGCTGGCTTGGCGGCGGCAATACGGGGCGCAACACCACCATTATCCGCTCCAACTATCTCTATGATGAGAGCGCGCATCTCTACGAACATGCGATGAAGCTGTGGGAAGGTCTGAGTCAGGACCTCAACTACAATGTCATGTTCTCGCAGCGCGGCGTGATGATGCTGGCGCATACGGTGCATGATGTGCAGAGCTTCAAGCGTCATATCCATGCCAATCGTCTCAATGGCATCGACAATGAATGGCTGACCAAGGAGCAGGCGAAGGAATACTGCCCGCCGCTCGATATTTCGGCCAATGCGCGTTATCCGGTTGTTGGTGCCACCTTGCAGCGGCGCGGCGGCGTTGCCCGTCACGATGCGGTTGCATGGGGCTATGCACGCGGTGCGACGGAACGCGGTGTTGATATCATCCAGAATTGCCCGGTCACGGCCATTCGCCGCGATGCATCGGGTCGCGTGACCGGCGTTGATACGCCACGCGGTTTCATCAAGGCGAAGAAAGTGGCCGTTTCTGCCGCTGGTAGCACCTCCATTGTCATGGACACGGCAGGCGTTCGTATGCCGCTCGAAAGTTACCCGCTACAGGCGCTGGTGTCCGAGCCGGTCAAGCCGATCTTCCCTTGCGTGGTCATGTCCAACACGGTCCACGCCTATATCAGCCAGTCCGATAAGGGCGAGCTGGTGATCGGTTCCGGTACCGACCAATATGTGTCCTACAGCCAGCGCGGCGGTCTGCCATTGATTGAGCATACGCTTGCGGCCATCTGCGAAGTCTTCCCGATCTTCACCCGTATGCGGATGCTGCGCAAATGGGGTGGTATTGTTGACGTGACGCCGGATCGTTCGCCGATCATTGGCAAGACGCCGGTTCCGGGCCTGTTTGTCAATTGCGGCTGGGGTACCGGCGGCTTCAAGGCGACACCGGGTTCGGCGCATGTCTTTGCCCATACGATCGCACGCGACGAGCCGCACTGGATCAACGCGCCGTTCACGCTTGAACGCTTCACCACCGGTCGCCTGATCGATGAAGCGGCTGCGGCCGCCGTAGCTCACTAAGGAAATAGGGGAAACACAAAATGCTTCTTATCCGTTGCCCTTATTGCGAGATGGAACGTCCAGAGCTTGAATTCGCCTATGCAGGCGAAGCGCATATCGCGCGTCCAGCCGACCCCTCGACGCTTTCCGATGATGAATGGCGTGATTTCCTGTTCACGCGTTCCAATCCACGCGGTACCCATTATGAACGCTGGCGGCACATCAACGGCTGCGGTCGCTTCTTCAATGCGGTGCGCGATACGGTGAGCGACAAGTTCGTCACCACCTACAAGGCTGGTGAACCCCGTCCTGCTTTGGCAGAAACTCCGGCTGCGGAGACGAAATAATGACCGATATGCGCATTCATAACAAAGGCCGTGTCAACAAGGCCAAGTCCGTGCGGTTCAGCTTCAACGGCAAAACCTATTCTGGTTTTGAAGGCGACACGCTGGCGTCGGCCATGCTTGCCAATGGCGAACATCTGGCCGGTCGTTCGTTTAAATATCACCGCCCGCGCGGCATTCTTTCTGCTGGTTCCGAAGAGCCGAATGCGCTGATGGGCGTCTCAAGAGGACCG
Organism: Brucella pseudogrignonensis; assembly: GCF_002252525.1. Lineage (GTDB taxonomy): Bacteria > Pseudomonadota > Alphaproteobacteria > Rhizobiales > Rhizobiaceae > Brucella > Brucella pseudogrignonensis. The sequence goes on from NZ_NNRM01000017.1 coordinate 403,832, forward strand.
GGCCGCTACGAGCCGAACACCCGCGCCACGGTGCTGGAACTCTATGACGGCCTCAAAGCCGAAACCCAGAACCACTGGCCATCATTGAAGCACGATGTCGGCGCGATCAATGATGCGCTCTACATGTTTTTCTCAGCAGGCTTTTACTACAAGACCTTCATGTGGCCAAAGAGCTTCTGGAACAAGGTCTATGAGCCTTTCATCCGTGGCGCTGCCGGTCTTGGCAAATCGCCATCCGAACCCGATCCGGACACCTATGCCAGTCGCTATGCCTTCTGCGACGTGCTGATCGCGGGTGGTGGACCTGCCGGTCTGGCGGCTGCTTTAGAGGCCGCAAAGAGTGGCGCGAAGGTTATCCTCGTTGATGAGCAGGCCGAATTTGGCGGTTCGCTTTTGTCCGAGCCAGAGCCGGTCATCAATGGCCGTTCAAGCTGGGACTGGCTCAATGAAACCCTAGCGGCCCTTAAAGCCAATCCGAATGTCACGCTTTTGCCGCGCACAACGGCCATTGGCTATTACCATCAGAACATGGTCGGCCTTTGTGAGCGCCTGACCGATCATCAGGCCAAGCCCGCCACCAATGCGCCGCGTGAACGCATGTGGCGCGTGCGTGCAAGCCAAGTGGTGCTGGCGCAGGGTGCAATCGAAAAGCCGCTGGTCTTTGCAGGCAATGACCGTCCCGGCGTGATGCTGGCTTCCGCTGCGCGTACCTATCTCAATCGCTATGGCGTCAAGGTCGGCAATCAGGCTGTCGTCGTCACTTCGCATGACAGCGCATGGCTTGCGGCTTTTGACCTCGCGGTCGCAGGCGTCAAGGTTCCAGCCATCATCGATGTGCGTTCAAGCGTTGCCGACAGCCTTATCAATCGTGCAAAAATGCTCGGCATTGAAACACTGACCGGCTGGGCTGTAACAGATACAGGCGGGCGCCATCGCGTGTCGTCGGTTCGCGCTAATCCGGTTTCTAACGGCTCGGTCGGAGCTGCGCGCACGATTGCCTGCGATGTTGTTTTGATGTCTGGCGGTTGGAACCCAAGCGTGCATCTGTTCTCTCACACAAAGGGCCAGCTCGTCTGGGACGAAGCACGCCAGATCTATCTGCCGGGCGAACGCACCGAGGAAAGCCGCTGTGCCGGTGCAGGCAATGGCAATTTCGATTTGCAGGCCGCATTGCGCGAGGGTGCGCAAGCGGGTGCTGCTGCAGCCAATGATGCAGGTCATAAAGCCAAAGCGTCGGAATATGCAGTTGCAGGCGATTTTGTCTGTGATGGTGTGAGCTGCCGCGAATTGCCAACGGATCGCGATCCGGGCAAAGCCAAGGCTTTCATCGATTTCCAGAACGATGTAACAGCCAAGGATATTCGTCTGGCCGTGCGCGAAGGGTTTCATTCCATCGAGCACGTCAAGCGCTATACCACCAATGGCATGGCGACCGATCAAGGCAAGACCTCGAACATCAATGGTCTGGCCGTTGCCGCCGATGCGCTCAAGCGCCCGACGCCGCAGGTTGGTCTCACCACTTTCCGGCCGCCTTATACGCCGACGACCTTTGGCGCTTTCTGCGGTTACAATCGCGGCAAACTGTTTGATGTCACGCGCAAGACGCCAATTGATAGCTGGGCTGAACAGCATGGCGCAGCTTTTGAGCCGGTCTCGCTGTGGCGCCGCGCATGGTATTTCCCAAAAACGGGCGAAGACATGCATCAAGCTGTGGCGCGTGAATGCAAGGCAACCCGCCAGTCGCTTGGCATGTTCGACGCATCTACCCTTGGCAAGATCGAAGTGGTCGGCCCGGATGCGGCGGAATTCATGAACCGCATGTACACCAACCCATGGACAAAGCTTGGTGTCGGGCGCTGCCGTTATGGTCTGTTGCTTGGCGAAGATGGTTTCATCCGCGATGACGGTGTTGTCGGTCGTCTGACGCAGGATCGTTTCCATGTGACGACCACAACCGGCGGTGCCGCGCGTGTTCTCAATATGATGGAAGACTATCTCCAGACCGAATGGCCGGACCTTAAAGTGCGGCTGACCTCGACCACCGAACAATGGGCCGTGGTGGCAATCAATGGCCCGAATGCCCGCAAGCTCATCGAGCCAATAGTCGAAGGTCTGGATATTTCTGACGAAGCTTTCCCGCATATGTCGGTTGCGGAATGTAAATTCCTGGGCGTGCCAGCGCGTCTCTTCCGCATGAGCTTCACTGGCGAGCTAGGCTATGAAATCAACGTGCCCGCCCGTTACGGTCTGTCGCTGTGGAAGGCGCTTTATGAGGCCGGTCAGCAATATGACATCACGCCTTACGGCACCGAAACCATGCACGTTCTGCGCGCGGAAAAAGGCTATATCATTGTCGGTCAGGATACGGACGGCACCGTAACGCCGGATGATGCAAGCCTCGGCTGGGCCGTCGGCAAGCAGAAGCCAGATTTCGTTGGCAAGCGTTCGCTGGCCCGTCCGGATATGCTCAAATCAGATCGCAAGCATCTTGTGGGTCTGTTGACCAACGATCCGAAGCTGGTGCTGGAAGAAGGTGCGCAGATTGTCGTTGATCCAAAGCAGGCGTTGCCTATGACCATGCTTGGTCATGTCACTTCGTCCTATTGGAGCGAGGCGCTTGGCCGGTCTATCGCTATGGCCGTGGTATCAGGCGGCAAGGATCGTATGGGCGAAACGCTTTATATGCCGATGCCTGATGGTACAGTGCATGAAGCCACTGTTTCGGGCATGGTCTTCTATGACCCCGAAGGTAAGAAGCTGAACGGATAAGGATTGAACCATGCTTGTTGAGACAAAACCTTATTCGAACCGCAAGGTCGTCATTCCCGGTCGTCTGGAAATCCATGCAGCCGATGACGCTGCCCGTTTTGTCCTACGCATTGCTCCGGAAAAACTGGCCCTGGCTGAAAAGGCACTGGGTGCAAAGTTCCCGGCTAAGATCGGTGGCCTTACGCGCAATGGCGATATTGCGGTTGCCTGCATCGGACCGGATGAATGGTATATCTGGGCAGATGAAAGCAAGGCGGACGCCATTACACAGGCCTTTGCCAAGCTCTACGAGAATGAGCCGCACAGCCTGACGGAAGTCAGTCACCGCGAAACCGGCATCGACATTTCCGGCCCCCAAGCCGAGTGGCTGTTGAATGCCGCTTCCCCGCTTGAGCTCTCAAAGATGAGCTTTCCGGGTGCTGCTCGCACGATCTTCGATCATGCCCAGATCATTCTGTTGAAGTGGGATGCCGATCATTACCGGATCGAAGTGTGGAACTCATTCGCTGATCACGTCTGGACCTTGCTGGAACTGGCCAGCAATGAAGTCGAATTGACACTCTGATTGATCCCTTATTTCCTTAAAAACGCCGCCCCACGGGGCGGCGTTTTTGCATTAGAGCGCATCCCGAAAAGTGTGAAACGGCTTCGCGGGGAAATCAGTCCACTGGACTGATTTCTTATCCCGCTTCGATCGGAAAAAGATGCGCGTCAAAATAAGAGATTAGAGCGCCGATCTGATCCAATCAGATCGAAATGCGCTCTAATACCCCAATTTCAGCCTTGCCTTCTATAAATCCATATGTGAAGACTATATTTACATAAGAAATTCATGAGGAGGGAATTTCCCGATGTCGGAAAGCGAACTGCCGCTGAGCGGGCTTGTCGTTGTCGATATGAGCCAGTTTCTGTCGGGGCCTTATTGCTCGTTGCGTCTGATGGATCTGGGCGCGCGCGTCATCAAGATTGAACGGCCTGATGGTGGCGATCTTTCGCGCAGACTTTATCTGAGCGACACGGAAATCGGGGGCGATTCCACGATTTTTCATGCGATCAATCGCGGCAAGGATAGCCTCGCGATCGATCTCAAAAATCCCGACGATCTGGCTGCATTGAAGAAGCTTCTCACACAGGCCGATGTGCTGATCCAGAATTTCCGCCCCGGTGTCATCAAGCGGCTTGGTCTTGATTACGAGGCCGCCAAAGAAATCAATCCGCGTCTCGTCTATGCATCGATCAGCGGCTATGGCGAAGAAGGGCCATGGGTCGGACGTCCCGGACAGGATCTGCTGGCGCAGGCGCGCTCGGGCCTCATGTGGCTCAATGGTGATGAGGGGCAGGGACCGGTCCCATTCGGTCTGGCGGTTGCCGATATGCTGGCAGGGGCTGCAGCCGCTCAGGGAATTCTCGCAGCGCTGGTTCGCCGCGGCATCACCAATAAAGGTTCGCATGTCGAGACCAGCCTTCTCGAAGCGCTGGTTGATTTCCAGTTTGAAGTGCTGACCACCCACCTTAACGATGGCCGTCGCCTGCCAAAGCGTTCCGATTTCCGCAGTGCCCACGCCTATCTCGCAGCACCTTACGGTGTCTATCCGGCAGCGGACGGTTATCTCGCAATCGCCATGATGCCGATTGCGAAACTGGCACCACTGCTTGAAACAGATACGCTTGCGCCTTTTATTGCCGATCCGAAAGTTGCTTTCGCAAAACGCGATGAGATTAAGCGGCTGATTGCTGCCCGCATTGCCGAGAAAACCGTCGATGAATGGCTCGCCATTCTGGAACCAGCTGATATCTGGTGCGCCCGCGTTCTCAACTGGGAAGAATTGCTCGCAAGCGAAGGCTTCTCAACCCTCGACATGCTCCAGACAGTGACGCGTGAAGATGATGTTGCCATCACCACCACACGTTCCCCACTGCGCATCAACGGACAGCGCCCGAAGGTCGCACGCGCCGCGCCGCGCATTGGCGAAAACAGCAAAGCAATCCGCGAGGAGTTCGGTCTATGAGCACGATCAAGCTTAAAGGCATGACCTGGAGCCACCCGCGCGGCTATGATCCGATGGTCGCAGGTGCCGAACAATGGCTTGCTGACAAGGGCGTCGAAATTGAGTGGGAAAAGCGGTCGCTACAGGATTTCGAGACCTTTCCGGTTGAGGAACTGGCACGCAATTTCGATATGATCGTAATCGACCATCCACATGTGGGCCAGATCACCAAGGAAGGTTGTCTGCTGCCGCTTGATGTGCCGGGCCGCGAAACGGAACTGAAAGAGCTTGCCGATGGCTCTGTGGGCCAGTCCTTCCCAAGCTATAACTGGCAGGGGCGGCAATGGGCGTTTCCGCTCGATGCAGCAACACAGGTTCAAGCATGGCGTCCGGACCTGATGGACAAGCCAGCTACCTCATGGGGCGAGGTGCTGCGTCTGGCGCGCGCCGGGAAAGTCCTGCTGCCACTGCGCTCGCCGCATTCGCTGATGTGCTTTTATACACTGGTTGCCAATGCCGGAACGCCTTGCGCGGTTGAAGGCGAGCTGATCGCTGTTGAGGATGGTGCGAAAGCTTTTGAGCAACTGCGCGAGGTTGCTTCGCTGGTTAAGCCTGAATGTTTCGGCATGGACCCGATTGCGGTGTTTGAGGAAATGGCAGAGCCAGAATCCGAAATTGCCTGTTCGCCGCTGATTTACGGCTATGTGAATTATGCCATGCCGGGCTTCCGCGATCGCCTGATCCGTTTTGCCGATATTCCATCGGGTCCAGCAGGCGTTGCAGGATCGGCTCTGGGTGGCACGGGTATTGCGGTTTCAGCCTTCAGCAAGCATCCGGAAGCGGCAATCGACTTCGCCTATTGGATTGCAAGCGGTGAGGTGCAGAAAGGGCTTTACGCGGCGTCCAACGGTCAGCCGGGACATGCGGAAGCATGGGAAGACGATGGGGTAAACAACGCAACATCGGGCTTCTATCGCGACACGCGCGCAACCTTGGAAGGGGCATGGGTGCGTCCGCGTCACGATGGCTATATGCCGTTTCAGGAAGCGGCTTCCGAGCGTATCAATAAGGGCTTGCTGAACAATGAGAAGGCGGAGGTCGTCGTCGCCGATCTCAACCGGCTTTTCCGCGAAAGCTTTTAATTCAACAAATTGGCTGGCGAGAAACTCGCCAGCCTTTAGGTTTAAATCTTCCAGATGCGCTGGGCATTGTCGGCAAGAAGCAGTGCCTTTTCGTCTTCGCTGCATCCTTTAAGCAGTGCATGGGTTGTCGCCACCCATGTGGAAAGCCCGGCATCGACGTTACTCGCTAAGGTGCAGACAGGCCAATCGCTTCCCCATACAATCCGCTCCCAGCCGAATGACTGAATCACATGCTCCACATAAGGGCGCAGTGTGTCGACGGTCCAGCTTTCAGCGTCAGCATAGGCCACCACGCCAGAGATTTTGGCGATCACATTGTCGCGTTGCGCAATCTCGGTAATCCCCTTCTGCCAGACTTCCAGCGCACCTGATTTGATGTCCGGAACGCCGCAGTGATCGAGCACGAACTGCACGTCCGGGGCGAGATCTGCCAGCGCCAGCACCTTGTCGATCTGGTGCGGGAGTGTGCAGAGATCAAAGGTCAGGCCAGTGCCTTCCAGCCGCTTGATATTCTCCCGAAACAGAGCGCCCTCAGAGACATTATCGGGTACGACATGCAACACACGGCGAAAGCCTTTGATGAAAGGATTGCTGCGGCTCTGTTCCAGATATTCGGCAAATCCCGGTTCTTCCGGGCGGCAAGATGCAATCGCGCCCTTGATATAGCCATTATTTTGACGCGAGATTGCCATAATGTGAGCGGTCTCTGCCACAATTTCAGGGGCAGAAACGTCCACTTCCATGTGTAATGCTGCTTTAATGCCGCAACGTTCGGCCTGCTTCCGATAGGTCTCAAACAGAAAATCGCGGTTCAAAGCTGGTACGTCTCCCAGCCATGGATAGTTGAGCGCGCTTTTGTCTATCAGATGCAGATGGGTATCGATAATCATGAAAACTGTCCTCCGATGTCATACTTTCAAAAAAGAAGAGAGTTTTCAAATAAGAATTATCGGTCTGGATTAATCTGTTGTTCCGATATCGGAACCGACCAGCTTTGAGAGGTCTTTGACGGTCTTTTGCAGCAGGCTGATGGTCTGTGTGATGTCAGGTGCGAACGTCGAATTGACTAGCGTGACATAAGGACAGGTGAGGGCTGCGATGCATGAGCCGTCAGGACCGAGAATCGGTGCAGAGAGGTTGTAGACGCCAGCCACCTGCGCACTTGGCATCATTTCGTAGCCGCGTTCGCGAATCTGATCGAGTCGCTCATAGAAGCTTTCATCGAGATTGCCGCTCTCGCCGTCTTTGACATATTCGGCAATCATCATCTTGCGTTCTTCCGGCGTGCGGAAGGCGAGAAGCACATGGCCGGAACCCGTGTCGAAAAGGCTGATATGCGAACCGACGCGGATCGAAATCCCCCAGTAATCCGGGGCTTCCTGCTGTGCAATCACCACGACAGAACCACGATCAAACACAGCAAGCTGATTGGCCTGCTTCGAGCGATCAGCAAGTTCGCGCATGAAGGGCGTTGCAAAGGAAGCAAGTCTGCGCACCGGCGCATGAAGATGCGCAAGACCGAACAGCTTGAGTGTCAGCGAATAACGGTCACCTTCCAGCTTGGTCACATACCCGCGCTTCACCAGACGATCGAGCATCCGGTAAAACTCGTTGGGGCTGCGGTCGAGGTGCTTGGCAATCTCGGCCTGGCTTAGTCCACCATCGACACTGGCCAGCAGTTCGAGAATGTCCAGCCCCTTGTCCAGCGCAGGCGCGCGATAACGATCATCTGTTTCCAAGCTGGTCCCCTTCGTGAATGGCATACTTCATATACGAACATCGCAAGTGATGAAAGTATTGAAGTCATCGAAATCGCCTTGACCGATTGTGAATAGTATGTTTGCATATAAATATAGGAAGCACAATCGGGTGCGGACTGGGGAGTTGTCCGTAAAAGCGTCGGCCTGAAGTCAGATTGGAATTTCGGGAAACACGATGATCGGGCTCAAGGAGGTTAGAGCGCCGTATGGGGCGTCCAAAAAAGGGCGCGCGGTGTTCTAGTAGGAGGAGAAGCATGAGGAATTTCACGACATCTGTGCTGGCAGGCTCTGTTCTGCTGGCTGCAGGAATGGTTTCCGCGGGGGCTGCGGAACTTCCGGGTAAATTTGAAGGCGTCACCATCAATGCCAAGCTCATTGGCGGTCAGCAGTATGAAGCGCTGTATTCGCGCATTGCTGAATGGGAAAAGGCGACCGGTGCCAAGGTCAACATCCTGTCCAAGAAGAACCACTTCGAGCTGGACAAGGAAATCAAGTCGGACATCGCTTCGGGTTCGATTAACTGGTGCGTTGGCTCCAACCATTCGTCTTTTGCGCCGCAATATCCTGATCTCTATGCCGATCTGAATGGTTTGCTTCCAAAAGAAGAAATCGAAGGCTTCGTGCCATCGGTGATCAAGGCTTCGACGCTTAACGATAAGCTGGTCATGCTGCCACGCGCGCAGTTCGACGTTTCAGCGCTCTATTATCAGAAGAGCCTTTACGAAGACGACGCCAAGAAGACCGCATTCAAGGAAAAATACGGTTACGATCTGGCACCGCCAAAGACCTGGAAAGAAGTTTCCGATCAGGCTGTGTTCTTTGCCGATCCGCCGAATTTCTACGGCACGCAGTTTGCGGGCAAGGAAGAAGCCATCAACGGCCGCTTCTACGAAATGCTGGTCGCTGAAGGCGGCGAATATCTCAAAGACGGCAAGCCAGCTTTCAATTCCGAAGCCGGTGTCCGTGCGCTCGACTGGTTCGTCAATCTTTACAAGGCCAAGGCCGTTCCTGCAGGCACCACCAACTATCTCTGGGATGAGCTGGGCGCTGGCTTTGCATCCGGCACCATTGCACTCAATCTGGATTGGCCGGGCTGGGCAACCTATTTCAACGATCCAAAGTCGTCGAAGGTCGCAGGCAATGTTGGCATTGTTCCACCACCGACAGGTTCTTCCGGCAAGCGCACTGGCTGGTCGGGGCATCATGGCTTCTCAGTCACTGAATCCTGTGGCACCAAGGAAGCTGCTGCTTCGCTCGTCTGGTTCCTGACCAACGAGGATTCGCAGAAGCAGGAATCGGCTGCCGGCACTTTGCCAACCCGCACCGCTGTCTGGGATTACGTGATCGAGCAGGCTGCTTCCGATCCGTACAAGAAGGAAGTGCTCTCGGTGTTCCAGGAAACGGCAAAGACCGCTTTCCCGGTTCCGCAAACCCCGTCATGGATCGAAATTTCCAACGCTGTCTATCCTGAACTTCAGGCAGCGATCCTTGGTGACAAGACCTCGCAGCAGGCGCTTGATGATGCAGCCAAGAAGGCAACGCAGATCCTTGAGGATGCTGGCGAACTCTAGGCCTATCGCCTCATTTAAACTGTGACTTCATGGCCCGCTCTGAACGGGGCGGGCCAATTTTGCGCTTAATGACCGCTTCGGAAGAACAATGTTTAAACGAATTTCCCCGCCGGTTTTGCTTTTGCTTCCGGCCTTCATCATCCTCGCTGCGGTGGTTCTGTTTCCCCTCGCGCTTTCGCTTTATTCAAGCTTCACGCCATTCCGGCTGACGCGCCCTGACAGCCTGTTTAACTTCATCGGTCTGCGCAACTATCAGCGCATCATGGGTGATTGGGTGTTCTGGGCTGCATTCATTCGCACGGTGATCTTCCTCACCATCGCGCTCAATCTGGAAATGCTGCTCGGACTTGGTCTGGCGCTGCTCATCAACAAGGCCACCCACGGCCAGCGCGTTTTGCGCACGCTGATGATGTTTCCGATGATGTTTTCGCCGGTTCTGGTCGGCTTCCAGTTCAAATTCATGTTCAACGACAATATCGGTCTTGTGAACAATGCGCTGCAATCGCTGGGTATCACCGACACCGCTATTCCATGGCTGATCGACGGCAATCTGGCGCTGTTTGCCATTCTGATGGCAGAAGTCTGGATGTCGACCTCGGTATTTGCGATCCTCATTCTGGGCGGTCTTCTGTCCATGCCGCAGGATCCGGTTGAAGCCGCGCGCGTTGATGGTTGCACGCCATGGCAGACATTCCGTTACGTCATCTGGCCTTATCTGATGCCATTTGCCTTCATCGCAATGACCATTCGTTCGCTGGATGTGGCGCGTGCCTATGACATCGTGAAGATCATGACCGATGGTGGTCCGGCACGGCGAACCGAGCTAATCTGGACGCTGGTTGGACGCACCGCTTATTCGGATGCGCAGATGGGCTTGGCCAATGCCATGGCTTATGTCGCGATCCTGCTCTCGATCCTCTTCACCGTAATGTTCTTCCGCAAGCTTGCAGCCGCACGCGCGCAAATCGGAGCGGAGTGGTAATCATGGCTTCCAAAACCCTCTCTAATGATCAGCATCGCCTGCTGCGCCGCGTCAAAAAAGTCGCGTACCTCATCGGCCTGTTTCTCGCGATGACGATCATCTGCCTGCCCGGTCTGTGGATTGTGCTGTCCTCGCTGCGTCCGCCGGTTGAAATCATGGCAAAGCCGCCGGTCTGGATTCCGCAAGAAATCACGCTTGATGCTTATTATGCGATGTTCTCTGGTGCAGGCGGCGGCGGCATTCCGGTCTGGGATTATTTCCGCAACTCGCTGATTATCTCGGTCACATCCACCATCATCGCGCTGATTGTCGGCGTTTCAGGTGGCTATGCCTTTGCGCGCTTCCGCTTCTGGGGCAAGTCAACGACATTCCTCGGTCTTATGCTGACGCGCTCGGTGCCGGGCATTGCGCTTTCACTGCCGCTCTTCATGCTCTATTCGCGCATCGGCATTATCGACACGCATTTCGGTCTGATTGTCACTTATGTGGCGCTCAATGTGCCATTCACGATCTGGCTGATCGACGGCTTCTTCCGTCAGGTGCCGAAGGATCTGGCTGAAGCAGCCCAGATTGACGGCTGCACGCGCTGGCAGGCCTTCTGGCAGGTGGAGTTTCCGCTTGCTGGTCCCGGCATTGCCACCGCAGGCATCTTCGCCTTCCTCACTTCATGGAACGAATATGCGCTGGCTTCCCAGCTGACCCGCTCGGTCAATTCCAAGACTCTTCCTGTCGGTCTTCTCGATTACACCGCTGAATTCACCATCGACTGGCGTGGCATGTGCGCGCTGGCGGTCGTGATGATTATTCCGGCGCTGACCCTCACATTCATCGTTCAGAAGCATCTTGTTGCTGGTCTGACGTTCGGCGCGGTTAAAGGTTGATATTACAATGGCTCAGCTTTCCATTAAAAATCTCGTCAAGCGCTATGGCACAATCGAAGTGGTGCATGGCATCAATCTCGAAATCGCCGACAAGGAATTTGTAGCGCTTGTAGGCCCGTCCGGCTGTGGCAAGTCCACAACGCTGCGCATGATTGCCGGTCTTGAAAGCATTTCCGACGGCGCGCTGGAAATCGGCGGCAAGGTGGTCAACGATCTGCCGCCGCGTGATCGCAACATCTCCATGGTGTTCCAGTCCTATGCGCTTTATCCGCATATGTCGGTGCGCGAAAACATGGGCTTCTCGCTCAAAATCGCCAAGCAGCCACAGGCGGAAATTGACCGTCGCGTCAATGAAGCCTCCGCCATTCTTGGCCTTGAAGCCTTGATGGAGCGCCGTCCGGCACAGCTTTCAGGCGGTCAGCGCCAGCGCGTTGCTATGGGCCGCGCCATCGTGCGTAATCCGGAAGTGTTTCTGTTCGACGAACCACTGTCTAACCTCGACGCGAAGCTGCGCACGCAGATGCGCACGGAGATCAAGAAGCTTCATGCCAAGGTGCAGTCTACAGTCGTTTATGTGACGCATGATCAGGTTGAGGCCATGACGCTGGCTGACCGCATCGTCATCATGCGCGATGGCCATATTGAACAGGTCGGAACACCGGATGAAGTGTTCAAGCGTCCTGCCACGCAGTTTGTTGCGGGCTTTATCGGCTCACCGCCGATGAATATGGCGGAGGCAACTGTGCAGGGTTCGGAACTGGTCTTCGCCAGCGGCGACCGTCTGCCAGTGCCTGCGCAGTTCAAGGCCAAGGTTACGGATGGCGCCAAGGTGACGTTCGGTCTGCGTCCGGATGATCTTTTCCCGACCGGCCACGGCCTGTCTTCGGGTGATGCCGGCACATCGCATGAGCAGGACCTGCGTGTTTCGATCACCGAGCCGCTTGGCAATGAAACACTGGTTTTTGTCGAGTTCGCCGGTAAGGAATGGGTAGCGCGTATGCTCAACCCGCGCCCTCTCAATTCCGGTGAAGCAATCTCCATGCATTTTGATCTGTCGCAGGCGCATCTGTTTGATGCGGCAAGCGGCAAGAGCTTGGCGGTATAGATATGGCACGTATTGAAAAAGTTGAACTGCGCATGGTCGACCTTCCGCCGAAGGTCAAACGTACCGATGCGATCCAGAGCTTTGTCAGTCAGGAAACGCCAATCGTCACCATTACCGACAGTGATGGGGCGGTGGGTACGGGCTATAGCTACACCATCGGCACCGGCGGCTCGTCCGTCATGCGCCTGTTGAACGACCATCTGGTGCCGCTGATTATCAATGAGGATGCGGATTGCATTGAGGCGATCTGGCGTAAGCTCGAATTTGCGACCCACGCCACAACCATCGGCGCGATTACCGCTTTGGCGCTTGCTGCCATTGACACGGCCCTCTGGGATTTGCGTGCGAAGAAACAGAACCTGCCGCTGTGGAAGCTTGCAGGCGGTGCCAAAGATCGCTGTCCGCTTTACACCACTGAAGGCGGCTGGCTGCATATCGAGAAAGAAGCGCTGGTCGAGGATGCTCTAGCCGCCAAAGCCAAGGGGTTCTCTGGTTCCAAAGTGAAAATCGGTAAGCCACATGGTTCGGAAGATTATGCGCGCCTTTCGGCTGTTCGTGCAGCCGTGGGTGACGGTTTTGAGATCATGACCGACTGCAATCAGGGCTTTACGGTTGACGAGTCCATTCGTCGTGCTGAGCGTCTGAAAGAGCTTGATCTTGCATGGATCGAAGAGCCGCTTCCGGCGGATGATCTGGACGGTCATATCCGCCTGACCCGCTCCACCCCGACACCGATTGCGGTTGGTGAATCGATCTATTCGATCCGCCATTTCCGCGAATATATGCAGAAGGGTGCTTGCTCCATCGTGCAGGTGGATGTGGCGCGCATCGGCGGCATCACGCCTTGGCTGAAAGTGGCACACGCCGCGGAAGCCTTCGACATTCCAGTTTGCCCGCACTTCCTGATGGAACTGCATGTCAGCCTCACCTGTGCCGTGCAGAACGGGCGCTATGTCGAATATATTCCGCAGCTTGATGATCTGACCACCAAGGGTATGGAAATTCGTGATGGCCACGCCATTGCGCCTTCCGAGCCGGGTATTGGCATTTCGTGGGATTGGGATGCCGTGCGTGCGCGGTCGGTTTCAGAATTCACCCGCGAGATCGTGAGGTCGTAATGGCGCAGCGAATGGGCATGGTGATCGGGCTGAAGCCTGAAAAGATCGCAGAATATAAAAAGCTGCACGCGAGTGTGTGGCCGGAGATTCTTGCACTCATTTCCGAGTGCAACATCACCAATTACACAATCTTTCTCAAAGAGCCGGAAAACCTGCTGTTTGGCACATGGGACTATGTCGGCACCGACTTTGAAGCCGATATGAAGAAGATGGCCGATAATCCGAAAAATCAGGAATGGTGGTCAGTCTGTATGCCATGCCAGAAGCCGCTTGAAACCCGCAAAGAGGGTGAGTGGTGGGCGATGATGGAGGAGGTTTTCCATCATGACTGAAGCTTTTGACGCCAAAGCCCTGCGCCAGTGGTGGGCGAAGCCGTCTGAACCAAAGCCGATTGTTATCTTCGGCGCGGGCAGCATTGTCGGCGACGCACATCTGCCTGCCTATAAGAAGGGCGGTTTTCCGGTTGCAGGTATTTTCGATCCCAATTTCGAGAAAGCATCGGCACTTGCTGACCAATGGGGCGTGAAGGCTTTTGCCAGTATTGAAGAGGCGCTAGCCGTTGGAAGTGCGATCTTCGATATGGCAACGCCGCCCTCAGCCCATGCTTCGATCCTCCAGCAATTGCCGGAAGGTTCTGCGTGTCTCATCCAGAAGCCGATGGGCAGCGATCTTGCAGCTGCTACGGAAATCTTGCAAGTCTGCCGCGCACGCAATCTCAAGGCTGCGGTGAATTTCCAGCTGCGTTTCGCGCCGATGATGTTGGCACTTTACGATGCTGTGGATCAGGGCTTGCTTGGCGAAGTGGTGGATTTTGACGCATGGCTGGCGCTTGCAACCCCTTGGGGTCTGTGGCCGTTCCTGAAAGGTCTGCCACGTATTGAGATCGCCATGCACTCGATCCATTATCTGGATTTCGTGCGCGGTCTGCTCGGCAATCCGCAAGGCGTTCACGCCAAGACGCTTGGGCATCCAAACCATGAAGTTGCACAGACCCGCACGGCTGCAATTCTCGACTATGGCAACCGCGTGCGCTGTGCACTGTCGATCAATCACGACCATGATTTTGGCCGCAAATTTCAGGCCTGCGAGTTCCGCATTTGCGGGACTGAGGGTGCAGCCTATGTGAAACTCGGCGTCAATCTCGACTATCCGCGCGGCGAACCGGACGAGCTTTGGATCAAGCCAAAGGGTGGCGACGACTGGGTGCAGGTGGAGCTTCAAGGCGCATGGTTCCCGGACGCATTCTTAAACCGCATGGCGCAGTTACAGCGCTTCGCCACTGGTGAAGATGCAGAACTGATCGGCTCGGTTGAAGATGCATGGCACACTATGGCGCTGGTCGAAGCGGCCTATCAGTCAAGCGCTGCGCCCGCCACGCCGCTTGCCGCAAAACCGGAGTTCTGATCATGTCTGAACAGACGATCTATTTTGAAGACTATGAATTGGGCCATCAGCGCATAACCTATGGCCGCACGATCACCGAAACGGATTTCGTAGTTCACGCCGGTCATACGGGCGATTTCTTTCCGCACCACATGGATGCGGAATTTGCAAAAACTTTGCCGGGTGGTCAGCGTATCGCGCATGGCACGATGATCTTTGCAATCGGCGTCGGCCTGACTGCGACGCTGATTAACCCTGTTGCGTTTTCCTATGGCTATGACCGCCTTCGGTTCGTGCGTCCGGTGCATATCGGCGATACGATCCGCACGCGCGTGACGATCAGCGCTAAGGAAGACGACCCGAAACGGACAAATCTGGGCCGCGTTACCGAGCGGTGCGAAGTGCTTAATCAGCGGGACGAAGTGGTGCTTGCTTGTGACCACATCCTGCTTGTTGAACGGAAGGCATGACTATGACGATACGATTTGATGGAAAAACCGCACTGGTGACAGCTGCCGCTCAGGGCATTGGCCGTGCGAGTGCGCTGGCTTTTGCGGAAGCAGGTGCCAAGGTCTATGCGACCGATATCAACGAAGCAGCGCTGAAGGAACTCGAAGGCGTTTCGGGTATCATCACCCGCAAACTCAACGTGCTTGACGAGGCCGAAGTGAAGGCGCTCGTTGCCGAGATCGGTCAGGTCGACATCCTGTTCAACTGCGCAGGCGTCGTCCATGGTGGTTCGATTTTGGAAATGAAGGATGAAGACCTCGACTTCGCCGTCAATCTCAACGTCAAGGCGATGATCCGCACCATTCAGGCCGTGCTGCCGGGTATGCTGGAACGCAAGGACGGTGCCATCGTCAACATGGCATCCGTTGCTTCAAGCGTTAAAGGCGTGCCGAACCGCTTTGCCTATGGCGTCACCAAGGCGGCCGTCATCGGTCTGACCAAGGCTGTTGCTGCCGACTATGTTGCCAAGGGCATCCGCTGCAACGCCATCTGCCCCGGTACGGTTGAAAGCCCGTCGCTGCAGGATCGCCTGCGTGCGCAGGGCGATTATGAAGAGCAGCGTGCAGCCTTCATCGCGCGTCAGCCAATTGGCCGTATCGGCCAGCCGGAAGAAATTGCCGATCTCGCGGTCTATCTCGCAGGTGCAACTTACACGACCGGTCAGGCCTACAACATCGACGGTGGTTGGACGATCTAGGGCAGTCGATATTCAGGCTCTGGCGGCCTGCAAATGGCACTTTTCTGCGCTTCCGGTGCTCATGTACCTTAAAGTACACTCCGCTCCGGTTCTCGAAAAACACCATTTTCGGCACGCCATAACCAGAATCTCAACCACCCTTGTTCGCCCCATCGTTACCAATTCAGCATCCCCACAAGGAGTAAACTCATGAAATTTCTTCGCTATGGCGAAACCGGTCAGGAAAAGCCGGGCCTTCTCGATGCCGACGGCAACATCCGTGATCTGTCTGCCCATGTCAGCGATTTGTCGGGTGCCGTTCTCAGCCCTGAAGCACTAGCCAAGCTCGGTTCGCTTGATGTCAATGCGCTGCCAAAGGTCGAAGGCAACCCGCGCCTTGGCCCATGTGTTGCAGGCACCGGCAAGTTCATCTGCATCGGCCTCAACTATGCCGATCACGCAGCAGAATCCGGTATGGCTGTGCCACCAGAGCCAGTTATTTTCATGAAGGCAACCTCGGCCATCGTCGGCCCGAATGACGATCTGCTGATCCCGCGTGGTTCGGAAAAGACCGACTGGGAAGTCGAACTCGGCATCGTCATCGGCAAGACCGCGAAATATGTCTCGGAAGATGATGCGCTTGATTATGTTGCTGGCTACTGCACGCTGCATGACGTTTCGGAGCGCGCTTTCCAGATCGAACGCGCCGGTCAGTGGACCAAGGGCAAGTCTTGCGACACATTCGGCCCGACCGGCCCATGGCTGGTAACAAAGGACGAAGTTGCTGATCCGCAGGATCTCAAAATGTGGCTCACCGTCAACGGCGAAACCATGCAGGACGGCTCGACCAAGACCATGGTCTACGGCGTGCGCCATCTGGTTTCCTATCTCTCGCAGTTCATGTCACTGCAGCCGGGCGATATCATTTCCACCGGTACGCCTCCGGGCGTTGGCATGGGCATGAAACCACCGCGCTACCTCAAGGCTGGCGATGTTGTCGAACTCGGCATTGAAGGCCTCGGTTCGCAGAAGCAGAACGTGCGCGCGGACGTTTAATTTTCTTGAGCATGATCTCTAAAACCGGTCTCCATTTTTGGGGATCATGCTCAGATCACGGAATCAAACATGACGAAAATTACTGATCTGCGCGTCTTCGATCTGCGCTTCCCGACTTCGCAAAGTCTGGACGGTTCCGACGCGATGAATCCGGACCCGGACTACTCGGCAGCTTATGTCATCCTCGATACGGATGACGAAGCGCTGAAAGGCCACGGGCTTACCTTCACCATTGGTCGCGGCAATGACATTTGCTGTCAGGCTATTCTTGCCATGCGTCATCTGGTGGTCGGCTCCTCGATGGATGATTTCCTCGCGGCCCCTGGCAAGTTCTGGCGTTACCTGACCGGCGATAGCCAGCTGCGCTGGATCGGCCCGGACAAGGGCGCGATGCATCTCGCCACCGGTGCAGTCGTCAACGCCTTCTGGGACCTCGCTGCAAAGCAGGCGGGCAAGCCGGTATGGCGGCTCGTGGCCGATATGTCGCCGGAAGAAATTGCCGATATCGTCGATTATCGCTATCTCACCGATGCACTGACGCGCGAGGAAGCTGTCGAAATTCTGCGCAAAGCAGAAAGCGGCAAGGCAGAGCGTATCGCCAAGCTCGAAGCCACTGGCTATCCTTGCTACACGACGTCTGCTGGCTGGCTTGGCTACGGTGATGACAAGCTGCGTCGTCTCTGTCAGGAAGCGATTGATGAAGGTTTCAACCACATCAAGATGAAGGTTGGCCGTGATCTTGAAGACGATATTCGTCGTCTCACCATCGCGCGTGAAGTGATCGGTCCAGATCGTTATCTGATGATCGACGCCAATCAGGTGTGGGAAGTTGATCAGGCGATCGAGTGGGTCAACAAGCTTGCCTTCTCGAAGCCGTTCTTCATCGAAGAACCGACCAGCCCGGATGATGTTGCAGGTCATCGCAAAATTCGCGAAGCCATTGGCGATGTGAAGGTTGCGACCGGCGAAATGTGCCAGAACCGCATCATGTTCAAGCAGTTCATCGCGGAAGGCGCTATCGACATTGTTCAGATCGACAGCTGCCGTATGGGTGGCCTGAATGAAGTGCTGGCCGTGCTGCTGATTGCTGCGAAATACAACAAGCCAGTCTGGCCACATGCCGGCGGCGTTGGCCTTTGTGAATATGTGCAGCATCTTTCCATGATCGATTATGTTGCCGTTTCCGGCACCATGGACGGTCGTGTGATCGAATATGTCGATCACCTGCACGAGCATTTCATCGAGCCATGCATCATTAAAAATGCAGCTTATATGCCGCCATCGCTGCCGGGCTTCTCGATTGAAATGAAGCCACAGTCGATTACGGAATACACCTTCAAAGGTTGATAGAAAAGCCGCGCTGGAAGCACTTCCAGCGCGGCTTTTGTTTGACGCTTCGTCCGAAGCAAATTTGCTTTACGCTTTTGCTGGAAATGCCTCAGAGAAAGCGGATCATCAGCGCTCCGGTGAGAAGCAGGACCGCGCCTGCGATGCGTCCCGCAGTGATCTCGCGCACAGCAACGCCCATGAAACCAATTCGGTCTGCAGCCAGTCCGGCCATCAATTGTCCAGCGACCGCAAGGCCCATCACGGCGGCAGCCCCGATACGTGGTGTCAGCAAAACCGATGTCGTGACATAGATGCAGCCGAGTGCGCCGCCAGCCACAAACAACCAGCCCGCTGGCACATTGAACGCCGGAATTGCGCCGGTGACACGCGCCGTTACGGCTGCGATCATACCAAGAATGACCGCTCCCGACAGAAACGATATTGCAGCGGCGGTGACTGGCGATCCAAGCCCGCGAGCCAGTGCGGCATTGATGGGAGCCTGAATGGCGATACAGGCACCCGAAAGAATGCCGAACAAGGTCCAGAGCATGGAAAATCCTCGCTAAGATGTTGAATAAGTCATGTGATGATAAGCGCAATGCGCTGAAACCCGAAAGATAACATTCCCAATTATCTGCAGGGTGCAGTGGTCGCAGAAGAAGCGCTGCAGATCAATCGCAGCAAGGCGGCACGCCGCAATCTCACTGAAAAGTGAAGCTGATCGGCGCGTTGGAAAAGCTTATTTCTGTTCGCCTGCGGAGATCAGATTCTTGCCACGGCGCTTGGCGTCATAGAGCAGAGCATCTGCCGCATATAGCGCTGCGGTCACATCGGCAGGCGCAACAGTGAAGCTCACAAGGCCCATCGAGAAACTGACATTGAAGCCTTCACGCGCAACGGCATCATCAAGCAAAGCCTTGATTTGCTGTGCTTCTGCAAGGTCGCTTGCCTTGGTGCCGCCCAATCGCAGCACAATGAACTCATCGCCGCCAGGGCGCGCGCTGACTTCATCCGGCCGATTGCGCCCGGCAAGCACTTCTCCGATCAGCCGCAGCAACTCGTCGCCTGCAGAGTGACCGCGCTCGTCATTGACCTGTTTGAAACGATCAACATCGAAATAGAGCAGCGAGAATGTCAGCCCATGATTACGGAGCGCTAAAATGGCCTTCTCGATTTCCAGCTCGATGCCTGTGCGATTGGCAATGCCGGTCAAACCGTCGACAAGCGCCAGCTTGCGGGCATCACGCATGATGCGGCGCATACTCAGGATTTCGACGGCGGTGCTAGCAAGATTGGTGAGTTTCAGTATTTCTTCAGAGGTACAGGGCCGCGATTTTGTATCGAGCGCACAGATCGCACCCAGCGTCGAGCCGTCTGGAGCAATCAGAGGTGCGCCAAGATAAAAGCGGATACCCGGCGCATCTTTCACGAAGGGATTGGCGGCAAAGCGATCATCGGATGTCGCATCTTCCACCAGAAAGGGCACTTGGCTTTCGATGGTTCGCGAGCAGAAGGTGTTCTCATTGGGCACATCGCCAAAAGTGCAGCCAGCCATGCCAATATGATGCGTTACGCGTTCATCAACCAGAGAGACCGCTGCCATCGGCACACCAAACGTGGACAGGACGAGATTGCAGAGCGCATCCAATGTGCGATCTTGCCCCATCTCGATCGTGTTGTAGGAAGTGAGAACAGCGAGCCGATGTTTGTCGTGTAGAAGCATGGGGCATCATTAAGCAAATTGGAATGTATCAATCAACTATCAAATACGCCCAAAAGCGCCATGTGGACACTCCTAACCAACGACTGGTTGCGCTCTAGGTTTTGTCCCAACGAAGGGTCGTATTTTGTTGCCAGCCGTTTTCATGCAGAAGTGGCATATCGCTCTCGAAACATGGCCAGCCAATACAGAGATAGAAACTGAAGCGCCAGTGTTCTGGTACCTGAAACAGTCTCTTCATGGCGTCCGGTTCAAGAATCGAAACCATGCCAACGCCAAGACCGAGAGAGCGGGCAGCGAGATTGAGGTTCTGCACAGCCATTGCCGTGCTTTGTTCAAGCGTTGATGCCATGGTCTGCCGACCAAGCCCATGGCCCTCCACAGGGTCGTTCTCGGTGAAGACGGCCAGTTGCACAGGGGCGGTGCGAATGGCTTCGAGTTTGAGTTGCTGATATTTGTTGGCACGAGCTTCATCATAGATGCGTGCGGCCTGCCGGTTTGATGCCTCAAACAGACTATAGACGGCTTCCCGCTTCTCAGTGCTTTCAACCTGGAAGATTCGCCATGGCCGCGAATTGCCGACAGATGGCGCATAATGCATCGCCTCGCACAGCTTTGTGAGCAGTTCGTCTGGTATGGGATCTGTCAGGAAATGCCTTACGTCCCGCCGCCAGCGCATAATATTGAAAAGCGCGTTCTGATCAGCCGGGGAGAATTTCATAAGTCCTCTGAACGCGAGACATCAAATGCCAAGGCTATAAGAGCAAAAAATATGTTTTGGAACATCATCTGGAGAAGAGTGGTGCCCGGAGACGGATTTGAACCGCCGACACGCGGATTTTCAATCCGCTGCTCTACCAACTGAGCTATCCGGGCATCCTGTCAGTGATTTCTCACTTAGTGGCGGTGTTGGTGTCCGCCGGAAGTGGGTGCGTTATAGCATTAAATTTCGCGCTGTCCAGCACCCTATCGCACTTTTTATAAGATTTCTTATAAACATGCTAAAGCACCGATTTCACTGTGGAAATCTGAGCCAATAAGGCTCAGTTGTCGTTCTCTTCCTCTTCTTCGATGGTTTTTCCCGGGATGACATAGCTTCCCGAAAGCCAACGATTGAGGTCGATGCTTTTGCACCGCGGTGAACAGAACGGATAAGAATCGCGAGACGAAGGCTTGCTGCACTCAGGGCAGGGACGAGTAGGCCGCAATGGCGTTACCCGTGCATCCGGTGCGGTGGATATGTCTTTCTTGTCACTCATGGGATTTTCAGACCTTGCCGCTTTCCCAATTAGCATAAACCGGATAGTCACCATCGGCCAGCAGGCTTACAGTTTCCTGCAATGGCAGGCCCACCACATTGGTATAGGAGCCAACCAGCTTGACCACGAAACTGCCCGCAAGGCCTTGGATGGCATAGCCACCAGCCTTGCCGCGCCACTCACCGGAAGCGAGATAGGCGTCAATCTGTTTGCGTGACAGGCGCTCGAAACGCAAACGCGTTTCAACGAGCGTCTGGCGCAGATTGCCATTGGGAAGAACAAGGCAGACACCGGTGAAAACCTTATGCATACGCCCCGACAGAAGACGCAGGCATTCCCGCGCTTCCTCTGTGATTTCTGCCTTAGGCAGAACCCGTCGTCCAACGGCAACAACCGTGTCAGCCGCCAGAACAAAAGCACCGGAATAATTCTCGTCGCTCTTGAGTTGTTCCTGGGCGGCCTTTGCCTTTTCACGCGCAAGACGACGCGCGAGCGAACGCGGATGTTCCGCGCGCTCAGGCGTTTCATCAATATCAGCTGGCTGAATATGATCAGGCTCGATACCAACTTGCCCCAGAAGCTCGATCCTGCGGGGAGAGCCGGAGGCAAGAACCAGCTTATGTTGCGCGTTCATAGACACCAGTTTTCCTGAAAAGCGAGATGAGGCTTACTTGAAGCGATAGGTGATACGGCCTTTGGTCAGGTCGTAAGGGGTCATTTCGACCAGAACCTTGTCGCCAGCGAGAACACGGATGCGGTTCTTGCGCATACGACCAGCAGTGTGGGCGATGATTTCATGGTCGTTTTCGAGCTTTACGCGGAACATTGCATTTGGCAGTAGTTCCGTAACAACGCCTGGAAACTCTAGGACTTCTTCTTTCGGCATACGATACCTATTTCTTTCTACGATAAATTGACCCGAAACCGGGCCATAGCTTTAAATTTGGCCGGAACCTATATGATTAGACGGCATTTGTGAACAACGGAATTGGATTAGGCTTACGGGCTGTTAATTCGGGGCTAATCGCTGGGTAATTTGCTGTTTTAACCGATCCCGAACATCCCGATAGGCATTCATTATTTGCTCGCGGCTGCCGGTAACAAGAGTCGGATCCGGCGTAGGCCAATATTCCACATCGACCGAAAAACCACGCATTCGTTCAAGCACAGTGTGATGGGCCAGCGGCGTGAGTGTAATGATCAGATCGAAATAGCCATCCGCCAGTTCTTCCAGCCCACGCGGTTGCCGATCATCCAGCGACAGTCCTTCTTCAACGAGAACCGCATCGACAAAGGGATCGCGCTCGCCGCGTTGCACGCCCGCAGAGGCTATATACATATTGGGTGGCAACAGCTTTCTTGCAAGAAGCTCGGCAATTGGTGAGCGGATCGCGTTCTTGCCGCAGACGAAAAGTACGGAAGTTGGCCGTTTCTCGACCTCTGTTTCTTCCGGTGTGGCGGTCTCGTCCTCAACACGCATTAAGGATCAGCCCCGCCAGTGCAACACGCAGACGAGCGTGAAAAGCCGCCGAGCGGTTGTAAAATCGACTTCGATCTTGCCGTTCAGTCGTGTTTGCAGAACTTGTGACCCTTCATTGTGCAAGCCACGCCGACCCATATCGATGGCTTCAATCTTGCTTGGGGTCGCTGAACGGATCGCTTCATAATAGCTTTCGCAAACCATGAAATAATCACGTACCACGCGGCGAAGTGGCGTCAGCGATAGAATATGAGTCGCAACCACATCACCACTTTCCCGCATGATGGAAAAAATCAGGCGCGATTCCATCAAGGAGAGTTTTAGTTTGTATGGTCCGCCCACATCGTCTCCGACCGGATAGAATGCGTTTTCTTCAACCAGATCGAAAATCGCGACCGCGCGTTCATGCTCGACATCAGGCGTCGAGCGGCCGATGGATTCATCCAGCTCGATGTCGATCAATCGGGCATTAGGAACGCCGGCGGTCATGATCCCTCATAGATTGAGCCGGATGGCGACGGATTGCGCGTGGGCATCAAGGCCTTCTGCGCGGGCGATTTCAATGGCTGCAGGTCCGAGCGCGCGCAGCTGGTCGGGGCCGAGCTTCAGAAGCGACGTGCGCTTCATGTAATCCAGAACCGAGAGGCCGGACGAGAATCGCGCTGAACGTGCCGTTGGCAGAACGTGGTTGCAGCCGCCGACATAATCGCCGATCACTTCCGGCGTATAGGCTCCGATAAACACTGAACCAGCATTGCGGATTTTCGGCAAAAGCGCTTCCGGATCGGCGGTAGCGATTTCCAGATGCTCGGCAGCAATGCGGTTGGCCAGTGGAATGGCCGCTTCAAAATCATCAACCAGAATAACCGCGCCAAAATCGCGCCAGCTTGCGGCCGCTGTTTCAGCGCGCGGCAAGGTTTTGAGCTGGCTTTCGACAGCTTCTTCGACAGCTTTTGCGAAAGGCTCGTCATTAGTCATCAGGATCGACTGCGCGGCCGTGTCATGTTCTGCCTGCGCAAGAATGTCCGCGGCCAGCCAGTCTGGATTGTTGTCCTTGTCGGCAATCACCAGCACTTCCGAAGGTCCGGCGATCATGTCGATGCCGACCGTGCCAAAAACAATGCGTTTGGCGGCTGCAACATATGCATTGCCCGGGCCGACGATTTTCGCAACCGGCGCAATCGTTTCTGTACCATAGGCCAAAGCTGCGACAGCCTGCGCGCCGCCTACACGATAGATTTCTGAAACACCGGCAAGACGCGCAGCAACCAGAACCAGCGGGTTCAGCTTGCCATCGGGCGAGGGGACAACCATCACGATGCGCTCGCAACCGGCAACCTTCGCAGGCACAGCATTCATTAGCACTGAGCTTGGGTAGCTTGCGGTGCCGCCTGGCACATAAAGGCCGACAGCTTCAATCGCCGTCCAGCGTGAACCGAGTTCAACGCCGAGCGCATCGGTGTAGCGGTCATCTTTCGGCAATTGCCGCGCATGATGTTTTTCAATGCGCTCATGAGCGAGCTTCAGCGCTTCAATGGTCGAAGCTGGCGCCTCATCGAAAGCCGCATCAATTTCAGCTTCCGTCACACGGATGCCGGTCTTGTTCAGATCAATACGGTCGAAACGCAGGGAATATTCAATGAGTGCGGAATCGCCTTCACGGCGCACACGATCGACGATTTCGCGGGCAGCACGATCCACATCTTCAGAAACTTCGCGCTTGCCCGCAAGGAGAGCTGCAAAGTTATTTTCAAAATCGGCATCGGCTTGT
This sequence comes from Brucella pseudogrignonensis, assembly GCF_002252525.1. Taxonomy (GTDB): domain Bacteria; phylum Pseudomonadota; class Alphaproteobacteria; order Rhizobiales; family Rhizobiaceae; genus Brucella; species Brucella pseudogrignonensis. The sequence continues at coordinate 428,332 of NZ_NNRM01000017.1, forward strand.
CTGAGCGTCGTAACCACGCTGGTATTCCTTTAATTTTCAGTCTGGGCGGTGCCCATCAGGTATGTGAAGCGGTTTTGAGCAGCAATCAGGCGTCATGTCGCGGCAGGGAATTTGTTTCCCATGCAGGCCCCAGATCCGTTAGCTGCGCTTCAATGCATTCTACATCCAGACGGATAGCCCCATTTGCCGAGAAAGTCAGTTCCAATGTTCCGGCAGGTGCTTCGCCGGGAACAAAGCGAATGGCGAGCAGCGAAAGCACTTCTTCCGTTTTCTGCCGGTCGATGCCGCTGCCTTTGACTGCGGTTACGCGATTGAAATGCAAAGTGGTGCGGCGACGCTGATATTGCGGCTTGCGGAACAGTTTGGGCTTCGATTCTTCCCACGCAAAGCGATTGGCGGTGAGAACGAAGCGCTTATCCGCTGCCAGATACTGCAGGTCTGATACTTTCAGGACTGCATCTTGAAGATGGGCGGATAAGACCTGCAAATCTTCTTCATCCAGCGCCACAAGCTTCAACATTTCCATATCTGTTATCGTTCCCTGCTATTTTCAGATGACGTGTCAGCAACTTTACATGCCAGCACAAAAAAATCGACAGGCTTTTCAGCCTGTTGATTAATAAGCCCGGAATGAAAGAAAAGCCGGAATGCTTTTGGCAATTCCGGCTTTCGGCTCTTCAGAGCGGTTCCAGTTGATATTGAATCGTTGGAACCGCTCAATTTTTTTGTTTTTACGCATTATCCTTACGCAAAACCGCTTCGCACTTTTGCTGGAAATGCTTTAACCGCTGATGCGCTCGACATTCGCGCCGCAGCGCGAGAGCTTTTCTTCCAGGCGCTCAAAGCCGCGATCAAGGTGATAGACGCGGTTGACGATGGTTTCGCCTTCGGCAGCAAGACCCGCGATAACAAGCGAAACAGATGCACGCAGATCGGTAGCCATAACCTGTGCGCCCTTGAGGCGTTCCACGCCTTCAACAGTTGCAGTCTGGCCGGAAAGCGAAATCTTCGCACCAAGACGTGCCAGTTCCTGAACATGCATGAAACGGTTTTCGAAAATCGTTTCAGTAATGCGCGAGGTGCCCTTTGCTTTTGTCATCAGCCCCATGAACTGAGCCTGAAGATCGGTCGGGAAGCCAGGGAATGGATCGGTGGTCACATCAACCGGTTGAATGCCGTGGCCATTACGAACAACACGCAGACCGCTATTGGTTTCGGTGATTTCGGCACCGGCCTGACGCAGCGTGTCGAGTGCTGCGGTCAACTGGCTTGCTTCTGCACCTTCGAGCAGCACATCGCCGCCGGTCATCGCAACAACCATGGCATAGGTGCCGGTTTCGATACGGTCAGGAATGACGCGAACGCGTGCGCCAGAAAGGCTGGTCACGCCCTGAACATGGATCGTTTCGGTGCCTGCACCGGTGATTTTTGCACCCATTGCGTTGAGGCAGTCGGCCAGATTGACCACTTCCGGTTCGCGCGCAGGATTTTCAATAATCGTTTCGCCCTTGGCAAGCACGGCTGCCATCAGCATGACGTGGGTTGCGCCGACCGAAACCTTCGGGAAGCGATAGCGTGCGCCGATAAGGCCGCCCTGTGGCGCGCGCGCCTTGGCATAACCATTTTCGATGTCGATCTGAGCACCGAGCGCCTGAAGGCACTCAAGAAGGAGGTCAACCGGACGCGTGCCGATGGCGCAACCGCCTGGCAGAGAAACGGTTGCTTCGCCCATACGCGCCAGAAGTGGCCCGATGACCCAGAAGCTCGCGCGCATCTTGGAAACCAGCTCATAAGGAGCAACGGTATCGACAATATTGCGGGCTGTGAAATGGATGGTGCGCGAGTAGGCGCCGTTCTGATGTTCACGGCGGCCGTTTACCGAATAATCGACGCCGTGATTGGAAAGAATGCGGATCAGCTGCTCGACATCGGCGAGGTGCGGCACGTTTTCAAGCGTCAGCGTATCGTCGGTGAGGAGGGAGGCGATCATCAGAGGCAGCGCTGCATTTTTCGCGCCAGAGATAGGAATGACGCCATTGAGCTTGTTGCCGCCGACGATTTTGATGCGATCCATGCTGTTTCACCTTTTGGGCCGAAGCTATTGCCCGGCAATCGATATTTGCAAGTGCCGCGACTCTGAGGCCCGCGGTGCTGCTGTATGAAATGACTGTTCTTACGGCGGAATTACGTCGGTCACGAATCATAGTCGTACGGCAACGCCAGCAAGATTGAATTGCGCTTTTACCGCAGCTGCTCCCTATCTTCAAGGAAGGCTTTGCCGGCTGCGTTTTCGTTCCGCCTGATATGTTATTCCGGAAAATTGAATCGCACGTTAATCGGTGTCGTCTTTGCCAGCGGTAATACCGGTGTTGCGTTCATCGGCATCGCCGGAACGACGCGAACGGGTTTGCGCTTTGCGACGCATCAGATTCGCCCGAAGCTCCTCTGCAAGCCGCTTTTTGCGCCTGTCCGCCTGATTTTTCTTCTCGTCGTGGGTGTTATCTTCGCTCATGAGGGGTGTTTACTACGGCAAAATGCGCGGGAAAAGCGCCTTCTGTGGCGGTTGACAGGGGATTTCCACATTATGTGAAAATAATTGCGATTAGTTGCTTGCGATTTGCGTAATGATGTGTCAGAAGTCCGCCGCGTTCAAGAGAATGCTGCGGTAGCTCAGTGGTAGAGCACTCCATTGGTAATGGAGAGGTCGAGAGTTCAATCCTCTCTCGCAGCACCAGTCTTCTTCCCAAAGTGGGAACAAAAACGCGTCTCCCCACACACAAAAATCAAACTAAAACTTGACGTCTGATGCGTTCATTCGCGCATTGCTGCAAACGCATTCGAGCGCGTTACACACGAACTTTCTCGCGCAAAGAACTGCGGCATCTCAAATGTCGGGATGTTTTAGGATAAGCGGACCAAAACCGCAAATCATTGAAATTAAACAGAAAGCCTGTTGGCTAACTGTTACAATTTCTATCTTATTTTCTTTGAAGAAGAATGGCGCACCCGAAAGGATTCGAACCTCTGACCCCCAGATTCGTAGTCTGGTGCTCTATCCAGCTGAGCTACGGGTGCTTGCCTGTGCCGCGTCTGCTGCGGCGATGGGCGGTTGATAATCGGACAGATTGCTAAATGCAAGCGTCTTCTGAGAAAAAAATGAAGTTCTGTGAAGTTTTCTTGTCAAAGCCCGGATTTCCGGGCTTTTCCTCTGTGTATTAGAGCGTGGAAAACTAACTCATAGCGGGAAAAGCCTGCGCTGCACTCGTATGAAGGCAGTCATGGGCAGGAATCACATGCTGCAACATTCTGATTTCACGCACATTTTTTTGGCTGCGCTGTAAAAAATCAGGCGACTTCGCTCTCAGATCGACTGCTTCGTCTGTCATTCCAGTTTGGAAGGTCGGGAAGGCGAATCTCGAAATGTGCACCGATCGGACGATCTTCGCGCAATTCGATCGTGCCACCATGCGCACGAACCAGTTCCTGCGCGATTGCCAGGCCAAGCCCCGTACCGTCGCTGCGTGTTGAGCCCTTGAAGGCGGTAAAGAGATTGTCGCGCGCCTTTTGCGGCAGGCCGGGGCCGGTATCTTCCACGCCGATGATTGTCGTGGTTCCGATTCTGCCTGCAGAAAGGGTGAGGCGCTTTACGGTGGACACATCGCTGCGCTGATCGCGCTCCATTGCCTGCACCGAATTCCGGCACAGATTATGCAGCACACGGAAGAGCTGCTCGGAATCGACATTCAGTTCGAAATCACCCGGAATGAGGTTTTCGAACTCGATGCCGCTCTCCTTGTTGAGATTAAGTGTTTCCTGCACATCGAGAATGACCGTGGCAAGCTGCACGCGGCGCGGCGCAGGCGGTGCTTCCTGCGAGCGGCCATAGGCCATCACGCTCTCTGAATAGTTGATGGCGCGGCTCAGCGTGTGAATGAGCTTCGGCGCAAAGCGCTGAACCATGGGGTCTCTGGTATCAGCAAGACGGTCCGACATGAGCTGTGCGGAGGCCAGAATATTGCGCATGTCATGATTGATCTTGGAAACAGCGAGACCGAGATCGGCCAGATGTTTCTGCTCTTTCAGGGTACGCTGCAGATCACTTTGAATATGCGCGATCTGCCTTTGTGCAATGCCGAACTCATCCTTGCGGTTTTCGGGCACAAGGATTCGCGTCGGATTGTCAGGCGCGGATGCAAAATCGATCATATTGCGATGCATCAGACGGACGGGACGCAGCAGCATCTCATGGATGATGAGATAGATGAGGCTTGCGGCAATGACCGAGATAAGAAGCGAGATGATTGCAACATTGGTTGCATAGCTCAGCATGGCATGGCGAAGCGGCGCATCGGAAGTGACGATTTCGATGATACGTCCCGGATTGGCGGATGGCGGGTTTGAGCCATATATGCGCAAAGTGCGATTACCACCGTTAAAGAGCGTTCCAAACGCGTCCCAGATTGCTGCAGCTTCACTTATATTATTGAGATCGACCACCTGATCGATATTGCCGGGCATTTCACTCATTGCCAGAAGATGCGATGCGCCCGCTTCACGCAAAGCAATTGCCTTGGTGCCGGTCGCAAGCAGCACCTTATCCTGCACTTCGCGCGGAATATTGATGTTGCCGCTTGCAATCAGCACTTCGCTGACAGCATCCACTGTATCAAGGCGCGAACTCATCCAGCGTACGCGCATATTCGCGATGGATGGAACAAAGATCAGCACTTCTGCAATGAGAACGGCAAGTGCGGTGAGAATGAGAAGCTTGCTCGAAAGCCGGTTACGCCAGCGCAGACGCGTAAAATGGATCGGTGAGGTCTTGTCATCCTGTGGTGAAGCCATAGTTGGTGAATGTGTGGCCGCATCCGCGACGACACCAGCCGTATCCATGGTCTTTTCAACAGCCGCCATACGTTAAATCCAAATTGACAGGCTGTCTGGCTGCAATGCGGCCGTGCCCAATCTCAGTAAGCTCACACAATGCGATACATATAAATGTCGTCTTCTATATATGGAGGCGCAAGTTAATTCCAACGGCCTTTGTCTAAATTGATTGAAAGAAGTTGGCCGCAAGCATTACCGAAATTTAACTCGACGTGCTGAATCGGTCTGTGCAAACTCGCAAATGGGAAAATCCGTGACGCTTCGATTGTTGCAATTCCGATGCAACCTATTGGGGCGATCATTATTTTGATACTGTTTTCTGCATATCCTGCGCCCAACCTGAATATGAATGATTTGAATGAGAGGCGCGTTGCCTAAGCGACAATGCCTTGCCGGAGAGTTGAATGAAGTCTTGGAAGCAGATTGTTCTGTGCCTGCTTATCATTATTGTCGCCGGTGGCGGCTGGTACATATATAAAAACAAAGACTCTTCGACACAGACGGCTTCGGGTGAAGCCTCTGGGCAACAGAAGCATGGTGCGCAATCGGGTGGATCTTCCGGTCGTGCAGCTCCGCTGGTCGTGGTTGAGCCAGCAGGCGAAGAGACAATCAACAATCGTCTGACGGCCATCGGTTCAGCCCGCGCTCTCAGCACGGTTTCTGTCACACCTTATTCGAGCGGTTATATGAATGAGCTGCTCGTTAAGGCTGGCGATGCCATCAAGGCAGGCGATCCGATTGCGATCCTCGACAATGAGACCGAAACGATTGCAGTCAATAAAGCGCAGATCGCACTGAAAGATGCTGAAACCACCCGTCAGCGTATTGCACGGCTGCGCTCCACAAATACCGCAACCGTCGTGCAGGAAGTTGAAGCCGATCTGGCCCTGTCCAATGCCAAGCTCGCTCTTGATGATGCGCAGCTTGCGTTGAGCCGCCGTACCGTGCGCGCGCCAATTACCGGTATTGTCGGTATTCTACCGGTAAACGCTGGAAACTATGTCACTGCACAGACATCCATTGCCCGAATTGATGACCGCTCCAAAGTGCTGATCGACATCTGGGTGCCTGAACGTTTTGCTCCGCAAATCAAGGTCGGCCAGCCGCTTACTGCAGAATCTACCGCTTTTCCGGGCGTAACGGATAAGGGCGAAATCAACGCCGTGGACAACATGCTTGATGAGGCAAGCCGTACGCTGCATGTGCGCGCCGAAATCAACAATGAGCAGGACCGCTTGCGTGCGGGCATGTCATTCTCGGTCACAGTTCTTTTCCCGGGCAACAGTTATCCTTCTGTTGATCCGCTGGCCATTCAGTGGGGCGCAGATGGATCTTATGTCTGGCGCGTTGAAGAAGGTGTTGCAAAGAAAGTATCCGCGCGCATCGTGCAGCGTAACTCGACCAATATCCTGATCGATGGCGCCGTTAAAGAAGGCGACATGATCGTTACGCAGGGCGTGCAAACCGTACGCGATGATGCGCCGGTGCGTCTGCAGGACGAGCAGGGGACAGCCCGCATTGATCCCGCCGCCAAAAGCCGCGTTGCAGGGTGAGGATAAAGCGTGAGCAATCCTAATTCGAAATCCGGAAACAATGGCGGATCGACGGCGCTTTTCATCCGCCGTCCGGTCTTTGCCTTCGTCATCAACGTTCTGATCATTGTCGCGGGTATGGCGGCCTTCACTGGCGTCGATATTCGTGAATTGCCCGATGTGGATCGTCCTGTCGTTACCATCAGCACCGATTTTAGTGGTGCTTCGGCGGAAACGATCGACCGACAGCTCACGCAGGTTCTCGAAAACGCGGTCGCCCGCGTATCGGGCGTTAAAACGATTTCTTCGTCTTCGTCTTTCGAGCGCAGCCGTGTCACAGTCGAGTTCAACGACGGTGTCGATCTCAATGTCGCTGCCGCCGACATGCGCGACGCGATTTCGCGTGTTGCCAACGACGTACCGGAAGAAGCCGACCCGTCCCGCATCATCAAAGCCGACTCCAATGCCGATCCGGTAATGCGCCTCGCTGTCACCTCCGACACGATGGCCGTCGACGATATGACGGTGCTGGTGGAAGACCAGATCCAGGATGTCCTTTCAGCTGTTCCTGGCGTGGCCGATGTGCAGATCAATGGTGATCGCGACAAGATTTTCCGCATTGATATCAATCAGGCGCGCCTTGCAAGTTATGGCCTGACCATTGCGGATCTATCCAGCGCACTGTCTTCCATGGGGCTTGATGCCCCTGCCGGCTCGCTGCGCAGTTCCGATCAGTCAATTGTGGTTCGTGCAACGGCCAATCTTGAACGGCCTGAGGATTTTGAAAACGTCTATATCAAAGGCCGCACGCAAATCCGCGATGTGGCAACAGTAACGCTTGGTCCGGATGTGGAAAGCTCCGCTGTTCGCTCCAACGGGAAGACAGCAATCGGCCTGGGTATCGTGCGTCAGGCACAGTCGAATACGCTCGATATTTCCGAAGGCGTTCGTGCCGCTGTTGCAAATTTGAAGAACACCTTGCCACCGGGTGTGGACGTGACGGTCACCAGTGACGATGCCAGCTTCATCAATGGCGCTATCCATGAGGTCGAAATCGCGCTGATTGCTTCGGTCATTATCGTGGTCGTGATTATCTTCATGTTTCTGTGGGATATCCGCGCAACGCTTATCCCTGCTCTGGCCATGCCAGTCGCCCTTATTGGTACGATTGCCGCGATTTATCTGACGGGTTTCTCGGTCAATATTCTCACGCTGCTCGCGCTGGTGCTCGCCACAGGCCTTGTGGTGGATGACGCGATTGTCGTGCTCGAAAATATTGTCCGACGACGCAATCAGGGCATGGGGCCGCGTGCAGCAGCTGTGCTTGGCACGCAGGAAGTGTTCTTTGCGGTTATCGCGACGACATTGACGCTCGTTGCCGTTTTCGTGCCGATTTCCTTCCTGCCGGGGCAGGCGGGTGGTCTGTTCCGAGAATTTGGTTTCGTGCTGGCGATTGCAATTCTGTTGTCATCGATTGTGGCACTGACGCTCTGTCCGATGCTTGCATCGCGCTTCCTCAAGGAAGGTGCGGAGACTACTGAAGGCGGCGGTCACGGCCCGAAGTTCCTGCGCCGCATTGGCAGCGGCTTGGCGAATTTTTATCGCCGGAGCCTCCATGCCTGTCTTTCGGCTCCATATATCGTGGTGCTGGTGGCCGTGCTCTTTGCTGGCGCATCCTATGTCGGTTTCGGTATGCTCAGACAGGAACTGACGCCGACCGAAGATCGTGCTGTAGCGCTTCTTCGCATCAACGGTCCGCAAGGCATCAGCGTAGAATATCTTCAGTCGCAGCTCGACAGAATCGAAACCGCTATCCAGCCTTTGCGCGATAGCGGTGAGATCCAGACGACTTACGCGATTGCCGGTTCTGGTGGTTCTTCAAACAACGGCTTTGTCGTGCTGACACTTGCACCTTGGAAAGAACGCAGCCGCACGCAGCAGGAAATCATGGCCGACATCACCGCGCGCGTAAGCGGGATTACAGCGGTCCGCATTTTCACTGCTCAGCCAAATAGCCTTGGTATTCGCGGTGCAGGTAACGGCTTGCAGTTTGCCGTTCTTGGCAGTGATTACGCCAAGCTTCGTCCAGCGACGGATGCGATTGTTGCAGCGCTCGAAAAAGATCCGCGCTTTGTGCAGCCGCGCCTGTCAGTCGAACCAACGCAACCGCAGCTTTCCGTCGAAATCAACCGCGAACGCGCGTCCGATCTCGGCATCGATATTACCGGTCTTGCCAATGCAGTTCAGTCTGTTCTTGATGGTCGCAAGATCGGCTCGGTTTACGTGGGCGACAGAAGCTTTGACGTGAAGCTCGTTTCGACCACCAACCCGATCAACGATCCGACCGATCTTGAAAACGTCTTCCTCAAGACGACTGACGGTCGCTATGTCCCGATGTCTTCGATAGCAACTGTCGTTGAAAAGGCTGTTCCGCCGCAGTTGAACCGTGAAGAACGCTTGCGCTCGGTTGCAATCACGACCGACCTTCGCAGCGACTTTGCCTTGGGCGATGCATATGCTGCCGCGTTGCAAATTGCTGCACCACTTCTGCCGCCCGGCGCGCATATCATTCCATTGGCAGAAGCCTCGACATTGAGCGAAACCTCAACGGGCATTGCACTCGTCTTCGGCTTTGCGATCATCATCATCATGCTGGTGCTTGCAGCTCAGTTTGAAAGCTTCATCAGTGCGCTGATCGTTATGGCTACGGTGCCTTTGGGCCTCGGCTGTGCTGTGTTTGCGATGATCCTCACCGGCACAAGCCTTAACGTCTATAGCCAGATCGGGCTTGTGCTACTGGTCGGCATCATGGCCAAGAACGGTATTCTGATCGTCGAATTTGCCGATCAGTTGCGCGATAAAGGCATGAATGTTCGTCAGGCCATCGAGGAAGCAGCCAATATCCGACTGCGTCCGGTCTGTATGACGATGATCTGTTCGGTTCTGGGTGGTGTGCCGCTTGTATTAGCAAGCGGTGCGGGCGCAGAAGCGCGTGTCGCACTCGGCTGGGTTATCGTTGGCGGTCTTGGTCTTGCAACGATTGCCACGCTTTTCGTGACGCCAGTTGCTTATCTCCTGCTCGGACGCTTCACCAAGCCAAAGGTTGAAGAAGAAGCACGGCTTGAACGCGAGCTGGTCAGGGCAGTCGCTTTGGAAGAAAAGCTGAAATAAAGCACATCCCGAAAAGTGGGTACCGGTTTTCGGAACGAGATGTGCGGAAAAGGACTAGAGTATTTCTGGATAGAAATACTCGGTAAAACCCCGGTCGTGAGACCGGGCTTTTCAGAGCATAATTCCTTAAACTTGGATCAGTTTAAGGTAAAATTATGCTCTGGATTTAAAGAGACAGAGCGCCGGTCGTCCAATAGGACGCCCGGCGCTCTAATTGCCTTGTTTACTTCTTCATCGCGTCCGTTACCTTTGCGGACCATGCACCTTCCGGCTTCTTGGTAATGACAGGATCAGAGCCGCCACCAAGCAAAGTTTCGACGGTGCGGTCGGCAGCAGCTACATCAAGCGTGCCGTCAGAACCGTCAATCAGCTTGGCGATTTCCTTCACCATGCGCTCCTGAACTTCCTGTGTCTGCGCACCGGAAGAGTCGTTTTCGAGAATGATCTCGGCGGCTTCATCAGGATGTTCTGACGCATATTGCCAACCCTTCATCGAAGCGCGGACAAAGCGGGCAAGCTTGTCGACCATTGCAGGGTCTTCAAGGCTCTTATCGAGCACGTAGAGCCCGTCTTCAAGCGTAGCGACGCCCTGTTCTTCATAGGGGAACACGACGAGCTGATCCGCCGGAATACCGGCATCGATCACTTGCCAATATTCATTATAGGTCATCGTGGAAATACAGTCGGCCTGCTTCTGGATCAGCGGATCCACGTTAAAGCCCTGCTTGAGCACGGTTACGCCATCCTTGCCGCCTTCGGTCGGGATTTTCAGATGGCTCATCCATGACAGGAACGGATATTCATTGCCGCCAAACCAAACGCCAAGCGTGCGGCCCTTGAAGTCTTCCGGCTTGGTGATGTTGGTGTCTTTGCGGCAGGTCAGCATCATGCCGGATTTCTTGAATGGCTGCGCGATGTTGACGAGCGGAACGCCCTTTTCGCGGGTGGCGAGCGCAGACGGCATCCAGTCCACCACTACGTCAGCACCACCACCGGCGATCACCTGAGGGGGAGCCACATCCGGGCCACCCGGCTTGATTTCAACGTCGAGATTTTCGGCTTCATAAAAGCCTTTATCCTTGGCAACGTAGTAGCCCGCAAACTGCCCCTGTGTCACCCATTTGAGCTGCAAGGTCAGCTTGTCAGCTGCCATTGCCGAGCTGCTCATGAGCGCCAGTGCCAGTCCGGCTGTTCCAAGGCATAGAGAAATTGCCTTTTTCATCTCAGTTCTCCTCTGGTTCTTTTTTATTGCGCGCATTTTGCCCGAAAACCGGTTTCCACTTTTCGGAATGCGCTTTGGTCCGCCTTATGTTGGCGGATGCCAAATCGTCAGGCTTAAGCCCTCCTGTAAGAAGGGTGCCAGAATGTCATTCTGCGCTCGATCAGCGCGATCAGCCCATACGAGAGCGACCCCGCAAGAGCGGCTACAAAGATTTCGGCCCAGACCATGTCCACATTCATGCGCCCGATTTCCGCGGATATACGGAAGCCCATGCCGACAATGGGCGTGCCGAAAAACTCGGCCACAATCGCGCCGATCAGCGCCAATGTGGAGTTGATCTTGAGCGCATTGAAGATGAAGGGCATGGCCGCTGGCAGTCGCAGCTTGACGAGCGTTTGCCAGTAGTTTGAGCCATAGGTCTGCATCAGATCGCGCTCCATCGAACCACTTGCTGCAAGTCCCGCAACTGTGTTCACGAGCATCGGGAAGAAGGTCATGATGATGACGACCGCTGCCTTTGACTGCCAGTCGAAGCCAAACCACATCACCATGATGGGAGCCACGCCGACAATCGGAAGGGCAGCAGCAAGATTGCCAAGCGGCAGCAGGCCTTTGCGCAAGAACGGTATGCGATCAGCGATGATCGCCGTAATGAAACCCAGTCCGCACCCCGCGATATAACCGATGATGACGGCCTTCATGAAGGTCTGCTGAAAGTCGGCCCACAGGATCGGAACCGAACTCGTAATCCGCGCCCATATGACTGACGGGGCTGGCAAGAGCACCTGCGGCACGGCAAACAATCGAACGGTGACTTCCCAAAGGAGAAGCATCGCTATGCCGAAGAGGGCAGGGACGGCAATGTCCAGCAGTTTTTGGGCGTGTGGGTTGCGCGCCTTGAGGCTTGCCACCCAGCCCACAATTGCCCAGGAAACGGCAATCAGCGCGATAATGATTATGACGTTCATCATCATGCAGCCGCCCTTTCTGGTCGCGCACCCATACGTCGGTTGACGATGCGTGCGATCAACCCGACAAGTGCCACAAGCAGCCCCGCCATGATGGCTGCTGCGATGAGGGCGGCCCATATCTGAACCGTCTGCCCGTAATAAGAACCCGCCAGCAAACGCGCGCCAAGACCTGCAACTGCACCGGTTGGCAACTCGCCGACGATGGCCCCCACCAGACTGATAGCGACTGCAATCTGCATCGATGTGAACAGGAACGGCATGGCCGCAGGCCAGCGTAGTTTCCAGAACACCTGATTGCGAGATGCATTGTAAGTCCGCATCAGATCAAGATGCATCACATCGGGCGAGCGCAGGCCTTTGACCATGCCCACCGCAACGGGGAAGAAGGAGAGATAGGTCGATATGATTGCCTTTGGCAGCAGGCCCGAAATACCAATCGCATTCAGCACCACAATAATCATCGGTGCGATGGCGAGGATGGGGATTGTCTGCGAGGTGATGATCCACGGCATCAGGCTTTTGTCCAGCGTGCGCGAATGCACAATACCGACCGCGAGCAACACACCAAGCGCCGATCCCAGCACAAAACCGAGCAATGTCGATGAGAGCGTCACCCAGCCATGATAGACAAGGCTGCGCTTGGAGCTTGGTTTCACGTCAAAGACGGTTTTCCAGATTTCTTCCGCGACTTGATGCGGCGCAGGCAGGACCGGGCGATCCTGATGCATCGTATTGGCCGCAATTGTCGAGAAAGAAATCTCGGTTCCGGCCCGCTCTGCCTGATCGCGCTCAAACGGAGCGTTGAGAAAAACCGCAAGCAGATACCAAAGCCCGATGATCGCCAGCAGAACCGTCGTCACCGGAATGAATTTGTCGCGAAAAAAGGCTCTCATGTCAGCCCCCTTTCATCTAATTTTTGGCCCCGCTGGTTACTCATGAATATGCCCCAGCCGCAGGCCTTCGCGCACACGATGGGCGATTTTGAGAAACGCTTCCGATTCACGAATATCCAGTGTGCGATCCGGCCCGAGATCACAGTCGATGATTTCATGAATGCGGCCCGGGCGCGGGCTCATCACGACGATCTTGGTCGAAAGAAAAACGGCTTCCGGGATCGAGTGGGTTACAAAGATGACAGTCTTTTGCGTTGCGGCCCAGAGCTTGAGAAGCTGTTCGTTGAGGTGATCGCGAACGATCTCGTCCAGTGCGCCGAACGGCTCGTCCATCAGCAGCATATCCGGATCGAATGACAGCGCACGGGCAATCGATGCCCGCTGCTGCATTCCACCGGAAAGCTGCCATGGAAACTTCTTGCCGAAGCCCGAAAGGTTCACCAGTGCAAGGTTCTTTTCGATCCGCGCTTTGCGATCGGCCGCGCTATATCCCATCACTTCCAGCGGCAGGCTGATATTGTCTTCAATGGTGCGCCACGGAAACAGTGCCGCCGCCTGAAAGACATAGCCGTAAGAGCGATCAAGCCGCGCCTGTTCAGGCGTCTTGCCGTTAACGGTTACAGAGCCGGATGTGGGCTGTTCAAGATCAGCCACCACACGCATCAAGGTGGTTTTGCCGCAACCAGACGGACCAATGAAAGAAACAAACTCGCCACGTTGAATGGCGAGATTGATGTCGGACAGGGCATGAACCGGACCGTCATTGGTTTCAAAAACCAGTGACAGATCCTTGATGTCGATCACGGTCTGCGCATTTTTTAAGCCCCTCTCCGGGGCAACGCTGTTTTCCAAATTCATGCGCATTTCCCGAAGCTGAGCTAGAGCCATGTATCAGACCCCTATCGGCATATGTTCGGCGCTGCGTTCCACTTTGCGTGGTGCGACGATTTCTTTCCATTGCGACAGAGCCCGGTTGACCGCGCCGTTAGGCTCGCGTTCAACGAAACGTCCATCACCCGGCTGCGCCGTCACATGCCCCTTGTCGAAGGCAAGACGACCGCGCGAGAATGTCTTTACCGGCAGGCCTTTCAGCTCAAAACCTTCAAAGACATTGTAATCAATGGAAGAGTGCTGCGTCTTGGCGGAAACCTTCTTGGTCGCCTCCGGGTCCCAGATGATGATATCGGCATCAGCACCCGGTAGGACCGCACCCTTTCGCGGATAGATGTTGAGGATCTTCGCAATATTGGTTGAGGTGACAGCCACGAACTCATTGGGCGTGAGACGACCGGTGCGAACTCCACGCGTCCAGAGCACGGGCAGCCGTTCTTCAAGTCCGCCGGTGCCATTCGGAATCTTGGTGAAATTGCCGATGCCATGGCGCTTTTGTTCGGACGTGAAGGCGCAATGATCGGTTGCAACACATTGCAGACTGCCTGCAGCTAAGCCCGCCCAGAGACTATCCTGATTGACCTTGTCGCGGAATGGCGGCGACATCACGCGGCGCGCAGCATAATCCCAATCGCGATTGTGATATTCACTTTCATCGAGCGTCAAATGCTGGATCAGTGGCTCACCATAAACGCGCATCCCTTTCTGGCGTGCGCGGCGGATTGCTTCATGCGCCTGCTCGCAGGATGTGTGCACCACATAAAGCGGCACACCGGCCTGATCGGCAATCATGATGGCGCGGTTGGTCGCTTCACCTTCCACTTCCGGCGGGCGTGAATAGGCGTGCGCCTCCGGTCCGTCATTGCCAGCGGCCAGCAGCTTTGCCTGCAATTGCGCAACGATGTCGCCGTTTTCCGCATGAACGAGCGGCATGGCGCCGAGCTCAGCGCAGCGCTGGAACGATGCGAACATCTCGTCATCATTGACCATCAACGCGCCCTTATAGGCCATAAAGTGCTTGAAGGTGTTGATGCCGCGCTTCACCACTTCCGGCATTTCATTGAAAGCGCGTTCGCTCCAGCCGGTGATCGCCATATGGAAAGAATAGTCGGTGCGGGCCTTGCCTGCCTTCTGGAACCATTCCTGCAACGCGTCGAGTAGATTGCCTTCCGGTCCGGGCAGCACGAAATCCACAACCATCGTCGTGCCGCCTGCAAGCGCTGCAGCGGTGCCGGTGTCGAAATCGTCGGATGAATAGGTGCCCATGAAGGGCATCTGCAAATGCGTATGCGGATCGATGCCGCCGGGCATGATGTAACAGCCCGAAGCGTCGATGGTTTCATCGCCGGTCAGATTATCGCCCACGGCAACAATCTTCTCGCCTTCGATGAGAACGTCGGCTTTAAAGGTGCGGTCTGCCGTAATGACGGTGCCGCCTTTGATAACCTTACTTGCCCCAGAACTAACCATGTTCGCGTTCCCCTTTTTGGTTTTGTTTCGAACATTAAGCAGTATTGGATCGGCTGAAAACTAACTTACAATTTCAGCAGTCTCCAATACGGCATGAAGAAGCACATCAGCGCCAGCCGATGCCCATTCTTTGGAAATATCTTCGTCTTCGTTGTGGCTGAGACCATCCACGCATGGACACATGACCATGGCGGTAGGCGCTACACGATTGATCCAGCAGGCGTCGTGACCGGCGCCTGAAACGATGTTGCGATGGCTATAACCAAGCCGTTCGGCTGCATTGCGAATAGCCGTGACGCAGCCCTCGTCGAACGTGACGGGATCGAAATGTCCGGCCACTTCGATTTCAATGCCGATGCCAAGTTCTTCGGCGATTTTTGGCGCTTCAGTTTCAAATCGCGCTTTCATGGCATCGAGGGTTTTTTGATCCGGCGAACGGAAATCGACGGTGAAAACGATCTGGCCTGGAAGCACATTGCGTGAGTTTGGCGAGACTTCAATATGGCCCACGCCGCCAACAGCATCAGGCTGATGCGACATGGCGATCTCGTTGACGAGCTGCAGCATCTTGCCCAGCCCTACGCTTGCATTCTTGCGCATCTTCATAGGCGTCGAGCCAGTATGCGCTTCCTTTCCGGTTAATGTTACCTGCAACCACCACAGTCCCTGACCATGGGTGACAACGCCAATGTCCTTGTTCTCAATCTCAAGAATCGGGCCTTGTTCGATGTGCAGCTCAAACATCGAATGAATTTTGCGCTTGCCGACCGGTTCGTCGCCCTTCCAGCCAATACGCTCCAGCTCATCAATGAATTTCTTGCCTTTGGCGTCGGTGCGTTCATAGGCCCAATCCTGCTCATGCACACCGGCGAAAACGCCGGAAGCGAGCATTGCAGGTGCAAAACGCGTGCCTTCTTCATTGGTCCAATTGACCACGACGATAGGGCGCTTTGTCTTGATATTGGTGTCGTTCAATGTGCGCATGACTTCAAGTCCGCCAAGCACACCGAGCACGCCATCATATTTGCCGCCTGTCGGCTGCGTGTCGAGATGGCTGCCCATGTAAACCGGATCAGCATCCGCATCTTCGCCGGGGCGAAGGAAGAACATATTGCCCATCGTGTCGACGGTCATCGACAATCCGGCTTTTTCACACCACGACTGGAAAAGCTGGCGGCCTTCGCTGTCTTCATCGGTCAGCGTCTGGCGGTTATTGCCGCCACGAATACCAGGGCCAATTTTGGCCATATCCATCAAGCTGTCCCATAGCCGATCACCATCGACCTTGAGATTGCTGAAACTGGGATTGCTGCTGAGCGCCATATGCTCTGCCTCCACATTTCAAGCATGCATAAGCTGTGGCATTGCTGCCAGCGCTTCGCATGTTATGTTGTTCCCGCGACCCGGCTCTTTGGCCTCAATCTTCTTGCAGTATTTGCAAAAACTTGACTAGTTGGTCAAAATGCAGGCTAGAAGAGCGTTCGACAACGGTCAAGCGGTTTTAAGAAATTTTGCTTCGTCAGAAGGTGTTAAATGGTCACAGATGCGACAGCTCCCGCCGAAGCAGGTGCAAACGAGAAAGCGGAAGGTGCGACGCGCATTCAGGCGATCAACCGCAGGCTTATTCTGGATGCAGCGCTTGATGTCTTTTCCGCCTATGGCTTTCGTGGTTCGACAGTCGATCAGATCGCCGAAAAGGCAGGCATGTCGAAGCCAAACCTGCTTTATTATTTTCCGCGCAAGCAGAATATCTATGTGACGGTTCTTGAAGAGACACTCACAGAATGGCTTGGCCCGTTTGAGAGCATCAACCCGCAAGGTGATCCGCTTGAGGAGTTGCGAAACTATATCGCGCAGAAGCTCGAGCTTTCGGCCAAACGGCCAGAAGCATCGCGGCTATTTGCCAATGAAATTCTACATGGCGCACCGGCAATTACCGAATTTCTGAAAGGTCATTTGAAAGATCTGGTTGATGAAAAAGCGCGGGTCATTCATCGCTGGATTGAGGAGAAGCGCATTGCGCCGATTGATCCCTATCACCTGATTTTCACGATCTGGGCGGTGACGCAGCATTATTCCGACTTCTCGGTTCAGGTCGCAGCCATACTTGGCAAACGCACGGAAGAACCGGATTTTTACGAGCAGACAGCGCGCTCCATTGCGGCAATCATTCTTGACGGTGTGCGTGTTCGCGACGATGTTTCGTCATCATGAAAACGATTCTTATTGCAGCAGCCATTGTCCGTGATGAAGCGGGCCGTTTCCTCCTCGTGCGCAAGCGCGGCAGCGAGATTTTTTTCCAGCCCGGTGGCAAGATTGATGCAGGCGAAGCGCCTGAAATAGCCCTAATCCGCGAGATCGAAGAAGAGCTTGGCATTCGCATTGACGAAAGCCAGTTAAGCTATGCTGCGAAAATGTCAGCGCCTGCAGCCAACGAACTTGATTCCACAGTTGAAGCCGAGCTGTTTCATCTCACCCTGAAAGAAGGGCAGGTGCCTGCCGCTTCCAGTGAGATTGAAGAACTGATCTGGCTCAAGGCTGGTGATCAAAGCCGCCCCGTTGCCCTGCTTTCGCAGAGCATTCAGGCGCGGTTTTCGGATGCAGTTTAAGCGCTCTCGACGCGATTTCCTTCGCCATCGAACAGATGGAGATGCTGTGCCGGGAAGCTTACCTGAACAGAACCCTGCGCATGAAGCGCATCGCGATCCAGCGTGAAAATCTTGAACGGCAATCCGTGCAGGCTGAGATGCAGGATAATGCCGAAGCCAGTCGGCTCGACCAGATCGACATCAGCCGTCAGGTCTGCTGAATTCTCGATATGCACATGCTCTGGACGAATGCCAAGCGTGGCGTTCGCGCCATCCTTGAGTTTTACCGGCTGCGGCAGCGCGATGAGCGTGCCGTCCTTGAGTTTCAGACGCGGGCCACCATCCTTTTCAAGATAGGTAACATCGAGAAAATTCATGGCGGGTGAGCCGATGAAACCTGCCACGAAGAGATTGGCCGGGCGGTCATAAAGCTCCAGTGGAGAGCCGACCTGCTGCACCACACCACCATGCATGGCGACGATACGGTCGGCCAGAGTCATGGCTTCGATCTGGTCATGTGTCACATAGATGGATGTGGCTTTCAGCTCACCATGCAGCTTCTTGATTTCAGCACGCATCTGCTCGCGCAGGCGGGCGTCGAGGTTGGAAAGTGGCTCGTCAAAGAGGAAGGCCTTGGGCTGACGCA
This sequence comes from Brucella pseudogrignonensis, assembly GCF_002252525.1. Lineage (GTDB taxonomy): Bacteria > Pseudomonadota > Alphaproteobacteria > Rhizobiales > Rhizobiaceae > Brucella > Brucella pseudogrignonensis. The sequence goes on from NZ_NNRM01000017.1 coordinate 446,603, forward strand.
CAATGGCGCGGCCCATGGCAACACGTTGACGCTGGCCGCCTGAAAGCGCCTTCGGGCGACGTTCCAGCAAAGGATCTAGCCCAAGTTTGGCGGCGGTCGATTTGATGGCGCTTGCAATCTTTTCTTTAGGCGTTTTGCGCAGCCGCATACTGTAGCTCATATTGTCGGCGACACTCATATGCGGGTAGAGCGCATAGGACTGAAACACCATAGCAATATCGCGGTCTTTGGGTGCCAGTTCATTGACGCGCTTGCCACTGATTTGCACCTGGCCGGCGGTGATGTCTTCAAGGCCAGCAATCATGCGCAGCAATGTGGATTTGCCACAGCCTGACGGGCCGACCAGCACAATGAATTCGCCATCTTTGATCTCAAGATCAACGCCGTGCAGAACAGCATGTTCGCCATAGCTTTTGCGGACTGACTGAATATCGATGGAAGCCATAGGGAAAAATCCTTTCAGCCTTTGACCGCGCCAGCCGTGAGGCCCTGCACGAGATATCGTTGAATGAGGAAGAAGAAGAGACAGGCCGGGATCAGCGCGAGCACGCCCGCTGCCATCATCTGTCCGAAATCGACCGAGAATTTTGAGACGAAGCTCAAAAGCCCGACCGGGAACGTGGCTGAATCATTGCCGGAAATCAGCATCAGCGCGAACAGAAGCTCGCTCCACGCTGCGGTGAAAACAAAGCCTAGCGTTGCTGCAATACCGGGCAGAGTCAGCGGCAGAATGATCTGGCGGAAAGCCATGAACTGCGTTGCGCCGTCGATCTTGGCGGCTTCTTCGAGATCCTTCGGAATGCCGTCGAAGAACGATTGCATCAGGAAGGTGGCAAAAGGCACATTGAATGCCGAATAGACGATGATAAGGCCGATCAGGCTATTGGTGAGACCGAGCGGTGCCATGATCTTGTAGATTGGCGCGATCAGCATCACGAGCGGAAACATCTGCGTCAGTAGCATCAGCGCCACAATCCAGTATTTGGCGCGGAAGTTGAAACGTGACAGCGCATAGCCGGAGAGCGATGCCAGCAGCGTAACAATAATGGCAGTTGAGCCGGACACGATCAGGCTGTTGCGGAAAAACAGCGGAAATGAGCTGTTATTCAACACATGGCTGAAGTGATCGAACGTCATACGCGATGGCCATAGCCGCACGCCTTCGCTGTAAAGCAGATCATTGGGTGTGACGGAAACCTTCACCAGCCAGAAAATCGGAAACAGTGCAAACAGAACGAATAGCAGAATGGCAATGCGATGCGCGCCAACAAGGAGGATTTTACGGTTGGTCATGGCCTCAATCCTTGTTCAGAAGCGTCTGGCGCAACAGCACGATGAGCATCGAATAGACCATCAGCAGCACAAGCAAGACCATCGCAATCGCCGAGGCATAACCGAAATCAAGCCGTTTGAAGGCCTGCGTGAAAATATAGCTGGCGACGATCTGGGTCCGGTCGGCAGGACCGCCGCCGGTCATCACGACAATCAGATCGGCACTGTTGGCAATCCAGACGGTGCGCAGCAAAATGGTGATAGCCATGGTTGGCGCAAGGTAGGGAAGCGTGATTGAGAGAAAACGCTGGAAGGGGCCAGCACCATCGATCGCTGCTGCTTCATAAAGGTCGCGCGGGATAGCCTGCAAGGCGGCCAGCATGGTGATGGCAAAGAACGGAATACCCCACCACACACCGGCGGTAATGATGCCCCACATGGCCAGATTAGGGTCGGACAGGATGTTGTCTGGTGCGCTCAGAATACCGATTGCATGTAGCCAATGCGGCAGCGGGCCGATAACCGGATTAAAAAGCCATGCAAAGTTAAGACCTGTGAGGAAAGTCGGCACAGCCCATGGCAGGAAGATCAACGCCTGTGCCAGCCCACGTCCGGCGAATGGCTTGTCGAGCAACAGGGCGAGAATAAGCCCGAACACGAATTGCAGCAGCACCGAGCAACCGGTCCACCAGAGTGTATTTTTTAAGGAACGATAGAAAGCCTGATCGGTCGCAAGTTCGCGGAAATGATCAAGCCCCACATAGCCACCCGAAAACGGGTTGAGCAACTGAATGTCGCGAAAGGCATAGGAGACGCCGAGGATCAGCGGAACCAGCATGACGGCGCCGATGAGGATCAGTGCGGGGGCACTGTAGAGATAAGGTTCGGAGGCGTGCGCAAGTCGCTGCAGAAAACTGCGGCGATCCTGCTTTTGCACGTTGTTGCGCACCGGGGCCTTTATGGAAGCGGTGTCGTTCATCATTTTTCCCTTCGCGGGGCTGCATCATTCGCTTTGCAGGCGTGGCTGTTCCACGCCTGCAAGCTGTTCATGTTGCTATTGCTTTGAAAGGTGCTTCTGCTGTGCCTTGGTCAGATATTCTGCCCACTGGTCGGCCAGCTGATCTGGCGTGATGTCGCCGAGAAGCGCTTCCTGCGAGGTCTTGATGACGAGCGAATCCTTGAAGAATGCAAATTCTTCCAGATAGGTCGGCATGACGGTTGGAACGACGTTCTTGTCAGCCAGTTCATCGAACCAGCCCTTGAACTGCTCGCCGCTATAGAACGGATCGTTCTGAGCGGATTTGAGAACCGGCAAGGCACCGGTGCGCTTGTTCCATTCGATGTTGCCTTCCGGGCCTTCAAGCATCGAGATCAGCTTCCAGGAGAGGTCCTTGTTCTGGCTGCCGCTCATCATCGACCAGCCGGCAAAGCCGATGGTTGGGAAGGTTTTGCCAGCCGGGCCCTTTGGCATGATGGCAACGCCGAAATCTTCCGGCTTCATGCGTTCGGCAATGGCGATCAGCGCATCCGGATCTTGGTTGAGGAAGGCACAGGTGCCGCTATAGAAACCGGCGACGGTTTCGTTGAAGCCCCAGTTGACGCTGTCCTTCGGTGCAAGGCCGTTCTTGTAGAGATCGACCATCCAGGTGATGCCCTTTTTCCAACCTTCGCTGTTCATGGTCGAGGTGCCGTCTTCGTTGAAGAACTTATTGTCACCGGCCATGGATGCAGCAAAAATCACCCAGCCATTGAGGCCGCCGGGGCCACCACGCATACAGAACCCGGACTTGCCGGGAAGAGCGGCAATCTTCTTGGAGGCTTCGACAAATTCGTCCATCGTCTTCGGTGGCTCGGACACACCAGCCTCAGACAGCAGCTTCTTGTTGTAGAACATGGCGTTCAGATAGAAGCCGTAAGGCAGCGTATAGGCTGTGTTCTTGACGCTGCGGCCAAGTTCAAGCGCGCGCTCGGTCAGGTCTGGTGTGGTTTCCCACTTTTCAAGATATGGCTCGAGGCTTTCCAGCATCCCGTTATTGGCATAGAGCGAAACCCAGGTGTCGGGCATTTCCATGACGTCAGGAATTTCACCAGCCGAAACCATGGTTGCGAATTTCTGGAAGGATTCGCCCCATGGCAGCGAGATGATCTCGACCTTGGTGCCCGGATTGGCTGCCTCAAACTTGGCAACGATGGATTCAAGCGTCTTAGTGCGCTCCGGGCTGGTGATGACTTCAACAAGCTTCAGAGTGGTATCGGCAAGTGCCGTACCGCTCAAAAGCATGGTTGCGAATGCGGCTGCTATTAGTTTTTTCATTGCAGTTCCCCTTATTGCTCCTCACTAGATTTTCGTTATTCGGTCGATGCTGTGAGCGCTCCTTCAATATCCCGCCACAGCGCTTCCGTTCCTTCCAGTCCGACATGCAGGCGCACGGAGCGCGGGTCGATGCCGAACGTATGTGCTGAATTTGGCTGTGCTTTCTGCTGCAGCACGACTTCGCCTGGCACGATCAGGCTTTCATGTCCGCCCCAGCTCACGCCGAGCTTGAACAGATCGAGATGATTGCAGAATTCGCGAATGTTCACGCCTTCCCGGAAGATGACCGAGAACAGACCGGACGTACCCTTGAGGCCCGCAGGCAGACGATTGGCAAGTGCCGGGTGGCAGACGGTCTCAACCACATCCAGCGCCTGAAGACGCTTTGCAATTTCCAGTGCCGAAGCCTCATGCGCCTTCATGCGCGTCGGCAAGGTGCGCATACCACGCACCAGAAGCCACGCATCAAATGGTGAAAGCTTGCCGCCGAGATATGGATAGGTTTCTGCACGGATTGCATTGATCAGCTCTTTCGAGCCGGTCACGACGCCGGCCACGACATCGCTATGGCCGCCAAGATATTTCGATGCCGAATGCACGACAAGATCAACGCCAAGCGACAGCGGGCGCTGGAAGATCGGGCTGGCCCAGCTGTTATCGATGATGCTCAACACGCCATGCTGCTTGGCAATGGTTGCCAAGGCACCGACATCATGGGCTTCCATGACCCAGCTCGTCGGGCTTTCCATATAGAAGAGCTTTGCACCGGGCAGGGCTTTTGCAACCGCTTCCTCGTCGCGGCCATCGACGTAGTCTACCTGCACCTGCATGCGCTTCATAATGGTGCCGAACAGGCGGAACGCATCTGGATAGACATGGCGCACGGCAACAATGCGATCACCCGGCTTAACAAATGCCAGAACACTTGAGGAGATCGCAGCCATGCCGCTGGCAAACCCCAGCGCGTCTTCGCCGCCTTCAAGTTTCGCCAGCATTTCTTCAAATGCTCGCACGGTCGGGTTCAGGCCGCGCGTATAGATCGGGCGAACCTTTTCGCCGCGATAGGAGGCGACCATGTCGTCATAGCTTGGGAAGGTGAAAAGCGAAGTCTGCACGATGGGTGGAACCACGGCGTCGTATGCATTGCCTTCATCATGGGCAACCGTAAGCGCTGCGAAATCCAGCGGATCCATCCCGTCGGTCATTTGGACATTTCCTTGATGTCTTCCTCGACTATGTCGAGGATCTTGAGTGTTTCCTGCCGAGCGGCTTCAGGGTCCTGAGCCAGGATGGCGTTAAAGAGCGTGCGGTGGAACGGAAAGGTTCGCCGCGCGAAGTCGATCCGCTCGAACGGATGATCCCAGAAGTGCAAGAAGGCTTCGCGCATCTGTTCGAGCAATTGTCTGAAAAGCGGATTATGGGTCGCGTCGTAAATGGCCAGGTGAAACGCCAGATCTTCCGGGCCAGACGTGCCTTCCGCGATATGAACGCGCTCCATCTCATTGAGATTGCGTTCGATGATGACGAGGTCTTCAGCCGTGCGTTTGCGGGCGGCGACCATGCTGGCTTCGGCTTCGATGCCACGGCGTACTTCAAGCGATTGCAGTAAAGCATCACGCAATTGCGCAGGATCGAATGAAAGCGGCATATGAATGGTTGCCGCCGAAACGGGCTTTAGCAGATAGGTGCCGCTGCCTTTACGGGCTTCGATCACACCCAGCGCCTGAAAGTGTCGGATTGCTTCGCGAATGGTGGAGCGCCCCACGGCCAGCGCGGTCATCAATTCACGTTCGGCGGGAAGGCGATCTCCGGCCTGAAGCTGAGCGGTCTGGATATAGGTTGCGAGCGCATCCGTTACCTGCCGGGCGCGATCCATCGGCGGTAGTGGTGCAATCTGCAGCAGCCTGCGATCTTTCATTCCGCCATCTCCCACTGGCTTCGTGCATCGGAATTTGCGGCATTGCTCTGAAACTTCATTTTTCAGGCATGCGGCAGTTCGAATGACGTCAGGCCGTATCTCTTATTGGTTCTAAAATTGGTCTGACATCATACTAATATCGACGGGAAATCGGCGTTGTCAAGCGGGTGATGATTAAGGCTTTTACGGGATAGTGGTCGGGGTTGTTGAATTATCCTATTGATATTAAATGAATAATTTCTGCACTCTCCTGCTTTTATGCCCAGGTAAATGATCTATTTGTGCGTGAATATGCTGTTTGCATGTGTATGCTTTTCCGATTGCGCTTCGGCAAACTTGCTCCTATCAATCGCGGGAAGAGGCAACGCGTCCCAAAAATTGCGAAGCAGTTTTTGGATAAGGCGCGCTGAAAAAGGCGGCGCGTCCCAAAAAGTGTGAAACGGTTTTTGGATAAGACGCGGTGAAGATGGAGTACGGCACGTTGCGTGCTGTGATTGAGGAGATACCCATGCATCTGAAGGCATCCGAGAAGCGGACGCTTGGCCGCACTGGTCTGACGGTAACCGCGCTTGGTCTGGGAACGGCACCTTTGGGCGGGCTTTATGCGCCTGTTTCGCGTGCTGACGCAGACGCATTGCTGGAAGCTGGTTGGGACAGCGGTATTCGCTATTTCGACAGCGCACCGATGTATGGCTATGGCCGTTGCGAACATTTGCTTGGCGATATGCTGCGCGAAAAAAGCGAACGTGCGGTTGTCTCCACCAAGGTCGGACGCCTGATGACCAATGAGCGCGCTGGTCGCACTTTGCCGCCAGCGCCGCCAAAGAATCCACTCGATTCGGGCTGGCATAATGGCCTCAATTTCCGTGAGGTCTTTGACTATAGCTATGACGGCGTCATGCGCAGCTTCGATGACAGCCAACAGCGTCTGGGCTTTCCTGAAATTGATCTTCTCTATGTTCACGACATTGGCCGCGTGACCCATGCCGACAGACACGAGTTTCACTGGAACGCGCTGACCAAGGGCGGTGGTTTCCGTGCGCTGACTGAGTTGCGCGCGGCAGGCAATATCAAGGGCTTCGGTCTTGGTGTGAATGAATGGCAGATCATTCGCGATGCGCTTGAAGAGGCTGATCTTGATTGCTCGCTGTTGGCCGGGCGTTATTCGCTGCTCGATCAGGTGTCGGAAAAAGAATTTCTGCCGCTGGCGCAAAAGCGTGGCATGGCGCTGGTGATTGCTGGTGTGTTCAACTCCGGCATTCTGGCCGCGCCACGCGGCGGCGAACAGAAGTTCGATTATGCCGACGCGCCTGCTGAAATCATTGCTCGCACCAATCGCCTGCATGATATTTGCGATGAGTATCGTGTGCCGCTCGCCGCTGCTGCTATGCAATTCCCGATGATGCATGAGGCCGTCAGCTCCATTCTGATCGGTGTGCGTTCGCCAGAACAGATCAGGCAGAATGTCGTCTGGTTCGAGCAGTCGATTCCGCACGAATTCTGGACGAAGCTTCGCTCGGAAGGTCTCATTTCCTAATCATGACTTCCAAAATTCTCTGCGTTGGTGCCCTCACCATGGACACCATTCTCCGCCTTGATGAGCTCCCACACGCGGCAGGCAAATATCTGCCGCGTGAAGCGGTCGAAATCGCAGCTGGCATGGCTTCAAGTGCAGCGGCTGCGATTGCCCGGCTCGGTGGCAACGTGGCGCTCTGGGCTTCTGCGGGGATTGATTCAGTAGGCGACCGCGCTGTCGCAGAGCTTTCAGCCGAAGGCATCGATTGCGCTTATATCCGGCGGCTGGAAGGCGCGCGCACTGCATTTTCTTCGATCCTCGTCGATGCGAATGGCGAACGCATTATCGTGCCGTTTTATGATCGCAGGCTTGCAAGTCCGTCTGATCCGGTGCCGCCGATTGCAGCGGGAACCTATGCGGCTGTTATGACCGATGTACGCTGGCCGTGGGCTGCTGAAACAGCACTAAGTGCTGCGCGCGATGCAGGTATTCCGGCCATTCTGGATGCCGATACCGCACCCGTCGAACTGTTGGAAACGCTGTTACCACTTGCAACTCATATTGTTGCATCGGAACCAGCCGCAATCAGCGTCACGGGCACGACGGACTTGCGTGAATGTGTCCGTATTCTCAGCAATCGCTATGATGTTTTCACATCTGTCACGGCTGGCGCAGATGGCTGCTATTGGGCGGAAGGTGCTGGCAAGCCTGTTTCCCATGTGGCGGGTTTCAAAGTCGATGCTGTGGATACGCTCGCTGCGGGCGACGTTTTCCACGGTGCTTTTGCGCATGGTCTTGTTGAGGGCAAGGGGATGACTGACATCATCCGCTTTGCCAATGCCGCTGCGGCCATCAAATGCGCGCGCTTTGGTGGACGTGCCGGTTCTCCAAGCCAGGATGAAGTTGTTTCCTTCATCGAAACCGGTATTGTTCCAGCCCGATAAGCTGGGTTTCAATCGTAGACCTTCCTCATCCTGAGCCGGTGTGAAGTGCTGCCTGAAAGGGTGAGGGCAGCGCATGCCGGCGTTCTGGGCCGAGCCAAACTTACCGAACTCCGAGTTCTCCCACGCTCTCCCAAAATCATCCGAATGCACACTGAACACGAATTGACTCTTTACTAACATGTTAGTATGTGCAAACTTAAAGTTCAAACTTGGGAGGAGCCAGTTTTGGCACATAATCATTCTGGGCAGGAGCGCTTCGGGCTCTCTGCAGCGCTTACCACGCCATTCGATGCTGATGGCAAAATCGATGTCAGCCGGGCGCTGAAACATGCTCGCGCGCGCCTCGATAATGGCTGCTCAAGCGTCACCTTGTTTGGCACCACCGGCGAAGGTTCGTCGATTGCCGATGCTGAACGCGCTGCTCTTCTCGATGCATTTATCGCAGGCGGCTTCCCTGCTTCCAACATTGTTGTCGGCGTCATGGAAAATTCGGTTGCCGATGCTGTCCTTCAGTCGGCCGATGCGCTGCGTCGCGGTTGCAAGGCCATTCTTCTGGCTCCGCCTTCCTATTTCAAAAACCTCTCAGACGAGGGTCTGTTCAACTGGTTCTCGTCTGTCTTCAAAGGTTTGGGCGAAGATGCGCGCAGCATCATTCTCTACAATATTCCATCGGTGACAGCGGTTGAATTGTCGGTCGATCTCATCAGTCGTCTTCGTGCAGCTTTTGGCGGCATCATCACCGGCGTGAAGGATTCTTCCGGCACCTGGGCCTATACGGAAAAGCTGCTTGCAGCCCACAAAGATATTGCGATCCTTATCGGCGATGAACGTGATCTTGCTGCCGGTGTACGGCTTGGTGGACAGGGTGCGATTTCAGGCATGGCCAATCTGTTCCCGGATCGTCTTTTGCGCATGGTCAATGACGGTCAGGATGATGCTGAACTCGTCGGTGCCGTGCAGCAGCTGCTGAACTAACCGGTAACGCCTGCGGTCAAGGCCATGGTTGCGCGTCATACGGGTGACAAGGAATGGCGTCGCGTGCGCGCACCGCTGATTTCACTCAATGACGCGGATTTCGATGCAATTGGTAGTGTATTCGACCGTTTGCATCTGGCAAAAGCGGCCTAATCGCGGCATAAGCCTCGATAACAAAAAAGGGAATGGCTTTGGTGGACGATCACAACGAACCGGTAAAATTGCGGGATAAGGCTTATCAGAGCTTCACCCAGCATTTGCTGGCGCGTGATTTTCATCCGGGTCAGTTCGTTTCGCAGCGCCAGCTCGTCACCATGACGGGCTTGCCGCTGGGTGCGATCCGCGAACTGATCCCGCGTCTTGAAGCGGAAGGTCTAATCAAGACCGTGCCGCAGCGCGGGCTCCAGATCGCGCATATCGATCTTAATCTGATCCGTGAAGCGTTTCAGTTTCGCCTTTTCATCGAAAAAGAGTCGATCGCGATTTTCTGCCAGTCGGCTTCCGATGAATTGCTGCGCTCGCTGCGTGCTGCCCATGAAGATACGCTCAACCGCGCGATGAGCGAAGGTGAAACGCCGGAGCTTGAAGAGCAGGCACAGAATATCGACTGGAGCATGCATGATACGATTGTCGGCTCACTCGATAATGAAATTATCTGGCGTGCCTATCAGACCAATACGATCAAGATGCGTCTGATCAATCAGGAGCGCTTCCGCATCACCGGGCGCGTTATCCCGGTCATGCAGGAACATCTTTCTGTGCTGAGTGCAATCGAAACCCGAGACCCGCAGACCGCCATGGATGCCATCGCCGTTCACATCAATAATGCACGGAAGCTGGCTTTGCAGATTTAACAACCGAGGCCGGGCAAGAGGAGTTGCCGGGTTGAAGGAATCAATGGGCCAGGAAGGCCTAAGGGGAGGAGCATGTAATGAATCTATTACGTCCAACACGTCGCCAGTTTTTGGCAGGCACAGCGGCTATTGCCGCCACAGGTGTAACAGGCATCAGCCCATCTTTCGCGCAGTCGGGTGTCGACTGGAAGAAATATGCGGGCACAACGCTCGAAGTTAATCTCATCAAAAGTCCGCGCGGTGAAATCCTTCAGAAATATCAAAAGGAATTCGAAGAGCTGACTGGCATCAAGGTTAATTCCGAACAGATGCCAGAACAGCAGCAGCGCCAGAAGGCCGTGATCGAGCTGACTTCGGGTCGTCCGAGCTTCGACGTCATCCATATCAGCTATCACGTTCAGAAGCGCCAGTTTGAAAAGGGCGGCTGGCTTGCCGATCTCAATCCGTTCCTGAAAGACCCGACGCTGACCGATGCGTCGCTCACCGAAGATGATTTCGCAAGTGCTGGCCTAACCTTCGCCAAGGATGCCAATGGCCGCTTCGGCGCACTGCCGTTCTCGGTCGATTACTGGATCATCTACTGGAACAAGGAACTCTTTGCCGCCAAGGGCATCGAATTCCCGAAAACCTTCGAAGAGCTGGTTGCAGCGGCAGAAGCGCTTACCGATCCATCGACAAATACATATGGTTTCGTCGCGCGCGGCATGAAGAATGCCAATGCTCCGGTCTATACCAGCCTTCTGCTCGGCTATGGCAAGCAGTCGGTTGATGCGGACGGCAACCTGCAGACGGATTCGGCTGAAGGTATTGAAGCCGCCAAGCTCTATCAGCGTCTGATGACCAAATCAGCACCTCCCGGTGTTGCAGGCTTCAACTGGGCTGAATGCCAGTCGAACTTCCTGCAGGGCCGCGTTGGCATGTGGCTCGACGGTATCGGCTTTGCGCCGCCACTCGAAGACCCGAACAAGTCCCGCGTTGTCGGCAAGGTTGGTTATGGCGTTATGCCAGCAGGCCCGAATGCACAGGCAGCGCCAACGACAGGTGATGGCATCGGCGTGACCGAAGCCTCGAAGAACAAGGAAGCCGCATATCTTTACTGCCAGTGGGCCATTTCCAAGGAAATGGGTGCTCGCCTGTTGCAGTCGGGATCGGGCGTTCCGTTCCGCAAGTCGATCATCGACGATGCAGATGTGCGTAAGGGTGTCACCATGCCGGAAGGCTGGGTCGAAGCTCTCTCGAAATCTGCACCAATCAGCCAGCTCTGCCTGCCGGTCATCGTGCCTGTCACGGAATTCCGCGACATTATCGGTGTTGGCCTCACCAATCTTCTCAATGGTGCAGACGCAGAAGCTGAAATGAAACGCGCGACGGAAGAATTCCGTCCGGTCCTCGCACGGAGCGAAGGAAAATGACATCTGCCGCCCCGATAGGAGCAAAAACGGGAGCTGCTGCCAAAGCAGCTTCCTCCACCAAGACGGCCACAAACCGTCTGCGGCCAAGTTACTGGCCGTTTGTTCTTCCTGCCTTGATCACTGTCGGGGCGGTGATCGTCTTCCCATGGGTGTTTACACTCTGGATGAGTACCAACCAGTGGCAGCTTGGCGGCGAGCAGAGCTTTGTCGGTTTTGACAATTATCTGCGTCTTGCGACCGATATGCGCTTCTGGGAATCCATGTGGCACACGGTTGTTTACACGGTTCTGTCCGTCGTGGCCCCGATGATATTGGGTACGATTGCAGCGCTGGTGTTTGACAGCAAACTGCCCATGCGCGGGCTGCTGCGCGGTATCTTCGTCATGCCAATGATGGCAACACCGGTGGCGGTCGCGCTGGTTTGGACGATGATGTATCACCCACAGCTGGGTGTGCTGAACTATCTCCTGTCGCTGATCGGCATTCCGCCGCAGGAATGGATCTTCAATCAGAGCACGGTTATCCCGTCGCTGGTAGCTGTTGAAACCTGGCAGTGGACGCCGCTGGTCATGCTGATCGTGCTGGGTGGCCTTGCATCCATGCCGCGCGATCCGTTTGAAAGCGCGGAAATTGATGGCGCCAATGGCTGGCAGAAATTCCGTTACATCACGCTTCCGATGATCCTGCCATTTATCATGGTTGCCGTTATCATCCGCTCGATTGATGCGCTGAAAAGCTTCGACATCATCTTTGCAATGACGCAAGGCGGTCCAGGAACGGCATCGGAAACCATCAATATCTATCTCTATAATGTGGCGTTTTCTTACTATGACATTGGTTACGGCTCGGCGATTGCTGTGGTGTTCTTTGTTGTCATTATCGCCATGTCGATGATCCTTCTGGCGCTGCGCCAGCGGACCAAGTGGAACAGCTGAGGACAGGTCATGGCAAGCAAGTCTATTCTTTCAAAGCTTGGCACGGCACTCGTGGTGTTCGTCATCGTGTCGCCTGCAATCTTCTTCTTCGTCTGGATGCTGTCGCTTTCCTTGAAATATGAAATCGACAATGGCGCTTATCCGCCCATCCTGATCCCTGACCGCATAGCATGGTCAAACTATACCGGGATTTTCGAAACCAATGACTTCCTGCTCTATTTCTGGAACAGTCTTCTGGTCACAGGAACCGCGACCCTGCTGGCATTGATTGTCGGCGTTCCGGCAGGCTACGGCATTGCGCGACTGCGTGCCAACAAGTCGGCAATCGTCATCATGATTGCGCGTATGACACCGGGCCTGTCTTATCTGATCCCGCTGTTCCTGTTGTTCCAGACGCTGGGTCTTCTCGGCACGCTCTGGCCGCAGATCATCATTCATCTGGTCGTCACCGTTCCAATCGTGATCTGGATCATGATCGGCTATTTCGAGACAACACCGATGGAGCTTGAAGAAGCAGCCATTATCGATGGTGCTTCCTCGTGGCAGGTGTTCATGAAGGTGGCACTCCCGATCGCCAAGCCCGGCGTTGTGGTGTCGCTCATCCTCGCGGTGATCTTCTCGTGGAACAATTTCGTTTTCGGCATCGTGCTTGCAAGTCGCGAGACACGCACCCTGCCGGTCGCAGTTTACAACATGCTGTCCTTTGAACAGGTCAGCTGGGGTCCGCTTGCAGCTGCAGCCCTTGTGGTCACATTGCCGGTCCTGTTGCTAACCGTTTTCGCACAGCGCCAGATCGTTGCAGGTCTGACAGCAGGCGCCGTCAAATAAGAGTTGAGGTTCAAGATGGCATCTGTATCCATCCGAAATGCAATCAAGAAATATGGCAATGTCGGCGTTCTGCATGGCGTGTCGGTTAATATCGAAGACGGCGAATTTGTCGTTCTGGTTGGCCCGTCGGGCTGCGGAAAATCCACGCTCCTGCGCATGATCGCAGGGCTTGAGGAAATCAGCGATGGTGAAATCGCCATTGGTCCGCGTGTGGTAAATGACCTGCGCGCCAAGGAACGCGATATCGCCATGGTGTTCCAGAATTATGCGCTCTATCCGCATATGACGGTTGCCGACAATATGGGCTTCGCGCTCATGCTGAAAAACGCACCGAAGGAAGAACGCGACAGCCGTGTTAATCGCGCGGCGGAAATCCTCGGCCTCAACAAGCTGCTCGACCGCTTTCCACGCCAGCTTTCCGGCGGTCAGCGTCAGCGTGTGGCTATGGGCCGTGCGATTGTTCGCGATCCGCAGGTGTTTCTGTTTGACGAACCGCTGTCCAATCTCGATGCCAAGCTGCGCGTGCAGATGCGTGGCGAGATCAAGGGACTGCATCAGCGTTTGAAGACCACCACGATTTATGTGACCCACGATCAGATCGAAGCCATGACCATGGCAGACAAGATCGTCGTCATGCGCGATGGTCTGGTGGAGCAGATCGGTGCGCCGCTCGATCTCTATGATCGTCCGGCCAATATGTTTGTCGCGGGCTTTATCGGCTCACCATCGATGAACTTCGTCAATGGCAAGATCGAAGAAGGTTCGTTTGTGGCAGATGGCGGCTTCCGTATGCCGCTTCCTGAAGGCGATTATGCAAGTCTTTCGGGCAAGGCTGTTTATGGTATGCGCCCTGAGCATATGAAGATAGCCGATAACGGCGTACCGGTCACAGTCGAGATCGTTGAGCCGACTGGTTCGGAAATCATGGTCATGGGCAAGCTCGGCGACCAGCCAGTCACCTGCCTGTTCCGTGAACGCCTGACCGTGCGTCCGGGTGATGTGCTGACCATCGCGGTTGATCCGGCAACGAGCCATGTGTTTGAGCCGGAAAAAGGCATGCGCGTTAGTCGCTAAATCATCTGTCAGCAATGAAAAACGCCGGGGTTTTCCCCGGCGTTTTTGATATTTGTTTTACGCGCATCTTATCTGATCGGAGCGGGAACAGAAATTAGTCCAGTGGACTAATTTCCCCGCGTAGGCGGTTCCCACTTTTCGGGATGCGCTCTATTCAGCAGCTTCTTTTACAGCCATCGGGTTATTCGGATGGGTTGTCCAGTTGGCATATTGTGCCGGGATCGGTGCCTTGGTGCGCGGATCGAAATCGCCGATCTGCTCCATGGTGATGCAATCCTCGACCGGGCAGACATTGACGCAAAGATTGCAGCCAACGCATTCCTCATCGATCACCTCAAAGTGCCGCGCACCATTCACCAGATTGGTGATTGCCTGATGTGAGGTGTCTTCGCAGGCAATATGGCAACGACCGCACTTGATGCAGGAATCCTGATCAATCCGTGCCTTGGTGACATAATTGAGGTTGAGATACTGCCAGTCACTCACATGCCCCACGGCCATGCCGCGGAAATCATCAAGCGTCTGATAGCCTTTGCTGTCCATCCAGTCGGAAAGACCGTCGATCATTTCCTCAACGACCTTGAAACCATAGGTCATTGCAGCAGTACAGACCTGAACGGTGCCGCAGCCGAGCGCGATAAATTCAGCAGCATCGCGCCATGTGGTAATACCGCCAATGCCTGAAATCGGCAGGCCATAGGTTTCAGGATCGCGTGCAATTTCCGCCACCATGTTCAGCGCAATCGGCTTGACCGCCGGTCCGCAATAACCGCCGTGGCTGCCGCGACCGTCAATGGACGGAACCGGCGACATGCTGTCGAGATCGACCGACACAATGGAATTGATCGTGTTGATCAGCGATACAGCATCGGTGCCATTGGCCTTTGCGCCGCGTGCAGGTTTGCGGATATCGGTGATGTTTGGTGTCAGCTTGGTGATCACCGGCATACGACTATATTGCTTGCACCATTTCACAACCATGCCGACATATTCCGGCACCTGACCGACGGCCGCACCCATGCCGCGTTCGCTCATGCCGTGCGGACAACCGAAGTTCAGTTCGATGCCGTCAGCGCCGGTTTCTTCCACCAGTGGCAGAATGGCTTTCCATGCTTCTTCTTCGCACGGCACCATGATCGATGCGATCAATGCGCGGTCGGGCCAACGCATCTTCACTTCTTTCATTTCACGAAGGTTCACTTCGAGCGGGCGGTCGGTGATCAGCTCGATATTGTTAAGACCAAGCAGACGCCGGTCAGCGCCATGGATAGCGCCATAGCGCGGACCATTAACATTGACCACCGGCGGGCCTTCGGAACCCAACGTTTTCCAGACCACGCCACCCCAACCAGCCTTGAAAGCACGCTCGACATTGTAAGCTTTGTCAGTCGGCGGAGCCGAAGCCAGCCAGAACGGGTTTGGCGACTTGATGCCGAGGAAGTTCGTTGAAAGATCAGCCATGTTTACTCTCCTCAGCCCTGTTCCTGGCCCAAAGGCACACTGCGGTCACGATGAGTAGACGGAGTTGGCGCATGAAGCGCGCCGCCCGACAGCACCGCATCGGCAAAGCCTTCAATCGCTTCGGGACGTTTCGTCAGCGTCGCATGGATGGATTCAGCGGCAACCTTGCCGTCTTCCACCGATGCAACGGTCAGATCCTGTCCACCTGCAACGCAGTCGCCCCCCGCCCAAATGCCCTCAACGGATGTGCGACGTTCATCATCGACGCTAATGCGTCCTTTGGAGAGTCCGATGCCTGAACCTGCAATTGGCTCTGGTTCAAACTTCTGACCGATTGCCTTGAAAACCTGATCGGCTTCAAGAATGAGATATTCGCCGGTGCCGGAAAGCTTGCCGCTATCGGCATTGGTATATTCGAATACTACGGCATTGACGGTGCCGTCGTCGCTCCGCTCAAGTGCATGTGGCTGCAACCAGTGACGGATCACCACGCCGTGGATCTGCGCCAATTCCTGTTCATAGGCGCTGGCATTCATGCTTTCCTGACCGCGACGATAAACGATGGTCACGTTTTCAGCACCGAGCTTCTTGGTCTGGATGGCAACGTCCACTGCGGTCATGCCGCCACCGATAACCACAACATGACGGCCAACAGGCAGAGACGCGAGGTCTTTTGCCTGACGTAGATTGGCGATGTAATCAACGGCATCGATCACGTTGGGCGCGTCTTCGCCAACAAGTCCCAGATCATTCACGCCGGGCATTCCCATGCCGAGGAACACCGCATCATAGCCCGCTTTTAAGGCTTCAATCGTGATGTCCTGACCGAGTGTCTGGTTATACTCGATATTGATCGCGCCGATTTTCAGCACGAATTCCAGTTCGCGCTGGGCAAAATTATTGACCGTCTTATAGGCGGCAATACCATATTCATTAAGACCGCCGCCCTTGGGGCGCGCTTCAAAAATCGTCACCCTAGACCCAAGCATCGCAAGGCGGTGCGCCGCAGAAAGGCCCGCTGGACCTGCGCCAACAATGGCGATGTGCTTGCCGGTATCAGGTGCGCGCTTGAATGGGTGATTGCCGGT
Source organism: Brucella pseudogrignonensis (assembly GCF_002252525.1). GTDB lineage: Bacteria > Pseudomonadota > Alphaproteobacteria > Rhizobiales > Rhizobiaceae > Brucella > Brucella pseudogrignonensis. The sequence continues at coordinate 463,194 of NZ_NNRM01000017.1, forward strand.
TTCCATCAAAACATCGGTGGCATAACGCTGCAATTCACCAATCTTGACCGGCTTACCTTCCGAAGTTTCGCGAACACACACTTCTTCGCACAGCGTTTCGGTCGGGCAAACGCGGGCGCACATGCCACCCAGAATGTTTTCTGAAAGAATGGTCTTTGCCGCACCAATTGCATTGCCGGTATTGATCTGGCGAATGAAACGCGGAATGTCGATGCTGGTAGGACATGCATTCATGCAAGGCGCATCATAGCAATAATAGCAGCGGTCGGATTCAACGAGGGCTTCATGCTTGTTGAGCGGCGGATGCAGATCATCGAAAACATGCGCATAATCGGCCTTTTCCAGCCGCGAGCCATGGATATCAGGCCCGTTTGCGTGTCCCGGATTATCAATTGCATCAATAGGTGAATTCTCTGCTGATCTCATCGATCGCATCTCCCATTTTTGCTTGTTAAGGCGCGGGTTCCCTTTGCGCACCTTGAACTCTGTTCCGGGCTGCGATCTTTATCGTCGCGTGATGCCCGTTAATGACAGGATGACAGATTTTTACGGAAGGTCAAATTTTTTATCATCTGGTCAATTTATGACTTTTAGGCACCACAAATGTAGAAAAGGCCCGGCTTTGGAAGCACGGGCCTTTGTAACTTGATGGGAGCATAAAATCAGATTGTCTCTGACTTGATAATATTGTTGTCAGAGGTTTCGTCTGTCTCAGCGCCCGGGAAAGCTTCAGCTTCTTTAGGAAGGGCAGGGCGTGAGCTTAGCACCAGCGCACAGCCAGCAATGATGACGGCCGCTCCGACAAACTGGATGATGGAGAGCTGTTCTTTCAGGAAAACCGCGCCCACCAGAACCGCAATCACGGTGACTGCAAATTCTACGCTAATGGCTTTTGTTGGTCCGACGTTTCCGACCAGTCTGAAATAAAGCACATAGGTGAGGGCGCTCATCACGCAGGCCGAAATCAGCAGGTAGATGAAGTCAACAAGTCCCGGCATAGCTGGTACAGGGATGGCAACGATCAGTGGCAAAGTCAGGATGCCGCCAAAGACGAATGCGCCAATGGTGGTTTCCCATGAGCCAGTGGTTGAAAGGCGACGGCTTGCATAATTGCTGCCGAAAGCTGCCGAGAAGCAGGAGAAAAGTACAGCCACACAGCCCATGATAAATTCAGGCGTAACCGCAACTGCCGGGAAGCCGACCAGAAGCACGATGCCCGTCACACCGAGCAGCAGACCGATCAGGCCGCGTGATGTAATGCGCTCAAGCCCCCAGAGCTGGCTGATGACCATCGAAAAAAGCGGAATGGATGCAACGCAGATCGCGGCCATCGCCGTTCCAATGAGTGGTGTTCCGTAGGAAAGGCCGATCAGCTGGCCCGCAACGGTGGTTGCACCAACAACGGCAAAGGGTTTCCATCCAGCGTGAAAATCAAGCTTGCGCCCGGAAAGTTTGGCGATTGCAAACAGTGTTCCTGCGGCAATGAAGGAGCGGAAGGCAACGGCGCCCACCCAGCCGAAGGCCTCGACCACGCGCAGCACCACGAGGAACGATAGCCCCCATGCAATGGCTAGGAAAATATAGGTCGCGGTGTCTCTGGGTTTCATGCCGATAGGCCTTCATCATGCTGCTGGATTATCGACTACCTCATAGGGACGAAAAGCAAAAACGCTTTCCCATCTATTCTCATACCATCTTGGAATGAAATTATGCCGTTTTTGCAGCGGCATTTTGTGCCGCTTTTTGTGCCGCCGCAGCACCGATATTGGCAAAGAAGCGATCCGCAATCTTGCGGGCGACCGAACCGAGCAGTTTCGACCCAAGTTGTGCGATCTTGCCACCAGCATCGCCACGGATCACGTAGCTCAGGATCGTGTCATTGCCATCTTCAGTCAGAGTCACGTCGGTGTCGCCATGCGCAAAGCCGGCAATAGAGCCTTCACCGCGCCCGGAGATCGTATAGGAGGCAGGCGGGTTCATGTTGGAGAGTTCAAGCATTCCATGGAAACGCACTTTGATCACACCGAGGCTGACTTTCAGCGCGGCTCGAATTTCTGTTTCAGACAGACGTTCCAGATCTTCGCAGCCGGGAATGCAGTTTTTTAGCGTATCGATGTCGTTGAGTGCGTCCCAGACGGCCTGCCGGGGTGCGCTAATTCTCTCTTCTCCGACGAGGTCCATGCTTTGACTAAACTCCTGATCAACCTAAATTGATGCATATGCATATATGGAACCACATCAAAAGGAAAATTTCTGTAATTTAACGGATGCATTTCTCGAATAAACTGCTTAATTATCCGCAATTAAATCGATTTGATTGACTGGGAGTACCATCATGGCAAGAGACACGGCGAAGCTTGAAGCAACGGTCGCAAAGCTGAAGAAACATTGGGCGGAATCTGCACCAAAAGACATGCGTGCCGCATTCAAAGCCGATCCGGGCCGTTTTGAGCGTTATTCGCTGTCGCTTCATGATCTGCTGTTCGACTGGTCGAAGGCCCGCGTCAATGATGAGACGGTTGCACTTCTGACCGAACTTGCAAAGGCGGCTGATGTTGAAGGCCGTCGCGCTGCAATGTTTGCAGGTGAGCACATCAACAACACCGAAGATCGCGCTGTTCTGCATGTGGCCCTTCGCGACACCACGTCGAAAGAAGTGCTGGTCGATGGCCACAACGTCCTGCCGGACGTGAAGGAAGTGCTCGACCGTATGGCTGCCTTCTCCGATGGCATCCGCTCCGGCTCCATCAAGGGTGCGACAGGCAAGAAGATCACCGATATCGTCAATATCGGGATCGGCGGTTCCGATCTCGGCCCGGTCATGGCGACGATTGCGCTTTCGCCTTACCATGATGGCCCACGCGCACATTATGTGTCGAACATCGATGGCGCGCATATTGCCGACACGCTCAATGTGCTTGATCCGGCAACGACACTCATCATCGTAGCGTCGAAGACCTTCACCACCATCGAAACCATGACCAACGCGCAGACCGCGCGCAAATGGATTGCGGATGCTCTGGGTGAAGATGCCGTTGGTGCACATTTTGCTGCCGTCTCGACCGCGCTTGATAAGGTTGCCGCATTCGGTATCGGCGAAGAGCGCGTCTTTGGTTTCTGGGATTGGGTCGGCGGTCGTTATTCGGTCTGGTCGGCGATTGGCCTGCCAGTGATGATCGCTATTGGTGCAGATAATTTCCGCAAGTTCCTTGCTGGCGCACATTCGATGGACGTGCATTTCCGTGATGCGCCGCTGGAAAAGAACCTGCCAATCTGGCTCGGCCTTATCGGCTATTGGCACCGCGCTATCTGCGATTATTCCAGCCGCGCAGTCATCCCTTATGATCAGCGTTTGGCGCGTGTTCCAGCCTATCTCCAGCAGCTCGACATGGAATCGAACGGCAAGAGCGTGACGGTTGACGGCAAGCCGGTTTCCGGCCCAACGGGTCCGGTTGTCTGGGGTGAGCCTGGTACGAATGGCCAGCACGCTTTCTTCCAGCTGCTGCATCAGGGCACCGACACCATTCCGCTCGAATTCATCGTTGCGGCAAAGGGCCATGAAAAGCATCTTGATCATCAGCACGAAATGTTGCTCGCCAACTGCCTTGCGCAGTCGGAAGCCTTGATGAAGGGCCGTACGCTCGATGAAGCCCGCGCGCAGCTCCAGTCTAAGAAGCTGCCCGAAGCGGAAGTCGAACGCATTGCACCGCATCGCGTGTTCTCCGGTAACCGTCCGTCGCTCACCCTTGTTCACGACAAGCTGGATCCGTTTGCATTCGGTCGCCTGATCGCTCTTTACGAACATCGCGTGTTCGTGGAAGCGCAGATTTTCGGCATCAATGCGTTTGACCAGTGGGGCGTGGAACTTGGCAAGGAACTCGCAACCGAGCTTCTTCCGGTTGTTTCGGGTGCCGAATCTGCTGAAGGCAAAGACGCTTCGACAGTGGGCCTCGTTGCCCATTTGCATGCACGCCGCAAAGCCTGATATTACAAACAGGTGGATAAGGATAAAGCCGGGTTTCACACCCGGCTTTTTTTCCGTCTAGGTATGAAGTGCTGAATGAAAATGGGAACTGAAATGAAGACCGAGATTATCGAGTTTGCCGGCGATGTACCGGGTAACGCCATTGAACTGCGTGTGCTGCGCTTTGCAGGCAAAGACAGCGATGCACCGACCGCCTATCTGCAATCGTCGCTGCATGGCGGTGAATTACCGGGACAGGCTGCTCTGCATTTTCTCGTTCCGATGCTGAAAAAAGCATCTGAAGAAGGCCGCATTCTCGGCAATATCACGGTTATCCCACAGGCAAATCCGATTGGCTCGAACCAGTGGCAGGCACATCAGCATCTGGGCCGTTTCGAGTTTTTCTCGGCGGTTAATTTCAATCGCGCTTTCCCGCTGCTGCCGGATTTCGACACGTCTGAATTGCCCGGCCCGGACGCGCCGGTAGCGCTTGCACAGCGTCTGAAAAGCACACTTCTGAAGCTTGCTCTCGAAAATGACATTGTGCTCGATCTTCATTGCGATGATGAAAGCGAAAACTACGTCTATATCGCCAAGGAATTTGTGGAAGACATGAAGGATCTGGCCGTGGCACTCGGCTCGACCGCGATCCTCGCATGGGACACGACAGCGGATGCAGCTTTTGAGGAAGCCTGCGCGCATCCTGTTCTGCAATTGCCTGCCGATAAGCGCAACATGAAGCGCCGCGCCGTCACTACGGTTGAATTCCGGGGCTTAAGCGATGTCTATGCTGACATGGGCAAAGGTGATGCCGAAGGCCTTTACAAGTTCCTCGTCCATCGTGGTGTCATTGTCGACGAAAGCGTAAAGCTCGATCTCGACTACAAGGGCCTCATCACGCCGCTTGAAAATGTAGAGATGCTGCGCGCGCCGGAAGGCGGTATGGTGCTTTATCATGTGGTTCCGGGCGATGTGGTGGAGGCGGGTGCAAAGCTTGTGACCGTCGTGACCCGTCCGGGTGAACCGGAAGGCGACATTACGCTGACCGCGCCGCAGGCAGGCCGTATTCTCACGCGCCGGACACTGCGTTATGTCCGCCGTGGTGACGATTTGCTGAAACTGCTCGGCTCAAAGCCTTCGGCAGTCAAGAAACGTTCCGGTGCGTTAGAGGCATGAGTGCATCCCTTTCCTCCGAAAAGTTGAAATCAATCCGTGCCATCCTGTTCGATAAGGATGGCACATTGATCGATTTTGACCGCACATGGTTTACCGTGTCGTGGAACCTCGCGCAGCGCACCGCCAATGGCGATGAGCATCGTGCACGCTCGCTGCTCGACGCTGGCGGTTATGACTGGGAAGCATCGCGTTTTCGCGCCAATTCGGTGATTGCTGCCGGTACGGTCGAAGACATCGTTCAGCTCTGGCACCCGGATATTGACGAGGCTGGTTTCAAAGCCAAGATCGCTGAGTTTGACAGTTATACGGTTGCTGAAGGTGCGCGTTCTGCGGTTGCAATTGAAGGCTTGAAGGAAACCTTGGAAACCCTTCGTGAAATGGGTTTTGTCCTTGGCATTGCGACTAACGATTCAGAAGCGGGCGCCCATGCCACAGCCAAGGCGCTGGGGATCGACCATTTGTTTGATGTCGTGATCGGCTATGACACGGCAGAGCGCCCAAAGCCATTTGCAGACCCATTGCTCTATTTTGCGAAAAAAGTGGGCCTTGAACCGGGCGCAATCGCCATGGTCGGCGATAATCTGCACGATCTAGAAACGGCACATGCTGCAAAAGCTGGTCTTGGTGTTGGCGTTCTGTCCGGCAACAGCCCACGCGAAGCGCTTGAGCCTCACGCCGATGTGGTGCTTGATTCCATCGCTGATCTGCCAGCTTTGTTCAAATGATCCTGGCTGGATGGTAAAACGCCATCCAGCAGCCATTCTGTCATTTCCGGCCAAAGACTTTGAGAAAATCGCGAGCGGAAAAAGCCGAGATGACCGATTGGCTGGCCGCCAGTGTCGGCTGGTGAATACCAGCGCTGCTCAATCGGCGCGCTGATATGATAGCTTAAAAAGTGATTGACGGCGCGCCGCGTTCCCCATTGATCATCTTCCAGTCCGACTGCAAGAACAGGCATTTTGACCTTGGCCAAAAGCTCAGCTGCGCCAAGCTGCGGATCGTCAAAGAAATAGTTCTTCATCCGGCACCACCGCGCCCAATCGCGGAATACCGATCCGGGGATTGGCTCGCCATTCATCCAGCGTGGCATATTAGGTGTGAGGTAGGAGACAGGCACGCCAACGATATTCATGCGTGGCCAGACCCATTTATCGTCCAGAAGATGCACTGCACCCGACATGGTTGCCACCATGCCATAACGTGAGAAACCGCTGGAACAATCAGAAATGCCCAATGCCTGTCCGCCAAACGATTGGCCGATGCCAACCGTCTCATGTCCTGGCGCAACTGCCTGCAAACAGCGGAGTGCGGCAGGAAAATCCTTAACGGCCCAATCCTTGAAACGGATTTCGGGTACTGCTTTGCGGGCACGGCGGGAAGCGGCGACGCCACGATAATCGTAAGTTAGAACCGCGCGCGCACCGTTGGCGATGAGGTGCTTGGCAAAGGCGGAATAAAAGCCTTGCGGCACGGCGGTTGCCGATGAAATCAGCACAAGGGGCTTTCTGCCTTCGCCATGGAACAGCTGCCCACAAAGTGGGAAGCCGTCGCTGGCTTCAAAGGTGACTTCTTCAATCATCGGCCCATTCCCTTTGACACAATGCTCTGCCGTCTGCGGCTCAGTAGAGCCGCAGTTTGTCATCCTTAATGATTGAGACTGTTTAGTCTCTAAGTTCACGACGCAGGATTTTGCCGACATTGGTTTTCGGCAGTGCGTCACGGAATTCGACTTCGCGCGGACGCTTATAGTTGGTGAGGCGCTGGGCGCAGAAGGACTTCACATCTTCCTCCGTCAGGTTAGGATCGCGGCGCACCACGTAGAGCTTCACGACTTCACCTGAATGTTCGTTTGGAATGCCGACGGCTGCCGATTCCACGATACCGGGATGTTCCGCAGCCACTTCCTCGATTTCATTCGGATAGACGTTGAAGCCGGAAACGAGGATCATGTCCTTCTTGCGGTCAACGATCTTGGTGAAGCCGTTTTCGTCCATGAAGCCCATATCGCCGGTACGGAAGAAACCGTCTGGCATGATAGCGCGGGAAGTTTCATCGGGGCGGTTCCAGTAGCCGAGCATGACCTGAGGGCCACGCACACAAATCTCGCCCACTTCCCCAAGCGGCTGATCCTTGCCGTCATCATCACGAATGACAATATCGGTCGATGGCATCGGAAGACCGATGGTCCCGCTAAACTCGGTCGCATCAAGTGCATTGGCTGACGCAACAGGCGAGGTTTCGGAAAGGCCATAGCCTTCCGTTATGTGACAACCGGTCATTTGCTGCCAGCGTTCAGCCACAGGGCGTTGCACCGCCATACCGCCACCCAGTGTGAGAATAAGCGGTTTGAAATTCAACGCTTTGAATTCATCATTGTTCATCAGGGCATTAAACAGGGTGTTGAGGCCCGGAAAAATATGGAACGGATATTTCTGCAGTTCTTTGACGAATGCAGGAATATCGCGCGGGTTGGGAATGAGGATATTGCGCGCGCCAAGCTTCATGCCGATCATCGCGTTCACGGTCAGCGCGAAGATATGATAGAGCGGCAATGCGCAAACGAAGTTGAGTTCCTTCGGTTTGCCCTTGTTCTGGAAGGCTACATCCATCCAGAGCTGCATCTGCTCAACATTGGCGAGAATATTGGTGTGGCTGAGCATTGCGCCTTTGGAAATGCCTGTGGTGCCGCCGGTATATTGCAGGAAGGCGAGGTCGGAGTTGCCGACCGGAACCGGGTTGAAGGATTTGCCGCGCCCCTGCGTCAACGCATCCTTGAAGCGCACATGGCCCGGAATATTCCATGCTGGCACCAGCTTCTTTACCTTGCGCACCACCAGATTGATGATGTGGCCTTTAAAGCCATGCATATCACCCATCGTGGCAACAATAATGTTCGGTACATGGATGGAAGCCAGTGATTTTTGAACTGTCGCTGCGAAGTTTTCGAGCACGACCAAAGCTTTTGCACCAGAGTCGTTTAGCTGATGCTGAAGCTCGCGCGGTGTATAAAGCGGGTTGACGTTGACGACGACCAGACCGGCACGAAGAATTGCCGAGATAGTAATCGGATACTGCAGAATATTTGGCATCATGACGGCGACGCGATCACCCTTGACCAATCCACGCGACTGAAGCCAGGCAGCAAGCCCGCGCGAGTTTTCGTCCAGATCCTTATAGGATAGATCCTTGCCCATGCAGGTGAATGCTGGCCTGTCTGCAAATTGACGGCACGCATTGGAGATCATGTCGCCAATTGAAGTGGCTTTGCTCAGATCAATCTCATGCGGAACGCTTTTCGGATAGGATTTCAGCCAAATCTTATCCAGTGCAGGTGATGCTTCAGCTGCAGTGCCCACTGCTGAGCTCGACGTGGTTTTGGTTTCTGTTGCCTTTTTTACCATGCCTTCTCCCCGGATTGCTCCGTCCGTTGTTTGAGCAGCAAGCCCGCCACCCTTCTCCCAATGATGCCAGATCCTCAATAAAGGAAAGGCACGCTCCTCAAAAATTAATGTGGTCGACTTTCGTCGTAATCGCAAGAGTTACATTGACGTAAGCGTAAATTAAAATTTGAGAGAACGTCTCTCCCAATAATTACGGAGAGGGGATCACGATGCGGTGAGGCAATGTCTATTGGAGATACAAAGTGCAGCTTTACGCGACAGGAACCGGTTCGCGGCGCATGGATTTCATCATGGTTTTGATGGCTTTTCCGCCATCGCTGACCAGATCGAACCCGCGTTCACTTCTGAGCCATTCATTGAGCAGGCCACCCAACACGGCGAGCAGGATTTGCGCGGCTGAAAGGGAAGTCCATTCGCTGGAAAGCTCTCCGCGTCGTTCTGCAACTTCGAGCAATCCTGTAAAAAGCGAAAGCACATTCGCGCGGGCTTCTTTTAGATGCTCAACAAGCGGAGCGATCTCGCCGACATATTCACAACGTTGGTGGATGATAGTGAATAGATTCTGCTGCCGCTCATTGGTGATGAACAGTTCAAGTGCTGTTAGGATCGACTGTTCAAGAACATAAAGAGGATTGGGATGGTCACAGGCCGCCGCCTGTAGCATAATCTCTTCATGTGGGAAGCGAGTGCGGTTGATTAGCGCTTGAAAAATGTCGAGCTTGTCGTGAAAATGGAAGTAGATCGCACCGCGTGTCACACCAGCATGACCCGCAATCTCCATCAGAGTAGATTGCGTTAAACCGCGTTCCAGAAAGACATGCTCGGCGGCCGTCAGAATAGCATCACGGGTTTCCGCGGCCTCGGCTTTGGTCCTGCGCATTCGGGTTCTTTCGATATTCCAAGGTGAATAAAAACCCCAAAGCCGTCTCGGGATTTTACTTCACAATTGGGATAAATCATTCGTGATATGTAACATTAGGTGATTGACTATAACACGGTAATTCGTATTTACAAACATTCGTGTATGTTTATTCGGCCGCACCGTGCGACATCAAGGGCAACTCCCATTATGACCATGAACCGTTCTATTCGGCTTTTTGCGGCAGGAGCCGCATTTTTCATTATTGCAGGACAGTCTGCCTATGCGCAGGCGCCAGGAGGGGCTACGCCACCACCTCCGCCGGTCACTGTTACAGAACTCAAGGCGCAGAACGTTTCAGTCCCTTATGAATATGCCGCTCGCGTGAGCGCATATCGTGATGTTCAGGTGCGTGCTCGCGTTGGCGGCATTCTTTTGCATCGCAACTTTATTGAAGGCACGGAAGTCAAAGCTGGCGACGTGCTTTTCGAGATCGATCCGGCACCATATGAGGCTGAAGCTGCTCGCGCACAGGCGCAGGTTGCGCAGGCTGAGGCTACCTATCAGCAGTCGATCCGCGATGCGGAACGGGCCGAGCAGCTCGTTCAGCAGAAGGTGCAGAGCACAGCCGTCCGTGATACTGCCCTGGCGACGCGAGACCTTAACAAGGCTGCAGTTGCGGCTGCCAAGGCGCAGTTGCGCACGGCAGAACTGAACCTGAGCTATACCAAGGTTACGGCGCCTATCAGCGGCATCACCAGTCTCGAACAGGTTTCCGAAGGCAGTCTGATCGGTACGGATGCTTCGTCGAGCCTGCTGACATCGATCACCCAGATCAATCCGGTTTACGTCAACTTCTCCTTCACGGACTCGGAAGCTGCGGAAATCCGCAAGCTGCGTGAAGCACGCGGAGCGACGGGACAGGATGCGGATCGTCTACGCATCCGGATTCTGTTTGGTGACGGTGATGCCTATGACCATGAAGGCACCATCGACTTCACATCCTCGTCGCTCGATACGGAAACCGGAACGCTTGGCGCCCGTGCTGTCGTTGACAATCCTGATCAGCGCTTGATCCCAGGTCAGTTTGTTCGCGCATCGATCCTTGGCGTAACCATCGACAACGCAATTCTGGTTCCAAAAGCGGCTCTGATGCAAAGCCCGCAAGGCCAGTTCGTCTATGTTGTGAACAAGGAAAACGTTGCGGAAGTTCGGCCAGTTACGGTTTCCCGCGAACTGACGGATGCATGGCTCGTCAGCAAAGGCGTTCAGGCTGGCGACCGTATCATCACCGAAGGTGTGATCAAGGCGGCCCCAGGCAAAACGGTTCAGCCGGTTGAAGCTTCAGCTGAGAAGGCTGCAAGCGAAGCTGGAGCAGAGGCCGGAAAAGAACAGGCGGCAGACAAGCAATGAATAGATTCTTCGTCGACCGTCCGGTTTTCGCGGCGGTCATCTCCATCATCATTGTGCTGGCAGGCCTCATTGCGATGCGGATCCTGCCTGTCGCGCAATATCCCGAGCTGACGCCGCCCCAGGTTGTCGTCAGCGCGACCTATCCGGGCGCAAGTGCTGAAACGGTCACGCAAACCGTTGCGGCACCGCTTGAGCAGCAGATCAATGGCGTCGAGAACATGCTTTATATGCAGTCCTCGAGCCTTGGCAGCGGCACCATGCAGCTGACCGTGACCTTTGCTCTGGGCACCGATCCGGATCAGGCAACGATCAACGTCAACAACCGTGTTCAGCGTGCAACTTCGTCTCTGCCGCAGGAAGTGCAGCGTCTCGGCGTGACCGTCGATAAGCGCTCCAGCACCATTCTCGGCATGGTGGCGATGTTCTCCACCACGGATCGCTATGACCGTACCTATGTTGGTAACTACGCGCTTTTGAACGTCATCGACGACCTCAAGCGCCTTACTGGTGTGGGCGATGTTCAGCTTCTCGGCAACATCGATTATTCGATGCGCGTCTGGCTGCGTCCGGACAAGCTTGCACAGTATAATCTGACACCAACCGATGTTCAGACGGCAATTCAGGAACAGAACGCACAGTTTGCGGCAGGTCGCTTTGGCGATCAGCCTGATCCGCAGGCAGGGCCGTTTACTTACACGGCAACAACGCAAGGCCGTTTGCCGGACGCATCAGCGTTCGAAAACATCATTCTTCGTTCCGACAAGAATGCTGCAACGCTGCGTCTTAAGGACGTTGCCCGTGTGGAACTGGGTACAGAAAGCTATCTGGTAGATAGCGCCCTCAACGGCACTCCGGCTGTTCCGATTGCGATTTATCTGCAGCCGGGCGCCAACGCGCTCAACACGATGGAGCTTATTCAGAGCCGCATGGCGGAGCTGAAAACAAGCTTCCCTGAAGGTATCGACTATTCGGTTCCATTCGATACGACCAAGTTCATTAAGGTCTCTGTCGAGGAAGTGATCCATACTTTCATCGAGGCTATCATCCTCGTTGTTCTGGTGGTCTTCATCTTCCTTCAGAACTGGCGTGCAACGCTTATTCCAGTCATCGCGGTTCCGATCTCGATTATCGGTACATTCGCAGGCATGTATGTGCTTGGCTTCTCCATCAACCTGCTGACATTGTTCGGTCTGGTTCTGGCGATCGGTATCGTCGTGGACGACGCCATCGTGGTGTTGGAAAACGTCGAACGCATTATGACGACCGAGAAACTGCCGCCACGCGAAGCTGCCATCAAGGCAATGAGCGAAGTGACAGGGCCGGTAATTGCGATTGTTCTGGTGCTCTGCGCCGTGTTCATTCCGGTCGCTTTCATGGGCGGTCTGGTCGGCGAAATGTATAAGCAGTTCGCTGTTACGATTGCGATTTCGGTGACGATCTCCGGTATCGTGGCTTTGACGCTGACGCCCGCACTCTGCGCGCTGATCCTGAAGCCCGGCCATCATGAGCCGATGCTGCCATTTCGTATCTTCAACCGCTTCTTCGACAGTTTGACGCGCGGTTATACCAACGGCGTGCGCTTCTTCCTGAAACGCGCTGCTATTGGCTTGCTGATTTTTGCAGGTCTGTTGGGCGGTACATATTATCTCTTTGAGAAAGTACCGGGATCGCTTCTGCCAGACGAAGATCAGGGCTTCCTGTTCAGTGTGGCCATCCTGCCGCCAGCGGCATCGCTGGAGCGCACAAGTGCGGTTCTTCATGAGGCCAGCGAAAATATTCGTAAGCATCCCGCGGTAGAAAGCGTGTTTGAAGTCTCCGGCTTCGACCTGCTCTCGGGTGGTCTTAAGACCAGTGCCGGTACGATGTTCATCATGCTCAAGGACTGGAAAGAACGCACGACGCCGGATCTCGACGCGCGCAATCTGCCCGGTGCAATCATGGGTATGAATGCGGGCATTCAGGATGGTCTGGTTCTGGCATTCAACCCACCTCCGATCATGGGTCTCAGCACGACCGGCGGTTTCGAACTTTACGTGCAGGATCGTACGGGTGGCGGTGTTGAATCGCTGACTAATGCGACCAAGCTTCTGACAGATGCCGCGGCCAAGCGCCCGGAACTGACGGGTGTGCGCACAACGTTTGATCCGAACGTGCCGCAGTATGATATCCAGCTTGACCGTGAAAAAGCCAAGGCGATGGGCGTGCCGATCAATTCGGTCTTCACCGCCATGCAGGCGACCTTCGGTAGCGTTTACGTCAACGACTTTACGCTTTATGGCCGCAACTATCAGGTCAATCTGCAGTCGGAAGCCGAGTTCCGCCGCGACCCGAGCGATTTGAAGCATGTGTTTGTGCGCGCCGATTCTGGCAGCATGATCCCGCTGAGCGCGCTGGTAACGGTCAAGCGCGTTGTTGGCCCTGATCAGCTTGAACGTTTCAACGCGTTTAATGCGGCTAAGGTCACGGGTAATCCGGCACCGGGTTACACGTCGGGTGACTCGATCAAGGCGATGCAGGAAGTGGCTGCTGAAGTGCTCCCGCAGGGCTATCAGATTGCCTGGACTGGCTCCGCCTATCAGGAAGTCACGACAAGCGGCAGCGGTAGTCAGGCTATGATCTTCGGCTTGCTCATGGTGTTCCTGATCCTTGCCGCCCAGTATGAACGCTGGAGCCTGCCACTGGCAGTCATTACCGCTGTGCCTTTTGCGATCTTCGGTGCATTGCTGGCAACTGATCTGCGTGGTCTGACCAACGACGTCTACTTCCAGATCGGTCTGGTGACGCTCATAGGTCTCGCGGCAAAGAACGCGATTCTGATCGTGGAATTTGCAGTGTTGCAACGCGAAGAGGGTAAGTCAGCCATCGAAGCTGCTGCTGAGGCTGCTCGCCTGCGCTTCCGTCCGATTGTGATGACGTCACTGGCGTTCATCCTTGGTGTGGTCCCGCTGGCAATCAGCTCTGGTGCAGGTTCGGCAAGCCGTCACTCGATCGGTACCGGCGTTATCGGTGGTATGTTGGCTGCGACCTTCATCGCGACCTTCTTCATTCCGATGTTCTATAGCCTGATCGCACGCAAGCCGCCTAAAAAGCGTCCTGATGATGTAGCTGGAGCGCCAGCGCCTGTGCAGCAGCAGGCAGCACATGGCGACGAGAGCGGTGCGACGCACTAAAAGTGATCAGCCCCGGCATATTCCTACGGATGTGCCGGGGTTAGAGAATAAGAAAAAGCCCCGCTCTCAAGCGGGGCTTTTTGTTGAATGCCGTAAGGCGCCAACGGAGCATCTGATGACTCAAGCGCATCCTATGGCCCATCATTATTTGGAAGCTTATGTGCGAAGTCTACCAAGCGCTATCCGCACCTGTTCGCTACGCTTCGTCAAAATCCATCGCCATCTACAGGCTCGTGACCGACAATCTATCTCGGGATCACCTGACTTTCTTAGAAATGCGTCATTATGCTTTGAGCAATCGCCCAAAGGATAATTGCTGCAGGAACAGTCAGGCACGCCAGAAAAATCCCAAAGAACACATAGGTTGCTTCATTCGGCGACCGCTGGGTCTGTGCAGGAGACTTGTGCCAATGAGTGCTGATGCCTTGGTACATGTATAATTCCTCCTTCTCCTCGATTTTGATTATCGATTAAAAGAAGAATTCTTCAAGAACAAATAAACATATGGATTTATTGGGAAAATGTGATATAAGGCGATACGAAATTACATAATAAGACGCGATTTAGCGCTTTAATTTCCTGAAAATCCAATTCAATATTTTGATTTCAAATAATTTTACTTATGTACTGTAAGTATCGAATGGTCGGAAATTTCAATAATCACTGAAAATTCGCGGTGCTGCGTTCCCGTTGGTGCGACAAAATGGCACGAAATTCTGCGGCGTGCGTCGGTCAAAGAGTTGGCATGAACGGGCGTAACCCGCCGAACAGATGATTCTGTCACGCGATTCATGCGCAGCTGTTGCAGGTCTTAATCAATAGAAGCTGGTTGGGAAGTAGCGCAGATAGAGCTCTGTGAGTTTGCCCTGCTGCTGTAATGACTGCAACGCACTGTTAAAAGCGATTGCCAGAGCAGCATTCTTTTGAGCGACAGCAATTGTCAGACCTGAGCCAAGATATTGCGGTGCCAGATATGGCCCGTCTGTGAAGACGCAGCAATCATGAGCCTGATCACTTTCAAGCCAGAATGACAGCGACATGCCGTCATCAAAAGCAGCGGTGATCTCACCTTTTTGCAGTGAAGCTAAGAGAGCAGCTCGGTCGGGAAATGATTTGGCAACGGCTTGTGGAAAATATGCTTTTAAAAGCTGTTCATGCGCAGAGCCTGCTACAACGCCAATGTCTTTGCCGCGTGTTGAAATCGCCGCAGGTTCGGAAAAGCTATTTGCTTTTTTGGTTATGAAGCGTGCGGGAAAGCGCATATAGGCGCGGGTGAAAACGAATTTCTGCCGGCTTTGCGCATTGACACTCAAGCCTGCGATGATTGCTTCCGCTTCACCACTTTCCAGCTTGGCTTCAAGTTCATTCCAGGGAACAGCCTCGATCTGGCATATGTCGCTCAATCCCATCTGACTGCAGAGCGTTTTCGCAAGGTCAATATTGTAGCCTGAAAGTTGTCCGGCTTCGTTAAGTGCATTGAAGGGCGGGAAATCGAGCGTCGTCACGAAGCGCAGCCGATTAAGTCCCTGAAGGGATGGCAAGGCCAGCCTTTCCTTCTGGTTGAAGAAGTCAGGTGCCTTGGGCGCGGGCTGGGCGCCGACGGAGATGCTGCTGGCAAGCCAGCAAGTTGCAACCGCTATGCTCAAAAGGTGCCGTTTCATTGGAGCCTTGTGTAAGCAATATCTGATAATTTCACGTTAATAGAGCCTATGTGGAAAACTATGCAATGAATTTGAATGGGTTGGCATTAATTTGACCGTAAAGATCCTGAATATAGTTATATTTAAATAATTCTGTTTCAATTTAAAATAGAATGAAATAAATATCTATATAGAGGGGTTATTTTCTAAATACATAATTTAGTTAAATAAATAATCCTCATCAAGCATTATAATAAATATTAGTGAAAAATAAAAATAGTCCATTAGTAGTGCGGGGGTACTATGAGTAACGGATCGATTGCTTCCGATCTGGGGATATGCACGGCCATATCTGCCAGATTGGAGCGACGCGGTGTGTCGCGTGATTGCCTGACGAAAGCCTATGAAGCATCCATCATCAACGGGACAAGCTTTTGCGCCGAAATTTCGCATCAGCGGGGTGTTTCAGAGACGTTGTTGTTTGAAGCAATAGCCGACTATCTCGAATTGACATTCACAGAGGAGGTCCTCTCGTCACGCGTCTTTGTTACGGGTGAAGAGACATCGGCGATTTTTACGGAGCCGGGACAATTGACGGTGCTCGGAAAGGACGGCACTTCCTATCTTTATCTCGCCCCGACTGAAAGTCGTATTGCAAAACTGCGCGACCATATTCAGCAAACACCAGAACTGCGGGAGCGGATTAGGATTTCCACACCGTCGGTCATCAAGAAGATCCTTCGCCAGCGCCATCAGAAGGATTTGATCGCGCGGGCGCATGGAATGACACCACAGCTGTTTTCAGCAGCCCGGGTCCTTGAAACGCCACAGGCTTTCATCATTGCAATGGGGCTTTATGCGTTTATTGCAAGTTTCGTGAATTGGCCGTCAAAAACTATTCTATTCCTGCACGTCTGTCTGACATTGTTCTTTTTCGGCTGTGTACTCATCCGCCTCTTCGCAGCGGTTTCAAGCCGTCGTCTGCGTTTTCCAGAAATCGTGCCGTTTAATCGATGCGACTTGCCGGTCTACTCTGTTCTGGTGCCGCTCTATCGTGAACAAGCAGTTGTGGGGCAACTAATTGCTTCGCTGGAGAGGCTTAACTGGCCGCGCAGCAAACTCGATATCAAACTTGTCTGCGAGAGAGACGATTTTGATACCATCGGGGAAATCAGGGCGAGGGCTCTTCCATCAAATTATGAGCTGGTTCTCGTTCCAACAGGCGGTCCGCGCACCAAGCCGAAGGCGTTGAACTATGCGCTTCAATTTGCACGCGGCGAAATCATAGCCGTCTTTGATGCAGAGGATCGTCCTCATCCAGATCAGCTCCTTGAGGCATGGCAGGCGTTTCAGCGGGGTGGCGATCAGCTTGCTTGCGTTCAGGCGCCTTTGATTATCGGAAACTTCCGGCAAAACCTGCTCACGCGTATGTTTGCATTTGAATATGCCACGCTGTTCCGTGGGTTGTTGCCATGGCTTGCTTCCCAAGGATTGGTTATCCCACTGGGCGGCACATCCAATCACTTCCGCCGTTCATGCCTTGACCAGGTTGGTGGGTGGGACGCCTATAATGTCACCGAGGATGCCGATCTTGGAATGCGGCTCGCTCGCTTTGGTTACGGTATCGATGTTATCACTCGGGGCACCGTCGAAGACGCGCCGGTTGACTACTCGGTCTGGCATAAGCAGCGTACGCGCTGGATCAAAGGCTGGATGCAGACATGGCTCGTTCATGGACGTAATCCATATGCCACCTGGCGCGAGCTTGGCTGGTGGCGCTTCGTCGTCAACCAGATTTACACCTTGGGTATTATTGGTTCGGCGCTTCTGCATCCATTCATGCTGGTGACCGTGCTGGTTCTTGCGGGGTTTATGCTGTTTGGCCCTCTCGATTCCCAAAACCAGTGGCTGTTGCGCATTGATATGATCAATATCATGCTGGCCTACCTGAGTTTCTATGTGCTTGGGTCGAAGACTATGGAGCCGACGGAATTAGGCGGTTATGCCTATATTCTCGCCATCCCAGCCTATTGGGTCTTGATCTCAGTTTCGGCATGGCGAGCTCTGTGGCAGCTGGTGTGGAAGCCGCATCTCTGGGAGAAAACACCACACCAGCCAAGCACGTTCTATTTGCCGGAATCGGATGCCGCCGGTGTTTTGGAAGCAAGAAACTCAGCGCCTCGTCCGATAATGGATTGATCTTCCGGGCCGATGGCTTCGAGATCACGCCCTTCATAAGGCAAACTCAGGAGAATGCGCCGGATTGCAGCCAATCTGGCGCGTCTCTTATCGTTGGATCGAATAATCGTCCATGGCGCGTAACCGCTATCTGTGCGCTCAAGCATGACATGCAGCGCTTTGGAATAGTCATCCCAGCGTGAAATACCCGCAACATCCATCGGTGAGAATTTCCAGCTTTTCAGTGGGCTGTGGCGGCGCTCATGGAAACGCTTGAGCTGCATTTCCTGTCCGATATCCAGCCAGAACTTGAACAGGTGGATACCTTCGGTGACGATCATCCGCTCGAAATCAGGCGTTTCCGTCAGAAACGTTTCAAGTTGCTCGGGCGTACAGAACTGCATGACGCGCTCAACACCTGCACGGTTATACCAGGAACGGTCGAAGGTGACGAATTCACCCGACGTGGGGAAGAGCTGCACGTAGCGCTGAAAATACCATTGACCGCGCTCGGTTTCAGTGGGCTTTGGCAAGGCGACATTGCGCGCAGTTCTGGGGTTCATGAACTGCCGGATGGTGAAGATTGTTCCACCTTTGCCAGCAGCATCCCGCCCTTCAAAGACGCTGATTACCCGTCCACCGGTACTTTGCAGCCAGTATTGCATTTTGACGAGCTCGATTTGAAGCCGCTCCAGCGTTTCCTCATAATCCTTCGATTTCATTTTATCAGGATAAGGATATCCGCCAGATTGCAGAGCCTGGTCATCAATCCAGTCCGGAAGCTTGGGATCGTTGATATCGAACTTGTGGGTGTCGCCTTCGATTTTGATCTTCAGAGGCTTGTCGCCGGATTTTGAATTGTCTTTTTCCGCTTTCTTTTTGTTAGCTGTCTTTGAACTGTCACCCACGGCAAGCTCCTTTGGTTTATATAAAGGCACGTTTACGCAGTGCCCGCCGAACCTAGTGCATGCCGCAGAAATTGGGAAACCGTCTTCGCGGGGAAATCAGTTTACTGGGCTGATTTCTAATCCCGCTACGATCCGATAACGACATGCGAAAGAACAAGGACTTAAAGCGCATCATTTGGAAATGATAAAATGCGATACGCTTTAATGCATGATATGGGCTGTTTATAAGCCGCGTAAAGGATCGTTGACCCGCTTTCGGGACAATTACATGCGTAAGGTAAATGGCTTGCGCGCTGTCTGAATTGAGAGATTTGAGAATGAGTGAAAGCAGCAACCAACCTTCTCCCGGTTCCGAGCCAGAGGAAACCCTCTTTGCTCCGCTTCTCAGGGTCAAGGGTGTGCTTATTGCCAGCCTGGTGTTGGTGGTTTGCATCATGGTGCTGGAGTTGCCCTTGTGGTTTCGCATCCTTTTGATGGTTCTGGTCGTCGTTGGCGCCATCTGGGTCGCAAGCGCCACGCGCGATGACCCTGTTGAGGAAAAGCTGCAGGATGAACATCCCGTCAATGAAATGGCTGGTGTTTCCGGTGAGCGGCTTGCCGATCTTCTGACCGATCCGATGATTGTATTTGATCAGCGTGGAACTGTGCTCTTCGCAAATGCTGCAGCGCTCAGTGCCTTCCAGTCACTTGAAAAAGATACAGGTCTTTATCTGCGGTTTCGTGCTCCGGAAATGCACGCACTTATTCAAGGCGTGATTGCTGACGGTGAGCCGCGCAGCATAGACTATTTCGAGCGTGTGCCGATTGACCGCTGGTATAAGGCGATGGTGAAGGCTCTAAGGGATGCATCGGGCAAACCGGAACTTTTCGTTCTTCTGTTCCGCGATCAAAGTGAAACACGTCGCATCGACCGTATGCGTTCGGACTTTATCGCTAATGCCAGTCACGAGTTGCGTACGCCGCTTGCCTCATTGCTTGGGTTCATCGAGACGCTGCAAGGCCCGGCACGCAATGATGCAGGCGCACGCGAGCGGTTTCTGGGTATCATGCAGAAACAGGCCGAGCGCATGTCGCGTTTGATTGACGATCTGCTTTCTCTCTCACGTTTGGAAATGCGCGCGCATTTGGCGGTGAGCGAATGTGTGGATATGACCGCTGTGCTCAACCACGTAGCCGACACACTGACACCTCTCGCCGCGGGTCTTGATGTCGTCATTGAGCGACACTTCCCGGATCATCCGGTCAATGTGACTGGCACCAGAGATGAACTTATCCAGGTTTTCCAGAACCTCGTTGAAAATGCCTGTAAATATGGGCAGGGCGGCAAACGTATCATTCTAAGCCTGGACGAAGAGAGCAGCGAAAACGCCTCGGAAGTCGTAGCCTCGGTGCAGGATTTCGGTCCGGGCATTGCTGCCGAGCATCTCCCGCGTCTGACCGAACGCTTTTACCGCATCGATGTCGAAACAAGCCGTGCTCAAAAGGGAACAGGTCTGGGACTTGCTATCGTCAAGCACATCCTCGCTCGCCATCGCGCCCGCCTTGTTGTACGCTCGCAGCTTGGCGAAGGTTCTACCTTTATGGTCCGTCTGCCCAAGCGGGCGTAGGCAGATCATCCATGCTTCTTATAGCATTTCCAGCAAAAGTGCGAAGCGGTTTTGCGTCGGATAATGCGTAAAAACAAATAGTTACAGCGGTTCCAACGATTCTTTCTTAACTGGAACCGCTGTAACGGACAGTTGGGAGCCGCCTTGAGGAGAGAGAGAGCAAAGAAAAACCCCGGAGCGGAAACGCTGCCGGGGTTTAAATTTATTGGACGCTGGTAAAGGAGATTAGCGCGCGCGACGACGTTCCGCCGTCGGCTGGAAAGCCAGCTTCGAATGATAGCTGCAATATGGGCTGGATTCACCGGATTCACTGCCGCAGAAGTGGAAATCTTCATTGAGTGGATCGCCGATCGGCCACTTGCAGGTGCGCTCGCTGAGCTGCAGAAGTGTCAGCTTGCGGGAAATTGGAACAACGACGTCCGACGCTGGGCGTACGACGCGTTCTGTTACGGCATCTGCAACATATTCCATCTGAAGCGCAGTTGCACCGACGGTCTGCGTGACAGTTGCTGTGCGAATGGTTGTGGTCGCCTGTGGGCGGCTTGCACCATTGCTATGGGTGGTTGCTGCAGGACGCGGGGTCGCTGCAACGGTATTTACTTTTTTACTGCGTGGTGCTGCGGTCGTGGTCTTGCCACGACCCGAAAGCTTCAGGCGGTGCACTTTACCGATCACTGCATTGCGGCTGACGCCACCAAGCTGCGCTGCGATCTGGCTTGCACTCAAGCCTTCGTTCCATAATTTCTTTAGCAGTTCGACGCGCTCATCTGTCCAGTTCATCGCCCTGGGCTCCAATCAGTTTTCGTTATCCGGAATCCACCAGCGTCCCCGGATTGCTCCAGGCACAAACACTATATCTATCCGGGTGACTAGGTCCGCCGTACGAAATGTAGTTTTTTACTTTAAATAGAAACTACAATACCGAACGACTCCATGACAAGGGATAGCCTTGCCAGGCGGATTCCATTTTTATGGTTTTCCCCAACTTGGGTGCTAAAGACGGTTTTTCTGAGTCAGCTACGCGTATTTCGCGGGTGCATTTCAGAGGGATTTCCCGTCGGGGAAGACATCTGGCGTCTATATATCGACCCGATCGGAAAAATGCCACCCCTGCAACCGCATAGGTGCCATCTTAATCCCGCTCTTTATAATGTGAGCTTCCCGCATGAACTCATGCATAAAGATGCATGATTATCCGGGTGGGCTTTGATTGACATTTTTTTTGCGAGCGCCAATATACGCGCGGGATTAAATATTGCCGCCCTGAGGGCGGTTTTTTATTTCCGCCGGGAGGACCATGCAAAGACATGTGATCCCCGAACCCGCCAGTGAACGATTGCGTTCATGTGCGGGACATCAACACAATGGGAAACGCTGCCTGACCGGCCCTAGCCGGAGGCGCTGCATTTAAAAGGCTAATGGAGGCCTGACTGCAATGACCGACGTTACGACTGTGCAACCGCTCTACGACACTTACAATCGTGCGGCTCTGCGCTTCGAGCGAGGTGAGGGCATCTGGCTTATTACCGAAGGCGGCGACCGTTATCTCGATTTCGCAGCTGGCATCGCGGTTAACTCGCTGGGCCACTCCCATCCGCATCTGGTTAATACGCTTAAAGAGCAGGCTGACAAGCTCTGGCACCTGTCGAACCTCTATGAAGTTCCTGGTCAGGAAAAGCTTGGCAAGCGTCTCGTAGATGCGACTTTTGCAGACAAGGTATTCTTTACCAATTCCGGTGCTGAAGCGCTGGAATGCGCGATCAAGACTGCGCGCCGCTATCATTATGTAAACGGCAATCCTGAGCGCTTCCGCGTCATCACCTTTGAAGGCGCGTTCCACGGCCGTACGCTGGCAACGATCGCTGCTGGCGGTCAGGCTAAGTATCTCGAAGGTTTCGGTCCGAAGGTCGAGGGCTTCGATCAGGTTCCATTCGGCGATGAAGCGGCGCTGCGTGCCGCAATCACCGAAGAAACTGCGGCAATTCTGCTTGAGCCTGTGCAGGGCGAGGGCGGTCTGCGCGGGTTCCCTGAAGAATTCATGCGTCTTCTGCGCAAGATCTGCGACGACAAGGGTCTTCTTCTGATCCTCGATGAAGTGCAGACCGGCGTTGGCCGTACCGGCAAGCTTTTCGCCCATGAATGGTCGGGTATCACGCCAGACATCATGGCAGTCGCAAAGGGTATAGGCGGTGGCTTCCCAATGGGCGCTTGCCTTGCAACAGCAGAAGCTGCCAAGGGCATGGTGGCCGGCGTTCACGGCACGACCTATGGCGGCAACCCGCTTGCTATGGCTGTTGGCAATGCCGTGCTTGATGTCGTGCTTGCTGACGGCTTCCTTGAAAACGTGCAGGAAACTGCGCTGACCATGAAGCAGGGCCTTGCCTCGATCATCGATCGTTTTCCGAACGTTATTTCGGAAGTACGCGGTCGCGGCCTGTTGATGGGCATCAAGTGCGTGGGTCCTAACGTGAACCTCATTCAGGCTTTGCGTGATGAGCATCTGCTCAGCGTTGGCGCTGGCGACAATGTCGTTCGTATCCTGCCTCCGCTGGTTACGACGCCTGAAGAGGCCCGTGAAGCACTGGCACGGATTGAAGCGGCCGTTGAACGGCTTTCCGTCGCAAATCCGATCAGCAAGACGGCATAAAATCATGGCGAACAACGGTATCAAGCACTTCATCGATTTATCGACAGTTCCATCATCGGAACTGCGTGTCATCATGGAAGACGCCAAAGCCCGCAAAGCACGTCTGAAGGCTGGCGAGATCGAAAAGCCTTTCGCCGGCAAGGTTCTGGCGATGATTTTCGAAAAGCCGTCCACCCGTACCCGCGTGTCGTTTGACGTCGGTATGCGTCAGCTCGGCGGTGAGACGATCATGCTCACGGGGTCGGAGATGCAGCTCGGTCGCAGCGAGACGATTGCGGACACCGCCAAGGTGCTTTCGCGCTATGTTGACGCGATCATGATCCGCACGACATCGCATGATCGTATGCTGGAATTGGCTGAATACGCGACTGTTCCAGTGATTAATGCACTGACCGACGACACACACCCTTGTCAGATCATGGCTGACGTTCTTACATATGAGGAACATCGCGGCTCGATCAAAGGCAAGACCTTTGCCTGGATGGGGGACGGTAACAACGTCCTGCATTCGCTTGTGGAAGCTGCGGCGCGTTTTGATTTCAACGTCAATATCGCAACGCCGGAAGGCAGTGAGCCGAAGCAGCAATATATCGATTGGGCAAAGGCAAACGGCGCGAAAATCCTGTCCACAGTAGACCCGGACAAGGCAGTGAACGGTGCAGATTGCATCGTCACAGACACCTGGGTTTCGATGGGGCAGGAAGATCACGCTCGCGGCCATAATGTTTTCATGCCTTATCAGGTCAATGCGCATCTGATGGCTAAAGCTGACCCGAAGGCGCTTTTCATGCACTGCCTACCCGCACATCGCGGCGAGGAAGTGACCGACGAAGTGATCGACGGCCCGCAATCGGTCGTATTCGATGAAGCTGAAAACAGGCTCCACGCCCAGAAGGCCATTCTGGCTTGGTGCCTGCAAGGAGCATAATTTGGCTGACAAGACCAGCATTGAGCATAACGAAGAAGAAGTCGTTCAGATCGACCTGAATAACTTCGACTTCGCGGGCGATGACGCCGTTGTGCCCTTCCAGGTGGAAGGGCTCGACGTGCGCGGTCGCGCCGTTCAGTTGGGTGCAAGCATCGACGCTATTCTCAAGCGTCACAATTATCCGGAAACAGTCGCACGCCTGCTGGCGGAAGCGACTGTGCTCACGGTTCTGCTTGGCACGTCTCTGAAATTCGAAGGCAAGTTCATCTTCCAGACCCAGTCCGACGGACCTGTCGATATGCTGGTCGTGGATTTCCGCACACCACGTTCGGTGCGTGCCTACGCACGTTTTGATGCCGAGCGCGTCGCGGAAGCGGTGAGCGCAGGCAAAACACGTCCGGAAGAACTGCTTGGCCGTGGCACGCTTGCTTTTACGGTTGACCAGGGTTCCCACACGCAGCGCTATCAGGGCATTGTGGCTCTCGATGGATCGACGCTGGAAGAGATCGCACGCACCTACTTCCGCCAGTCGGAGCAGATTGCAACCGATATGAAGCTAAGCGTTGCAAAGCTCGTTGAGCGCGGCAGCGACGGCAAACTCGTCGAACGTTGGCGCGCCGGTGGCTTGATGATCCAGTTCTTGCCGGAATCCGAAATTCGTTCACGCATGCCGGACCTTCCGGGTGGCGATGGCGACGAAAACACAGTTGTTCTCGACCTTGAAGACGACGGCTGGGATGAAGCGCGCTCGCTGGTCGGCACGATTGAAAGCTCGGAACTGACCGACCCGCAGGTTGGCTCGGAGCGTCTGCTTTATCGTCTGTTCCATGAGCGTGGCGTTCGCATCTATGAGGCGATCCGGGTTATCGATGATTGCGCCTGTTCGCGCGAGAAGATCGAAGGCGTCTTTTCAAACTTCTCGGCTGAAGAAATTCAGGATAGCGTGGAGGATGGCAAGATTTCGGTTACGTGCGAATTCTGCTCCAAAACCTATGAGTTTGATCCTGCACAGTTTGCGAAATAAATAAGCGCATCCCGAAAAAGCGCGATGCGGTTTTCGGGATAAGCGAGACATGAAAAAGGCGCTTCAAAAGAAGCGCCTTTTTTAGTTCAGCGTGCGGCGGGCTTCTGGAATATCCAGCGAGAAAGCCGGAATATCGACTTCAAAGGCATTCCCGTCGGAAGCTTGCATTTGATATCGCCCAACCATGACACCGGATGTCGTGCTCAAGGGGCAGCCTGAAGAGTATTGATAAGAGTCGCCGGGATTAAGCGTCGGCTGTTCGCCGATAACGCCTGCGCCCTGTACTTCTTCAATATGGCCATTGCCGTCTGTGATCTGCCAGTAACGCGAGCGCAACTGTACAGTCTGAGATGAATTGTTGGCGATTGTGATCCGGTAGCCCCAGACATAGCGGTTGTCGTCTGGCTCGGACTGGTCTTCGAGATAAAACGGTTCAGCCGTTACTTCGATACCCCGCGTTACCGCTTTGTACATACGCACCCGCCTTTGAATCGCATCAAGTCTACTTGTCTCACCTATCGCTAAAGTTGCGCGGGAGGTCAACGAGTTGATGCCGACAAATGCAGCGCAATTGCCGAAATGTTCCGGCAATTGCGTCGTTTATGCATCGTTTTGCGGTCGAAAGCTGCAAAATTAGTCGATTTTTGTTATCGAGCGGCAGCTAGCGCTTCCAGCACATCCTCAACCAGATCATCCTGATCTTCGAGACCAACAGAGATACGCAGCATACCGTCAGAAATACCGAGTTCCGCGCGGGCTTCGTCCGTGAGGCTCTGATGCGTAGTTGTGGCGGGGTGAGTGATGATGCTCTTTGCATCGCCCAGATTGTTGGAAATGCTGAAGACCCGCAGCGCATTTTCAAACTTGAACGCAGCTTCCTTGCCGCCTTCGAGTTCCAGCGCGATCAGCGTCGAGCCGCCGGTCATCTGCTTGGCGATGATATCGGCTTGTGGGTGATCAGCGCGGCCCGGATAAATGACCTGTTTCACACCTGCCTGACCGGCAAGCGCATCGGCAACGGCTGTAGCCGACTGTGTCTGCTGACGCACGCGAACGCCGAGCGTTTCGAGGCCTTTGAGCATGATCCATGCATTAAATGGGCTCATACCCGGGCCGGTATGACGGAAGTAAGGCTGGAGAACTTCTTCAGTCCACTCCTGATCGGAAAGAATGATCCCGCCAAGACAACGGCCCTGACCATCAATATGCTTGGTGGTCGAATAGACGACGATATGCGCGCCGAGCTCCAGTGGCTTCTGGTAAAGCGGCGTCGCAAACACGTTGTCAACGATCAGCTTTGCGCCGATTTCATTGGCAATGTCTGCGACAGCAGCAATGTCGATCACTTCGAGCGTCGGGTTCGACGGGCTTTCGAGCAACATCACTTTGGTGTTCGGACGAACAGCTGCTTTCCAGTTTTCAATCTTTGAGCCGTCGATGATCGAAAACTCAACGCCATAGCGCGGCAGCAGCGTTTCAATAATGTAACGCGACGACCCAAAGACGGCGCGTGCGCAGATGACGTGTTCTCCAGCCTGTACCTGACAGAGAATGGAGGCGGCGACCGCCGCCATACCGGAGGTGAAGGCGCGCGCATCTTCGGCACCTTCAAGCGCACACATGCGCTTTTCAAACATGTCTGTGGTTGGGTTGGCATAACGCGAATAGATGAAACCCGGGTCTTCGCCTGTGAATCGCGCTTCAGCGGCTTCTGCTGTCGGGTAAAGAAAGCCCTGCGTCAGATAGAGGGCTTCGGACAACTCTGCAAAGCCCGAACGCAGCGATCCTGCATGAACGAGCTGAGTTGCCGGGCGTAACTTACGGGTAGTCTTATTCGTCATTTTTTTCCAACCTGTCGAAAGCTGGTCGGCCGGGGCCTGGAAATGCCTCGGCGGCCAATAAAAAACCGGCCTCGCGAACACGCAAAAGGCCGGTAACGAACCGCGGCCTTATTTTAGCGAATTCTTTAACGTGGCTGCAAGCCGGCCGGCCAAATCACCACGGAACACTTTTTCCTTATGCCTCTTGGGCAGGGTCGTCAATGCTTGGAAGGTCAGTTTTCAGGAAAAGAGCTGCCGGTGAAAGGTGCTTGGCCTCTGATTCCTGCGGAAAACCCCGAAACCAAGGGCTTTGAGGGTTGGCATCGGTGCTTAGAGCGGTCAATGGTCTTAGACCAATTTTAAGTAATTCACGGAGTTCAGTGGTATGACACAGAGGGAAGCAGGAATTCTGGCAGATGCGGATATTGCCGCGCTGTTTGAAAGCGGTTTGCTCAAATCTGCGCGTCCATTGGATGCCGATCAGATTCAGCCTGCAAGTCTCGACCTGCGATTGGGTGTGAAAGCCTATCGTGTGCGCGCATCCTTCATGCCCGGTCCGGGAACGCCGGTTATCGACAAGCTGGAACGTCTCAAGCTTCACGAGATCGATTTGACCGCAGGCGCGGTGCTTGAAACCGGCTGCGTCTATATCGTGCCATTGCTTGAAAGCTTGTCGCTTTCGCCGGAATTGTCTGCTTCCGCTAACCCGAAAAGCTCGACGGGCCGCCTTGATATTTTCACCCGCGTTATCGCCGATGGTGCGCAGGAGTTCGACAAGGTGCCTGCTGGCTATAATGGCCCGCTTTATCTCGAAGTCAGCCCACGTACTTTCCCGATTGTTGCACGCACTGGCTCGCGCTTGTCGCAAATCCGTTTTCGACAGGGACGTGCCCAGCTGACTGAAGCAGAACTTGCAACATTGCATCAGAACGAAACGTTGGTGGCTGCAGAACAGCCAAATATCTCTGGCGGCGGCATCGCGCTGTCAGTTGATCTGTCGGGTGATAAGGACAAGCTGATCGGCTATCGCGGAAAGCATCACACAGCTGTTGTCGATGTCGATAAGCGAGCTGCCAATGACGTTCTCGACTTCTGGGAGCCGATCTATGATCGTGGGTCGCGTGAACTGGTGCTCGACCCGGATGAGTTTTACATCCTCGTTTCGCGCGAAGCGGTGCATGTGCCGCCGCTTTTCGCAGCGGAAATGACGCCTTTCGACCCGCTGGTCGGTGAATTCCGTGTGCATTATGCAGGCTTCTTTGATCCGGGCTTCGGTCACACCGCTGCTGGTGGAACGGGAAGCCGTGCGGTTCTGGAAGTGCGCAGTCATGAAGTCCCGTTCATTCTCGAACATGGCCAGATTGTCGGCCGTCTTGTTTATGAGCATATGTTGAATCGCCCGAAAGCGCTCTATGGCATCGATCTGGGATCGAACTATCAGGCGCAGCAACTTAAGCTCTCCAAGCATTTCAGGTGATTGCGTTCTTCCTGATCCCGTTCGTATAAAGTGGGATGTGGTGGAGGACTGCTTAGGTGAGAAATGGGAAGGATGAGGTTCGGGAAATCATAACGGATGTGCCATCGCGCCGTCTGTCCGTGGGCATCGTTGCGTTGCCCGGTTTTACGCTGACGGCCCTCAGCCTGTTTCTCGACCCATTTCGCCTTGCAGCCGATGATCGTGATAAAAGCCGCCAGATCCGGTGTGCCTGGAAAATCTGCACATTGTCGGGCGATCCGGTCACATCCAGTTCCGGTATGGTGATTGAACCGACAGCACCCATCGGTGAGCTGGATGAGTGCGATTATGTGGCAGTTGTCGGCGGTTTGCTTGCGCAGTACCGCCCACGTCAACAGGCTTTGATTGACCTTATCAAACGCGCCGATAAGCGCGGCAAGACCGTTGTGGGCCTTTGCACAGCAGCCTTTCTGCTGGCTGAGGGCGGCTTGCTTGATGACCGAAACTGTTGTGTCAGCTGGTTCCATCGTGATGATTTTCTCGATCTTTTCGATGGCCATACCGCTGATACGACAAGCCTTTTTCATCGCAGCGGACGTCACTATACCTGTGCGGGTGGCCTGGGCGCGGCATCGCTTTCACTTTCGATCATCCAGAATGAAATCTCCGAGGAGTTGGCCCGTAAAAGCGCGTCCATTTTGATGATCCCTTATGAACTGGTGCGTTCTGAACAGCCGGCATTAAGCTTCAATGGCGTTCGTTCGCCGATGATCCGTAAGGCAATCCGCATTTTTGAGGAAACGCTTGAAGAGCCGGTGCAGATGATCGATGTGGCACGCAAGCTCGGCATTTCGGTGCGTCAGATGGAGCGCGGTTTTCGCATGGCCGTGGGGCGCACGGCTTTTGAGGTGCGTGAAGAATTGCGCGTTAAAAAGGCGCGGGAGCTGCTGTCCGAAACCGGGCTATCTTTGCTGGAAGTGGCAGTCGCCAGCGGCTTTACGGATACGCGCAGTATGAACCGCTCTTTTGTTCGCCAAAAGCAGAAGCCACCACGGGATTATCGCAAAGAACGCTGAATCTATGAGCTTACTTGCGAATCCCGCGCCGACAACCTATTTTCCGCGGCGAAACTGCCACTTTGGCAGGCGACCAAATACTGGAGATTTGCATGTCTGATGGTGTAAACCGTTTTCTTGGCGATACGCCTGCACGCGTGCTGATCAAGCTTGTGCTGATCTCGCTGGTGGTTGGCGTGGTGATGAGCGCGTTCCACTGGACGCCTTATGATATCCTCTATGGCATCCGTGATTTTGTTCTGCGTCTTTGGAACATGGGCTTCTCTGCCATTGCAGGTTTTGCCGATTATCTCATCCTCGGTGCGGCCGTCGTCATTCCTGCCTTTATTTTGCTCCGTATCCTGAGCTACCGGAAATAATCAGAGCATTTCCTGCGAAAGTGCGAAGCGGTTTTGCGTAGGAAAATGCTTAGTAAAAAGCCTTTCGGAAGCGGGAAATGCAAAACAACGACACCTTTAACCTTACCCGGCGGGGGGTTCTGATCCTCGCCGGTGGCGCTCTGGCTTTCGCGGCTTTGCCCGCGGGTTTTGCAGACGCTGCAGCAGACGTTGACCCGACAGAGCTCTTCAATCAGATCCGCAAGTCCAACGGTCTGCCGCTTATGGCAACCAACGGCAAGCTTGAGCAGGCAGCGCTTTATCAGGCACGTCGTATGGCGAGCCATGGCAAGATCGGCCACTCGGTCGGCTGGGGCAATGGGTTTGTTTCGCGGCTCAAACAGGCTGGCATTCGTGGCCCTGCGGCGGAAAATGTTGCCGCTGGACAGCCAAACACACAGGCCGTTTTTGATGCCTGGATGAAATCACCAGGGCATCGCAAGAATATGCTTGATCCGACCTTCGAGCATTATGGCCTTGCATGGGCGACGCCTGAAAACAATCCGCGTCGCCTATACTGGGCGATGATGCTCGGCCTCTGAATATTGTTGAACGCGCTCCTGACATAAGGCTGTCAGGGCTGCGACAATACGGTGGCCGAATTCACTGTCGTTTTGAATGATTCCAGAATAGAGCTTACCGATATTGCGACCGATATTCGAGGAAAGCCAGGGATCAGATGCTGCACGATCAGAGCATTGTTTCCAGACCATTTGAAGTGACCCATCGCATGGTGATGATGATCGCCGTGCCGATGACACTCGCCGCCGTCACTACGCCCTTGCTTGGGCTGGTGGATATGGGTGTGGTCGGTCAGATGGGGCAGGCCGAATTGATTGGTGGCCTCGCTATTGGCGCACTGGTTTTCGATTTTCTGCTGACCATGTTCAGCTTTCTGCGCTCCGGAACCACCGGGCTTGTCGCACAGGCGATGGGGGCAGGCGACAAGGCAGAAGAACAGGCAATCTTCTGGCGGGCTATCATTATAGCGATTGCTGCTGGCTTGCTGATGATACTGAGCCTGCCGCTCGTGCTAACCGTTGCGTCTGATTTCATTCACCCGACACCTGCCACTCAGGAAGCGATGGTGACTTATGTGTCAATCCGGATGCTTTCGGCACCGGTGGCGCTTATTAATTATTCCGTACTGGGTCTGCTGCTCGGACGGGGGCAGGGTATTCTGGGCCTCAGCCTTCAGGTGCTAATTAACGGTATCAATATTATTCTCTGCATTGTGCTCGGGCTGGAACTTGGCTGGGGTGTGGCCGGTGTTGCATGGGCCACGGTGACGGGCGAAACTGTTGCGGCAATCATTGGCCTCACGCTTGTTGCGCGCCACTTCAATCGCTCGACAGGACGCAGGCCTGATTGGGCGCGCATCTTTCAGAAAGAAGGTCTTGTGCGGATGGTCGCGCTTAACCGCGACATCATGATCCGCTCCATTCTGCTTTTGACTGCCTTTGCATTCTTCACCCGCGCGGGTTCAGAGCTCGGTCCGGTGACGCTGGCGGCAAACGCGGTTTTGATGAATTTCTTCCTCGTCTGCGGTTTCTTTCTCGATGGTATGGCCGCCGCAGTGGAACAGATCGTAGGCCGCTCGGTCGGGGCGCGCTATAGCCCGGCATTTGTTCGCGGTGCGAAACTTACCTTCGTTTGGGGGCTGGTCATGGCCAGCTTGATTGCATTCACTTTGCTGGTGTTTGGTGATGCGATTATCGACCTTCTGTCGAAGGCTTCCGATGTGCGCGATGAGGCGATCAAATATCTGCCATGGGCGGCATTAACCGGGCTCACCGGCCTGCTCGCATTCCATATGGACGGCGTTTACATCGGCGCAACATGGTCGCGCGATATGCGCAACATGATGTTCTTCTCGCTGATATTCTTTTTGGCTGTGCTTTATGCAGTAAAGCCCGTGATGGGAAATCACGGGCTTTGGCTGGCAATCAATCTGTTCCTATCGATCCGCGGCATCACGCTTCTGGCGTTGCTGCCGCGCAGATACAGAACAGAGTTTTTTAAAGCATGACCCCGAAGAGTGGGAACCGGTTTTCGGGATAAGATCATGCTCAGGAGAAGTTTAGTCAGGCAGACGGCGCGCGGCCCACTCCTTTGTGTCGCGGTCGCGCAGATTGGAAATGCTTGCCACGCCTTCGGTTTTGACGGCGTCTGAAAGTCCGCGCACGATTTCGGATGCGAGACCAGGACCTCGATAGATCATGCCGGTGTAAAGCTGGATGAGATCAGCACCCGCCTTGATTTTCGTAAGGGCGGTTTCAGCACTGTCGATACCGCCAACGCCGATCAGCGGCATGTCAGCGCCGACCCGCTCGCGCATACGTGCCAGAATAATCGTCGAACGCTCAAATAGCGGTGCGCCCGAAAGGCCACCTGTTTCTTCGCGGTTCTCTGTGCTGTTCAGACCGTTGCGCGAAAGCGTTGTGTTGGAAACAATAATACCGTCGAGCTTCTGCTCAAGCGCTTCTGCAGCAATATCGTCGAGTTCTTCGTTGCTCAGATCAGGCGCGATCTTGAGGAAAACCGGACGCTTCAGCGTGCACATCTTGCCTTCTTCATCGCGGGCAGCAAGCACACGCGAGAGCAGCTCGCGCAGCGCATCGCGGGATTGCAAATTGCGCAGGCCCGGCGTGTTGGGCGAAGAGATGTTGACGGTGAAATATCGTGCCAGCTGATAGAACTTGCGAATACCGGCTACATAATCGCCGATACGGTCTTCAGCATCCTTGTTGGCACCGATATTGACGCCGACAATACCGCTCTTTCCAGCGCGCTGCGAAAGGCGCTTGAACGCTGCATCGTGGCCTTCATTGTTGAAGCCAAGACGATTGATCACAGCACGATCATCCACCAGACGGAAAATACGCGGACGCGGATTGCCGCTCTGCGGACGCGGCGTGATGGTGCCTACTTCGGTAAATCCGAAGCCGATCTTCAAGAGTGCATCAGGAACTTCGGCATTCTTGTCGTAACCGGCTGCCATGCCCACGGGATTTGGAAACTGTAGACCTGCAATCTTAACCGAAAGTGCCGGGTCATGTGGACGGCTGCAGGTGACAATGCCAGTTTTCAGCCCTGCGATGGACAGACCATGCGCTTGCTCGGCGTCGAACGTAAACAATGCACGTCGCCCAAAAAGTTCAAAAAGCCCGCTCATTTGTCCTCAAGCTCCGGGAAGATGTGGAGACCATCTTTGTCGAGCAGCAATGGCTCGACCTTAACCACTGCCGATAGTGGCAGCATTGCATAAAGATGCGGAAACAGCGCCCCGCCGCGCGAGGTTTCAAATTTCAGCGCATCGCCCAAGGCGGCTGTATCTACGCTTACCAGCAGCAGATCCGTTTGCCCGGCAAAATGTTTGGCGGCTGTTTCGCGCACCTGTTCACTGGTGGAGAAATGGATATAGCCATCGGCAATATCAACGGGTGCCCCGGTAAAATTGCCAGCCTCTTCTGCCTGCGCCCAGAGATCGCGCGGGGCGATCTTGTAGATGGTCGTTTTGGTCATGGCGGCTCTCTAGCCCGAATTTATCAGAAAATCAAAGCATGACTTGTTCGTTTTTCGCGCATAGCTCCCATATGATGGGGGTAGGCTCAAGCGCATCCCGAAAAGTGCAAAGCAGTTTTTGGATAAGATGCGCGAAGAAATAGAGTGCATCCCGAAAAGTGCAAAGCGGTTTTTGGATAAGATGCGCGAAGAAATAGAGTGCATCCCGAAAAGTGTGAAGCGGCTTTCGGACGGGATGCGCTTAAACAGGCTATTAGGGAGACAGAACCATGTCTGGCAAAAACATGCCGTTGTTTCGCACACTCGCCACGGTTTCACTTCTTGGGACCGGCTTTATTGCCAGCAGTGCTTATGCGCAGGAAAATGGCCGCTATCGCCTTGAAGGCACGGAAACCGGCTATGTGCGGCTCGATACGCGAACGGGTGCGCTTTCAGTCTGCAATGAGCATCAGGGGCAGCTTGTCTGCAAGATGGCAACCGAAGACCGCGAGGCTTATGAGAACGACATTTCCGATCTGCAGGACCGCGTGAAAAGGCTTGAGGATAAGCTTGCAGCAGTTCAGTCGGGTGCTGCATCTGCTATGCCGTCAAAGCTGCCGTCCGATGCAGAGTTCGAACAGTCGCTTGGTTATATGGAACGCTTCATGCGCCGCTTCATGGATGTCGCAAAGAGTTTTGACAGTGAGCCTGAGAAGCCGGCGAATGGTGAACAACAGTAGGCCTGTCGTTATTTAGTAGTGCTTGCGTGTTTTGCCTGAAAATGCTTGCCTTCCCTAGTCTACTTTACCAATAAAGGGGGGGTGGCAGGGGAGGAAAGTCCGGCAATGCAGGGCTGGGGAATTATAGGCGTCGCATTTCTGTATCTGTTGATGCTGTTTGCGGTGGCAAGCATCGGTGACAGACGTGCTGCGCGCTGGAGTAGTGTCCCGCGTCCCTATATTTACGCACTCAGTCTTGCCGTTTACTGCACTTCGTGGACCTTCTTCGGCTCGGTCGGTTTATCAGCCCAGCGCGGGCTTGAGTTCTTAGGCATCTATATCGGGCCTATTCTGGTTTTCACGCTTGGCAATCGTCTGCTGCGTCATATTGTGCGGCTTGCAAAGGCTGAGCATATCACTTCCA
Organism: Brucella pseudogrignonensis; assembly: GCF_002252525.1. Taxonomy (GTDB): domain Bacteria; phylum Pseudomonadota; class Alphaproteobacteria; order Rhizobiales; family Rhizobiaceae; genus Brucella; species Brucella pseudogrignonensis. The sequence continues at coordinate 497,485 of NZ_NNRM01000017.1, forward strand.
TCGCCGATTTTCTGGCAGCGCGCTATGGCAAGAGCTTTGGTGTGGCGTCGCTGGCAACCTGTATCGCAGCGGTAGGGTCCATTCCTTATATCGCGCTACAGCTCAAAGCTGTTTCCGGCAGTGTCGGTCTGGTGATGGAGCATTACGGCTCTGCCTTCGATCCTTCGTCCTTTGTGTTTGGCGATATTTCGCTGCCTGTGGCAGCGGTTCTGGCGGTCTTTGCGATCCTGTTCGGTACGCGCCATACGGATGCAACAGAGCACCAGAATGGGCTTATTCTGGCGGTTGCGCTCGAATCAGTGATCAAACTCTCCGCATTCCTTGCTGTGGGACTAGCCTGCACTTTCTTCGTGTTTGGGTCGCCCGGTGAACTGATAGAGAAGATCTCGCAATCGCCCGCAGCACTTGATGCATTTCACTACGAAACATCCATCGGCACATGGATTGTGCATACGATGCTGAGTGCTGCGGCCATCATCATGCTGCCGCGACAGTTTCATGTAACGGTCGTGGAAAGCCGCAGCGAAAAAGAACTGCGCACGGCTTCGTGGCTGTTTCCGCTCTATCTGATCTTGATCAATATCTTCGTTTTCCCGATTGCGCTGATTGGCGTGATGACGCTTGGAAATACGGTGAGCGGCGATCTTTATGTACTAGCTTTGCCACTTTCAGCCGGTGCACACTGGCTGGCGTTGATTGCGTTTTTAGGTGGGCTTTCGGCTGCGACCGCGATGGTGATTGTCGCCTGCGTGGCGCTCTCGATCATGATCTCCAACCACCTTGTTCTGCCGCTAATCATCCGCAGATTGGCCGTGCGCCATCCGACAGAGCAGCGTGATCTGACGATGATCATTCTCAATACCCGGCGGCTGACGATTATCGGTATTCTGGCACTGGCCTTCGCCTATTACCGCATGGCGTCGAATAATATTCATCTCGCATCCATTGGCCTCATATCCTTTGCGGCCATTGCGCAATTCGTGCCGTCTTTTATTGGCGGCCTGTTCTGGCGCAATGCCAATGGGCGCGGGGCGATGCTGGGCCTTTCGGCGGGCTTTCTGATCTGGGCCTACACTCTGTTGTTGCCGACGGTTGCGCCTGAAAATGCTGCCATTTTGCGGGATGGATTTCTGGGGTTCACGGCTCTACGCCCAGAAGCGCTGTTTGGCACTGACATGCTACCGCTCACCAATGGCGTGGTCTGGAGCCTGGCCGCTAATACGTTGTTCTATCTTCTTGGCTCGCTGTCGCGTGCCTCGACGCCGCTTGAACGTATTCAAGCCAGTATTTTCCTGCCACGCTATTTTATAGGCACCCCCACGCTCAAGCGTTTCCGCACAACCGTTACCGTTGCCGAACTCAAAGCAACCATGGCCCGTTATCTCGGTGCCGAACGTGTAGAGCGCGCTTTCCTGCGTTTTGAAGGGCGTGAGCAGCGCAGGCTTGATCCGGGCATGACAGTTGACACGCCGCTCATCCGCTACGCAGAACAATTGCTTGGCACGGCCGTCGGCTCTTCGTCGGCACGTCTGGTTCTGTCCTTGCTGCTCAAGCGCAATGACGCATCAGCACGCGATGCGCGGCAGTTGCTGGATGATGCTTCCGTTGCCCTGCAACAAAACCGCGATCTTTTGCAGATCGCTCTCGACCAGATGGACCAGGGTATCACGGTTCTCGATAAGGACTTGCGGCTAACCTGCTGGAACCGTCAGTTTCGCAGGCTGTTCGATCTGCCTGATGAAGTGATGCAGGTGGGCATACCGGTATCCGAGATTGTGGAGCATCTGGCGCGTAGCGGCGATCTCGCAGCCAATGCACAGAACGCCGCCATTCGTTCGCTGGCGACATTGCGCAAACCGTGGCGTCTGACGCTGAAATCGACGGGTAAGGTGTTGGAAATCAATTCCAATCCGATGCCAGATGGCGGTCTCGTGGCGACCTATACCGATATTACTGATGAGGTCGAGGCGGATATCAGCCGTCAGCGGGCCGCGGAAGTGCTGGAGCAGCGCGTTGCTGACCGTACGGCAGAACTAACCCATGTGAACCAGAAACTTGCCAAAGCGCAGAGCGTCGCCGAAGAAGCCAATCTGGGTAAGACGCGCTTTCTTGCTGCGGCTGGTCACGACATTTTGCAACCGCTCAATGCAGCACGGCTTTACAGCACCGCACTGGCCGAAAAACTCGGTCGTGCAGAAACAAGCCAGCTCGCCCGAAACATCGATTCTTCACTTGAATCAGTGGAAGCCATTCTCGGAATGGTCCTCGATATATCGCGACTTGATACGGGTGCGCTGAAGCCTGAAGTTTCGGCCTTCCGGCTCGACCGGCTTTTGAGCCAGATCGCCACTGATTTCACGCCGATGGCACGCAAAAAAGGGCTGAAACTGCGCGTGGTTCCATCGAGTATCGTGGTCAAGACTGATCGCAACATGCTGCGTCGTCTTATCCAGAACCTCGTTTCCAATGCTATCAAATACAGCCGTAAAGGCGGCATTCTCTTAGGCGTCCGTCGTCGCGGCAATGTTGTGGAATTGCAGGTGCTTGATACAGGTATCGGTATCCCGAAGCCGAAGCTTAAACTCGTTTTCCGCGAATTCACGCGCCTCGATGAAGGAATGCGCGAGGCAGAAGGACTGGGGCTTGGTCTTTCGATCGTCGATCGTATCGCACGGATGCTCGAACTACCGCTGACGGTTTCATCGGACCCGGGCAAGGGTAGCGTTTTCACGCTCTGTCTTCCGATCAGCGATGAAGCGGTGCCGGTTGAGGAAATCGCCAGCCGCAAGGGCGTGAAACGTGCCTCCAGTCTGACGGGGCTTGACGTGCTCTGCATCGACAACGACGCCAATATTCTGGCCGGGATGGAAACCCTGCTCAATGGCTGGGGCTGCAATGTGACAACGCTGCGCGGTGGTGCCGGGCTGAAAGTGTTCTGTGTCGAGCGTGAAGTGGCACCGGATATTATCGTGGCTGACTATCATCTCGATAATGAGAACGGGCTGGATATGATCGGTTTCACGCGCGAGACTTTCGGGCACGAGATTCCGGCTATTCTGCTGACGGCTGATCGTTCCAAGGAAGTTCGCAAACGAGCCGACGACGAGAACGTGACGGTATTAAACAAGCCGCTGCGTCCCGCAGCCCTGCGCTCGCTTTTATCGAGCGCATTGCATCAGCGCCAATCAGCAGCGGAATGAATTATCAGAGTGGCTCTGAGCTCAACGCATCATTACCAATGCGTGACAGAAGAATGACCGCCTGTGTGCGGCTGTCAACGCCAAGCTTCTGCAAAACAGCGGAGACATGTGCCTTGACGGTGGCTTCCGAAACATTCAGCTCATAGGCGATCTGCTTGTTGAGCAATCCCTCGGCGAGCATGGTGAGAACACGCGTTTGCTGCGGTGTAAGCGTTCTGATCTTGTTGATCAGCGTTTCGATTTCCGGATCATGTGCCTGATCAAGATCGATGTCTGATGGTGTCCAGATGTCGCCGGCAAGAACCGCATGTACGGCTTCACCAATGGCTTCCATACTGGCCGATTTGGATATGAAACCCGATGCACCGAGTTCGACCGCGTGGCGGATTGTTGCGGCATCATCGGTTGCTGAAACAATGATGATCGGGAGAGCGGGCTGAAGCGCTTTAAGCGTGACCAGACCGGAAAGGCCCGTGCCTCCGGGCATCGTAAGATCCAGCAGCAGCAGATCAATATCGTCGCGTTCTACGACCAGTTTTTTCGCGGCATCGAAATCTCCGACTTCGATGATTTCAGCCTCTTCAGGCAAACTGGACAGAACCTGCCGCAACGCGCCTCTGAAAAGCGGATGGTCGTCAGCGATGATAAACTGCATAAGCCTCGCACGCCATTTTCTATGTCCTCCCCGAGCGATGCATTATTACATGCAACTCTTTTGTTTTATGCCGATTTTCAATCCGGGCAACCAAAAATAGCGGTATTTGGCTTGAACATATGTCGCATTGCCGCCTTCTGGCCGCATTATGTGCTAATTTCACATATGAACGAGAGCGACCCGGCAAAGATGGGAACGGCTCTAACGGGAACGAAAAGGCACTTTATGACGCGCAATACGCTTTATCCTGAAATCCAGCCCTTCAAGGAAGAGATGCTGCAGGTTTCGCCTCTGCACCGCATCCATGTCGAACAATGCGGCAATCCTGATGGCAAACCCGTTATCATGATTCATGGCGGTCCCGGCGGCGGCATCACGCCTGCCATGCGTCGTCTGCACGATCCCGAGAAATATCGTATCATCCTTTTCGATCAGCGCGGTTGCGGACGCTCCACGCCTCATGCTGAACTGCGCGAGAATACCACCTGGGATCTCGTGGCCGATATGGAGCATATCCGCGCTCATCTCGGTCTAGATAAATGGCAGGTATTCGGCGGCTCATGGGGCTCGACACTGGGGCTGGCCTATGCCGAAACTCATCCTGAGCATGTCTCGGAAATCATTCTGCGCGGCATTTTCATGGTGCGCCGGTTTGAAGTCGATTGGATGTACTCCAATGGTGCAAGCATCATCTTCCCGGATCACTTTGAGGCCTATCAGGAGCATATTCCGGAAGATGAACGCGGTGATATGATCGCAGCTTACTATAAGCGTCTGACGGATCGAGATCCGCAGGTGCAGCTTGCTGCGGCTCGTCTGTGGGCGCGTTGGGAAGGATCGGTGTTGTCGATCCAGCCTGATCCAGCGCGTGTCGAAGCCTTCGGCGAAGACCTCTACGCGGTCGCTTTCGCCCGGATCGAATGTCACTATTTCCAGAACCGTGGCTTCCTCGAAAGCGATGACCAGCTTCTTCGGAATGTCGAGCGTATCCGACAGATTCCGGGCGTCATAGTTCATGGACGGTATGATATCTGCACGCCATTCATTAATGCATGGCAACTCAAGAAGATGTGGCCCGAAGCCGATCTGAAGATCGTTGAAGATAGTGGGCATTCCGTTACTGAACCGGGCATCACCCACGAATTGATTGAAGCAACAAAACGCTTTGCAGCTTAAGATCAAAAATAAGAGGCGCATTTTCTGCGCCTCTTTCTTTAGCTAGTTTAAAAAAAGACGCCTCTAATTGGTGCTTTTTGAAAGTTCATCTTTTCTTTGAATATTTTCGCCTACAATCTAGCGAGCGAACAATTGTGATCGTGGCTGATCGCAGGAGTTCATCGTAGTGATTTATCTGGCGAAGCTTACCCGCAGCAAAGACGGCCCCGGTTAAGCTCGTGTTTGAGAGGGATACTGGCTAATGTTGAAAGAATTCAGAGAATTTGCTCTCAAGGGCAACATGGTCGATCTGGCCATCGGTGTTATCATCGGCGGGGCATTTGGTGGTCTCGTTAACTCCATCGTCAATGACATCATCATGCCGGTCATTGGTTTGATCACCGGTGGTATCGACTTCTCCAACATGTTCATCCAGCTTGCTGGCGATCCAAAGTCCACGCTCGCTGCTGCTCGTGAAGCTGGCGCGACCATTGCTTATGGTAACTTCGTTACCCTGCTCATCAACTTCCTGATCGTTGCCTGGGTTCTCTTCATCGTGGTCAAGGCGATGAACCGCCTCAAGAAGAAGGAAGAAGCCAAGCCGGAAGCTGCAGCAGAGCTGCCACGCGATGAAGTTCTGCTGGCCGAAATCCGCGATCTTCTGGCAAAGCAGAGCAAAGCCTGATTGCTTTCAGAATAGTTTCTCAAGAGCGGAGCCTTCGGGCTCCGTTTCTCGTTTGATCTATCAATAAGACTGATCAGATCATCACAAAATACCACATGATTTCATGTGTGCTCCTTGCTAATCAGGTGCAAGCACAACCGGATTTTATGTGGGAACAAATGACGCTTATCGCCAAACTTCGACCTGAAGCAGCCCAGTCACCCGAAAGCGGCATTGTTGCCGTTGCCAATCATGGCCGGGGTAAGCCGGGACTAATTCCGCTATGGGTTGGAGAGGGCGATCTGCCCACTCCTGATTTCATCCGTGAGGCGGCCCAGAAGGGTATCGCAGATGGTGAAACCTTCTATACGTGGCAGGCTGGCATTCCTGAACTCCGTGAAGCGCTTGCCCGTTATCACGCGCGTCATTTTCCGCAATCCTTCAATCCTGAAAACTTCTATGTCACCGGTTCAGGAATGCACGCCATTGAAATGGCGCTGAAGGCAACCACTGGTGCGGGTGAAGAAGCAATCTATCTTTCGCCTGCCTGGCCTAACTTCGTTGGCGCGGCAGGGCTTGCAGGGGCAGTTCCTGTGCCGGTCGAGCTAGAATTCGGCGCCAATGGCTGGGTTCTTGATCCTGAGAAGATTGCTGCGGCGATTACACCACGCACCCGCGCCATGTTCATCAATACGCCGTCCAATCCGACTGGCTGGACTGCCGATGTTGAGACGCTGCGCTTCATCCTCAATCTGGCCCGTGAGAAGGGCATCTGGATCATTGCCGACGAGATTTACACCCATTTCTATTATGGCGGTGGGCGTGCGCCATCCTTCATGGATATCATGGAGCCGGATGACCGTATCATCTTCGTCAATTCCTTCTCAAAGAACTGGGCGATGACCGGCTGGCGCGTGGGTTGGATGACGGTACATCCGTCCATCGGCCCTGTTGTCGAGAACATGATTCAGTATTCCAATTCCGGTGTGGCGCAGTTCATGCAGCGCGGTGCGGTTGCGGCACTTGACCATGGAGATGACTTCATTGCCATGCAGGTGGAGCGTGCGCGTTCAACGCGGGACCGTCTCTGCGCGACGTTGCAGGAAACTGGCAGGGTGCGTTTGGCGCCGCCACAGGGTGCTTTCTATCTGTTCTTCGGCGTCGAAGGTGTGACGAATTCGGTCCAGGCTGCGATCGATATGGTCGATAATGCAAATGTCGGTCTCGCACCGGGCAGCGCATTTGGTCTGGGTGGTGAGGGCTTCTTCCGTCTTTGCTTCTGTCGCGATCCGCAACAGGTGGATGAATCGGCAGCGAGGCTGGTGCAATGGATCAATCAGAGATAGCGGTTAGCTTCGGATAGGGCTTTATCGCCCAAATCAGCCCTACTGCCACTATCTGGCAGCAGGCTAATGCGATACATCTCAGATTATGTCCCGATCAGAACGTCTTTTTGAACTCTTGCAGGCGTTGCGCCGTCACCGTCGGCCGGTTAGTGGCAAAACGCTTGCCGCGGAAACCGGTGTCAGTATCCGCACGCTGTATCGCGATATTGCAAGTTTGCAGGCGCAGGGGGCAGAGATAGAGGGTGAACCGGGTATTGGCTATGTACTCAAACCCGGCTTTCTGTTGCCTCCATTGATGTTTCGTCCCGAAGAGATCGATGCGCTGGTACTGGGTGCGCGGTGGGTGGCGGAGCGAACCGACCACAAGCTTCAGGATGCTGCAAAAGGCGCACTTGCACGCATAAGCGCTGTCTTGCCCGATGAATTGCGGGCAACGCTTGATACCTCAACGCTCCTTGTCGGTCCGAGTGCAAAGCTGCCGACCGATGGCATCGATACTGCAATTCTTCGCGAAGCGATCAGGGCTGAACGCAAAGTTCTGCTCGATTATCAGGACGGCAATGGCCAAGTGACAAAGCGCGTGATCTGGCCGTTTGCACTTTCATTTTTTGATGATGCGCGCGTGCTCGTTGCGTGGTGCGAATTGCGTGAAGGCTTCCGGCACTTTCGCACGGACAGAATTGCTGCGGTTGACGTTGTGGAACAGCGTTATCCGAAACGCCGTCAGACTCTGTTGCGTGAGTGGCGTGAGACACAAGGAATTAAACCACGCGAATTATGATACTGCCAAAAACTGGCAGTGTGGTGCTGTAGATCGAGGATGTCACAATTTTACAGAGGACATTTTGATGATCGACAAGAACAGTATCCTGCTTTTCGTCACCGACACAGACGCAAGCATTCGCTTTTATACAAAGCTGCTCGGGCAGGAGCCGGTAGCGGCCAGCCCGACATTTGGTATGTTCATTTTGCCTTCTGGTCTTGGCTTGGGCCTTTGGAAAAAAACTGGCGTTGAACCGGCACCAACCGCCGCAGGCGGGGCGGCTGATCTTGGCTTCCGCGTGAATGAACCGGGAATGGTCGATTCAATGTATGTTGATTGGAAGGCGAAGGGGGCTTCCATCCTCATGCTGCCGACCGACCTTGATTTTGGACGCAGTTTCGTTGCTGCCGATCCGGATGGGCATCGCCTTCGGGTCTACACAGTCGATGATGAATAGCAAAAAGGCCGGTGAAAACCGGCCTTTTTTGATGCTTTATTGCTGAACTTATCAGCCGCCCGCTTTGGAAACCATCAGCGGAATGATGCGGTCTGAATTAGCAGCTTTCGGTGCATCCGGTTCTGCAAATGGGATGCCAAGCGTGTTCCAGACTTCCAACAATGCATCCTTGAGACCATCAATCAGCAGGTCGTCATGCAATGGTGACGGAGTGATGCGCAGGCGTTCGGTGCCGCGTGGCACAGTCGGATAGTTGATTGGCTGAATATAGATGCCATGCACGTCGAGAAGACGGTCGCTGGCTTTCTTGCAAAGTTCCGGATCGCCAACCAGAATTGGTACGATGTGTGTTTCCGAAGACATGACGGGGAACCCGGCGGCCGACAGAACGTCCTTGGCGCGCTGCGCCTGACGCTGCTGGCCATCGCGTTCGACCTGCGAAACCTTCAGGTGACGGATCGCAGCGGTCGCGGAAGCAGCAACAGCTGGCGGAAGCGACGTCGTGAAAATGAAGCCCGGCGCATAAGAGCGCACGGCATCGATGATTGCGCGAGAACCGGTGATATAGCCACCCAGCGCGCCAAATGCCTTGGCAAGCGTGCCTTCGATAATGTCGATGCGATCGGCAAGGCCGTCACGTTCGGTGATGCCACCACCACGGGCGCCATACATGCCAACAGCATGGACCTCATCGATATAGGTCATGGCGTTATATTTGTCGGCGAGGTCTACAATCTTTTCGATAGGCGCAATGTCGCCATCCATCGAATAAACGGATTCAAACACGATCAGCTTGGCACGGGAATGGTCCGCAGCTTTCAGAAGCTGTTCGAGGTGCTCGACGTCGTTATGGCGGAAAATCTTCTTTTCTGCACCGGAGCGACGCACGCCTTCGATCATTGAAGCGTGGTTCAATTCGTCAGAAAGGATCAGGCAATTTGGAAGCAGCCGTGCAATTGTCGAGATCGATGCTTCGTTGGAAACGAAACCTGATGTGAAGACGAGACCGGCTTCCTTGCCATGCAGATCGGCAAGTTCTGCTTCCAGCTCTACGAGCGGATGGTTGTTACCCGAAATATTGCGGGTTCCACCTGCGCCGGAGCCTGTATTGTTGGCTGTATCGCACATTGCTTTAATGACATCAGGATGGTGCCCCATGCCAAGATAGTCGTTCGAGCACCAAACGGTGATCTCACGGGCAGTGCCATTGTTACGCCAGGTAGCTCGGGGGAAGCGGCCCACAATGCGTTCAAGATCAGCAAACACGCGGTAACGCTTCTCGGCGTGCAACTGGTCGATCGCTTCTTCAAAAAACCGGCGATAGTCCATTATACGCTCCTTGTTACTGCTCTAGTACCGCTTTTGCTCGATTGCGTCCATGCCGCAATGACGGGCAATTTGCCACGCTTTCGTGAAGCTGCATTGATCAAAATCAAACAAATAGCCGGTTTTCAGTATCTGAACAAAAAAGGCGAACTATCTGGTCATCAGGCGGTAGATGAATTTTGGTGCCAAATCTCGGCGGCGTACATAGACCCGCGGCATACCGAATGGATCGTCGGATGCTCGTGCGCGGGCACGGACAGTCGTTGTTGCAGTTTCATATCCGGCTTCGCGGCACATCTCGCGATGCACGGCATGATTCCCGCCATAGGGATAAGCGAAGTTAGTCACTTCTGATCCAAGCATGTCCTCGAGCATAGTCTTGGATAGGGCGATCTGCTGGCGAGCTTCGTCTTCCGGTATCTGTTCAAGATTGACGTGATCGATTGTATGCGCGCCGACTTCGTGGCCGAGTGCTGCCCATTCACGCATCTGCGCGACTGACATACAAGGCGTCAGCGGCACACCCATGGCCTGATCCCACACATTGCTGCCGCCAACTTGATTGGCAACGAAATAGTTGGTTGCTGTGAAGCCAAAATCGGCAAGAACCGGCAGCGCATTCTCATAATTATTGAGAAATCCGTCATCGAAGGTGATGACTGCGACTTTGCCGGTCTTCTCGCCTTTAATATAAGGCATGGCATCGCGCAGTGAGAGGCCTTGATAACCAAGCCTCTTCAGCCAGGCCATCTGGTTTCGAAACTTGTCCGGATGCACCCAAAGCCCGCGAAAAGGAATCTTCTTATGTGGGAGAGGGGCAATCTGATGATAGAGAAGAATCGGAACAGCCATTTGTTTCACTTCGATCTTGCAGAAAAGCGACGCACACGCATCCGGTAGATTGGGCGCAGGATCTCACGCGCAAGCTTATCTGAGAAGGACTTCTTGTGCTGGATGGTCGTCCCGCCAAGCTGTGCGGAGATTTCCTTGACCCCGCCTGGAATGACTGCAAGCGGCTGCAGGCCCGTCACCCAGCGCATTTGTACAGTGGTGTCGACAGGTCGGTCGAACTGTTCTGTCGCTGCAAGTAATTTCTGAGCCGCGTCGAAACTCACAAGCTGCGCCACCATACCAAGCCCGATTGGATTGGGAATGATGATGCGTATCTGGTCGTTGCGAAACACTTCGCGACCATGTTCGCGATCGTCGCGGAAAGTGAATCGTACGAAGCTGCCTGGCTCAAAATGATTGGTGACGGCATGGAAGGCGGCGTTAAAAACGGCTGTCAGTTCGATGTCGTCTTCGATGATAAAACCGGCATCGAGTTTCTGATCAACAATGGCCTGCCAAGCTTTGCGATGCGACAGAAAGCACGCGATTTCATTCTTGCTCAATTCAAAAGGATAACGCGGCGCATGAAGTTTGCGGCGGTAAACGCGTTTGATTTCCGCGTCTGCGAGTGCGCGGCTGTCAACAGCGTCAATGACTTCTGTTTTGACAGGCAGTTCACGAATGAGTTTGTCGACTTGCGGTCCGCGATCGGTCGAGCGCGCCAAGTGGATGATAAAGGCCTTGATGTTCATGTAAAACCTGAGCGCGCAAAAAGTAAATTCAGCCGAAGCGGCGTTCTATATCTGCTATGCGCTTAATTTTCGCAAGTCACACTTACTAGCCTACTTTATGAAGATCTCCCGCAGCGATCTTTTCTTCGATCCACTTGCGCTCGGCTGCCCAGTCGTGCCGCTTCCAGCCTTCCCAGCTGAAGCCACAGATTTTGACGTCCCAATCGGGTAAAGAGTATTTACGCAGAACAAGCCAGATACCGAAGAAGCCAGTGCTGGGAAAGACTGTCTTCATGCGGTCAGCGCCAATGCCAAGCTCTTCACAAACAGCGAAATAATCCTGCGAAGGCATGATGCGGATCTTCTTTCCAGCACGACCGAAATAATCAATTGCCTGATTGGTCCAGTCAGCGCGGCGGCCTTTTAGGCGTGAGAGAAAATTGGGGTGGTGGTGGAACCGCTTGATGATGCTCGGATGAAATGCAAACAGAACTTCAGGGGTCTTTCGAACAATCTCTGAATTTATGAAAGTCGGATCTTTGATCCATTGTTCCATCTGCTTGCTCGATGTTGCAAGCATCAACATGTCGGTTTTTGTGCCGCTCATTCCGAGAGAGACGCGCGGTTCATTGAAACGAAGGACAAGATCGGCTGCGTCAATTTCAGAAGACAGATCACGGTCGAGAGGACCGTTCCCGACAATAAATATCGTTTTGTTCATACGTTGGGGAATCTTATTCTGTTAAGCCAGATAAACAGATTTAGTTAAAATCCGAAGATTACAAGTTTCGAACGCCCTCCTAACTCTATGGAGAGGTGTTTTGCCGATCACTTTTATCGCGGGCAGTAACGAACTGCGTTACTGCGGGTTGCTCATTGTGTCAGCGCTGACGTCATTGCAGCCATGCAGTTTATGCACTTCTCAAAACGATTAAAAAGACGGAAGCTTCATATTGGGAGGAAGGTAAAAAGCTCAGCGCTTAGAAGGTGCTGAATATAAGGGGATACCACAATGAACCACCTCCGTACCCAGTTTTCCCGTTGGATGCAGTATCGCGAAAATCTGCGCGAGTTGAGCGGTTGCACTGACCGCGAGCTTTATGATCTCGGTCTGACGCGAGATGACATTCATCGCGTAGCCCGTGAAGCAGCTTTCGCCTGATTACTCAGGCGAAGCGTCTATAAGGCAGCTTCAAACTTCGCCCGGCTTTTTAAAGCGGATGTGAATGTCGTCGCCTGCAAGATCAAAACCGGCATAGTTGCGCTGAAAGGCGATAAGGGCATCATTTACGCCCTTTGAATAATCGTCGTCATGCACTTCGACGTGATGCCGGTAAATGATGCGATCGTCTTTGTAGAATATAACCTGACCTTCCATGATGGCCTCCTCTTAAAGCCTTATGGTGCCTGCTGAGCAAAGCTCACGCACATCGGTATCTTCTATCGAGATAGGCGTTGGCTTGTTGCTTTCAAGCTTTGCCGCTGTCGTTTTCGCCTTTGCAAAGCGCAAGCCATGCTCTTGCGGCATGGGAAAGAAACGCGCCTTTGCGCCAGATCAAGGCCAAGTCCCAATTCACTTCCGCGTCTCTGATCCGATGGATGCGAACGCCGGGATTCTTGCGCTGTTCGGCGATCATTTGCGGCAGAAAGCCAATACCCATGCCTGCCGCCACCAACTCGACAATAAAGTCGATCTGGCTGGAGCGCACGGCGACATGCGGAAACAATCCACGCTGATGACACGCATCCAGAATGATATGATTGAGCGCGAAGCCGCTTTCGAAAAGAATGAAGGGCAGGCTCGCAATGTCCGACAAGGGAATGCCACCATCATCGGTGAAACTGTGATTGGCTGGAAGCAGGGCTACGACCGGTTCGCAGCGGACCTCCTGCCATTCGAAGCTCTCTTCGACGGGCAGAAGCGAGGCGGCAAGTTCCACATCGCCAGCCAGCAAAAGCTCTTCCAGCCGCTTGCTGCCGTGTTCGACAAGCTGAATGTCGATATCGGGGTAGAGCTTGGTAAAGGCTGCAAAGACCGGAGCAAACAAAACGCTGGAGCCGATGGGTGGCAAGCCAAGTCGCAAGAGCCCGCGCTTAAGTCCGCGCAACTCGCCGAGCTCGGTCAGCATATCATCTTTTTCGGTCAGCATCGCCAATGCGCGGCGGTAGACGATTTCGCCTGCACTTGTCAGGCGGGGTGGGGTGGCCTCTCGGTCAAGCAATGTGAGCCCGAGTTCTTCTTCGAGCTGCCGCACCGTCTTGCTGACGGTGGATTGGGTGGCATTGATGGTGCGGGCCGCGGCCGAAAAGCCGCCCTGTCGCACCACTTCCACGAAAGCCTGAAAGCCGCGTAAGTTCATAAGCTATTCTATTATGGAATAGCTGCAATGAAATCAATTCATTTCTGGAATGGCGGCGCAGCCCCTATATTGAATTCACAAACACCCGCACTGGAACATGACCATGACCACCCATAACCTGATGATCCGCTTTCGCTATGCGCTGCACAACAGCCGTCTGATGCAGATTGCGACCCTGTTCGGCTTCTGGCTGGCAGGTGAGGGTTTTGTCCGCCTGGTTGGACTGCCGCTACCCGGTGGTATTGTCGGCATGGCGCTGGTTCTGGCGCTGCTCTTAAGTGGTCGCATCAGCCTGTTCAGCATGAAGCGTGGCGCGGAATGGTTTCTGGCGGAAATGCTTTTGTTCTTTGTGCCTGCGGTTCTCGCCGTTCTTGAGCATCAGGAGCTGCTCGGAATGCTCGGGGTGAAGATCATGGCTGTTATTTTGGTTGGCACGCTGACTGTGATGACAGTGACAGCACTTACTGTTGATATGTGCTATCGCCTGAGTGTGCGCTATGCCGCTAAGTAATCCCTATGTGGCGATGCTGTTTTGGTCAGCGGCCACAATCCTCCTTTACCTGGCAGCAAAGCGCGTCTACCGCCGCTTTCCAATGTGGTGGCTGACACCGCTTGCCGTTACACCATTGCTGCTGATGGCGCTTCTCATTGGCATGAATGAAAATTATCGCAGCTACTTTGGCGCAACACATTGGCTTGTGGCTTTACTTGGCCCTGCGACCGTAGCCTTTGCCATTCCGATCTATCAGCAACGCGCAACCATTCGTCGGTACTGGCCTGTTTTGCTGGTCGGTGTGGTGATGGGCAGTTCGTCGGCGATGCTCTCCGCATGGGGGCTGGCGCACCTTCTTGGCCTCAATGATGCGATCAGCCTCAGTCTGATGCCGCGCTCGATGAGTACGCCTTTTGCCATGACGGTGTCCGGCGATATTGGCGGCACGCCTGACCTGACGGCAATCTTTGTGGTCATCACCGGCGTTTTTGGTGCAGCTCTGGGCGAACTCATGCTCAACTGGCTGCCATTGCGCTCGACGCTCGCACGCGGCGCGCTGTTCGGCATGGGCGCGCATGGTGCAGGCGTCGCCAAGGCGCACCAGATTGGCAGAGAAGAAGGTTCGATCGCTGGCCTCGTGATGGTGCTTGTCGGACTGGTCAATGTTCTGGCTGCGCCTTTCATTGCCCATCTTCTTTGAATCATTGTTTTAGCAGCATATTTTTCTACAAATGCTTATTTAATGAGCGGAACTCTTATATTCACATTTCTGCAACAAACTTAAGCATCGGCGTATTTGCATAACTGTTATGCGTTATTGGTCGTTGTTGAATAAAGAGGCTCAAGGTAAACATTGCTCATCGGGTTCACTCCTCCTCCCAGAACCCGATGACGAATACGGCACTCCTCCTCCCAGCCGTATTCAAGATCAGGCCGCGCATCCTCCTCCCGCGCGGCCTTTTTCTTTTTCTAATCTCCCAAAAACACATTCTGATCTGTTAACAGTGCGTCGCCGCATAGCCCCATGGGCATTTGAGCCGATGTAAACTATCTCTCGGGCAAG
This sequence comes from Brucella pseudogrignonensis, assembly GCF_002252525.1. Classification (GTDB taxonomy): domain Bacteria; phylum Pseudomonadota; class Alphaproteobacteria; order Rhizobiales; family Rhizobiaceae; genus Brucella; species Brucella pseudogrignonensis. The sequence continues at coordinate 512,529 of NZ_NNRM01000017.1, forward strand.
TTCACATTTGCGGTGAGTGCCTCTGTCTGAGAGACTTGCCGCCACAAAAGCGGGAGATCGCAATCATGACCAGCGGCATCCATCACCTCACGCTCATTACGCGCAAGGTTCAGGCCAATGTCGATTTCTATGCAGGCTTTTTGGGCCTGCGTATCGTCAAGCAGACTGGCGGCTTTGAAGATGCCGAGCAGTTGCACCTCTTCTATGGTGATCGCTCGGGCACGCCCGGCTCGCTGATCACTTTCCTCGTCTGGGAAGATGGTGCGAAAGGCCGTGTCGGTCATGGTCAGGTCAGCGAAATTGCGCTTGCCATTGATCGTTCTTCTGTTGGCTTCTGGCTGGAGCGGGCATTGCGCTATCATGTGCAGTCCGAAGGTCCGGTGCAAGAGTTTGGCGAGCCAGTGCTGCGCCTGCGCGACCCAGATGGCGTGATCGTCAAGCTGGTCGGTAGCGATCTTGCAGCCAATGACGCATGGGTGTCTGGTGACGTTCCGACAGAACATGCCGTGCGCCGCATCCGTTCGGCCACGATCCTGTCCGAGCAGCCTGAGCAAACTGTCAGCTTCATCGAGCGTTACTTCGGTTTTCATTCTCAGACGAAAGAAGGCACGATAGATCGTCTCGTTTCCGATTCAGGTGATGCAATTGACGTGCGCGACGCAAGTGGTTTCTGGCCGGGTATTCCGGGAACGGGTATTGCCGATCATGTGGCTTTCCGTGCCGCAACAACTGACGATGTGACGACACTGGAGAAGGAGCTTTCAAAGCTTAACTCCAGCGAAGTGAATGTGCATGATCGCAAATACTTCACATCTCTCTATGTCCGCGAGCCGGGCGGAACTCTGTTTGAGTTTGCCACAGACGCGCCCGGGTTCACTGTTGACGAAACGGTGGAGACACTCGGCCAAGCTCTTTTTGTGCCGCCGGGCAACGAGCAGCAGGCTGACGCGATCCGTGCTCGTATGCCTCAATTTGGTCTGCCGGGCGAGGAGCGGGTGATCTATCGCGAATTGCCGTTTGTGCATCGTATTCATCAGCCGGAAAACCCGGATGGCACGACGCTCATTCTTTTGCATGGGACGGGTGGCAATGAAAACGATCTCATGCCGCTTGCTCGTCTTGCCGCGCCTCGTGCAACGCTACTTGGTGTTCGCGGACGTAGCACCGAAGAGGGCATTCAGCGCTGGTTTCGCCGGTTCGACCTGAAACGGTTCGACCAGAACGACATTCGGTTTGAGGCGGAGGCTTTTGAAGCTTTTGTCGAGGGGGCGGTTGCTGCTTACCGCATCGACCCTGAACGAACTGCCTTCATAGGCAATTCCAACGGGGCGAATTTACTTGCGGCTTTCATGCGGCTGCATCCGCATGTCGTGCGTAAGGCTGTATTGCTGCGCGCAACGGATGTTTTGGAAGAGCAGCCAATTGCGGACCTTTCGGACGCTTCTGTCCTGTTACTCAACGGGATAGGTGATCCATTTGGAGATGCATCCGGCAAACTGGAAGCGGCCTTGCGGGCGGATGAGGCTGCAGTAGACGTTCTTTCCGCAGAAGGTGGTCACGGGCTGTCGGATGAAGATGTCCGGCTGACCGGTGAATGGCTGCAGCAAAAGCTCTGACCGTTTGTAAGAGATAAGAAAAAGGGCCGCCGAAGATCTCCGGCGGCCCTTTTGTTGTTTAATCGAGAGGCTTCAAGCCCTTTTCAATCGCCTGTCGTTTTCCTTCAAGGAATGGCGGCAGTGATAAGCTGTCGCCGAGGGTTTCAAGTGGTTCGTCAACTGCGAAGCCAGGACCATCGGTTGCGATTTCAAACAGAACGCCATTGGGTTCGCGGAAGTAGAGCGAGCGGAAATAATAGCGCTCGACCTCACCGCTTGATGGAATACGAAACGTTCTCAGACGATCCACCCATTCCTGCATGGTTTCCTGATCCGGAGTACGGAAAGCAACATGATGCACTGCACCTGCTCCCTGGGCAGCAGGTTCCAGATTAGGCTGCACAGCGATGTGCAACTCAGCACCCGCACCACCGTTACCCATTTCAAAGACATGGACATGGCCTTCGCCATCAGGCGATGCATAGTCGCAAGCTTCACGCATGTTCATCACCTTTTCCAGCACGATTTTTGTCGGTGCCAGATCCGGAACACTTAGCGTGATCGGGCCAAGGCCACGTATCTGCCGCTCAGCAGGAACCGGGCTTTTCTCCCAGCTATGCGATGCGCCTATGCCACCATCATCGGTCAAGCGCAGCCGCTGGCCTTCCGGGTCCTCAAAATCGAGAACTGCGCGACCGGCAATCTCGAATATGTCGCCGGTTTCGATACCCTTTCCTTTGAGGTGATTGCGCCACCAATCCAGGCTTGCAACCCCGTTCACGCGCAATCCTGTCCGCGAAACACTGTGTGTGCCGCGCCGTTCACGATGGACGGGCCAATCGAAAAAGGTAATGTCAGTCCCCGGAGATGCCAGCCCATCGGCATAGAACAAATGATATGCGCTGGTGTCATCCTGATTGACGGTTTTCTTGACAAGTCGAAGCCCGAGCGTGTCGGTATAGAAGCGACGATTGCCCGGTGCATCAGCGGTAATGGCTGTCAGATGATGCAACCCTGTGAGTTGCGGCTTAAGTTCTGAAGTCATTGTATGTCCTCCTGCGCAAAAGCGGATTTGCCCGCGCTGTTGGTTCAAATATCGGGCGCTTGGGATCTGCAGAAAAGTGGCTGTTGCGGAAACAGTGTGTAACCAAGATGCCGCATCGGGACGATCTTTCCACAGCCCCCACATTTAGGACTTGGCATATCCTCTCAGGTAAAGAATATATTAACCGCGCGCTCCGTGATGGTGAGAGCGCTCTTCGGTTTGTATCTTGTCAGGAGAGTTGGGTTTTGCGGAGCATCATTCGTCGTACTGCCCCGGCATTGCTTGTCTGCCTGACGCTGATCACCGGCTGTGCAAGCCGTCCGGATGGTGTTCTCGTTCCTATTGCTGCAAGTGTTCCCGGCGCATCAAAGGTCGATCTTCTGGTGGCAACTACGCGCGCGCCTTCCGGCAATCCAGGAACGCTATTTTCCGGCGAACGCGATCAGGACATCAGCCTGACTGAGATCATGGTCTCCATCCCGCCTGAAAAGAACCGCAAGGTCGGCGAAGTTCAATGGCCAAAGAAGCTGCCCGCCAATCCGCTCAAGGATTTTGCCACAGTTGAGGTCAAAGCGATCAATACCGAAACTGGTGCGCGTCAGTGGCTTCAGCACAGCCTGCCGAAATCTCGGCGTGTGATGGTGTTCGTCCACGGGTTCAACAACACCTATGAGGATTCGGTCTATCGTTTCGCGCAGATCGTTCATGATTCAGGTGCCGAGGTTGCACCTGTCATCTTCACATGGCCGTCGCGCGGCAGCGTGTTTGACTATAATTACGACAAGGAAAGCACGAATTATTCACGCGATGCACTTGAAACGACTTTGCGTAAAATCGCCGAAGATCCGCGTGTAAAAGATATCACTGTCATGGCTCATTCCATGGGCAGTTGGTTGACGGTTGAAGCTCTGCGCCAGATGGCGATCCGCGACAAGCGTGTTAATCCGAAGATTAGCGATGTCATTCTCGCGTCCCCTGATCTCGACGTGGATGTGTTCAGCAAACAGTACCGCGCGATGGGCAAAGACCATCCGCGCTTCACGCTTTTCACGTCGCGCGACGACCGAGCCCTGCGTGCTTCTCGTTTCATCTCGGGTAATGTTGATCGTCTCGGACAAATCGACCCTTCGGTAGAGCCATATCGTTCTCAGCTTGAGACAGCGGGGATAACTGTCATCGATCTCACGCAGCTTAAAGCCGGAGACAGCCTCAATCACGGCAAGTTTGCCGCAAGCCCAGAAGTCGTGCAGTTGATAGGTCAGCGTCTCGTCACTGGCCAGACGATCACCGATTCCGACATTGGACTGGGTGAGCGTCTCGGTGCTGTGGCTCTTGGTACGGCGCAAGGTGTAGGCAGTGCTGCATCGCTGGTTGTCAGTGCGCCGATTGCCGTCTTCGATCCAAACACTCGCCGCACCTATAATGAGCAGATCGACAGGTTTGGCAGAACAGTGGGCGGCACGGTCAGCGGTGCAGTTGGTAACTAAGCGCGGGCTCTTTCATATATTCACTAGCAAATGCGCTGTTGTCATATTTGAGGGCGCGCTGTAGGACTGCGACAAAATCTGGTTGTTGGCAGGGAGACCCTCATGCAGATCATCCATACGATTGAAGACTTGCGCTTTGCGCTTGGCGCAGCCCGCAAGAGCGGTAAATCTATCGGCCTCGTGCCAACGATGGGCTATCTGCACAAAGGGCATCTCGAACTTGTTCGCCGCTCGCGTGAGGACAATGACGTCACCGTCGTTTCGATCTTCGTCAATCCGCTGCAATTTGGTGCCAACGAAGACCTCGACAAATATCCGCGTGATCTGGAACGCGATGCAAATCTACTCCGCAATGCGGATGTCGATTTCCTCTTCGCGCCTGCCGTATCGGATATGTATCCGCGCCCGATGCAGACTTTGGTTGATGTGCCAGCACTTGGTAACCAGATGGAAGGCGAGGCGCGTCCCGGCCATTTTGCGGGTGTCGCGACCGTTGTAAGCAAGCTTTTCAACATCGTTGGGTCTGACGCCGCTTACTTCGGGGAGAAGGATTTTCAGCAGCTCGTTATCATCCGCCGCATGGTGGACGATATGGCAATCCCGGTACGGGTCGTTGGTGTTGAGACGGTGCGTGAGGACGATGGGCTCGCTTGTTCATCGCGCAATGTTTATCTGACAGCTGAGCAGCGCGCCGCGGCAATCATCGTGCCAAAAGCGCTGGATGAAGCCGAGCGACTTTACGGTTCGGGCGTAGATGATCCTGAAGCATTGGAAGTAGCTATTCGAGCATTTATTGCGTCAGAACCGTTGGCGACGGTGGAAGTGTTGGCGCTTCGCGATCCGCAGACGCTAGAGCGCCTTGAGACTGTTCAGGGGAGGCCGCTTCTCGTCGCTCTATTTGTACGTTTTGGAAACACAAAGCTGCTCGATAATCGCGTGATTGCACTTGCCGCACAGGAAAAGGCAGCCTGATATGAGTGTCACCGTTAAAAAGAAGCGCCTTTCGCCGAAGGCAGTTCAAGCAATGAAGGGCGTGCGCCCGATTGTCAGCCTTACGGCCTATACGACGCCGATTGCCCGGCTGCTCGATCCGCATTGCGATCTTCTTTTGGTGGGCGATTCCGTTGGCATGGTCCTCTACGGCATGGATTCGACGCTTGCCGTTACGCTCGATATGATGATTGCGCACGGAAAAGCAGTGATGCGTGGTGTTGAACATGCCTGTGTAACAGTCGACCTGCCATTTGGCACCTATCAGGAATCCAAAGAGCAGGCCTTCCGCAATGCGGCCCGCATCATGCAGGAAACCGGCTGTGACGGCGTGAAGCTTGAGGGCGGCGAGGAAATGGCTGAGACGGTTGAATTCCTCGTCAAGCGTGGCATTCCGGTCTTCGGTCATGTCGGGCTGATGCCGCAGCAGGTCAACACGGTTGGTGGTTTCCGCTCACTCGGTCGCGATGATGAAGAGGCCAACCGCATCCGCCGTGATGCGCAGGCCATTGCAGAAGCTGGTGCGTTCGCGCTGGTCATTGAAGGCACGGTTGAGCCATTGGCGCGCGAAATCACGCAGACCCTGTTAATTCCGACGATTGGCATCGGTGCATCGCCTGCCTGTGACGGTCAGATTCTTGTTTCAGATGACATGCTCGGGCTGTTTCAGGATTTTACGCCGCGTTTCGTCAAACGCTTCACGGAGCTTGCACCGCAGGTGTCGGATGCTGCCAAAGCCTATGCGGAAGAAGTGCGCACCCGGTCATTTCCGGGACCGGAGCATGTGTTTGGTGTCAAGAAGTGACTAAGCTTACGATCTGACTGCTTTTAAAAATAGATCCTGAACGCCGCGAACCATTTCATCGCGCTCTGTGATGTTTGAGCGGATGATAAAATCATCAACAGCGCCATGCAGCGCATGAAACAGCAGCGTTGCCAGCAAGCGTGTGTTTTCAATTGACCAAGCACCCGCTATCTTGCCTTCGCTCAACAGCTGATCAAGCCGGATGATTGCCGGGTTTTCCTGCATCACATGGCGCATAGGCGGGTGAAAGTCATGAAAAACCAGATCATGCAGTCGATAGTTGTCCAGATAGCTCGCAATGCCTGTGCTGGCCCATACTGTGAGACGAGTGGTCCAGTCATTGGCTGGAACACTGTTCATTTCGCTATCAAGCCGCTCGCAATAAAAGGCAATGAAGCGCTCGCGTAATGCCACAAGGATATCGTCCTTGCTGCGAAAATGCAGGTAGAATGTACCCTTGGCGACATCGGCCTTGCGCACAATCTCGTCGACGCTGGTAGCTACGAACCCCTTTTCCAGAAAGATCGTTTCAGCAGCCGACATAAGCTCGCTGCGGCGAATTTCCGCCGGTTTGGTGCGGGACTTGGTCTTGGCTGCTGGCAAATCCTTCACTCCGGTTTTCAGGCTGCTTCCAGTTTTGCGCGGATTGCAGCTTTGTCAAAAGCAAGCTGGTTGGGTCGAACAACCCGTTCATCAAGCCAGTGCAAGGCGGCATCGATATTTGAGAATGTACCGGCTGGCACGCGGAACAGCTTTTCCGCATCCATGCGGCTTGCTTCCTCATACACGGATTCAGGCACAATGCTAATCATGCCCATGACCTGATGGCGGATGCGTTCGGCATTCTGTTGAAACCATTGCTTGATTTCACGCGCTGCACCGTCTGGATGCTGAAGTGCTTCCGTGTCGAGAAACCGCCGGATCGCAATGAAGGGCTTTCCTTCATCCAGCCATGCGTTCCAGCTATCGAAGAATGCGCGCAGCTCTTCAATGGATGATGGGCCTTTGGCGAGCGTGACGATATAGGGCCACTGTTCGGTATCGTGAAACATAGGATCTCGCTTTTGCTGCGGCCTTCGAGTGTCGGTTTAAGCGGCATCCAGAAATCTGCGTTGCACGTCTGGAGGCAGCTGAAACCAGCCGCAAGCACTCATGTCTCGTGGTTATTGGGGCTGACAACCTGAAAGACCTGCACGCACACATTAGCCCGTCTCTCAGGTCGCCAATTTCACTGACTGATAGTCAGTCATTTAAAACCTACATGAAAATATGAATAAAGCAATCATGTTTCTTAAAAGAAGCTGATGCGACCAGCTGGCAGAGAAGGCGGCCACGTAAAATCCAAATGAAAGGCCCGCCCGCAACTCGCAGGCAGGCCTCCCGTGTTTTAGATCACTGGTCGCAAACGTTACTCTGCCAATAGCGATAAAGCGCTTCCACATCGCCATTTGTCAGCGTCTGCATCGCGCCTTTCAGTTGATGGTCAGTCCAGTCCCACCATTGCATTTCCAGAAGCATACTGACGCTGTTCTCATCGAAACGCGAGCGGATGGTGCGGGCAGGGTTGCCGCCAACAATCGCATAGGGTTCAACATCACGCGTCACAAGGGCACGGGTGCCAATAATTGCGCCATGGCCGATTTTCACGCCCGGCATGATGATCGCTTCAGAGCCAATCCAGACATCATTGCCGATGACCGTATCGCCCGATGGGGCATAACCATTCGCGCTGCCTGCGAATATGTCCACTTCTGACATGAAGAAGAATGGGAAGGTGCTGATCCAGTCGTGTCGGTGGCCCTGATTGCCCGCCATGATGAAGGCTGCACCTGATCCGATTGAGCAGAAGCTGCCAATGATCAGCTTGTCGGCACCTTCATCGGGCAGGAGAAAGCGGGCGCAGTCGTCGAAGCTATGGCCATGGTAATAGCCGGAATAATAGCTATAGCGCCCGATAATGATGTTTGGATTTGTGACCTGTTTGTCGAGAGTGATGCCCTTGAATGGGCTTTCAAAGTAATTTTTCATGAGAATACTCACTGCATGAGTGCCGGTCTCAAGCGCATCCCGAAAAATGGGAACCGGTTTTCGGAATAGGATGCGCGTGAAACGAAAGGCTCGGCATTTATCCGCCTGCAAATATGCAAACGAAAACCCCGCAAGAAACCAGAGGTTTGCTTGCGTTCATGCTCCTGGTGATTGATTGCTCAAATCACGGGAGCGCGATGCAGGGGGTACTCGAACATTTTATCATGGTGACAAGCATAGCGCCCATCACGGCGAAAGCCAAGCAGGCAACGAATTAGTTCCGCTTCTCCAGATTCTTTTCAAAGAATGTTGCGATTTCAGCATTCATGCGCTGGTGCAGTGCGGTTCTCACAATACCGGGATTATCAATGCAGAACCCGGCAACGAGTTTTGTAAGTTCTTCCGAGCATGGCGCGAGGAAGGTGAAGTGCCCTGCCTTTTCAATGACTTGCAACTGTGCCTTTGGCAGTTCAGGCGCAAGCGCCATGGCATTTTCTTGCGGCGATAATTCTCCATCCTGATCACCCACATAGATGAGTGTCGGTGCTGTGACTGACTTGAGAGTCTCGGCCCCGAAGATAACGCTCAGTGGTGCCATCAGGACATAAGCGCTGATGCGCGGGTCGGCTTGTGGGGCGAGGTCAGGGCGGTCATTTCTGATCTTACCCTCTGCCTCGCAGACGCTATGATCATCTGGTCGTTTTGCGCAGTAAGCTTCAAATCGTGACAGGTCCGGCTTAGCACCTGCAAGGATGAGGCCGGTTGTGCCGCCTGCCGAAAAGCCGGCGAAACCGATGCGGTCCTTGTCGATATGGGGGGCGAGTGCAGCTTCGTCTAAAGCTGCCGTCAATGCTGCTGAAATCTGCATCGGGCGGCCATAGGTCGAACTGACGGTACCCAATCGGCTTGGGTCTTTAAAGTTGTCGCCGGGATGAGTCACACTCACAACGATGTAGCCATTGCGGGCAAGCGATGCGCCCAGATCGTGATGCCCCCACATGCTGCCCATATTGCCATGCGACAGCAGGATCAGAGGAAAGCGGCCTTCTGCCATCGGTGCAGTGGGTGACGCCTGAACCTGATAAGGCCCAATTTTCGTAGCTTCCGTCTTTGCTGCACTGGGATAGAAGACGACTGCTTCCATGGGACGGCTATCGACCGGATCGACTACGGCAAGTTTCTTGAGACCGCTGCCATTGAAACTCTCGGCATTCGCCACGGATACGAGGCATAAAATCGCGGTGACGAGGGCGAATAATCTCAGAAGCATTTCAAAGCACTCCCAATGGCAAATGACGCGTAGTCTGTAAATTCGAATTATAAATAACAAAAAGGGAGGCATGAGCCTCCCTTTCTATCTTTATGCGGCGCGTTTTACTTTTCCACGAAAGCTTTTTCGATCACGAAATGACCGGCTTCGCTCTGGCTGCCTTCTTCAAGGCCGAGACCTTCCAGAATGACGCGCATATCCGCCAGCATTTCCGGGCTGCCACAAAGCATCATGCGGTCGTCTTGCTCGGAGAATTTCGGAAGGCCGAGATCTTCAAAAATCTTCCCGGAGCTGATGAGGTCAGTGAGGCGACCCTTGTTGCGGAATTCTTCACGCGTCACGGTTGGGTAATAGATCAGCTTTTCACGCACCATTTCGCCGAGGAATTCGTCTTCCGGCAATTCCTTGGTGATCAGATCAGCATAGGCCAGTTCGTTCACTTCGCGCACGCCGTGCACGAGGATGATTTTCTTATAGCGCTCATAGGCTTCGAGATCGCGGATGATCGACAGGAATGGCGCAAGGCCTGTACCCGTCGAAAGCAGCCACAGATTGTCACCTGGAATGAGATTGTCGTAAAGCAGAGTGCCGACCGGCTTTTTGCCGACGATCAGCTTGTCGCCTTCTTTAAGATGCTGCAGGCGCGAGGTCAGTGGACCATCCTGCACCTTGATCGAGAAAAATTCGAGCTGTTCATCATAGACGCTGGAAGCAATCGAATAGGCGCGCAGCAACGGTTTGCCGTTCACTTCAAGGCCGATCATGATGAACTGGCCGCTCTGGAAGCGGAGGCCTTGATCGCGCGTGGTGCGGAATGAAAACAGCCTGTCGGTCCAGTGGTGAACGTCAAGAACGGTTTCCTGATAAAAATTGCTGCTCATTGTCGGAACTGTCTCTGTTTCGCTTTTCACGGTATTCGCTTCAAATGAAGCAAACGTCTTTCATCGCAATCAAGGGGATCGCGTCTGGCTGCCTTCAGGGTGGCTTCCGCGGAGGTCGTGATTTGCCGGTATGCTGCACCATGCCCGGCCGACGATTACGGAAATCGGAATAATGCTTCTATGTCCCGACATCAAGAGTTAATCAGGTTGAATGCGTCGCGCAATTAAATCGAATCCAAACGCAGTCTCAAGGAATGGTGTTCCAATCGTGAATACTTCCGAAGCATGGTATGCTCCGGAAGCGGCATTTTCGGTTTCAGCGCATGTCTCGGAAAAGTGGGAACCTGTTTTCCGATAACGACATGCGTGAAAAGGAGAAGATAGAGCGAGCATAAAGGGCTCAATTAATAGCGACCCGCTCTATTTTGAACTGCGAACCAGTGCTATCGCTGCAAAGAGCGCAATGCTCGACATGGCTGCAAAACCGATAAACAGCCAGAGGGCGGCATTCGATATACCTGCAAAGCCACCGGGGTTACTGAGCCCCGCCAGATTGGCAATCATCCCTGCAAGCGCTGCACCCATAGCTGTGGTGAAAAGCTGTACCGTAGTCAGGGATGCCGAAGCCAGATTCTGGTCCGCTGCTTCCGCACGTTTGAAAACGCGGGTGAGCAGGTGCGGCCATGTCATGCCGACGCCAAAGCCTATGATTGCCATGGCAAGGCAGATTGGCAGCAGGCTGGTCCAATGTCCCTCGCTGCCCGGCGGAACCAGAATTGCAAGTGTTACCATACCTGCAATTCCCATGATGGGCGCTGCAAGGATAACCCGGTTAACGCTTTTGCCCGTTACGCCGGATGAGCCGATAGAGCCAAGTGTCCAGCTGCCGCCCATGAGTGCTGCAAGATAACCGGCAACCAGCGGCGACTGATTGTGCAGAACCTGGAAAAACAGCGGCACGAAGACTTCCGAACTCGTGACTGATCCCCCGAGAAAACCCATTGTGAGGTAAAGCGCGCCAAGGCGGCTCAGGCTGAATGTGCCTTTAGGCAGAATCCGCTTTGTCGACTTGTGCTCGACCATAACAAGCAGCATAAGCACGGCAAATGCGATGGCTACACCTGCAATATTCCAGACGGCACTTGGTGAAATGCTTGCGGCCGAAATGATCAGAACAGCTGTCGTCAACAAGATCAGCTGCGGCCATGCAAGCCTATCTTTGTTTTCACTATCGCCCGCACGTTTTGGCAGGATGAGTGTCGCCATGAGGGCAAAAATGCCAATCACCGGCACAAGCGACCAGAAGGCGGCACGCCAGACACCGAGTTCTGCAAAGATGCCACCAATTGCCGGGCCAACCAGTGTTGCCACACCCCACATGCCGGAAACCAGCGCAATGGCGCGTGGCCAGAGCGGTTCGTCAAAGACGATTCGGATCATGGCATAGGAGAGCGCCAGCATCATTCCGCCGCCAAGGCCCTGCACGACACGGCCTGCAAGCATGGCTGGCATAGAAGGCGCAAGGCCGCAGGCCAAGGTTCCTGCCGCAAAAATCACCGCTGCAACCAGGTAGGCATTGCGTGGGCCTGCCTGAGACAGAAGTTTCGGGACAAGCGCTGAGCCAAGAATAGACGCTGTAACGAACAGCGCAGTGTTCCAGGCATAATAATCCATGCCGCCAATATCGGCGACCACGGTTGGCAATATGGTTGTGGCAATGAAAACATTGATGGCGTGAAGCGCTACGCCACCGACGAGCGTTAGCGAACGGATCGCATTCTTGCCCGCGAACAATTCTCCCCAGCCTGCGGTAGCCCCTGCTGTTACAGTGGCGGCTGGATTTTCGGTCTGCATTTCTTTCCCTGGTCCTATCCCGCATTTCAGAGGCGGGTTAATGCCCGCTGTCCGCACGCGTTGGCGACCTTATAAAATGCTTTTTCAAACTTCGGAATGGGGAGTGAAGTAAAACAACGCCAATAAAAATCAAAAGGGGTTCAATTTAAGATGAAAAGCCCTATATGAAGCACAGAATTCAAAATCCGCCGCTGCGTTGGAGAAATTTTTCTCAAAACGTCTGTGGCGGATTTGTGTTTCTGTCACAAGGTTCCTATAAGCCTCTCCAAAGCGGCTTTTATAGTGCATCCCGAAAAGTGTGAAACGGTTTTCGGATAAGATGCGCGCCAGAGCAAATAACGTGCCCGCCAGCCAGCTGGACAGGCCATCTCCCCTAACTGACGACCCGGAACGACCATGATCCAGACGCCTTATTATCTGATCGACAAGACCAAGTTGAAGCGCAACATGGAAAAAGTTGCCTATGTGCGCGAGAAGTCCGGCGCGAAAGCCCTGCTGGCGCTCAAGTGCTTTGCTACATGGTCGGTGTTTGATCTGATGAGCGAATATATGGATGGTACGACGTCATCCTCGCTCAATGAGGTGCGTCTTGGCCATGAGCGATTTGGCGGCGAAACCCATGCCTATAGCGTGGCCTATGCCGATCATGAGATCGACGAAGTCATTAGCCATGCTGACAAGATCATCTTCAATTCGATTGGCCAGCTCGAACGCTTCGCTGATAAGGCTGCGCATATCAAGCGCGGCCTGCGTCTTAATCCCGGCATTTCGTCTTCAAGCTTTGACCTCGCCGATCCGGCGCGTCCCTTCAGCCGTCTTGGCGAATGGGATGTGGCGAAGGTCGAAAAGGTCATGGACCGCGTCACCGGCTTCATGATCCATAACAATTGCGAAAACTCCGATTTCGGTCTTTTCGACAAGATGCTGACCGACATCGAAGAAAAGTTTGGCTCGCTTCTCGATCGCGTTGAATGGGTTAGCCTTGGCGGCGGTATCCACTTCACCGGCGACGATTATCCGGTCGATGAATTCTGCGCACGCCTGGAGGCGTTCTCGGAAAAGTTCGGCGTACAGGTTTATCTGGAGCCGGGCGAAGCCTCGATCACCAAGACCACGACGCTGGAAGTGACGGTTCTCGATACGCTTTATAACGGCAAGAACCTCGCAATCGTAGATAGCTCGATTGAAGCGCATATGCTCGATCTGCTCATTTATCGTGAAAAGGCGAAAATGGCGCCAAATAACGGCGAGCACAGCTACATGATCTGTGGCAAGTCCTGCCTTGCTGGCGATATTTTCGGCGAGTTCACTTTCGATAAGCCGATTGCCATTGGCGACCGCCTCTCATTTGAAGATGCGGCCGGTTATACCATGGTCAAAAAGAACTGGTTTAATGGCGTGAAAATGCCAGCCATTGCCGTGCGCGAACTTGATGGCACGGTCAAATTAGTCCGCGAATTTGATTATGCGGATTTTGAAGGGTCGCTTTCTTAAAGATCCTTTTGCGGTCCTCAGACTGCGAAAAACTCATGTGTTCCGGGTGAGAAGGCAATCGGGACGGTTAACAGATGGCGGGTAACCGCTGGAAGAGGAAGCATCGACAGAAAATGAAGAAGAACGTTCTCATTATCGGCGCCGGGGGCGTGGCACAGGTTGTTGCACATAAATGTGCTCAAAACTCTGACATATTGGGCGATATCCATATTGCGTCCCGCACGGTTGAGAAATGCCGCAAGATTATCGATAGCGTGCATGAAAAGAAGAGCCTCAAGACTGAGGTGAAACTGGAAGCGCATGCTTTGGACGCGCTGGATATTGAAGCCACCAAGGCTCTGATCCAGAAGACAGGCGTTCAGATCGTCATCAATGTTGGCTCGGCCTTCCTCAATATGTCGGTCCTTCGCGCCTGTATCGATACGGGCGTGGCTTACATGGATACCGCGATCCATGAAGATCCGAAGAAGATCTGCGAGACCCCACCGTGGTATGGCAACTACGAATGGAAGAATTTGCAGGAATGCGAAGAGAAAGGCATCACCGCAATTCTCGGCATCGGCTTTGATCCAGGCGTGGTCAATGCCTATGCACGTCTGGCTGCTGACGATTATCTCGATGAAGTCAAATCCATCGACATCGTTGACATCAATGCCGGTTCGCATGGCCGCTGGTTCTCGACCAACTTCGACCCTGAAATCAACTTCCGCGAATTCACCGGCACAGTCTATTCATGGCAAGGCGGTCAGTGGCAGTCGAACAAGATGTTCGAAGTCGGCCAGACTTTCGATCTGCCTGTCGTCGGCCCAAGCAAGGCCTATATGACCGGCCATGATGAAGTGCACTCGCTGTCCAAGAACTACCCGAACGCCGATGTGCGTTTCTGGATGGGCTTTGGCGATCACTATATCAACGTCTTCACGGTGCTCAACAATCTCGGCCTTCTGTCCGAACAGCCGGTCAAGACCGCTGAAGGTCTGGAAGTCGTGCCGCTCAAGGTGGTCAAGGCCGTTCTGCCTGATCCATCGTCGCTTGCACCGGATTACACCGGCAAGACCTGCATTGGCGATTTCGTCAAGGGCACCAAGGACGGCAAAGAGAAGGAAGTCTTCATCTATAACGTTGCCGACCATAAGGAAGCCTATAACGAAGTGGGTAGCCAAGGCATTTCCTACACTGCTGGTGTTCCGCCGGTCGCAGCCGCAATCCTGATCGCTTCGGGCGAATGGGACGTGAAGAAGATGGTCAATGTCGAAGAGCTTAATCCAAAGCCTTTCCTCCACATCCTGAACCAGATCGGCCTGCCATCGCGCATTAAGGATGAAGACGGCGACCGCGCTCTCGACTTTGCGTAAGTCTGAATACAATGAAAAAAGAAAACCCCGCTTTAGCGGGGTTTTTTGTTTGTTGGACAAGTGGTGCAAGGTGATTGAGGTTTTCGTCTTGTCAGCGCGTAAATATCAGTCGTCTCGGGGCCATGTATCGGAAAGTCGATAACCGCCCGGAAAAGGATCACTCGGATCAAGCATAAGTTGCGAAGTCCCCGTCACCCATGCGCGACCGGAAATGATCGGGCTGATGGCGGGCTTGCCCGCAAGGTCTACAGCCTTATCAAGTCGACAATGAAACTCCGTTCCAAGTACAGATTTGCCGATAAATCTTTCACCGACTTTCATCTGGCCCTTAGCGTGTAGTATGGCCATGCGCGCTGAACAGCCAGTGCCAGTTGGCGAACGGTCGAGCTTGGCCGGGCGGATCGCCACGGTGTTGACGCCGGTGAGTACGTCGCCATCGCGTGTCACTGGTTCAGTGATCTGGCAGAATGAAATGTGGTTCCAGTCTTTCTCAGGATGGCGGAAACCAAGTTGTTCATTGGCGGCTTTGGTGATCTTCACGCCGATCTCGGCCAGTTCACGCGCCTGACCCGGCTCAATCTTCATGCCGATATGCGTCGCATCGACAATGACGAAACTGTCACCGCCATAAGCAGTATCGACGGTAATTGTGCCAAGTCCTTCAACTTCCAATGAAGCATCCAGACGATCTGCAAAGGACGGCACGTTGCGGACACTGATGCGCTCGGCCTTGCCGTTGCGACATTCCGCCTCCACTTCAATGATTCCGCCGGGCGCTTCCAGCACCATGCGGGTTATCGGTTCCTGCATCGGGATGATGCCGCTATCCAGCAGAACAGTGGAGACGCAGATCGAGTTGGAACCCGACATTGGCGGGGTATCAGCGGGTTCCATGATGATGAACCCCATCTGCGCGCGCGGATCTTTGGGTGGGACCAGCAGATTGATATGGCGAAACACGCCGCCACGCGGCTCGTTCAACACGAAGTTGCGCAAGGTCTCGTCGCTGGCAATGAAACGCGACTGCTCCCACACGGTATCGCCAGGAGGAGGAGCCACGCCACCGACAATAACATCACCGACTTCACCTTCTGCATGACAACCAACAATGTGGATGACTTTGGTACTACGCATGGCTTTCCTCGCAAATTCGCATCGCCACTATTGGTAAATCACGCGGCGTCGCGGTCAACTGAAATACGGACGGAAAAATGCCGTTTTGCGACATGTTGGAAATCGATTTCCACGCATGTCAGCAGTTGAGAATTTACTTCCCAAGGTGTGTTGCTTCTTTGTGCAAGTCTGATATCCATTGTGCTCCAATTTTGTGCAAATCGATGCGCAGCCCGCTTGGCTCCGGATCAGTTTCTGGAACATACACAACGTTCCCAATAGAAATTGAACAATCCGAAAAGTTGGGGCGAAGTCGCTTTTAGCGATGAACGCTCTTAGCCGGCATGGGGCGATCGATATTCGTATCACGATGCTAAATTCCTCAGATTGACATGGTCTCTGACGTCATGGCGCGTGTTCTGGCTATGGATTGTCTGGCGGATTGACGGCCCCGGACAGTTCGGGGAGTAACTTGTGACCAATACAGTTGATGCGGGCTTTCGCGAGCCACAATTGAACAGCGTGCAGCGCTGGACCCGGGAAATGTCGACAGCCCTTAAACTGGGCTGGCCGCTGATTCTAACCAATCTTTCGCAAGCGGCATTGACGGCAACTGATGTGATTTTCATCGGGCGATTGGGCAAGGATACGCTTGCCTCGGCGCTGCTTGCGACCAGTTTCTACCATACGCTGATGATCTTCTCGATGGGGCTTGTCTCGGCTGTAATGCCGATGATCGCCATCGCGCTCGGCAAGAATCGGCATTCGGTGCGCGATGTTCGCCGTACCGTGCGTCAGGGCATGTGGTCAGCGATCATCATCTCTGTCCCAATCTGGATTGTGCTCTGGCATTGCGAGGAGATTTTCCTCTTCCTAGGTCAGCAGCCGGATATTGCGGCACGCTCAACGGATTTCATGCACACGCTGCAATGGGCGCTGCTGCCATATCTCTTCTACATCGTGCTGCGCTCGTTCTTTGCGGCGATGGAAAAGCCGATGTGGACGCTGCTGGTTGCCGCTGCTGCCATCGGGTTCAACGCGCTGGCGGGCTGGACATTGATTTTCGGCCATTTTGGCTTCCCGCGTATGGAACTGCATGGTGCGGGTATCGCCACCACGCTGTCGAGCATCATGATGTTCCTTGGCATGGCCATTATCACCGTGCGCCATCACCGTTTTCGTCGCTATCGCCTGTTCGGTCGCTTCTGGCGTCCGGACTGGCCACGCCTGATTGAGCTATGGCGCATCGGTTTCCCAATGGCGCTGACCTTCGTATTTGAAACCTCGATCTTTTATGCAGCCGTCGTCATGATGGGCTATATCGGGCCGACAGCCATGGCAGCCCATGCGGTTGCCATTCAGGTGGCATCGCTCAGCTTCATGGTGCCACTTGGATTTGGTCAGGTAGCAACCGTGCGTGTTGGTCGTGCTTATGGTCGTGGTGATCCGCAGGCCGTGGCCTATGCAGGTTGGAGCGCCTATGCGCTTGGCGTCGGCTTTATGGCGATCATGGGCCTGCTGATGATTCTCATCCCGCGCCTGTTTATCGGCGTATTTCTCAACCTTAAGGACCCGGAAAACTTCGCCGTTATCGAACTCGCGGTCACGTTCCTGGCGCTTGCTGCACTGTTTCAGATTGTCGATGGCGCGCAGGCGGTTGCAGCGGGCATGTTGCGTGGTCTGCGTGACACGCGTGTTCCGATGTATCTGGCGCTGGTCGGATATTGGGGTGTGGGCCTACCGTTGGGCGCGCTGCTGGCATTCCAGTTCAAGCTTGGCGGTGCGGGTGTCTGGCTTGGTCTGGCAGCAGGGCTTGCTATTGTTTCGGTGCTGATGACCATGCGCTGGCGTCGATCGCTCAAGCGCATAGGTGCGGTTTAAGGACTGAACCCGAGCCTATTATATTATTCCTTAAACTTGAATCAGTTTGGGGTAAAATTATGCTGTAAATATAACGTGTTAGAGCACCGTGCGCCCAAAAGGACACACTGTGCCCTATTGCGCATCAAGGGTGCGCAAAAAAAGCCGTACGGTGGAAGCCGTACGGCGTGATCTTTGATGCTGCGGATATCGTTATGTATCCGCTAAAATCAAATGCCCCCTATTATTTCGTAAGTGCAATAATACGGTCGAGCGCTGCACCATAGCCTTTCAATGAAATTTTGAAAGCGACAGCCTGGCTTGGGCTGAGTGCAGTCGCGCTGACGTTCAAATTTGTGCCAGCCTTGAGCGAGGCGACCTGCTTGGCATCAAAACTAACTGGCGCCAGACAGCCCTGCGGCAAGCACGTTGAAAAAGTCAAATGCGGGCCATCAACTTCGTCGATCTTGAGAGTGGAACCTTTTGCGAGATCAAGGCCAAATGGCATCAGAATGACACCTTCGACTTTGCCGCCGTTCACATTGCGCAACTCGACCGTCAGGACGCGCTGACCGGTCTGTGTGCTGCTTTGATCCTGGCGGACTGCGCAAACTGTGTTGTCTTTTGCAGACTGGCAGGAAACTGTCCAATCCTCATAGGTTTCCTGCAAAGTGCTGGCCCCACCAGGGAGAGGTGCAGCAATAGCGGGAAGGCTCGAGATTACGGCAAAGCCTATTGTGAGACCGATTTGGCGATAGATTTTCATAAATAGATTCTCTGTTAATGGGCATTTTTTAAAAGGTTTTAACTCGAAATCAAACCTTTCCGATGCCAGTGTACATGACGTTAATTCTTTTACAATAGAAATATATTTGCAGAATAATAAATATAAGTAAATTATGAAATATGAATTATCTAAAAACATTAATTAATATATACTGGTGAATACTTAATTCATCGGGAGTGATGGCTTTTTATGAATACGGTGTGAGCATCAATGTAATTGGTGAATCTCAATATTTTAAAATCAATGCCATTAATTTATAGGCAACAAGTCGTATGTAGCAACATATAGGGTGTGCTATTTTTGATAAAAATTGCTATATTTCAATGTAATTCTAAATAGTGTTTAAATTAACACACAATATTCGATAATTTTGAAATTGTAAAAGTTGCAATTGAGATTGTTGAGTTTTCTATTCTATCAGTCATTTGCATTAATTAACTTAAATTTGCTGGAGGCATTTTCAAAATGACTATTAAGGGACTTCTTCTCGGGTCAGTGGCAACTATCGCGGTGGGAACTGCTGCTGCGAATGCAGCTGATGCCGTTGTGGCTCCCGAGCCAGAACACGTAGAATATGTACGCGTATGCGATGCTTATGGAGCAGGCTACTTCTACATCCCGGGAACTGAGACTTGCCTGCGCGTATCTGGTTATGTCCGCTATGATCTGACCGGCGGTGATGATGTTTACGGTCGCGGATTTACAGATCGTGACGGTGCTGCGATTGGTGGCAAAGACTACGAGCGTAAGACCTGGGATAATAAAGCCCGCTTCACGCTGCGCCTTTCGACTGCTTCTGAAACCGAGCTGGGAACTCTCAAGACCTATGCTGAAACGCGATATGATTGGGGTAATGGCACGCCCGGTACGTCCGGTGAACTGCGTTACGGCTATATCGAGCTTGGAGGTCTCCGCGTAGGTCTCGACGAATCTGCATTCGTTACCTTTCCGGGTTATCTCGGCAATGTCATCAACGACGACGTCATCCTTGCAGGTGGCTATCGCACAGGTTTGATCAGCTACACATTCAATGCTGGTAACGGCTTCTCGGCAATTCTGTCGCTTGAACAGGGCAACAACGTCGATACCGATGGCAAGTATGGTTATAACGGCGCCATCAAGGATTATACGCCTCATGTCGTTGGCGGCCTGAAGTATGAGCAGGGTTGGGGTAAGATTGCTGCAGTCGCAGCTTATGACGCCCGCAATGAAGAATGGGCTGGCAAGGCTCGCGCTGATTTAAACATCACCGATCAGTTCTCGATCTGGGCTATGGGCGGATATAAGTCCAACAAGGACCAATACATGAACGTAACAGATGGTTCGGGCAATGTTCTCGGACAGGTTCGTGCGATCAGCAGCTTCTACGGTACTTGGGGTGGTGATTGGGCCGTTTGGGGCGGTGCATCCTTCAAGGCAACCGAACAGGCAACCCTCAATGCGCAGGCTGCATATGATGGCAGCAGCACATTTGCAGCAACCGCAAATGTTGCCTACGAGCTGGTTCCTGGCTTTACTGTTACACCAGAAGTTTCCTACACCAAGTGGCAGGATGACAAGTCTTACCTGAAAGGCAAGGATGCTTGGCAGGGTATGGTTCGCTTCCAGCGCTCGTTCTAATACAAAGCATGGCCGCCACATATTGTGGCGGCCATACTTATTTTTGAATTAATACATTAATACTTATCCGTTTTCATATATCTATGAAAAAATACATGTAATTTTGAATTTAATATTCGATCAACTACATCACGAGATGCCATTGGATAGCGTAGAAGGACTGCGCTGTTTTAAATTCTGATCTCCAGTCGGAAAATGGCTGCGGCGGGCTTAACTATAATGTTAGGCCCGCCGCTTTTATTTGCGCTGTTATCGCGACAGCTTCATATGACGATTGACGTCCTTGTAAAGCAGATAGCGGAATTTGCCTGGCCCGCCAGCATAGCAAGCCTGCGGGCAGAAGGCGCGCAGCCACATGAAATCGCCCGCTTCTACTTCCACCCAATCTTGATTGAGGCGATAGACGGCTTTGCCTTCCAGCACATAAAGCCCGTGTTCCATGACATGGGTTTCGGCAAAGGGAATGACGCCGCCCGGCTCGAATGTCACGACTGTCACATGCATGTCGTGGCGCAGATCGTTTGGATCGACAAAGCGCGTTGTCGCCCATGCTCCATTGGTGTCAGGCATCGGCGTTGGTGCAATGGTCTTCTCGTTGAGGAAAAGCGGCTCCGGCACGTCAAGGCCCTCGACCTTTTCATAAGCCTTGCGCACCCAATGGAAGCGCGCGACGGCGCTTGAATTGTTGCGAAGCGTCCAGCCGCTCTTTGGCGGCAGATAGGCATAGCCGCCTTCTGTCAGCACATGATCCTGGCTGTCAAGCGTGACGGTGATTTCGCCTTCGACAACGAACAACACACCCTGTGCGCCGTCATCAAGCTCTGTGCGGTCACTGCCACCGCCGGGCTGCACCTCCATAATATACTGCGAGAAGGTCTCGGCAAAACCCGATAGTGGGCGGGCGATGATCCATAGCCGTGTCTTGTCCCAGAAGGGCAGGAAGCTTGTGACGATATCGCTGAATGTGCCTTTTGGAATAACCGCATAGGCTTCGGTGAACATCGCGCGATCAGTCAGAATTTGCGTCTGTGGCGGCAGGCCACCGGTCGGTGCGTAATAATTACGGCTCATTGTTGCCTCTGATCAATACAGTGTTTCGGGAAGAATATCTTTGAGCCGCAGCAGCGCGATGCGCTCGACCTGTTCGGACGCCGTTTCCAGCTCCGCCTGCTTGCTGTTTTCGACGCGCCGTTTGAAAGCATCGAGAATCTCATGGCGGTTGCGGCCCTTGACAGCGATGATGAACGGAAAGCCGAATTTCTGCGTATAGGTGTCGTTGAGTTCGGTGAATGTCTTGCGCTCATCATCTGTCAAAGCATCAAGACCGGCAGATGCCTGCTCAGATGTGGATTCCGGTGTCAGACGCTTCGCCGCCGCAAGCTTTCCCGCAAGATCGGGGTGGGCACGCAGCACACCGAGCTTTTCATCGTCTGATGCAGCGCGGAATGCGCGGACCAGAACCGTATGAAGACCGGATGCAGAATCGGCCAGTTCCGTCAGGCCGGTGTCGTAGGCTCGTTCGGCAATCCATGGCGAGTGCTCGAAAATCCCGCCATAGCGTGCAACAAAATCCGCCTTGCTGGCCTTGGATGGCACAACATCGATTTGTTTCGGTTTGTGATGTTCGTGCCAGTGACGCGCAATATCGACGCGCTTGGCAACCCACACCTTGTCATGGCTCTGTACGTAATCAAGGAAGCGTTCAAGTGCTGCCACACGACCTGGACGCCCGACCAGACGGCAATGCAGGCCAATCGACATCATCTTTGGCGCGCCTTCTGCACCCTCGCGATAAAGCACGTCGAATGTGTCTTTGAGGTAGGTGTAGAACTGATCGCCGGAGTTAAAGCCCTGTGGCGTGGCAAAGCGCATGTCATTGGTGTCGAGCGTATAAGGCACGATCAGATGCGGACCCTTTGGCCCCTTAACCCAATAAGGCAGTTCATCGGCATAGGAATCGGCTGAATAGAGGAAGCCGCCTTCCTCCATCACCAGCTTCAGCGTGTTATCCGAAGGCTTGCCCTGATAGATGCCGAGTGGGCGCGAGCCGGTAATCTCCGTGTGCAGACGTACCGCTTCGCGAATATGTTCGCGTTCTATCTCTTCGGGTACATCCTTATATTCCCACCAGCGCAGGCCGTGGCTGGCAATTTCCCAGTCGGCTTCCTTCATGGCGCTGATGGCCTCGGGATTGCGCTCCATGGCAAGGGTCACGCCATAGACAGTCACTGGCATGTTGCGTCGCGTAAACGCGCGCCACAAACGCCAGAAGCCTGAGCGGGCGCCATATTCGTAAATGGACTCCATATTGAGGTTGCGCTGGCCGTTCCATGCCTGCGCGCCGACGATTTCCGAAAGCAGGCATTCGGACGCCGGATCGCCATCGAGGATGCAGCTTTCGCCGCCTTCCTCATAATTGACGACAAACTGCACCGCTATATTGGCCCCACCCGGCCATTGTGGGTCTGGAGTGTTGCGGCCATAGCCAACCAGATTGCGCGGATAACTCATATGGAATTCCCTCGGTTTTTGTCTGTTTTGCCTATGATAATAAAGATTTACGCGGACCATTCCCCCTCAAAATTTTGAAAGACATCCAACGATTATCATCTTTCCCAAGACAGGACTTAGGTAAATACTCACAATCGGGAACAAGTGTGGTTCGCAATGGCTTGAATGTCGCGCGAAATAAACCACATAAAAACAAGTGCTTGCAATGGTTCTAACGGTGATGCCGGAAGAATCGTGCAGGCGGCAGGAGTACAAATGGGAAGCCAAGCAAGCGGTCAGGGCCGGTTAACGACGCATGTCCTTGATACGGTCAGTGGTAAACCAGCCGCAAATCTGCGCATCGAATTACGCCGCATCGAGAATCAGCAGGCAGAGATTCTGCGCGAAATCCGCACCAATGCTGATGGTCGCTGTGATGCGCCGCTGCTTGCGGGCGATGCGCTACATTCTGGTTCATATGAGCTGCTTTTCCATGTCGGCGAATATTTCGGCAAAAGCGATGATGCGATCCCGTTTCTGGATGTGGTGCCGCTACGCTTTGGTGTTTCCGACGAAAAGGCGCATTATCATGTGCCGCTTCTGGTTTCGCCATTTTCCTATTCAACCTATCGCGGGAGCTGAGCGATATGGGTCAAGCAGTCAGACATAATATCCGCTTTCTGCTGAACGGCGAGACAGTTGAGCTCGACCGCGTTTCGCCGACAGAAACCTTGCTCGATTATCTGCGTCTTTCCTGCAAACTGCGCGGCAGCAAGGAAGGCTGCGGCGAGGGCGATTGTGGTGCTTGCACGGTGCTGGTCGGCAAGATCGTTGGTGACGAACTCGTCTATGAAAGCGTGAATGCCTGCATCCGCTTCGTGGGCTCGCTGGACAGTTGTCATGTCGTCACCATCGAGCATTTGCGCGGCTGCGACGGTGGTTTGCATCCGGTGCAGAAGGCGATGATCGATTTTCACGGCTCGCAATGCGGCTTCTGTACGCCGGGCTTCGTCATGTCGCTTTATGGTCTGTGGATGCGCAATCCAAAGCCTGCAGATGCTCAGATTGAAAAGGCGCTGCAAGGCAATCTTTGCCGCTGCACCGGCTACGAAGCGATCATGCGTGCAGCGCGTGTGATTTCTGACTACGGTACTTTGATGGACGATCCGCTTGCTGTTGAGCGTGCGCATGTCATCAGCCAGTTGACGGAATTGCGTGATGGCGCGCGGGTTGAAGTGGGTAGTGGTAAGGATCGTCTGGTCGTGCCTGCCGATCTTGATGATTTTGCCACTGTTTATGCAGCCGAAGCCAAGGCAACAATCGTTGCCGGTTCAACCGATGTCGGCCTTTGGGTTACCAAGATGATGCGCGATATTTCGCCGGTGATCTTTATTGGGCATCTCAATGAACTGCGCACAATGAGCGAAGAAGATGGCGTCATCACCATTGGTGCAGGCGTCACCTATACGGAAGCCTTTTCGTTTTTGGCAAAGCGTATTCCAACGCTGGGAAGCCTCATCAACCGCATTGGTGGTGAACAGGTACGCAATATGGGCACTATCGGCGGCAACATCGCCAATGGTTCGCCGATTGGCGACACGCCGCCGCCATTGATCGCGCTTGATGCAAAGCTGACGCTTCGCAAGGGAACAGAACGCCGCACCATTCCTCTGCAAGAGTTCTTCATCGCCTATGGCAAGCAGGATCGTCAGCACGGCGAGTTTGTGGAAGCCGTGCATGTGCCGGTGCCGCTTGAAGGCAGTCAGTTTGCCATTCACAAGATTTCCAAACGGTTTGAAGAGGATATCACGGCCACGCTCGGTGCCTTCCATCTGACGCTCGATACACAAGGCAAAGTCGCATCTATCCGCATTGCCTATGGCGGTATGGCCGCAACGCCCAAGCGGGCATCCAATGTGGAAGCAGCGCTGATGGGTAAACCTTGGAATGAGGAGAGCGTTGAAGCCGCACTCGAAGCCTATGGTCTCGACTATCAGCCTCTAAGCGATATGCGCGCTACAGCCGATTATCGTTTGCTGGTTGCGAAGAATTTGCTCCGCCGCTTCTATGCTGAAACGCAAGGCGAAAGCGAACCTTTGCGTAAGCCAAACGTTGAAGCTGCATAAGGAGGGTGACATGAACAAGCATCCTGCAAACGCAATCAAAGCAGCCCGTATTAAGGGCGGTGTTGCGACCGATCAGCGCCATGATTCAGCCCACAAGCATGTCACAGGCGAAGCGGTCTATATCGACGATATTCCGGAACCTGAAGGCACGCTGCATATCGGCGTCGGCTTCTCGACGGTCGCCCATGCCAAGATCATTGCTACGGACCTGTCTGCCGTGCGCGCTGCTCCCGGTGTGGTCGACGTGCTGACCTATAAGGATGTGCCGGGCGAAAACGATGTTTCGCCATCTGGTATGCATGACGATCCGATCTTCGCGGTTGATAATGTTCAGTTCCACGGTCAGCCGATTTTTGCGGTTGTTGCCCGCACGCGTGATCAGGCGCGCCGCGCAGCCCGTCTTGCCAAGGTCGAATATGAAGAAATGCCGGGCCTGTTCTCGATTTCCGGTCTCGATGGTTACAAGGACAAGCTGGTTTTTACCCCGCTGACGCTCAATCGTGGTGATGCTCGCAAAGCCATTGATGACGCACCGCGCAAGGTCAAAGCGCGTATGAAAGTCGGTGGGCAGGATCACTTCTACCTTGAAGGGCAGGCCTCGCTCGCAATCCCCGGCGAAGATGACGATGTGACCATCTATTGCTCCACACAAGGCCCAAGTGAAACGCAGCATCTGGTCGCCCATGCGCTGGGTGTGCCGAGCCATTCGGTGACGGTTGAAGTGCGCCGTATGGGCGGCGGCTTCGGTGGCAAGGAAACACAGGCCAATCAATGGGCAGCCATTGCTGCAATCGCAGCCAAGAAGCACAAGCGCGCCGTTAAAGTTCGTCTTGATCGTGATGAGGATATGACCTCGACCGGCAAGCGGCATGATTTCATGATCGATTATGAAGTCGGTTTCGACGATGAGGGCAATATCCTCGGTGTCGATTATATGTTCGCACTGAATGCGGGTTTCTCTGCCGACCTATCCGGTCCGGTCGGCGATCGCGCGCTGTTTCATTGCGACAATGCCTATTTCTTCCCTGCCGTTCATGCGCAGTCCGCACCGCTTTATACCAATACCGTTTCCAACACGGCATTCCGTGGTTTCGGTGGTCCGCAAGGCATGGTGGGGGCCGAGCGCGTGATCGAGGAAGTGGCTTTTGCTGTCGGCAAAGACCCGCTCGAAATCCGCAAGCTCAATTTCTACGATGCCATGGGCACCGAAGGTGGCACGCGCAATGTGACGCCCTATCACCAGAAGGTGGAAGACTGCATCATCCAGCGTATCGTTTCCGAGCTTGAGGAAAGTGCGGACTACGCGAAGCGCCGCGAGGCAATCCGCGAATTCAACGCCAAAAGCCGCTACGTCAAACGCGGCATGTCACTGACGCCAGTGAAATTCGGCATCTCCTTCACCAAGACGGAATCCAATCAGGCTGGCGCGCTGGTGCATGTCTATAATGACGGCTCGGTGCATATGAACCATGGCGGCACGGAGATGGGGCAGGGGCTTCATCTGAAAGTGGCGCAGGTTGTAGCCGAAGAGTTTCAGATCGATCTTGATCGCGTGAAGATCACCGCGACAACGACCGCGAAAGTTCCAAACACAGCGCCTACGGCGGCATCGTCCGGTGCTGACTTGAACGGTATGGCCGCACAGGATGCGGCGCGTCAGATCAAGAAGCGCCTTCTTCATTTTGCAGCCCAGCAATATCAGGTGCCGGAAGATCAAGTCGTGTTTCTCCCGAACCGTATTCGGGTGGGCAATCAGGAGATCAGCTTCAACGATCTGGTGAAGCAGGCCTATATCGGGCGCGTGCAACTTTCAGCATCGGGTCATTACAAGACACCGAAAATCCACTGGGATCGCGCCAAAGGTAAAGGCCACGCTTTTTACTATTACGCCTATGGCGCGGCTTGCTCGGAAGTTTCCGTTGATACGCTCACCGGCGAATATGTGGTGGAACGCACTGATATTCTTCATGATACCGGGCGATCTCTCAATCGCGTCATCGATCTCGGCCAGATTGAAGGCGGTTTCGTGCAGGGCATGGGCTGGCTGACTACGGAAGAGCTTGTCTGGGACGACAAAGGCCGACTGCGTACACATGCACCGTCAACCTACAAGATCCCGCTGGCATCAGATCGTCCGAAGATTTTCAATGTGGCGCTGACCGACTGGTCGGAGGCTTACGAGCCAACGATCCACCGCTCCAAGGCCGTGGGTGAACCGCCGCTGCCGCATGGCATGTCTGTGCTTTATGCGCTGTCGGACGCGGTTGCCAGCGTTGCAGACCACAAAATCAGTCCGCGCCTTGATGCGCCAGCAACGCCCGAGCGCGTGCTGATGGCTATCGAGCGTTTACGAAGTCAGAAAGGCTGATGCGATGCTGGGCAGGCGGGACGACATAAGGGCGTTTCTCAATAAACGGCCCGACAGTGTTCTGATCGAAGTCACTGATGTGAAAGGTTCTGCGCCGCGTGATGCAGGTGCCTGGATGCTTGTCGCCCGAGACATGATTTTCCGCACTATCGGCGGTGGCCAGCTCGAATATATGGCGATTGACCACGCCCGCAAAATCCTGGCTGGCGGTAGAGATTCCCCGATGGATGTACCTCTTGGCCCCGAAATTGGCCAATGCTGCGGTGGCCGTGTAGGCCTGAGCTTCCGGCGGGTTAACCGAGGACTGGCTGAGGATCTTGTTGCCAAAGTTGATGCCGAAATCGCCACCCGCCCGCATATCTATGTCTTTGGTGCGGGCCATGTGGGCGATGCTTTGGCCTATTCGCTATCGCTGACACCTGTACGGGTTATTCTGGTGGATACGCGTGAAGCGGAGCTTATGGCAGTGGATGCTCCCGGCGTCGAAACCTGTCTTGCGGCTATGCCTGAACAGGTCGTGCGATCGGCACCGCCCGGCAGCGCCTTCATCGTGCTGACCCATGACCATGCGCTTGATTTCTTGATCGTGGCGGAAGCCTTGCAGCGCGACGATGCTCTTTATGTTGGCATGATTGGCTCGAAGTCCAAAAAAGCCACTTTCAAAAACTGGTTGAAACGTGAAATCGGTAGCGATGATTTATTTGAAAATCTCGTCTGTCCGGTTGGCGGCTCAGTCGTGAAAGACAAGCGCCCGGAAGTCATTGCCGCATTGGCTGCGGCAGAAGTTTTAACCGCTGTGCTCGTTTCCAGTAAAGTTTTACAGCCCGCCTAATTCAATTGATCAGGCGGGCGTTATTTACAGTATTTCCAGCAAAAGTGCGAAGCGGTTGTGTGTTGGATAATGCGATAAAAGCAAAGAGTAGAGCGACCTTTGTGCGCCCAAAAGGGCGCACGGCGCTTTAAGCCAGTGCTTCGCGGATCAAGCGCTGGCAGCGTTCCGTCATGAAATCGATGATCAGACGGACCTTCGGGTCCTGAAACCGCTTGTGCGGATAGATCGCAGCAAGCTGAATCGACGCTGGCGGCGTGCTCTCAAGAATTGGCACAAGCCTCCCATCGCGGATATATTCCTTCACCTCAAACAGCGGTTTGTTGATGATTCCGCGTCCACCAAGCGCCCATTGCGTCAATACGTCGCCATCATCGGAGTCATAAGGACCAGTGACTTCGAACTTACGCAGACCTTCCGGCGTTTGCAGCGACCAGTAAAACTCTTTGGAGCCGGGAAACCGCAGCAGAAGGCAATCATATTTGTCGCCCAAAAGCTCTTCCGGCGACTGTGGCGTGCCATGCTTTTCCAGATATTCAGGTGCAGCACAGATCACACGTTCGCAGTTAAGAATACCGCGCATCCGCAAGTTGGAATTTTCCAGAACGCCTAATTTGAAAGCAACATCAACGCTTTCGCTCATGATATCGATCTCATGGTCAGATAGTCGCAGGCGCACTTCGATGTCCGGATATTTGTCGTGAAACTCCGGAATTCCCGATGCGATAAGCCTCCGACCCAGTCCCAGAGGTGCTGTAATGCGAATCGAACCTTTGGGATTCTTGGCAAGTTCGGCGACGGCTGCTTCGGCTTCATCCACTGCTTCGAGGATCTTTAAAGCACCATCATAAAATATGCGGCCATGCTCGGTTGGCGTCAGTTTGCGTGTCGTTCTGTTGAAGAGACGCACACCAAGATGCTTCTCCAACTCCTTGATTCGATTACTTGCAACAGCTGGCGAAGCACGCTGGTCACGGCCTGCTGCTGATAAATTCCCCAATTCGACAACGCGCACAAAAACGCGCAGATTATCAAGATAAGACATGCGTCCCCTCCACGATTGTCTAGATTTTTTTGAAAGTGATGGTCGTGTTGTGACGTTCCCATTGGTGCAAAGCTTTGGCACATAATAAAGTAACGAACAATGGGGCCGCCGCATTGGGCCAAAAATCAATAATGGATTTTTGGAAAACATGATGCGGCAACAAAACAAGACAGAGTGTCCTTTATGCGTCCTTCTGGACGCGACGCGCTCTGAGAATGGGAGTACCGGATGTATGATCTTGCCGTGGCCTGGGACTGGCTGGGCTTCGCAGTGCGGTGGCTACACGTCATCACCGCGATTGCGTGGATCGGCTCGTCTTTCTATTTCATCGCGCTGGACTTAGGACTTCGTCAGCGTCCGGGCTTGCCCGTCGGCGCTTATGGCGAAGAATGGCAGGTCCATGGTGGTGGCTTCTATCATATCCAGAAATATCTGGTTGCCCCCGCCGAGATGCCAGAGCATCTGACATGGTTCAAATGGGAATCCTACGCCACATGGCTGTCGGGCTTCACTTTGCTCTGCATCGTCTATTATGCGGGCGCCGATCTCTATCTGGTCGATCCGAATGTGCTCGATGTATCGGCACCGACGGCAATCGCCATTTCGATCGCTTCGCTGGCGTTTGGCTGGATCGCCTATAACACCATCTGCAAGCTGATGCTCGGCAAGAGCGATACGCTTCTGATGGTCATTCTCTACTGCATTCTGGTGGTGATGGCCTGGGGCTATACGCATCTGTTTACGGGTCGTGCAGCTTTCCTGCATCTGGGAGCTTTTACCGCGACAATCATGTCTGCCAACGTGTTCATGGTCATCATTCCGAACCAGAAAATCGTGGTGGCCGATCTGATTGCCGGTCGCAAGCCAGATCCGAAATACGGCAAGATCGCCAAGCAGCGCTCAACGCATAACAACTATCTGACGCTGCCGGTTCTGTTCTTGATGCTGTCGAACCACTATCCGCTGGCCTTCGGAACCGAATTCAACTGGATCATCGCATCGCTGGTGTTCCTGATGGGTGTCACGATCCGCCACTGGTTCAACACCCAGCACGCTCGCAAGGGTAGCCCGACTTGGACATGGCTGGTGACGGTTATCCTGTTCATCATCATCATGTGGCTGTCGACCGTGCCGAAAATTCTGACCGGAGAGCCGGAAGAACAAAAGGTTTCATCGCTACAGCAGACTTTCATCTCAGACCCGCACTTTGAAAAAGTGCGGGATACTGTTCTGGGACGTTGTGCGATGTGCCACGCCAAAGAGCCAGGTTGGGAAGGCATCATCGTGCCGCCAAAAGGTGTGGTTCTTGAAACAGATAAAGATATCGCGGCCCATGCGCGCGAAATCTATTTGCAGGCCGGTCGTTCCCATGCCATGCCGCCTGCCAACGTCACCGGGGTAAGTAATGAGGAGCGCAAGCTGCTCGCTTCCTGGTATGAATCCGCGACTTCTGGAGCAAAATAACAATGACCAAACTTCTCATCCGTGGCCGCGTGCTGACTTTTCGTGACGAACCGCAGAGTCTGGATGATGCTCAATCCTATCAATATATCGAAGACGGTGCCGTGCTTGTCGAAAATGGCCGCATTGCGCGCCTGGGCGACTATGCTGATGTGAGCGCTGAAGCAGGCCATGACGTGCAAGTTGCCGACCATCGCCCGCATCTTATTCTGCCGGGTTTCATCGATACACACATCCATTATCCGCAGACACAGGTTGTCGCGTCCTATGCGGCCAATCTCCTTGAATGGCTCAACACCTATACATTCGTGGCAGAGCAGAAATTCGCCGATGAGCAGCACGCGGAATTTATCGCTGAGCGCTTTCTGGACGAATTGATCCGCCATGGAACCACCACGGCTGTCGCTTATTGCTCGGTACACCCGCAGAGCGTTGATGCCTATTTCCGCGCGTCGCAGCATCGCAATATGCGTATGCTTGGCGGTAAGGTGATGATGGATCGCAATGCGCCGCCAGCACTCTGTGATACAGCTCAATCGGGATATGATGACAGCAAGCATCTGATCGCCCGCTGGCATGGCAAAGATCGCCTTGATTATGTGATCACGCCGCGTTTTGCGATTACCTCGACGCCTGAACAGCTGGAAGCCAGTCAGGTTCTGGCACGCGAGCATCCTGAATGCTTCATCCAGACACATCTTTCGGAAAATCACGAAGAGATTGAGTTCACAAAATCGCTTTACCCGGATGCGTCTGATTATCTTGGCATCTATGAGCATTATGGTTTGCTGGGCAGCAAGACCTTGTTGGGCCATTCCATCCATCTAGAAGAGCGCGAAGTGAAGGTGATGGCAGAGACCGGCTCGATTGCCGTTTTCTGCCCGACGTCGAACCTGTTTCTGGGTTCCGGGCTTTTCGATCGCGACCGCCTGAAAGCATCGGGCGTGCGTATGTCAGTTGCCACTGATGTCGGCGGCGGCACAAGCTTCTCGATGCTGCGCACGATGGACGAGGGCTACAAGGTACTGCAATTGCGTGGAAGCCGCCTCAACCCGTTCCAGTCATTCTACATGATGACGCTCGGCAACGCCCGCGCACTATCGATGGAAGACAAGATCGGCACGCTCGACGAGGGCACGGAAGCCGATATTGTGGTGCTGGATTCAGCTGCCACCTCGCCGATGCGCCTGCGCATGGCAGCAGGGGCCACGCTTGAGCAGGAATTGTTCCTGCTGCAAACGGTTGGCGATGATCGCGCGATTGTCGAGACCTATGTTGCAGGCAAGCCGTTGAAATCGGAACTCGGCTAAAAAATCTCTGGAGGAGGGAGGGGGAGGGCCCGCGGCGGAGAAATCTGCTGCGGGTTCTTCTGCTTTTACAACTCTTCCGGTCGCTTGCCACCCATGGTGCGGGTCAGCTCATCGGCTGTCGAGCGGATCAGTGGACCGAGTTCGTCAAGCTTTTGTCGGGGCAGGCGCACCGCAGGTCCGGAGACAGAGATGCCAGCAATCGCTTCGCCATATTCGTTGAAAATGGGCGCCGCGATGCAGCACATGCCGAGCGTATGTTCTTCGTCGTCAATCGACCAGCCGCGCGTGCGGGTTGCCTGAATATCTTTCAGCAATGCGTGTAAGGTGTTGAGCGTGCGCTGCGTGAAATGTTCAAGCGTTCTTCCAGAGAGCGTGCGCGCTATTTCCGTATCCGACCATGTGGACAGAACTGCCTTGCCGATACCCGAGGCGTGGATTGGACCGCGACGACCTGGGCGGAAGAAGGCGCGCATCGGCGCATGGCTTTCGATCTGCGAAATGAACACGACGTCACCGCCGTCCTCAATGCCGATATTTGCGGTTTCGCCGCTCGTTTCCATCAATGATTTAAGATAGGGCCGCGCCAGCGTGCCGAGCTTGCGGAAGCGGCGAAAAGCGTTGCCAATCTCGAAAGCCTTGACGCCAATGGTCCAGTCGCCGGTTTCTACATCATGCGAAACCATGCCGTGATTGGCGAGCGATGAGAGAAGCCGATGAACGGTCGAAGGAGCCATGCCACTGGCGTCGGCGAGGTCGGTTAATGTCGAGCCGTCATTCTCGGCAATGAGCGCCAGAAGCCTGAGACTGCGATCTAAAACCTGAACGGATGAGGGCGCGGCATTCTCCGCTGCCTTGCGGCCGCGCTTTGCTTTTGCCTGTTCCATGTGCCGCCTCCGATTCCCTGTTCTTTCATCACTACCCCATGATCGTAATCTCGGGAAGTGTGCGGTGATTATCTCCATTCCGTTGAAAATCTTTATTTCCATATAATGGTATGCATTTCCATTTTTTGGATATAGCTTTTAATTATGGATTAGCTTTCCGCTGGAGGAGATTAACATGGCCAAAATGCGTGCAGTCGATGCAGCCGTACTTGTGCTGGAAAAAGAAGGGATCAATTGCGCATTCGGTGTGCCGGGCGCTGCGATCAACCCATTTTATTCTGCCATGAAGGCACGGGGTTCTATCCGTCACATTCTGGCGCGTCATGTTGAAGGCGCTTCGCACATGGCGGAAGGCTACACCCGCGCAAAGCATGGCAATATTGGCCTGTGCATCGGTACGTCCGGCCCGGCTGGTACAGACATGATTACCGGCCTTTATTCGGCCTCTGCCGATTCAATTCCAATCCTCTGCGTTACAGGCCAAGCCCCCCGCGCGCGCCTCGACAAAGAGGACTTTCAGGCAGTCGATATTGCCAAGATCGCGGCCCCCGTTACCAAATGGGCGGTCACGGTTATGGAGCCAGCACTGGTGCCTTTTGTTTTCCAGAAGGCTTTTCATATCATGAAGTCGGGTCGTCCCGGCCCGGTGTTGATCGATCTGCCGATCGATGTCCAGCTCGCCGAAATCGAGTTTGACATCGATACTTATCAGCCGATGGAAGCATATAAGCCCTCAGCCACCCGCGCCCAGGCCGAAAAGGCCATCGCGATGTTGAACGACGCGGAACATCCGTTAATCGTTGCAGGTGGCGGTATCATCAACGCCGATGCTTCCGATCTTCTGGTTGAATTTGCTGAAATCACCGGCATTCCGGTTATCCCGACCCTGATGGGCTGGGGCGTCATCCCTGATGATCACCGCCTGATGGCGGGCATGTGCGGTCTTCAAACCTCGCATCGCTACGGCAATGCAACGCTACTGGCCTCCGACATGGTGATCGGCATCGGAAACCGCTGGGCAAACCGTCATACCGGCAATGTCGATACCTATAAAAAAGATCGCAAATTTATCCATGTCGACATTGAACCAACCCAGATCGGCCGCGTTTTCGCACCGGATTTCGGGATTGTTTCGGATGCTGGCAAAGCCCTGAAACTGCTGCTGGATGTCGCCACCGAATGGAAAACCGCAGGCAAACTGCGCGACTGGTCTGGCTGGGCGCAGGAATGTGCTGAGCGCAAGAAAACCATGCTACGCAAAACGCATTTCGATCAGACACCATTGAAGCCGCAGCGTGTTTATGAGGAAATGAACAAGGCATTTGGCCGTGACACTTGCTATGTTACGACCATTGGTTTGAGCCAGATTGCCGGCGCGCAGTTCCTGCATGTTTATCGCCCGCGCAACTGGATCAATTGCGGTCAGGCAGGCCCATTGGGCTGGACATTGCCAGCTGCACTTGGGGTTCGCGCGGCCGATCCTGATCGTCCGATTGTTGCCCTGTCCGGCGATTATGACTTCCAGTTCATGATTGAGGAACTGGCGGTCGGCGCACAGCACAAGCTGCCTTACATTCATGTCGTCGTGAATAATTCCTATCTCGGTCTGATCCGTCAGGCGCAGCGCGGCTTTAATATGGATTTCGAGGTCAGTCTTGCATTCGATAACATTAATGCATCGGGTGATGCGGAAAAGGGTTACGGCGTCGATCATGTAGCGGTTGCCGAAGGCCTCGGCTGTAAGGCGATCCGCGTTCGAAGCCCGAACCAGTTCGCGGAAGGGTTCGAACAGGCAAAGGCGCTGATGGAAGAACATCAGGTGCCGGTCGTTCTCGAGTTCATCCTTGAGCGTGTCACCAATATTTCCATGGGCGCCGATATCGATCAGGTGGTCGAGTTCGAAGAACTGGCCGAGCGTGGCGAAGATGCGCCAACGGCGATTGCCATGCTGCTGGATTAAAAATGAGCAATTGCAGGAAAACTGTGAAGCGGTTTTCCCTTCGCAATTGCGTAGAAAAATAGAGGAGGCGGAAATGCCAAGATTTGCAGCCAATCTCACCATGCTTTTCAACGAAGTGCCGTTTATGGATCGGTTCGCTCTCGCCGCCAAAGCCGGTTTCACAGGGGTGGAATATCTCTTCCCCTATGACTTCAACCGCCATGAGCTGAAAGCTGCACTCGCCAAGCACAATTTGGCACAGGTGCTGCACAATCTGCCTGCGGGTAATTGGGGTGGCGGCGAGCGCGGTATCGCGGTTCTGCCGGATCGTATCGATGAATTCCGCCGCGGCGTCGCCGACGCGATTGACTATGCGACAGCACTTAACTGTTCGCAGGTCAATTGCCTTGCAGGCATTGCCCCCCAAGGTGTTGACCCGGATGTGTTGCGCGCAACCTTCGTCAGCAATCTCAGGCTTGCTGCAAAGGAACTTGGCAAGCACGGCATTCGCCTGCTGATCGAGCCGATCAATCACTATGATATTCCGGGCTTTTATCTCAATACGGTCGAACAGGCGGTGTCGATCATCGATGAGGTGGGCAGCAACAATCTGTTCATTCAATATGATCTTTATCACCAGCAGCGCACGCGCGGCGAACTGATTGCCACTTATGAACGCTACAAGCCGCTGATTGCCCACGTTCAGCTAGCCGATAATCCGGGCCGCAACGAACCGGGCACCGGCGAAATCAACTATCCATATGTGTTCGAAGCGTTGAAAAATGCTGGCTACAAGAGCTGGATCGGTTGCGAATATAAGCCAAAGACAACCACCGAGGAAGGACTTGGCTGGTTCAAACAGGATGAAGCCGAACGGCTTACCGCATAGGGGGAACGGTTATGACAAATATTGGTTTTATCGGGCTTGGCATCATGGGCAAGCCAATGGCGCAGCATTTGCAAAATGCAGGCCATCAGCTCTTTACTTCGAAGCACACGCAACCGCCGCACAAGGATTTGCTCGATGCAGGGCTGAGCGTTCTTGAAACGCCAAAGGCAGTCGCAGCCGAATGCGAGACAATCATTCTCATGTTGCCGGATACGCCACAGGTAGCGGACGTTCTGTTCAGCGAAAATGGTGTTGCCGAAGGTTTGGGCAAAGGCAAGACGCTCATCGATATGAGTTCGATTTCGCCGATTGAAACCAAGGAGTTTGCAAAGAAAGTCCGCGCAACCGGTGCCGAATATATCGATGCGCCTGTGTCTGGCGGCGAGGTTGGTGCGAAAAATGCCAGCCTTTCCATCATGGCAGGCGGTGCGCAGGATGCTTTTGACAAGGCGCTGCCACTGTTGAAACTCATGGGCAAAAATATCACGCTGGTAGGTGATTGCGGCGATGGCCAGACAACCAAGGTCGCCAATCAGATAATTGTCGCGCTCAATATTGAAGCCGTAGCCGAAGCGCTGGTCTTCGCGTCCAAAGCGGGGGCTGATCCAGCCAAGGTGCGCGAGGCACTGATGGGTGGATTCGCGTCATCGCGCATTCTGGAGGTGCATGGCGAACGCATGATCAAGCGCACATTCGATCCGGGTTTCCGAATTTCGCTGCACCAGAAGGATTTGAACCTTGCATTGCAGGGCGCAAAGGCTCTCGGCGTTTCGCTTCCAAACACCGCAACCGCACAGGAATTGTTCAATTCCTGTGCGGCACACGGCGATGATGGTCTCGATCATTCGGGACTGGTGCGCGCGCTGGAGCGCATGGCGAACCATGATGTTGCCTAGTCCCCAAGTTTGATTTCTCTGGAGGGGAGAGGGTGGAGCTGGTTATCTGGAGGGAGATGGCCGGCTCCATTGCTTTTATATGCGCAGCACGAAATAGTGCTGATTATCGCTTTCTTACGCGCATCTTATCCGAAAACCGTTTCACACTTTTCGGGATGCGCTCTAAAAACAATAATCAATACCGGGAATCTCATGACTGCTATCACCGATCCGAAGAAGTTTCTGACCAGTCTGTTCGATGCAGCGGTTGCGGCTGCTGATCCCGAACTGGTTATTCGCGCCAATCTGCCTGCCAAGCCCAAGGGCCGGACGATTGTGATTGGTGCAGGCAAGGGCTCGGCACAGATGGCAGCCGCTTTCGAGCGCGCATGGGCGGAGCGGCATGAGGGCGAGGACGCACCAATCGAAGGCATTGTCGTCACGCGCTATGGCTATGGCGCACCTTGCAAAACCATCGAGATCATTGAAGCATCGCACCCGGTGCCGGATGATGCCGGGCTTGCGGCCTCAAAACGGCTGTTCGATGCTGTGTCCAACCTCACCGAAGATGATCTTGTTGTGGCGCTTATTTCTGGTGGAGGCTCGGCTTTGCTGCCATCGCCGCCTGAAGGTCTGACACTTGCCGACGAGATTGCTGTCAACAAAGCTTTGCTTGCCTCTGGTGCGCCGATATCAGCCATGAATGCGGTGCGAAAACATCTGTCGACCATTAAAGGCGGGAGGCTGGCAGCGCATGCACATCCGGCAAAAGTCTTCTCGCTGGTGGTTTCCGATATTCCCGGCGACAATCCTGCCTTTGTCGCTTCAGGCCCAACCGTGCCTGATGCAACATCTCGCGATGATGCGCTCAAAATCATCGAACGTTACAAGCTTGAACTTCCCGATGCCGTGCTCACGCATATCAAAAGCGAGAAGGCTCATGCACCAAAGCCCGATGATAAAATCTTTGCCGATAACGAAGTGCGGGTGATTGCGTCCGCTGCTGTTTCGCTGGAAGCAGCCGTAAAGGAAGCCGAGCGTCATGGGGTCGAGGCGGTAATCCTGTCCGATTCAATGGAAGGTGAAGCACGCGAAGTAGCGCATGTTCATGCAGCAATCGCGCGCGAAGTGGCGGATCGTGATCGCCCATTCAAAAAACCGATTGTGCTGCTTTCCGGTGGTGAGACCACCGTGACCATCCGCGCCAAAGGCGGCAAGGGTGGCCGCAACAGCGAGTTTCTGCTGGCTTTTGCGCTCGATATTGATGGTTATGCGAATATTCACGCACTGGCGGCTGATACCGACGGCATCGATGGTTCGGAAGACAATGCCGGCGCGTTTGCAGATGGGAAAACGGTTTCGCGGCTGCAAAAGACTGGCGAAGATGGCGCGGCACGGCTTAACGCCAATGATGCATGGAGCGCATTTGACGCTATCGGTGATCTGTTCGTGCCGGGGCCAACCGGCACCAATGTAAATGATCTCCGCGCTATTCTGATAACGGGCTAGCGCTCAAGCAAAAGGGGGAGGGGGCGTTAAGTTATAACGACTCAGAATCCGTAATCGGGATTCTGTTATAACGATTCCTCCTTCTTTCCGGGAAAGCGGTCATCATCGATTAAAATGCGGTTGGCGGCGCCGTCGAGGTCTTCATACTGACCGTTTTTCAATGACCATAGAAAGCCTGCAAGGCCCAGAACACCCAGGCCAAGCGCAATAGGAATAAGGAAAAGCAGTCCGCTCATTTGTGCGCTTCCTTGA
The DNA here is from genome assembly GCF_002252525.1 of Brucella pseudogrignonensis. GTDB lineage: Bacteria > Pseudomonadota > Alphaproteobacteria > Rhizobiales > Rhizobiaceae > Brucella > Brucella pseudogrignonensis. Next base: position 550,690 of record NZ_NNRM01000017.1, read on the forward strand.
GAACAACAGCAGGTGCGACAGTGGTCTGCGCCTGCTGTTTTTGTTTTCCGGCCCTCAGCCGCATGGCGTTGCTGACAACCACAATAGAGGACAGCGACATCGAAAGTGCTGCCACCAATGGTGTCACATAACCAAAAATCGCAATCGGCACAGCAATGATATTATAGCCGATGGAAAGTGCAAAGTTCTGGCTGATTAACCGGCCTGCTTCTTTTGACACGGCAAAAGCCAGCGGCACGGCAGCGAGGCTTTCGCGCAGGAATACGAAATCGGCAGCGTTACGGCCAATATCCGCAGCGGTTGCCGGCGCCATTGAAACATGCGCTGCGACAAGGGCGGGGGCGTCATTAAGACCGTCACCGACCATCAGCACTTTACGACCATTGCTGGTCAGTTCCTGCACAAGCTGTGACTTGTCCGCAGGCAGCACTTCGCCGCGATAGGTATCGACACCAAGATAACCGGCAAGCTTTTTCACTGCAGGCAATTTATCGCCGGAAATGATTTCCAGCTTCAAGCCATTGCGTTTCAGCGCGCCGATGGCGCTCGCTGCATCTTCGCGCGGCTGATCTTCAAAGCGGAAAGTTTGAACCAGCTTGCCATCGATGGAGAGGCAGGTTTCTGGACCATCGGAAGCAGCAGCATTTGCATCGCTGTCCGCCCATTCGCGCTTGCCAAGCCGATAGATTGTGCCGTTCAGTTCGGCTTCAATACCAGCGCCCGGAATTTCCTCAATTCGGGTGAAGGCGGTCATTGGCTTTGCGCCTGAAAACAGCGCAAGCGCTCGCGAAAGCGGATGGCGCGAATAAAGAGAAAGCTCAGACGCGATCTCGAGATTGTTCGGGTTGATTGCATCAAGATCGATCAGGCGGGCCTGACCAAGTGTTAGCGTACCGGTTTTGTCGAATACGGCGGTATCGATCTCGGCCATACGTTCCATGGCAGAGCCGTCCTTGATCATGATGCCGTTTTCAAACAGGCGACGGGCTGCCACCACCTGAACGATTGGCACCGCAAGCGCCAGTGCACAGGGGCAGGTGATGATGAGCGTGCAGATCGCAATATAGATCGAGCGATACCAGTCGCCGCCGGTATAGATCATCCAACCGACAAAGGCCGCAAAAGCAATCGTATGCACCATCGGCACATAAAGTTCCGAGGCCCGGTCAGCGAGACGGCGATAAAAAGCGCGGCCACCTTCAGCGACATCCATCAGACGCACCATTTCAGCAAGGAAGGAATCCTTGGCTTCAGCGGTTGCGCGAATGACGAGCGGGGCGGAGAGGTTCATGGTTCCCGCACGAATATCCGAGCCGGGACCGACTGGAACCGCATCGCTTTCGCCTGATGCAATCGCGCAATCAAGCTCTGAACGGCCGTCTTCGACTTTTGCATCAACAGGCACACGTTCGCCAGCGGCAAGGATGATCCGCTGACCTATGCGGATTTCATTGACCGGTAGATAGTTGCGTTCGTCATTATCGCCAATCACCACGGCACCACGCGGGCTTAACTGGGCAAGACCTCGCACGGCGGAGCGTGCGCGTGCGCGCATCAGGTAATCGAGCGTGCGGCCAATCAGCAGGAAGAACAACAGCGAGACAGAAGCGTCGAAATAAGCGTGCTGACCATGGTTCATCGTCTCATAAACGCTCATGCCGAAGGCAAGCGAAATGGCGAGCGCAATCGGCACATCCATGTTCACGCGACGGGTGCGCAGCGCATTCCAGGCGGAAACATAGAAAATCCGGCCCGAATAAATCAGCGTCGGCAGTGCGATCAGGCCGGAAATCCAGTGAAACATATCGCGGGTGGCGGCATCCGCACCCGACCAGACCGCAACCGACAACAGCATCACATTGCTCGACGCAAAGGCTGCAACACCAAGCGCGATTAACAGCCGCGTAAAGGTCGGATCCTTGTCCTGCACCATATCGAAAATATGCGCTTCATAACCGAGACGGCGCAGCGGATCGACCACATCAGGCGGTGTCTCTCCATCCTTCCAGCGAATGGTGACACGACGCGCTGTCAGGTTGACGCGGACATAGGCAACACCGCTGATTTTGCCGAGCGTATCTTCGATCGTCTTGATGCAAAGGCCGCAGTGAACACCGGGAACCGAGAGATCGAGCTGGCGCAAACCATCGCCGAGCGCACGACTTGCAACCTGCATTTCATCCGGCGAAACGGCCTGAATGACGGTGGCTATCTGTGCATTTTCAACGCAGCAACTCATAAGATCCTCCCGTCCTTCACCAGAACACGGATGATGTGGCGATAAGGGTCGTCGAGGCCGTAATCTTTACTGGCGTCGGCATTGACTTCCATGATCCACGCGCCTTCGCCAAGCTCAAGCGGTGCGGTCAGAACACCTTCTTCCGCAACAGTGAGAGAGACTTTGGTGTCATGCACATCGCCGACCGGGCGTTTGAAGTCGACGGTGCCGCCGGTCAAAGTAACGGCCTTGCCTTCACGGTCGGTCAGGCGCCATGTAAATACACCTTCTGCGAAGGTCGGCTGTGACTGCCATTGAAGCGCCGCCTGTTCTTTGCCGGTCTCGGCTTTGTCGTTGAACTCCTGACTTGCGACATAGGTGTTCTTGACAACAAGTCCGCTCCAGCTGCTGACGGCCTTGTAAGCCATCGTGACGTTGACGGCGATAATGACGCCGAAGAATGCAACCATGATGCCCAGCATGTGCCATCCGGTGAATGCGCCTGAAGTCTTCGTTTTCACTGACATTATCTGCCCTCCGGAGCCATGAAGGTTGCTTTGTAGCGCGCGTGTTCTGCGCCGTCCGCATCACGCACTTCGATTTCGTAATCCTTGCGGTTCTCGGTGATTGCGCTATGCGGCATGGTCACGAAAACGCGCAGAGTTTTCAGGCGATCCGGTTCGACCGGAACATCGTAATTGCCATCGGCATCGGGTGTCTCGTCCTGAACCGTGATTTCCGCCCCCGGCAAACCTTCGATCGAAAGCCGGAAAGTACGCGGAACCGGGATCATGTTGAGCAGCTTGACCGTATAACCGTTACGGATCGAACCATCGGACAACAACACATATTGCGGCGTCCGGTCGTGCAGCACATTGATGCCGATCCGCTGACGCATGGAAAGCGAGATCACCAGCGTCAGGCCGATAAGCGCCCAGACAATGAAATAGAAGATACTGCGCGGGCGCAGCACTTTCTTCCAGGAAAGCTTCTGCACCTTATCCGAGAACGTATTCGGTGCTTTGTAGACGCGGGCAGGGTCAATGGTTGCAGTGCCGTCATTTGTGGCAAGCGCCATATTGAAATTGTAATCAGCAAGCGTCGCATAGGAAATGAGGCCGCGTTCCTTGCCAACCTTGTCCATCACACTGTCGCAGGCATCGATGCAAAGCGCACAGGTGATGCATTCAAGCTGTTGCCCGTCGCGAATATCGATACCCATAGGGCAGGCGGCAACGCAGGCGTTGCAATCCACGCAATCGCCCACGGTTTCGCCCGCAGCAATTGCCTTCTTGGAATGGCGTGAACGTGGTTCACCGCGCCAGTCATTGTAGGTGACGGTGAGCGAATTCTCATCGAGCATTGCTGCCTGAATACGTGGCCAGGGGCACATATAGGTGCAGACCTGTTCGCGCATCAGACCGCCAAAAATATAAGTCGTAGCGGTGAGGATCGCGACGGTCATATAGGCGACGGGCGCGGCATGGCCGGTCACAAAATCCATCAGCAGCGTTGGCGCATCGGCAAAATAGAAGATCCACGCACCACCCGTCAGAACGCCGATCAGCAGCCAGACCGCGTGTTTGGTCACGCGCTTCCAGACCTTGTCGAAGCTCCATGGGGCCTTATCGAGCTTCATGCGTGCATTGCGGTCGCCTTCGATGGCGCGCTCGACAACCAGATAGAGATCAACCCAGACGGTCTGCGGGCAGGTATAGCCGCACCATGCGCGGCCCGCGACAGAGGTGACAAGAAACAGACCAAGGCCCGCCATGATAAGCAGGCCCGCCACGTAGTAGAATTCCTGTGGCCAGATTTCGATGAAGAAGAAATAGAAACGGCGGTTGGCAAGATCGATCAAGACCGCCTGATCCGGTGCATAAGGCCCGCGATCCCAGCGCAGCCAAGGCGTCAGATAGTAGATCCCCAATGTGATGAGCATGACGAGCCACTTGAAGCGCCGGAACTGACCCTGAACGCGCTTCGGAAATATTTTCACCCGCGCCGCATAAAGCGACTGGCGGATCTTGGGGGAATTGACTGCCTGAACGTCTATCCGTTCGACATCATCTGACATTTGCCTTGCTCCTGAAGCATGATGCCGGACAGACAGAAGCTGGCTTGCCGGTCATATCACGCTTGCAATGATTGAGAGCGGGGTGGTTATTCGCCGTCCGTTCTGATGCATTTCCAGTTCGGCTGGCCCTGCTTTTCCGTCTAAGCGGGGCCAGTTACTTTTATTCACGCACATCCCGAAAACCGGTTCCGACTTTTCGGGGTGTGCTTGTGTGTTATTCGCCACCACCAAGCGAGTGGACGAAGATTGCGAGCTGTTTAACCGTCGCATCACCAAGGCGCGCTTCCCAGGCAGGCATTACGCCATGCTTTGGATGAGAGACCTGGCGGGCAATGGCGTCTTCACCAGAACCATAGAACCAGATCGCGTCGGTGAGGTTTGGTGCGCCGAACTCGCGCATACCCTTGGCATCGCCGCCATGACAGACCGCACAGTTTTCGCTGAAGACCTTCTGGCCTTCTGGAATCATAGCGGGATCATGGGGTGTACCGGAAAGGCTGACCACATAGGCTGCCACTTCACGCACCTGCTGTGGTTCGAGAACATCAGCAAAAGCAGGCATCTCGGAAACACGGGTTTCACTGTCGTCAGGCGAGCGAACACCATGACGAATGGTCGTCAGAATGTCGTCAACCGAGCCGCCCCACAGCCAATCGTCATCGTTCAGGTTCGGATAGCCGGGTGCTCCCTGCGCACCAGAGCCATGGCACTGTACGCAATTGACGCGGAACGCTGCAGCGCCGCCTGCAATCGCATATTGGCGCAGATTTTCATCCGCCAGAATCTCATGCACATCCTTGGCCTTGATCTGGTCGATGATACCCTGACGACCGGCAGCAATCTCTGCGTTTTCTTTCCAGAAATCGCCGCGGCTCGACCAACCGATCAAGCCAGCCGTTGAGTTGGAAATCAGCGGCCATGCCGGATAAGCGATCACATAGGCAAGAGCCCAGACAATCGTTGCGTAGAAGGTCCACAGCCACCAGCGTGGCATTGGATTGTCAAGTTCCCTGATACCGTCCCATTCATGGCCGGTGGTCTCAACGCCACTGACTTCATCAATCTGTTTGTCAGTCATTTTTCTCGTCCTTGAATGGAATTTCTTTCGCTTCATCAGCCTTCTTTTTGCTTCCCGGACGGAAGGCAAAAAGAATGACAAAGACAAAGAAGAGAGCCATGGCAAGCAGGCCCCAGCTATCGGCGAAAGTGCGTAGGGTATTGTAATCCATCGCTAAATCTCCGCTTTATCTTGCTTTGGGGGACTGATCGTAGGTCGAGAAGTCAACGAGGGTGCCGAGCATCTGCAGATAGGCGATCAGCGCGTCCATCTCCGAAATGACCTGCGGGTTGCCGTCAAAATCGCCAAGGCGTGCCTTGGGATAACGACCCTCGATGCCCGACGTATCGGCGTTTGGATCGGCCTGTGCCTGAAGGTCAGCCAGCGCGTTGTCGACCATCTCCTGCGTGTACGGAACGCCGACCGCCACATTGGCCTTCAGATTGGCTGCAATATTGTTGGCATCAAGCGGACGGTCCTTCAGGAAGGCATAGCTTGGCATGACCGATTCCGGCACCACGTCACGCGGGCGGATAAGGTGCTGTACGTGCCATTCATTGGAATAACGACCGCCAACGCGCGCAAGGTCAGGCCCTGTGCGTTTTGAGCCCCACTGGAACGAATGGTCGTACATGGATTCAGCCGCCAGAGAGTAATGGCCGTAGCGCTCCACTTCATCGCGGAACGGACGGATCATCTGACTGTGGCAGAGGTAGCAGCCTTCACGCACATAGATGTCGCGGCCCGCGAGTTCCAACGGTGAATAGGGACGCATCCCTTCCACCTTCTCGATAGTATTTTCGAGATAGAACAGCGGTGCGATTTCAACGATGCCACCGACCGTTACCACGGCAAGCGAAGCAATCAGCAGCAGCGTTGCATTTCTCTCCAGCTTGGAGTGTTTTTTGAGGATAGACATAAATCACACTCCTTATTCGGCTGGCTGCATTGTGGCGCCAGCAGCAGGCCGGGCACCGCCCATAGGGGCTTCTTTGCGCAGGTTGCCGCGAATGGTCTGGTAGACGTTCCATGCCATGACCAGTCCACCGGCGAGGTAAAGCAGACCGCCTGCAGTACGGATCACGTAGTAAGGGAACATGGCGAGCACGGTTTCGGCGAAGGAATAGACGAGGAAACCCTGATCGTCGTATTCGCGCCACATCAGACCCTGCTGGATACCTGCAACCCACATGGCGGCGGCGTAGAGCACGATGCCAAGTGTTGCGAGCCAGAAGTGCCAGTTGACCATGCGGATCGAGTAGAGGCGTTCACGGTCCCACAGCTTTGGTGTGAGGTAGTAAACGGCTGCAAAGGTAATCATGCCGTTCCAGCCCAGCGCACCCGCATGAACGTGACCAATGGTCCAGTCAGTGTAGTGGGAGAGCGAGTTGACTGCCTTGATCGACAGCATCGGACCCTCAAAGGTCGCCATGCCGTAGAAGGCAATAGCTGCAACCATCAGACGGATGATCGGGTCGGTACGAACCTTGTCCCATGCGCCAGAAAGCGTCATCAGACCGTTGATCATGCCACCCCACGAAGGCATCCAGAGCATGATCGAGAACACCATGCCGAGCGTCTGTGCCCAATCGGGAACAGCGGTATAATGAAGATGGTGTGGGCCAGCCCAGATGTAGAGGAAGATGATCGACCAGAAGTGCACGATCGACAGGCGGTAGGAATAAACCGGACGCTCTGCCTGCTTGGGCACGAAGTAATACATCATCGCAAGGAATGGCACGGTCAGGAAGAACGCAACCGCATTATGGCCATACCACCACTGGGTCACGGCATCCTGCACGCCTGCGAAAGCCGAATAGCTCTTCACGCCGAGGAACGATACCGGGATCGCCAGATTATTGATGATGTGCAACATGGCGATTGTGATGATGAAGGACAGGTAGAACCAGTTTGCCACATAGATATGCGGCTCTTTGCGCTTCAATACCGTGCCGAGGAAGACGACGAGATAGGCGACCCAGACGATGGTGAGCCAGATATCGACATACCATTCCGGTTCAGCATATTCGCGGCTCTGGGTAATCCCAAGCAGATAGCCGGTTGCAGCCATCACGATGAAAAGCTGATATCCCCAGAACACGAACCAGGCCAGATCACCACCGATCAGGCGCGCGCGACAGGTGCGCTGCACGACATAGAACGACGAAGCGATCAGGATATTGCCGCCGAATGCAAAAACAACCGCTGAAGTGTGCAGCGGGCGCAGACGACCGAAGTTCAGATAGGGTTCAAAGTTGAGATCGGGGAAGGCAAGCTGGGCTGCGATAACCACACCGACCAGAAAGCCAACCACACCCCAGAAGACCGTTGCGATCACGCCGTAGCGGATCGGTCCGTCCATATAGGTGGACTGATCGACCTTCTTTGGCGCAAGGCCGTAATCGGCATTGCGCATCAGCAAGATGGTGAAGATGGCGAGTGTAGCGAACAGAATCCACATATGGGTTCTGAACAACTCATCATGAGAAAATCCGGCCAGAAGCACAGCAAAAAGTGCTCCCAGACCAGACAGGACTGTTCCAGCGGCGTAGTTCATTTAATCCCCTCGCAGCGCAAGTCAGAAGCTGTCTGAGTAACGACAGCTATAGCGATGCCTTTCTATCGGCTCTCTACGAGAGGGTGTCATTGATCTAAATCAAAGAGCTCTAATCGGACCTGCGACGAATTGGGAGTTTTCCGGGAAATCAGGCGATGTCAGTTTCCGGCACCAGATGGATCAGAACGTCCACTTTGCTGATCTTGTAGCCAGCAGGCGGAGCGGGCAGCGGGCCAATGCCGATATCGTCTGTTGCAATGTCGATGATCTGGTCTTCGTCGTGGATGTAGAAATGTGCGTGGTCGCCAGTATCCGTATCGAAATAGGTACGTTCGCCATGCAGGCTTATCTTGCGGACAAGGCCCGCATCGGAAAATTGATTGAGCGTGTTGTAAACCGTTGCAACGGATAGCTTCTCGCCCAGCAGTAATGCTTCTTCATTCAGCATATCCGGGGTCACGTGCCGGTGTTTCTCCGTGAAAAGCATACATCCTAACGCAATACGCTGACGGGTCGGGCGTAACCCGGCCCGTCTTAAAATCGCTTTGACTGCTGTTGTCTGCTGCTTGGCCCATTCCTTGTCAGAACGAGGGACGGTTTCTGGCAAGAGCTGCGCGGCTTTAGGCCCAGATCGAGGATTAAACAGCATGAACAGTCTCGGCTTCTTTAATCAAAAGCTATGTCTGAAATCTGAATGAATATTCTGACCTTAATTGCAAATGATTTGCAGTTGCATAATACGCCGAAAGCCTGACCCGTCAACCTACACAGGCGGGAATTTATGTCGCAGCCTGAGCAGGGATGATGAGGAGGGCGCGCAAGCCACCTTCAGAACGATTATGAAGCTGCACTTCACCGCCCATACGCGTTGCCGCCATCTTCACGATGGCCAGACCCAGACCGCTGCCATTTTCGCTTCTATTGGCACCGCGATAAAAGCGCTCGGTCACATAAGCCATGTCTTCCGGCGGAATGCCGGGGCCATCATCTTCGACAGTGAAAACAACCTGATCATCAGCCTTTTCGAGACTGCATCGCACAGACCCGCCTTGAGGCGAATGATTGACGGCATTCTCGATCAGATTACGCATGGCAAGTGTGAAGAGATGCGGATATTGCATCGTCACAAGCGGCAGATTGCCGGGCAGCTCGATCTTCACGCCCCGATGTGCGGCAAGCATACGCATGTCGGTCGAGATCGAAACAAGCAGCTGACAGGCTGGCTCCGGCGATGGTGGCTCCATTTCATCACCAGTCTCAAGGGCTGCAAGGTCCAGCAGCTGATTGACGAGACGGCTGGTGCGATCAACACCCGATGCAATTTGGCGTACTGCATTGAGGCGCATGGCGTCGTCTTTGGCACCCTCGGCGATCTGTGCCTGTGTCTTGAGGCCTGCAAGCGGCGTCTTCAATTCGTGCGCTGCAAAGATCGCAAAATTGCGCTCGCGCTCGCGGGCTTCTTCCACACGATGGAACAGATCATTCAAAGCCGAAACCACCGGGCTGATTTCGGACGGCAACTTCTCTTCCGAAAGCGGTCGCAAATCCCGCGCATCGCGTTTGGATAAAGTGCCGGCGAGACTGCTCAACGGATCAAGCCCGCGCCGGACGCAAAGCCAGATCAGGATAGCAAGAATTGGAAGCAGGAGCAGGGCAGGCAGCACCACACCCGTCACCACGTTTTGCACAAGCCGCTCTCGCACTGATAGGCTGTCGCCCACCATCACACGCAGCCCGAGCTTTGTATTTTCAACCGCAAACACCCGCCAGCGGTCCCCAGCAACAACTGTATCTGAAAAGCCATTGGCCACATCGGTCAGGCGTTCACCCGGTGCGCTTTCGGACCGTCCAACAAGTCTGCCGTCGATTGCCCAGATCTGGCAGAAAAGCTGGCGATCATAATGGGGAAAATCATCCATCGGCTTGAGTGAAAGCTGTCCGCCGTCGCCATCGGGATTAACCTCAACGCGCCGCTCGATCAAAAGCGAATTGACCATACGAGCCGCTTCCATGAGGCGCGCATCCAGCACTTTTTCAAGTCGCGATTGGGTACTCACATGAATCCAGATAACGGCGAACAACCAGACAAGACAGGTGATGCCGATCAATATACCGGTCAGGCGACTGCGAATGGAGTTCATGCTTGCTCCCTCGCAAGCCGGTAGCCGACACCGCGCACTGTCTCGATGAAGCCTGAACCAAGCTTGGATCGCAGATGATGGATATGCACCTCGACCGCGTTGCTTTCGACTTCTTCCTGCCAGCCATAAAGCGCTTCTTCAAGCGATGACTTGGAGATTGTCGCCGTTGGACGTTCCATTAAACTACGCAATATCGAAAACTCACGGCGGGTCAGGCGGAGCGGCTCACCCTTGTACTGCACCGACATTTCAGCCGGATCGAGTTCCACGCCCTGCCATTCAAGCGTGCTACTTGCGCGCCCTGTGCCGCGCCGAGCAATGGCACGCACACGCGCTGCGAGTTCATGGAGATCAAACGGCTTGCCAACATAGTCGTCAGCGCCTGCATCAAGTCCTGCGATACGTTCCGGTACCTGATCGCGGGCGGTCAGCAACAGAACTGGCGTATCATCGCGGGCCTGTCGCATGGACTTCAGAATGTCGAGACCAGAGCCATCCGGCAGCATCAGATCAAGCACAACCGCGTTGTAATTCTGGGCAGCAAGGGCGGCCTCTGCATCTCCACAGTTTGCAACGGCATCCACGGTGAATCCGGCTAATCCCAGACCCACGGAAAGTCCGTCGAGCAGGATTGCATCGTCTTCAACCACCAGAATGCGCATGTGTCTTCCTGTTTCCGCCTTGTTTCATCTGTAAGCGGCTTCTCGCTTTGCCAGCTTAAGGCTGCCTTAAGGTGACGACAGCATTTGCTTTTTACAACCTAAACTATTTTGCACGAATCAAATTACCCGGAATAACCCGAATGCGCTTTTTCGCGATACTTGCTGCTTTTCTTATGTTTGCTCTTTCACCTGCGCTGGCTGCAAACCCGCTGCCGGTCGATGATGCTTTTCGTCTAAGTGTTGTGAAGGATGGCGACAACCAGCTCCTGCTTAACTGGCAGATTTCCGACGGTTATTATCTCTATCGCGATCATATCGAAGCCAAAGATGCGAAAGGCGCAGCGCTCACCGTTGATACGCAACCGGGTATCGCCAAGGATGATCCGAATTTCGGACGGCTAGAAGTTTATTACACGCGAGCAAGTGCCAGTGTTCCGGCGGGTAGCGAACCCATTCAGCTGACCTATCAGGGGTGTCAGGAAGACGGTATCTGCTATCGGCCTGAAACCCGCACGATTGATCCCGTAACGCTCGCCGTCAGCTCTCAGATGGGCAAAGCGTTTACGAACGGCTCCGTGTTCACCGCCGCATCAACTCCCGCGGCTGAGAGCAAAGCTTTCGCGCTCGCCCCCGAAAAAGGCATGATCGAAAATCTTCTTGATCAGGGCGGTTCGGCACTGGTGATTGCAGCTTTCCTTGCTTTCGGTGTGCTGCTGGCCTTCACGCCTTGCGTGTTTCCAATCTACCCGATTGTCGCAGGAACGCTGGCGCGGGAAGGCGAAAAACTGACGGCGAAACGCGGCTTCGTGCTTTCCAGTACTTATGTGTTCAGCCTTGCGCTCGGGTTTGCTGTCGTCGGTGCAATTGCTGGCTGGTCGGGCCAGAATTTGCAAATGGTGCTGCAATCCAAATGGATGGCGCTTGCACTGGCTGGCATCTTCACACTGCTTGCTCTGTCAATGTTCGGCCTGTTCCAGTTACAGCTCCCATCCTCATGGGTCAGTGCAATCTCGGCTAAAACCGGCCAACGCACCGGTTCCAAGCGCTCTGCTGCAATCCTCGGCTTTTCCTCGGTGCTGATTGTCGGCCCCTGCGTGACTGCACCTCTTGCTGGTGCGCTGCTCTATATCGCACAGACGGCCAACGTAGCACTCGGAGCCAGCGCGCTCTTCGCGCTTGGCATCGGTAAAGGTCTGCCGTTGATTGCTTTTGCGACGCTGGGTGCTGGCACCTTGCCGCGTGCAGGCGCGTGGATGGAGGCGGTCAAGCAGGTATTCGGCTTTGGTTTTCTCGCAACCGCGATTTTCATGGCTGCACCCTTGCTGCCATCGGGCGTGGATATGGTTTTATGGGCTTTGCTGCTGTTTGGTGTGGCGAGCTTCGCTTTCCTCAAAATCCCGGATCGCAGCGTGGTTGCGCGCACGATTGGTACTGCCGCCTTCGTTTATGGCGTTATTCTGATGCTCGGCGTTGCTTCCGGTGGTCGCGATCCATTGCAACCGCTGGCGGCATTGGTTAACCGTGACGTTAACCATAATTTGGCCGAGCTTCGATTCGCGCCGGTTGAAACGGTTTCTGCCCTTCAGGAAAAGCTGGATGCGGCGCGCGGCGATCAGCCGACGCTGGTCTATTTCACGGCAGATTGGTGCGTCAGCTGTTCCACTGTGGAGCGGCGCGTCCTGCCGGATGCAGGCGTGAAGAAAGCGCTGGGCGGATATCAGCTTATCAAGGCCGATGTCTCGGACCTGAATGCGGGCAATGCCGATCTCATGGCAAAGCTCAAAGTTGCAGGCCCGCCGACCATGGTTTTCTTCAACAATGCCAGCAAGGAACCTGAAGGTACACGCTTGGTTGGCGACGTTTCGTCGGCAACAATTGAACGTTCGGTCGGACTCATTAACGCCGGCCAGAAGCAAGGCTTTTAGGATTGATCATGGCTCGGGGACATTGGGGTTGGGGAAATTGACGACATATAATCAAATTGCAAAGGCAGCGCCGTCTCTGGCGCGGCTGATATTGATTGGCCTTATGCCTTTGGCAGTTGCGGCCTGTACTACGACATCCGACAGGCCTGTCGTTGTTAACATGCCCGAACCAGCGGTCGTCGCACCTGAGCCAGTGGCTGTTGCACCTGTCGTTGAGCCTCTACCGGAGCCGGAAGTTCAGACGGCAAAGAGCGAATATGAAGTGATGTACGGTGCTGTCACCGACGGCGGCAATCACATTGCAGCACTCGATCTCAGTAAGATTGCCGAACGCAATCTTCGCAAGCAGGTCGATTATCAGACCAGCCACCCGGTCGGCACAATCATTGTCGATCCCTATACGCGCTATCTTTATCTCGTGCAGCCCGGTGGCAAGGCCATGCGCTATTCCGTTGGCGTGGGCCGTGCTGGCCTGACCTTCAGCGGCGAGGCGCAGGTTGCTTACAAGGCGCAATGGCCACGCTGGACACCAACGCAGAATATGATCAAGCGCAATCCTGATCATTATGCGAAATACGCCAATGGTCTGGAAGGCGGCATTCGCAATCCGCTCGGCGCGCGTGCGCTCTATCTTTATCGCGATGGCAAAGACACGCTTTATCGCATCCATGGCACCAACGAACCCTGGTCAATCGGCAAGGCTGCTTCGTCGGGCTGTATCCGTCTTTTCAATCAGGACATTCTCGATCTTCATAAACGCGTATCCAGTGGAAGCCGCGTTGTGGTCCTGAGCAAGACTCAATCTGCACAAGGAGAAAGCTGATGATGAACCGCCGCCAGATGCTCGCTACAACTGTAGCCGGTGCCGCAACGATTGCCATTTCTGGCGGCGAGAGCTTCGCCCAGCGTGTGCCGACAGTGGCCGATGTCCTTTATGACAAGGAAATCCCGGTCCTTGGTAATCCTAACGGCAACGTCACCATTGTGGAATATTTCGACTATCAGTGCCCTTACTGCAAAAAGGGCCATGCTGAGCTGATGCGCGTTGTCGAGAAAGACGGCAATGTGCGTCTGGTGCTCAAAGACTGGATCATTTTCGGTGACAATTCGGCCTATCCGGCGCGTCTGGTGCTGGCGGCAGAAAAGTCGGGAAATTACGTCAAGGCTATGGAAGCCATGATGCTGACGCCCGGTCGTCTGACCAAAGATCAGACCGATGCAGCCTTGAAGAAGGGTGGCCTTGATCCGAAGAAGCTTGAGGCCGATTACAAGGCGGATGCTGCGCGGATCGACGGCATTCTTGCGCGCAACATGGAGCAGGGCGAAGCGTTCAATTTTGGCGGTACGCCGTCCTTCGTTATCGGCACCCGGCTTTACGGAGGCGTGATGAACGAGCGGAGCCTGATCGACGCGATCAAGGAAGCGCGGAAGGCTTAAAGCGGTCGCAAAATTTGAAAGCAAGCAGCGGAGTGTTGTCAGTCTTGTTAAGCGTTAGCTTTCCTTCATAGTAAGAAGGATAACGGACATGAACCTGATGACACGCACGCTGACAAGCAACAATGACACTGATGAAAGCCGCTGGCTAAAAGTGCTGGCGCGCGACAAGGCATCAGATGGCGAATTCGTTTACGCTGTACGCACGACGGGCGTTTATTGCCGTCCATCGTGCCCGTCGCGGCGTGGCAAACGCGAAAATGTTCAGTTCTTTATGGTGGCCGAAGATGCAGAGCGGGCTGGCTTTCGCCCTTGTATGCGATGCAAGCCGCATGTCGATGTAACGCTTGATGCACAAAACAGTGCGCGCTATGCCGATATGGTTTCCGCCGCTTGCCGCTTCATCGAGAATGCCGATGAAGTTCCCGCGCTGGAAGACATTGCGCGTGCTGCAGGGGCAAGTCCGGCTCATTTCCATCGCATTTTCAAAAGCTTCACAGGTCTCACGCCTAAAGCCTATGCTGATGCGCATCGTGCAGAGAAAATGCGCGCCGCCCTTAAATCCAGTGATAGCCGCGTGACGGATGCAATTTACGAAGCGGGTTACAATTCTTCCAGCCGCTTCTATGAGGCCTCAGATAAGATACTCGGCATGAAACCAAAGGCCTTTAAGTCTGGCGGCGAAAACGAAACCATCCGCTTTGCCATCGGACAATCCACACTTGGCGCCGTTCTGGTAGCGGAAAGCGGCAAGGGGGTCTGCGCCATTCTGATGGGCGATGATCCGCAGGAGCTGATTATCGATCTGGAAAAGCGGTTTCCGAAAGCGCAGCTCGTCGGTGCTGATCGCGACTTCGAGGATCACATTGCTCAGGTGATCGGCTTTGTTGAAAACCCCGGCATCGGATTCGATCTGCCTCTTGATTTAAGAGGCACAGCTTTCCAGCAGCGTGTCTGGCAAGCCTTGCGCGAAATCCCGCTTGGCAAAACTGTAAGCTATAGCGAACTCGCCGAGAGGATCGGTTCGCCAAAATCCACCAGAGCTGTGGCGCAGGCATGTGGTGCCAACAAGATCGCCGTTGCGGTGCCCTGCCATCGCGTTGTGCGCAATGATGGTGGCTTGTCCGGTTATCGCTGGGGCGTTGAACGCAAGCGGGATCTGATCGAAAGAGAGCGCCAGTCATGAAAGAGAAACTGGCCTCTTACGACTGGCAGAAAATTGCAGATGAGCTGGATCAATTCGGCACCGCAACATTGGACCAGCTCTTTTCCAAAGATCAATGCAGTGAGATCGTCGGTCTTTATGATGCGTCCGATGCCTTTCGCTCGACGATTTCCATGGCAAGACATGGTTTTGGGCGTGGTGAGTACAAGTATTTCGCCAACCCGCTGCCTGAAATCATCGGGGCATCCCGCAAGGAATTGTATGGACGGTTAAGTCCGATAGCCAATCGCTGGAGCGAACGTTTGAGAAGCGGGATGGAATATCCAGCGAACCATGATGAGTATCTCGCAATGTGTCACGCTGCCGGGCAAACGCGCCCAACGCCACTGATCCTGCAATATGTCGAGGGTGATTATAATTGCCTGCATCAGGATCTTTACGGCGATCTGGCTTTTCCGCTTCAGGTGGCCGTGCTGTTGTCGCAGCCGGGCGAGGATTTTATGGGCGGTGAATTTGTGCTCACAGAACAGCGTCCGCGTATGCAAAGTAGGGCCGAAGTTGTGCCTTTAAGGCGGGGAGATGCTGTGATTTTTGCGGTAAACGACAGGCCAATTTGTGGTACGCGTGGCGATTATAAGGCGAAAATGCGGCACGGCGTCAGTCGTTTGCGCTCCGGCAAGCGTCATACACTGGGCATTATATTTCATGATGCACGATAAGGGGTTGCAACGTTTCAGTTGATGGCTTTTGATCGCAGCACAAGATCAAAGGAGTCGGAAATGAGCGTGACCATCTACGGTATCAAAGCCTGTGACACCATGAAGAAGGCACGCAGCTGGCTTGACGATCATGGCATTGATTATGCCTTTCACGATTACAAGAAGGAAGGCTTGGACGCTGCAACAATCGACCGCTTTCTCAAGGACATAGAATGGGAAAAGCTGCTCAATCGTGCGGGTACAACCTTCCGCAAGCTACCCGAAGAAGAGCGTCAGAATGTTGACGCTGAAAAGGCCCGGGCTCTGATGCTGGCGCAGCCTTCCATGGTCAAGCGGCCTGTTCTCGAAAAAGATGGAAAGTTGACCGTCGGCTTCAAGCCCGATCAATACCAGACGTTTTTCCAAGCTTGAGCATTGCTGTCGCTGCCATAGATTGACTGGTTCAAACTGACAGTTAGCAGGGCACTCAATCCATGCATAAGCGGATAGACAAGGTTCTTCAGCAATGGTCGGTCAGTTGGCGCGATGCGCTGATTGCCTCTATTGGTGGCGCGGTGGCTTGGCTTATCTGTCAGTGGATGCTCGGCCAGCCGCGCCCCGTATTTGCAATGGTTACGGCCGTTATCTGCCTCGCGCCCAATCTCCCCAATCACGGAAAACAGGCGATTGGCGTCATTACCGGCGTGACGACCGGCGTTGTGGTTGGCGAGCTTTCCCTGCTACTTCCGGAAACGATCCCGGTCCTGCATATGAGCGTTGTCACCTGCATTGCTATGGTGCTTGCAACAACCTTTGGTCTGGCCCCGGCAATCGCCATTCAGTCGGGCGTTTCCGCAATTCTGGTCCTGGCTATGGGACCGCAGGTTGCCGGTATGACGCGCCTCATCGATGTTCTCGTGGGTGCGGGTGTCGGGCTCCTTTTCAGTCAGATACTGGCGACACCCGATCCGGTAAGGCTCATCGACAGGGCAGTGCGAGGGCTGGTCGACAATATCCTGAAAGGCCTGAAACAGTCCGCGATTGCGCTTGAAAAACAGGATGTAGTCCACGCACAAAGCGCCATCAACCAGTTCACGCAAGCACAACGCGCGGTCAATGCTCTGGGTGATGGCATAGCGCTCGCGCGATCCAATGCGCGCTGGTCGTTGCGTGGAAGGCTCGTCGCGCGCGAAGTCAGTGAAATGGCGGGCCGCTATGATCGTCGCGGCATCCGGCTTTATGCATCGGCACTGTTGTTTGGTGAAGCACTTGGCAATGCCCTGCGCAAAAAGGAAGCCTCGCCGCCGGAATGGATTGCACAGTCATTGCAATCGGTTATCCATAATTGCAATCTGGATGAAGGTGAGACGCCGGAACGCTTGCCTCCGGTGCCGCAGGATATTGATTTCAGCTGGCGTGATACGGCTTTCCGCCTGCAGTCCGTGAATGAAACGCTGTTACATTTTCTGCATTCGGCCCAGCCTGACAGTGTGCCTGTACGGCCGCCGAAGCCAAATGCAGATGTGTCAACGGTATGACTTCCGCATTTAGCCATAATCCAACCAGATTGAAGCAGGTTCAAATGCCGGAAAGTTGAACTGAATTCGAGTGATTGATCCCATCAGAAAAATTCAATTGTATGCGTTCGCGCGAAGCGTATTTTCCCCGCCATGAATAAGACACTCCCCCAGACCTATCCGCACCAGATTGCACTCCGCTATGCCTTTGGCGGTTTCCTCGCCATGATTACGGCGATGGGTATTGGTCGCTTCATTTATACGCCAATTCTTCCCGGCATGATGTCAGATGTGGGCTTTAATGCCGCTGATGCGGGGTTCATCGCATCGGCCAACTATGTTGGCTATCTGCTTGGAGCCGTTGTTGGGGGCTATGGCTGGTCTGCGGGGATTGAACGCTTGAGCGTGATTGTGGGGCTGATTATCAGTGCCGTTCTTTGCGCGCTCATGGCGGTGGTCGATGGTGTATGGCTGTTCTCAATCATTCGCTTTGCGGCAGGTTTTATCAGTGCTGTCACCATGATCCTCGCAACTGCAATCGTGCTGAGCCATATTACGGCTGCAGAGCGGGCAGGGCTCGGTGCACTGCACTTCGGCGGTGTTGGGGCAGGCATTGCACTGTCTGCGGTCCTGGTGGCGGTCATTCGACTGTCAGGTCTCGGCTGGAAAGCAGACTGGATTGGCGCTGCTGTTTTGAGCGTGATCATGGCCGTTTTTGTGGCCTATCTCGTTAAGGAAGGGCCGGTTGGCGGCACGAATGGGAAGCGTGAACCGGCTTTGCCAAACAGCTTCGCTTTCAACGCAATTGCACTGGCCTATGGCATTTTCGGCTTTGGCTATGTGATCACGGCGACATTTATCATTGCCATCGTACGATCCAATGACGGCGGGCCGCTGATGGAAGCGGCGGTCTGGGTCATAACCGGATTATGTGCGGCGCCGTCAATCTGGCTTTGGTCGCCTGCCATCAGAAAGTTCGGGTTGTTCTCCGCCTTTGCACTCACTGCCATATTGGAAGCGATTGGCGTTGCAGCAAGTGTGGTGTTGCCCGCACCTTTTGGCCCGCTGATTGGTGGTGCATTGCTGGGTTTGACGTTTATGGCGCTGACCGCCTTCGGTCTTCAGGCTGCGCGCGTTCTTGCACCGCATTCGCCAAAGCGCGCGCTGGGGCGCATGACAGTCTGCTTCAGTCTAGGCCAGATTGCAGGGCCACTGGTTGCCGGCTTCATGGCGCAACATTCCGGCTCGTTTACCCTGCCAAGTCTGATCGCCGCTTTTGCATTGATTGTCACGGCTGTCATAGGTCTTGCTGCGGGCAAAGCTGCCAAGTAACCGGAAACCTTACAAAAATTTAACTGGTAAAGAATGGGGGAGAGGCATTTCATAAATGCAGAATTGCATTTTTGGATTTCCCCCGATGTTCGTATCGTTTTTTCCGCGCCCCAAACTGTTTTTTTCGTCAGCACTTCTCTGGACACTTCTGGCTGTGATTGGCTGGTATGATGGGGGAAGCAATCTTGGACGATTCATAGGCCTGCCGCCCGCAGCAGCAGATGCGGCGCCAATCATCGGCGCGAGTGTCTTCTGGTCCGCACCATTTTTGTGGTTCTACATTTATTTCGCAGTCGCTGTGTTTGCGTTCTATGCTTTCTGGAGCGCATTCTCACCGCATCGCTGGCAGCGCTGGTCTGTCCTTGGTTCAGCATTGATCCTGTTTACGACCTATTTCGGCGTTCAGGTCAGTGTCGCGATCAATGCCTGGTATGGACCTTTCTACGATATGGTGCAGAAAGGGCTGAGCACACCGGGCGCCGTTTCCGCTGCCGATTTCTATTGGGGTGCAGTGGATTTTGCCGGGATCGCTTTTCTTGCCATCACAGTCGGCGTGGTCAGCTTGTTCTTTGTCAGCCATTATATCTTCCGCTGGCGAACGGCTATGAATGATTATTACATGCTGCACTGGCAGAAGCTGCGCCATATCGAAGGTGCTGCGCAGCGTGTGCAGGAAGATACGATGCGCTTTTCTTCCACGTTGGAACAGCTAGGCGTCAGCCTTGTAAAGTCGATCATGACGCTGATTGCCTTCTTACCGGTGCTGTTCACTTTCTCCGAAAAGGTCAGCGAACTTCCAATAGTTGGCGTAATTCCTCATGCGCTGGTCTGGGCCGCAATCGTTTGGGCAATCTTTGGAACCGGCTTTCTCGCGCTTGTTGGTATCAAGTTACCCGGGCTGGAGTTCAACAATCAGCGGGTGGAAGCAGCCTATCGTAAGGAACTGGTTTATGGCGAAGATCATGCCGATCGCGCTGAGCCTGTTACAATGCGCGAGCTTTTCACAAACGTTCGCCACAACTATTTCCGGCTTTATTTCCACTATGTCTATTTCAACGTGGCGCGTATTTTCTATCTGCAGGCGGACAATATTTTTCCGCTTCTGCTGTTAATACCGTCAATTGTTGCAGGTAAGCTGACGCTCGGTTTGATGAGCCAGATTTCCAATGTGTTCGATCAGGTACGCGGCTCTTTCCAGTATCTCGTCAATTCGTGGACGACGATTATTGAGCTTCTGTCGATCTATAAGCGTCTGCGCAGCTTTGAAGCTGCTATCGATGGCGGTCCGCTACCTGTTCTGGATCAGGAAAATCTGGGGCTGTCGGCATGAGGCCGACAGCAAAAAGTCGTTCTATGATCTGTTTTGAACAGCGTGGTTGTTAGGCATATCGATGCTGTTGAGATAGTCATTATAGGTCGTGCATTTTACATCCGGCTTGTTGCAGACTTCAGAAACGAGACGTTCCATGGCCCGCCAGTAGGCGCCATCATTCATCAGTACGAAATGAAAGCCGAGCTGTAGAGGAATGCGTTCGCCATCATATTGCTTGTCGAATGCCGTGCGGAAAGCCTTATAGGCGCGGTCTTCAAATTCGGCTGATTGAGCGGGTGCTTCCTTGCCCTTGGAATGTCGGACGTAGAGATTGTAATCCATGCCAACAATAAGCCGCTGCGATGGTCCTTCCGGGATCAGCGGCAAGCCAAAAGACGCGAACTGGCCGGTTATCTGCGGCAGCTCCGGTCCGCGGGTGATGGACGATGCCTGATAGCGAAAACCATTGGCTTTCAATGCATCCTGAACGGGCTTGGATGCGGCAAGATAGGGTGCGCGGAAGCCGTTTATGCCATTGTGGGCTAGCTCCTGCCAGCCCTCGGGTTCGCCTTCAATGCCGTTATTCTTGTAAGCATCGGCAGTGATGCGACGGAATTCCTTGATTTCCTTGTCCCAGTCAGCGGTTGACCAGTCGGTGCCGTCAAAGTGTCCGCAGCCGTGACTTGCGATTTCGTTGCCCTCAAGATGCGCCTGCCAGATATTGCCAAGACGAGCCACAACCTCGTCGTGACTGAGTGCAAAGCCGACATTGGATGCACCAGCACGTTTATGTGGGGGCTGATAGTCGCGCCGGTCTTTCTTGGTCATCAGAAAGACGCAGGAGAGAAAATAGGTGAAATGCGCGTTGTTGTTTTTCGCCAGTTCCCGCGAGCGCGTCCAGAGCTTGTTATCGTGCGCGCCATCAAACGAAATCAGCACATATTGCGGCTTCGTTGTTTGGGCGATTGTGGGGCTTGCAGCAAGTGCGGAAGCAATAAGCACGGCGGGAGTGATGAGGCGCATGGGGGAATGAACGCAATCTGACTGGAAAAGTTGCCTGTTAGTCACAAAATATGGCGAAGCTCAGACAGAAATGCATATTGTTTCTATGACAGGTCTTACATATGGCGCGAATTCCGACTAAAAGCGCCAGAACATACAAATTAAGATCAACGAATTTTCGAGCGCGGCTCCACAAGTGCTGCACTCCAATAAAAACGGCAGGTCCATGGCAGACGACAGTTTCATTCGCGAGGTAAACGAGGAACTCCGTTCGGAACGGGCAAAACAGGTTTGGAAAAACTTCGGCCCACTGCTGATCGGCGGTGCGGTTGCGGTTGTTATCGGCACTGCTGCCTGGGTTGGTTATCAGCACTGGACCGATAGCAAAGCTTCTGCTTCCGGTGACAAGTTCCTGGCAGCACTTGATCTCGCCGCTTCCGGCAAGAACGATGAAGCCATTGCAGCGCTCGATGATCTGGAAAAGACCGGTTACGGTTCTTATCCGGTTCTGGCACGTATGCGTGCGGCCTCTGTTCAGGCTGCAAAGGGTGACGCGGCTGCAGCGGTTGCCGCATTTGACGCGGTCGCTGCAGATAATGCAGTGCCGTCACCGATGCGCGATGTCGCTCGCTTGCGCGCAGCCTATCTGCTCGTTGATTCTGGTTCTTATGATGATGTCGCAAAGCGCGTTGAAACGCTTTCGGCAGATGGCAATCCAATGCGTTCCGGCGCGCGTGAAGCGCTGGGCCTTGCTGCTTGGAAGGCAGAGCGTTTCGACGATGCTGCCAAGCTCTATCAGCAGATTGCAAATGACAATCTGGCGCCGGCAAATATCCGCCAGCGCGCCAATACAATGCTTGATCTCATGCGCGGCGCTGGCGTTACTGTGCCAGAAGCTCAACAGGGCTAATCCGCGTTTATCTTCGGAGTAATACGAACCTATGGGTTTCACTCTCGCCATCGTCGGGCGTCCCAATGTCGGCAAGTCCACACTGTTTAATCGCCTCGTCGGCCGCAAGCTGGCGCTGGTCGATGACTTGCCGGGCGTTACGCGCGACCGGCGCATCCATGATGCAAAGCTTTACGATCTGAAGTTTCAGGTGATCGATACGGCTGGCCTTGAAGAAGCTGCAAACGATAGTCTGGAAGCGCGTATGCGCGCGCAGACCGAAGCGGCCATTCAGGAAGCCGACGCGATCCTGTTTGTGATCGATGCTAAAGCTGGCATTACACCAACCGATGCGACTTTCGCTGAAGTTGTACGTCGTTCAGGCCGTCCGGTCGTTCTGGTTGCCAACAAGTCGGAAGCTCGCGGCGCGCAGTCGGGTCTTTATGATGCTTTCCAGCTTGGTCTTGGTGAGCCTTGCCCGATTTCTGCTGAACATGGTCAGGGTATGCCTGATCTTCGCGATGCTATCGTCGA
Source organism: Brucella pseudogrignonensis (assembly GCF_002252525.1). Classification (GTDB taxonomy): domain Bacteria; phylum Pseudomonadota; class Alphaproteobacteria; order Rhizobiales; family Rhizobiaceae; genus Brucella; species Brucella pseudogrignonensis. The sequence continues at coordinate 573,210 of NZ_NNRM01000017.1, forward strand.
ACTTCTGGGTGAAGAGCGCGTCTTTGCCGATGAGAAGGAAGAGGAAGCTGCTGACGAAGTCTTTACACCAAAGGCTGTTGGCGAGCTGATCGGCGACGATATTGAAGACCCGGATGAAGAAGAAATTCCGGCTTACGACGCTACCAAGCCTCTGCGCATTGCCATTGTCGGACGTCCAAATGCGGGCAAGTCCACGATGATCAACACGATGCTCGGCGAAGACCGTCTTCTGACCGGTCCGGAAGCTGGCATCACACGCGATTCTATTTCGGTTGATTGGGAATGGCGTGGCCGTAAGATCAAGCTTTACGACACGGCTGGTTTGCGCCGCAAATCGCGTGTTCAGGAAAAGCTTGAAAAGCTTTCGGTCGCCGATGGCCTGCGTGCTATCCGCTTTGCCGAAGTGGTTATCATCGTTCTCGATGCGACGATTCCGTTTGAAAAGCAGGATCTGCAGATCGCCGATCTTATTATCCGCGAAGGCCGCGCGCCTATCATCGCGTTTAACAAGTGGGATTTGATCGAAGACCGCCAGATGGTTCTGGCCGATCTTTACGAAAAGACTGCGCGTCTGCTTCCGCAGGTGCGTGGTATTCGCGCTGTGCCGATTTCCGGTGAGCGCGGTCAGGGCCTCGACAAGCTTATGGAAAACCTTGTCGCTACCCACGAAATCTGGAACCGTCGTATTTCGACAGGTCGCCTCAATCGCTGGCTTACTGGCGTTATTGCGCATCAGCCACCTCCGGCTGTTTCTGGTCGTCGCCTGAAGGTCAAGTATATGACGCAGGTGAAGACCCGCCCTCCGGGCTTCGTTGTGAACTGCTCGCGCCCGGATGCAATGCCACAATCCTACGTGCGCTATCTGGTAAATGGCTTGCGTGAGACATTCGAAATGCCCGGCGTGCCGATCCGCTTGTCACTGACAACATCGGAAAATCCGTTTGCCGGTCGCGCAAAGAAGAAGAGATAAGCAAAAGCCCGGTCGCAAAACCGGGCTTTTATTTTAGCTGCGCTTACGGGTAGCAAGCCCTGCTGATGCGATGCCAAGCACGCATAGAATCGCAATGCCAAGTGAAACATTGGTTGCGGCGTTAAGCGGTGTGCCATCGCCTGCACTCATTAAAGTTCCGGCAATTGCCGATGTGATCGAGAAGGCGATGAGCTGCGTGGTGGTAATCGCCGCTGCTGCCTTGCCGCCTTCGGCGGGGTCGTTGGTACTGCTCATGGCTGCAACGCCGAGCAGCGGCCAGGAGATGCCAATTCCGACACCGGCCACGCCGAGCGCTATCGTCCATAGCAGCACTGTCGCCGTGGATGCATGATCGATGAGGAGCAGGCTGTAGGCGATCAGGCCAACTGCCAGCAGCAAAGGTCCGAGACGAATGGCACGGCGGCGGGTCACTTCTGAATTGATCGATACGGCAAAAAGCTGTGCGATCACCCAGGCGAGCGACAGAACCGCACCCAATAGCCCTGCCAATAGAGGGCTGAGACCGGCGAGTTGCTGGCTGAACAAGGGGATAAAGTTTTCGAGCATGACGCCAGCGCTCAATGCTGCGACGGTTAGGTAAGTCCATTTCAACGAATTGCCCGGTAGGTAGGTTATGCGGGGGAGGATCGTGTTTGTGGCACCGCGTTCAATCGATACGAAGACGATAAGCAAAAGAATGCCGATGCCGACTGCAATCAATGTGGGTAAGCCGATTGGCAGAATAGAGCTGACGCTAATTGCGATGATTGCCAGCAACAGAGGGATAAGTGAAGCAAATGGCACGGGCGCGCGATAGTCGCCGGTTTTTGCCTGTTTGAAGGAGCCACGGGCAATGACGGCCAGCAGGAGTGCAGCCACTGCCAGTGCAGCATAGGCCCATCGCCACAAACCAAATTCTGCAAACAAGCCACCCAATGACGGGCCGAACAGCGTGCCAAGCCCCCACATTGCGGAAACAACACCTGTCGCACGCGCCCAGAGCTTTTCAGGAAGGGCAGACCGGATCACAGCATAGCCGAGACCAGCGAGCAGACCACCGCCCAGTCCCTGAACAACGCGGGCCGCAATCAGCGATTCCATTGTAGGGCTGATCGCAGCACCAATCGCTCCGAGAGCAAAGATCGTGAAGGCGATAACATAGGCAGATGCGGCACCCTTCCAGTCGAGTACACGACTTACGAAAAGCGATGCAACAATGGCTGCAATGACGAAGGCAGTTGTGACCCACGCATAATAATTTTGCCCACCAATATCCATGACAATGGAAGGCATCAGCGCTGCCGTGAAATAAAGATTCATTGCATAGAGCAGAATGCCACCCGCCATGACGGAAACAACGGCCAGATGCCGACCTGAAAACAGATCAGCCCAGTTGGCTGAAGACGCGTCGAGGCTCCCGGCCTCGTGTGAGAGTCCAGTCATTGTAGTTCTCCATAGTGTAGAGCTTGAGTTAGTTTTCTGGGTGTACGCCCTGCGACAGAATGAACGTCAGCAATGACACGGTGAGCACGATCAGAGGTGCAATCGCCTGGTCGTATTCGGCATGAAAAAGCGTCGTGAGACTGGCTGCTGCCATGACAAAGCTGCCTATTGCAGCACCCAGTTTTCGTGTGGCTGGGTTGATCAACAATGCTGCGGCCGCCAGTTCCAGAGTAGCGGTTATATAGTGAAACCAGTCCGGATAGGCCCAGCGGGCATAGGAGGCCGCGTTCTGGGGTGAAAGCAAAAAAGCAAGGCCAGTGGTGAAGACGGAGCGGATAGTCATGTTGCGAATTCTCAGATTGGGCGCGACAAAACCCGTCGCCCGAACTGGTATTTTCGGGCGTGACATTTCGTCTGTACTGCTGTTTTAGGTGCATCTGCCGAGGCAGAATGGTATATTAGAGTTGTCACTCTATTTATGTTCGACCCGGTGTCAAGCATAATTAGAATGATCGATCTATTTATGGAGATATGAATGGTTCGCACCGTCAATCCTGAAAAGCACGAAGAAAAGCGGCTGGAAATTCTGGAAGCTGCACATCGCTGTTTTCTACGCGAAGGGTTGCAGGGTGCGTCCATTGCAAAAATCTGCAAGGAGGCGGAAATCAGCCCCGGCCATCTCTACCACTACTTCTCCAGTAAGGAGGAAATTGTGGAGCAAATGGCAGATGAATATCTGCGTAAGTTGCATGGAGATTTTGCAAGCCACCCGGAAGGGCAAGACACTGCCACCGTGTTGCTGTCAGAACTCTGGGGCATGAGCGGTTGGGGTGAGGTCGATCATTGCCGCATTCTGTTCGAGCTGTTGTCTGAGGCGGGCCGAAGCGAGCGTATCAGGGAAATTCTGCGCAACAATACGGCCAGCATTCGCAGAATGCTGGCCGATACCTTGAAAGCAGGGCAGGCTCGCGGCGAAGTTGATCCATCGCTGGATGTAGGGCATACGAGTGCGATGCTGATTGCGGTTCTGGATGCAGCACCCATGCTGCCTTTGATGGTGCCGGATGTGAGCTTTGAGGAGAGCCGCAAGCTGTTGACCACGATGATCACACGTTTCCTGCGGCCTCAATAATCTACTCTATCAGGGATGCAACTGTGCGCCCTTGATCGCTTTGTCGATGTGTTTCTTGGGGCCATGAAGAGCGAGGCCGACCAGATCCGGTGTATCGGCATTTTCGGCGCGGAAGACTTCGCGATTGGCAGCATCGTGGCCGGTTGCAAACATCGCACGGACATAGGCTGCACGCGTTAAATCCCGTTGCAGGGATTGCTGCCATGCGCGTTGAAGAATTTCGAGTGATGCCGAGAAAACGACCACCGGCTGACTGAACAGACGGGCATGTTCCCGCCCGAGCGCATCCACATATGGCTCGCCGATGCCATTTGGAACGGCACCGGCAATACCAGAGGCCAAAAAAGCCGTGACATTGAGTTTTTGCCAGATTTGCAGATCGCTTTGCACCAGAATGGCAATTTTTGTATCGAAAATCATAGGATGCTCCTTTTAAAAAGCGCATCCCGAAAAGTGTGTGATTGTTTTCGGAAAAGATGCGCGCTCAAAATGGAGCAGGTAGCGTAGCTAACGCGGCAAATCTGGAACGTTTGTGCGCCCACGACGATATTGTGCTGGCGTTAGTCCATAAGCGCGTCGAAACCATCGGCCCATATGGCTTTGATCGGCAAAGCCACTCAGCATGGCGGCCTGTGCAGGCGTTTCCTGCTCACGCAATAACCGACGTGCAGCAGCGAGCCGCAATTGCACCAGATAGGCGTGAAGCGAGGTTCCGTAGCGGCGTCGAAAACTGCGCGAAAGGGAGAAGCGATCGGTCGCGCCGACGGCTTCGACCAATTGCTCAAGTCCGATATCTTCTTCAAAATGTGCGCGGAGATAGTCCATCGCCCGTGCAGAAATATCAGATGCGATAATGTCAGGCTTAGGCTCTGCTCGTCCGAGATGTCTGCAAAGAAGTGCAATGATTTGGTCACGGCTTTCTTCAACCGACAGCCGTGTTGCGGCTTCAATAATCAGACTTGTGGTTCGCATCACTGCCTGCGCCAGTTGAGGGTCGTCGGTTAATGTGCTGCGAAATCCGATTGCAGCATCGTTGCCACCCATTTCCTGTCTAATCAGCGATTGCGGTAGATAAAGCATGGAATAGGCAAAGCCATCGTCCTGAATAGCCTGCCCATCATGCAATTCGCCCGGCTCAATGAGCATAATCTTTCCAGTGGTACTTTGACGTCGCTGTCCGCGACAGAAAAAATCCTGCACACCATAATGCGTCACGCCCACCAGCCATTCATCATGGAAATGCATGTCATAGGCATGGCTATGAAACCGTGCACCCAAAGCTTCAAGCCCCGTTGTCTGATCGCGCCGGAGCTGAAAAGCATCGCGCGCCGTATGACGGGTCTTAACCAAACACGCCGCCTTCATCAGCATCGACGGTAATCGATAATGTTACATGACGTGGGCGGGTGAGGGCAAAGAGCACGGATTCGACGATATCGCGACTGGTGGCCGCTTGACCTTTCTGACGGTTGGCCGAAGCTTCCCAACTATTATCCAGTGGCGAAGCGTCTTCGAGATATGGTGGATGAACGACGATGGAACGGACAGGTGTTCCCGCAAGCTTTTGCCGTAGGCCATCCGCGAGTGCGGCCTGCGCGCGCTTCGCGGCATAGAAAGGCACCGAAACAGTCTGTAACGGCGCGTTGGGCAAACCACTGATCGAGCCGATTGTTATGATATCCGGGCTGTTTGAATTATTGAGTGCAGGCAGAAGCCCCTGTGTGAACAGGAACGTTCCTGTGACAGCGGCATTGATGACACCTGCAACTTCCGCCTCTGAATAGTCTTCCTGTCTGTCTTCAAGCCACATCGCGCCGTTGTTTACGAGAATGTCGATTGCAGGATGGCTCGCTTTAATGGCGTCGATGGCAGCCGTGACGCTTGCCATATCGGCGAGATCAACCTGCACGGTATCAACTCTGCGTCCGGTATGTTTTGTAATCTTATCGGCAGTCTCTTCGAGAGCTTTCAGACTGCGTCCGCAAAGCACGACATTGCATCCGGCTTCGGCCAGTGAGAAGGCGAGCGCTGCGCCAAGGCCGCGGGCAGCACCTGTTACAACGGCGGTGGTTCCTTCAAAGCGGGACATAGGCTCTCCAGTCATTTTGTATGCGATGCGTTCTGCGTCGAATTATAGCATTTCCAGCAAAAGTGCGAAGCGGTTTTGCGTCGGATAATGCGTAAAAACAAATAGTTACAGTGGTTCCAACGATTCATTTCTAACTGGAACCGCTGTATGTGCGGATAGATAGTGCGAATGGAAGCGCGATGCGAGCTTTCAAAAGTCCCCTCCCACAAGTGTTACAGCAGATAGGCTTCCTCAATGATCGAATCAGTAGTATAGTCCCCTATACTATATCTTCAGCAGCAGGTTCTCATGTCGCACACCATCCACCAGAAGGAAAAGCTCATTGCCCGCGTTCGCCGCATCAAGGGGCAGCTCGAAGGCGTTGAGCGCGCACTGGCTTCGGAAGCAGCCTGTGCCGAAGTGTTGCGGCAGCTTGCATCAGCGCGCGGAGCGCTGACCGGACTAACAGCGGAGGTGATGGAGGATCATCTGCGTGAACATGTTGTCGAAATCGACGACGCTGGTGAACGTCGAAAGGGTGGTGACGAGATGATCGAAGTCATCCGCGCCTATATGAAATAGTAAGGAGCGTCCCATGGCTGGGAACCATCACCACGCACACCATTCAGTTCATAATTTATCGGCGTCGCATGAACACGTCTTTCTCGGCGAAGACCATCATCGAAACGAACGCAAGGTCTGGCTTGTTATTGCTCTGACTGCGACCATGATGGTCGTCGAAATCATTGCGGGCTCGATTTATGGTTCAATGGCTCTCGTGGCTGACGGCTGGCATATGTCCACCCATGCAGGCGCCATGCTGATCACCGCGCTCGCCTATTTCTATTCACGACGTCACGCGCATGATCCGCGTTTCAGCTTCGGCACCGGAAAGCTGGGCGATCTCGCTGGCTTCGCTAGCGCCGTAGTGCTGGCCTTGATCGCCTTGCTGATTGGGTGGGAGAGCTTCCTTCGCCTGACAAACCCAATTGAGATCAGCTTTAATCAGGCAATTGCAGTTGCCGTGGTGGGACTGGTCGTCAATCTCGTGAGTGCATGGCTGCTGAAAGACGATCACGGCCACCACCATGGGCACAACCATCATCACGAACATGACCATGACCATGACCATAATGATGAAACAGGTCATACGCATGAGAAGGTGCGGGATAACAATCTCCGGGCGGCCTATCTGCATGTTTTAGCTGACGCACTGACCTCTGTGCTTGCGATTGCCGCACTTCTGGTTGGCAAAAGCTATGGCTGGCTCTGGGCCGATCCATTGATGGGCGTTGTTGGGGCGCTGGTTATTGCGCGCTGGTCGTGGGGACTGATCCGTGATTCCGGTCAGGTTCTGCTTGATGCTGTTCCAGAAGCGGCGCGCCTCAAGAACGAAATCACGAACCACCTTGAGCGCTCGGGGGATCACATTACCGATCTGCATATCTGGCAGATCGGTCCGGGACATCATGCGGCGATTGTTGCGATTGCCTCGCATAGCCCCAAGTTGCCGTCGGTTTATAAGGAACGCCTTGGTCATATCCATGGATTGTCTCATGTGACTGTCGAAGTGGACGCAGCCTGATCTTTGCATCAAGGGTTGAGTCTGCATCCTTGGTCTGCTAATCCGCCGCCTCCTGAAAATCCCCACCATCAGAGGCAGATCATGACGACAGTGAACCAGAGCCAGTTTGACGGCGTCACACTGGGCATCGACTTCGGCACGACAAATACTGTTTTGTCGCTTGCATCGCCCGATGGTTCGACTGCAGTGCTGAGTGTGCCGAAAGATGGCGTCGATATCACCGGTTATCGCTCGATCCTGTGTTTCTGGCAGGATCGGGAAACCGGCGAACGCACATCGGAAAGCGGGCCGTGGGCGATGGATGCATTTGTGAATGCGCCGCATTCGACCCGTATGCTGCAGTCTTTCAAGACGTTTGCGGCTCAAAAATCTTTCACCGACACACCGGTCTTCGGCAAGCGCTTCAAGTTTGAAGATATTCTTGAGACGTTTCTGGAATCAGTTGCTGCGCGCCTTGGCGATCGGCTGCCCCCAAAGGGCAATCGTGTTGTCATTGGACGCCCCGTCATCTTTGCGGGGGCAACGCCGGACGAAGAGCTGGCCATGCAGCGTTATGAAAAAGCGTTCCGCGCTTTTGGCTTCACAGATATTCACTATGTCTATGAGCCGGTGGCGGCTGCATATTTCTACGCACAGGAACTGAAAGCCGAATCGACTGTTCTCGTTGCTGACTTTGGTGGCGGCACGAGCGACTTCTCCATTGTGCGGTTCGAAGTGGGCGCGGATGGCCTGAGTTTCACGCCACTGAGCCAGACGGGTCTCGGCATTGCGGGCGATACGTTCGATTATCGCATCATCGACAATGCGGTATCGCCGCTGCTTGGCAAGAATGGTGAATATAAATCCTTCGGCAAGCGCTTGCCGGTGCCCAAGCACTATTATGCAAATTTCGCACGCTGGAACACATTGTTCCTGATGAATTCGCCCGCAACCATTCGCGCGCTGACCGATCTTGCCAAGAATGCTGTCGATCCGGAGCCGCTCGAACATTTCATTCACCTGATCGAAAATGATTATGGTTATGAGATCTATCGCGCGGTCTCAAATCTCAAAGTCCGTTTGTCATCGGAAAGAATTTCCGAGCTTCACTTCAAGGCGGACGATTTCGAGATCCGCTCAGACATTACCCGCAACGACTTCGATAATTGGATCGCCGATGATGTGGCGAATATCGAGCAGTCGGTCGAGCAGGCTGTGGAGAATGCAGGCCTGACGTTTGACGGGATCGACCGCGTGTTCCTGACGGGCGGCACTTCCTTTGTGCCCGCGATCCGTACCGCTTTTGAGAAGCGTTTCCCCGACGCGATGGTGACAAGCTCGAACCAGTTTGATTCGATTGCCAATGGTCTGGCATTGATTGGTCAGAGCACAGACATCGAACGTTGGGCTGTTAAAGCAGCTTAAGGCATGATGGTAATCGGGGTGCCATTTGGCACCTTGGACCATATTTCGCGCATTTCAGCATTGGTCACGCCGATGCAGCCATCCGTCCAGTCCCAAAGGTGATGCACCGGTGCAAGCAAGCCCCAACCATTGGGCAAGCCGTGGATCATGATATTGCCGCCGGGCGAATACCCGGCCGCATCGGCGGCGTTCTGATCTGCTGCATTCGGGTAGGAAACATGCAAGCTCAGATGTGCCATTGAGCGCGGATTGCGCCAGTCGATGATGTAAGCGCCTTCGGGCGTCTTCTGATCACCTTCGCGCGCCTTGTGTCCTCCATCGCCATTCCCACCAAGCGCAATGCGATATGTGCCAATCACGGCGCCATCCCGAAGCAGGGTCATCCGGCGTTCGCCTTTATTGACCTCTATGGCATCGGCTTGTTGTTCGGCGGGAGCAGGCTGCGGTGGTTCGCCAGAACCAATGCGCGCCATAACCTTTGTATAGCCAAACAAAGCAACAGCGATGACAACGACAGCGAAGAGGATTTTCTTGATCATATTGCCCGCTTATTTCTGCTCTGTGGCCTGTTCAAGACCGCTTTTTCCAGATGTCTTTTAAAAGCACAAGTCTCGCCGCTTCGCATTGTGATGATCGGGATGGGCGGCTAAGCTTACTTGAAGTCCTCAAGAATGCGGAGCCAAGGCCCACTTATGTCGATAATCACTGAACAAAAATCGGAACGATTTTCCGAAAATTTGCGCAAAAGCGCTGAGCCATTCTGGTCCGAGGCCGTTCAACACCGTTTGGTGCAGGAAATGTTTGATGGCTCTGTTCCACAGGAAGTTATGAAGCGCTATCTCGTTCAGGATCATCGCTTTATCAATTGCTTCCTGTCGCTTCTGGGCGGCGTACTCGTCAATTGCGATAATATGAATGCCAAGCTGACACTTGGGCGCTTCATCGGCATGATTAGTAATGACGAAAATTCTTATTTTGAACGCGCTTTTGCTGCGCTCGATGTAAGCCATGTTGAACGTTATGATGCACCAGACGCGGAACCAACCGCAGCCTTTAAAGCATTAATGCTGGAAGCTGCGACTTCGGGTTCGTATGCCGCCTGCCTCTCCGTTCTGACGGTTGCAGAATGGCTTTATCTTGATTGGGCGCAAAAGGCTCCCAAGAACCTACCCGAAAGTTTTGTTTTCTCTGAGTGGATTGTTTTACACGACAACCCTTATTTTTCAGATTTTGTTGCTTTTCTGAGATCAGAACTCGATCGAGTTGGGCCTCAGAAGGAAGCAGAATGCCGTAGCTTTTTTCAGCGCGCCGTAGAGCTTGAGAAGGCCTTCTTCGATTCAGCCTATGAATAACTCAGGTTAGTTTCGCAGGCAGTCAATGATTGTTGTCTCACAAACAGGTGTCTGGGCGCGGCTTTCTGGGTTGTCGCGCCAATGCTTGTACGTGATCCAAAACTCCACATCCTTATAGGCATAGGTTTTGGCTTGCTTCTGAGTGCGACTCTTATCGAGTGCGTCGGGCGTAATGACCATATGGTGAGCGAGCCGTTTGAACACCCAGGGCTTAGCCCCTTTCTTATGCTCGAACACTTCCAGATGATAGTAAGGGTCATTGTGTGCCGGGTCAGGCACCTGATGAATGTCAGCCCAACGCGTTAACTTCACCGTATCAGCAAGAATGATTGTGCGCTCTGGCGTCTGAGCATTCACTATTGGAGCCGCAAAGGGGAGGGCTACCAGCGCCAATATAAGAACTTTCGATCGCTTTTTGCCCATTATTCAAAATTCCTTCGGCATCCGAGTTAAAGCGCAGGCGTTTCACCCTGCGCATATTTGCTATTGAGAAGGCTAAAAAAGCAAATGAAAACAAACAGCCATTAAATGCCGTTAATTCAAAATTAATCAATCTTTTCAAAGGGTAAACAAAGGCGCGTTAACGATCCATCAAGGTTAATACTCCATTATTCGCTATAGTTAAGTAATCGTTGCGAGTGGAGTTTGCGGTGCGTTTTGGTTCCATACGAGCGCTGTTTGGCCGGTCGAAGGCCGTAGCCGAGCCGGTATGGCACTATCCGGTCACGGGCTATTGCCCGGAGGATGGTCGCTATTACGCCGTACGCGCAAAACCGCGTCAGGTGCTGCATAAGCCGCATCGTCTCGTGCCGCTGGTTCTGGCGGCAATTACCTATCTCTTCAATTCCAACGCAATCGCCTTTCAGGACATGGCCAGCCTTGTTCCGACGGCTGATGTAGCCGGTCATCGCTGGACCGCGTTTGTTGCCAAAGCTCCCGTCGGATCGCTCCATCAGGCAGAAATGCCCTTTGTCGATGCCACGACCGTCACTGGCAGCATCGCCAGCAGCGGTATCGAAGTTCCGGGTATTGGTCGCGTAGCGCTTTCGGGTGGCAGGAAGACTGCCAAGCTGGGTGTTGACGATCCCAATCCCGATGAAAACCGCATCAATCGCTCCGATAAGACCGGTCGTCTTGTCTCTGTGAAGCCGAAAGCTCCCGCGCGGACTTTCAACGCAGGTAGCATGTTTGAGAAGATCAGCATGATTACTGCCCCTCGTGAGAAGATTGATGCGCGTATGGCTTTCTCCAAGTCCAGTGTCGAGGGCAAGGAGGTCGAAATCGCAATGGCGTTTCATGCGGTCAAACCGCCCAAGCCCAAACCGGACATGCCGGTGCAACTGGCAAAGCTAATCAACAATGATCAGCCCGACGTTCTCGCGTTGGGCTATGCGCCTTCTAAGCCTGACTATGGCAAAACCTCTCCCTTCGAGAGCATTCTGACACCGGAGGCCGATGCAGGCCGCTTCGTGCCGCCAATCAGCGATCAGGATCATGCATGGGCTGCAACGCCTCTGCCTGCAGAATCATTTGGAACCAAAGAGCAGAAGTGCCTCGCCGAAGCGGTTTACTACGAAGCGCGCGGAGAAAACGTCAAAGGGCAGGTGGCTGTTGCTCAGGTAGTGCTCAATCGTGTGCGTAATCCTGCTTATCCCGGCACGATCTGCGGCGTTGTCTATCAAAACCGGAACTGGCTCAATGCCTGCCAGTTTTCCTTCGCCTGTGACGGTCAGAAGCATCGTGTAACCGAGATTCCGCAATGGCGTCTTGCACAGCAGGTGGCAAAGACTGTGACTGCAGGCCAGATCTGGTTGCCGGAAGTTGGTTCATCCACCCATTATCATGCAACCTATGTCAGCCCATTCTGGGCGCCGACCATGAAGAAGATGACCAAGATTGGCCTTCATGTGTTCTATCGCACCTATGGCGGCGGTTGGAGCTGATAAGCGACAGCATGGGTGCGATCACTTTCGGACACATTTATTTGTCTGAAGGGTCGCTTGAAACGCGTGCACAATGATGAATCTATGTGCTGACTTTCGCCCAATTCGATTCCAATTTTGAGGCCGAATTGCCGCCTGTTCTCCGACTTTGATCGGAAAATGAGTCGCACCAATAGCTAAATTATTGTATTTCCAAGAGAAAAAACCTTCTGAAGCAACTGCTTGACTGCCTTGACTAGCGGGCGGTGTGTCAATATGTTGCGCGCAACTTGGAAATGGGCTTGTAGCGCCCGCATTTCTTGCAAAAAGGAGCTGCCAATGACGAGCGGCACTGAGCCGGGAAAAACACCCGGTCAAAGCAGGAATGTGGACAGCAAAACTGTTTCCGGGGGGCTGGATCAGCGTTTGAATCGCCTTGAGGTCGAATTGGCCAAAAAAGGTGTACTCAAGACACCGGCTTCCGAGGATGAGCGGTCGGAAACATCCAGTTCCGTCGCGCAGGCCATGAAACTCTCCAGTGAGTTTATCGCTGGTATCGTGGTTGGTGCGGTAATTGGTTGGGCTCTTGATCGCTACGCGGGCACGTCGCCATGGGGGTTAATCGTATTTCTCCTTCTAGGCTTCGGTGCAGGCACCCTCAATGTGCTCCGTTCCGCAGGTTATGTCGCCGATCAAGGCAACATTAAGTCTAGCGTGGAAAAGAGCGATAAGGAATAAGTCTTCGCGGACATCACGAAAATGTTCGCGTATAGACATTTGAGACAAAGCGGGCGGTTCGCCCGAGACTGAAACGCCTTAGGGCAGGAACGACAGACGAGGTTAAGTTGGCCAACGATCCGATCCATCAGTTCCAGGTTTCCCGGTTGATTCCTATCGACGTCGGTGGTTTGGACCTGTCGTTTACCAATGTTTCGGCTTTCATGGTCGCAACTGTGGTGCTTGCATCAGGCTTCCTCTACTTCACATCGTCGAGCCGTGGTCTGGTTCCAAGCCGCCTTCAGTCGGTTTCGGAAATGGCATATGAATTTGTGGCGTCCAGCTTGAGAGATTCAGCTGGCTCAAAGGGTATGAAGTTCTTCCCCTTTGTTTTCTCGCTGTTCATGTTCGTGCTCGTCGCAAACTTCATTGGCCTGTTCCCTTATTTCTACACGGTCACAAGCCAGATCATCGTAACCTTCGCTCTTTCTTTGCTGGTTATCGGTACAGTCATCATCTACGGTTTCTATAAACATGGTCTCGGCTTCCTCAAGCTGTTCGTACCAAGCGGCGTTCCGGGCATCATCGTGCCGCTGGTTGTTGCCATTGAAATCATTTCGTTCCTCTCGCGCCCAATCAGCCTCTCGGTTCGTCTTTTCGCGAACATGCTGGCAGGCCACATCACGCTCAAGGTTTTCGCAGGCTTCGTTGTCTCGCTGAGCTCGCTTGGTGCACTGGGTGTTGGCGGCGCTATCCTGCCTCTCATCATGACGGTCGCGATCACCGCGCTTGAGTTCCTGGTTGCATTCCTCCAGGCCTACGTCTTCACCGTTCTTACCTGCATGTACATCAACGACGCAGTACATCCGGGTCACTAAGGTTCTCGCCGGCGGGTTTCCGCCAGAACAGAAATCCGCACTAATTTGCAATCCAGAAGGAGCTTTAACATGGAAGCGGAAGCAGCAAAGTACATCGGCGCCGGTCTCGCCTGTTTCGGTATGGCCGGTACGGCTCTCGGCCTCGGCAACATTTTCGGTAGCTATCTCTCGGGCGCTCTGCGTAACCCATCCGCTGCTGACAGCCAGTTCGGCCGTCTGGTATTCGGTTTCGCTGTGACGGAAGCTCTGGGCATCTTCTCGCTGCTCATCGCGCTTCTGCTCCTCTTCGCTGTTTAATAAACAGTCGCAAGAAACTGGCCTGCCGCGATCTGTATCTTAAAATGCAGCGCGGCTGGCCTTTGCATATGAAGTCTGAGTGAGCATGTTTAATGCCGGAAATTCTTTCTGGTAAGAATATGCTGGATTAAAGGGGAAATCTGGATGTTCGTGTCCACGGCGTTTGCCCAAACCGCCACCGAATCGCAACCGGCACCTGCTGCTGGCGAGCACGGCGCAGCCGATGCTGTGCACACCGAAACCGGGGTCGCGCACGATGCCGGACACGGCAGCGGCGTATTCCCGCCGTTTGATTCCACCCATTATGCATCGCAGCTTCTGTGGCTGGCGATCACTTTCGGCCTTTTCTATCTGTTCCTGTCGCGTGTGGTTCTCCCACGCATCGGTGGCGTGATCGAAAACCGTCGTGACCGTATCGCACAGGATCTCGAGCAGGCTGCCCGCCTTAAGCAGGATGCAGACAACGCTATTGCTGCCTATGAGCAGGAACTAGCCGCTGCCCGCACCAAGGCTGCTTCGATTGCCGAAGCTGCTCGCGAAAAAGGCAAAGGCGAAGCAGACGCAGAACGTGCGACTGCGGAAGCTGCTCTTGAAAGCAAGCTGGCAGAAGCTGAAGAACGTATCGCCGCAATCAAGGCCAAGGCCATGAGCGATGTCGGTACGATCGCTGAAGAAACCACGTCTGCGATTGTTGAACAGCTCCTGGGTACCAAGGCCGACAAGGCTGACGTAACAGCAGCAGTCAAAACCGCAAACGCCTGAGGAGACGAAAATGGATTCAACATTTTGGGCATTTATTGCTCTTCTTCTCTTCATTGCTCTGATTGTTTACTTGAAGGTTCCAGGTATGATCGGTCGTTCGCTTGATGAGCGTGCCGAGAATATCAAGAAAGAACTGGAAGAAGCCCGCACCCTGCGCGAAGAAGCACAACAGCTTCTTGCTGAATATCATCGCAAGCGCAAGGAAGCGGAAAAAGAAGCTGGCGACATCGTTGCCGCCGCTGAACGCGAAGCCAAGGCTCTTCTTGAAGATGCCAAGCGTGCGACCGAAGAATATGTTGTTCGCCGCAACAAGCTTGCTGAGCAGAAGATTGCAACTGCTGAAACCGACGCAATCAATGCAGTTCGCGCTTCGGCTGTTGATCTGGCAGTAGCCGCTGCTGGCAAGATCGTTGCCGACAAGGTCGACGCAAAGGTTGCAGGTACCTTGTTCAAGGATGCACTCGGTCAGGTTAAGACCAACCTGAACTAAGTTCGGCAATTTGATAGTTTTAAGAAACGCCGCCTCAAAAGGGCGGCGTTTTTGTTTTCTGTTCTGTCTTCTTTTTCAAGGAAGCAGTTCTTAATCCCCGTCCGGTTCAGCGAGTTGGCTGAGCGCCAGTTCCCCTTGAGCCTTGACCGTCTGGATCGCGAAATTGCTGCGGATATCTATAACGCCTGGAAGGCGCAATAAAGTGCCGGTTAGAAAGCGTTCATAGGCTGCGAGGTCAGCCACGACGACTTGCAACAGGAAGTCGGATTCTCCCGATACAAGATGGCAGGAAAAGACTTCAGGCAGGTTCTGCACTGACGTACGGAATGCTGTTGCTGTTTCCTCATGATGGCGCTCTACACGGATGCCAACAAAGACAGTCAGTCCCAGTCCTATGGCATTGCGGTCGAGTGCCGCGTGGTAGCCTTGAATGACGCCAGCTTTTTCGAGGAGTTTGACTCGTCGCAAACACGGGGAAGGGGATAGCCCTATTTTATCGGCAAGCTGAACGTTTGAAAGACGCGCATCGTCTTGCAGTGCAGCGAGTATCTTACGGTCCGTTGCGTCTAGTTTTAATTTTGGCATAAGCCACCATTCTGAAAAGTCATATTGGCAGATTATATCAACTTCGATCCACTCCGCACCATAAAACGCAAGGACACGGACTGCACTTACGAGTTAGCTTCGGAAAGCTCTATCAGCTGTAGCTCATTCATCATATGCAATGAGCCAACCCGATGGCAGCTGCGTGAATTTTAGCTGTTCGGGGCGATATTGATGAGCGAGACGTGGTTATTTGCAAGCGCACTGGCGGCTGCATTTCTTCTTCCTGGGCCGGACATGATTCTGCTTCTACAGACGGGAGCGGCGCAGGGCAGAGCTCATGCACTAGCTGCTGCCGCAGGGCTTGCAACGGCCCGTGCTTGCCACGTCCTGCTCGCTGCATTTGGTTTGGCCGCTCTCCTGCACGCATTTCCAATCGCGTTTCAATTCTTGCGGATCGTGAGTGCCTGTTATCTGGTCTGGATTGCGATCGGCATCTTGCGTCACCCATTGGCGTCCCTCGATACAGCAACCAACGGCATTGAACGACGCTCTTATTTGGCGTCCGCCCGTAAGGGTTTACTCACCAATCTGCTGAACCCGAAAGCTTTGCTTTTCTGCTCGGTTCTATTGCCGCAGTTCGTTCATCCAGACAGAGGCAGTATCATGATGCAGTTTGCATTTCTGGGTGGGATGATGACCATCGTCGGGCTGTCGTTCGATACGATCTATGCCTTTGCAGGATCGTCACTCGGCAACCTGTTCAAGCGATATCCGGTCATACAATCTATTCAGCGTTGGGGCTTTGCGGCTCTGCTTTTTGGCTTTGCAGCCAAACTGGCGACGGTTTAAGCCTTTCATTGATCTATGATTTAGACACTATAGCGCCCTTTGATCGGCGCGAACGTATAGCGGTGGATGCCGGGCACCGGCCCATCTGTCTCAATAGCCGCTCGATGCTTGGCCGTACCGTAACCAGCATGTACCTCGAGACTGTATGGTGGATGGGCTAGACCGGCACGGATCATCATTCGGTCACGTGTAACTTTCGCAACGATTGATGCGGCCGCAATTGAAATAGAACGTTGATCGCCTTTCACCAATGCAGAACCGGGGCAGGGCAAACCGGGCGGCACATCGCGTCCGTCAATCAAGGCATGATCCGGGCTGAGTGTCAGCCCCATCAATGAACGGCGCATTGCTTCAAGCGCTGCTTTACGAATGTCACTGGCGTCTATACTTCGCGCGCTTAGGCTTGCAACAGAAACGGTCAGTGCTTTGGCGAGGATGATTTCGTAAAGCGCGTCGCGCTTGGCAGCTTTCAACCGCTTTGAATCATCTAGCCCTTCTGGCAGGTCATTCGGATCAAGCACCACCGTCGCCGCAACGACCGGACCGGCGAGTGGGCCGCGGCCAGCTTCATCAATGCCTGCAATATGGCGAAGCCCTCGCGACATATGCCTTCTCTCTTCGGAGAAGTCGGGGGCAAGCGGGATTTCAAAGAGGAGCGGAGAATCAGAACTCAAGCGTTTCATTTGGCGGCAATGCTCGCATTGCTTCTGATTCTCCGCAAGGTCCCTGCCGAGGATAGTGGCGTAAAAGCAGGGGCCTTCCGCCTGAAAAAACCAGACGGGGATCAAACTCACAACTGACAACTCATGCACACTTAAAGCCAACAAGACACAGGGCTCTTTCACCTCACTTTGATGATAGGAGCGCCGATATCCAGAAGTAGTGCCGCTTAAAAAAGCGAAAGCTGTTTGCCACCCTTCTCAACAGGCTCAAACAGATCCGTGCGCAGGGGAATACGCTTTGAATTGAAGCCGAGCTTGCGTGCAGCGATCTCGAAGCGACGGCCAATCTGCCAAGCATAAGGGCCTGTTCCACGCATACGCTTGCCCCATTCGGCATCGTAGTCTTTCCCGTCACGCATGGAGCGGACGAGCGACATGACATGGCGGTAGCGATCAGGATAATTGCGCAGCAGCCAATCTTTGAACAAAGGGGCTACTTCAAGCGGTAAACGGAGCAGTACATAGCCTGCTTCGCGTGCGCCCTGTGCGTAAGCTGCATCCAAAATACGCTCAATCTCATGATCGTTGATGCCGGGTATAATCGGTCCCATCATCACATTCGACGGAATGCCGGCATCGGCGAGCTTGCGAATGGCCTGCAGGCGCAAAGTCGGCGTTGATGCGCGGGGCTCCATTGTGCGCGCAAGATTGGCATCAAGCGTGGTGACTGAAAGCGCTACCTTGGCCAGCCCTTTTTCAGCCATGCGAGACAGGATATCAATATCCCGCACGACCAGAGCTGACTTGGTGACGATGCCGACAGGATGATTGGCAGCCTCCAGCACTTCAAGAATCTCGCGCATTACGCGCCATTTTTTCTCGATGGGCTGATATGGATCGGTATTGGTGCCAATTGCTATGGTCTTGGCCTGATAGCCGGGTTTTGCCAGTTCACGCTCCAGCAGGCGTGGTGCATCTGGTTTGGCGAACAGACGCGCCTCGAAATCAAGTCCGGCTGAAAGCCCCATATAGCTATGTGTTGGCCGCGCAAAACAGTAAATACAACCATGCTCGCAACCGCGATAAGGGTTAATCGAACGGTCGAAGCTGATATCCGGTGAATCATTGCGCGTGATGATGGTGCGGGGCTTCTCAACCTGAACATCCGTCTTGAAAGGTGGCAGGTCTTCAAGTGTCTCCCAGCCATCATCAAATTCGTGTCGTGTGGTTGGTTCGAACCGGCCGCTAGGATTGATGCCTGCACCGCGCCCACGACGTCGCGAGTGGTCAATGCGCAGGCCTGCTTCACCGACAAGCGCGTTGGCATGTTCCGCCCGTCCTGTTCCGAATGCTGCCTTGTCTGCCTGCTGGATAATTTCCATAACCGACTCTCTCGTTTCAGAATCTATTCGTAATCCAACGTCGGGAACAAAGCAAGAACATATAATCCGAAAGCTTTTCGATCACGCGGCCTTGATATAAAAGAAAGCATGTTATCAGTTCTGATTTTCACGCGAAATTCTGAGGGGCTTCTGGCCCAAACACTGTCAGCACTGGTGCCGGCAGTTGTGGAAGGGCTATTGCGTCGTGTTGTCGTTGTGGATAAGGCGTCCACTGACGAGACAAGGTTGGTTGCAGAGGGGGCAGGTTGCTCACTTTACGACGAAACGGATTTGCAGTCGGCTTTTGATGATCTGCGAGCGGACTGGCTTTTGTTGCTGAAACCGGGTGCTATTCTTGCAGACGGTTGGGAAGACGCGGTGCGTCGGCATATGGAAATGAGCCAATCGCCTGCGCGGTTTTCATCGCCTCAGGATTTAGGCCTGATGGGTAAGCTTTTGGGCGCGAAACCTTCACTCGATAATGGGCTTCTGGCGCCCGTCATAACAATTCGACCCGTAGTCGGAGATGGAGGCGTTCCTGGCGCTGTCTTGAAACGACTCAAGCCAATCCGGCTTCCGCATCAGATTTTACCACCAAAAACAACAAAAGGCGGAGCCTGAGGGCTTCGCCTTTTTGTATTCTACCGGCTTGCGCCGATATTAGTTCTGATAGCTTGAAGGCGATGCGTCGCCAAAGCGATGAGCAGAACCGTCCTGATAAGTGGTCGTCTGACCGATAGAAGCGGTTGCAGTGTTATCAACCTGCTGTGTTGCAACTGGCGTGCGGTCATTTGCATAAAGATCGGCAGGTTCACCAACATGTGGGTTTTCAGCGAAAGCTGCACCGGCGCTAAGAGCAACGGCTACGGCAGCAAGAGCAAACTTTTTCATTTTTCTATTCCTTCTTCATCGCCCTTTGGATGGCATCAGTGCTTCCGGGGCACCGGGGTGGCACCAATGCCATCCACCGGGGAGATAACTCGTATGCGTTGATCTGATGTAGTCAGATTGAAACGCGGTTTGGTAAGCTGGGCTTAGTTCTGGAAGCTCGAAGGCGATGCATCACCGAAGCGATGAGCCGAACCGTCCTGAAACGAAGACTGACCAATCGAAGCGGTTGCAGTGTGATCGACCTGCTGGGCTGCAACTGGTGTGCGGTCATTTGCATAAAGATCGGCAGGGGTGCCAACATTTGGATTTTCAGCGAAAGCTGCACCGGCGCTAAGGGCAACGGCTACGGCAGCAAGAGCAAACTTTTTCATTTTCTATCTCCTTGGTTTTGTGAAGCGACGTTGTGTTCGTCGTTTCGATGACCAAGAGATAGGCCTTTCAATCGGCTGCGCCTAGCTACCGTTTGGTTCACAGATTGTATCTCAAAGAGTAGACAATAAACCCTTGAAACGGGCAAAATGTCCAAGACAACACGGTTTATTCAAGTATATGTGAACAGTGTGAGGCGAGAAAATGACCGTTTTGTCAGAGCGCTGACGGAGCTGTTTGGCTTGAAACCACGAACCAGTTGGGATTTTTCGCCAGGATTTGAGATGCGGCGGCATCCGCGCTTTGCTGATCTTTGAAGATTGCAAAGCAGGTAGCGCCTGAGCCGGACATTTGCGCATAAAGCGCGCCATGCGCACGTAGCAGATCAAGCTTACCGTTAATCTGCGGGGCAAGAGCCAGCGCTGCGTGCAGAAGGTCGTTACGGGTTGAGCCGAGATATGTGCAGATGCTTTCAACATCGCCATGTGCAGGTGCCGGGAGCTGCTGGTTGTCACGCTTTGTCAACGCACGGAAGACATCGGGCGTCGCAACAGCGGTGCCATCATTGACCAGCAGTATCGGAAACGATGGCATTTGCGGTATTGCGGTGAGTTGTTCACCGATGCCACGCGCAACAAGCGGTGCTCCGAGAGCGGCACCACGCAGACACATGGGAAGGTCGGCGCCCAAATTGAGCCCGAGTTCAGCCAGCGTGTCGAGGTCCAGATTGAGCCGCCAGATTTCGTTGAGTGCGAGAAGCGTTGCCGCCGCGTCGCTGGAACCACCGCCGATGCCTGACGCGACGGGCAAGTTCTTCTCTAAGTGGATTGAAACGGGGGTAAGCGCGCGATCCGCATGTGATCGCAAAGCGTCGCGCGCCTTGACGACTAGATTGCCGCTATCAAGCGGTATGCCTTGAGCGAAGCGCCCGCCAATGCTGAAACTATCTTCGTCGGCTTCTTCGATGGTGATGCGGTCGCCATAATCAGCAAAGACGACCAGCATATCGAGCAGATGATAGCCATCATCTCTACGCCCTGTCACATGCAGCGCGAGATTAACCTTGGCCGGTGCCACGCGATGAACAGAAGGACGATCCAGAGTGGCAGCCTCAGCAGAATGATGCATTCAGAATGAAATTAATATTAGTCTTTTTTGACGTAATATTCACCCGTCTTCGGGTCCTGAACCAGTGTGCCATGGGCGCGGTTCTGGGCCTCTTTTTCTGCCCGACGAACGCGCTGGGTAACACGTACCGCTTCGCGCTTGAACGAGCGATAACCGTACCAGGCGGCAGCGAGTATCAACAGCAGAAAGATAAGCTGGGGCATGGCCTCTAATCCTCAGGCTAGCATAGGTTCCCGAAAGGCCTTTTCGGGATCACGGAGTGAAACTTATTCGCAGGCAGCATAACACTACTTTGTAGGATTATGCATCATATCATGGTGAAACAATGAATTTCAAAGGCCATATCGCGCCCAGAGCGCCTTTTCTTCGGCGACTGACAGAAGGCCGTCACCGAGATTAGCTGCGATCGCAGCAGGATCAATGCCACTAAGCGCTATTTCGACACCCGGTGCCTTACGTCCGAGTAGTCCGCGCTTGGGTTCAATCAGCTTGAGCTTCACCTTGTCACCATAGGTCTTGCGCAGGAAGCTGCGCATATCCCCAAGTCCGTCAACGAGGCCCAGTTCTTTGCCTTTAATGCCTGTCCAGAATAAGCCGGTGAAGAGGCTCTCGTCATCGGCGAGTTTGCTGCCGCGACGCTCCTTCACCATGTCGATGAAGGTCTGGTGAACTTCAAGCTGAAGCGATTTGAGACGTTCAATATCGGCTTCCTTCTCTGGCTGAAACGGATCAAGCGTCGACTTGTTTTGGCCTGCTGTATAGACACGGCGTTCGACGCCGATTTTCTTAAGCAGCTCCGGGAAACCGAACGACGCTGAAACAACGCCGATGGAGCCGACAATCGACGACGGATCGGCGATGATCTCATCACCTGCGAGCGCAATCATGTAACCGCCTGATGCAGCAGCATCTTCCACAAAGACAAAAACTCGCTTCTGATGCTCGTCTGCCAAATCGCGAATACGACGATAGATGAGGCGTGACTGCACCGGTGAGCCACCGGGCGAATTGATGGAAATGGCGACTGCTGGCGTTTCCTTGTCAGTGAAGGCCTTTTCGAGCACAGCGGAAGCACTTGCGAGCGACAGCGATGGGCGCAGCGATGAGCCGCCGCTCATGATCACGCCATGCAAACGCACAACAGGGATTTCAATCTCTTTTTTGCGAAAACGACGCGGAATGAAGCGGGACAATATTCCTGACAAATCAAACTCCAACCTGAAAAATACTTGTTGCAGCGAATGTAGGAAGCAAATTGGCAAACACAAAGAAAAATGCCCGGAATTTCGTTCCGGGCATTTTGTTTTCGTCAGTTTTTCGGCTTGGCCAGCATTCTGAGCAGTACATAACCACATATTGCAGAGAGTGCGGAGCCAGTTAGAACGCCGATTTTTGTCTCGGCTTGTAATAGTTCCGACTGATAGGACAAAAGCCCGATAAAAATGCTCATCGTGAAGCCGATGCCGCAAAGAAGTGAAACACCATATATCTGCCCCCAGCTGGCGCCCATTGGCCGCTGTGCCAGACCCGTTTTGATTGCGAGCCATGCAGCACCAAACACGCCAAGCTGTTTGCCGACAAAAAGACCGAGCATGATGCCAAGCGGCAGAGTATCGAAGATGATGGAAGGCGTCATTCCGGTGAACGAAATACCGGCATTGGCAAAACCGAACACTGGAACGATGAAGAAAGCGACAGGTTTTGCCAGAGCGTGCTCCAGCGTATGAAGTGGCGAAGTCATATCATCCGGCTTCGCTTTGGCAGGCTTCAGCGGGATCATGAGAGCCGCGGCAACGCCAGCGACGGTCGCATGAACGCCGGAGTTGAGCACGAAGAACCACAATATGGCAGCGCCAATGAGATAGGGTAGCAGTTTCGAGACGCCTATGCGGTTCATAGCAAACAGAACGGCGGCCGTTGCAAATGCTGCGCCCAGATAAGGCATGGAAATCTCAGCAGTATAAAAGATCGCAATGATGATCACTGCTGCCAGATCATCGAGAATGGCAAGCGTCGCCAGAAAGACCTTGAGGCTTGACGGCACGCGCGATCCGAGTAGCGATAAAACACCAAGCGCGAAAGCGATGTCGGTGGCTGACGGTACAGCCCAGCCGCGCACTTTCTCAGGATCGTTATAATTGAAGGCAACGAAAATCAGTGCGGGCACGATGACGCCGCCTGCGGCAGCTATGCCCGGCAAAATGCGATTAGGCCAGCTTGCAAGCTGGCCATCGAGAAACTCACGTTTTATCTCAAGTCCGACCAGCAGAAAGAAGACGGCCATCAGCGCATCATTGATCCAATGCGAAAGACTGAGTGGACCAATATAGGACTGCAATGCGCCGAAATAGGTCTTGGAAAAAGGCGAATTCGCAACGATCAGCGCGAGCGCTGCAGCGGCCATGAGAACAATACCACCAGCAGATTCGCTGTCGAGAAAGCGACGCATGATGGAAACGGGGCGGACGGGCTTCGGATGTGACGTCATTATTCTTCTTTTCAGGTTATTTCCGGAGCGTCTACTTCGTAGAGCGTGAGGTTGCGATCCGTAATGCCAAGTCTTGGCCATTCGGAACGCCACTTCCCTATGTGGTCAGACACGAAGTGTTTGTCCAGTGAAACCCGATCGCGCCATAGCTCTTTTACATGAATGACGTTTGTTTCAAGTACATCTTGAGAATAAGAATACGAAAGGCAGCCGTCCTCTGCGCGACTTGCTTCAATCATCCGCTGCATAACTGGTCGAGCTTCATCAAGTTTTTCGGCCGGCAAGCGAATGGTTCCAACGATGAGAAGCATGTCTTCAGTTTTCCAAACTATATTGTTTACAGATTCTGTCGCCCGATGTGCGATATGTGCGAAAACCCATCGCTTCATAATAGGCGAGGCCCATATCGTTATCGGCACCGATGGTTGCGTCGATATCAGTGATCTCTGCCGCTTCCGCCGCCTGACGGGTTGCTGCGAATAGGGCCGATCCTACGCCTTTGCGGGCAGCACGCGGACTGACATGGGTGCCGATAATTCCCCAGCCGACTGCAACGCCGTAGGGATTGTCTTCGGTCGCATGTTTCAGTGATTGAAAACCTAGTATCTCGCCATCAGCAACCGCTACGTGACATTCGATCCGGTTCGGATCGGAAATATAGCGCTCAATGACATGGTCGCGATCATAATCCCGCTGGAGTCCGGTTGCGTCGATGATCTCTTTGAGAACGCGGCTCATGCCATCCGCATCGTCAATTTTGACTGGTCTGATTTCCATGAAGCCCTCGCTTGTTTCAATCACGGAAAGCCATTGGATCAGCGCTCTCGCTTCCCGCATGGCTTCGGTCTGGTCATTGTAAAGCCCGGATGCGTAAGCCGTACCCCAATAAGTGTAGGGTCCAATCTCAGGCACTTCATCCAGAAACTCTTGGGTTTCTTCAAAAGAATAAAGCCCGTTTCTGTGATCAAAGAGTTCGAACCGAGCCTTTCCGTCGTTGCGATCAACCGCGTTCAGACATTTTTTCACGGGTTTTCCTAAAGCAGCGAAGTCTGGCCATTATTAATGGCTGTGGCGCGTGGCGTGAAATCATTACCCGCATCGCCGTGCAGAATAAGGGCTGGCATGAGCGAAAGGCCTGCACGGCTACCGCGAATGCCGGTAATCACGATGCGGATGGCCGCCGCGTCAGGGCGTGGCAGGATCGGAATGATCTTCAGTCCGCCAAAACGCCGCTCAAGCGCTTCCAATATCGGCGCGAGCGAAGCAGGGCGTGCGATAATCGAAACGCCGCCGCCGGGCCGCAGAAGCGCCGATGCGGTGCGCAGCCATTGGTCGAACATGCCTTCGGGCATGACATGCGCTTCAGCTTTCAAGG
The DNA here is from genome assembly GCF_002252525.1 of Brucella pseudogrignonensis. Lineage (GTDB taxonomy): Bacteria > Pseudomonadota > Alphaproteobacteria > Rhizobiales > Rhizobiaceae > Brucella > Brucella pseudogrignonensis. The sequence goes on from NZ_NNRM01000017.1 coordinate 597,920, forward strand.
GATCAGGTGTCGAGCGGTCGCTCGCCTCATTAAAAGGCGGGTTCATGATGACATAATCGAAGCTGTTATCGATCAGGCCAGCGCTGGCCCGCGCCTTGCCGGTCAGTGAGACATCGGCTTCCAGAATATCGACACGGTCGCGCAAGGCGGTATTTAGTGGATGGTTGACGCTCTTATGCGCAAAGTTAAGCATAAAGCCCGAGCGTTCGATGAGTGTAGCGCGCGCGTCCTTGCAGCGGGCAGCCACCGCGAGGCCTGCAGCACCTGCACCACTGCCGAGATCGGCAAGGCGGCCTGAGAAACCATTTGGCACGCTGCTTGCGAGAATCATTGCGTCTACACCGGACCGATGGCCTTTCATCGCGGGCTGCACGAGATGAAATGCACCACGATGAAACACATCCAGCGTTTCTTCCATGGTATCCTGTGCGCGCTCGGAAATGTTATTCGTCATGGTCTTTGAGTTCATGTTCCAGACCGGCATCGATCAGGTAACGTCTGGCTTCGTCCAATCGGTCTTCCTCAACGAGGAATCGCCTAGGTATAACGCCTAATGAACCTTCGAGAATGCTCATATTGGTGTCGGCAATGAAGTAAATGATGCCGGCCTCTTTCATAAGAGCTTCGGCAACGGACAGGAGAACGGAATCATTTGTGCGCATAAGTTCGATCATTTCGACAATGTGTAATCAATAGACCGCATTGACAACTGCTTCCTTCAATGGTGAACAGGCTCTGAATAAAAAGCTTGGGCGTTGCAGGGGCTGTTAAGCGTCTTGAGCATTCTGATCCGCACAAATAGTGTGGTCAGCAGCTAGGAGTAACGACATTGGGTGTGGTTTTGAATCTTGACGGGAAACAGAAGCGGGAAGGATCGGTTCAGCCTCTGGTCGACCTGACGAAGGCCGATATGGGCCGCGTGAACGAAATGATCCTGTCCCGTGCGGGCTCCGATGTCGAGATGATCCCGGAAGTGGCGAACCATCTCATTTCATCTGGTGGCAAGCGCCTCCGCCCAATGATGACGTTGGCTGCTGCCCGCATGTTTGGCTATGAGGGTGACGGGCATGTCCGTCTCGCAACCTCGGTCGAATTCATGCATACCGCTACTCTTCTGCATGACGATGTGGTCGATGAAAGCGATCTGCGTCGCGGTAAAAGCACGGCGCGCATGATCTGGGGCAACCAGGCAAGCGTTCTGGTTGGCGACTTCCTGCTCGGTCAGGCTTTCAAGATGATGGTTGATGTCGGCTCGCTCGATGCTCTTGATGTTCTTGCAACTTCCGCTTCGGTTATTGCTGAAGGCGAAGTGATGCAGTTGGCTGCCGCCAAGAACATGGAAACCACGGAAGACGAGTATCTGGCCGTCATTAAGGCTAAAACCGCAGCGCTGTTCTCGGCTGCTGCCGAAGTCGGTCCGATCATTGCTGATGCGAAACCTTCCGATCGTGCAGCCCTGCGCGATTACGGTCTTAATCTTGGCCTCGCTTTCCAGCTTGTTGACGATGCGCTGGATTATGGTGGTTCGGCAGCCGATCTTGGCAAGAACACCGGCGATGATTTCCGCGAAGGCAAGATCACACTGCCAGTGATCCTGAGCTATCGCCGCGGCACTGATGAAGAACGCGCTTTCTGGAAACATGCAATTGAAGAAGGTGCGAGCGACGACGCTTCGCTTGAAAAGGCCATTGGCCTGATGACAAAGCACGGTGCAATCGCTGACACTGTACAGCGTGCCCGTCATTTCGGCGAAATTGCCCGCGATGCCTTAGCGCCGTTGAAGGCCTGCCCTGAGAAGGATGCGCTGATTGAAGTCATCGACTTCTGCATCAGCCGGGTAAACTAAGGTCTTTGTAAAATTTAAAGAATGGCATCCTTCACGGATGCTTTTTCAAGCATGTCGCCTGAAAGTGGAAACCGGTTTCAGGTTGACGACATGCTGATAAGGAGTAACAAGAAAAGCATCCTTCACGGATGCTTTTCTTGCGCTTGGACCCCAAAAAGGCCATGCTTGAGGTGCCTCTGAATAGGGGATCTTATACGGAATCGGAAAGAGGACTGGGCTTTATGCGGCAGGGATCTAAACGTCGTCCGCTTTACGGATTGCTTCTTCTGGCTTTGGCGGGAGTGGTGATACCGGCAAATGCGGCAATGGCTAAAACAAGCACAGATCCAGTCTCGCAGGTGCGTGCCGGTTCATTTGCCGGCGCTTATCTCGCAGCGCGCACAGCTGAAGCCGACAACAACATTTCCGCAGCTGTCGATTTTTATCGTCAGGCCATGGCGTTTGATCCGGGAAATGACATCATCAAGCAGAACCTGCTATTGGCGCTGTTGACGGAAGGTCGTTTCAAGGATGCTCTGCCGCTTGCCGAAGAGCTTAAAGATCAGCCGGAGATTGAGCGCTTTTCACGCGTAGCACTGGCAATCGATGCCATTTCCAAGAAGCAGTATCGCAAGACCGGCCCGCTTCTGATGTTGTCGATTCAGTCCGACATGGACCAGCTCGCGACCAGTCTCATGAGCGCATGGGTGAAGGTCGGGCAGGGCAATCCAAAGCGTGCGCTTGCTGATGTTGTGAAGATCAACGGTCCTGAGTGGTACGGCCTGTTCCGCATTTATAATGCAGCGCTTATCGCCGATATTGCTGGCGATAAGCAGGACGCACGCAATTATTATCAGCAAGCGCTCGATGATCGCGCCGGTGGTAGCGCAGCGCCTGATACCTATGAGCGTATTGTGATGTCCTATGCCGCATTCAAGCTGCGTCAGGGCGATAAGGCCGGTGCTGTCAAGATTCTCAAAGACGCTGAAGAGCTTCTGAATGGCCGTATGACGATCACAGAGATGCGCGAAAAGATTGAGGCGGGACAGAAATATCCTCGCCTGATCGATACGCCACAGCAAGGTGTGGGCGAAGTGCTTTATACGCTTGGCACTGCGATCAATCGCGGTGGTGCAGAAGCATTTGCGAAACTGTACCTGCAAATGTCGTTGCCACTGCGCCCAGACAATGATGCTACGCTTTACCAGCTTGGAGATATTTCGGCGAAGCTGCGTCAGCCGGAAAAGGCTGTCGAATATTATGCTCGCGTTCCCGAAAAATCGCCGTATCGGCGTGATGCGGAAATGCAGCGCGCACTTAATCTTGCTGAAAACGAGAAGACTGGCGAAGCAATCACCCAGCTCAAGACCTTGCTTGAGCGCGACAAGACGGATCTGCGCACCTATTTGGCGCTCGGTGGTGTCTATGCGCAGGACAAGAATTTTGCCGACGCTGCAAAAATCTATGATGCAGCGGTAGAGCAGATCAAATCGCCGGAACGCAAGGATTGGCCAGTGTTCTACCAGCGCGGCATCGCGCATGAACGGCTGAAGGAATGGGATCAGGCAGAGCCAAATTTCAAGAAGGCTCTGGAGCTTTATCCTGATCAGCCACAGGTGCTGAATTATCTTGGTTATTCATGGGTTGATCGGGGTGAAAATCTCGATGAAGCACTGAAAATGATCAAGAAGGCAGTCGAACTGCGTCCGCAGGATGGTTACATCGTCGATTCGCTCGGCTGGGCTTATTACAAGCTCGGTCGTTATCCGGAAGCCGTGGTCGAGCTTGAAAAGGCCGTGAAGCTTCGTCCGGAAGATCCGACGATCAACGACCACCTTGGCGATGCTTACTGGCGCTCGGACCGTCAGCTTGAAGCGACTTTCCAGTGGAACCACGCCATTGCTGGCAAGCCTGAACCTGAAGAGCTGGCCAAAATTGAAGAAAAGCTGAAAAAGGGTCTGGCTCCTGATCCAAATCCTTCGGAGGCGCGGGCTCAGGACAAGAAGCCTGAGCCGACAAAAGCGCCTGAAACCAAAACCGAATAATTTCAAAGCCCGGAAGTTTGATCAATTTCCGGGCTTTCCATTTCTCTATGCCGGCGTGAGCAGCGTTCAGCGATCAAATGTCATGCTTGACCGTGGCAGGCTGACAAATTAGACCGGGCCATCATTTCAATAACAAGGCCTGACCCCGTGTCCAGTACGTTGCCAGCACATATGCACCCCACCCGTTCCTTTCAGGGTTTGATCCTGACGCTCCATAACTATTGGGCGGAACACGGTTGCGCTATTTTGCAGCCTTACGACATGGAAGTAGGGGCGGGTACGTTCCACCCGGCGACGACTTTGCGTTCGCTCGGGCCAAAGCCTTGGAAAGCTGCGTATGTGCAGCCGTCGCGCCGTCCGAAGGATGGCCGCTATGGTGAAAATCCAAACCGCTTGCAGCATTATTATCAGTATCAGGTGATCATCAAGCCATCGCCGCCGAACCTGCAGGACCTTTATCTCGGTTCGCTTCGCGCTATCGGTCTTGATCCGACGCTGCATGACGTGCGTTTCGTGGAAGACGACTGGGAAAGCCCGACGCTCGGCGCTTGGGGTCTTGGTTGGGAATGCTGGTGTGACGGCATGGAAGTGTCGCAGTTCACTTACTTCCAGCAGGTTTGCGGCATTGAATGCTCGCCGGTCGCGGGCGAATTGACCTATGGTCTTGAACGCCTCGCCATGTATGTGCAGGGCGTGGACAATGTCTATGACCTCAACTTCAATGGTCTCGAAGGCGAAGAAAAAGTCACCTATGGCGACGTTTTCCTACAGGCTGAGCAGGAATATTCCCGCTACAATTTCGAAATGGCGAATACCGATATTCTGCACCAGCATTTTATTGATGCAGAGCGCGAATGCGCTGCGATTTTGAAGGCAGGCAGCACGGGCGAAGGCTCGCTGCATAAATGCGTTTTCCCGGCCTATGACCAGTGCATCAAGGCATCCCATGTCTTCAACCTGATGGATGCGCGCGGCGTGATCTCGGTTACTGAACGTCAGAGCTATATCCTGCGCGTGCGCAATCTCGCGCGTCAGTGCGGCGAAGCTTTCTTGTTGACGGATGCCGGTGGTTTTAATCTCAAGCGTGAGGGCGAGTAATTAATATGCCTGATTTGTTGCTCGAACTTTTCTCCGAAGAAATCCCGGCCCGCATGCAGCGCAAAGCTGCAGGTGATTTCAAGAAGATGATCACCGATGGTCTGGTGGAAGCCGGTCTGACCTATGAGGCCACGACCGCCTATTGGACCCCGCGCCGTTTGACGCTCGATATTCGCGGTCTGACCGTGCGCTCGAAAGACGTGCATGAGGACGTAAAAGGCCCATCCGTCACGGCACCGGAACAAGCCATTGCGGGCTTTCTCCGTAAGGCTGGATTGACCGATGTGTCTCAGGCACATGTGCATTCCGATCCAAAGAAGGGCGATTTCTACGTTGCTCATCTGACCAAGCCGGGCCGCGCTGCGGAAGAAATCATTGCTGAACTCGTACCGCAGACAATCCGCAACTTCCCTTGGCCAAAATCCATGCGCTGGGGTGCAGCTTCGTCAAAGCCGGGTGCACTTCGCTGGGTGCGTCCGCTGCAATCGATCCTCTGCACCTTCGGTCCTGAAACCGAAGAAACGGTTGTGGTCGAGTTTGACGTTGACGGCATCAAGTCGGGCAATCTCACCTATGGTCATCGTTTCCTGAGCGATGGTCAGGCGATCAAAGTGCGCCGTTTTGACGATTACGTCGAAAAGCTCGAAAAGGCTTTTGTGGTGCTCGACGCCGAGCGCCGCAAGGAAATCATCTCGCAGGACGCGCATAACCTGGCTTTCGCCTCCGGTCTGGAACTGGTCGAAGATGCGGGTCTTCTCGAAGAGGTTTCTGGTCTGGTCGAATGGCCTGTCGTGCTGATGGGCGAGTTTGAGGAAGAGTTTCTGGCGATTCCGCCGGAAGTCATTCAGCTGACAATCCGCGTGAACCAGAAATGCTTGGTCACCCGCAAGCAGGGCGAAACAGAAGCACTGTCGAACAAGTTCATTCTGGTGTCCAACATCGCTGCACGCGATGGCGGCACGGAAATCGCTTACGGCAATGGCAAGGTCGTGCGCGCACGTCTCTCCGATGCGCTTTATTTCTGGCACACGGATCAGCACGATCTGCCGGACCTCGACAAGCTTTTGGCTTCTGGCGAAAAATTCGGCCTTGATCTGAAAAAGCCGCTTGATCAGCGCATGGCGCGTCTGGATGCGCTCAATGTGACCTTCCATGCCAAACTCGGCACGCAAGGACAGCGAGTTCAACGCATCCGCGAGCTGGCGGCTGAGATCGCGCCGCTGGTCGGTGCCGATCCTGCGCTTGCAGCGCGCGCGGCAGTTCTGGCAAAGGCCGATCTGACAACGGAAGTTGTCGGCGAATTCCCTGAACTTCAGGGCGCGATGGGTCGCAAATATGCTCTGCTTCAGGGCGAAGACGAATCCGTCGCTACGGCTCTCGAAGAACATTACAAGCCGCAAGGCCCGTCTGATTTCGTACCGAAAAATCCGGTTGCCGTTGCTGTCGCCTTGGCTGACAAGCTCGACACGCTGATTGGTTTCTGGGCGATTGACGAAAAGCCTACCGGCTCGAAAGACCCGTTTGCTCTGCGTCGTGCAGCGCTGGGTGTGATCCGTCTGGTTCTGTCGCAGGACTGGAAGTTCCCGCTCTTGCCACTTCTGCGCTCGGCTTATGCCGCTCTCAAAGAAGGTCAGGTTCAGCGCAGACTGCGTGAGTTTGAAGCCAAGCTCGCAGATGAAAAATCTGGCGATGTTGATGGTGAGCAGGACGTCGATAACGCATTGCGCAATCTGGAAGCAGAGGTGCGTGCGCAAGAAGCCAATGCTGAGCCGTTGCTGGCTGATCTGCTGTCCTTCTTGCATGACCGTTTCAAGGTTCACTTGAAAGAAGACGGCGCACGTCACGACGCAATTGATGCGGTTCTGACTTCGGATGCCGACAATCTTCTGCTGGTTGCCCGTCGTTTGGAAGCCTTGATCGTCTTCATCAATGAAGAAGACGGCAAGAACCTTCTGGCTGGCACGAAGCGCGCTGCCAACATTCTGGCCGCGGAAGAAAAGAAGGGCACCAAGGTCGCTCAAAGCGTCGATGCCGCTCTCTTGAAGCTCAATGAGGAAAAGGCGCTTTATGCGGCTGTAAACCTCGCAGCTCAAGAAGCCGAAGAAGCCATTGCCCGCGAAGATTTCGGCGGCGCAATGCTGGCGCTGGCCAAGCTGCGCGGTCCGGTTGATACTTTCTTCGAGAAGGTACTGGTCAATGACGAGGACGAAAACGTCCGCGCCAATCGCCTTGCACTGCTTGAACAAATCCGCACCGCTACCAGCAAGGTGGCCGATTTCTCGAAAATCGCCGGATAAGTAAAAAAGCCGCCTCAAAGGCGGCTTTTTTAATAACTCATTCCGATCTTGCATGAAGTGCTGATTGGAGTCTCTTGCTCAAAAGCGACGCTTTGTGTAGCTACGACATGCACGCAAAAGCGCAGTAACAATGAATAAGGGCTGAAGCCTTTGGCCGACATTCTGGAATTTGACGATAAAGCTGTTTCGCGCGCGGTGGCTGTGCTCACCCGTGGCGGCCTTGTCGCGATTCCGACAGAGACGGTCTATGGTCTTGCGGCTGACGCAGCGCATGGCGAAGGCGTTGCCGGTATTTTCGCCGCCAAAGGCCGTCCGCAGTTTAATCCGCTTATCGCCCATGTCGATAGCATCGCCATGGCCGAGCGTTATGTGACTTTCGATCCGATCTCACGCAAACTCGCAGAGGCTTTCTGGCCGGGACCGCTGACACTTGTTCTGCCGCTTAAAGCTAAACAGGACACGCCGCGCCCTATCCATCCGCTGGTGACGGCAGGGCTTGATACACTCGCCATCCGTATGCCAACGGGGCAGGTGCGTGATGTTATAAAGAATCTGGACGGCCCTGTTGCTGCACCAAGCGCCAATACTTCGGGTCGTATCAGTCCGACATCTGCGAAAGCCGTGGCGGATGATTTGGGCAATAAGATCGACATGATCCTCGATGCTGGTCCGTGTGGCGTGGGTGTTGAATCGACTATTCTTAAGGTTGAAGACGAGCGCGTGCGTCTGCTGCGCCCCGGTGGTTTAGCCGCAGAAGAGATTGAAGCGTTGATTGGCGTTAAGCTTGAACGTGCGGAGCATAAGGCCGCTATTCAAGCGCCGGGCATGATGGAATCCCATTATGCGCCTGATGCTGCCGTGCGGCTTGATGCTGCAAGCGTTGATGCGGGCGAGGCATTGCTGGCTTTCGGACCAGAGCGCGTGACCGGTGCCGATAAAGCGCTTGCTGTGCTGAACCTCAGCCCATCGGGCGATTTGCGCGAAGCGGCCAGCAATCTGTTTGATTTCATGCGCAGGCTTGATGCAAGCGGCGCGCGCACCATTGCTGTTGAACCCATTCCTTTTGATGGTCTCGGTGAGGCCATCAATGATCGTCTTAAACGCGCGGCTGCCCCGCGCTAATTCCCCCAACTGACAAGAGAAGCACATGCTCGACACCGCCCTGATCGAACGTTTTGCAGCCATCGTTGGCGAAAAAAATGCGCTGACCGCGCCGGAAGATATTGCGCCTTTCATGATCGAACAGCGCGATCTCTATCAGGGCCGTTCGCCACTGGTTCTGCGCCCTGCTTCGACGGAAGAAGTTTCTGCTATCCTGAAACTTGCCAATGAAACCAAGACGCCGGTCGTCCCGCAGGGCGGCAATACTGGTCTTGTTGGCGGTCAGACGCCTGATCAGAGCAACACCACGATTGTTCTGTCGCTTGGCCGCATGAACAAGGTGCGCTCGGTTGATCCGGTCGGTAATCTGGTGACGGTCGAAGCCGGTGTGATCCTCAAAAACCTTCAGGACGAAGCGCAGAAAGTGGGCCGTCTGTTCCCGTTGTCGCTTGGTGCGGAAGGTTCCTGCCAGGTTGGCGGCAATCTTGGTTCAAACGCTGGCGGCACGGCTGTTCTGGCCTATGGCAATATGCGCGAGCTTTGCCTCGGTCTTGAAGTGGTTCTGCCAAGCGGCGAAATCCTCAATGATCTGCGCTATGTGAAGAAGGACAACACCGGCTATGATCTCAAAGATCTGTTTGTCGGTTCGGAAGGCACGCTTGGTGTTATCACTGCTGCCGTTTTGAAGATTTACCCGCAGCCAAAGGGCAAGGGCGTTGCCTATGCCGGTCTTCGCAGCCCGGAAGACGTGCTTCGCCTGTTCCAGCTTGCCAACGAACATGCAGGTCCGTCGCTCACTGGCTTTGAACTGATGCCGCGTGTCGGCGTTGAGTTTACAATTGCTCATGTCGACGGCGTTCGCGATCCGCTCGAAAGCCCGCATGACTGGTATGTGCTGGTGGATATTTCTTCGACCCGTTCGGAAGACGATGCGCGCACGACGCTTGAAACCATCCTGACGGAAGCGTTCGAGAACGATATTATTCAGGATGCAGCGATTGCCGAGAGCGTTGCACAGGCACAGATGTTCTGGAAAATGCGCGAGGAAATGTCCTGGGCGCAGAAGCCGGAAGGCGGCTCGATCAAGCACGATATCTCGGTGCCTGTCGCAAAAATCCCGGAATTCATTCACGAAGCCAATGCGGCAACGCTGGAAATGATTCCCGGCTCGCGTATTGTTTGTTTCGGCCATATTGGCGATGGTAATCTGCACTATAACGTGTCGCAGCCGGTGGGTGCCGATAAGCAAGCTTTCCTTGATCGTTGGCACGATTTAAATCATCGCATTCATACAATTGTTGCTTCTTATACCGGATCGATCTCCGCAGAGCACGGTATCGGCGTATTGAAGCGCGAGGAGCTCGCCTTCTTCAAACAGGACGTAGCTCTTGAATTGATGCGCCGTATTAAGAAATCATTCGACCCGAATGGCATTATGAATCCGGGTAAAGTGCTGTAATTCCAGCAAATAAGAAGAAATTAAGGCGGGCAGGAAACTGTCCGCCTTTCATTTATGTAAACGCAAATTAGCAAGAATTACTGACTTCTTACACCTGGTTGTAAAGCAGTAACCAAATGAAAAAGCAGGGAAAAGTTAACCTAACGCGTTAAGCGCATCGGTAATAAACGCGGTCTATTCTCCAAATCAACAAGAGCGAACATCGCTCAAAAGAGAAGCCGGAATAACTGGCTCTCAAAAAACAGGCAGAGATAGACAGAGGCGTCGAAAATGATGAGCAGCGGACTTAAGAAGCCAGAATGGGCAGGTCAGGAACTTCGGCTCGATCCGTTTCACCTTCCGCAGGTTGTGACCTATGCGGCAGAAGATTGCGATGCAGACGTAACCTTCACCATTAGTGAACGTGGTGCGGTTATCCGCCAGATCCTGCCATCGAGCGGCTTGCCAATGTCGCTCGCTCTTCCGATCAACGCATTCATCGGCGTGACAGCTCGCGCTGTCGAAGACGAGTTTGGCGAAATCACCGTAACGCTTGAACTGATGCATGAAGATCCGCAGCTTTCTGTGCCGCTGCTGGTTGCTCACGACCTGACCGATGTTGCTGCTGACTGGCGCGCCTGGGCTGCAACCTTCAATCTGCCAATGATGCTGGTGGAAGAAGATGGCGTTGCGCGTCCGCTTTATGAAAGCACTGGCCCGGTTCGCACCGGAGAACCACAGGCACGCCGTCAGGGGCAGGAACCGCGCCGCCGCCGCCCTCGCTTCCTTGCCCGCCGCAAAACCGGTTCGCTGGGCGTGCGTATGGTCATTGAAGGCCGTGAGATTATCGCTCGAAACTAGAACGCATCCAGAAATTCGCTCCAAGAGCTGCATCAAAGCGATACGAATTTCGGGTTCGCCATACTAGTAGGTCATCACATTCGCGTGTGAACACGTTCTCGTCGGATTTCTATACTATCTAAAGAATAACGCACCGCTCGGTGGTCGTCTGGAAAGATGAAGGACCTTTCCAGACATCAAAGGCCTCGATGCCGGAGCAACCAACTTGGCTGACCTCCAGCAAGCCACCCGGATGGTAATCCCATCCGGGTAATTTTTTATTCAGATTACTTTTTGCGACTGAGAAACGCCATTACGGCTTCGCGCGCTTCGCTCGACGTGAGCCGCTCGGCAAAATGCTTTGCTTCTCTTGCGATGCGATCAGCAACAGGTTCGGCAGGCATACGCATCAGGCTGCGAGCAATCTGCATGGCCTGCGGAGGCTTGGCAGCAATTTCCTCTGCAGCTTTCAGCACTTCTGCTTCCAGCTCGCTGCTTTCTACAACCTTATAGACAATGCCCGCTTCAAGTGCTGCCTGCGCATCGAAGCCATGCCCCAGTGCGAGCAATGCAAATGCCTTCTGATGCCCCATCAGCGATGGTGCAAGCAGGCTGGAGGCCGCTTCCGGTACGAGTCCGAGATCAACAAAAGGCGTGCGAAACAACGCATGGTTAGTGGCAAACGTCAGGTCGCAATGAAGATGGATTGTCGTGCCGATCCCGATAGCCAGGCCATCGACGCCGGATATGACCGGCTTCTTCGAGCCCGATAGGGCTGCGAGAAAATTCAGAATGTCATTGCCCATATTGCCGTCCGACGCGGCAGCCATGAAATCCTGCATGTCGTTGCCTGACGAGAATGCGCCGGGCACGCCCAAAAACACATGCACGCGCACCGCATCATCGGCATCGCCATCTACAAGCGCCTTGGCCATTGCCGCATACATTGCGCGGGTGATGGCATTTTTCTTGTCGGCCCGATTAAACCGGATGATCTGCACTGCACCTTTGCGTTCGATCAGAACATGCTCGCTCATAATCAGACCTCCAGCGCGGATTTTGCAGCTGCAAGGCTGACTGCGCCGCTGATGACGGTGTCCTTGAGGGATGAGACTTCCGCAAGCATGTTTTCGGCAAAGAAACGGCAAAGCGCAGCGCGGCCGGCATCGTCACTGTTAAGTGCTGCGCGCGCGAGATACGCACCGCCAGCAGTCAGGGAGAGCAGGCGCTGATACGGCGTTGCGCCAGCCAGCGCTTCTTCTGTACGGCCTTCGCTTGCCGTCTTTTGCAGCCATTCGGTGGCTTCACGCGCATCTTTGATGGCGGCCGAAAGACGTGAACCCGTTTCGCCAAGTTCAGGACGGTTCGATTTTGTCGCTTTGTCCGCTTCTTGCTGCAGTTCGGCGAGATAGTTGCCGATGCGCTCACCATTGCCGAGCGGTAACTTGCGCAGCACAAGGTCAATGGCCTGAATGCCATTTGTACCTTCATAAATCGGAGTAATGCGGGCATCGCGCAGCAATTGCGCTGCACCGGTTTCTTCGATGAAGCCCATGCCGCCATGGATCTGCACGCCAAGCGAGGCCACATCCACGCCGACATCAGTTGCAAAGCTTTTGGCCAAAGGTGTGAGCAGTCCGGCGCGATCCGACCAGAATTGTGCGTCAGCACCCTCTGTTGCATGACTCATATCGATCGCATGGGCGCATGAATAGGTGATGGAGCGGGCAACCTGTGTCAGCGCTTTCATGGTGAGCAACATACGTTGCACATCCGGGTGCTCGATAATTGGGCTCATGCCAGCCTTGGGATCAGCACCCAAGGCGCGGCCCTGTTTGCGGTCTTTGGCGTAGTTCAATGCCTGCTGATAGGCGGCTTCGGCCACGCCAACGCCCTGAATACCAACCAGCAAACGGGCATTGTTCATCATGGTGAACATGCAGGCGAGGCCGCGATTTTCTTCGCCAATCAGATAACCAACGGCACCTGTTTCCTCGCCTTTCACGAACCCATCGCCATAGATCATGGTGCAGGTAGGGGAGGCATGAATGCCCATCTTGTGTTCCAGGCCCGAGCAGAACAGATCGTTGCGTCGGCCAAGCGAACCATCTGCATTGACGAGGAATTTTGGCACAAGAAACAGCGATATGCCCTTGGTTCCGGCAGGTGCATCAGGCAGGCGAGCCAGCACCAGATGCACAATATTGTCGGTCAGGTCATGTTCGCCATAGGTAATGAAAATCTTCTGGCCAAAAATACGATATGAACCATCATCGCTGCGCTCTGCACGCGCACGCAATGCACCGAGATCAGAGCCCGCCTGTGGCTCTGTCAGGTTCATGGTGCCCATCCACTCGCCGGTGATGAGTTTCTCTAAATACGTGTCTTTCAGCTCTTTTGAGGCGTGCTTTTCCAGTGCTTCGACCGCGCCCATGGTGAGCGTAGGAGCGATAGCAAACGCCAAAGTGCCGGAGTTCCACATTTCGCTGACAGCCACCGACATCATGGTTGGCAGGCCCTGGCCGCCATATTCCGGCGTGCCGGTTAGTGAATTCCAGCCGCCCGCAATCCAGTCGGCATAAAGCTCTTTCCAACCGGGCGCCGTCGTTACAACGCCATCTTTGACAGTGGCTCCATGCCTGTCACCGGTGATGCGAAGTGGTTCCACGCGCTCGGAGGCAAACCTACCTGCTTCTTCCAGAATAGCTTCCGCCAGATCGGCGGAAAATTCGGGGAAACGGTTCTCTTCAATGGCTGTTTCAAGGCCTGCGACCTTCATCAGCGTATGGGAAATTTCGGAAACCGGCGCGCGATACATCTTTCCTCCACTTGGCCTTTGTATGGGTCTCTCCTCGGAAACCCGTCCCGCGGCCAATCAGGCAGCGGGAACATAACGGCTATTGATATAAGAGCTATCGGCTTATTACGTAAACGTCAATATTGTGAATTGTCTTGTTGGATCACGTTCGGTTTCCTTGGGTGGTCGCAACCTCGCGCCAGATTTCCTTTTACAGCGCGAAGAAAACGCAAGTTTGTTGCGTGACAGAAAACAAACCATCTGGTAGGTTTCTTTATGTCAATCGCTAATCGTCGCCAGAAAAACCCTCAACTTGTCCGTTCGCAGCTCATTGAAAGTGCTGTCGAGTTGGCACTGGAGTCTGGTTTGAATGCGGTGAGCCTTGAGGCTGTGGCAAGTAGAGCTGGCGTCACGAAGGGCGGTCTGCTGCACCACTTCGCAAACAAACAATTGCTGATTGATGCAGTCTTTGACGAATTGGTACTGGATTTTGAAACTGCCCTGCGAGCCAGAATGGCGAATGACCAAGAAACTCGCGGACGTTTTACAAGAGCCTATCTTGAGCTGGCGATAGAGGCGCAACAGGATGACAGTCGTGTATGGGCTTTATGGATATCGGTATTTTCCGATGCAAGACTTCGCGATGCCTGGGGCCATTGGCTTAATGCGCGGCTCGAAGAATACGGCGACACGGAAAGCGGGGCAGATATGGAAGCGGTGCGTTTTGCAGCTGATGGAATCTGGCTGAGCCATATGGTTGGCGTCGTCCCGAATGACTGGTCAGCACTTCGGAGCCGTCTGGTGAAAATGATTAGTGATTAAAGCATTTCCGGCAAAAGTGCGAAGCGGTTTTGCGTAAGAATAATGTATAAAAACAAAAAGATAGAGCGGTTCCAACAGTTTAATATTAACTGGAGTCACTCTAATAACTGGCTTTACCAACAAAGTTAAATCTCATGAAAAACTATCTGTTTCTCGGTGTTGCTATCGTTGCAGAGGTAATTGCGACATCTGCGCTCAAGGCGTCCAACTCTTTTACAGTTATGGTTCCAACCTTCACGATGATTGTTGGCTATGCCGTGGCCTTTTATTTTCTTTCCCTGACATTGCAAACCGTTCCGGTAGGTGTCGCTTATGCGATCTGGTCCGGCTGCGGTATCGTTCTGATTTCTGCCTTTGGCTGGCTGGTCTATGGTCAGAAGCTGGACTTGTGGGGAATGATCGGAATCGGCTTCATAATTTTTGGTGTGCTGATTGTTAATTTGCTCTCCAAGTCATCAGTGCATTAGAAAGCGCGCGAAGGTTACGTTTTCTCATGCTCCAATCCGAAAATAGACCTTAAAAACAAAACACTGCACTTAATCCAATTTTTAGTTCATTATTGTAAACGTCAGTAATGTTCGTAGGTGTTTTTATATGACGCTTGTTCCGTACTTCCTGACTGTCAATCTGACGGTGTCATGTGTTTTCATCCTGACATTTGCGTTCGTTGCCATTCAGGAACGGAACTATGCAGCCCCGCGCTGGTTCACGCTGGCATCCATAGCAGCAGCACTCGTTGCAATCTTCGGCTACTGGATCCCGCTTGCAGAAAATCCACGCCTATTGGTCCTGGCTTCCTTCTCGCTTCTGATGGCGGCGTTTCTGGCCATAACGATCGGCCTGCAAAGTATTTATCACCAGAAGATCGACTGGAAATTTTATGGCGGCTTCTTCCTTGCAGCCATCATCTGCAATCTGCTCATCTATGATCTGCCGCGAACGTCGTTTTTGCATCGCTTTCTTTATCAGTTGCCGCTCTGCCTCGCGCAGCTTTGGATGATCCGTGTGATCTATCTATCGCGTATGCCACGCCTGGTCGATAAACTGATGATGGCGCTCGCGATATTCAGCTGCATTTACTACCTTTCAAAAGCCTTCCTTATCGCTTGGCCGGGTTCCGATATGCGGCCGGAGGACGATGCCAACACGCTGCATGTCATCGTTTCCCTGGCAGTGGGTGTGCTGGTGCAGGTAGCGCGCGGACTGCTTCTTTTGCTTAGCACTGTGTCGCATATGGTGGGGGAGGCCAGCGAGCAATCGGAAGTCGATGAGCTTTCGCAGATTTATAATCGACGCGGTTTTGATCGGCATGTTTCCCGCGTTTTGGCGCGCAAGGGAGCTCGTATTCGCTATTCAGTGATTATGAGCGATCTGGATTTTTTCAAACGCGTCAACGATACCTATGGTCATGATGGCGGTGACAGGGTGATTGCAGCTTTTGGTAAGCTGCTCAAAACGCAATTGCCGAAAGCAGCGGTTGCCGCCCGAATGGGCGGCGAGGAATTCGTTGTCTTCATTCCAGACAACGACATGGCTGCTGCGGAAGCTTTGGCGCAAAGCTTGCGGGAAGCTCTATGCGAGCTTCGCTTTACAGGCAAATCTCCGGCTTGGAGCCCGACGGCAAGCTTTGGTGTTGCCGAGCAGGTCGATGATGAGAGCCTTTATGAGACGATGCGCCGTGCAGATGCGGCACTCTATCAGGCGAAAAAAGCCGGGCGCAATCGTGTCCATATCGCTTGAAGTGCTGCGGCCGCATGAGACGGGTTATTACTTGCCCGAGCGTTCGCGTTCTACTGCACGCCAGCCAATGTCTGAGCGATAAAAACCTTCCGGCCAGTTAATCTGCTTGATGGCGTCGTAAGCCTTGCTCTGGGCTTCGGCCACCGTTTCAGCAATCGCTGTTACGTTGAGAACGCGACCACCATTGGCAATGAGGTTGCCGTCTTTTTCAGCCGTACCGGCGTGGAAAACTTTGAGCCCGTCAATGTTATTGAGCTGGTCGAGACCACGAATGATGCTGCCTTTCTTCACATTGGCAGGGTAGCCTTCTGCAGCCATAACCACGGTGAGGGCAGGTTGGTCTTTCCACTCAAGCGATACTTCATCAAGCTTGCCGTCCACGGCCGCATTGATAAGATCAAGCAGGTCGGTTTCAAGGCGCATCATTAGCACCTGACATTCCGGATCACCAAAACGGGTGTTGTATTCGATAAGCTTCGGCCCGTCCTTGCCGATCATCAAGCCCAGGAACAGCACGCCCGAGAAAGGTGCGCCAATTTCCGCCATGCCGCGCATGGTCGGTTCGATCAGTTCGCGCATGGTGCGCTCAACGATTTCGGGTGTCATTACAGGAGCGGGGGCATAAGCGCCCATACCGCCGGTATTCGGCCCGGTGTCGCCATCGCCCACGCGCTTGTGGTCCTGTGCCGAGCCAAGCGATAGGGCAGTTTTGCCATCACAAATGCAGAAGAAGCTTGCTTCTTCACCTTCAAGAAACTCTTCAACGACCACTTCGGCACCAGCAGAACCGAATGCGCCTTCAAAACAGGCATCAACCGCGTCCAGCGCTTCATCGAGCGTCATGGCAACAACAACGCCTTTGCCGGCGGCAAGTCCGTCGGCCTTGACGACGATAGGTGCGCCCACTTCACGGACATAGGCCTTGGCTTTTGGTGCATTGTTGAAGCGGCCATAGGCACCTGTTGGAATGCCAAAACGCGCGCAAAGATCCTTGGTGAAGCCTTTCGAGCCTTCAAGCTGGGCGGCAGCCTTGGATGGTCCGAAAACGCGAATATTCTCGGCTTGGAGATCGTCGGCGAGGCCCGCGACCAGTGGGGCTTCCGGGCCAACGACAACCAGATCGATTGCCTTGTCCTTGGCGAATGCGATGACCGCTGCGTGATCGGTTACGTCGAGCGTTACAAGTTCTGCATATTCGGCAATGCCGGGGTTGCCGGGCGCGCAATAAAGCTTTGTCAGCTTTTCGGAAGCGGCGAGTTTCCAGGCCAATGCGTGTTCGCGGCCACCAGAACCGATCAACAGAACTTTCATGCCTTGCTCCCTGCGCGTGAGATCAGTAAATGTTTATTGATACGGGTCTCTATTGCCCAACGCGTTTGCGGGCAAGGGCAGTACCGCGATTTTTGGATAAAAAGCGGGTGGAGCCGTAGCAGTTTCTAGAAAGCAGGCAATCATGCAGCAGTCAAAACCCAATGCAGGGTCCGGTATTGGGGCCAATTCAGATGTGCAGTCGCGCGATGTGCGTGGACGCGTGAAAGACGCGCCTTCGGGCCATTGGGTCTATCGCGTTCTTCCGCCATCGCTGTGGCCCTATGCGCAGCTTGCGCGCTGGGATCGCCCGATTGGTTGGCAGCTTTTGCTCTGGCCTTGCTGGTGGTCGGCAGCACTCGTTGCTGGCGCAGGCGCGCAGCCTGGCGACGGTGCATGGTCCGTCATACCCTCAATCTGGCACCTTGTCCTGTTTTTGGTTGGCTCAATTGCCATGCGCGGTGCAGGATGTACCTATAACGATATTGTCGATCAGGATATCGACGATAAAGTCGATCGCACGCGGTCGCGTCCACTGCCATCGGGACAGGTCACGAGCAGGCAAGCGAAGATTTTTCTCGTTTTGCAGGCGCTGGTTGGCCTTGCTGTGGTGCTGCAGCTTAACTGGTTTTCAATCGGGCTTGGTGTCTTCTCGCTGCTGATTGTTGCTGCCTATCCATTCATGAAGCGCTTCACCAATTGGCCGCAGCTGGTACTTGGTCTGGCCTTTTCTTGGGGCGCGCTGATGGGTTGGGCGGCCGCGGAAGGCTCTCTCGCATTGCCGCCTGTGCTGCTTTACATCGGCGCGATCCTCTGGGTGATCGGCTACGATACGATCTATGCCCATCAGGATAAGGAAGATGATGCGCTGGTTGGAGTGGGTTCAACCGCGCGGCTGTTTGGCAAACATACCAAGACTGCGCTCATGGTGCTTTATGGTGGAGCAATCGGTTTTTTTGCGGCGGCGTTTGCTGTTGCGCAGGTTCCGATGCCAGCACTTGCCGGTTTGCTGGCCGCTGGTGCCCATCTTTATCGCCAGATCATCGTGCTTGATATCGACAATCCCGATCAGTGTTTGAAACTGTTTCGTTCCAACAATATTGTGGGCCTGATCATCTTTCTGGGCCTCGTGTTCGGAAGCCTGTGGGTGGCCGTCAAACCGCTCGTCTGAATTAAAAAGGCCACCGAAACGGTGGCCTTTTTCTTATTTGGTTACGGATAAAGCCGATCTTTGTTCCAGTCGCCTTCAGGTGTGTCGCGGGTAAACAATACGCGGTCATGCAGGCGGAACGGACGGTCGTGCCAGAATTCGATGGAAACCGGGCGAATGCGGAATCCGGACCAGTGAGAAGGCCTTGGAATGTCGCCGATGGCGTAACGAGCGGTATATTCGGCAACAGCCTTTTCAAGCGCAAAACGGCTTTCGAGCGGTCGCGACTGTTTCGATGCCCATGCTCCTATGCGGCTGCCGCGTGGGCGCGATGCATAATAAGCGTCGGCTTCTGCGTCGCTGACCTTCTCAACTGGCCCGCGCACGCGCACCTGACGGCGCAGCGACTTCCAGTGAAAGCACATGGCAGCCTTTTCGGCGGACAGGATTTCCTGCCCCTTCTTGCTTTCATAATTGGTGTAGAAAACAAAACCGTGCTCGTCGAAATCCTTGAGTAGCACCATACGCACATTGGGCAGGCCGTCAGGATCAACGGTGGCAAGTGCCAGTGCATTTGGGTCGTTCAGTTCGCTCTTGGTGGCGTCATTCAGCCATTCAGCAAAAAGTCGGAACGGTTCTGAGCTTTGGGTGAAATCGTCGCTGGTGTCTGTCATTTGCCGCTATTTCAGATATCTGGAAAACTTGGGTACGCGGAACTTCCTCCAATTCGTCCGCTTTGTCCATGGCTGAGAGCTGCGACGCATCATGCCAGCATGTTGTGTTTTCTCAACCAGGCTTCATACCATTGCGGCCATTGTTCCGTAGGCGTTCCCGTCTTACCCATGCCAAAGCCATGGCCACCTGATGGTATCGCATGAAACTCCACATCCACGCCTGCCTTCACACAAGCTTGCTGCATGATAAGGCTATTGGCTGGATTGGAAATCTGATCGTCATCCGCTTGCGTGAGAAAAACCGGAGGGCAATCCTTGTTAACATGGCTTTCAACCGACCACTCCCGCGTTGCTTCTTGTGTTGGATGCTTGCCAACAAGCGAGCGACGGGTCGATGTGTGATCATAAGGCGCTTCAAGTGTAATAACCGGATAAATCAGCGCCGCCGCATCTGGCCGGGCTGATTGTGTGTCGATGTCATCGACAGGTTCGTAAGACGCAAAAGCTGAGCGGGTCGCGGCAAGCCCCATCAAGTGCCCGCCAGCAGAAAAGCCCAGCGCACCGATCTTGTTTGGAGCAATCTGCCAGTCAGCCGCTTTCGCCCGCACCAGACGAAATGCTCTTTGAACGTCCTGTAGCGGTGCCAGTGGTCCTGCAGCCCATCCCTCAATTGGCAGTCGATAGGTGAGGACAAAAGCAAAAATGCCTCTTTTTGCGAGCCAGCGTGCAGCGGGATAAGACTCTTTGCCTTCCTCAATGCGCTTATATCCGCCACCTCCGGCAATGATCACTGCAGAACCGTTTGGCCGCTCAGGGTTGAATATCTCTAAGCCAGGTACTGCAATGTTTGTGACCGCGCCTCTCTTGGTTATATCAGGCGAACCGCTCGGGCCTCCGCCACCGGGTGGCGATGCAGGCCAAAGGGATAGGCGGCTGCTTTGTGATCGAACACTGATAATTGGCAAGCTGAATGCTGTGGTAAGCGCGGCGCCACCAATCAGTAAGTTACGGCGTGAAATCAAAGTTCATCCTCACTCGAACCGATGTTTCAGACTCTTGAATCTGCTCACTAATCATGGCGATTTTTGCCCGCAAAAGCTTGTTTTCGCAATTAACACTGAACATCTGCAATAGAAGCTCTGTCAGCCAACTTTATACCGTTGTCCTTTGGTAGCGATTTGTTTACCTTGCCCGCGAACCGCTTGTTAACCCCATACCCCCATATTCGCTACATCTTTAGGATGTATTTAAGGGAAGACCGTTGGCTGCTGAATCCGCTCGCCGCGACACACATGACGATTCTACGATTCTTGGTATGGCTTTTATTCGCCGTGCAGCGCTCGTTATGGTTGTTTTGCCGCTGGCAGGCTGTGCGATGGGTGGCGTCAGTATTGAGAAGGCTGTGCCCGATTCGTCTACAATCACGGGTTCAGTCAAACCAGCACAAAAGACAGAAACAGATACTGGCAAACTTTCGGACCAGTCCACGATCAAGAGTGTCGTTTCGGCGCTTGATTTCACCCAATGGGGCAAGAAGCCAGTGCCGTGGGCTAATCCTGATACGGGTAGTCAGGGCACGATTACCACGATTGCCGAGACCAAATCCGACGATGGCCTCTGCCGGAAATTCGAGACCTCTCGTGAGGCTTTTGACGGTGTTTCGATCTATCGCGGCGAAACCTGTATGCAGCGCGGCGGTCAGTGGACAATCACCTCATTTGCACCGATCTAAGCTTTTTTGAAAACATCCCTTTGTAAGTCTGGAAGTTTTCCGGCTTCGTGCGCATATTATGGCAAACTGAGTCTAGCGACTGAGATTACAGTCATTTTTCCAAATGAGGACTATATATGCGCGATCCCTATAGCGTGTTGGGCGTCGCCAAAACGGCGAAGCCCGAAGAAATAAAATCGGCATTTC
Organism: Brucella pseudogrignonensis; assembly: GCF_002252525.1. GTDB lineage: Bacteria > Pseudomonadota > Alphaproteobacteria > Rhizobiales > Rhizobiaceae > Brucella > Brucella pseudogrignonensis. The sequence continues at coordinate 618,973 of NZ_NNRM01000017.1, forward strand.
GCAAACTGGCCAAAAAGCACCATCCGGATCAGAACCAGGATGATCCGAAGGCACAGGAGCGTTTTGCGGAAGTTAACCAGGCCTATGAAATCGTCGGCGATAAAGACAAGCGCGGACAGTTTGACCGTGGCGAAATCGATGCAGAAGGCAAGCCATTGTTTCAGGGCTTTGCCGGTCAGGGTGGCGGCTTTGATGGGCATGCCGGTTTCGGCGGCGGAGATCCGTTCGCGGGCTTTCGTCAGCGTGGCGGTGGGCAACAGGGTGGCTTCGGTGGCGCTGAAGACATTCTCAATGATTTGTTTGGCGGCGCTTTCGGCGGCGGGCGCGGTGGCGCACGTCAGCAGCGCGGGCCGGTCAAGGGCAGTGATCTTTCAGCGTCGATTAATATCACGCTTGAACAGGCTGCAGGTGCCGACAAGGTTGAAGCCGTCTTCCCCAACGGCAAACATCTGAAGATCAAGCTGCCGCAATTCGTCGAAGACGGCCAGACAATCAGGCTCAAAGGTCAGGGCGAGCACGTCCTGGGCGGAACACCCGGCGATGCGCTGGTCACGATCCACTTCAAACAAAGCGCACGTTTTAGGCTTGAAGGTCGCGATGTGCATGTCGATCTGCCGGTCGAGCTTGAGGACGCCGTCCTGGGCGGTAAGGCTGAAGTCGAAACGCTGAGCGGTCGTATCGCCGTCAAGGTTCCGGCTTGGTCCAACTCAGATAAGGTTCTGCGCCTCAAGGGTAAGGGCCTGCCACTGAAAGCTGGCGGTCATGGCGACCTTTATGTACACGTCCGCATCATGCTGCCGGAAGGTGGCGATGCCGAACTTGAAGAGTTTTTGCGCAAGCGCAAAGGCGAATAAGTCAAAATCGTTATAAAAGCCAATGCGGGGATTAACTGCTAAAGCTGCATTTAATCCCCGTAAAAAGGCTTAGCAGTGTCTTTTGCGTCCTCAACCGATGCTCAAGCACAACTCTGTTGTGCGATAAAATCACAATACCCGGCTTTTTATGCGCAATTGCTTGAAGCTGTTGCAAGCCTGTGCGATAGGGCATCTAGTTGATTATATTTCGATGAGGACCCTTAATGACCGCAAAGTCAGGTTTGTTGCAGGGCAAGCGCGGATTGATTCTGGGCGTAGCCAACAACCGTTCCATCGCCTGGGGTATTGCCAAGGCCGCTCGTGAAGCTGGTGCGGAACTCGCATTCACCTATCAGGGTGATGCGCTGAAGAAGCGCGTGGAGCCGTTGGCCGAAGAATTGGATGCTTTCGTTGCAGGACATTGTGATGTTGCTGACGGCGCAAGCATTGATGCTGTTTTTGAAGCACTTGAAAAGAAGTGGGGCAAGCTCGACTTCGTCGTTCACGCCATTGGTTTCTCCGACAAGGATGAACTGACCGGGCGTTACGTCGATACCAGCGAAGCGAACTTCCAGAACACCATGCTGATTTCGGTTTATTCGCTGACGGCAATTTCGCGCCGCGCGGAAAAGCTGATGGCTGATGGCGGCTCCATTTTGACGCTGACCTATTACGGCGCTGAAAAAGTCATGCCGAACTACAACGTCATGGGTGTTGCAAAGGCTGCTCTTGAAGCAAGCGTCAAGTATCTGGCCGTTGATCTTGGCCCGCAGAATATCCGCGTCAATGCGATTTCAGCAGGTCCTATCAAGACTCTGGCTGCATCCGGCATTGGTGACTTCCGCTATATTCTCAAGTGGAACGAGTATAACGCACCGCTGCGCCGCACGGTTACGATTGATGAAGTGGGCGATGTTGGCCTTTACTTCCTCTCTGACCTCTCGCGCTCGGTCACGGGTGAAGTTCACCACGCTGACAGCGGCTACCACGTCATCGGCATGAAGGCTGTTGACGCTCCGGATATCTCAGTCGTTAAAGACTGATTGTTGTAAGACGAAATCCCGAAAAGTTGACCGACTTTTCGGGATTTTTCTTTTGTCTTTCCGTCAGCGGGAAGGTTATCCAAAGAATGGGCACTAGCATAATGTGCGCCAGAAAATCATTAGCGGCAGATAGAGGTAATGCTTTGGCTCGGGAGATCATCTACTTTTCGCGTCACGGTGAGACGGATTGGAATGTCTCGCAGCGCATTCAGGGGCAGCTTGATATTGATATCAACGCCCATGGACGTACCCAGGCAGACCGTAACGGCGATATGCTGAAATCGCTGATTGGCGACGGTGCCGGTTATGATTTCGTTGCAAGCCCGCTGCGCCGCACACGCGAAACAATGGAGCGCATTCGCCTGCGCATGGGTCTCGACCCATATGATTTCCGTACTGATCCGCAGCTTATGGAAGTGAATTTCGGCGATTGGCAAGGCTTCATGATGGAAGATATTGCCAAGGAGCGTGATGACCTTGTGCAAGCGCGCGCTCGCGATAAGTGGAACTTCATCCCGCCGGGCGAAACGGCTGAAAGCTATATGCGTCTTTCTCAGCGTATCGGGCGCTGGGTTGAAGCGGTCGAATGGCCAACCGTCTGTGTGACGCATGGCGGCTGCATTCGCACCCTGTTTTATCTCTATGGTGATATCGACGGCCACGATGCTGCAAATATCTCCATCCCGCAGGACAAGATATTGAAGTTCGAAAACGGCAAGCTTGATTGGGTTTAAAGCATTTCCAGCAAAATTGTGAAGTGGTTTTGCATAGGGATAATGCGTAAAAACAAAAAGATAGAGCGGTTCCAACGGTTCAATATTAACTGGAACTGCTCTTAAAAGCCGGGTAGCTTTTGATATCGATACGCTGCGTCGTTGCGGTCGTTGAAAAGCCCTACTTTGCGAGTGTTCATGTCATTCAAACGCTTTGCGGTTATTGCTGACATTCATGGCAACAGTGATGCGCTGGCAGCAGTGCTCGCTGATATTGATGCCCTGAATATCCAAACCATTGTCAATCTCGGGGATCATTTAAGTGGGCCGCTCGCTGGGCGAGAAACGGCGGATATGCTGATGGCGCGTGAGATGATTGCAATTCGTGGCAATCATGACCGTTGGCTGGTTGAAAAAGCCGTCGAAGACATGGGCCCATCTGATCGCGTTGCCTATGACCAGTTGGAAGAGCGGCATCTTGCCTGGCTGCGAGATATGCCCGCAACCAAAGTTCTCGCAGATGGCCGCATTTTTCTGAGCCACGGCACGCCCACGAGTGACACGACTTACTGGCTCGAAACTGTGACTGCCACTGGCGATGTCGTGCTGAGGCCGAAAAAGCAGATTGAAGCGGAAGCAGAAGGCATTGCCGCATCACTGATCCTCTGCGGTCATACGCATACGCCGCGCGTTGTGCGGTTGAGCGATGGTCGCCAGATCGTCAATCCCGGCAGCGTTGGCTGTCCCGGCTATGATGACGATCAGCCCGTGCCACATATTGTGCAGACCGGAACGCCGAATGCGTCTTATGCTGTAATCGATGATGATGCAGGTAACTGGCGTGTTACATTCCGCAGTATCCCATATGACCCATCTCGAATGGTTTTGCTTGCTGAGAAGGCAGGCAGGGAAGAATGGGCACACGTCATTCGCACTGGATGGCTTCGCGTCGAATAAGCGCGTGAGTTTTCTGTTTCTTGCCATTTGGCAAAATTATGCTATCTTTCCGCCATAAGGAAGGTATGCCATGGAGCTTCAGCCAATCAGCATAACGCCTGCGGGCAATCTGTCGAAGGTAATCACTGACGAAGAAGCGGGCGCATTGGCGCGCACCACGGTCAATTTGTTCAAAGCGTGGAAACTGTCAGATACGGAAGCCAGTACGCTTTTGGGTGATATGTCCCCGCGAACATGGGCGCGCTGGAAAGAAGGGAGCATAGGTCGCATCGACCGTGACTTGCGGATGCGTATGGCGCATCTTATGGGCATTCACAAAGGCCTGCGCTACATGTTCCGCGATGCTACGCGCGGCTACACCTGGATCAGAAAGCCAAATGCCGCATTCGGCGGTTTGTCGGCGCTCGATCTCATGTTGCGTGGTGAAATTTCAGATCTTGCTGCACTACGAGAATGGCTCAATGCGGAGCGCGGCGCATGGTAAGCGGGCTGGCTCAAAAGCAACATGTTCACTGGCCACAGACTTTTCGCATCATCCGCTCCATCCATCCGCCAATCGATCTGTTTGAAGATATCGCTGATCCGCGTGATTGGGAGGCGCTGGCTTCGGTTGAGGAGAAGACAAACCCGCGCATTCGTTTCGAAATTGGCGATCTTGGCAAGGTGCCTGCTGATCGGCGCGTTGCCGGGCAGGGTGCAACCTATGTGATGGCGCCTTTCGTACATTGCTCGACAACCCGTCCGGGGCGTTTCAGCGATGGCAGCTACGGTATTTATTATGCCGCTGATCGTGAAGATGTGGCGGTGGCGGAAACCATCCATCACCATGAAAAATTCATGCGGGCAACCGATGAAGAACCGGGCTGGACTTCCGATTTTCGGGTGCTGATTGGCAGTGTCGAACAGGAACTGGACGATGTGAGCAAAGTACCAGGCGTGCTTGATCCGGTTGACTATGGGGCTTCACATATTGAGGGAAAAGATCTGCGCGCAGCGGGAAGCAACGGACTTCTCTGGCCAAGTGTGCGGATGCGCGGTGGCTCTTGTATCGGGATTTTCTGGCCGAATGTTATAACGATTCCCGTTCAGGGTCGGCACTACAGCTATCACTGGAATGGAACCCGCGTCGATTTTGTTCGCCAGTACGACACGGGTCTAGTGCTTGCGGTAAGCTGATCTTATGGGGCTTCCTGAATGTCGGTGACGAAGCGCGTATTGTCGGCTTCATCATAGAGAATGATAACTTTCATGCCCTTGCTGATAGCAGAGAAATCGAACTCTCCGGGCAATTTGTAGGTCTTGCCGTCATCCAGTGTAATTGTTTCTTTATCCTGATTGATGCCGGTGATCTTGCCTTCGACATCATCCGCCATGGCAACGGTCGAAAAGAGCGAGGCAATAATGAAGAGCAGTCCCACAATATACTGCATGGGTGTCATCCTCCTTTTGAGTGCCCGACCGTCAACTGACTGATTCGACACGAATTGCATTTTGCGCAATTGCTTCCCTCAAAGTTTGTATGAGCCGACAGTATGGGCTGAAACTAAAGGGCGCAACTTGATTGTGGGCGCATTTTAGCCGACGGAATGTGTCAAAAAGAATGCGGTATGTGGATGATCCGATGGAAATTTTGCGAACCGTATGTGGCTAATCCCAGCTATAATTTGACCGTTGCTCAAAAGGCCAATAAAACCGGCCCATATCTTGCCGGCAAAGGCGCTCCGTAATCAGGCTTAGCTCATGTCTCATAACAGTTTCGGTCATCTGTTTCGCGTAACCACCTGGGGCGAAAGCCATGGTATTGCGCTTGGTTGTGTCGTGGATGGTTGCCCTCCTGGCATTACCTTTACCGAAGCCGAAATTCAGTCCTATCTCGATAAGCGCAAGCCGGGTCAATCGAAATATACGACCCAGCGTCGCGAGCCGGATCAGGTTCGTGTGCTTTCTGGTGTGCTTCTGGGCGACGATGGCGTCACCATGACCACCACCGGCACGCCGATTTCGATGATGATCGAAAACACAGATCAACGCTCCAAGGATTATGGTGATATTGCAAAGCAGTATCGTCCGGGCCATGCCGATTATGCTTACGACGTCAAATACGGCATTCGCGATTATCGCGGCGGTGGTCGTTCCTCGGCACGCGAAACCGCAGCCCGCGTTGCGGCTGGCGCAATTGCTCGTAAGGTTGTTCCGGGTTTGCAGGTGCGTGGTGCGCTCGTCTCGATGGGTGTGCACGACATTGATCGCTCGCGCTGGGACTGGAACGAAGTCGATAACAACCCGTTCTTCACGCCGGATGCTGGTTCTGTGGAGGTCTTCGCGGACTATCTGGATGGCATCCGTAAGAATGGCTCTTCCATCGGCGCGATTATTGAAATCGTCGCAGATGGCGTGCCTGCAGGTATTGGTGCGCCGATCTATGGCAAGCTCGATCAGGATATTGCCAGCCTGCTGATGTCGATCAATGCCGTGAAAGGCGTCGAAATTGGCAACGGCTTTGAGGCTGCGCGCCTGACAGGCGAAGAAAACGCCGACGAAATGCGTATCGGTAATGATGGTCAGCCGATGTTCCTGTCCAATCAGGCGGGCGGCGTGCTTGGTGGTATTGCAACCGGCGCCCCCGTGGTGGCACGCTTTGCAGTGAAGCCGACGTCATCGATCCTGACGCCACGCAAATCCATTGATAAGGACGGCAAAGAAGTGGATGTGATGACCAAAGGACGCCACGATCCTTGCGTGGGCATTCGCGCTGTGCCGATTGGCGAAGCGATGGTCGCTTGCGCAATTGCCGATCACTATCTGCGCCATCGTGGACAGACGGGACGTATCTAAAAAATAGAAAGTTCAGTTTCAGGAACTGAGGGCCGGTTTTCGACTGAAGCTGTGGTACAACCATTGAGGCTGAAATGAGCTATAATCAGAAACAGGTCGTTGATGCGCTGCGCGCTTTTGAGCGTGGCGAAATTGTTGTGGTCATGGATGATGATGGGCGCGAGAACGAAGGCGATCTGATCGTTGCAGCCGTTCACTGCACGCCGGAAAAAATGGCCTTCATCGTTCGTTACACGTCGGGCATCGTCTGCACGCCAATGACGCGTGATGAAGCCAAGCGTCTTAATCTGGCGCCGATGGTAGCGGAAAATGAGTCCGCTCACACAACGGCTTTCACGGTCACTGTTGATTATCGCCACGGCACCACCACTGGCATTTCGGCTGAAGACCGCACGCTCACTGTCCGCAACCTCGCAAACCCGAATGCAGGTGCTTCGGATTTCGTGCGTCCCGGCCATATTTTCCCGCTGATCGCGCGCGAAGGCGGTGTGCTGATGCGCTCCGGTCACACGGAAGCAGCTGTTGACCTCTGCAAGCTCGCAAATCTCCCGCCAATCGGCGTGATCTGCGAACTGATCAATGATGATGGCACGGTTATGCGTGGCCCTGATGTGACGGCATTTGCTGAAAAGCATACGCTGCATCGCGTTACGGTAGCTGATCTCATCGCCTATCGTCAGCGCAAGGAAACGCTGGTCAAGCGCATCAGCGACGCGCCAGTCAAAACCTGTGCTGGCCCGGCCCATGCCTATACCTACGAGTTGCCGTGGGAGCCGATGCAGCATGTCGCTGTTGTCTTTGGCGATATTCGTGATGGTGAAGAAGTGCCTGTCCGTCTGCACCGCGAAGACGTGATCAATGATGTTTTCGGCAGCAGCGGCAACAATCTCGACGCGATTATGAAGCGTATGGGCAAGGAAGGCCGTGGCGTTCTGGTTTACCTGCGTGAAGGTTCTGTCGGGGTTCGTGCAGATCACCGTGATGCGCGTGCGCGTGAAGCGCTGCTTGGCGAACACGAAGCCCATGCGGAAGCTGTGGCCCGCGAAGAAGAATGGCGCCAGATCGGTCTGGGCGCACAGATTCTGAAAGACCTGGGCATCACATCGATCGTGCTTCTGGCATCGCGTGAGCGCCACTATGTTGGTCTTGAAGGTTTCGGCATCAATATCGCCCGCACCGAAATCATCTGACACAGTGTTGTCGGCTAAAGATGCTACAGGATCGCAATGACAACACGGCTTTACTGGCATCCTACCTATCTTGAACATATCGTGCCGCCCGGACATCCCGAGCGGCCCGACCGCATTCGTGCGCTGATGAGCGAGCTGGAAGGACCGGATTTCTACCGTCTCGACCGTGTGGAAGCGCGGATGGCATCAGAAGATGCCATCCTGCTCGTGCATCCTGAAAGCTATGTCGACGAAATCCGTAAGCAAATTCCCGATGGCATAGACGATGAGGAAGCGCCGCAACCGATCAACAAGCTTGGCGTCGATACCTATGTGAGTCCGAAAAGCTGGGAAGCAGCATTGCTAGCCATTGGTGGCGCAAATGCTGCCGTAGACGATGTGTTTTCCGGAAAAGCTGATAACGTCTTTGTCGCTTCACGCCCGCCCGGTCATCATGCCGAGCTGTCAACGGCAATGGGCTTCTGCCTGTTTAACAATGTTGCTATCGCAGCGCGTCATGCGCAGCGCAATCATGGTGCGGAACGCATCGCAATAGTTGATTGGGACGTGCATCATGGCAACGGCACGCAGGATATCTTCAAAGATGATCCGAGCGTTCTTTACTGTTCGACGCACCAGTTTCCGCTTTTTCCTGGCACAGGCCGGAAAGATGAGGTAGGTGTCGGTAACATCGTCAATGCTCCGCTTTCGCCCAATACCGGCAGCCGGGAATTTCGCGAGGCATTTAATAGTCGTGTATTGCCTGCTTTGGACAACTTCCGGCCAGATTTGATCCTTATTTCGGCTGGCTTCGACGCGCATTTCCGCGATCCTCTTGCCGAGATCAATCTCGATGAATCGGATTTCGATTGGGCGACGGGCAAGCTCATGGAACGTGCTGAACGGTTCTGCAATCACCGACTGGTGAGTGTGCTTGAAGGTGGATATGATCTTGAGGGCTTGTCGCAGTCCGCGTCTTCTCATATTACGCGGCTGTTGAAAGGATAAACCATGGTAACCGAACCGTCCAACACCGACATTGCAGTTATGAGCTTTGAGGATGCCTTGAAGCAGCTTGAGAAGATCGTCGATGATCTGGAGCGGGGCGATGTGCCGCTGGAAGAATCCATCCGCATCTATGAGCGTGGCGAAGCGCTGAAGAAGCATTGCGATACGCTGCTCAAATCTGCAGAAGACAAGGTCGAGAAAATTCGCATTGGCCGTGACGGTCAGCCAGCGGGTACAGAACCGCTCGACGCTGAATAAATCTCAGACTTAAAACATCGCCTTGAGCTGGGCGGCGTAGGGCGCAAGCACGCCGCTCAGGAGATAGGGCCCTAGTCCCCAGACAAGTGTCCAACCGGCAGCGCCAATCACATTGGCAGCCAGAAAATGCATAGGGTTCATTTTCATGGAACCTGCGACAATGCCGTTTAATTGTCTAAGCAGGACGACAAAGCGCGCTGTCGCGACCACATAAATACCCTTGCTCTCAAACATTTTCTCGAATTTATCGAGACGCTCCGGCGTCAGTTTCACGTAGTGCCCGTATCGCAGAATGAGCGCTCGCCCGCCAAAGCGTCCAATCGCATAGCCGGTACAATCACCTAAAACCGCACCAACAAACACCGCCAGAATGACCATCTCGATATTGAGTGTGCCATGCAGCGCTAAGAGCGAACTTGCAATCAATGCGCTTTCACCGGGAAGCGGTGCGCCAAAAGACTCGAAATAGACGATGACGAAAAGGGCCAGCGCGCCATAGGCGGCGATATAAGGCTCAATAAAGCTCATTCGGAAACCACGCTAAACATAAAAAGGCTCCGGCGCGAACCGGAGCCTAAGCACTATAGTTGGTTTTGTTAGCCGATGGAACGCTTGCCGGTGATCTTGTGGTAAGCCCACAAGACGATAATGGAACCGATAATTGCAATGATCAGGCTCATTGGATCAAATGCGCCTGTGACGCCTCGACCGAAAAGAGCGGAAGAAAGAACGCCGCCAACGATTGCTCCGACAATGCCCAAAGCAATGTCGAAAAACACCCCCTGACCGCTTTTATTGACGATTTTGCTGCCGATGAAGCCGGCAATCAAGCCTAATATAATCCAGCTTATTACAGACATCTAATATCTCCGATTGCGAAAATAAGGTTTTGCATCAGACAGTTAGAAAATTTTCACAATAGTTTCGATTTGGCAAGGTATAATGCTTGTCAAAGGCGGAAACTTATTTCACCTTAACTTATCGCGTGTGAGAAAACCACAGCGACCAACAGGGAGTATCGTGTGATGGGAAGTTATGACGACAATTCCAACAATTCGCCGATCCCCGGCGGCAGCCTTGCCAAGCCGGTTCTGATCGCGCTCGGTGCGCTTCTGGTCGGCAAGATGCTGAAAGGGCATAGTGAGGAGCCTGAACAGCCAGCTTCCATTCCAGACCAGTCTGCTCCTCAGCAGGCGGATAACGGTGGCGGTCTGCTTGGCGGTATTCTGGGTGGCCTCGGTGGTTTGCTGGGTGGTGCGCTCGCAAGTGGCGGTGCAGCTTCCGCACCGACTGCTCCCGGTCCACTTGGCGGCGGCTTAGGCGGTCTTCTCGATCAGCTCAAACAGGCAGGTCTTGGCGATAAGGTGGATTCCTGGGTTGGGCAGGGCAACAATCATCAGATTGAACCAGGTCAGCTCGGAGATGCACTCGGCCAGAAGACGTTGAGCGAAATCGCTGCTCATGCAGGGATTGATCAGCAGGAATTGCTTAATCAGCTATCGCAGGTTCTTCCGGGGTTGGTGGATAAGCTCACGACCAACGGACAGGTGCCAGACACAAACGAATTGTCGCGCCTGTTGCACAATCGCTAATACGGTCTTATTTTTCTACATCACGCACCGGCAAACGGCTTGCCGGTGCGCTTTTATTTGGTGGCAGTCCGATGAGTTTTTTCCCTTGTCCTGATCCGGTTCTTGGCGACAAGACTTCCGTAGATGCAATTGAAACTCTGGTCATTCCGCGTACGAGCGATATTGGCGGGCTGGAAGTGCGTCGGGCTTTGCCGACCGTACGCAGGCGTCTGGTTGGGCCTTTCATTTTCTTTGATCGCATGGGACCGGCAGTTTTAAAGGATGGCGATGCGCTTGATGTCCGCCCGCATCCGCATATCGGTCTATCTACCGTGACCTATCTTTTCGATGGTCATATCCGCCATCGTGACAGCCTCGGCACTGAAATGGTCATCCGTCCGGGGGATGTGAACCTCATGACGGCAGGTCGTGGCATTGTCCATTCCGAGCGTTCGCCTGAAGAAGAACGCAATGGGCCGCTGTCGATTTCCGGTGTGCAGACATGGCTGGCACTGCCGGAGCAATTTGAAGAAATCGATCCGCATTTCTATCATACCAATTCGCCCGATCTGCCACTGATGGAAGATCGCGAGTTTAACGGGCGTTTGATTATCGGCTCGCTGCATGGCGTTTCATCGCCGGTGATCCAGCACGCGGAGACACTTTATGCCGATATTGAAGTGTTGCCTGGAGGGCGCTTTCATATCCCGCCGACCACGGAAGAGCGTGCTATCTATACGCTGCGCGGCAATGTCGGCATTGGCGGTGACGTGTTTCCAGCGGACCGCCTGCTGGCTTTCCGTCCGGGTGATGATATCGTGGTGCAGGCTGGCCCTGACGGCGCGCACTTTATGCTATTTGGTGGAGCGGCACTTGGTTCCAAGCGATATGTCTGGTGGAATTTCGTTTCGTCTTCCAAAGAGCGTATTGAACAGGCCAAAGAGGAATGGCGCACTGGACGCTTTGATATTGTGCCGGGCGATGAAGAAGAATTCATACCTTTGCCGGAATGATGGAGCATTTCCAGTAAAAGTGCGAAGCGGTTTTGCGTTGGATAATGCGACAAAACAAAAAGCCGCCGCATAGGACAACATGTCTCGCGGGGCACAATGTGATCTTTGGTCCGCTTGATCTGCCTATAATGCTGCTATACCGACAAACCAAAATCTTACCAGAAACAGGTTGTTTCAATGTCCCGACCCATTACCCCGCTGCTCGACAAGGTGCCAACGCCTGATGCCTTGCGCGAATTGCCGGAACAGGATTTGCCAAAGCTTGCGGAAGAACTGCGTGCCGAACTGGTCGATGCAGTCTCCACGACGGGCGGACATCTGGGGGCGGGGCTTGGCGTGGTGGAACTGACCATCGCGCTGCACCACGTCTTTGACACACCGCATGACCGCATCATCTGGGATGTGGGCCATCAGGCATATCCGCACAAAATTCTGACCGGACGCCGCGACCGCATCCGCACGCTCAGGCAGGAAAACGGCCTGTCCGGTTTCACCAAGCGTGCTGAGAGCGAATATGACCCATTCGGTGCTGCGCATTCCTCGACCTCCATTTCGGCAGGTCTTGGCATGGCAGTTGCCGCTGATCTTTCGGGCGAAAAGCGCAATGTAATCGCTGTCATCGGCGATGGCTCCATGTCGGCTGGTATGGCCTATGAAGCGATGAACAATGCCGGTGCGCTTGATGCGCGCCTCATCGTCATTCTCAATGACAACGACATGTCGATTGCCCCGCCGACAGGTGCCATGAGCGCCTATCTGGCGCGTCTGGTATCTGGCAAGACCTATCGTAGCGTGCGTGAAGCCGCAAAGCAGGTTGCCAAGAAGCTGCCGAAGTTCTTGCAGGACAAGGCGCGTAAATCGGAAGAGTTTACGCGTGCGTTCTTCACCGGCGGCACGATGTTTGAAGAGCTTGGCTTTTACTATGTCGGGCCGATTGATGGTCACAACCTCGACCATATGCTGCCGATCCTCAAAAACGTGCGTGACACGCAGGACGGCCCCGTGCTGATCCATATGGTGACGCAGAAGGGCAAGGGCTACGCGCCCGCCGAAGCTGCTGCCGACAAATATCATGGCGTGAACAAATTCGACGTCATCACCGGCAAGCAGTCGAAGCCACCGGCAAATGCGCCAAGCTACACCAAGATTTTTGGCACAAGCCTCATTGAGGAAGCCCGCCACGACGACAAGATCGTCGCTGTCACGGCGGCGATGCCGACCGGCACGGGCCTCGACCTTTTTGGTGAGGTCTTCCCGAAGCGCACCTTTGACGTGGGCATTGCCGAGCAACATGCGGTGACTTTTGCCGCAGGTCTTGCCAGCGAGGGCTATAAGCCGTTCTGCGCGATCTATTCGACCTTCCTTCAGCGCGGCTATGATCAGGTCGTGCATGATGTGTCGATCCAGAACCTGCCCGTGCGTTTCCCCATTGACCGCGCTGGTCTGGTGGGTGCCGATGGCCCAACTCATGCGGGTTCGTTTGACACGGGCTTCCTCGCGGCGCTTCCGGGCTTTGTTGTAATGGCCGCGTCTGACGAAGCCGAACTGCGCCATATGGTGCGTACGGCTGCGGAATATGACGAAGGTCCGATCTCCTTCCGCTATCCGCGCGGCGATGGTGTCGGCGTGGAACTGCCGGAACGTGGTTCTGTGCTTGAAATCGGCAAGGGCCGCATCGTTCGCGAAGGCACCAAGGTGGCGCTTTTGTCATTTGGCACGCGCTTGCAGGAATGTCTTGGTGCCGCCGATGAACTGGCCGCTGCTGGTCTTTCCACAACGGTTGCAGATGCACGTTTTGCCAAGCCGCTTGATCATGATCTCATCCGTCGCCTTGCGCGCGAGCATGAAGTGCTCCTCACGATTGAAGAAGGCGCTGCGGGTGGCTTTGCTGCCCATGTGCTGCAATTCCTTGCGACCGATGGTCTGCTGGATCGCGGCCTCAAGGTGCGCGTACTGACCCTGCCAGATACCTATCAGGATCACGCCAAGCCGGAAGTTATGTATGCCAATGCCGGTCTTGACCGCGCTGGCATCGTGCATACGGTCTTTGCAGCATTGGGCCGCGAGGAAATCGCGACACCTTTCCGCGCCTGATTGATGAGCGAAGCATCATTGGATAACCGCCCGCGTCTTGACCAGTTGCTGGTTGATCGCGGGTTGTTCGCTACGCGCTCGCGTGCGCGTGACGCAATTCAGCGCGGCACGGTGAAGGTTGACGGCAAGCCCGTCACCAAGCCGGGGCAAAATGTACTGCGTACAGCAGAGCTGAGCGTAGATGATCCCGCAAGCGCCTATGTTTCGCGTGGCGCGCTGAAACTCATCGCGGCACTTGATCATTTCAATCTCGATGTGAAGGGCGTGAGCGCGCTCGATATTGGCGCATCGACCGGCGGCTTTACACAAGTGCTTCTGGAGCGCGGCAGCAATCATGTCATCGCCATTGATGTGGGCCATGACCAGTTGCACGAGAGCCTCCGCAATGACCCGCGTGTCACCAACAAGGAGGGCGTTAATGCCCGTGCGCTGGATTTCAGCCACCTTGATGGCCGCGATATTGGCTGCGTTGTTTCGGATGTGAGCTTCATTTCCTTGAAACTCGCTTTGCCACCGGCATTGGCCTTGGCGCAAAAAGATGCTATCTGCGCGCTTCTCGTAAAGCCGCAGTTTGAAGCCGGGCGTGAAGCCATCGGCAAAGGTGGCATTTTGCGTGACCCGAAAGACGGCGAACGCATTGCGGAAGAATTGAAATCATGGCTTGAGACGCAGCCCGGTTGGCGCGCGCTCGGCCTTTGCCCGTCACCCATTGAGGGCGGCGACGGCAATCGTGAATATCTCTTGGCAGGAAAGAAAGACCAATGACGACCCAGGTAACAATCCGCTCGATGGGTGCGGGCGGCGATGGCGTCGCCAATCTTCCCGATGGTCAGCTTTTTGTGCCTTTCACACTGCCCGGCGAAGTGGCCAATGTGGCGCGCGACAAAAACCGCGCGACAGTGATGGCATTGCTTGAAACCTCCGCTGAGCGTCAGGACCCAGCCTGCCAGCATTTTGAAGATTGCGGCGGCTGCGCTTTGCAGCATTGGCAGGATGAGCCTTACCGCGCATGGAAGCGCGAACTGGTGGTCTCTGCCTTAAAGGGCAGGGGCCTTGAGGTTGAAGTCGATGAGCTGGTCGCTTGCCAGCCACAGTCGCGCCGCCGTGCAACCTTTGCTGCGCGCAAGACGGAAAAGGGCGTGCTGCTTGGCTTTAACCGACACCAGAGCCACGAGATCATCGATATTGTCGAATGCGCCGTCACAGTGCCGGAAATCATTTCGCGGCTTGATGACCTGCGCGAAGTGGGCGCGTTGATTGCACCCGGCTCCAAGCCGTTCAAACTGGCGGCAACCGTAACCGCATCGGGCCTTGATCTGGCGGCAAGCGGCTGCGGCAAACTCACCGACGAGCAGCGCCGCGCGCTCACCGCACTCATTATGAAGAAAGGCTTTGCCCGCCTTTCGCATGAAGGTGAAATCATCGTCGAGCCTAAAAAGCCAGTTATTCATATCGGCAATGTGCCAGTTCCGGTGCCTCCGGGTTGCTTCTTGCAGGCAACGGTCGATGCAGAAGAAGCGATGGTGTCGCTGGTTCAGGCACATCTTGGCAAGGCCAAGCGCGTTGCAGACCTCTTCTGTGGTGTGGGCACATTCGCGCTGCGTATTGCGGAAAAGTGCGCGGTCCACGCAATCGAAAACGATGCTCCGGCGCTGGCAGCGCTTGATCGCGGTATCCGCCATGTGCAGGGCCTAAAACCTGTCTCGGTTGAACGCCGCGACCTCTTCCGCCGTCCGTTGATGCCAAAGGAACTGCTGCCTTACAATGCAGTGGTCTTCGATCCGCCGCGCGCGGGTGCAGAAGAACAGGCGCTGGAACTGGCTAAATCCAAGGTGGAGAAGGTTGTCGCGATCTCGTGCAACCCGGTGACGCTGGCGCGTGACCTCGCCATTCTGGTGAAGGGCGGCTACCGCATCACCCGCGTCACACCGATTGACCAGTTCCTCTGGTCGCCACATGTCGAAGCCGTGGCGACACTGGTGAAGAGGTAGTAATAGTTTTTATTTGAAGCTGAGGAACTTAGCCCCATTCACTCCGAGTATGAATTAGTTATATTTAATTTATCCATCATAAAATTGAGTTGCTTAGGGAATTGACTGGTATTTTTAGTGTAGCTATGGAGGATGGCTTAAACGGGGGGAATAATGGCAAAACGCAACTGGAAAGCTTGGCCTAAAGAATTCAAGTCAAAACTTGATGCCACTAATAGTATCATTGGTATAAGTTCTGCAGGTATTGGCGGTGTAGGTCTTATAGTTTCCCAGCCCGTGGTGGCGGGGTTGGGGTTCGGTGCCGCGGTTTTAGTCGCTGCATGGAGTGCTGTAACTTCATTCCCCGTGAAATTGATTTCTCCTGAGCATTATTTACATCAAAAAATTGATGATTTTTCTTTAATTGGAACGTTCGATCCGAATTTAACGCTTGTAGGTTTTGTTGGTCCATCGCGGGCTGGTAAAACTACGCTTTTAAACTACATTAATTATGAGGTTGAATCTGTTCAAGAAAGAACTGATGATATTTATTTTGTTGTCTCTTTGAATTCGGGAAATCCAAATTTATATTATGGTATATTGGACGGTGCGGGCCAGCAATACTATCAGCAGTTTCAGATCGTGGGAAAATCAGATATAGCTTACATTTTTTTAGATCATTCATCTGTACGAGATTCTATGAGTGTTGATTTTGATCGGCTAAAAGAGCACGAGGCTTTTTTGAATCAGTTAAGTGGTTATTTGCGTAAGGAGAAGAAGCAGCTGAAAAGCTTGCATTTTATTCTCAATAAAAAAGATTTGTGGGAAACATCACCACAAAGAGTAGATTTAGAGAGTTGGTTGGATAATCAAGTGGGGCGTTGGAAGGAGTTCTCTAATTTTCCTATAACTAAGTCTTATCATAGCAACTTTGTAACGGCGGATAAATTGAAGCTAGAGAATGAGCTTCGAAATTTATTGATCAAGGGATAATTCTATGATCGGGGAAAAAGACAGCGCTCTAATTATATATAACTCCCCCGTTTCCTTTGTTTTAATGGGGCCAGGGAGAGTTCATAGACGAGTACTCGCACGATCTGCGCATGAGAATTTGGATCTTATTGGCCTAGATAGTCGTTCTTCATTTGTATTTTCTCGTTCTATTTCGACTAAAATCCGACGTATGTTTGGTTTTAATCGTGATCTGGATGCTTTGGTCGTTAGAACAAAAAGCGCCTTTATTGAAGCAGATGATGTGAAGGATGCTCGAAAGACACATTTGACATTTGCATGGCGTGGCCTCGCAAGTATATCTGACTTAGAAAGGTTGGAGGTCTTATTTGATGAGACTGCTGGGGACATGGTTTCTGCGATGCAAAGCGAATCAGTGTCTGGCCTAGAGTGGCAGCTTTCTCAACTTATCCATAATTGCCGTTTTGCAACGGAGAGAGTTAAAGACAGGCTTATATATTTAAGATCAGCATTTTTGTTCATCATATTTCTATATATGATGACTTTTATTTACCTTTTTGATAGCTCATTTTTCAAGTCGGGAGGTGGTTTCTAACGTTTTGCCGTCGGGGGCGAATGAGTATTTTACTTTAGAACGGTTTTTATTGGATCGATGCTCGGGCCTTAACGCCCAGTCTACCGCCGCTTCGGCATGTAACCGTGTCGTGTCAAACACTGGCACGGGGCTGTCTTCTTGGCCGATAAGCAGCATGATTTCGGTGCAGCCGAGGATGATGGCCTCTGCACCGCGCTCGACGAGGCGTTGGATCACCGCGCGGTATTTTTCGCGTGAGGCATCTCGCACTTGGCCAACAACCAGTTCCTGATAGATGATGTCATGCACGGTTTTGCGGTCGGCATCGTCGGGCGTCAAAACTTCAAGCCCATGCCTGGAGGCGAGGCGGCCTTTGTAGAAATCCTGCTCCATCGTGAAAGCGGTGCCGAGAAGGCCTACTTTGGAGAGGCCTTGGGCTTTTATCTTTTCTGCAGTCGGGTCTGCAATGTGCACAAGCGGGATCGACGTGGTGCGTTCAATGTCAGCGGCCATTTTATGCATGGTGTTGGTGCAGATGAGGATGAAATCTGCGCCGCCTTTTTCAAGGTTTTGCGCGGCTTCAATCATCAGCTTGGTCAGTTCGTCCCATTTGCCCTGATGCTGGAGATGCTCGATTTCAGCAAAATCCATCGACCACATCAGGCTTTTGGCCGAATGCGTGCCACCAAGCCTTGCACGGATTTCCTGATTGATGATGCGATAATATTCCTGCGAGCTTTCCCAGCTCATCCCGCCAATCAATCCAATCGTTTTCATCAAGCCCTCCCAGATATAATGAAGGGCGGATCGCTCCGCCCTTGTTCTTCAATCACGCGTAATAGTTCAGTGCGGTGATTACATTTTTTCGATGATTTTTGGATCGCCTTCATGGGCTTTGCCATTGGCAGCGAGGATTGCAGGCACGATATCTTTCGCCTGATCGATCACCAGCGGCTTCACCTGATGCGCGGTGTGCAGGAAGCCCTCATTTGTCATGTGCTCAAGCAATGTGAGCATTGGCTGCCAGAAATTGTTGATATTGGCGAAGACCATCGGCTTGCGATGCTTGCCAAGCTGCGCCCATGTCATCATTTCCACGATTTCTTCAACCGTGCCAATACCGCCGGGAAGGGTGACGAAAGCGTCGGACTTCTGGAACATCAGATGCTTGCGTTCGTGCATGTCGCCGACGATGATGAGTTCAGTCAGCTCCTGCGCCTTTTCAAGGCTCGCTTCTTTGTCGAGCAGGAAGGTCGGGATGATGCCGGTGACTTCGCCACCAGCTTCCATCACACCCTGCGCAACCGCGCCCATAATGCCGCGTGTGCCGCCGCCATAAACAAGGCGAATGCCGTGTTCTGCAAGGGAACGACCGAGCGTCAGACCTGCTTCACGATAGATTGGATTTAAGCCCGTTGAAGAGCCGCAATAAACACAAATGGATCGAATCTCAGACATGATTTCTTGTGCGCCTTTGGCGTTTGAGCGTCAAGCTTTGGCTAGACTTTTCAAGCCAGACCTATAACTCTGGAAAGGTAAAATTTTGACAGGGAGTTCGATGGCATGAAGAAATGGATTTTGTTGGCAGGTCTTTCGCTGGCTGCATCGAATGCATCGGCAGGTGAGATCACGATCCAGCTCCCTGACGATATTGATGTGACTGTAAATTCAGTGCTCTACAAATGCGGTGATCAGAATGTTTCTGCAACCTATTACAATGCGGGTGATAACTCGCTTGTTGAGCTTGAAATGGAAGATAACACGGTCATCGCAGCCAACGTCCTTTCCGGTTCTGGTGCTAAATATGCGGGTGGGATTTACGTCTGGTGGACCAAAGGTGAAACTGCCGATTTGTATAATCTGATGGATGATCCGGAACAAGAAAAGCCGATCAGCTGCAAGGAAGAGTAACTTCACAGCAATAATCATTCGGATAGCGTGCGCAATTCTGCTCAACTTCTTGTGAGGTGCAGAAAAAAGCGATAAACCCGGAGGTTAATTTATCTCTTGTGGGTTTCGGGCCGAATGCAAAACTATAGATATGGGGTTATCGGTGTTCTTCTCGTCCTCGTTCTTGGCGGGGGCGCATATTATTGGAATTCGCTGAAAGAGCAGGCTGTTACGTCGGATTCGGGCATTGCTGCAAAGGCTCCTGAAACCGGCAGTTTGCCAAAGCCTTCGGAGGCGCAAACGCCCGCTGCAACGCAAGAGCCAGAAAAACCAGCCGATGCTCAGCCGCAGCAATTGACTGAACAGCCTGCGCCAGAGGCAGCAAAAGAAGCGCCGAAAGAAGCGAAAGTTCCGGTCTTCGATATTCTGCGTGTAGAAACAGATGGTTCTGTCGTAATCGCCGGTCAGGCTGCTGCGAATGCCGCCATCGAAATCATTTCCGGTTCCAAGGTGCTGGGGACAGCCAAGGCCGGTGAAAACGGCGACTTCGCTATCGTTCTCGATCAGCCGCTTGAACCGGGCGATCACCAGCTGGTGCTGCGTGCTGGCGGTGAGGGCGGCAATGTTGCAACCTCTGCGCAAACTGCGATTGTTTCCGTTCCCGATAACAGCAAGGGCCAGGTATTGGCGCTGGTTGAAGAGCCGGGCCAGGCCAGTCGCCTGATCACCAAGCCAGAAGTCCCAGCTCAGCAAACGACCGCTTCAACCGCGCCGGATGCAGCTCCTACCGAAACCGCGCCGCAGGCTAAGCCTGATCCCGATGCGCCGATTGCCATCGAGGCTGTCGAGATTGAAGGCGACAGGGTCTTTGTTGCAGGTAAGGCCAATGGTCCGAAGGATGGAAACAGCGTTGTTGTGAACGCCAATGATATCATGCTTGGTGCCAGCCCGATTTCGCCGGAAGGTCGTTTTCTGGTGCAGAGCCAGAAGCCCCTCGCAGTGGGCGACTACATTATTCGTGCTGATCTTCTCGATAGCTCTTCTCGTGTGATTGCCACAGCGCGCGTGCCTTTCCGCCGCGAAGCTGGCGAAAATGTTTCGGCTGTTGCTTCGGGAACTGGCGATCAGAACTCCAGTGCGGGAGAAGCAGCCAGCGCCACACCTTTGCAGAAGGTGGAAGGCTCTGTGATCATCCGAAAGGGTGATAATCTCTGGACGATTTCGAAGCGAACATATGGTCAGGGTACACGATACACGACGATCTATCTCGCGAACCGCGATCAGATCCGTAATCCTGACCTAATTTTGCCGGGACAGGTCTTTGTAATGCCGCAGCAGCCGCTCGGTGATGACGAAGTGCAGCGCCGACTGCAGGATTCCGC
This sequence comes from Brucella pseudogrignonensis, assembly GCF_002252525.1. Taxonomy (GTDB): domain Bacteria; phylum Pseudomonadota; class Alphaproteobacteria; order Rhizobiales; family Rhizobiaceae; genus Brucella; species Brucella pseudogrignonensis. The sequence continues at coordinate 639,276 of NZ_NNRM01000017.1, forward strand.
AAACTGATATAAATCGGCAATATCTGTTTTGTGAACGCAGTGTCCTTTAGAAAGGATGCTGCGTTATATTGTCTTTTTGAGTATAATCGTATATCGTCGATTTACGATGAATATTTCCCTCGACACGATGTCCGATGTTTTTCCGGGCGTAGACGACGACCTTGCGGCGCGCATTTATGCAGCGCTCGGTCATCCCGTTCGCATTCACATTCTCCGGCAGCTGATTCTTGAAGATGCCTGCTGCTGCAAGGATATTGTCGGCCGTCTCGACCTTGCTCAGTCCACGGTATCGCAGCATCTCAAGGTTCTCGTACAGGCCGGCCTTATCGACTATCGGCCCGACCGCCAGACTTCCCGCTACAGCGTCAACTGGCAGCAATTGTCCATCATTCGTTCGCATCTCGCAGCCTTTCGAAATGGCTGCTGCGAAAAAACTGTCTGATTTGAAAGAAACATCATGAGTTCCCCCAAAACTGTTTCTGCCGATTCCGGCGAAACGTTCAAAACATTGCGAAATCTCTGGCCCTACATGTGGCCATCTGAACGCCCTGATCTGCGCATGCGCGTGGTTTGGGCGACGTTCTATCTGGTGATTTCCAAGATCGTTCTGATCCTTGTTCCCTATTTCTTCAAATGGGTGACGAATGCACTGAATGGACAGCTTTCAACGCCCGATTATATTCCGCTGATCCTTACCGGCGCGGTCATGCTGGTGCTCGCCTATAATGCGGCCAAGATTATTCAGGCGGGGCTCAATCAGCTTCGCGATGCGCTGTTTGCCAGTGTCGGCCAATATGCGGTGCGTCAGCTTGCCTATAAAACCTTCGTGCATATGCACCAGCTTTCGCTCCGCTTCCATCTGGAGCGACGCACGGGTGGTCTCTCGCGTGTGATCGAGCGCGGCACCAAGGGCATTGAAACGATCGTTCGTTTCACGATCCTCAACACGTTGCCGACCATTCTTGAGTTTGCGCTGACGGCGGTGATTTTCGCCTTCGCCTATGGCTTTTCCTACTTGCTGGTAGTTGCTGCAACCGTATGGGCCTATACGTGGTTCACGATCAAGGCGAGTGACTGGCGCATCAATATTCGTCGCGAGATGAATGATTCCGACACAGATGCCAACACCAAGGCCATCGATTCGCTACTCAACTTCGAGACGGTCAAATATTTCGGCAATGAGACGATGGAAGCCAAGCGCTTCGATGCGTCGATGGCGCGCTATGAAGATGCCGCGACAAAAACCTGGACTTCGCTCGGCTGGCTGAACTTTGGTCAGGCTGTGATTTTCGGTGTCGGTATGGCCATTGTTATGGTGATGTCGGCGCGCGAAGTGCAGGCGGGCACGCAGTCGCTTGGTGACTTCGTATTCATCAACGCGATGTTGATGCAGCTTTCCATTCCGCTCAATTTCATCGGTTTCATCTATCGTGAAATCCGTCAGGGCCTGACTGACATTGAGCAGATGTTCGACCTCCTCGATGTACAGCAGGAAGTGCAGGACAAGCCAAGCGCCGAACCGCTTGATGTGGACAAAGGCGCAATCCGCTTCAACGATGTGCATTTCGCCTATGACGCCAACCGTCCGATCCTCAAAGGCGTCAGCTTTGAAGTGCCGGCGGGTAAGACGGTGGCGATTGTCGGCCCGTCAGGTGCAGGTAAATCCACGATCTCGCGTCTTCTGTTCCGCTTCTATGACGTTCAGTCCGGTTCGGTGACGATTGATGGGCAAGATGTGCGCGATGTAACGCAAGAGAGCCTGCGCAAAGTCATCGGCATGGTCCCGCAGGATACTGTGCTCTTCAATGACACGATTGCCTATAACATTCGTTATGGTCGCACTGATGCGAGCGATCAGGACGTGGAAAAGGCAGCCGAAATGGCGCAGATCTCCGGCTTCATCAAACATCTGCCGGAAGGCTATCAGGCAATGGTCGGCGAACGTGGCTTGAAGCTTTCAGGCGGTGAAAAGCAGCGCGTGGCAATTGCTCGTACGATCCTGAAAGCACCGCCAATTCTTATTCTAGATGAGGCCACATCGGCACTCGATACAGCGACCGAGCAAGAAATTCAGTCGGCGCTCGATATCGTCAGCCGTGGCCGCACAACACTGGTGATCGCGCATCGTTTGTCGACGGTTATTGGTGCGGACGAAATCATCGTGCTGAAGGAAGGGCTGATTGCCGAACGTGGTACGCATAGGGCGCTTCTGAAGCAGGATGGTCTTTATGCTTCGATGTGGAACCGTCAGCGTGAGGCTGATGAGGCAGAAGAACGCCTGCGTCAGGTCCGCGAAAGTGACGACATGGGCGTCGTCACGCGTGGTGCGCCTGCTGCGGAGTAAATAATCGCTTGTTAAACCAAACACCTGTGACCTTTTCTCATAGGTGTTTGGTCAGGCCTGAGCGTAGATGAATTTCTCAAAGCTTGATGCGTCGCATTATTGTGCTTTGGATTAGTATATGATCACGAACCCTGACAGTCGTGAATAAATTGCGAAATACGTTTTGATTTTAAGCGGGATGAGGTAAAACCGGGCCAAGCGTCGCATCGTGCTGTTGATCAGGGGAGATTTTCGGCAAAGCGGTGCGCATATAATTCACTAGAACGCATGGTTGTCGGGCAGACTTGCCGCGTTCCAGAAGGAAAAACGATGAGCCTGTCTGATACCATTCGTAACACTTTCGTGCCGATCCATCGTGAAGGTTATCCGTTTATCGCGGGCTTCTTCGTGGTTTCGCTCATTCTGGGCTGGCTGTGGAACCCGCTGTTCTGGATTGGTCTCGTTCTGACCATCTGGTGCATTTATTTCTACCGCGATCCTGAGCGTGTGACGCCAATCGCCGACGATCTTGTGATCAGCCCGGCTGACGGCAAGGTTTCTTTCGTTGGCCCGGCAGTGCCGCCAGCGGAACTGGATCTCGGCGCAGAGCCGCTTATGCGCGTGTCTGTGTTCATGAACGTGTTTTCCGTTCACATCAATCGTGCGCCAGTGCGTGGTCGTATCGAGAAGATCTTTCACCGCCCGGGCAAGTTCCTCAATGCAGAACTTGATAAGGCCAGCACCGAAAACGAGCGCAATTCCGTTCTCATCGACAGTGCAAACGGCAAGGTCGGCGTTGTACAAATCGCAGGTCTGGTTGCCCGCCGTATCGTCTGCTGGTCACGCGAAAGCGACAATCTCTCAGTCGGTGAGCGCTTCGGCCTGATCCGTTTCGGCTCACGCGTTGATGTCTATCTGCCAGCCGGTGCATCGGTTCGCGTTGCTGTCGGCCAAACCGCTGTGGCTGGTGAAACGGTTCTTGCTGAATTCGGTAGCGAACGCGTTGAACCTGTGGTGCGGATCGCCTGAGCCGATGGAAACACCATTCCCACCCTTCGAGCCTAATGGCCGCGTGGATTCATCCCGCGGCCCAAGACTGTCGCAGATTCCTCTGCGCATCGTAATTCCGAATGTCATCACGGTTCTTGCCATCTGTGCGGGCTTAACTGGCATTCGTCTGGCATTTGAGCACCGCTTTGAACTCGCAGTAACGATGGTGCTGATTGCGGCGTTTCTCGACGGTATTGATGGCCGCGTAGCCCGCATGATGAAAGGCTCGTCGAAATTCGGTGAGCAGATGGATTCGCTGGCCGATATCGTCAATTTTGGCGTCGCGCCTGCATTGGTGCTTTATGTTTTCGTACTTGATCAGGCGCGTTCCTTCGGCTGGATTGCGGCGCTGCTTTACGCCATTGCCTGCTGCCTGCGTCTTGCCCGTTTCAACGTGATGCTGGAAGACCCGAACCGCCCTGCATGGCAGAGCAATTACTTCATCGGCGTGCCTGCACCAGCAGGCGCCATGTTGGTTCTGTTGCCCGTCTATCTCGGCTTCCTTGGGCTGACACCAAGCAAGGGGCTGGCTTTCGGTGTTGCGATCTACACAGTTGCCATTGCTTTCCTGCTGGTCAGCCGCTTGCCGGTTTATAACGGCAAGTCCGCCGGTAGCCTCGTGCGCCGCGACATCGTCATGCCGCTGATCCTCATGGTGGTGATTTATGTGGCATTTCTGATGAGCTTCACATGGCACACGCTGACACTGACAGCGCTAGCCTATGTTGCCTTTCTGCCGCTTAGTCTGCTGGCATGGAACCGTCGTGAAGCAGCCGATAAGAAGGCCGCTCATGAAAACGAGCCGTCAGAAGACGTCTGACGGTAAGTTTTGGAGAATAAAATTTGCGCGCTCCTGAACCGTTGATTTCGGCAGGAGCGCGATTTCATATCCAAACTGCTGATATGTCTGCTCCATCGCATCAAATGTGCGTTTCGCCTCATCGAAGTTCTGTTTGCGCTCGGCGTCCTGATCAAAAATTTCTGCCCATGGTGGAGCGAGAAACACCGTTCTGTTATATCGAATCGTGGACGCTGCTTGCCGAATGTGTTCAGGCACCGGCAATCTACAAAGCGTGAGATAGCCGATAACATCAGGCACACCGCGATCAAAGAACACCGGTCCTTCGTTGTTGCAGGCAAGACCGTAAGAGCGCATCTCCCACGAAAGCATCAGTTCCGCAAACAAGGAGCGATCTGCCCATGGCAGTGCTTTCCCGCCGATTTCTACCTGATGCTGAATGATGGCGCGGCCTGCTTCGACACTGCGTGCAAAGCCCCGCTTCTCCAGAGCATCGATGAGTGTGCTTTTGCCTGATCCGGGTCCGCCACTGATAATGATAAAGCGTTGATAGTCGTGAGACATTGGTCCTCCAGTAAAATGGGAATGTGCGCGTGCATAAGCGCGCGAAGGAACAGTCTTGTCTGGTAGGGGGAAGGTCCGCTTTAAAATGAGCCGGAAAGGTCGGCAGGAGCGGAATATTTAGAGCATATCCCGAAAAATGCGAAGCGGTTTTCGGAAAAAGATGCGCGTAGAAACAAATAGATAGAGCATTTCCAATGACTCAATCAAAACAGGAAATGCTCTAGAAAGGATAAGTCCGGCCTTGGCATCGTGCAAGGCCGGATCTGCAAAAATCAGGACGGCATATGATAGTCGAGGAAGCGATCCTGACGCACATCGTAAAGTTTGCCAGTAACATCAAGGTTCGGATCGGCTAGTTTGACGATCTTCTCGGCGACTGACTGTGGTGTTGGCAAAGTTTCCGGATCTTCACCCGGCATTGCCTGCGCACGCATGGCGGTGCGGGTTGCGCCTGGATTAACTGAGTTGACCTTGAGCTTCATCTGTTTGGCTTCTTCTGCCCAGCAGCGCGCCATCACTTCGACTGCGGCCTTGGAAGCGGCATAAGGGCCCCAGAATGCGCGGCAGGAGTGAGCAACACCTGATGAGAGCAGAATTGCACGTCCAGCATCAGATGCACGCAGCAGCGGGTCTGTGGTACGGATGAGGCGCCATACGCTGGTCACGTTGACATTCATAACCTTATCAAATGTCTTGGCTTCTACATGGCCGATGGGGGAAATCGTGCCAAGGACGCCAGCATTTGCAACGAGAATATCGAGTTTACCCCAGCGCTCATGAATAGAGCCGCCGAGACGATCAATCGCTTCCATATCGGTAATGTCGAGCGGAACGAGCGTGGTGGTGCCACCGATCTTACGAATTTCGTCGTCAAGTTCTTCCAAACCGCCAACAGTACGTGCGACGGCGATCACATGAGCGCCGCGCTTTGCAAGCTCAAGCGAAAGAAAATATCCAATGCCGCGTGATGCGCCTGTTACCAAGGCGATACGGCCCGTAAGGTCGCCCTTAAGGTCAGTTGTCATTCTACCCCCAATTTCGTGCAGGAACATGAAACAGGCGGCCTTTTGAGCCGCCTGCGTGAAGACTATCGATCAGCCGTTAGAAGCAAGAAGCGACAACGTGTGAACGTTGCTTTCGCCTTCCTGATCGACAAGACGGGTTGGATATTCACCCGTGAAGTAGTGATCGGTGAAGGCGGGCGCCTTAGGATCACGAGGTTGTCCACCGACGGCCTGATAAAGTCCATCGATTGACAGAAATTCTAGCGAATCTGCACCGATATAGCGGCACATCGCTTCGAGACTGTCATACTGGTTCGCCAGCAGCTTATCACCGTCCGGTGTGTCAATGCCATAGAAGTCTGGATGGAAGATCATCGGGCTTGCAACGCGAATATGCACTTCCTTGGCGCCTGCATCGCGGATCATCTGAACGATCTTGACCGAAGTGGTGCCACGGACGATGGAATCATCCACCAGAACAACGCGCTTGCCTTCGATCATCGCACGATTGGCGGAGTGCTTGAGCTTCACGCCAAGTGCACGGATCTGCTGGGTTGGCTCAATGAAGGTACGACCGACATAGTGATTGCGGATGATACCATATTCAAACGGAATGCCGCTGGCCTGCGCGAAGCCAAGCGCTGCCGGCGTGCCGCCATCCGGCACAGGAACAACCACGTCAGCTTCGATTGGCGATTCTTTCGCCAGTTCCATGCCCATGTTCTTGCGCGCAACATAAACGCTGCGACCGCCAACAACCGAGTCAGGACGTGCGAAGTAGACATATTCAAACAAGCAAAGGCGTTCCGGTTGCGGATTTTCGGCCTTGATGCAGTCAGTTGTGATCGAGCCATCTTTCTGGATTTCACAGATGATGACTTCGCCGTTTTCCACGTCGCGAATATATTTCGCGCCGATAATGTCGAGAGCACAGGTTTCCGAGCAGAAGATCGGTTTTCCGTCGAGTTCGCCCATGACGAGGGGACGAATGCCAACCGGGTCGCGCGCCGCAATCAGCTTCGTGCGCGTAAGCGCCAGCATTGCATAACCGCCTTCGACCTGACGGATTGCATCGACAAAACGCGCGCTCGAGGAAGCCTGACGTGAACGGGCGATCATATGCAGCACAACTTCGGTGTCCGATGTTGCCTGGAAAATGGCGCCGGACGCAATCAGCTGCTTGCGCAGCGTAATGCCATTAGTGAAATTGCCGTTATGCGCAATCGCGATGCCGCCAACTTCCAGCTCTGCGAAAAGCGGCTGAACGTTACGCAGGATCGTTTCGCCAGTGGTGGAATAACGCACATGGCCGATGGCGCGATCGCCGGGCAAACGATTGAGCGTCGAAGCATCGGTGAAGTGATCTCCAACCAGGCCCATATGGCGCTCCGAATGGAAGCGGCGGTTGTGGTAGGAAACAATACCGGCGGCTTCCTGTCCGCGATGCTGAAGGGCGTGCAGACCAAGCGCTGTCAGCGCTGCTGCGTCCTCATGGCCGAGAATACCAAATACACCACACTCTTCATGCAACGTATCATCGTCCAGCATAAAGGAAGTTTCGTCATGCGATTGTTGGAACATCGTCCGCAAGGCCTTTCGATTGCGGTTTGTTAAAAGCGGTATTTACAGGAAAAGGCGTCACTTTAAAAGCGGTCCGTTTCACCTGCGTCATTTTCAGCTCTCAATATAAGGATGGATTGAGGCTGAAAACAGATGAAACCGGTAGCGCTAGGCATACCGGTTTCAAAAAAGGTGGTTCAAGATCAGTTTGCAGCCGGTGTATCGTCCGGTACAGGTGCTTCCGTCTGATCGCCTGTCTGGCCACTTGGCTGGCCGGTTGCAGGTGCCTGACCTTCCTGACCTGGCTTAAACTGCTTGATGGCCGCTTCTGGGTCCGCAGGCAAAAGATCGATCAGCTGCTGACCAAAGGAATCAAGCATTGGCTTGGACTTTGCGTTGCTCACCCACGCAGGTTGGCCGGTTGGCACCAGCCAGTTGAAGAACAACATCGCGACAACAACGAGAAGAACACCGCGTGCAGCGCCGAACAAGAAGCCGAGCGTCCTATCGAGTGCACCGATGCGACTGTCGATGATGAAATCAGCGATCTTCATGGTAATCAGCGAAACAACGATCAGAACCACAAGGAAAACCGCACCGGCGGCTGCAATCTTCGCGATTGTTTCGTTGTTGATATAGGGCTGAAGGTACGGCAGAACCGGCTTATAGAAAAGATACGCAGCGGCGGCTGCTGCTGCCCATGAGACCAGCGAAAGCACTTCACGCGAAAAACCACGGACCATCGCAAGAACGGCCGAAACCAGCGTTATTCCGAGTAGAATTCCATCAAGTAACGTAATCGGCATTCTGGCCTGTCCTTAATTTATACGCAGCGTGGCTTTTTCGCCTGCGGGGCAGTCAAACTTGGCTGAGCATAACAGCGGAAAGTTGACGAAACCTTCCGCTGTTAAATCTCATTAAATTCAATTATCTGCAACCTTATGGTCGCAGATGAAACTTACTTCTTACCCGGTCCCGATGCAGCGATACGCGCAACAAGATCGGGTAGCGCCGTAGTTTCTACGAGGCCGAAGTTGCGGTCTTTCCAGAGTTCGCTGCTTCCGCCCGGCACTACTGATTGCCGGAAACCGAGCTTTTCGGCTTCCTTCAGTCTCTGTACTGCATGCGAAACCGCACGAACAGCACCAGAAAGGCTTATTTCGCCGAAATAAACACTATCTGCGGGCAGGGCAATACCTGCAATGGATGAAACAAGCGCCGCAGCCACGGCAATATCCGCCGCTGGCTCACTGATGCGATAGCCACCCGCCACATTGAGATAGACATCATGCTGGCCAAAACGCACGCCGCAATGTGATTCGAGAACCGCCAAAATCATCGCGAGACGGCTTCCATCCCAGCCCACAACCGCACGGCGCGGTGTGCCGAGCGAAGAGGGGGATACGAGTGCCTGTATCTCGACCAGAACCGGGCGCGTGCCTTCCATGCCTGCAAAAACAGCAGCCCCCGGCGACTTTTCGTTGCGCTCACCAAGGAATAGCTCAGAGGGATTGGATACTTCGCGTAAGCCTCCGTCCGACATCTCAAAAACGCCGATTTCATCGGTCGGGCCGAAACGGTTCTTGACCGTGCGTAGAATGCGGTACTGGTGTCCGCCTTCACCTTCAAAATAGAGAACGCCATCGACCATGTGTTCAACCACGCGCGGGCCGGCGATCTGCCCTTCTTTGGTGACGTGGCCAACGAGGACGACCGCAGCACCTGTCTGCTTGGCATAGCGGATCATTGCTTGAGCAGAGGAACGCACCTGCGTCACTGTACCGGGTGCGGAATCTGCCATGTCAGTCCAGAGCGTCTGGATTGAGTCAATGATAACGAGATCAGGTCGCTTGCCATCAGAAACTGTGGCAAGAATGTCTTCGACATTGGTTTCTGCAGCCAGTTCTACCGAAGAAGACGCAACGCCTAAACGTTGCGCACGCAGTCTTATCTGCGCGACGGCTTCTTCGCCGGATACATAGACGATTCGGTGCCCGCGATTGGCGAGAGCTGCCGCCGCTTGTGTCAACAGCGTTGACTTGCCGATGCCGGGATCGCCACCAATCAGGATAGCCGAACCACGGACGAAGCCACCGCCAGTTACGCGATCAAGTTCGCTGATGCCGGAAATGATGCGCGGCGCATCTTCGATTTCGCCAGACAAAGAGGTGAGGGCAACGGCGCGGCCCTTTCGCTTTGAAAGCATGGAGCCAGGGCCGGAGCCAATGCCACTATTGGTGCCTTCTTCGACGAGTGTATTCCACTCGCCGCAGCCGTCGCACTTGCCAGCCCAGCGCGTATGAACCGCGCCGCAATTCTGGCAGATGAACTGAATGCGTGCTTTGGCCATCAAGCACGCTCTCTAAGATCGGAAAAACTAGTCATATTGCTCCGGGATACAAGCAATTCCAGGAAAAGTGCTTAGCGGTTTTCCGTTCGGAATTGCGACCAAAAGGAACATTCGATTTATTCATACTGCTCCGGGATATAAGATCCCTCGGCCAAATCTGCAAATCGCGTGAACTCGGCCTGGAAGGCGAGTTTGACCGTACCCGTTGGTCCGTGACGCTGCTTAGCAACAATAACGTCAGCAGTACCTTTTACTTTTTCAAAGTGCTGTTTCCACTCTTCATACTTAGGGTCGAACTCATCGCGAGGCTCGAGGTTCTTAACGTAATATTCCTCACGGAACACGAAAAGTACCACGTCGGCGTCCTGCTCGATCGAACCCGATTCACGAAGATCGGAGAGCTGAGGGCGCTTGTCGTCACGGCTTTCCACCTGACGCGAAAGCTGTGATAGCGCGATGATCGGAACATTGAGTTCCTTACCAAGCGCTTTGAGACCCGTGGTAATTTCGGTGATTTCCTGCACGCGGTTCTGTGCCGAAGCTTTTGAGGAACCAGTCATCAGCTGAACGTAGTCGATGACCAGAACGTCGAGACCGCGCTGGCGCTTCAGGCGACGCGCACGCGCTGCCAGCTGCGCAATTGAGATACCACCGGTCTGATCGATATAAAGCGGGATCTTCTGCATATGCTGTGAGCAGGCGACCAGCTTTTCAAAATCCGATTCAGTAATATCACCGCGACGAATCTTCGAGGAAGACACTTCCGTTTGCTCAGAAATGATACGGGTCGCGAGCTGCTCCGCCGACATTTCGAGTGAGAAGAAGCCAACAACACCGCCATTGATGGCCTTCATCGTGCCGTCGGCCTGCTGCTCGGCTTCATAGGCATTGGCGATGTTGAAAGCGATGTTCGTAGCAAGCGAGGTCTTACCCATACCCGGACGACCTGCAAGAATGATCAAGTCGGAAGGCTGCAAGCCACCCATTTTGCCATCAAGCGTATGAATGCCCGTGGATACACCCGAAAGGTGGCCGTCGCGCATAAAAGCGGCGTTCGCCATATCAACGGCGGTGGTAACGGCATCCTTGAACGCCTGAAAACCACCATCATAACGGCCCGTTTCTGCAAGTTCGAACAGACGGCGCTCGGCGTCTTCGATCTGTTCCTGCGGTGCATTATCAACCGGCGCGTCATAAGCGACGTTGACCATATCTTCGCCAATGCCAATCAAAGCGCGGCGCGTTGCAAGATCATAGATCGCACGGCCATAATCTTCGGCATTGATGATGGTCACGGCTTCGGTGGCGAGACGCGCGACATACTGGAATACAGTCAGATCACCGATCTTGCCCTCATTGGGCAAGAATGTTTTCATGGTGACAGGATTAGCCATCTTGCCGACGCGGATAAGATCCGTGGAGATCTCGTAGATACGGCGATGCAAAGGCTCGAAGAAATGGGTCGGTTTCAGAAAATCTGAAACGCGATAAAAGGCGTCGTTGTTGATGAGGATAGCGCCCAAAAGCGCCTGCTCTGCTTCAATGTTGTGGGGTGCTTCCCGATAAAGCGTCTCTTTTTGATCGCGCGCATCGTCAAGTTTGCGTACCGCCGCTTCCGCCATGATTCTCTAGTCCTGTCCCTGATCTCTCCAGCTAGCTCTGAAGTGAAGCTAAACGCAACGCAGCCTCAAGGTGATTCCTGCTGGAAGATACAAGCTATACCATGATTCACAGGCATCCACAGTTCACGGTTCAATCTTTTGCACCGGGACTTGACGTCTGTTGTGATGCAGAATGGCTGCTGCTACGAAACCCGAAACAAGCTCAGAGGGATTCTTTTATGCGTTCTCGTTTCATATCGGCGTGGCTGGCGGCCATCGCTTCGTTGTCATTTCTGTCTTTTCCTGCGGCAGCTGCTGAACCGATCAAGGTTAAGGTCTTCATCGCTGCAATGTTCGAGATCGGCGAGAACAGCGGCGATCGCGCAGGTGAATTTCAAAACTGGTATGAGCGCTATTGGAAAGATGCCAAGCCTATCGAAGTGAAAGGCGCATTGAAGCCCGTCTATTGTAACGATGATGGTGTTTGCGGCGCAGTGCTTGGCATGGGCAAGGTGAACTCATCTGCCAGTATGCAGGCTATTCTTCTCGACCCGGCTTTTGACTTCTCGAAAAGCTATTACGTCCTGTCGGGTGTTGCCGGTACGCCACCTTCACGCGGTACGATTGGCGATGTGAGCTGGGCGACATGGCTTGTTGATTATGACCTTGGGCACCGCTGGGCCCCGGAAGAAGGCAAGGCAGGCGAGCCGGTCTTCATGCCGCGCAAAGGTTATGAAGACTATCGCGTCTTCAAGCTCAACCCTGATCTTGTCGCTGCCGCCATGCGTCTCGGCAAAGACGTGAAGCTTGAGGATTCGAAGGAAGCGCAGGCCTATCGGATGCGTTATCCGGACAAAGCTGCACAATCAGCACCGTCTTTGAAGGAAGGCACTCATATGACGGGTGATACTTTCTTTCATGGTCCGGGATTGTCGAAAGAAGCGCAATACATTGCAAAGCTTTACGGCGCTGACGACTATTTGATCACCGAAATGGAAGCTGCTTCGATCACCCTCGTCATCAAGCGCCAGTTCGGAACGGATCGTATTCTCAGCCTGCGTGGAGCCGTGAACTTCGATCAGGGCAATCCAAACGAAACGACGTTGCAGCACCTTGATCCAGCACCGGGCGAAACCGCCGGCGGGTTTGCCGAAACAGTCAAGAATATCTACCTCGTCGGCGCTCCGGTCGTCGATGAAATCACGACCCATTGGGATAAATGGGAAGCTGGCGTTCCTAAAGCTGAATAAGCATAAAGGGCTGTGTGAATGTTCACACAGCCCCTTTCTTTGTATGTCAGCACTATTGGGCTTTGGCCCTTTTTTTGGGTGCTTGTGTCTCGCTGTTGGCACCTTTTGGCGCGCTGTCGAGCCGCTTGAGTCGCTTTTCCTCAGCCTCAATGTAATTGCGTGTTAGCGGCACGGCTTCCTGCTTATGTGCAATCTGAATATGGAACACCATCATGTTCTGCCAACGGAATGCGCTCTCAGAGGCTGCAAGGTAAAATTCCCACATTCGGCAGAAACGTTCGTCGTAAAGAGCTTTGGCTTCCTCGCGTCGAGCCATAAACGCAAGACGCCATTCTTTAAGCGTTTCGGCATAATGAAGCCGCAAGATTTCAATGTCAGTGACATAAAGCCCTGCTTTCTCGATATGCGGCAACACCTCGGAGAGGGCAGGGATATAACCACCCGGGAAAATATACTTGCGGATGAATGGGTTGGTTGCGCCAGGGCCATCGGCGCGGCCAATAGCGTGAAGCAGGAAGACGCCGTCTTTTTTCAGCAAGCGCGCCGCATGTTGAAAATATTCAGCGAAATGTCCGACGCCGACATGCTCGAACATTCCTACTGAGACAAGCCGGTCGAACTGGTCATCGATATTGCGATAATCTGTCAGCTGAAACTTGGCGCGGTCCGCAAGATCTTCTTCGGCTGCGCGTTTGTTGGCGATAGCGTGCTGTTCTTCTGAAAGCGTGACACCGGTCACATTGGCTTTGAGATAACGGGCGAGATAAAGCCCCATGCCGCCCCAACCGCAGCCAATATCCAGAATTTTGTCGCCTTCATTGACGAGAAGTTTCGCTGCGATATGGCGCTTCTTCGCGAGTTGTGCCTCAGCGAGCGTCGTATTGGGTGTTTCAAAGTAAGCGCAGGAATATTGCTTGTCCGGATCAAGGAACAGATCGTAAAGCGCGCCTGAAAGGTCGTAATGGCTTTTCACATTGCTCGATGAGCGAGCCAGATTGTTCATCTGCTGGAAACGCCGAAACAGCACGCGGAATTTGCCAGCTGCCTTCATCCAAGGCTCGGTGGCGGCTATTGGTCCCGTGTTTTCGAAAACCACTTTCAGCAATGTGTAAATATCGCCGTTGAGAAAATCGATTTCGCCATCCATGAAGCATTCCGCAAGCTTCAATTCAGGGTCGAGCGCTACAGCGCGTTCAGCATGTCGAGTATTAAAACGGATATGAACCGGCTCGCCGGTCTTGTCTCCATACTGATTGGCAGTCCCATCAGAATCGGTAACCGTCAGGTCCCCGGTTTTGATCATATGCGAAAGAACAGTACGCAGCATTCCATACATCGGCCCCATCTCCTTGTTGAGATTAGAGCAGGTGCAAACATCCATGCGATTGCATGGCAGGCGGCCTGTTGCCTTTATAAAAGCCGCGCTGTCATCAGATTTTCAGGCAATTCCCATTTGGTCAGTCAGTCTTTGGCCGGCCTCTGGCTTTTCGCCTGAGCAAACGCGGACGCTTCCGTCAGCACCCTCTCCAATCCAATACTAAAATGAAGAATAGGCACTTTTGCCGATCTGAAAAGAGAAAATGCCCGACGGAGACCGCCGGGCATGATCATATAAAGTTTACCACCATGAGAATGCCAGCCAAAGCGGCTGGCATTTCTCGGATGATAGACGGCTAAATTAAGCCTGGTCTTCTGCTTCTTCGTCTTCGTCGAAGATTTCTTCAGCAAGCGGAGCTTCTTCGATGCCGTAGATAGCTTCGATAGAGGTGAGGTCTTCACCCTTTGCCTGACGTTCTGCTTCTTCGGTCGAACGTGCGATGTTGACAGTAACGCTGACCTGAACTTCTGGATGCAGCGAAATCGCAACTTCGTGCAGGCCAATTGCCTTGATTGGCTGGTTCAGTTCAACCTGGTTGCGGTGCAGGTTGAAGCCGTTTGCGGTGATGATGTCAGCGATGTCGCGGGTCGAAACCGAACCGTAGAGCTGACCGGTTTCACCAGCCGAACGAACAACGATGAACGATTCGCCGTTGAGCTTTGCAGCAACTGCTTCAGCTTCGTTCTTGCGCTCAAGGTTCTGAGCTTCGAGCTGTGCGCGCTGGCCTTCAAACTTCTTCTTGTTGGCTTCGTTGGCACGAAGAGCCTTGCCCTGCGGCAGAAGGAAGTTACGGGCAAAGCCGTCCTTGACCTTAACAGTGTCGCCCATCTGACCGAGGCGAGCGATGCGTTCCAGAAGAATAACGTCCATTTGAGTTTCCTTTCGAGTGTTTCAATATGTTTATTGGTTGTTGGCGTCTGGCATTTTTGAGATCGGCGCACCGCGCGATGTATCGAAAAGACCAAAAACCATGAAGACAAAAAGCAGGAATGCGAAGAGGATAATCGCCACATAGACGAGCCACAGCACCACTGGGCGCCAGGCTTTTCCACGCGTGCGCATGTGGAATGTTGCAAGACCTGCAATCATGAAGCCGAAGCTCAATGCTCCAACAACTACCGTTGCAATCAGGCCAGCTCCACCCGGCAGAAACGCTACTGCGAGCGCCACCGCAAAAACGAGCAATGCCGGACGCGGCATACGCATGGTCGCGGGCCAGTCATCACGCGGACGGCGTAAACGGCCAGAAAGAGCTGTAAGGCGCAGAGCCAGATAGAGATTACCGACCAGAATGGCAAGGCAGGTTGCAGGCTGAACCGCAGGCAAAGCTACCATTAGAAGAGCCGTAACGCTCTGGCGCATTTCATCGCTAGGTGTGAACTGTGGATCAGCCTCCGCCAGACGATCGATCAGCGTATTAGCCAGCTCGCGAGCCATATCTGGCCCGAAACCCAGAATGAAACCAATGATGATGAAGCTGACAGCAACCATCAGCGCGAGACGGAAAACAATATCCGAAAGCGGATACCAGACCATGACGTCTTTAGGACCGCCGAGTTCGGAAGCCGGACGTGCGAGGCCGGAAAGATACGCGCCTGTTGCAGCGGGCACGTAGCTTGTTAGTGCCATCAGCACTGCTGCCATGGGGGCTGCAAACACGCCGATCGCAATGGTGGCGGCTGCAGCGGCAACAAGCCCTGCGCTCGAACCCCAACCAAGGGCGGCAACAAAAATTGGTAACGGCGTCAGGAAATACAGAACCACCGCCATGCCCGATTGAGCAATGACGCCAGACGACATCAATGCCGAGGCAAGCCCCGCCAATATGCCGACTCCAATGATGGTTCCGTTAAACTTCATAAACTCGCTGTCCTGCTCCGGCTATTCCGGTTCTGCAGTTAGAGACGGCACAAGGGCTTCGCCTCAACTTGGGTTTTAATTACACTCCGTTGCGCCCATCGCAGTGGAGGAAAATGGGAGGCGAAGTGTCGCCTCCCAAAAAGTCTTACTTCACAACGTATGGAAGCAGGCCGAGGAAACGAGCGCGCTTGATCGCCTTGGCAAGTTCACGCTGCTTCTTCTGGCTGACAGCCGTAATACGCGAAGGAACGATTTTGCCGCGTTCCGAAATGTAACGCTGCAGAAGCTTGATGTCCTTGTAGTCGATCTTCGGTGCGTTTGCGCCGGAGAAAGGGCACGTCTTGCGACGACGATGGAAAGGACGACGGGTCGGGATCTGATTGATATCAACCATGATTATGCTCCTTCACCAGCTTCGTTGTCGCGTGGACGACGTGGGCCGCGATCACCGCGATCGCCACGGTCGAAACCGCCTTCACGTGGACGACGTGGGCCGCGGTCATCACCATCGCGTTCACGACGATCGTCGCGGCGCGAAAGCATAGCCGACTGGCCTTCTTCGTGTTCTTCAACGCGAACGGTCATGAAACGAAGAACGTCTTCGTTGATGCGCATCTGGCGTTCCATTTCAGCTACGGCTGCTGCCGGAGCTTCAATGTTTACGAGCGTGTAATACGCCTTGCGATTCTTCTTGATGCGGTAGGTGAGGGGACGAAGACCCCAGTTTTCAACCTTACCGACCTTGCCGCCATTAGCTTCGAGGACACCCTTGTACTGTTCGACGAGAGCGTCGACCTGCTGCTGGGAAATGTCCTGGCGGGCAAGAAGCACATGTTCATAAAGAGCCATTGGCTTTGCCTTTCTTCTGTTGCATCACGCTGGCACTAACGGCTAAGCCTCTGCGACTTCTCTTAGAACCGGAAAACCGGGAAGAAAGGACGCTTGGGTAAAGACAATCGAGAGCGGAGACACGGGAGGCAGAAGCACTTACGACTTCCACATGCATTCTCACTTTTAACGGTGAGGAAGACATGCTCCTCCGTTCAGCCCCCAGCTAATGCCAGCAACGAACGGGCGCCTATTACGTGTTTTTCCCCTGCTTTGCAAGCGTTGCGACTGGCAAAAATCCACAAATACTTGACTTTTCAACCCATGCTGGGGCACATCGCGTGAAATTGTTATATAAAAAGAGGCATTCATGGCGGTAGCATTTACCTTTCCCGGACAGGGCAGCCAGGCAGTTGGCATGGGCAAAGCCTTGGCGGAACAGTTCGCTGAAGCACGCGCTGTTTTCGAGGAAGTAGACGCAGCACTGGGCGAAAAGCTCTCCGCGACCATGTTTGAAGGTCCGGAAGATGTTCTGACGCTGACGGCCAATGCACAACCAGCTCTCATGGCGGTTTCGATTGCCACGTTGCGCGTCATGGAAGCGCGTGGCTTTTCGCTGAAAGACAAAGTCGCCTACGTTGCGGGCCATTCGCTCGGCGAATATTCGGCGCTGTGCGCAGCGGGCACTTTCTCGCTTGCAGATACTGCCCGCCTTTTGCGCATTCGCGGAAACGCCATGCAGAAGGCTGTTCCGGTCGGTGAAGGCGCAATGGCTGCCATTATCGGCCTCGAGCACAGCGATGTTGAAGCCATCTGTGCAGAAGCAAAGGCCTCTGGCTCGGTTCAGATCGCAAATGACAATGGCGGCGGTCAGCTCGTCATTTCTGGTTCAAAAGCGGCTGTTGAACTGGCGGCTTCGCTTGCTTCCGAAAAAGGTGCCAAACGTGCGATCATGTTGCCCGTCTCTGCACCGTTCCATTCGACGCTGATGGCTCCTGCTGCGGAAGCTATGCGTGAAGCGCTGGCTCAGGTTGAGAAGCACAATCCGGTTGTGCCGGTGATTGCCAATGTGCGTGCGGCGCCTGTCACGGATGCCAATGAGATCGCTGATCTGCTGGTCGAGCAAGTCACGGGTCAGGTGCGTTGGCGGGAAACTGTTGAATGGTTTGCAGCCAATGGCGTAACCACGCTTTATGAAGTAGGTTCAGGCAAGGTTCTGACCGGTCTTGCGCGTCGCATCTCTAAAGATGTGACTGGAGTAACCGTTGGTTCGGCCGAAGAAATCGATGCAGCTCTTGCTGCGCTTAATGCATAAGAGGATCTGGAATGTTTGATCTGACTGGCCGCAAGGCTCTCGTAACCGGTGCGACCGGCGGTCTGGGCGAAGCGATTGCTCGCGCTCTTCATGCGCAGGGCGCAATCGTCGGCCTTCATGGTACGCGTGAAGAAAAGCTGAAAGAGCTCGCTGCTGAACTCGGTGATCGTACGTTCATTTTCCCGGCAAACCTGTCTGACCGCGAAGCCGTCAAGGCTCTTGGCCAGAAGGCGGAAGAAGAAATGGGCGGTATTGATATTCTCGTCAATAATGCCGGGATTACCCGTGATGGCCTGTTCGTACGCATGAGCGACGAAGATTGGGACGCGGTTCTCAATGTCAACCTGACCTCGGTGTTCAACCTGACGCGTGAGCTAACCCATCCGATGATGCGCCGCCGCAATGGCCGTATTATCAACATTACGTCGATTGTTGGCGTAACCGGTAATCCAGGTCAGGCAAACTACTGTGCGTCCAAAGCGGGCCTAATCGGCTTCTCGAAGTCGCTGGCCCAGGAAATTGCAAGCCGTAACGTTACAGTTAACTGTATTGCTCCGGGTTTCATCGAATCGGCTATGACCGACAAGCTGAACGAGAAGCAGAAGGAAGCAATCATGGGCAGCATCCCGATGAAGCGTATGGGCGCTGGTGGTGATATTGCTGCTGCGGTTGTTTACCTGGCAAGCGATGAAGCCGCATATGTGACTGGCCAGACACTGCACATCAATGGCGGTATGGCTATGATCTAAAAGCCCTTTACAGGCTTTGAGGTCACTATTTTACGGTATATAAAGGCTTAAAGTCGGACTGTGAAAACTAAAATGCGCTTTGCCTTGCTCAAGAAGCATGGTAATGCGCCCGACGAGAGTTTCGGCATTTCGGTTGCGAGATGTCGTTATCCTGTTCCGCAAGGAATATCCACAGGGTGACTGTCAGGCGAGTAAACTCGAAACTTGGCAGGCATCTTATAACTTGATTACAATCATGCATGCCGCTAACCAAGGCAGAGCAAACTAACAACAGGTCGAGGTTCCGACATGAGCGATACCGCAGAGCGCGTCAAGAAAATCGTTGTTGAGCATCTGGGTGTAGATGCCGACAAGGTCACCGAAGGCGCAAGCTTCATTGATGATCTTGGTGCAGACAGCCTCGACACCGTCGAGCTGGTCATGGCTTTCGAAGAAGAATTCGGCGTTGAAATTCCTGACGACGCTGCAGAAACGATCCTCACGGTCGGCGACGCTGTGAAGTTCATCGATAAGGCATCCGCCTAATCTGAGCTTTTGGGGCTGGGATTCTTGCAATCCCGGCCCTACTTGTCTTCTGCTTGGAGACACGAACTAACATAACCGGTTCTGGCCAAACACAGGCCACATGCGAAACGCAATCCGGTAGCAAGATTGAGCATCGACTGTATGAGGCGCTATTCGCCTGCGGGATGTCTCCAACGAAGTTTATCAAATCTAAGGGGTGGATATGAGGCGTGTCGTCATCACCGGTCTTGGTCTGGTGTCTCCGCTTGCGAGCGGTGTCGAAGAGACCTGGAAGCGTCTTGTTGCCGGTGAAAGCGGTGCTCGCCGCATCACGGAATTTGAAGTTGATGATCTGGCCTACCAGATTGCCTGCCGTATTCCGATCGGCGATGGCTCCAACGGCACATTCAACCCCGATCTCCATATGGAGCCCAAGGAGCAGCGCAAAGTTGATCCGTTCATCGTCTATGCTGTTGGCGCAGCCGATCAGGCTCTGGACGATGCCAACTGGCATCCTGAAAGCGATGAAGATCAGGTTCGCACTGGCGTTCTGATCGGTTCCGGTATCGGTGGTATCGAAGGCATCGTCGAAGCGGGCTACACGCTGCGTGATAAGGGTCCGCGTCGTATTTCGCCATTCTTCATTCCCGGCCGTTTGATCAATCTGGCTTCCGGCCATGTTTCGATCAAGCACGGACTTCGTGGCCCGAACCATTCCGTGGTAACTGCCTGCGCAACCGGAACGCACGCCATTGGCGATGCTGCCCGTTTGATTGCCTTTGGCGACGCGGACGTCATGGTTGCCGGTGGTACGGAATCGCCGGTCAGCCGCATTTCGCTGGCAGGCTTCGCTGCTTGTAAGGCTCTGTCCACCAAGCGCAATGACGATCCAACCGCAGCTTCCCGTCCTTATGACAATGACCGCGACGGTTTCGTCATGGGTGAGGGTGCAGGCGTTGTGGTTCTTGAAGAGCTGGAACACGCTCTTGCGCGTGGCGCAAAGATCTACGCTGAAGTCATCGGCTACGGTCTGTCAGGTGACGCTTTCCACATCACCGCTCCGACCGAAAGTGGCGAAGGCGCAGAGCGCTGCATGGTTGCAGCTTTGAAGCGCGCTGAAATCACTCCGGACCAGATCGATTACATCAATGCGCATGGCACTTCGACCATGGCTGATACCATCGAGTTGGGTGCAGTCGAACGTGTTGTTGGCGATGCGGCCTCGAAGGTCTCCATGTCTTCGACAAAGTCGTCAATCGGGCATTTGCTCGGTGCGGCAGGTGCTGCGGAGGCAATCTTCTCAACGCTAGCTATCCGCGACAATATCGCTCCGCCAACGCTTAATCTGGACAATCCAGCGGTTGAAACCAAGATCGATCTCGTTCCGCACAAAGCGCGCGAACGCAAAATCGATATCGCCTTGTCGAACTCTTTCGGTTTCGGCGGCACTAATGCTTCGTTGATTCTGCGTCGCTATTCCTGAGTGGTAGCCTAAGCAAAAGTCGATCTATTTAAAAACGCGGGGATTTCTCCGCGTTTTTGCCAAAATATAACCCGATGCGATGTTTAAACCTGCTTTTTGTGGTTAGTGTGCTTCACAAGTATTTGGTTGATTTGTATGCCGTCTCGCGCGGGTCTCAGGACGAGGTGATGGAGTGAGTTCAGAAGAAAAGCCCGGAGCCAACCCTGCAGAGCAGCAGCCGCAAGGTGCTGTGGTGTCCGAACAGGCCGCAGCTAAGCCTTTCGTGCCGAAATCTGCTTCAGAGGCTCTGCGCCCCGAACCGGGTACGCCACCGCCGCGCAAGCGTTCGCGCCATGCACGAAGCCAGATCGTCGTCTTCATGAATTTCATGCTGTCACTGATCGTACTGGTTTTGCTCGGTGCATCGGCCCTGTTTTACTTCGGCAAGCTACAATTTGACTCTCAAGGGCCTCTGACTGCTGAAACCACATTCCTTGTGAAGCGTGGCGCTGGCGTTTCAGAAGTTTCGAACAGCCTCGAAGGCCGTGAAATCGTCAGCGACGCACGTATCTTCCGCTACGGTATGCGTGCTTACGGCCATGAGAATGATCTCAAGGCTGGCGAATATGCGATCCCTGCTGGCTCGACCATGCGCGACGTGATGAATATTCTCATCAGTGGCAAGTCGATCATGTATCCGCTGACAATTCCGGAAGGCCTGACTGTCAAACAGGTGTTCGACCGTATCTCTGCCGATCCAATTTTGGTTGGTGATATGCCAAAGAACATGCCTCCCGAAGGTGGTCTGTTCACCGACACGCTCAACTTCACACGCGGCTCGACACGCGAAGAAATCATCAATCGTATGATCGCTTCACAGCAGAAGTTGATTGATGATACTTGGGCGAAACGTCGCGCTGATCTGCCGGTCAAGGACAAGAATGAGTTCGTGACGCTTGCTTCTATCGTTGAGAAAGAAACAGGTATCGCATCGGAACGTCCGCATGTGGCTTCGGTTTTTGTGAACCGTCTCAACAAGGGTATGCGTATTCAGTCCGATCCGACTATCATTTACGGCCTCTTCGGTGGTGCTGGTAAGCCTTCTGATCGCCCGATCTTCAAATCAGATATCGAGAAGCCAACGCCATACAACACTTATGTAATCAATGGTCTTCCGCCGACACCAATTGCCAATCCGGGTCGCGCAGCACTTGAGGCTGTGGCCAATCCGCTCGATACTGAAGACCTCTACTTCGTGGCTGATGGTACTGGCGGGCATGTTTTTGCCAAGACCTTGGCCGAACACAATGCCAATGTGCGCAAATGGCGCGCGGTTGAGCAAGAAAAGAACCAGCTACAGCAGCAAAACACCGCCCAGTAATGGGCGGTTTTACTTCGCATGCTAGTCTTTGGTGAAGAAAGGTGCACATGGTGCTCCAGAGTATGACAGGGTTTGCGCGCCACGCGATACAGTATGGTGCTGCGGATAACGAAGCACGGATCGTGTGGGAAGTACGCTCGGTCAACGGCAAGGGTCTGGACCTGCGTTTGCGTTTGCCGCAAGGTCTGGAAGGTGCTGAGCACCCGGTTCGGTCACTTCTGGCGCGTTATTTTTCGCGCGGAAATTTTCAGGCAAGTCTGACAGTCGAACGTGCAGAAGCCCAGGCGGGTTTCACCATCAATCAAGCAATGCTCGATGAAGTTCTGAAACTAGGTGCGGAGCTGCAGGCCCGACACGGTCTTCAGCCAGCAAGCGTTGATGGCATTCTCTCGCTGCGTGGCATTATCGATCAGGTGCAAGTCAGCGAAGACGACAATTCACGCGCAGGGCTTGAAACAGCGGTAGTTGTGGCTTTTGAAGGCGCATTGAAATCCATTGCCGAAGCGCGCGCTCACGAAGGCCAATCGCTTTTCACGATCCTTTCCGGCCATGTCGATACGATTGAGCGTCTGACACTTGAAGCGCGGAACGATCCGTCGCGCAGTGTCGATGCTATCCGCACAAAGCTGGCCGGGCAGGTCGCTCTACTCATGGAAACCGGACGCGATCTTGATGAAACGCGGCTTTATCAGGAAGCGGCCTTCCTTGCGACCAAGGCGGACATTCAGGAAGAGCTGGACCGGCTGGAAACCCATGTCGCTTCGGCCCGCAAGCTGCTTTCCGATGGCGGTCCGGTAGGGCGTAAGCTTGACTTTCTTTCACAGGAATTTAATCGCGAAGCCAATACGCTGTGTTCGAAGTCGAATGCAGCGTCGATCACCGCAATCGGCCTCGAGCTGAAAGCAGTCGTCGATCAGTTTCGCGAACAGGTACAGAATCTGGAGTAACGGAAAATGGCCATCTCTTCGGTCGAACATGGCATTGCACGCAGAGGCTTGATGGTGGTGATTTCGTCACCGTCAGGTGCCGGAAAATCCACAATCGCGCGACAGCTGCTCGGCGATCCGGATATGAAGCTCTCGCTATCGATCTCCGTTACCACGCGTGAGCGCCGCCCCAGCGAAATCGATGGCGTGCATTACCACTTCATCACCAAGCGTGAATTTGAGCGGCTGCGTGACAATGATGAGCTGATCGAATGGGCGGAAGTGCATGGCAACTTCTACGGCACGTTGCGTCAGACCGCTGAGGAAGCGCTGGCAGACGGTCAGGACATGCTGTTCGACATTGATTGGCAGGGTGCTGAACAGCTCCAAGCCAAGATGCCTGCCGATGTGGTGTCGATCTTCATTCTGCCGCCTACCATGCGTGAGCTGCAGAACCGCCTCAACCGCCGTGCGGAAGACACGGCTGATGTGATCGAAACCCGCTTGCAGAATGCGCGGTTTGAAATCCAGAAATGGGTAAAATACGACTATATCGTCATCAATGAAGACCTTCAGCGCTCCTATGCGGGCATCAAAGGCATCATCGTTGCCGAGCGTTTGCGCCGTGATCGGCGTCCGGGACTTTTCGAATTTGTCGAAGGTCTTCTGGAGGAAAATCCGGGAATCTAAACAGCCATCAAAGCGCGGGGAGGGCGTGACGTGAGACCAGTTGTTGTCGTCACTGGAGGCAGCAGAGGTATTGGTGCTGCGACTGCAACGCTCTTCGCGCGCGAAGGCTATAATGTCTGCATCAGCTATGTAAGCGATGTTGATGCCGCTCTTGGCACTGTAAAAGCCTGCGAAGGCCTCGGTGCCAAGGCAATAGCTGTGCGAAGCGACGTTGCAAACCGGCAAAACGTGATCGATCTTTTCGCAACGTGTGATCGGGAGCTGGGCACGCCCAGCTGTCTCGTCAACAATGCGGGCGTCATCGGGCAAAACACCCGCATCCAGGGGCTTGAGGAAGAAGCACTCGAGCAAACATTCAGGACGAATGTCTTCGGGTTACTCTATTGCACACAGGAAGCCGCACGCCGCATGTCGACTGCGAACGGTGGCTCTGGCGGCACAATCATCAATATTTCATCAGTGGCAGCCGTTTTGGGGAGCCCGGGCGAATATGTCCATTATGCTGCCTCAAAAGGTGCGGTTGAAACCATTTCGATCGGCGCTGGCAAAGAGCTGGCACCGGAAGGTATTCGGGTAAATGCCATTCGTGTCGGCACGACCAATACCTCTATTCATTCAATTAGCGGCAACCCGGACAGACCAGCAAAAATCGCAGCCATGACACCGATGGGACGTATTGCCGAGCCGGAAGACATTGCACAAACTGCGCTCTGGCTCGCTTCCGATAAATCAGGATTTGTAACCGGAACCGTCATTACAGTTGCGGGTGGTCTAAGCGCTTAATTTAGTTGATAATATTATATCACGCCGTCGGTTTGATTTCCGATTGCGACGATAATGATTGGGCATTCGAAATGAACTGCCGAAAAATTTTAGAAAGTTGTGATTGCCGTGTCTTTTGTAAGTCCGCCCACCAAGCACTGGTCTGTTGTTGAGCTATTGCATGAAACGGTCAAGAACCCGAATATTCATGTACGAGGAAAACACAGCTATTACAGCAATGCCTGGACAGGCTCATTTGAAGATAGCGTTGTTCGGTACTTGTATGGTGATGAATACAGCCTCAAGGCTTGGGAATCTCAATGGCCTGTGGATCAGCTCCACATAGGTGATTACGTTTGTATAGGCGCGGAAGCAGTCATCCTGATGGGTGGCAACCATACGCATCGTACGGACTGGTTCAGTCTCTATCCATTTCCGGATGTCATTCTCGATGCCTATAAGGGAAAGGGCGACACCGTTATTGCGGATGGTGCCTGGATTGGAATGCGTGCCATGTTGATGCCGGGCATCACTGTCGGAGAAGGGGCAATCATCGCCTCTGGTGCTATCGTGACGAAGGATGTTGCACCTTACACGATTGTCGCCGGTAATCCTGCTACGGTGGTTCGCTCGCGGTTTCCAGCACCGGTTGTTGAAACCCTGTTGGGTATGGGAATATACAACTGGGATCAGAAAAAGTTCGATGCAATGAAAGCCTATCTCTGCGCAAGCGAGATTGAAGTGCTTGTCAGCGCTTCGGCAAAATACGATGCCTCGGTCAAAATAACGGAATGAGCTTTGCGCTCATTCCAGACTGATCATAATGCGATCCGTATCAGCAACCAATTGCCGAAATGCTTCCAGAAAAGGCTTGCCGCCGAGCGTTTTTAGCTCGCTCAGGGCTTCCACATTCCTGAATACGAGTTCGCATTCGCCTGGCCAGCCGGGGCCACCCCATTGCACACCATCCCAAAATGAATCGAGCGTATAGCCAAAGGATTTTGGATCAAGCGCGGGCACGGTGTCGAGATAGCGCTGCCAGAGCTCGTTGGGGGACTTTATGCCGGTGCAGTCGATTTCGTAGACGGGCAGCATCAGTCGACCAGTATGAGGATCGCGTCCACTACGGCCAGTGTGAAGAGCAGGGCGATCATGGTTGCAGCTGCAATTACCATCATGCGCTTTTGTCGGGAGCGCTTTTCAGGCTGCTTCCCACTCCAGTCATATGGCGTCTCAGGCATTATCTCCTCCGGCATGATTTATCTCTTCAACCAGTCTCCATGGGTCCTGATCTTTATAAGCGTGCACATGACTGCGCCCATCTGCAAGATAAACAATACCCTGAGCGCCATAAAATTTACCGTCGGGATATCGCATGGCGATTATCACTTCATATCCGCGTGCATCTTTGTAAACGCCACCTGTCCGGATTTTGAGTGTCATGCGCGGTCCTCTCGGGTCGCTTTCAGCAATAAGGGCTGTGGAGAAAATGTTATAGCTGCTGGAGTGCGATACGATTGCCTTCACTATCCATAATTTCAGCTACAAAGCTATTTTCGCCGAAAGCTGTCTTTGGAAACAGCACTTCGCTGCCGAATTTCGCGGCCTTTGCAATTACCTTATCGATGTCCGCAACGCTGAGATAGACAATCGCACCATTGATAGTTGGCACATAGACGTCGCCTTCTGCCAGCGCGCCACTAGCACCATCCTTACCTTCTTCGAAAGGAAAGTAAGCCATGCGATTGCCGTGGATTTTTACCACCTCGCCAAATGCGATGTCGAAGACTTCAGAATAAAACGCGACGGCACGTTCAAGCTTTGTAACCGGAATTTCGATGTGGGCGATGATATTCATCAAGAAGCTCCGAAAGAAGAAATGGCTGTTTCGCTGGCTTTCCTGATCGAATTGAGGATGCGGCTGCGGATTATGCCGCTGACTGGACGGATCAGATACCAATAGGGCGTGAAGCGAAGATGACTTTTACGATCAGGGCAAAAGACACGCGTTTCGGTGACTAGGCGCGTTTTGCTGCCCTGTTCGGTCACTGTGAATGTCAGTGCAAGCTTTGCAACGCCCGGTGTGCAGAACGCGAGATAGTCTTCCGCGCTTTCCATTTTTACGAGGCCGAAATCAGTTTTCCAAAACTGCCCCACCAGCCCATAAACCAGTGCTTCACTGGGCCTATGA
Source organism: Brucella pseudogrignonensis (assembly GCF_002252525.1). GTDB lineage: Bacteria > Pseudomonadota > Alphaproteobacteria > Rhizobiales > Rhizobiaceae > Brucella > Brucella pseudogrignonensis. The sequence continues at coordinate 665,823 of NZ_NNRM01000017.1, forward strand.
TCAAGCAGCGTAAACTCATGTAAGCCGAAAGGCGGCGCAACGTTATTTTCGCGCCCACGCAATTTTGCGAGCGCCCGCATAGGCACTTCGCGTAGCGCAATCATGCTGCGGAAGAACATGTCCGTTTCTGGCCTGTAGCTCATTGCCGCCTGCAAGACGAGCTCAGGAGCAGCATTGACATCGCAGCCATGGATTTCGCTGAAACCATATTCGGGCAGGTATTTGTCGATCAGCTGCATGAGCAGGGATTATACCGCTGTACCACCGACCGTGACCTGATCCATGCGCAGATGCGGCTGTCCGACGCCGACCGGAACCCACTGTCCGCCCTTACCACAATTGCCCGACCCGGTATCGAGTTTCATATCATTGCCGATCATCGAAATGCGCTGCATGGCATCCGGGCCATTGCCGATCAGCATCGCGCCCTTGATAGGCGCACCGATCTTGCCGTCTTCGATCATGTAAGCTTCCGTGCAACCGAACACGAATTTGCCAGACGTAATGTCCACCTGACCGCCCCCGAATGAAACGGCATAAATGCCCTTCCTCATGGAGGCGATTATCTCTTCCGGCGTTTTGTCACCAGAAAGCATATAGGTGTTGGTCATGCGCGGCATGGGTGCGTGTGCATAAGATTCGCGGCGACCATTGCCAGTGGCTTCCATGCCCATCAGGCGGGCATTCTGCCGGTCCTGCATGTAATTCACCAGCTTGCCATCTTCGATCAGCACGGTGCGATTGGTCGGTGTGCCTTCATCATCGATGGTCAGTGAGCCGCGACGCTCGGAGATCGTACCGTCATCGACAACGGTTACGCCTTTCGAAGCCACCTGCTGACCGAGGAGACCGGCAAAGGCGGATGTCTTCTTACGGTTGAAGTCGCCTTCAAGGCCGTGACCAACAGCTTCATGCAGCATCACACCCGGCCAGCCATTGCCCAGCACAATGTCATAGGTGCCAGCCGGGGCGGGGATCGCTTCGAGATTAATCAGAGCCTGACGCAATGCTTCATCGGCAACGCTCTGCCAGCTTTCCGTAGTGATGAAGTCGCCAAAACCTTTGCGTCCACCAAGTGTGTGCGAACCGGATTCCTGACGGTCGCCATTGCCTGCTACCACCGAAACGCTCAAACGCACCATCGGGCGAATATCGCGTACAAAATGCCCATCCGCACGGAGAATTTCCACTTGCTGCCATGATCCGGCAATGGAAACAGAAACCTGCCGCACCTTGGGGTCTTTCGCGCGCAGATATGCATCGATCTTCTGCAGAAGCTGCACCTTCGCATCGAATGTCGGAGAGCCAATCGGGTTCTCGTCGGTATAGAGATGTCGATTGGTTCCTGCGGGTGCTGCTGCATATGTGCCGCTATGACCTGTCAGTGTGGCAGAGACCGCATCGGACGCGCGTTTGAGAGCAGCAACTGAGAGATCGCCCGCATGGGCATAGCCAATAGCTTCGCCCGCGACTGCCCGCAGGCCAAATCCCTGATCCTGATTGAACGAGCCGGTCTTCAGACGTCCGTTGTCGAAAACGAGTGCTTCCGCCTCGCGATATTCCATAAAGAGTTCGCCGTCGTCGCTGCCTTTCAGGCTTTGCGAGACAAGGCGCTCAATATCGTCACGAGTTACGTCGAAGCTATCGATCAAGCTCTTCATAAAAATAATCCTGCGGCATGTGTTTGCCACAGGATGTAAGCGCTAAATCGGTTGAGAACAACCTTGAGATTACGGCAAGGCGTCGAAGCCTTCACCAAATCCCTTCAAATCTACGGGAATTCCAACCCCTTCTTCCGGTGTCTGGAAGACGATGAAGGTTGCAGACTTGCCATTGCGGAATGTGTTGAGCAGCTCGTCTTCAAGGATGACCTCTGCATAGCAGCCGTCTTCAAAGCAGCGCACGAAATAGGCGCGGCCGATATCCTTGCCATCAACATTCAAGCCGAGGCCGTTTGGCAGCAATACGCCGAGCGGGGCCAGAACGCGCAGGATACGAGCCTTGTTATCAGCAGTTTTGAGAACAACGACCGAAAGGCCGAGTTCGGGACGCTTGGCTGCAACCACGTTCTGAATGAGCGCGCACTGCTCGGTTTTGGCACCGGCTGGCGTATCACACAGAATCGCCCATGGGCCATGCTGTGATTTGAGCGTGCCACTCTGCTGCGGCGTCGCGGAAGATTGCGGCTGGGCAGGTGTTTGTGCCGTTGGTGCTGGAAGTTGCGCAGGCGTTTCCTGTGCGACTGACGGCATTGTGTCAGCCGCGAAGACCAGAGCTACACTCGTTGCGAGGGTAGCAAAGCGTTGGAAAATCGAGCGGCGGGCGGATGTGCGGAAAATCATGAAATCTCCAGATCGAATCACCGGGACGTTACCCTCCGAAACAGGCGGTGAAAAGCTATTGTCGCTTCCGAGCCATCATCGCAAAGGTGATACCGGCATTGCATCTGAGATGCGTCCCCGGCAGTTGCATCCATTATCACGCGGCACGTTAGAGGAAACCTCTTGCTAAATCATGGCTTCATTATGGGTTTATCAGGTTTTTCCCAAGTTTTCGAAGGGTTATGACGCTTTATTGAATGGTCGGCATGCGGGCCTCTGACGCAGGCTTGCGCGCAAAAATGCCGCACAGGAACATATTCGCCTTCCTTGCGGTGTGCGTTAAGGTGTGGTTTGAACGCTGACGGGGGATACGGCCGTCTAAACGTCCGGCGTCCAGCCTGAAAGGGCGAAAAGGGAGAGAGTTCTGGTGGATAAATTTGTTGCCACAACGAGGGGTGCCGTCGTTGGTGCTTTCGCATTGCTGTGGACGAGCGGTGCCGCTTTGGCGGATCAGCCGCGTCCATGGGAGATAAGATTTCAAGAAGCTGCGACCGGTATTGCCGAGCAGATTCATTGGTTTGAGCGTTATACGCTCTGGTTCATCATTCCAATCACATTGCTGGTTCTGGCGCTGATCGTCTGGTGTGTGATCAGGTTCCGCGCAAGCGCAAACCCAGAACCATCCAAGACCAGTCATAATACGGCTATCGAGGTTATCTGGACCGTGGGTCCGGTCATTATTCTGCTTTTCCTTGCGGTGCCGTCGTTCCAGCTTCTGACTGCTCAATATTCGCCTCAGGATCCGACGCTGACGGTCAAAGCAACCGGTTATCAGTGGTACTGGGGCTATGAATATCAGACCGAAACGCCGGTAAGCTTTGATTCGCTTATCTTGAAGGATGCTGATCGCGCTGCTGCAGGCAAAGAAGATCATGCTCGTTATCCGCGCCTTCTGGCAGTCGATAACGAAGTGGTCGTGCCGATTGGCGAAACGGTCCGTCTTCTGGTAACAGCTGCCGATGTGATCCATTCATGGACCATTCCGGCCTTTGGTGTGAAAATGGACGCCGTACCGGGCCGTATCAACGAAGCCTGGTTCAAAGCCGACAAGGAAGGCCTCTATTATGGCCAGTGTTCCGAGCTTTGCGGCAAGGACCATGCCTTCATGCCAATCGCCGTTCGTGTCGTCTCAAAAGAGCAGTACAACACATGGCTGACGGCAGCCGCCTCGGATGTTCCGGGTGCAAACAAGGCGCTTCAGGCTGAGCTTGAAGGCGATGCAAACGATAAAGTGGCTGCGGCGGGTCTTTAAAGACTTCGATACGCAAGACTGTTGAAAAACGGGAGCGAATTCCATGGCTGGCACAGCAGCTCACGAGCATGGAGCCCATGACGACCACAAGCCTAAAGGCTGGGTGCGCTGGGTTTACTCGACCAATCATAAAGACATCGGTACTCTGTACCTGATCTTCGCAATCATTTCCGGCATCATCGGCGGCGCATTGTCTATTGCGATGCGCGCCGAGCTTCAGGAGCCGGGCATCCAGATTTTCCATGGTCTGGCACAGATGGTTTATGGTGTTGAGGGCGACGCAGCTCTCGATGCTGGTAAGCATATGTTCAACGTGTTCACCTCTGCGCACGCTCTGGTCATGATCTTCTTCATGGTTATGCCTGCGCTGATCGGTGGTTTCGCCAACTGGATGATTCCGCTGATGATCGGTGCGCCTGATATGGCGTTCCCGCGTATGAACAATATTTCGTTCTGGCTTCTTCCACCGGCGCTCACACTGCTGCTGATCTCGCTGTTCATGCCTTCGGCACCCGGCGGCTGGGGGCCTGGCGGCGGCTGGACGCTGTATCCGCCGCTTTCGACGAGCGGTCAGCCTGGCCCGGCAATCGATTTCGCGATTCTCGCGCTCCATATTTCCGGTGCGTCGTCGATCCTTGGTGCGATCAACTTCATTACGACGATCCTGAACATGCGTGCTCCGGGCATGACGCTGCACAAGATGCCGCTGTTCGCCTGGGCTGTGCTAGTAACTGCTTTCCTGTTGTTGCTTTCGCTTCCGGTTCTCGCAGGTGGCATCACCATGCTGCTGACTGATCGTAACTTCGGTACGACCTTCTTCACGCCGGATGGCGGTGGTGATCCGATCCTTTACCAGCACCTGTTCTGGTTCTTCGGTCATCCAGAAGTGTACATTCTGATCCTGCCGGGCTTCGGTATCGTCAGCCACATCATTTCGACCTTCTCGCGCAAGCCAGTCTTCGGTTACCTCGGCATGGCTTACGCTATGGTCGCGATTGGTGTTGTCGGCTTCGTCGTCTGGGCTCACCATATGTACACGGTCGGTCTGTCGCTCGACACGCAGCGCTACTTCGTTTTCGCAACGATGGTTATCGCGGTTCCGACGGGCATCAAGATCTTCTCTTGGATCGCGACCATGTGGGGCGGCTCGCTGACCTTCCGCGCGCCGATGCTCTGGGCGATTGGCTTCATCTTCCTGTTCACGGTTGGTGGTGTAACGGGCGTTCAGCTCGCCAATGCCGGTCTCGACCGTGCGCTGCATGACACCTATTACGTTGTGGCTCACTTCCATTATGTTCTGTCACTGGGTGCTGTGTTTGCGATTTTCGCAGGCTGGTACTACTGGTTCCCGAAGATGAGCGGCTATATGTACGACGAATTCACCGCAAAGCTGCACTTCTGGGTCACCTTCGTCGGCGTCAATCTCGTCTTCTTCCCGCAGCACTTCCTCGGTCTTGCCGGTATGCCACGTCGTTACATCGACTATCCGGATGCCTATGCAGGCTGGAACATGGTGTCGTCTTACGGCTCGTACATTTCCGGCTTCGCTGTGCTGATCTTCCTCTACAATGTCTTTGAGGCATTTGCGAAGAAGCGTGAAGCTGGTGCGAACCCATGGGGTGAAGGCGCCACGACGCTGGAATGGCAGCTTTCATCGCCTCCGCCGTTCCACCAGTGGGAACAGCTGCCGCGTATAAAGTAAATGTGCAAGGGGCGAGCCCTGAAAGGGGTTCGCCCTCGCGCAAAACTGTGATATGTGCGGGCGGCATTCAGTTCCGTCCGTCACCGATTGACGTTCAAGACGACGCTTCTGACTAGGAGTGAATGCATCTCCGGGAGGTAAAAGTCGTATTGAATAGCTGATGTGTGCTCTGGGCCGAGCACAGCATTGGCCCGGTGAATTCGAGGTTGTAGAAGTTAATGTCTCTGGTGGAAAAAAACACGGTTTCCGATGACGCATTCGCTCTTTCCGAGGCGACTGCGCGGGATTATCTCGTCCTGCTGAAGCCGCGTGTGATGTCACTTGTGGTGTTCACCGGGCTTGTGGGCTTGGTGCTTGCGCCTGGACATATGAACCCTGTGCTGGCTGCAATCAGCATTCTCTGCATTGCGGTGGGTGCTGGCGCGTCCGGGGCTCTCAATATGTGGTACGATGCCGATATTGATGCCGTGATGAAGCGCACCCGCAATCGTCCAATTCCAGCAGGTATCATTGCACCGAACCAGGTTCTGGCGTTTGGCCTCACGCTTTCGGTATTTTCTGTCATTACGCTTGGCCTGATGGTCAATTGGCTGGCTGCAGCTCTTCTTGCTTTCACCATCTTCTTCTACGCCGTGATCTACACGATGTGGCTCAAACGCTCGACGCCGCAGAACATCGTTATCGGTGGCGCCGCCGGTGCTTTCCCGCCAATGATCGGCTGGGCTGCTGCAACTGGCGAGATCACATGGGACAGCGTTGTGCTGTTCATGATCATCTTTCTTTGGACGCCACCACATTTCTGGGCTTTGTCGCTGTTTTCGACCAATGACTATGAAGCCGCACGAGTCCCCATGATGCCGAATGTGAGGGGCGAACTATCGACCCGTCGTCAGGCGATGTTCTATGCCGTAATCATGGCGCCTGTAGGTGTGCTGCCTTACGTGCTTGGTTTTGCTGGCATCACTTATGGCGTGATTTCTACACTGCTCGGTCTGGCATTCGTCTATTATGCATGGCGCATGTGGATGGCCGAAAGCCATGCTCAGATGCTGCTTGCCGCGCGCAAACTGTTCCGTTTTTCGCTGATGTACCTTTCGGGCGTCTTTGCGGTTCTGCTGGTGGAAGCGCTGGCGATCAGGCTGCTGACAGCCTTTGGAGTGATTTGATGGGTAATTCTGTACAGAAGCCAAATAACGAGGAACTAGAACTGGTTGTACCAACTGAGCAGCAGAGAAAAGCTCAGCGCAACCGTTCCTGGGGCCTCGCAATTGCTTTGGCTCTGTTCGTTGTCCTCGTTTATGTGGGCACAATGGCAAAGCTGGGAGCGAATGTTCTGGTTCGTCCACTCTAATTTTAGGGTGGACTGATAAGAGTTCTATCTGGGAGGAGAGAATGGCAGATCAGCAGAAAATTGATGAGAAGCAGAAGCGGCTCAATCGTTCAAACCGTACGGTTGCGATTGCGTGTCTGTCCTTCTTTGTCTGCATGATTGGCGCGGCTTATGCTTCAGTGCCGCTCTATCGTATTTTCTGCCAGGTAACGGGTTACGGCGGCACCACGCAGCGCGTTGAGCAATATTCCGATACCATTCTGGACAAGACCATGAAGGTGCGTTTCGACGCCAACACCGCAAATGGTTTGCCTTGGGAATTCAAGCCGGTTGAGCGCGAAGTGACCGTGCGTATCGGCGAAACCACCATGATAAAATATGAAGCGCGTAATCTGTTTGATGAGCCGACCTATGGTCGCGCGAGCTTCAATGTGGCTCCGGGCCGTGCAGGCGCTTATTTCAACAAGGTTGAATGCTTCTGCTTTACCGATACGACTTTGCAGCCGGGTGAAGACATGGAAATGCCGGTTGTTTTCTTCGTTGACCCGGAGATCGTCAATGATCCGGATTTGAAAGACGTAAAGACGATTACACTGTCCTACACGTTCTTCCCGATTGACAAGCCGAAGCCTGTTGCAAATGCAAAGGCGGCACCAGCGGGTAATAGCGGAAGCTGATTTCGAAAATTGTGCGGCACACAATGCCGCAAAGACAAAAGAGCCAAGCGGCTCTATGTTGCGATACTAAGGGATTTGTCTGAGATTCTTAGGGGAGCTTAGACAGGAAGGCACAGAGAGGAGCCTTGGGGAGAGACATGGCTGACGTTCACGAGAAAAATCACGACTATCACATCATCGCGCCCAGCCCATGGCCGTTCCTGAGTTCGGTTGGCGCGTTCGTGCTTGCCGTCGGCGGCATTTCATGGATGCGTTATATCAATAACGGCCAGCTTCCGTTCTTCGGTATCAATCTGGTGACGCCATGGATTTTCTTCATCGGCTTGGCGATCGTTTTGTATTGCATGTATGCTTGGTGGGCAGACACGATCAAGGAAGGCCATGAAGGCCATCATACCCGCGTCGTGGCACTGCATCTGCGCTACGGCATGATCATGTTCATTGCCTCGGAAGTCATGTTCTTTGCTGCATGGTTCTGGGCATTTTTCGATGCAAGCCTGTTCCCGAACGAAGTGCATCAGGTGATGCGCGCTGAATTCACCGGCGGTCAGTGGCCTCCAAAGGGCATTGAAGTTCTCGATCCGCTGCACCTGCCGCTTTACAACACTGTCATCCTGCTCCTTTCAGGTACGACGCTGACATGGGCGCACCATGCTCTGCTCCACAAGGATCGCAAGGGCATGATCACAGGTCTTGCGCTGACGGTTGCTTTGGGCGTGCTGTTCTCGTTCGTTCAGGCCTACGAATACATCCATGCACCGTTCGAATTCAAAGACTCGATCTATGGCGCGACCTTCTTCATGGCAACTGGCTTCCATGGCTTCCACGTCATCGTGGGAACGATCTTCCTGCTGGTGATCCTGTTCCGCGCGATGGGTGGTGATTTCACCCCGGAACGCCATTTTGGCTTTGAAGCAGCCGCTTGGTACTGGCATTTCGTGGACGTCGTCTGGCTGTTCCTGTTCTTCACGATCTACGTGTGGGGCGGTTGGGGCGCACCAATGCACGGCGGCTGATCAGCTGTTTGATAAGATGATGGGGCGGCCTTGGAAACATGGCCGCCTTTTCTTTTCGCAAGTGTTAGGGAGCGTGTGATGTCGGACCATAATTTATATCCAGCAGTCGATCCGGTGAAGAGCGGGCTGACGGGGCATTGCCCGCGCTGCGGCGAAGGTAAACTGTTCGATGGCTTCTTAACTGTCGCGCCGCGCTGCAGGGTCTGTGGTCTGGACTATTCGTTTGCCGATTCTGGCGATGGGCCTGCCGCCTTCGTCATTCTCATCATCGGTTTTATCGTGGTTGGCCTCGCCTTGTGGATGGAGGTCAATTATTCGCCGCCTCTATGGGTGCATTTCATTCTGTGGGTGCCACTGGCGATTATCCTTAGTCTTCTTGCCATGCGCAGCATCAAGGGTATTCTCATCAATCTGCAATTTCGCAACAAGGCGTCACAAGGACGTCTGGATGATGACAATGAATGACCAATCAAAGCGGCAGCGCCTGCCATGGGGATTGCTGATCGCCTCGCTTATCGCGCTGATAATTCTCCTTGGACTGGGTACGTGGCAGGTCGAACGGTTGCAGTGGAAAGAAGCGCTGATTGCGTCCACGCAAGAACGTATTCATGAGCCGCCTTTGCCGCTTGCAGAGATGGAAAAAATCTATCGTGAAAAAGGGACCGTTGAATATCTGCCGGTGACGGTTTCCGGCACTTTCATGCATCAGGGCGAACGCCATTTTCTGGCGACCTATGAAGGTAAGCCGGGGTTCAATGTCTATACGCCGCTGATGCTTGAGGATGGCCGCTTCGTGCTGGTCAATCGCGGCTTCGTCCCTTACGAAAAGAAAGACCCGCAAACCCGCCTTGATGGACAACTGGATGGCCCTGTGACGATTACGGGGCTTGCACGCGATCCGCTCAGCGCAAAGCCGGGCTACTTCCTTCCGGACAATGATGTCGCAAAAAATATCTTCTATTGGAAAGATTGGTCGGCCATGGCTGAAAGCGCGGATATTCCGTCGCTGGATGATGCTGTGCCGTTCTTTATTGATGCCGATAACAAGCCAAACTTTGGCGGTTTGCCTGTTGGCGGCGTGACGATTATTGATTTCCCCAACAACCATTTGCAATATGCGGTTACATGGTATGGCCTCGCTTTGGCGCTGATAGGGGTTGTCGGAAGCTGGCTCTGGCGGTATCGAAAGGCTACAAAGACTTGACAAGGGCCTCGTTAGAGCCCAACTCCGGCCTTATATGCCGATCCTATATGCCCGACCCTATATGCCCGACCCTATATGATTGTGAGCACTTCAAGCCACGCCGAACCCTGCGAGCACGCTTCATGACCGATACACGACCCCCTCTGGAAATCCGCCTCTGCGGCCCGCGCGGCTTTTGCGCAGGTGTTGACCGGGCAATCCAGATCGTGGTGCTGGCTCTGAAGAAATATGGCGCGCCTGTCTATGTCCGCCACGAGATCGTGCATAATCGCTATGTTGTTGAAGGCCTGCAGTCCCGCGGTGCGATTTTTGTCGAAGAACTTGATGAAATTCCGGCTGAACATCGTGATCAGCCGGTGGTATTCTCCGCCCATGGCGTACCGAAATCAGTGCCAGCGGATGCCGAATCCAAGAACCTCTTCTATCTTGATGCAACTTGCCCACTGGTTTCCAAGGTGCATAAGCAGGCAATGCGTCATCAGCGCCTTGGCCGTCACGTCATCCTGATCGGTCATTCCGGCCATCCGGAAGTCATCGGCACTATGGGGCAGCTGCCCGAAGGCGCTGTGACGCTCATCGAAACGGTTGAGGATGCGCGGGCGATTGAATTCGCTGATCCAGATAATCTCGGATTCGTAACCCAGACGACACTGTCGGTAGACGACACAGCTGGTATCATCGTTGAGTTGCAGCAGCGTTTCCCGAACCTGACAGCACCTGCCGCCGAATCGATCTGCTATGCCACCACGAACCGTCAGGATGCGGTGCGCGCAGCGGCTCCTGGATGCGATCTGTTTCTTATCGTGGGTGCTCCGAACTCTTCCAATTCCAAGCGTCTTGTCGAAGTTGCTGAAAAGGCGGGCGCGGGCATGTCGATGCTTGTGCAGCGCGCAAGCGATATCGAATGGGATAAGGTCGGAGATATTTCGGTCGTCGGGCTTTCGGCTGGTGCATCAGCGCCTGAGATCATCGTCGATGAGATCATCGATGCTTTCAAAGCCCGTTTTGATGTGAAGATCGAACTGGCAGAAACGACAGTTGAAACCGAAAACTTCCTTGTGAATCGTGAGATACGCGATGTGGAACTGACGGTGCGCGATATGGCATTCGTCAACGGTGAAAACCGGGTCGTCGGTATTCCTAAATTAGAGCGCATCCCGAAAACTGGCTAACGGCTATCGGATAAGACGCGTGTGGTGAATATGGGGAAATAAGCGGCATGGCCGTCTATACAGATATCAACGAAATCGAACTTGGCGCTTTTCTCGAGCAATACGACATCGGTGCTCTGACTTCCTATAAGGGCATTGCGGAAGGTGTCGAGAACACCAATTATCTGCTCCACACCACGACAGGCTCTTTCATTCTCACGCTTTATGAGAAGCGCGTGAACCGCGATGATTTGCCGTTTTTCCTTAATCTGATGCTGCATCTTTCCAAGCGTGGTCTGGAATGCCCGCAGCCGGTTGTGCGTCGTGATGGCGCAACGATTGGTGAGCTTGCAGGGCGTCCGGCGGCAATCGTGACCTTCCTTGAAGGCATGTGGATGCGCAAGCCAACCGTCGCTCATTGCGAAGAAGTTGGTCGTGGATTGGCAGAAATGCATCTGGCGGGTGAGGACTTCGACATGCGCCGCCGCAACGGTCTGACATTGCCCGATTGGCGTCCGTTGTGGGACTTGTCCAAGGCGCGCGCTGATGCTGTTGAGCAGGGGCTGGTTTCAGAGGCAGAAAGCGATCTTGATTACCTTGAAAAGAACTGGCCAACGGGATTGCCTGAAGGCGTCATCCACGCTGACCTCTTTCCTGATAACGTGTTTTTCCTTGGTGATCGCCTGTCGGGCTTTATCGATTTCTATTTTGCGTGCACGGATATTCTCGCCTATGACGTGGCGGTCTGCCTGAACGCATGGTGCTTTGAGAAAGATTTCTCCTTTAATCTAACCAAGGGCGCGGCCTTCCTGCGGGGTTATAATTCAGTGCGACCGCTTTCGACCGCTGAAATTGAGGCTCTGCCAGTATTGGCCCGCGGCGCTGCTGTTCGCTTCATGCTGACCCGTCTTTATGACTGGCTTAATGTGCCGGATGGCAGCTTTGTCATGAAGAAAGACCCGATGGAATATGTGCGCCGTATGCGCTTCCACCGACAGGTCACATCTGCAACGGAATATGGTCTTGAACTTAGCGGAGCTGACGCGTGAAGCAGATTGAAGCTTTCACGGATGGTGCATGTTCTGGCAATCCCGGTCCCGGTGGCTGGGGCGCTATCGTGCGCTGGAACGGTCATGTGAAAGAGTTGAAGGGCGGCGAAGCCGATACTACCAACAATCGCATGGAGCTGATGGCCGCGATTTCAGCGCTTAATGCGCTTAAAGAGCCATGCGAAGTCGATCTCTACACTGACAGTGTCTATGTGCGTGATGGTATTTCCGGCTGGATTGAGGGCTGGAAGCGCAATGGCTGGAAAACTGCAGCCAAGAAGCCGGTCAAGAATGCAGAGCTGTGGCAGGCACTGGATGAGGCGCGCAAGCCGCATAACGTGACGTGGCACTGGGTTAAAGGCCATGCTGGCCATCCGGAAAATGAACGCGCTGATGAACTTGCCCGCGCCGGTATGGAGCCATTCAAGTATAACGGTCACAAATCGCTTCAAGTTAAGTAATCAAAGCATTTCGAATAAAAGTGCGATGCATCGGATAATGCGAGAGAACAAAGCGATAGAGCGGTTTCAATGATTCAGCATTAGTTGGGATCGCTCCAGCTTCTGATATTTGGACAAGAAAAAGCCGCGCTGGGTTTCAGCGCGGCTTTTTAGTTTCAAGCAGATTACTTGCCCTGCTGTACTTCTGTTGGGTCTTTAAGACGACCTGTCAGGGAGAACGCCAGCAGCGAAGATACCAGCATGACAGCGCCGACAATGAACATTGGCATTTCGTAAAGACCAGTCCAGTCTTTAACGAGGCCTGTGATGTATGGTGCTGCGAAGCCCGCAATATTGCCGATCGTATTGATCAGCGCGATGCCTGCTGCCGCTGCCGTGCCGCTTAGGAAGCGGGACGGAATGGCCCAGAAGTTAGGCAAGGCGGAGAAAATCGCGCAAGCCGTAACTGTGATCATCAGGATCGTGGTTGCAGGCGTTGGCATGAAAAGTGCTGCCGGAATGGCAATGGCACCAACAAGTGCTGGAATACCAATGTGCCATGGGCGAACACCGCGCTTTGCAGCATCGCGGCTCCAGAAATAGAGAGCGATAGCGGCTGGCAGATATGGAATTGCGGTGATCAGACCCTTGTCGAACACGTCGAACTTGGTGTCGAACTGCTGTTCGAAGCCGCCAATGATTGTCGGCAGGAAGAAAGCCAGTGCATAGAGGCCGTAGATCAGACCGAAATAGACGATCGACAGAAGCCAGACGCGCTTGTCTGCGAGAGCAAGGCCCGTCTTGTGGCTGCCGTGAGCCTTTTCCTTGATCTTCTCTTCCTGAGCGAGTGCGCCGTTAAGCCAGTCGCGTTCTTCCTTGTTCAGCCACTTGGCGTCATTCGGCGTGTCAGGCAGGTAGAAGAAGGTGATGATGCCGACAACGATTGCAGGGACTGCAACGCCGAAGAACATGATGCGCCAGCCTTCGAGACCAAAAGCACCGTGCATTGCGATCAGCTCTGCTGCAAGTGGCGCGCCGATCACAGTGGTCAGCGGCTGTGCGAGATAGAACAGTGCCAGGATCTTGTTGCGGTGACGCGAAGGCACCCAGGTCGACAGGAACAGAATTGCACCTGGGAAGAAGCCAGCTTCAGCAACACCCAGCAAGAAGCGCAGGATGTAGAGCTCGGTTGCGCTGGAAACCCAAGTGAACAGAAGGGCGACGATGCCCCATGTCACCATGATACGGGCGAGCCATTTGCGTGCGCCAAATTTGTGCAACGCGAGATTGCTAGGCACTTCAAGAATGATATAGCCGACAAAGAAGATACCGGCGGCAAAACCGAACTGAGCTGCTGTCAGCGCAAGGTCGGCAGTCATCCCGTTCGGACCAGCAAAGGAAATTGCGGTGCGATCCAGGAAGTTGATGAAGAACATCAGCGCGATGAAGGGAACCAGCCGGATCGAAATTTTCGATATGGCTGACTTTTCAGCGGACGTCATTTCGTGAGATTTTTGCTGCATTGCAGTTCCTCCCTGCTTGCATAGTAACAAGAGCGAAGGGAACTGCCTGAATGCATATCATACGATATAATGGATTCCAGCGGTGCTTTCGCCCCTAAATACGCGAGATAGCTAAAGAATGCGACATGCCGCCGCAAGCGATTTATTGTCTGTGATTTGTGATATAACCTCACAGGTATGCTCAGATACGAACGGGAGTTTCCATGCGTCCATTGCCTTCTTTGAACGCGCTAAAGGCTTTTGAAGCCGTCGCACGCCATCGCTCGATGACGAGGGCGGCAGAGGAATTATGCGTGACGCATGGGGCAGTTAGCCGTCAGATACGATCACTGGAGGATTCCCTTGGGGTACTTTTGCTTACACGCAATGCGCGACTGAGCGATCCCACGCCCGAAGGTGCGCGACTGGCTGAGGGATTGGCCAGCGCATTTTCAATTATTGAAGGCAGTATAGAGCGGGTGAAACCGGGACCACTGACCTTGTCGTGTTCGTCCTCAATCATGATGGAGTGGATCATCCCGCGCATTGGCCGATTCCATGATCGCTATCCGGGCATCGAACTGCAGTTCAACATGAACTATGATCGCATCGATTTTATGCGCGACAAGATCGGCATAGCCATCCGCTCAAGCATTATCGAACCGCCAGCAGATGCGGTCATTCGTGATATGGGTCGTGAAGCGATCGGACTTGTCTGTGCGCCGTCCTATCTTGCACAATGCCCGTTGATAACGCCTGCCGACTTGAACCAAGCAGCTATACTTGCCACGCAAACGCGTCTTAAAGCATTTGCTGACTGGCAAAAAGCGGCACATGCGGATTTCCCGGCGCCAGAGCCAAAATCCACGTTCCATCATTTCTATCTGCTGATTCAGGCGGTGCTGTGCGGGCTGGGCGTGGCGGTCGTACCGCATATGCTGGTTGCCGAGCATATTGCATCGGGACGTCTGGTAGCGCCTTTTGGCTTCCGTCCGGGGCCGCGTCGAATGTTGCTCTGGATTGCGCCGCACAGGGCAGGGCAACCGGATACGCTGGCACTTGAAAAATGGCTCACGCGTGAAATGCGCGCCCTGCCGGAAAAGCAGGGCGCATAAAGATTTGGATTAAAGCTGCTCGATGAGGGTCGCAGCACTTGAAGTTGCGGCCTGACCAGCCTGTTCTTCGATGTTGAGGGTCTTGAGCACGCCGTCTTCAACAATTGCCGAATAGCGCTTCGAGCGGATGCCAAGGCCACCAGCGGTCGCATCCAGTTCCAGACCGAGAGCTTTGGTGAACAGGGCCGAACCGTCAGCGAGATAGAGAATCTTGCCTTCGCCGCCTGTGCTCTGTGCCCATGCGCCCATAACGAAAGCGTCATTCACGGCAACGACTGCGATCTGATCAACGCCTTTTGCAAGGATGGTGTCGCGGTTTTCGAGATAGCCAGGCAGGTGGTTAAGACTGCAGGTTGGCGTGAAAGCGCCGGGAACCGCAAACAGAACAACCTTCTTGCCAGCGAAAACTTCGTCGGTCGTCACTTCTTTGACGCCGTCTGCGGTCTTTACCTTGAAGGTTGCTGCGGGCAGCTTGTCACCAACTTTGATCGTCATCGTTTTTCTCCTGAAGGTGAGCTTTTGCCGTTATGGCCCACCTTTATGATGGCTGAATTTCGAGTGCCCATGCTTGAAACATGGCAAAGGCATTTAAGCTGATAATAGCCCATTCCACAATTTCAAATTACTGATCTTGCACGTTAATCCAGCCGGACTTGTCCGGAAACTGCTTTACCATTCTGAACCAGCGTATAGTCGATCAGTGCGCCGTCTGCGGCTTTACCATGTAGCGTTGCTGCGAAGCGCGACTGGTCGCTAGCGCTCTGGCGCTTTGCTTCGGAAAGGCTAAGCTGGTCGCTTCCGACAAACAGTTCAGCAGGTGCTTGTGCATCGGGAAGTGCGATCTCGAAAACCGCTTTGCTATCCTCCCGCTTGGCGGTTTTTATGCCGAATTCAGCCGATGCGGGAGTTGGCAGCCGATCAAAGGCTGTTTCGATGATCGTACGCGCGGCAATGGCTTGGGGCGATTGTGCAGAGGTTAAATTCAATGGAAAATCAAACTGAGCCTGAACGGGAATGCAGATTTTCTCACAAACGCCAAGGAAAACATGTCCTTTCAGGCGTTGCTCGCCGGGCTTTACGTGGAAGGTCAATGGCAATGACACCGAGTGCTTGTAACCGATACCGCCTTCATCCCCAGCGCCAAAATGCACGGGGGCAGGGAAGTCGATCCGCGCAAAAGTGTCACCTTCAATGCTAAGCTGCGGCGGTACGCCTGCATCACCCGGATTGCGCCAATAGGTTTTCCAGCCCGGGTTAAGATCGATCTGCAACGCGCCGCGCACTTCGCCATCTGGCTTTGCATCTTCGATAATAACGCGCACTTTGCCGCCCGGCGTTTCCGACCAGTCAGATGTAGCGGCCTGCGCAGAAAATGCTGCACTCATGAGCAAAGGGAGGACAAGAAACTTCAAAGATCTCATGCGGCGAGATTGGTAGAAAATCATGTTTCTATCAAGGCTGATTTTATGCGTGCAAATTGTAGTTCAGTGTTTCAGCAACAATTGCAGCGCGACACTAGAAAAGATCAGAAAGCCGAGACCAAGATGAAACAGAAACGCGATATTGGATATGATGCGCAGCCTGTCATAATCCGCGAAATTTGAAGCGATTTCATCGGGCGGTGTAGGGTTGTGCCAGAGATATAGCGCAAAACGATAGTTACCGCGTGGCATGGTGAAAAGATAATAGAGATCAGACACATCTCCGATCGCCTTCGTCATTGATGGGCTTTGTCTGATGTAATCGATAAGCGGAGAAAGTCTGACCTGCGCATATATAGAGTAAGCCAGGAAAAATACTGCTGAAACTACAACTATATACATCAACATGCTAGTGATTCTTCTCAATCATTAATTGCATTTCTTCGCGGAGAGGTTGCTTCATTAAGCAACCGGAAATCAAGCCCGTTCGAAACAATAAGGAACTATGCACGATTTTCATTGTCATTTGGCGCAGTCTTGCTACCTTGATAGCTATGACCATTCTCAGGAAGCCAAACCAGGAGCAGGGTTTCTTGAACGGGCAATTCCTGCTCGCCATGCCCGGAATGAACGACGAGCGCTTCGCCCGCGCTGTGGTCTATATCTGTGCGCATTCTGAAGAAGGCGCGATGGGCTTCATTATCAATCAGCTTCAGCCGGTAGGTTTCCCCGATCTGCTTCGCCAGATTGGGGTTATCGACGATGAGGATCTGATCGTTCTTCCCTCGCGTGCGCAGAACATGATCGTGCGCAATGGCGGGCCTGTGGATCGCACGCGCGGCTTTGTGCTCCACACCGATGATTACATGGTGGATTCCACCATGCCTGTTTCAGAAGATGTGTGCCTGACAGCAACGGTCGATATCCTACGCGCTATCTATGGCGGGGGCGGCCCTGCTCAGGCTCTTATGACGCTCGGATATTCGGGCTGGTCTCCTGGGCAGCTTGATATGGAATTTGCCGAAAACGGCTGGCTCGCATGTCCTGCTCCCATGGACATGCTGTTCGACAGCGACATTGCCGGAAAGTACGACCGGCTGATGGCTCGTATGGGCATTGATGTGACCCGGCTCGTTTCCGAAGCAGGTCATGCGTGAATTAGAGCAGTAGAAGCGTAACGCTAGGTGCCTGTTCCCTAAAATCACGCTGCAGCAGAATCCTGCTGCTCTCGGATCAGGCGTGTCGCTTCATCGCGGCTCGACGGTTCGCCGAACATGAAGCTCTGCACATATTCACAACCCATCTGGCGCAGTTGAAGCGCATCGCTTTCGCTATCGACGCCTTCTGTCACGACAGCGAGACCGAGGTCATGGGCCATGCTGACGATAGAGCGCAGAAGTGTGGTTTTCTGCGGTTGGTCGCCTTTAACGAATGAGCGGTCGATCTTGATTATATCGAACGGGAAGCGGGTAAGATAAGCGAGCGACGAATAGCCAGTGCCGAAATCGTCAAGCGACAGTCCAACACCCATAGTTTTCAAGCGCGCCAGCACATGAGCCGATTGCTCGGGATTTTCCATCAGAACGGATTCTGTCAATTCGAGTTTGAGGCTACCCGGATTGAGGTGAATGCGCGAGAGAACCGAGCGCACATCATTGATGAGGTCTTGTCGTATCAATTGCGTGCTCGAAAGATTGACTGACACAAACAGATCGAGCTTGGAAAACTGTTCTTGCCAAGCGAACAGATCTTCTGCCGCACGCTGAATAGCAAACAGACCGAGCTGCACGATCAGACCAGAGCTCTCTGCAATCGGAATGAATTCCGATGGTGGGATCGCACCACGGCGCGGATGCTCCCAACGCATCAGAGCTTCAAAGCCTGCAATTGTTCCTTCGTCCAATCGGACAATTGGCTGATAAACGAGACTGATTTCATCGCGCTCAAGCGCACGGCGCAAATCGGATTCGAGCTGCAACTTGTCGCTGCCAATGGCGCGGAATGCTGGGCGGAACGGTTCGATGCGGTCGCCGCCGAAGCGCTTGGCCTGATGCATCGCAAGTTCTGCATCCTTGACGAAATCTTCGGCTGTTGATGCAGTCTTCGTCCAGGTGATGAGGCCGACTGATGCTGTCAGCACGATTTCGCGTTTTGCATAGGCGATAGGCGCGCGGACTGCCTGACGGAGGGCTTCAGCAAAGGAAGCAATACGCCCCGGGTCGCTTTCAGAGGCAAGGAGGAGGCCAAACTGATCAGAAGACAGGCGCGAAAGCGTATCCTGTGGCTTCATCAGGCGCGACAAGCGGCGAGAAATGGTGAGCAGGATTGTATCGCCTGCTGACATGCCGAGACTGTCATTGACCTGCTTGAAACGGTCAATGTCGATAATAAACACGGTCGGATGCAATCTGCTCTCGCCCCGCGCCATGTTCATCACATTGCTTAGGCGGTCGAGGAAAAGCTCACGATTTGGCAAGCCAGTCAGATTGTCATGCACGGCATCGTGCAGCAGACGTTCTTCGGCTTTTTTCTGCTCAGTCACGTTAATCAATGTGCCGACGCAGCGGACAATCTCACCGTCTGAACCAATCACGGGGCGAGCACGCAGCGCATACCAGTGGTAATGACCATCATTGGCGCGCAAGCGGAAAATCTGTCCAATTCGGCCGCGTCGATTTTCGAGAACGGCATCGAGTGTGGACCGGAAACGGTCGCGATCATCAGCGTGCATGGCCGGCAGCCAGTTACGGACTGGGCCTTGCAGTGAACTTGCTGTGTTGCCGAGATAGTTTGCGATATCTGGCGTTGTGACAACACGGTCACGCGGTACGTCCCAATCCCAGACAATGTCACCTGCACCAATCACAGCAAGTGCCTGGCGTTCCATGTCAGAAAGCAGACCTTGCTGAAGTGCTCCGCCTGAAAAGGCGTGCTGCATGACAGTGAAGCCAATCAGCAATACAATAAGCACAAGACCGCCGCCAAGCGCGGGTTGGATGATGTCATTATCCAGTTTACCCGAAACCGTCATCCATGCGCCGAGGAGCCATATGAGCGTGAGCAACCATGCGGGGATCAGCATCACCGCTCGATCATAGCCTTTGACGGCAAGATAACCGATGATGAAAATGCCTGACGCAACGGTCAATGCCAGCGACATGCGCGCAATACCCGAAGCAATTGGTGGGTCGAAAACCGCAACGCCTGCGAGCGCCAGAAGGCCGAGAACCCATGTAACGGCACCATAGCTGAAATGGTCGTGCCAGCGATTGAGGTTGAGATAGGTGAACAGGAAAATCACCAGAGAGGCGGCAAGGGCTACTTCGGTGCCCGCTCGCCAGACTTGCTCATTTCCGGGCGTTATCTCCATCAGCTTGTTCCAGAAGCCGAAGTCAACGCAGATATAGGCAAGAACTGCCCATGCAAGGGCCGCGGTGGCCGGAAACAGTGAGGTTCCCTTGACGACGAAGAGAATGGTCAGGAACAGGGCCAGAAGACCCGAAATGCCAAGTAGAATGCCGCGATAAAGCGTGTAGGAGTTAACCGCATCCTTGTAGGCTTCTGGCTCCCACAGATAGAGCTGTGGCAGATTATGCGAGGAAAGCTCTGCAACGAAGGTGACAACCGTACCCGGATTGAGCGTGATGCGGAAAACGTCGGCATCGGCACTTGGCTGACGATCAAGCGCAAAGCCTTCACTGGGCGTAATCGATGAAATGCGCGGCGAACCAAGATCCGGCCAGATGACGCCAGAGCCGACCAGACGGAAGTGTGGTGCAACAATCAGGCGGTCGATCTGCTCGTCTGTCGGGTTGGCAATGGAAAACGCGGCCCAGTCACCGGATGCGTTGGAATTTGGATCAGCCTGCACCTCAATGCGGCGAACAATGCCATCAGCACCGGGAGCTGTAGAGACCTGAACGCTTTCGCCCTGATTACGCAGCAGCTCAACAGCGCGCGAAAGATCAAGGGCAGTATCTTCCTTCGAGATTTTTATAGGTTCAACAGCAGATGCCTGAACGACTGAAAAGGTCACAAAGACGATAAGCGCGAGAAACCGCGCAAGAGTTGAAAATAACTTGTCTGTAAGACCGTTCACGAGCGTTCAACCTTGCCATTGATCATGCGTTTGTCGCTTTCTATCAGAGCAAACAGCAGGTGATCCTGCCAGAAGCCGTTTATCTTGAGATAGGAGCGCAACAGTCCTTCTCTCTGAAATCCGGCTTTTTCGAGAAGCCGTATCGAACGAACATTATGGGGAATACAGGCAGCTTCAATTCGGTGCAACCTCAGTTGACCGAATGCAAAGGGGATAACCAGATTGAGTGCCTCGGTCATATAGCCTTTTCCGGCAAATGAAGCGCCGCTCCAATAGCCGACCATGCCATTCTGACCCACGCCGCGCTTGATGTTGCCGAGCGTTATACCGCCGACAATCTGGTGGTCGTTGTTGCGAAAAATAAAAAACGGATAGCCGGTTCCGTCAGACATTTCGTCCTGAACGCGGCGTATCCGATAGCGAAAAGCACTTTTTGTAAGTTCGTCGTCGGCCCAGGTGGGTTCCCATGGGGTGAGAAAAGCCCGGCTTTGCGCCCGCAGGCTGGTCCAGGCGGCAAAATCGCTCATCATCGGTTCGCGTATGTAAACGCGTGGACCGCGAAGAACTGTCGGATTGCTGCGCCGGAATGGCAGGCCGATCATGCGGGTTCCTGTATTGTTATGAGAACAGGGGGTAGGGGAGTGAGGGCGTGCGTTTTAAAAAATGAACAAACAGTATCGCTCTGTTGATTCAAGCAAGCCCACCCTGGTTCCCCCTATTTCCCTTAGACAGCAATCTTCCTTGTATGCGCGCTCGTCGAAAGCGCATCAGTCAGCCGATCAAAGCTCATCAAGCGTCCGACCGGACCAACACCGGCAATTGTCGGCTTGGTGTCGAGGAACAGTCGGCCTGCAAGATCACTCAGACGTTCAGGGGTGATCTGCGACAGGCGGTCCATCAGCTCACTGTTTGCAACCGGACGGCCATAAAGCAGGAACTGACGCGCAAGCTGACCTGCACGGCTGGCAGCACTTTCCTGTGACATCAGCAGGCTAGC
The DNA here is from genome assembly GCF_002252525.1 of Brucella pseudogrignonensis. Lineage (GTDB taxonomy): Bacteria > Pseudomonadota > Alphaproteobacteria > Rhizobiales > Rhizobiaceae > Brucella > Brucella pseudogrignonensis. The sequence goes on from NZ_NNRM01000017.1 coordinate 687,159, forward strand.
ACTATACTGCGCACGAGCACGGTTCACTTCTTCGAGCTGAATGGAGTCTGCAGCCTTATGCAGCTCATCAATGATGACGGGCAGAAGCTCGACAAGCTCATCACGACCGGTTGCTGCATGAATGCCGAACAGGCCGGTGTCAGAGAAGCCCCAATGGAACGCATAGACCGAATAACAAAGGCCACGCTTCTCGCGCACTTCCTGGAACAGGCGTGAGGACATGCCGCCGCCCAGAATCATCGACAGAAGCTGAGAGGCGTAGAAGTCGCGTACATGATAGGCGCGACCTTCAAAGCCGATCAGAACTTGCGCATCCATCAGATCACGATCTTCACGGAAGTCGCCGCCAACATAGGTTGCGAGGTCAAGCGTAGGGGCCGTGTTATGGGCACGGAAACCACCCAGGCGCTGTTCCACTTCTTTCACGAACTGATCGTGATCGATGCCGCCAGCTGCGGTCACAACCATGCGGTCGGCGCTGTATTGCTCGTCCATATACTGACGAAGATCAGCGGACGTAAACGACATCACCGTATCCGGCTCGCCCAGAATGGCGCGGCCGATAGGCTGATGACGATAGGCCGTTTCCGTAAACCGGTCGAAAACGATATCGTCAGGCGTATCATGCGCCGCACCGATCTCCTGCATGATAACCTGCTTCTCGCGTTCAAGCTCGGCTTCATCGAACTTCGAGGCGGTCAGGATATCAGCGAGAATATCGATTGCCAGCGGCACGTCATTGCGCAAGACACGCGCGTAATAGGACGTGGTTTCGACGCTCGTAGCTGCGTTTATCTCGCCACCCACATTTTCAATGTCGGAGGCAATTTGCCAGGCCGTGCGCTTTTCCGTCCCTTTGAACGCCATATGTTCAAGGAGGTGGGCTATGCCATGCCGGTCAGGCGCTTCATTTCGAGCACCAGCTTTGACCCAGATACCCAACGCAACACTTTCCACATGCGGCATGTTATCGGTGGCAATTGTCAGGCCGTTGGAAAGACGCGTTACTTCAACACCCATCAGAAAAATGCTCCCATAGTCCCATTCGGGTTCCCGTTCTTATTCTCGCAAAAGGTTTGAATTCATGCCCGAGAATGACGGCGAACGTATTCTTCCACGATTTTCAGGTCGTTGTGAAGAACCGTGAAACTTTCTTTTCGTTCCATAAGGTCCGAAAGCCATGCCGGAAGCGCTGGAGTAACACCGCTTGCAGCCTTTACAGCATCGGGGAATTTGGCCGGATGTGCGGTTGCCAGAACCACCATTGGAGCTGCTTCAGACACATTTTCGCGAGCGACCTTAACCGCAATCGCCGAGTGTGGGTCCAGCAGATAACCGTCGGTTTCCAGAACAGATTGAATGGTTTGCGCCGTTTCTTCAACCGAAGAGCGACCAGCCGAAAACTCGCTGCGGATAGCAGCAAGCGGCTTTTCGGAAATGGTGAAGCCTCCCGATTGCTTCAGGCCTTCCATCAAACCGCGCACCGCCGCCGCATCACGATCATGTGCTTCAAACAGCAGGCGCTCAAAGTTGGACGAAATTTGAATGTCCATCGATGGCGACGTGGTCTGTTCGACGCCGCGCATTTCATAAGCGCCGGTTTGAAGCGTGCGCGAAAGAATGTCGTTGTCATTGGTCGCAATAATGAGGCGCTCGATTGGCAAGCCCATTTTTTTGGCGACATAACCCGCAAAAATATCGCCGAAATTGCCGGTTGGCACGGTAAACGAGATTGCGCGATCTGGCGCGCCAAGGCTCAATGCTGCGGAGAAATAGTAAACCACCTGGGACATGATGCGTCCCCAGTTGATCGAATTTACGCCGGATAGCGAAATGCTGTCGCGGAATTGAAGGTCGTTGAACATGCCTTTGACGAGGTTCTGGCAGTCGTCGAAATTGCCTTCGATGGAAAGGGCATGAACATTCGAGAAGCCCGAGCTGGTCATCTGGCGCTGCTGCACCGGAGACACACGGCCATTCGGGAAGAGAATGAAGATATCGGTGTTATCGCGACCGCCAAAGGCTTCGATAGCCGCACCACCCGTATCGCCGGATGTCGCGCCAACAATGGTCGCGCGCTCGCCGCGTTGGGCAAGAACGTAGTCCATCATGCGCGCAAGGAGCTGCATGGCGACGTCTTTAAAGGCGAGTGTCGGGCCATGAAACAGCTCAAGTACATATTCGTTCGCGCCGGTCTGAACCAATGGGCAGACAGCATCGTGGCGGAAGGAGCTATAAGCTTCGCGTACCATGCGTTCGAAATCGGCCTGAGGAATCTCGCCGCCAGTGAAGGGTGTCAGCACGGCCAATGCGATATCCACATAGGATTTTCCACGAAGATCGCGGATCTGATCGGCGCTGAACTGCGGATATTCCTGTGGGAGATAAAGACCGCCGTCGCGGGCAAGTCCGGCGAGCAAAGCGTCGCTGAACCCCAGAACAGGTGCTTCGCCGCGGGTACTGATATATTTCATCTCAAAGGCCTTCATTTCGGGTCGAGGCAGATTTTTAGCCGTCAATGCAATAGAGCGTCCCTAAAAAAGCCGCAAGAATTAAAGCAACCTTTGAGGGATGGGGTTGCTCTTGGCGACAAAAAACAGGAAAACACCCTCACGCTATGCATTGCGTAGTGGTATAGAACAGGTCGATCAGTGCAGGGAAGCCCGGTTTATGCAGAAAGCATTACAGAATCGTTCATCGTTGTTTCCAGTCTTTGCAACGGTTTTGCTCGCAGCGCTTGCAGGCTGCACCACAAGCGGCACGCAGAAGTCTGCGGATGGCGCGCTTACGGACGCAAGCCAGCCTCGTGTGAAGGAATCGGAGCTTCGCGCCTTTTGCCCATCCGTCACGTTGCGTGACGGTACAGCCTATTTCAACACTTATGAAAAAGGCGGCGATAAAGATGCAAGCCGGGTGATTTATCAGGCTGCTTTGACCGACACCACTCGCAGCTGCCAATATGGCGAAGGGACTATCACCCTTGATGTAGCAGCGGCTGGTAAGGTCGTACCGGGTCCGAAGTACAAGAGCGGAAATGTCACTATGCCGGTGCGCGTTGCCGTGGTTCAGGGCGACAAGGTGATCTACTCCAAGCTCCACAAACAGGCTGTTAGTGTTACCAGCGGTGGCGGTGCTACGCAGTTCGTCTTTAACGACAAGGGAATTACGGTGCCGTCTGAAAGTGCTCGCAGCGTTCAGATTTTTGTGGGCTTCGACGAAGGTCCGTACAACACCAAATAATTTCTCAATTTAGAACGCCGATCTGATCCAGTCACATGGGCGTTCTAAGAATATGCATCGACATTACTGATGCAGCTGGAAACTGATAATCAAAAGAGGCGTTCACCGTGATTGTGAGCGCCTTTTTTAGACTTGAACTTTGAATTAATTGCTAATTATAGTGCTCCGAAAGTTTTAGTACTGTATTATATATTGCTTTTTTGAAAGTTTGATTTTGATCTTTAGCAAGAATATTTGAGCATTATTCATTTACATTATTTGTTTTTATGCGCCATATAAGTATGGCGGCGCAGTTTTAAACTGGATTGTCGATTGTCGATATTGAAACGGCAGGTTTTCTGATGGGACTTCAACGCAGGTCTGTTATTTTGCCTGTTTATATCCTGGTCGTCGTCATGCTGCTGCTTGGCGCAATAATAGGCAAATGGACCGGAGAACGTTTCCAGCTTCTTGAAGAAGAACGCGACATGGACGCGTATATGACCGTGCTCATGTCTCAGGCAAACCGCATTGTTACTTCCGCCCGGAAAACTCTGGAACAAACGAACCGCTCACCTTACCTGGTCTGCTCAGACGACGATAAACGTTATTTGAGAGAACTGCTGTTCAGTGCCTATCATATCAAAGACATCGGTCGTCTTATCAATGATCGCCTTCAGTGCTCGACCTTGTTAAACGACATTGACACCGATGAGGTACGCTCGACTGAAGATGTGCTTTTGGGAGACGGAACTTATGTTTATGGCGACCATCAGCTGCTCACGCCCGGTAGTCATGGGCCTGTCATGGGGCGGGCTGAAGCCAATGTCGTATTAAGTTCGGTTGCTTTTGATGCTCTGCATGTCTCGCAGTATCATTTCGCAGTTTTTCTCGTGAATTCCGATAAAACAAAATCTGCTCGTCTCTACAGCTTTCCGGATGAATTTCCCGGCAATGTCCAGAATAGTTTTGTACCGACGAGGAATAGTCGATTTTTCGGTGTTGGAGACGATATCCTGCGGGAAAACACCTGCGATCCCGTCACGGGTGTTTGTATTGCTCTGGCGACGTCGGAAAGCTGGCATACGCAGTCGGATGGCATTTTGCCTGTCCTGTTCACAGTTCTTGGCACATGCGTAGGAGCAGGGCTCGGTGTCGGTTGGAATTACTATCGCAATCGCGACCGATCATTGGTTTCACTTTTGAAGAAGGCTCTGGCGGCGAATAGTCTGACACTGGTTTATCAACCCGTTGTCTGCATCGGCAGTGGTAGAATTACCGGTTTTGAGGCGCTAATTCGCTGGGAAATAACGAAAGGCGATTTTGTCCCGCCCGATTTGTTTATAGCGCGTGCGGAAACTGCGGGGATTGCTGACAGGATCACTATCTACGTCGTCGATCATATGCTTGCAGAAATGGGTGAACTGCTTCGTGAGCAGCGCGATTTATGTATCAATATCAATATGACGGCAGGCGATGTGCAGAATCCAACCTTCAGGGCAGCACTTGAACAGCGCTTGCTTGCTGCCGACATTGATCCCCATCAGATTGGGCTGGAGCTGACTGAACGCACTGCTGTTGATTTTTCTAAGGCTTCCGAAGGTATCAAGGACCTGCGTGAGCGGGGCCACCGCATCTATATCGACGACTTCGGTACTGGCTATTCCAGTCTTGCCTATCTGGGAGAGTTGCAGGTCGACGCGATCAAGATCGATAAGACTTTCACCCGAACCGTGGGTGACGAGGATGGCAAGGTTTCGATCGTTCCGCAGATCATTTCCATGGCGCATGGACATAATCTCGATATCGTCGTTGAAGGTATCGAAACCGCTGCTCAGGCGGAATATTTTCGCAGCATTAGTGGCGATATTTCAGGGCAGGGATGGTTTTTCGGAAAGCCGGTTGATGCCAAGTTCGCTCAAGCGCTTGTCGTTGGTTCTAAGATCTCCAAAAAACGCGGACAGGCAAAGACGCCTACTTCGAAATAGATATTTAACTATAGGACAAATCTATAAGATTCTAATTAAATTAAACCGCTTGTGTGAAGTGAATAGCAAGAGGTTTGCGCTAGAACAGTATCAACAGAGATGACTGCATCTGGAGTTCGGGCGCAATCATCTTCGACTGAAACTGCAACGAAACAAGAGGATGGGGCGGCTCACAGAAACCGCTCTGGTCTATGCCCATGAAACAGAAATATGAACGCGTGCTTGAACCGACGGATACCTGGGCTATCTTCGATACGATCTCAGGCGAACCTGCTTCACTGGGTGAACGCGTGCTGATCGGATTGAGCGAAAGCGAATCTGAAGAGCTGCTTGCGACACTAAATGCCGCGTCGAAGGGCAAGAGCAAGCGTAGCGCTGCCTGAGCGCTCTAATCATCTGTTTTAACGCGCATCTTGTTCCGAGAACCGTTTCACACTTTTCGGGATGCGCTTTAAGCGGACAGAATTGCTTCATTTCCATGAACTGATGCAGCGAGAATATGCTGCATCAATTGCACCAGCGGCTATAATTCTCCCGAAAATCCATTCCGGAGAAATGGACGAAAATCAGGCATCCGTCCAAATTGACAGTGCTTCGATCACGCCCGGAAGATCCTTGTGGCGGTGAATAACTGTTTCCGCTCCTGCATCAGTCAGCTTGTCTGCATGTCCGGGATAGGTGTGAGCGCCTCCGGTGAAGCCGATGACGCGCATACCCGCAGCGCGCGCGCCATGAATGCCGTGGGCTGAATCTTCAATAACAATTACATCAGCCGGATCGACGCCGAAGTGCTTCGCTGCATGAAGGAAGACGTCTGGTGCAGGCTTTGGCTTCTTGGAGCCAACTTCACGAGACGAGAAGATGTTCGGTTCAAAAAGATCGTAGAGGCCGACGCGCTTCAGCATGAGTTCAAGGCGAGCGCTGGTCGAGTTCGAGCAGATGCACTTTGGAAGGCCAAGAGCTGAAACGACTTCGACGATATCTTCAATCGCTTGAACTTCGTTCTTAAGGCGTTCATCCAGCAGCTTGTCGGCTTTATCGAGCAGGGACGCCGAAAGCGGAATTCCAGCTTCACGCTCAACGGTGAGAAGGATGTCCTGCCATGTAAGGCCTGCGAAACGCTCACCCACTTCTTCCGCTTCAATTGGATAACCGGCTTCAGTGAGAAGGGCGGCATCCACTTGTGCGGCGATGAATTCCGAGTCCACCAATACGCCATCACAGTCAAAAATAATCAGGGACGGAGCCGCCATTTCAAAAAGCCTTTGTGTGGGAGGTGTGGGGGTAATAGCACCCACCGAACTATCGCCGATGAGCTACACCTTTATGACTTAGGCGTCAAACTCGGCGTCTTCAAGGATGAAGGGATATCAGGAACGATATCAATTGCTGACCGTTTTCTCTTGGTCGGAGCGTGATGCGATCTGACAAACATACTTGGCGTGTATCACCGTGAAGCTTGCTTAGGCTCTCCCTGATGCGCTCTCAAAGGAGAATTCGATGCGTAAATCCGTTGTACTGTTTGTTCTGGCAGTTATCGTCGTTCTAACTTTTATTTTTGCTACCCCGTATTATTACCGTGCAACGCCGGAAAACAACGGAAGCGAACCCACTTCCCAAACAAGCCAGTAAACTTAGACCTCGCCTGAAACCTCACGGCGGCGGCGATCTAGTTCTTCACTATAGCGACGCAATGTATGTGCTTCACTCAAAAGCCCCAGCACTTTGCGGTCCTGTGCATTGTTGATGACTGCGAGTGCTTCAGCTTCCGCACGGTCAAAACGCGCAACAGCTTCTTTGGCATTCATCTGTGGAAGCAGGAACTCATCCTGATAGCGCAACAATTCGGAGATACTGCGTGTCTCATCCGTTGTGTCGAAACTCTCGGAATAGGCAGCAGGAACGGGAATCATGCCGACATATCGGCCATCACTATCGACGGCGATGACGCGCTGTGTCGAACCAAGCGGAAAGTCGTGGCGGAATGTTTCGATATCTGTGTCGATCTGCACCGTACGCACGTCATGACGCATCATCCGGGTGACAGTCAGGTTACGTATCCAGCCAATATCGTGTGCGGAACGTATAGCTTCACCGCGCAAGTGGAAACGCCAGGTTGCGAAGGAGTAGCCGAAGGTTTTGCGAACCATCAGAGATGAAGACACGACGGCACCTAGCACAAGCATCGCAATTGGGAAATCGCCAGTCAATTCGAGAGCCAGAAACGTCATCGTCAATGGGCCGCCAACGATGGCGACGGCCATCGAACTCATGCCGATCACAGCGTAGACCTCTGGTTCAAGCGTAAGTGGTAAGACATAGCCGGTCACGGCTGCAAAGAGCTTTCCAGTAAGCGCGCCAAGAAACAGGGACGCGAAGAACAAGCCGCCGCGAAATCCTGAACCGATTGAGATGGCTGAAGCCAGTGACTTGCTGAAAATTAGCAGCAGCAAAACCGGAATGGTTAGATTGGCATTCAGGTCGAGATGCAGGGCGCCATGGCCGGAAGCCAGAACTTGTGGCGAGACGAAAGCGATCATGCCGACAATTGCGCCACCAATGGCTGGAGCGAGAACTGTTGGGACCACGCTTTTGCGTGCGACACGCTCAACTGTTGTCACACCACGCATGATGAGAATGGCGATGCCAGCAGCAAGAAAGCCGAGAACCAGTGCAGGCACATAGTCGCGTGCCGCAATGCTATCCAAAGGTCCGATGTGAATGACAAAAGGCGGACCACCGATGGCTTGTGTGACCAACATGCCGACGATTGCGGCGACCACCACAGGTGCAAGAGTGGCAATCGAGTAAACGCCGATAATGAGTTCAAACGCGTAGAAAGCGCCGGTCAGCGGTGCGTTAAAGGCGCTTGCAATCGCGGCTGCTGCACCACATCCAACTAAAGTACGCAAATCGGCGCGGCGCAATTTCAGTGCACGTCCGATACGCGATGCGAAACCACTGGCGAGCTGCGTATAAGCTGCTTCAAGCCCGACGGACGCACCAAACCCGTTGGAAATAAGGTTCTGCCCGACGAGGATAAAACTGTCCGTCAGCGAAAGATGGCCGCCGTGCAAAGCATTGGCTTCAATGGGGTCAACGATGGGACGTTTACGCCAGCGCGCCAGTACCCATATGACAATGCCCATGAGGATGCCGCCCGCGAGTGGAGCAATGTAAGCGCTGGAACTCAGTTCCGAGGCGGAGCTGAGCCGCTCCCCTTCCGCAAGACCGAACAGAGCTTGGTGCATCCACTGAGAAATTCCGCCAATTGCTGCAACAGCAAGCGCGGAAATCACGCCGATAACCACGCCCGCGATAGCGAGACCAATTTCACTGCCGCGCACAAGCGCGCGCATACGGAAGGGTACGAAAAGAACCCGCAAATACCGGTTGTGGCGCAGCTCGTTGATATTCATGTCAGACACATAGAACAGGTACGCTTATCAGTCTCGGGTTGCAGTCCAAAATATGAAACGGTTTTCGGACAAGCAGCACGTTGAAGCAAATCACTTGAAGGCAATTATAGGCGCAAAACGAATAACCAAGCCTTATTGATTGCGTCATATTGCATTTCTGCACTGCAATTTGTTGACGGCTTTAATATGGCTGGAAGAAAACTGTTTAAGCCATATCGCTCGCAAAAGTGCCGGAAACGCGGGCCTTTACCGTTCAATTAAGAAAAGGTTTACGATTTCAATCACTTGGCGTTAACCGCATATTTACCCTACTCAGTAACCATAAGGACAAGTTTTTAGCGTTCACAGGTAATCGAGTATCCCATGTCCCTAGTACGTCTTGCACATGAGTTGCCTATTGAGGCCCCACGTACCGCTTGGCTCGACTCTATCATCAAGGGTGATTGCGTTGCCGCTCTGGAACGCCTTCCTGATCACTCGGTGGACGTCATTTTCGCCGATCCTCCATACAATCTTCAGCTTGGTGGTGATCTCCATCGCCCTGATCAGACGATGGTCAGCGCCGTTGATGATCATTGGGACCAGTTTGAAAGCTTTCAGGCCTATGATGCTTTCACTCGCGCATGGCTTCTGGCCTGCCGCCGCGTTCTGAAGCCAAATGGCACTATCTGGGTCATCGGTTCTTACCACAACATCTTCCGCGTCGGCACGCAGTTGCAGGATATCGGTTTCTGGCTGCTCAACGATATCGTCTGGCGCAAGACCAATCCGATGCCGAACTTCCGCGGTCGTCGTTTCCAGAACGCGCATGAAACGCTGATCTGGGCTTCGCGAGATGCAAAGGGCAAAGGTTACACCTTCAATTACGACGCCATGAAGGCTGCTAATGACGACGTACAGATGCGCTCTGATTGGCTGTTCCCAATCTGCACGGGCTCAGAACGCCTGAAAGATGAAAACGGCGACAAAGTTCATCCGACGCAAAAGCCGGAAGCACTGCTTGCCCGTATCATGATGGCCTCGAGCAAGCCGGGCGACGTTATTCTTGATCCGTTCTTCGGTTCCGGCACCACGGGTGCTGTTGCAAAGCGCCTCGGTCGCCACTTCGTTGGTATCGAACGGGAGCAGACCTATATCGATGCGGCAACCGCTCGCATTGATGCGGTCGAACCGCTGGGCAAGGCCGAACTGACGGTTATGACCGGCAAGCGTGCAGAGCCGCGGGTGGCCTTCACCTCGATCATGGAAGCAGGTCTCCTACGTCCGGGCACAGTTCTTTCTGATGCACGCCGTCGTCATGCGGCCATCGTTCGTGCTGATGGCACACTGGCTGCGAATGGTGAAGCGGGTTCGATCCATCGCATTGGGGCCAAGGTACAGGGATTTGATGCCTGCAATGGCTGGACATTCTGGCACTATGAAGAGGCAGGTATGCTGAAGCCTATCGATGATCTGCGCAAGGTGATCCGCGATCAGATGGCTGTCGCAGGCGCTTAATCTTGATCCATTTGTTTTTGCGCACATCTTGTTCCGAAAACCGCATCGCACTTTTCGGAATGCGCTCTAACACTCTATATTTGCAGCATATTTAAGGAATTATGCTGTAGAGCTTACTATCGGACGACCTCCAACAAAGTCTGATGAAAAGACCCCCGAAGTGTTTCGCTTCGGGGGTCTTTTTCTGTTTAGGTGTTTTTTGGATCAGAATGAGAGACCGAGGCTTCTCAGATCGTCTGCCAATTTAGGTGCGCCGGTGAAATGCACAGCCTGCCAACCGGCTGCTTTAGCACCTTCCACATTGGCCGGACTGTCATCGATAAAAAGCGTTGCAGCAGGATCAAGATCGAAGCTTGCAACGTGATGCTCGTAAATTTCGCGGTCTGGTTTCAACATACGGATATCGCCTGAGACCGTGACGCCGCGGCTCTCCGTCAGAAACGGAAACCGTCCTTGCGCTTCACGTAATGTGTCGGAAGCGAAGTTCGTGAGCATGGTTACGTCATTGCCCTCAGCAATAAGTCCGCGCAGTATTGCAACACTGTCATCGTAGGAATGGGGCACCATCAGATTCCAGTTTTGGCGAAATGCGCGAATGTGACTGCTCTTTTTTGGGTGCGCTTCAATCAGCAGCGCTTCAGCATCCTGCCAGCTGCGGCCACGATCCTGTTCGATATTCCAAGCGCCTGTGCAGATATTCTCCAGAAACCAGCGGCGCTCTGCCTCGTCAGGGATCACATCGAGATAGGCAAGCTCTGGGTCATAATGCAACAGCACTTTTCCAATATCGAAAACGACGTGTTTGACTTGATTGGTCAACGGTTTTTCCTCCCCCGTTTGAATGCGTCTGGAATAGCGGCAGTAATTGCCTTTTTCATGACAGTTGGCAGTGCTTCGCCTTCAAGTTCGGAAGGCGAAGACCACCAGCCTTCTGTAATATCGTGCTTGGTGACGTTGGCGGCTGAATAGACGGAAAGGCGCAATTCGAAATGTGTGAAGACATGCGTGATGCTCCCTGAAGCGACCCAGTCGCCAGCAAAAGGAGCGGCATCTACCGTTGCGTCGCCATCAATACGTGCCGTCCAGTGACTGCCCGGCACTTCTGTCATGCCAGCAAGCAGACCTTCACCTTTGCGTTTGCGCAACAAAACGGAACCATCATCGGCGATTGCAACGAAAGCAGCGCCCATTCGGATTGGCTTCGACGCTTTAGGGGCTTTGACGGGAAATTCTTCCGGGTCGCGCTTTGTAAGAGCTTCGCAGCCGTCATTGACAGGACAGATCGCGCAAGCTGGGCGACGCGGTGTGCAGATGGTTGCGCCTAAATCCATGACTGCTTGCGCAAAATCACCAGGCCTGTCTGCAGGTGTCAACTCTCCCATAAGGAGGCGGATTTCTGCTTTAGCTGCAGGAAGAGGAGTGTCGATAGCATAGAGACGTGAAATAACACGCTCGACATTGCCGTCCACTACGGCTGCTGGCTGACCAAACGCAATTGCTGCGATCGCCGCAGACGTATAATCGCCAATGCCCGGTAGCTCTTTTAACTCGGCAGCGGTTGTGGGGAAGCTTCCGGCATACTGAGCTGCAACCAGATCTGCGCATTTTTTGAGATTGCGCGCGCGCGAATAATAGCCAAGTCCTGCCCAGGCTCGCAAAATGTCGTCTTCGCTCGCAGCGGCCATAGCCATGACATCCGGCCAGCGTTCGACAAATTTGGTGAAGTAGGATTTGACCGCTTCAACCGTTGTTTGTTGAAGCATGATCTCCGAAAGCCATATCCGGTAAGGGTCAGCCTTGATGCCGCGCGATTGCTCTGATGGTGATACACGCCATGGTAGAATACGATGGTGCCGATCATACCAGTCAAGAATTCGTCCAGTTCTGTGGCTAACGCAGGTATTAAGCATTTTTCCGGTATGATTTAAGTGTCGGGAGAGGTACTCATCTCTGATTAGAGACCTTTGTTTAGAATTGATAGAAATTAATGCGTGGCATCGCCTCACTGAGCTGCCAAGAGAATAGAAATTAAGGAGAGCCCGTGGTTGGTTCTGTCCCGGTTTACGCCATCAATCTTGCTCGCTCTCAGGACAGATGGGACGCCCTGCGAGCAAGCGCTGATGCATTCTCCATTGATATTCGTCGCGTAGAAGCAGTCGAGGGTAAACTCCTTGCTCCAGAAGAGCTTACCGATTTGGACGAGACTAACTTCCGCCGATGGCATGGAAAAATTCCACTCCCTGCTGAAATCGGATGTTATTTCAGCCATATACGTGCGCTTGAAACAATAATCGCTGAAAACGAGCCTTTTGCAGTCATCGTTGAAGATGACGTGGAATTCACACCGGAGTTTCTTCCGTTTTTAGCCGCAGCCCGTAAGTTGGCAGGCTGGGATATTATAAAACTCGTCAATCATCGCACAAATAGCTACCGCAATTTTCACACTTTAGGTGCGGGATTTACGATTGGTCGGTGTATGCATGGACCTTTGGGCAGCTCTGCTGCCTACATCGTTACACTTGAGGGGGCCAAGCGGCTACTTACGGCGATAAAGCCTATGTATCTTCCATATGATGTTGCATTGGAGCGTGGATGGGCGGGCAGTTATGAAATCTTCACGACCAATAAGCCCGTTGTCGCTCTGTCAGAAATACTAATATCTACTATAGCACAAGGTAGACAAGGCTACGCCAAAACGCGTTTACCTGCATACAAACGGCTGACAACGTTGTTGTTTAGAGCAACTGACTATATCAGGCGAATCGCATACGCTCTAAGGCGAAATAGCCTGAAAGAGGTTTAAGTGGCATTTCTAAAAAAATCTTTTCTTCTTCGCCGGCGGGTGGACCATTGGGTTCTAGGCCTTGCATCTGCAGCGATACCCATCCGATTAGGATTGGGCCCAATCATTCTTTTTGTATTTTCATGCATTGGTATCTATCTCAGTTTTGCTCGTCACGCAGCGACCCGTCTATTTGCTAAGAAATTCTACATATTCGTTCTACTTTATGCTGGTTGGTCTTTAGGCCTCATTCTGTTCCGTGGAGAGCCGTTCGCTAACAACCGACAAATTGGCTACACGCTTTTGATCACGGTATTCGCCTTTGCAGGTCCCGGAATGCTGCTGGTTCGGAACCCCCTTCGGGCCTATGTGCTAGGATCGCGTGTCGGTGTCATTATGGCCGTCCTTGCGGTTATTTACCTTGTATTCGCTGAGGGTGGGCGGATTGGTGTTGGTGGCAATGAGGCGGTCTTTGCCTTTGTCGCAGGCGTGGCAGCTATTTCAGCCGCTATTCCAATTGGTAAAACTCATCGCTATCTTCCAAACGGCCCTCATTGGCTGATTTTGGGTTTGGTTTCTGTTCTGGCGTCGGAAACGCGGGCAGTTATTGTTGTGCTGCCGGTTTTTGCCGCGATCGAAGTCATATTATTCCTCAAACGCTTTAGTATTCGACAACAGGGAGCTGCTTATGCAGCCATGGTGGCCGCTCTCGCGGCTCTTGTCGTTGTAGGACCTGTTGGAGATATCATCTCCAAACGTTTTGCGGGAATGGTTGAATACTACGACAGTGGTGATAGCTCGCAATGGAAAGATAAAATTTCGGCAGATATCCGCGAAGTCATGTGGACGAGTGCTGCAAAGGTTATCGAGCAAAATCCGATAGCGGGGGTTGGTGCTTATACGAAAATGGACGTAGTCCGGGCGCAAGCTGGAGAGCAAGCTGCTCTGTTGGAGGGATTTCGCCACGTCCATAACACTGTGCTCGATGAATTGCTGAACGATGGCATCATCGGATTGTTTTTTATGTTTGCGGCGTTCCTGGCGATTTTTGTGCATCTTTGGCGCAACTCCGATAGTTGGGCTATGCGCCGAGCCTTGATTTACTTTGCGGTGGTTTGTGGCAGCTACGGCATGTTGCATAATCCATTGCTGCATGAGGTTACGATCTCGTCGGTGATGTTCTTCCTCGCAGCGCTGAATGCAGCAGCATCACGCCGCATTATGGCTTTGCGCCGCGCTGGCCTTACAAACTACATTTGCAGGAAATGACATCCATGAAAGCAATCGTGACGGGCGCCGCTGGTTTCATCGGCTTTCACACCGCAGCGCGCCTTCTGGATGAGGGATGGCAGGTCATCGGTATCGATAATCTTAATGATTATTATCAGGTTGACCTCAAGGAAACGCGTCTTGCCAAGCTGAATCCACGCGACGGCTTTCGTTTTGCGCAAGCGGATGTTTCCGATGCGGAAGCTTTCAATACAGCAATTGGTGCTGATCGTGATGTCGATGTCATCGTGCATCTCGCAGCCCAGGCTGGTGTTCGCTATTCTATCGAGAACCCGGCAGCCTATGTGTCGGCCAATGTCATGGGGCAGGTGAGCGTTTTTGAAACGGCTCTTAAGCTCGAAAAGCGTCCGCCAGTCGTTTATGCCAGCTCGTCGTCAGTCTATGGTGCTAACGAAAAAATTCCGTTTTCTGAGAGCGATGCGGTTGACCATCCGGTTTCGGTCTATGCCGCTACAAAGCGCTCAGGCGAACTTTTGGCCGTGTCTTACAAGCATGTTCACGGCCTTCATTCGACGGGTTTGCGCTTCTTTACGGTCTATGGCCCGTTCGGACGCCCGGACATGGCGCCATGGCTGTTCACCTCGGCGATCCTCAAGGGCGAGCCGATCCGTGTTTTCAACAATGGTGAAATGCAGCGAGATTTCACATTTGTTGATGACATCGTGAGTGGCGTTTTAGGCGCCGTGAAACGCATCATTGAACAGCCCGAACAAACTGCGCCTGTCTATAACCTCGGCAATAATCGCCCGGTCATGCTCAGCGATTTCATCTCGGAGATTGAAAAAGCATGTGGCAAGCAAGCGATCCGCAAACTTGAACCGATGCCAGCTGCCGACGTTCCGCGCACCTATGCTGATATTACACTTGCTGCGCGCGATCTTGGTTTCAGCCCTAAAACCACGCTCGATGAAGGTATTCCTTTGTTTGTTGAGTGGTTTCGCGGCTATAATGGAACGCGATGAGCGAACGTAAACCCAAAAGAGGCTTCCGCCCTCTGGCAGATATGGCATCTGGTTTGATGGACCCGATGTTGCAGAAGCGTGCGGGTATCAATCTCTCATTGCTGCAATCCTGGGAAGATATTGTCGGC
The DNA here is from genome assembly GCF_002252525.1 of Brucella pseudogrignonensis. Lineage (GTDB taxonomy): Bacteria > Pseudomonadota > Alphaproteobacteria > Rhizobiales > Rhizobiaceae > Brucella > Brucella pseudogrignonensis. Next base: position 702,444 of record NZ_NNRM01000017.1, read on the forward strand.
CCGGCAATAGGTGCTTCATCACGCCCGCTGCGCATTATATGGCCGCGGCGCCTGCATGAAGACGATCCATTCAGTCCCGCTACGCTGATTATCGCCTGCGAAGGTTTTTCTGCTTTGCAGATCCAGCACGAAACGGGTGAAATTATCAGTCGTGTGAATGGCTTCCTTGGCTTCTCGGCTATAGGTCGCATAAAGATTGAGCAGAAGCCGCCTGCGCTTGATTTCAGGCGGAAGCCAAAGCGAATGGCTCCTCTGGCGCCTTCAGAAGAACGGCGTATCGATAAGGCAACGGACGGTATTGAGGACGATGCTCTGCGCGCCGCGCTTGCCCGCCTTGGCAAAAATATACTCGCTGAGAAACGCGCCACGAAGAAGTGAGCGGCTTGCCTTAAATTTGATCCAACAGTCGTGCTGAACTTCATTTGATCAAGTGAGGGCTGGTGATTAGTCATCCGCCACCCTAAATTGCTTCTAAACGTCAACATTTAAACAGGACTGGATGATTCGTATGCCTGCAACGCTTAACCGCAGACATGTTATTTCTCTTGCAGGCGCAGCTGCCGCAGGGTTGGCTCTTGCTGGCAATGCAAGCGCTCAGTCCCGCAGCGCCGAAGCCACCATCGATGCCGCCAAAGTCGCAGAGCCTGGCAAGCTCAAGGACATGGTCTATGGTAAGGCCGATGCTCCAGTCACGATCGTCGAATATGCATCGCTGACCTGTTCGCATTGCGCTGATTTTGCAATCAACACTTTCCCGACCATCAAGGAAAAATACATCGATACCGGCAAGGCAAAGCTGATTTTCCGCGAGTTCCCGTTCGATCCACGCGCAACCGCTGCTTTCATGCTCGCTCGCTGCGCACCGGAAGATCGTTACTTCCCGATGGTTGAAGTCTTCTTCAAGCAGCAGCAGCAATGGGCTGGCGCCGCTGATGGCGAAGCTGCACTGCTCCAGATCGCAAAACTTGCAGGTTTTACACAGGAGTCATTCAAGGCTTGCTTGACGAACCAGCAAGTTCTCGATGATGTGAGAGCAACGATGGAACGCGGTTCGACGGAATTTGGTGTGAACGCCACGCCAACTTTCTTCATCAATGGACAGAAATACGCTGGAGCCCTTTCGGTTGACGAGATGTCGGCAATCATTGACAAGCTGCTCTAAGCCGCCTTTCGGCAAGAAAAGCGGACGCTTCGTTGCGTCCGCTTTTTGTGTTTATACGCAAGCGCCGGGCGAAAAAGTGGAAGCCGGTTTTTCGCATAACCGGCGCATTGAAACAGTTTCGGGGAGGGCTCACTGATGCGCTTCTCCAAGCTGCGTCTTGTTGGTTTTAAGTCCTTTGTCGAACCGATGGAGTTCGTCATTGAAGGTGGGCTGACCGGTGTTGTCGGGCCAAATGGTTGCGGCAAGTCCAATCTCGTTGAAGCTCTGCGCTGGGTGATGGGTGAAAACTCATACAAAAACATGCGCGCTTCCGGCATGGACGATGTGATCTTTTCCGGCTCCGCTACGCGACCCGCGCGTAATACGGCGGAAGTGACGCTTTTCCTCGATAATTCTGACCGTACAGCACCTGCTGCCTATAATGATCAGGACGAGTTGCAGGTTTCGCGCCGTATTGAGCGCGAAGCTGGCTCGGTTTATCGCATCAACGGCAAGGAAGCGCGCGCCAAGGATGTGCAGCTGCTCTTTGCCGATCAATCAACTGGCGCCCGCTCGCCATCCATGGTGGGGCAGGGACGGATTGGCGAACTTATTCAGGCTAAACCCCAGGCGCGTCGCGCGCTTCTGGAAGAAGCCGCAGGCATTTCCGGATTGCATACCCGTCGCCACGAGGCGGAATTGCGCCTTCGAGCAGCCGAAGGCAATCTTGAACGCCTCGAAGATGTCGTTGGCGAGCTTGGCAGCCAGATTGAAAGTCTGAAACGTCAGGCGCGTCAGGCCAATCGCTTTAAAGCGCTTTCGGCTGATATTCGTCGCGCCGAAGCGGCCCTGCTTCATTTGCGCTGGTCGCAAGCCAAAACGCAGGAAGGCGAGGCACAAAGCGCACTGGCACAGGCAACCTCTGTTGTCGGCGATATGGCGCAGGCACAGATGAATGCCGCGCGCGAACAGGGCGTTGGCGCGCATAAATTGCCTGAAATGCGTGAGGCAGAAGCCAAAGCCGCTGCCGCTTTGCAGCGTCTTTCAATCGCTCGCACACAGCTCGACGAAGAAGACGGTCGTATTCGTGCCCGCCGTGCCGAGCTTATGAAGCGGCTCGAACAGTTGACTGCCGACATTGCACGCGAAGAGCAAATGGTGCGCGAGAATGCCGACATTCTGGCACGGCTTGACGAGGAAGAGCAGGAGCTGCTCGCATCCAATGAAGCATCTGGCGAACGCGATGAAGAGTTGCGTGCGATTTTCGAGGAATCGGAAATCCGGCTGCAGGATAGCGAAAACGCGCTTGCTCGCGTGACCGCGGAACGCGCAGAGGCCGCTGCCGAACGAACGCAGATCGAGCGGGCCTTGCAGGAAACGCAAAGCCGTCGTGACCGTCTGGCGAACCAGATGGAAACAATCGAGCGCGATATTGCGGCGGTCACTGAGCAGATCGGTGGACTGTTTGATCCGGCTGAGAAGCGCATTGCAGTTGAAGCTGCAACTGACGCACTGGCAGCATCCGAAGACGCGGTGACTGCCGCTGAAGAACTCGTGGGTGCTGCGCGTGAGCAGGAGGCAGCAGGCCGTCAGCCGCTCAGCGAAGCGCGCACTGAGCTTAATCGGATCGATACCGAAGCGCAGACATTGGCGCGCATTCTCAATGCTGGGGAGACAGGACAGTTTCCGCCGGTCGTCGAAGAGTTACGAGTCGAAAAGGGCTATGAAATTGCCTTGGGTGCCGCTCTGGGTGAAGACCTTGATGCAGCAAGCGACACCGATGCGCCGGTCTTTTGGGCCTATAATCCGGCAGTTGAAACCGATCCGGCTCTGCCTGAAGGCAGTGTATCGCTTGATCGTCTGGTGCAAGGCCCACAGCAATTGCGCCGCAGACTGGCGCAGGTCGGCGTGGTTTCCGACAATGATGGTCCGCGTTTGCAGGCTTCTCTGCGTCCCGGCCAGCGACTGGTCAGCAAGGCTGGTGCTCTGTGGCGCTGGGATGGCTATACTGCAAGCGCCGATGCGCCGACACCAGCTGCTCAGCGGCTTGCGCAAAAGAACCGTCTGGCGGAGCTTGAGCAGGAAGCAATCAGTGCTGACGCCCGCGTAAAGAGTGCCGAACAGGCAGTGCAACGTTTTGAAATGGCTGTTCGCGAAGCGGTGGAACAGGAACGCGTTGCCCGCGATGCCTGGCGTGCCAATCAGCGCAAGCTAGATGATGCGCGTGAGGCTCTGGCTGCTGTTGAACGTGCTGCGGGTCAGCTGGCGACCAAACGTGCAGGTCTCGAAGAAGCCAAATCGCGCCTTGAGGAAAACCTTGAGGAAGCACAGATCCGCGTTGTTGAAGCCGAAGACCGTCTCAACGAAATGCCCGATATGGATTCTATCGGCGAACGCCATTCGGCCATGACTACCGAAGTGCAAGCTGACCGCGTTCAGCTTGCGGAAGCTCGCGCTGCCTATGAAGGTCAGCGTCGCGAAGCCGACAACCGTTCGCGCCGTTTGGCGATGATTGGGCTTGAACGCCGCAACTGGGCGTCTCGTGCAGAAAACGCCGCGCAGCAGATTGCTGCACTAAATGATCGTCGTTCTGAGACTGCTGATGAAGCTGAAGCCCTGGCGGAGGCACCTGAAGAGATCGAAAGCCGCCGCCGCGCTCTGCTTAATGAGCTTTCGGGAGCTGATGAGCGTCGCAAGCAGGCTGCCGACATTCTTGCTGAAGCAGAGGCTGCACAGGCAGAGCTCGACAAGGCCGCAACGCTTGCCATTCAGCAGCTTGCGACCAGCCGCGAACAGCGTGCGCGTGCGGAAGAGCGCCTGACAGCTGCCGAGGAACGTCGCAAGGATACGGAAGCGCGTATTGTCGATGCACTTAATTGTGCGCCGCACGAAGCGATCCGCCACACAGGTTTGAAGCCTGAAGACCGTATGCCTGATCCTGATCAGCTCGAGCGCCAGCTTGAACGTTTGCGGATCGAACGCGAGCGTCTTGGTGCAGTCAACTTGCGCGCGGAAGAGGAAAGTCAGGAGCTTTCGGCGCGTCTTGAGGCGATTATCTCCGAGCGCGAAGACGTCATTGAAGCGATCAAGAAACTGCGTCAGGCGATTCAGAGCCTCAACCGCGAGGGCCGTGAACGCTTGCTGGCCGCATTTGATGTTGTGAATGCGCAATTCCAGCGTCTGTTCACGCATCTTTTTGGTGGTGGTACTGCGGAATTGCAGCTCATTGAGAGCGATGATCCACTGGATGCAGGGCTGGAAATTCTGGCACGCCCACCCGGCAAGAAGCCGCAGACCATGACGCTGCTTTCAGGTGGCGAACAGGCACTGACTGCAATGGCGCTGATCTTTGCCGTGTTCCTGACGAACCCGGCACCGATCTGCGTACTGGACGAAGTGGACGCGCCGCTCGACGACCATAATGTCGAGCGCTATTGCAATCTGATGGACGAAATGGCGGCTTCAACCGAAACGCGTTTCGTAGTCATCACGCATAATCCGATCACCATGGCGCGCATGAACCGCCTGTTTGGCGTGACCATGGGTGAGCAAGGCGTGAGCCAGCTTGTCTCGGTTGATCTTCAAACCGCAGAGCAGCTGCGCGAAGCAAGCTGATTTTAGAGCGCGTCTCGAGAAGTGTTAAATGGCTCTGCGTCGGATGATGCGCAAAAGCAAATATTCAGATCGACGCGCTCATTTCTGAGTCAGAGTTCACTCTTCATTCCCGCTTTCGTTTTCGTCATCATCATCGGCTTCAATGACTTGCCAAATAAACGCATGAAGACGTTCTTCAATGCTTGCTCTGGATGCACCTGATGCTTCCATTTCACGCTTGATTTTGAAAAACTGATCTTTGTCGGATTGCGACAGATATTTAGCGGCGGTTTCAAGTGATGATAGAGATGTGGACATGGCGGTTGATACTGCTTTGTTTCGCAAGATGCGCTTAGAGCACGTTTCGAGCTGATTGTATCAGATCGGCACCCTAAGCCTTTTTATTTGAAGCATAATCTTATCGATCCTCGTTTCACTACGATAGGACTTATGCTCTAAAACAGATAGACAGAGCATTTCCAACAGTTACAGCGGTTCCAGTTAAGAATGAATCGTTGGAACCGCTGTAACTGTTTGTTTTTACGCATTATCCGACGCAAAACCGCTTCGCACTTTTGCTGGAAATGCTATAAATCGAAATTGGAAAAGCTCTGGCTTCAGGTTTTATCTGATTAGCGAGCTTTATAGGTTACGCTGATCTTTGCGCCTGTCAGAGCGTGTTGTGCAAGTTTGCCCGGCTCCAGATCCTTGAGACCGATTGGCAACGGCTTGTCGAAATGCACATCCATTGTGAAAAAGCCCGTCGGATTTGGCATGTCCTGAACAAAACGAGCCAGCGCTTTTCTGGAAGCTGCATCGATCTCGCTGTCGGGCATAGCTTCAATGCCTTTGCTTGCAATATCGCGTAGACGCGCAATGTCGACTTCCGGGTCGCTTTCGCCGGTCTCAGATGGCAGTGCAGCGAAATTGACGAGTGTCGGCAAAGCGACACTTTCCAACAGGCCCTGATTATCGAGGCGCAAACGCAGATGCGAAAGTGTGGCGGTCGGATTAACGGTCAGGGAAGCAACCGATGAATCGATCGGCAGGTTGATTTCCGCAGAAATTGAAGCTTTGCCCAGCTTTATGCTGCTGATTTCTGCGTTCTGAATGTGCAGATAACCACTCTCCGGATTGAAGCGGTAGGAGGCCGTAAAATCCATCGGCCATTGCTGAATTGAGGTGATGTAATCCGAGATTTTGCTGCCGCTTTGCAGCGTGAAGCGCACACCATCGACCGCAATGCGTCCCCATTGCGGTGCAGTTTTGCTCAAATCAGGCGCTTCGGACAGATAGTCCTGCAAGCGATCCACTTCGATGATGGCCCTGTCTACTGTCCAGCCCATCATGCTCGTGGCTTGATACAAACCGTTCAAAACAACGCAGCCATCGGGGATGTCTCTGACTGCATAATCCTTACCGGGCTTGAGAACGCTCATACCTTTGAGAAACTCTTCGCACCGGCTGAGCGGTGCGTTTTCGGACGCAGGTGCCGCTGTCTGAGCGGATGCTGACGAGGCGGCGAGAGAAAGCAGAACGGCTGGGAGAATGAAGCGCATGTCACCAATTCTATGTTGAACTAAATAAGACATGGCGCATCATTTCCATGTGGTCGCTGCTGTCAACTAGCAACTATGATGCTGTTACTTCTCGCTCCAGACAGCAAGCTCATTGCCGGCAGGGTCGGTGAAGTGAAAACGACGACCGCCGGGAAATGCAAAAATCGGTTTCACAACCGTTCCACCAGCTTCTGTCACAGCCTTCAAGGTTTCTTCGAGCTGCGCGGAATAAAGCACAGGCAACGGCTTGCGCGTCGCTTCCGGATCGGCATCAAAACCGCCATCCAGGCCTTCCGCGAAGGCGGAATAGGTCGGCCCATAATCGACGAACGACCAACCAAAAGCGCGCGAATAGAAACTCTTCGCAGCGTCCAGTGATCCATTGCCCGCTGGCATTTCAAGATAATCAAGCTTGCCGGTGATACGCATAATCAACTCCAAATGTTCTATGTTTGTTCTTATATTGGGAGTTAATCTGCATCTTTGTCAAGAGTCATCAAGTTTCGTTCACAGGGCATTCAATCAGCTAGAATCGCAGGCGTGCCATCATGAGTGAGTCCACATAGTGCCCGTCTCTGAATGAATCTGATCGCAAAACGCCTTCGCGTTCAAAGCCGAACTTTTCATAAAGCTGGATGGCAGGAACATTGTCCGCGTAAACAAGCAAATCCAGCCGCTTCAGATTAAGCCAGTTGTCTGCCACATCAATAATCTGGCCCATCATGCCCGTGCCGATGCCTTGGCCCTGATAGTCGTCATGTACACCAATACCGATTGTTCCTGCGTGGGATCGTCGACCTTCTGCACAACGGACATCGCAACTACCAACGATCTTGTCATTAAGTAATGCCAGTATGACGATGTGCCGATCTTTGAGGGACGATAACCACTTTCGTGTATTTTCAACGCGCGTGAATGGCAGGCGTGCGGTACCGGCTCGAAATTTCGGCATGTTTGTAATTGCACATATTTCTTCGGCATCTTCGATGCGTGGAGCGCGAAATGTGATCGAATTCAATTTCTCAGTCATCAGTCCTCCGAGTAATAGCAATTGTCAAAGCTTAGCTCTTCGAAACCCTGCTCACCATCACAACAAACAGTTGCTTCTTTCTCAAGCCGCCATTCGGCTTGAAGGACGGTTCGGGGTCTAATCGATTCTATTACGGTGCTTTGTCTTTTTTGATTGGCAGACAACGACTTGATCGCATAAGCACGAAGATAGTTTCTGCAGTTCTGTGGAAAAGCACAGACATTGCGGACCGTTACCTGCGCAAGGGAGGCCGGCATGGCGAAGTGGGTGTACGCATTCGGTGATGGTAAGGCAGAGGGCGCTGCGAGCGATCGCAACCTTCTCGGCGGTAAAGGCGCGAATCTGGCTGAAATGAGCAGCCTTGGTCTGCCAGTGCCGCCCGGTTTTACGATCACGACGGAAGTGTGCACTTCCTATTACGACCATGAGCGGTCCTATCCCGATGAACTTGATCAGCAGGTGCAGAAAGCGCTTGATCAGGTGGCCGAGCGGACTGGACGCGTGTTCGGTGGTGCTGAAAAGCCATTGCTCGTGTCGGTGCGATCGGGTGCGCGTGCATCCATGCCGGGCATGATGGATACGGTTCTGAACCTCGGTCTCAATGATGAGACAGTGCAGGCAATTGCGCGTGAGGCTGGCGACGAGCGTTTCGCCTATGACAGCTATCGCCGATTCATCCAGATGTATTCCGACGTCGTGCTGGGTGTTGACCATGGTTTCTTTGAAGAAATCCTCGAAGACAAGAAGGCCGATCTGGGCGTTGAAGTCGATACGGCTCTAAGTGCGGACGATTGGAAAGATGTGATCGCGCTCTACAAGGCGAAGGTCGAGGAAGAGCTCGGCGAGCCTTTTCCGCAAGATCCGCGCGAACAGCTTTGGGGAGCAATCAGTGCTGTTTTCTCCAGCTGGATGAACGCCCGTGCCATCACTTATCGCCGTCTGCATAACATTCCGGCTCAATGGGGTACGGCGGTGAATGTTCAGGCCATGGTGTTCGGCAATATGGGCGAAACGTCTGCGACCGGCGTTGCCTTCACCCGCAATCCATCGACCGGCGAAAAGAAGCTTTATGGCGAGTTTCTCGTCAATGCGCAGGGTGAAGATGTCGTGGCAGGCATTCGCACACCACAGAACATCACCGAAGAAGCGCGTATTGCTGCAGGTTCTGATAAGCCTTCGCTTGAAAAGGTCATGCCGGAAGCTTTTGCCGACTTTCTGAAAGTGGCAGATCGGCTTGAGCAGCATTACCGCGATATGCAGGATCTGGAATTCACCATCGAACGCGGCAAGCTCTGGATGCTGCAAACCCGCTCCGGCAAGCGCACGGCAAAGGCCGCACTCAAGATGGCTGTTGAAATGGCCGCAGAAGGGCTGATTACTGAGGAAGAAGCCGTGCTGCGCATTGATCCGGCCGCACTCGACCAGCTTCTGCATCCGACCATCGATCCGCGAGCCGAGCGCATTGTTATAGGCCAAGGCTTACCTGCTTCTCCCGGCGCTGCGACAGGCGAAATCGTGTTCTCGTCTGAAGATGCAGAACAGGCAAAAGCCGAAGGCCGCAATGTCATTCTGGTGCGTGTTGAGACGAGCCCTGAAGACATTCACGGTATGCACGCGGCTGAGGGCATTTTGACCACGCGCGGTGGCATGACCAGTCACGCGGCGGTGGTCGCACGCGGCATGGGCAAGCCCTGCGTGTCGGGTGCAGGTTCTCTCCGTGTTGATTATCGCAATGGAATTATGCTGGCCGCGGGTCAGACCTTCAAAAAAGGCGATGTAATCACTGTTGATGGCGGCAACGGGCAAGTGCTGAAAGGCAAGGTTGCCATGCTGCAGCCCGAACTGTCGGGTGATTTCGGTAAACTCATGGAGTGGGCAGATAAGACGCGCCGCATGAAGGTTCGTGCCAATGCCGAAACGCCTGCCGATGCCCGCACTGCACGCTCGTTCGGGGCAGAAGGCATCGGCCTTTGCCGCACCGAGCATATGTTCTTTGAAGGCGAACGCATTATCGCGATGCGCGAGATGATCCTTGCCGACAAGGAGGATGGTCGCCGTGCGGCTCTAGCAAAGCTTCTGCCGATGCAGCGCTCGGATTTTGTCGAGCTGTTCGAGATCATGAAAGGCTTGCCTGTCACAATCCGGTTGCTCGATCCGCCTTTGCACGAATTCCTGCCACGCACTGATGAAGAAGTAGCAGAAGTGGCAAGCGCCATGGGCGTTGACGCCGATAGACTGCGCGAGCGTGCCGATAGTCTTCATGAGTTCAATCCGATGCTCGGCCATCGCGGTTGCCGTCTGGCGGTATCCTATCCAGAAATCGCCGAAATGCAGGCGCGTGCGATCTTTGAAGCTGCGATTGAAGCAGGCAAGAAGACCGGTGAGCATGTCGTGCCGGAAGTCATGGTGCCGCTGGTCGGCCTCAAGGCAGAACTTGATTTTGTCAAAGCGCGCATCGATGCGGTGGCAAAAGAAGTGATCGGCGAGTCCGGTGTCCAGATCGACTACATGGTCGGCACGATGATCGAATTGCCGCGTGCCGCTCTTCGTGCTGCTGAAATCGCTGAAACGGCAGAGTTCTTCTCTTTTGGCACGAACGACCTCACGCAGACCACTTTCGGTATTTCGCGTGATGATGCAGCGCCATTCCTTTCGACCTATCAGAGCCGTGGTGTAATCGAACAGGACCCGTTCGTTTCATTGGATTTTGATGGCGTGGGAGAGCTGATCCAGATCGCAGCCGAGCGTGGACGCAAAACACGCGACAAGCTCAAACTGGGTATTTGTGGCGAGCATGGCGGCGATCCGGCATCGATCAGCTTCTGCGAGCAAACAGGTCTTGATTACGTGTCCTGCTCGCCATTCCGGGTGCCGATTGCCCGACTGGCGGCAGCCCAAGCTGCAGCCCGCAATGGTAAAGCATCCTGAAAAGTGTAAAACGGTTTTAGGGTAATATGCGCCTGAAACGAAAATTTAGAGCGGTGATCTCAATCAATCGGATCGCTGCTCTAAATCATTGCCATAATTCGGCTTTGGTTCAGGCGCTGTAAACAGTAAATTTCAAAGCCAGAACTTTAATTAATCGGGGCAGCTATGTTTCGTCAGTTGTTAGCGGCGGGGGCCGCGCTTGTTTGCTTGAGCTCTGTGGCCAGCGCCTATGACGCGCTGCCACAGCCGGAAAAGCACGAAAAAATCAGCATTGTTGAACCGCAATTGCGCATCGCCAAAGGTGGTCCTGCTTCGCCACAGGTCGCGCTGACGCTTGATGCCTGCATGGGCAAAACGGATCACCGTATTCTCGATGTGCTGGTAGAAAACCGCATTCCGGCGACAATTTTTGTCACCGCGCGCTGGTTGAAACAGAATGCCGAAGCTTTCGCGGTGATGAAGGCCCATCCCGACCTTTTCGATATCGAGAACCACGGCAATATGCATGTGCCAGCCATTACCAATGCGCCGACCATGTATAATATCAAAACGGCAGGTTCGCTTGATGCGGTCCGCTCCGAAATCGATGGTGGCGCTGATGCGATCGCTAAATCCGGCGCATCAAAGCCGCAATGGTATCGGGATGCCACGGCCCGTTATTCGACTGACGCTATTAAACTTGCGCAGAGCATGGGCTATGAGATCGGCGGCTACTCGCTCAATGGCGATCAGGGCGCATCCCTCCTTGCACCTGTCGTGGCCCGCCGTATTTCAGCGGCGCGCGATGGCGATGTCATCATTTCCCATATCAACCAGCCGACACGTTCGGCAGGTGAAGGTGTTGCCAAAGGCATTCTTGCGCTTCAGGCAAAAGGCATGAAATTCGTGAAGCTACGCGATGTTCAGACGACGATGACGCTCAATCCGGTGCCAGCACACAATCTTCATGCAATAGCACCAGCTGCAGCTGTGAAGCCGCAGGCCGAGAAATAGTGCTTTAGAGAGCATCCCGAAAAGTGCGAAGCGATCTTTGTGCGCCCAGGAGGGCGCACGGCGCTCTAGGTTCCGTTGGTTGTCTTACCATTCGGTGTCAGGCTTTTCATGACAGCGGCATAATTGCGGCCAAGGCTTTCAAACAGCGCATTGTTGCCGGTTGGCGGAGCGACTGAAAGTGTTGTACCATCGTGTCCAAGCGTAACGAAGACGACCTGATCTTGCGGCTGTCCGGGAATGGCAATTGCACCGATACGTTGTGCCTCGGTGGTGTCCAGCGCTGGCATATTGAAAAGTACTTCGCCGCCCACACGCTCAGCTGCCTTGGCAAGAGCCGTGTCAAATCCTTCGATGAGAACGTCTATGGCACCGAGCGCAAATTCGAGCTCGACTGCTTCCAGCGTCATGACATCCTGCTCCGCTTCAGCGGTGCTGGATGTGGCTGGCATTTGGCCATTATGAAGGGTTCGATCCATGTCGTCCTCTCCGACGAATCCGAAAAAAGCCCCCATATACGCGATCATGCCCTTCGTTAGAAGTTGCTGCAATAGCTTTTATATTGATTTCACTCTATTTTTCCCGCTGTTTTTTCATAGCTGGTTAAATTGCCAGCGAGTGTTGAGCGTTTTTCTTTTGCGCCAGAGCAGTCTCTGTTATGCATGATTGCGCTCTAAAGGCAGTTGGGACCCCGCATGAGAAAACTTCGCTATCAGCGCCGACAGTCGCGCTCCGCAATCTGGGCATTGCGGTTTGGCGTTTTTGCGGCTGTCCTGTCGGCGCTTGGTCTTGTCCTGCACAGGTTCGGTAAAATCGAGACACCCGATTTTGTTCTGGTTGCAACTGCGGGTGGGATATACGCGATTTTAGCACTGCTTTGTGCCGCAAAGGGGCTACGCAATCTATGGGTGAATGGTGACAAAGGCGGTGCGCGTTCGTTCTGGGCCAGCTTTCTGGCATGTGCTGTTCTGCTGCCCCTCTGTTTCGTCGCCTCGCTTTGGTATGGCTCGCCTCCGCTCTATGATCTGACGACCGACTTTGAGACGCCGCCGCAGTTTCCCTCGACCATGCCTGCACGCTTAACGCGTATGAATTCGCTGCCTGTTGAGGTCCAGAGCGATATGCTGAGGCAGATGTCCGCCTATCCTGATGTGATGGGGCGCCGCTATGAAGCTGCACCCGACCGGGTTGCACAAGGCGTGGAAAACACGTTGAAAGCATTTGGCTGGAAACAAATCAGCCGTGATACGCCGCTGCCAACGCAGAATGCGACACGCTTTGCAGCAACTGCGCACAGCACCATTCTTGGTTTGAAAAGCGATGTGGTCATCCGCCTGCTTGATGAAGGCGAAACAACCTATGTCGATATGCGATCCGTTTCGCGTTACGGCAATCGGGATATGGGCCTGAACGCTGCCTTTATCACCGAGTTTCTGTCCGCGCTTGAAGGCGAAGTGAACAAGGCTCCTGCTGATGTGGAGTAATCACCGCGGCTGATAAATGCCGTTGAGCGACGGGTTGCCATCCGTAATGACTTCACCGCGCCCGACAAGATCTTCAAGGTGGGCGAGAACTGAGAGAGCTGCAGCACCATGCAGGCGCGGGTCGGTATCGCGGTAGATAGTCTTGACCATGTCGGGAATGGTGCGGTCGCCTTGCACGATCCGCTCCAATATCGCACGCTCCCGCATTTTCCGATGTGCGCGTAAACCACGCACAAATGCAGCTGGCTTGGTGACGGCTCCACCATGACCGGGCAGATAGATGCGATCATCGCGCTCCAGCAGCTTTTCAAGCGAAGTCATGTAATCGCTCATCGATCCATCGGGCGGTGCGACGATGGATGTGGCCCATGCCATCACATGATCGGCTGAAAAAAGAATGCCGGTGCCTTCAAGGCCAAAAGCCATATGATTGGCGGCGTGTCCGGGTGTGTGTATTCCGCGAAGGCTCCAGCCATCGCCATCGATTTTCGCACCATCGGCGAGGGCCAGATCGGGCGCAAAATCAATATCGGCGCTCGCCTCCAGCATATTGATCTCGCCGCTGTAATAGGGGCGGGCAGGGCGATGTGGACCTTCGGCGACAACGAGTGCGCCCGTCTGTTCTTTCAATCGCTGTGCGAGAGGGGAGTGGTCGCGATGCGTGTGGCTCACGAAGATATGACTGACAGGGCGACCGGCAATTGCTGCAAGCAGCGTCTGATAATGCGCTTCATCTTCCGGTCCAGGATCGATTACCGCCAGTGTATCGGTGCCTACAATGTAACTATTGGTGCCATGAAAGGTAAAAGCGCTGGGATTATTCGCGGTCAGCCGCAGCAGGCCTTTATTCAGGGCAACCGGAGTCCCATATTCAGGGGCAAAGCTGCCGTCAAAATCAAGCGCCATGGACTAACCCGTTCTTCTTTGGTTTTATTGATTAAGCGGCTTATGACGAATATAGTCCGGTTTCAAATGATAATCTGGTGGAACGGTACTCACAGCGCCCAAATTGGGTCGATATAAGGAGTGCGATGAACATGCGTCAGAGAAACAAATCAAAGGTTGCCGTTGCTTCTCTTCCTGCTGGCTACTTGCAAACCAGGCAATTGGCTCGTGCTTTCCGGTTTGTTTTGCTCGCGCTTATCGGTACCGCTGTTCTTACCATTTCCGCCAATATCAAAGTCGATCTTCTCTACGTCAACGTGACAATGCAGACAGCAGCGCTGTTTGCAATCTCTGCGTTTTATGGCTCGCGTCTGGCGGTTGCCACGGTTGCCCTCTATTTGCTTGAAGGCGCACTCGGCTTGCCGGTTTTTACCGGGACGCCGGAAAAGGGGCTTGGCCTTGCTTACATGGTTGGTCCGACAGGGGGCTATCTGCTGTCCTATCTCATTGCGGCCTGGATGGTCGGTCGCGCTGCCGATAAGGGGCTGGCGCGCAAACCGCTTGTTCTCGGCGGTGTCATGCTTGCTGCAGAGGTTGTCATCCTTGTGATGGGAGCAGGTTGGATGGCCTACCTGTTCGGTTTAGAAAAAGGTTTCGCATTCGGCTTTGGCGTGTTCATCATTGGTGATCTCGTCAAGCTCGCACTTGCTGCTTGTGGGGTTCCCGCAATCATGTCGCTTCTCAAGCGATAAACAGCGCAAGTCTTTGATAATTTAGACAGGCCGGGCGACGACCCCGGCTTTTTTCATGTGTTTGTTGAAACTGCTTCGCGATTGACAATTTGCTGGCGGCAAAGCTTTGTTAGGTGTCATAAAATCAGGTTTGTGGGGAGGACAGTGTGAAATTTGAAGTGCTTGAAGTTGAGCCGCTGACAAAGGCGGCTTTTGCGCCATTTGGGGATGTAATCGAGATTGAAGGCGCCGAACGTCGCCTTATCAACAATGGCACGACGGAGCGCTTCCACGATCTGGCCCATGTTGAAGCAGCAGGCACCGACGCCCGCGTCCTCATCAATATTTTTAGAGGCCAGTCCTTCACAGCGCCTGTCGATGTCGTCATGCTGGAGCGGCATCCGTTCGGCTCGCAGGCTTTTGTGCCGCTGAATGGCAGGCCGTTTCTTGTTGTTGTTGCAGAAGATGCGGATGGCAAACCCGGCAGACCGAGAGCGTTTCTGGCGCGGGGCGACCAGGGCGTCAATTACTGGTGCAATATCTGGCATCATCCGCTTGTGTCGCTGGAGCAGACATCGGATTTTCTTATTGTTGACCGGGCGGGAAGTGAGAATAATCTGGAGGAATATTTCCTGCCGGATGTCACTTATCGCATTGAGACAATTCCGGCTCTCAAAACACAAATCTGAGGTGAACCATGGGCAAGCTATCAACACATGTTCTCGACACTGCACATGGTAGTCCAGCCGCAGCAATGCGGATTGAACTCTATCGGCTTGGCGCTTTAGGCAAAACCGAACTGATCAAGCGTACCGTAACCAATCTCGATGGTCGCACCGACGAACCATTGCTCAGCGGAAGTGAAATGCAGGAAGGCACCTATGAGCTTCAGTTTCATGTTGCTGAATATTTCGAAGGTCGTAGCGCCGATGTTGCCAATCCGCCGTTCCTTGATTTGATCCCGATCCGTTTTGCGATTGCAGATGAAGACGGCAATTATCATGTGCCGTTGCTGGTCAGCCCCTGGTCCTACTCGACCTATCGCGGCAGCTGACTTATCCCCACCAGCATAAGTGCGGTTAAGCTCCTCGCATTATCACAGCGAGGAGCTATTTATGGACCAGACACCCAATCTCAAACTTCCCTATATCATGCCCAGTCAGGCGCAGAAGCACGTCACACACAATGAGGCTTTGCGCTATCTCGATGCAGTTGTGCATCTGAGTGTAAAATCCAGAACGCAAACGGGCGCTCCGGAAACACCCGCTGCAGGTGATCGTTATATCGTTGCTGCACCTGCTACCGGCCAATGGGCTGGAAAAGAGGGCAAGGTTGCCTTCTTTATCGATGGGGGATGGTCATTCGCGACCATCGCAAAAGGCTGGCTGGCCTACGTCGAAGAAGAGACCAAGCTATTTGTTTACAATGGCACAGAATGGCAGGTGACAGGCTCGGTGCCGGATAGTCTTTCGTTGTCCATGCTGGGCGTTCAGGCGACGGCTGATGCGAGCAACCGTTTCGCCATTTCTTCGGAAGCGAGCCTTTTCAACAATGCCGGTGCCGGGCATCAGGTGAAGATAAATAAACAGGCTGCAACCAATACGGCCAGCCTTCTGTTTCAGTCGGGCTGGACCGGATATGCTGAAATGGGCCTGAACGGGGACAATAATTTCAGCATTAAAGTCGGCGACGATAGCGGAAACTGGCGAGAGGCCATGAAGGTCGATCGAGCAACCGGCAATGTGGCCGTTGGTCAGATTTGGCCGGAAACACGGCTGCATGTCGATGGCCCGATACGCCCGGCCGCCTATGCGGTTGCCGCTTTGCCATCGCCGTCCCAGCACGGGGCTGGCGCAATGGCTTTTGTGAGTAACGCCAGCGGCGGCGCGCAAATGGCCTATTCGGACGGATCGGTCTGGCGAAGCGTGCGCACGGGCGCTGTTATTGTCTGATACGCTTTTGATGGAATGCAGCGGTGTTGCAGCATTCTCAATGATTGTATGTTCTCGCCAATTCAGATGACAACGACCTTTTTTGCCTGTGACGATAGATGTTCGTGAATAACCAGCGTGCCGCCTTCCGATTGTAACGGCAGCGGGGCTTTGGCTTCTCGTGCTTCCTTCGGCGTAATACCGAAGCGCCCTTTGAAAGCCTTGGTCAGTTGTGTGCTGTCATTAAAACCGCAGCGATAGGCGATTTCTTTAAGTGAAACAGGCTTGCCTTTTTGTTCGATCAGAATCCGGTAAGCCATATCGAGCCTCTTGTCGCGGATAACCTTTGCCACGCCGCCGTCCGGTTCAAATGCGCGATAAATATGTGAGCGCGACATGCGGAAATATTGTTGTATCGAATGGGGACCAAGAAGCGGGTTCGTTATGTTCTTGTCGATATAGGCAAGAATGCGATTGCGTATCGGCAGATTGATTGTTGCACTCTCAGCAGCGCCTGTGTCCACCCTCTTAATACATGCAGCAAGTAGCGCCATCATTGCATCTTTGGCGGCGATGGCCTCCACGGCGGAGAGTTCCTGAACCACATCATTGAGCCCGCGCAGAAACTCGAAGAGGAGCTGGGTTGTCGCAGCTTCCGTTTTGAACACCATGCCATGAAGATTTCGCCATCCGATAAGCTTTTCCAGCTCTTGCCGCGGCATGATAACCGTCAGACGTGCGCCCGCTTCTGCATGACTGGTTATGACCTGTGACATGTCGAGGATGAAAATGTCGCCGGGTTTCGCAGCAACAGAGACTCCGTTGAAATCTCCACTCAGGGTGCCGGAAAGTAGGGCTTGAAGAACATAGTGATCGAGACCA
Source organism: Brucella pseudogrignonensis (assembly GCF_002252525.1). Taxonomy (GTDB): domain Bacteria; phylum Pseudomonadota; class Alphaproteobacteria; order Rhizobiales; family Rhizobiaceae; genus Brucella; species Brucella pseudogrignonensis. The sequence goes on from NZ_NNRM01000017.1 coordinate 719,599, forward strand.
GTCTGAGCGATCAGGTTCTTTGTGCGCTCATAATGCTGGGTGTTAAAGGTGGTGGATCCAACCAGCATGTTGCCGAATGGATAAGAGCGCAAAGTACCGATAAAGCCTTCTTCGTTTTCTTCATCGAGGGCAGATACTTCGTAAAATAGCTTGATAGCGTCGCGCCAAAAATCGTCGCGCGCTTTGGCATCGACCATATCTGTCGATAAAAACAGCTCTTTTGTCATTCCAACCCCATTGTGGGAGGTAATTATTATTTCCCGCAAAAGGTTATTGCGACAAAAGCAATCAATTAGACGTTAAAATTCAATATAATAAGAAAGATGTGATCAATCTTTTGGGAAGTCGAAGTTTACTGGTCGCTTTTATGACGTAAATATTGTGCTTTACCATAAATGACAAAGCCCCAATCAATATTAGTAGTTTCTAATATTGATTGGGGCTTTGTGTTGTTTGTTAAGTGGGATTAGTAGGGGCTGTCGACCTTGCCCATTTCCACATAGACAGTCTTGATCTGGCTATAGTGCGTCAGCGCGGCAATACCGTTTTCTCGGCCAATGCCGGACTGTTTATAGCCGCCAAATGGCACTTCAACAGGCGTCAGGTTATAGGCATTGATCCAGCAGGTTCCTGCCTTGATCTGTCCGATGACGCGATGGCCGCGGGCGATGTCGGCGGTGAATACACCGGCAGCCAGACCGAACTCGGTATCGTTGGCGCGCGCAATCACTTCATCCTCGTCCGAGAATTCGAGAATGCTCATGACCGGGCCGAAGATTTCCTCGCGGGCAATCGTCATGTCGTCAGTCACATCGCTAAAGACGGTTGGCTCGATGAAATAGCCTTTGTCGAAACCCTGCAACTTTGGAATGCCGCCGCCGCATACAAGCTTCGCGCCTTCTTGCTTGCCCTTTTCAATATAGGACAAAACCTTGTCGCGCTGCGCGCTGTTGACGAGCGGTCCCATCTGGGTGGCTTCATCCAGGGGATCACCAATGCGGATTTTGCGGGTGCGTTCAACCAGACGCTCGACAAATGTTTCGCGAACATCCTTATGAACGAAAACGCGCGTACCGTTGGAGCAGACCTGACCGGTCGAATAGAAGTTGCCGAGCATCGCACCGCCAATAGCGCTGTCGAGATCTGCATCATCAAAAACGATGATCGGAGATTTGCCACCAAGTTCCATCGTGACATGCTTCAGATGCTCACCAGCCTGTGACATGATCCGCTTGCCGGTTGGAACTGAACCGGTGAGCGAAACCTTCGCTGTCATGCGGTGATTGACGAGTGCCGCACCAACATCGCCAAAGCCTTGTACAACATTGAACAGACCGTCAGGAAGACCAGCTTCCTTATAGGCCTCTGCCAGCGCGAGTGCCGAAAGAGGGGTGTTCTCGGACGGCTTGAAGATGAAAGCGTTGCCCATAGCCAGTGCTGGCGCAGATTTCCATGCGGCGATCTGGATCGGGTAATTCCACGCACCGATGCCGACACAGATGCCGAGTGCTTCGCGGCGCGTGTAAGCAAACGACCCGCCAAGCTCTACGAACTCACCATTAAAGCCGGAAATGATGCCGCCGAAAAACTCGAGCGCATCGGCAGCCGATGCCGCATCCGCTACCAGTGTCTCCTGCAATGCCTTGCCGGTATCAAGCGTTTCGAGCTTGGAGAGCTTCTTGTTTTTCTCGCGTAGGATTTCCGCCGTGCGGCGCAGAATACGGCCGCGTTCCACCGGCTTGAGCGCTGCCCATTCACCTTGTGCTTTCAATGCAGCAGCATAGGCGCTCTCGATCACATCCGGTGTTGCTGAATAAAGCTTGGCGATTTCTTCGCTTGTCGCCGGATAGATGACGGGAAGCGGCTTGCCAGCTTTGTCTTCCACGAATGCGCCGCCGATGAAATGCGAGGCTTTGGGTTGAGCTTTCATTTTATTCTCCTCGAGTTTCATTAGCGATCAGATACTTCCCAGCGTGGGTTGATCCATGGTTCCTGATTGGATCGCGCCAGCGGAGTACGACCCAGAATATGATCCGATGCCTTTTCGCCAGTCATGATCGACGGGCCGTTGAGGTTGCCGTTGGTGATGCGCGGGAAGATGGATGAATCCGCAACCCGCAACCCCTCAACGCCAATAACCCGGCATTCTGGATCAACCACTGCCATTGGATCGTCAACTGATCCCATTTTGCAAGTTCCGCAAGGGTGGAATGCACTTTCCACATGCTCGCGAATGAAATTGTCGATCTCGTCATCAGACTGCACATTCGCGCCGGGCTGGATTTCCGCGCCGCGATAAGGGGCAAATGCGTCCTGTCCGAAAACTTCGCGTGTCAGTCGCACGCAATGACGGAAATCGGCCCAATCATCCTCATGCGACATATAGTTGAACTTTATGACAGGCTTTTCGCGTGGATTAGCCGAGCGCAGTGTAACACTGCCGCGCGACTTGGAGCGCATCGGTCCGACATGCGCCTGAAAGCCGTGCGATTCTGCAGCCGCTTTGCCGTCATAGCGGATCGCGACCGGCAGGAAGTGGTATTGGATATCCGGATATTCCACGCCCGCTTTAGAACGCACAAAGGCTGCGGATTCGAAATGGTTTGTCGCGCCGTCGCCGGTTTTGAAGAACAGCCATTCCGCACCAATCTTGGCTTTGGAAAACAGGTTGAGCTTGGAATAAAGCGTGATCGGCTGCGTGCATTCCTGTTGGATATAGACTTCCAGATGATCCTGCAGATTTTGCCCAACGCCGGGGCGATCAGCCACGACCTCAATGCCGTGCTCTTTAAGCTGCACAGCAGGGCCAATGCCTGAAAGCATAAGCAGCTTTGGCGAATTGATGGACGATGCAGCGATGATAACTTCGCGGCGTGCGCGGATAGTCGAGAAAGTACGGCCCGCTTCGATTTCAACCCCGACCGCGCGCTTTCCTTCCATCACGATTTTTCGCGCTAAGCCTTTGACGAGCTTCACATTGGGGCGCTTGAGGGCAGGTTTCAGATAGGCATTGGCCGCAGACCAGCGACGTCCATTATGGATCGTCTGCTCCATCGGGCCAAAGCCTTCCTGCTTCTCGCCATTATAATCGTCAGTGACTTCAAAGCCCGCCTGATGCCCTGCATCCACGAAGGCCTTGAATAGCGGGTTATCGCGACGACCGCGCTGAACATGCAGCGGACCATTGGTGCCGCGCCAGCCTTCCTGTCCGCCGTGGGAATTTTCCATCCGCTTGAAGTAGGGCAATACATCGGCATAGGACCAGCCGCGCGCGCCACTTTCCGACCAGTGATCGTAATCGCGTGCGTGCCCGCGCACATAGACCATGCCGTTGATGGATGATGATCCACCGACCACCTTGCCGCGTGGGGTAACGAGGCTGCGCCCGCCGATATGAGGCTCTGGTTCGGTGGAAAAGCCCCAGTCATAGGTTTCCATATTCATGGGGAAGGAAAGGGCGGCTGGCATCTGAATCAGCGGGCCAATGTCCGGGCCGCCAAATTCAATGACAATAACCGAGTGCCTGCCATCTTCCGACAACCGGTAGGCCATAGCCGAACCGGCAGAGCCGGAGCCAATAATAACGAAATCCGCTTCCATCTTATTTCTCCGCCGAAAGCTGAACAGCGATGTAATCTTCAACAAGGGCAATTGCCGATGCCGCATTTGGCGCGTCGGCACCAAGGGCATGGCGGATATAAAGCCCATCGATCAGCGCACCTGCGCCTTCGGCAATACGGTTGGCGCGCTCGTGGCTGGTCAATTGTTCCAGCGCGAAGACGAAGTTTGAATGCAGGCGGCGCGCATAGATGCGCAAAAGCCGCTTTGTGTCTTCGGATTGCTGCGCATGAACATAGAAGGTCAGCCAGGCTGCAATCGTCTCCTGCGCAAACTGCGAGGCGGAGAAGTTAACCGCGATGATGGCCGCAATACGCTCACGCGGAGTTTCTGCAAGCTTCACGGCGGCGTTCAAATCGCTTCCGAGCTCACGCAAGAGATGGCGCATGGTGGCCAGGATCAGCTTGTCTTTGCCGCCAAAATAGTGATGCGCAAGCGCGGGCGATACGCCTGCTTCATGGGCGATCTGCGCAACAGTGACGTCCAACGAACCACGCTGGCCGATAGTACGGATGGCGGCATCGATCAGTTCGCGCCGCCGTAGGGGTTCCATCCCGATCTTAGGCATAATCGTCATCCGGGTTGAGGGCTGTTAATCCCTATTTTAACTTTGATTGATTGGTCAATCAATAAAAACTCGGCGTGCACTAAAATACGGATTTCTATCCGGTTGCACGCGTGTTCAGACTGTGGGCTTGCGGGGCGCGAGCGCTCTGCATACATTCAGATGATGAGCAGAGCTTTCACCAAAGAACAGGACGACGCCCCCATCGATCTCGGCGAGCGGCCCATCAGTCCGCACCGCAATCTCGTCACGCCGAATGGTTTGAAGATGATTGACGACGAGCTTGCACGGCTTCACCGCGAACTGGCCGAAGCGAATGTTGCAGGCGAGCGCTCAGCGATTGCCCGCGTTTCGCGTGATTTGCGCTACTGGACTTCGCGACGTGAAACCGCAGAACTATCCGTGCCCGAACCGGACAGTGACGTTGTACGCTTTGGCATGACGGTGGAGCTGGAAAACCTCGACGAAGGCGGCGTGCGGGTCTGGACCATTGTTGGCGAGGACGAGGCCGACCCCGCCAATGGCAAAATCTCCCACGTCTCGCCCGTGGCCATAATGCTTTTTGGCAAGCCGGTGGGCGATGTGCTGAAAATCAACGGCAGAGACTGGGAGATTGTGGCTGCATCGGTGTGATTTACAGCCACCCCTTCCTTCGGAAATAAAACAGTGGCAGCAAAGCTGAGGCCACCATCAAGCCAAGCGCCATCGGATAGCCCCAGGGCGAGTTCAGCTCCGGCATGAATGAGAAGTTCATACCATAGATGGATGCGACGAGAGTTGGAGGCATGAAGCCCACCGCCGCAACCGAGAAAATCTTGATGATCGCGTTCTGCTCGACAGAGATAAGCCCGACAATCGTATCAAGCAGGAACGTGACCTTGTTGGACAGAAAATCCACATAGGCGACCAGCGACTGCGCATCGCGTTCCAGTGATTTGACCCATGAGCGCGTGTCTTTCTTGGTCGCAACCGGGCTGTTGATCGCAGAGAGATAAACCAGCATTCTGCTGATGCCTGCCAGACTTTCGCGCATTCGCGATAGAAACGTACCCTGTCCACCGATCTGCGTGAGGATGTGCCGGAAATCCTCAGTCGTCATTGGCCGTGCCTTGGGCTGGCGACGATAGATCGAATGCGATGCCGCATCAATCTTGCCTGCAACGCCTTCCAGAATATCTGCCAGACGATTGGTGGTGGCCTCGATTATGCCGAGCATGATTGAAAGGCCGGAGCATTTTGCATTCGGGATCAGGCCGTTGCCCGGCTTTGTCGCGCGCGTGATGTAAATGCTGACTGATTTCGGATCGGCATAGCGAACCGTTACCAGCCGCTGTCCATGCAGAATGAAAGTGACAGGTGCGAGTTCACGATGATCGAGATCCACCGCATGAAGGATCGGTACAGTCAGATATTGCGCGCCGTTCTCCATATAGAATCGGCTCGATTCCTCGATTTCCGTCATGTCTTCACGGGTCGGGATCGAGATGCCGGTCCACGCCTCAACGATATGATCTTCATTGACGCCGGGTGCGAGAAGGTCAATCCAGATAACGTTTTCAGGAAGGGGATTGCCCGGCTCAACCTCGACGCGGTCGAGATGGTCTCCGTTAAGGCAGTAAAGAGTAATCATGCGGCACCCGGTTGCGAAGGCTTCATTCTAGCGTGCCACATTGCGCGATAATTGTTAACGGAATGCGGCAGATAAGGTTAAAGCAGATTGCGCGTCGCATGTAATCCACATTGACACGCGAGATTATGACATATAATTCATCAAGTCATCCGATGACTTTGGTGATCTATGGAAACACTCTCAAGAAAAAGCCTTGCCGATGCTGCGGAACAGTCCATCCGGGCTGAGATCACGGCCGGCAATTGGCGCGTGGGTGAGCAATTGCCCAATGAAGCAAGCCTTTCCGCGAAACTTGGGGTCAGTCGTGGCACTGTGCGCGAAGCCGTGCGTGCGCTGGTCGCCCAAGGGATGCTGGAAACGCGGCAGGGTTCCGGAACCTATGTCCTGTCGGCGGCAGACATGCGCCGCAGCCTTGACCGCATTCGCCATACAAGTTTGCGTGACCGCTTTGAAACGCGGGCAGCGCTTGAGGCGGAAGCTGCACGACTTGTTGCTCAACGAGCGACACCGGCAATGATCCGCCATCTTGAAGCGATGCTGGAGCAGCGCAACAAGCGTGCGGAAACAAGCCGAACCGATTTTGTTTCGCGAGATTTTGCCTTCCATGAAGCAATCGTCGCGGCATCGGGCAATAATGCGCTTATCGAGGTCTATGCCTTCTTTTCCCAATCCATCCGGGAATCAATAGAGGCGACGCTCGATGGAGAGCTGCCGGAACCCGATCACGAAGAACACAGCGCCCTAATTGAAGCTATCGCCACTGGTAATCCCGACCTGGCAAGCGAAGCAGTGCGTCGATTTATGGCGCCCCTAATCAAAGAACTTGAAAGGCTGTTGGCATCATGAGCCACACAAACAATGTTTCGTTGCAGGCAGCAACGGAAGAAAATCCGGCACACAATGCGGAGCCTTTTGTTGATGCCGAGGCCGACAGCGTGCCGCAACCCGCTGCACAACGCCTGCCGAGCCAAGCTTTGCGCGTGTTGCTGGGCTTAAGTCTGGTGTTGATTGCTGCCAATCTGCGTCCGGTATTTTCAAGCGTTTCGGTCCTCCTTCCAGAAATCATCGACGCAACCGGCATGTCCGGTTTTGCTGCTGGCTTACTAACGACATTGCCCGTGGTCTGTTTGGGCGTATTCGCACCTTTCGCGCCGAGACTGGCCCAGCGCTACGGTGCCGAGCGCGTCTTATTGTTTGTTCTGATTGTCTTGACCATCGGTACGGCAATCCGCGGCATTGGAAGCCAGGCGTCACTGTATATTGGTGCGATACTGGCTGGTGCGGCCATCGCTACCGGCAATGTGTTACTGCCGGGGGTCGTAAAGCGGGATTTCCCTAAAACCGCTGCGATTATGACCGGCTTTTATACGATGGCACTTTGTGGCGGAGCAGCCGCTGCTGCCGGGTTCACAATTCCGATTGAGCATATGCTCGGCGGTTCATGGAACCTTGCACTGGCTTTCTGGGCAATTCCAGCAGCGCTGGTTCTCGCACTTTGGCTGCCGCAGGCGCTGCGTGCGAAGCACAATGTCGCGCATTCTGGTTTTAAGGTTGTCGGGCTTTGGAAAGACAAGCTCGCCTGGCAGGTCACGCTGTTTATGGGCCTTCAATCCTCGATGGCTTATGTCGTTTTTGGCTGGCTTGCGCCAATTCTGCGAGAGCAGGGGCTGAGTGCTACGGCAGCTGGCGGCTTGGTTTCATTTTCGATCATGGTGCAGGTCGTGACCTGTCTCGCGATCCCATCGATTGCGATACGCCAAAAGAGCCAGAGCCTGCTTAATGTGGTGCTTTGCATCAGCGCGGCGTTGCCTTTGATGGGCTTCCTTTATCTTCCGCAATGGAGCTTCTGGATTCTGGCCATTGTGCAGGGCTTTGGGCAGGGCGGTTTGATCGCTGCCGCTATGATGGTGATCGTGTTGCGCTCACCGGATTCACATACGGCAGCTCACCTGTCCGGCATGGCGCAATGCGTCGGCTATACATTAGCGGCTATTGGTCCGCTCGTTGTTGGCATGATCCATGGTGCGACAGGAAGCTTTGCCGCCTGCGGTATATTCTTTGCAGCTCTTGGCTTGGGAGCAGCCATCAATGGCTGGGGTGCCGGGCGTACCCGTCATGTCGGCGTGACGGTCATAAAAGAAGCATAAAAAAAGCCCCGGAAAACCGGGGCTTTTTCTTTGGTGCGTCAAATTTATACGAACTGGCCGAGGCCTGGGATCGAGCCGACAACGGCGTCGACTGGTTCAGCACCAGCCTTTTCCTTGGCAAAACGGATGGTTTCCTTGGCAACGCCGGAGATTTCACCCATACCGAGGCCAGCGCCCATCAGCTGCGAGCCGAGACCCATCACGCCGCCCATCAGGCCGGAAAGCAGACCGCCACCCTTGACCTGCGAAATGGCTTCTTCAGCGCCTGGGAAAGCTGCCAAAAGCTGCTGTACTTTATCAGCCGGGCCTTCCTTCTGCAGAAATGCCAAAATCATGCCAACAGCCTTTTCAGCAGTTGCTGCATCGATGCCAACATTGGAGGTGATGCGCGCGATCAGTTCGTCCATGAGAGTCTCCCAAATTTCTTACGTTTACGTAATATGCATTCTCATTGGCGCTTTGCAAGCTTTCCTGATTTAAAATATTCGCATTTTTCTGTGACCGCATGACGCCAAAATTGCACATCAATGGATAAAATGGCTTAATCATTGTTGCAGGGCGGTAGTGCTAGTATATCGTAAGGGAGCAAACCTTTTACGGAGCGACCTGCCTGATGACTGCTGATGATGCCATTTTCCTTGGTGCAAGCCGCAAACCAGATGATTCCTACCAGCAGCCTGAATATCTGGCGCTGAAATATGGTAACAGGCATGGCCTCGTTACCGGTGCGACAGGTACTGGTAAAACGGTCACGCTGCAGGTTCTCGCCGAGAGCTTTTCGGCGGCTGGCGTTCCAGTCTTCTGTGCCGATATCAAGGGCGATCTTTCCGGCATCGCCGCCAAAGGTGTCGTCAATGACAATCTGACCAAGCGCGCAGAGGAAATTCAACTCAACCCATATGAGATGCGCGCATCTCCCGTTATTTTCTGGGATATTTTTGGCGAGCAGGGCCATCCGGTCCGTGCCACGATCTCCGAAATGGGGCCGCTGCTGCTCTCGCGCCTGATGAACCTGACCGATGCTCAGGAAGGCGTTCTTAACGTTGCTTTCCGTTTGGCCGATGAAGAAGGCCTGCTACTGCTTGATCTCAAAGATTTGCAGGCGATTCTCGCGGAAATGGCCGAACGTTCTGCTGAGCTTTCTGCAAAATACGGTAACGTCAACAAGGCGTCGGTTGGTGCGATCCAGCGCTCGTTGCTCGTGCTTGATCAGCAGGGCGGCTCCAAATTTTTTGGCGAACCCGCCCTTCGTATCGCTGATCTGATGCGGACGACGACCGACGGTCGCGGTGTTATCAGCGTGCTCGCAGCCGACAAGCTGATGATGAGCCCGCGCCTTTATTCCACTTTCCTTCTCTGGCTCATGTCGGAACTCTTCGAAGAACTTCCCGAAGTGGGCGATCCTGACAAGCCGCGTCTGGTCTTCTTCTTTGATGAAGCGCATTTGCTGTTCGATGAAGCGCCGAAGGCGCTGGTCGACCGCGTCGAGCAGGTGGTTCGTCTGATCCGTTCCAAGGGCGTGGGCGTTTATTTTGTGACGCAGAATCCGCTTGATGTGCCAGAAACTGTGCTCGCACAGCTCGGCAATCGTGTTCAGCACGCGCTCCGTGCTTATACGCCACGCGAAACAAATGCGGTGAAGACCGCTGCCGATACGTTCCGTCCAAACCCGGATTTCAAGACGTTTGAGGCGATCACCAGTCTTTCAACCGGTGAAGCACTGATTTCGACCTTGCAGGCCAAGGGCGTGCCTTCGATGGTGCAGCGCACATTGATCCGCCCGCCATCGTCGCAGATTGGCCCACTGACGCCTGAAGAACGGGCGAAAATCATTGCCGCAAGCCCTGTCTCCGGCCAATATGATCAGACAATCGACCGCGATTCAGCGTTCGAAATGCTGGCGCGCAAAGCGCAGGCAGCAGTCGACGCCCAGCAGAAGACGAAGCAGGAAGAGACCGGTGAAGGCGGCGGTATTTTTGGCGATCTGTTGGGAACTGCGCTTGGAACTGGTCGTCGATCTGGCCGTCAGACAGTTGCAGAAACGGCCATGAAATCAGTGGTTCGTTCTGTCAGTACGTCACTTGGACGTGCGCTTGTGCGCGGCATTCTTGGCAGCTTCAAGCGCTGATAGATAATGGTCTAAAATGAAAAAAAGCCCCGGTTTTCCGGGGCTTTTTTTGTATCTCGTAAATTCTGGATTACATAACCAGAATAGGCGATTTCGGTGGAACACGGTTGTAAAGATCGATGATATCCTGGTTCATCAGGCGTACGCAGCCCGAAGAAACGGCCTTGCCGATCGACCACCATTCAGGATTGCCGTGCAGACGATAGATCGTGTCCTTGCCATCCTTGAAGATGTAAAGAGCGCGGGCGCCGAGCGGATTCTTGAGACCTGGAGCCATGCCGCCGTTGCGCGAGCTGTATGGTTCGAGTTCTGGCTGGCGGGCAACCATTTCATCCGGTGGCGTCCAGCGTGGCCATTCGCGCTTGTACTGGATGACTGCGCGGCCCGACCATGCAAAGCCGTCGCGGCCGATGCCGACGCCGTAGCGCATTGCCTGTCCATTGCCCAGCACCAGATAAAGGAAACGGTTTGCCGTATCCACGACGATTGTGCCTGGCATTTCGCCAGTTGGATCCTGAACGACCTGGCGAAGATAGCGCTTGTCCATCTTCTGGATCGGAATGGCCGGTAGCTGAAAGCCATTGTCTTCTACAGCGGCATACATGGATGCCCAGCTTCCATAAGAAGCATCGACATTGGCCTGAGGGGTCCTGTTGATAGGATTGCCATTGGCATCAACATCAATGATTGGAACATTCTGCCCCAACTGAGCGCAACCGGCGAGGCCGGCCGCCGCTGTTGCTGTCATGGCCGTCAGAAAGGAACGGCGGGTAAGGGTCGTTTGCATATGAAAACCATTTTAGTGGCGGGAGGATTTTTAGATACAACGGTTAGGGTTAATGAAGTGCGACCAACTGGTTGTGATAATCGCAGATTCTGCGGCTATAACGGCGTTAGACGCGTTTTGTTGCGGGCAAAACGCCCGATAATTGTGGCTCTCAGCCGTTCGTAATAAGGCCTAAAAGTGGCTGAAGCGCTGCAACGGGCCTCGTGTTGCCGTTGCGACACAATTTTAGCCGCAACAGGCGGTTGTCACCCAATTTGCGTTGTTCAAGTTTTAGTGAGATTCAGTCGAGCAGTTGCAGGCTCGGCAGAATGAGGGCAGGCGGATATTGCTTATACTCGTCGGGTTGGTTGGACCGGTTGATCCAGACCGCGCGCATTCCGAATCGTGCGGCCCCAGCCACATCCCACCGATTGGACGATTGAAACGAAATCGCCGACGGATAAAGCCGCCATTGCATCGTGATGAGTTCATAGACTGACGGTGACGTCTTATAACGCCTGACGCTATCGGCAGAAATGACATCATCAAGCAGGACATCGAGTGCAGAGGATTTGACTGCCGCTTCAAGCATAGCGGGCGAGCCATTGGACAAAATAGCCAGCCGCGCTCCCCGGCTTTTCAGGCTTTTGAGGGCCGCTGGCACTTCTGGATAACAGTCTAGCTTCCAGTATGCTTCAAGCAAATCGTTGCGAAGTGCCGGATCGACAGATGGATAACGTGCAAAGGCGAAATCCAGTGCTTCTTCCGTGAGCTTCCAGAAATCGCGATATTCGCCCATCAGACTGAGCGTCCACGAATATTCGAGTTGCTTGGTGCGCCAGAGCAGGGAGAAGGCCGCGCCATCCGGTCCCGCTTTATCTTCATGCCTACGCACGGCGGAATGCACATCGAACAATGTGCCATACGCGTCGAAAACATAGGAACTATGGGACACCGATTTTCTCCGTTCGTGCATCAATCTCAAAAAAAGTAAAGTGAACCCTATCCTCATGCAATTTCAATAATAATTCATTGTGATGGGCGCTAAATTTAGAACATCCGGCATTGCCGCCTGCGGCATTGCGGCCTATGTAGATTGCGCACGCAAGTTTCCGGGTATGTGTTCGCACTGCCCCACAGTAGCTGCCTATTGTAAGCTGAAAGACAGAGGAGAGTTCCAATGGCCTTTGAACTGCCCGCCCTTCCGTACGATTATGACGCACTTGCTCCGTTCATGTCGCGCGAAACCCTCGAATTCCACCACGACAAGCACCATCAGGCTTATGTTACCAATGGTAACAAGCTGCTCGAAGGTTCCGGCCTTGAAGGCAAAAGCCTCGAAGAAATCGTCAAGGAAAGCTTCGGCAAGAATCAGGCGCTCTTCAACAATGCTGGTCAGCACTACAACCATCTCCATTTCTGGAACTGGATGAAGAAAGACGGCGGCGGCAAGAAGCTGCCAGGCAAGCTTGAAAAGGCTGTTGAATCCGATCTCGGCGGCTACGACAAGTTCCGCGAAGACTTCATCGCTGCTGGCGCTGGTCAGTTCGGTTCGGGCTGGGCATGGCTGTCGGTTAAGAACGGCAAGCTCGAAATCTCGAAGACCGCAAACGGTGAAAGCCCGCTGGTTCACGGCGCAACGCCAATCCTTGGCGTCGACGTATGGGAACATTCCTACTACATCGATTACCGCAACGCGCGTCCGAAGTACCTCGAAGCTTTCGTTGATAGCCTCGTAAACTGGGATTACGTCCTGGAGCTTTACGAAAAGGCATAATTTGCCTTTCGGTAATGACAATGAAGAGCCCCGCGAAAGCGGGGTTTTTCTTTGCTTAGAAAAAGTTCAATCGCCATTCGGGCTTAACCCAAACCCATGAGTCATACGCATGGTTTTGGGTGCAAGGGACCGGTGGGTCAGGAAATGCTTGAATTTAAAAGATGAGTATTAATATCAAGTAATATCCTTTTTATATAGTGATAATCTTGAATGCCTCCATGATTAAACAATAGTATTTATATCAAGTTTTTCACGTTGTCGTGAATGCGCTGTAATAATCGATATAAACTCGGAGTGTTACTTCTGAGAGGTGGGATTTATTCGGCGTCTTTGTTGCAAAGACTGAGATTGTATCGGATATTTTTACCAAGGGACGATCGTTGTTCAATTTTTAGATGCGGAGGATCGCATGCGTTCATTTTTTCTCGCCGTCAGTTCAGTGGCTCTTTTGACTGCCGGTGTGGCACATGCCGATGCTATTGCAGATCGTCAGGCAATCATGAAAGACATGGGCCGTTCAGTTGGACAGCTCGCGCCAATGGTGAAGGGTGATAAGCCTTTCGATGCGGCAGCCGCTCTGGCAGCCCTTGAAAAGATCGATGCGGACGCAAAGAAGTTCGACGTTGATACCCTGTTTCCTGCAGGTTCCGATCAGGGCGACACGGAAGCTTCTCCAAAAATTTGGGAAAACAAGGAAGACTTCGTCAAGCACGTCGAAAAATTCCGCTCTGATGCAGCCGCAGCGCTCGCGGCCAAGCCTGCTGATCTCGATGCGCTGAAGCCAGCCTTTCAGCAGGTTGCCGCCAATTGTGGTTCCTGCCACCAGGCTTATCGCGTGAAAAAGAACTGACAAGAGCATCTGAGCCAATAGCGCGAAGCCTCTACGGGCAGATAAGTCTACTGACTGATTTCTGATCCCGGTTCGATGCATCGGATAATGCGCAAACAAAGGGATAGGGCGGTTTCAACAATTCTACCTAAATAGAAACCGCTCTAGCAGAACAATGGTCCGTAAACTCGCATATGCTGCCGGCGCGATAGTCATCGTTGGTGCCGCCACCTTTTGGGTGCTGACGACGCCTCAGACGGTGGATCAGTCGGTGATTGCAGCTTTGCAGCCAGGTGATGCGACAAAGGGCGAGCATGTGTTCTGGGCAGGGGGCTGTGCTTCCTGTCACGCTGCTCCCGGCGCGTCGGGTGACGACCGCAAGGTTCTTACCGGTGGACATGAACTGGTTTCAGATTTTGGCACATTCATTGCGCCTAACATCTCTCCGTCAGCGCAGGGCATCGGTAACTGGACCCTGCATGACTTTGCAAATGCAATGCTGAAAGGTGTCGGGCGGGCAGGGGAACACCTTTACCCTTCTTTCCCTTACACATCCTATGAAAAGATGCAGCCGCAGGATGTTGCAGACCTTTTCGCCTATATGAAAACCCTGCCTGCGTCGGATAATGTGGCACCACCCCATAAGCTGAGCTTCCCATTCAATATCCGCCGTGGATTGGGTCTTTGGAAGCAGCTTTACCTTTCCGATAAGCCGGTCGTTGAACTGGCAAATGCATCCGATCAGGTGAAGCGCGGTCAATATTTAACGGAAGCGCTTGGCCATTGTGGCGAGTGCCATACGCCGCGTAATGTCATTGGCGGGCTTGATGATAAGCAATGGATGGCCGGTGCGCTTTCACCCGAAACGGGAAGCGATGGTCGCAAGGGTGTCGTTCCCAATATTACCTCTGGTGAAGGCGGTATTGGCGAATGGGGCGAGAACGATATCGCCTATGCGCTGCAAAGTGGCTTCACACCGGATTTCGACTCACTCGGCGGATCGATGGCCGATGTCGTTGCCAATATGGCGCATCTGACAGACGCAGATCGCGACGCGATTGCTGCATATCTCAAAGCCATTCCGGCGCATTCAAACGGCTATCCGTCCAATCGCTAGAGCATAATTCCTTAAACTTGAGTCAGTTTAAGATGAAATTATGCTCTAGTTTAAAGTGTTAGAGCGACCTTTGCGCGCCTGTTCAGGCGCAAGGCGCTCTAATTACCGCTTCGTACAGCGAACAACTGTTGCGGCACCGGCATTGGTGTATTTGCTCTGCATTGTGTAGAGCCAACCTTTACACTCAGCCATTGTCTTGAAGCAGCGGAAGCGATCAATCGGCACCAGCCCATCGCCATCGCTGACAAATGGTGAATCGTCTACACCGCTGAACTGACCGACAATAACGCCGCTACCGCGTGGTGGCGTATTGCAACGTTGACCCGCAAATTCGCTGACGTTTTTGCGGACTTGTGCGTTGGCGGCCGATACTGACGGTAGTGCTACAAAAGCGGAAACCAGTAAACCCAATGCGGCCGTTGAAACGGTGAAGCCCTGACGCAACATGGAACACTCCCACTATTTGAAGTTATTCAACTAGAGCGGTTTTAGCGAATGCTGAGTCATTGAAACCGCTCTATCTATTTGTTCTTACGCATTTCCAGACGCAAAATCGGTTCCCACTTTTGCTGGAACGCTCTAAGAAGATTATACGCCATTTGGTAAAGTTTTCTAATCTCAAATTTTCTTACAAGTTCCGATATTTGTTCACTAAATTAGGCTTAAGAACGAAAGTACGTTCACTTCTTAAGTATTAATCTTGTTGACGAAAGGCATCGTTATTTATAGACAGCAGCACGGTTCCGGCACCTGCCGCCTGCAGACGAATGTCTCGGTGAAGCCCGGCTTTTGATATCTTCACCCTCGAAGCATTTCGTTGGTGGTAATGCAGGCACCCATCGCAATTGAAATGTGATTTGAGGAGTCTGTGATGTCTTCGGGACAATCACTCGATAATCGTTTTCTGCACGCTTCTCCGGGGCGTGTGTTTCTGACCAATGTGCTGCCCATGACGCTCATCATGGTGATGAACGGCTTGCTGAGCGTGGTCGATGCAATCTTCCTGGGCCATTTTGTTGGTGCCAGAGCCATGGCTGCAGTCAGTCTGGTCTTCCCGGCAATTATGCTCACAATTGCCATGTCAACGCTGGTCAGCGGCGGCATGTCGAGCCAGATGGCAAGGCAGCTTGGTGGCCGCAGGATTTCAGAGGCGGAAGCAACCTTTGCACGCGCTCATGGTCTGGCACTCATCATCGCGTTGGGCTTGATTGCGCTATTTTTTCTGGTTGGACGCCCGCTTATCAATGGTATGGCGGACGGCGATATGGCGCTTGCAGAAATGGCATATCTCTTTCTGTTCATCACCATTCTAGCGTTGCCGCTTCAATTTGTCCTTGGCCTTCATGCCGATGCATGGCGCAATGAGGGGCGAGCTGGCCTGATCGCGATAATGTCGGTCTGCGTGACGCTCGCCAATATTGCACTGAACTACATTTTCATTGCGAATATGGAGCTTGGCATTGCTGGATCGGCTTTGGGTACGGTTTTTGCTCAAACTCTTGGCTTGTTGTTGCTACTTGGATTCAGGCAATTCAAGCAGGGTACGATTTCGCTCAATGCTTTGTGGCACAACTCCTGGGTCGGCGGTTGGGGACGTATCGCGGGTCTTGGGGCTCCGCTGAGTTTGAGCTTTATTGGCATTGCGTTGAGCACTGCCTTTGTGATCAGCGCGCTTCGTTTTTCCGAAGGCTCGGACTATGCGTTGAACGTTGCGGCTTATGGCATTGTAATGCGGATATTCGGCTTCACATATCTGCCTTTGATGGCTGTAGCGCTCGCAATGCAGAGCATCGTCGGCAACAATGTGGGTGCGGGTCTTTATCAGCGCTCGGACACTGTTTTGCGCATCGCGCTAACAACAGTGTTCGTCTATTGCCTCATCATCGAGATCATTGTCCTGATGGTCAGTAATTCCATCGGCTTGATCTTTGTGGACGACCTTGCAGTGAGTGAAGCGGTGGCACAGATCATCCGCCCAATGACCTATGCTTATCTTTTCACCGGGCCCGTTTTGGTTTTTGCGCTTTATTTTCAGGCCATTGGGCAGCCCGCACGCGCAGGACTTCTGACATTGAGCAAGCCGTTTGTGCTTCTGCCTGCTTTCGTAACAGTGCTTACAGCATTCTGGGGCGTTAATGCGATCTGGTTTGCATTCACGCTCGCAGATACGGTGATTGCGCTCATAGCTTTCGCAGTTCTGATTGCTGCTTTGAAGAAGCGGACATCGACAGGCGGGCTAGGGCTGTCACCTGCAGCGAAGCTCGCAACGGAACGTTACAGCGGTTCCAGTTAAAAATGAATCGTTGGAACCGCTGTAACTGTTTGTTTTTACGCATTATCCGACGCAAAACCGCTTCGCACTTTTGCTGAAAATGCTATAAAAACGAAAACTCCCGCCGGATTTTCATCCGGCGGGAGTTCCAATTTTCTTGCATTTATCGATAAGCCGTCAGGCTTTTCCGACCGCTTTCAACGCAAAAGCATAAGTGTAGGCAACTTCTTCCAGTCGGGAGAAGCGACCCGAGGCACCGGCATGTCCGGCATCCATATTGATGCGGAAAAGAACCGAATGATCGTCCGTCTTAAGCTCACGCAGTTTTGCAACCCACTTGGCAGGTTCCCAATAGGTCACACGCGGGTCGGTCAGACCAGCCACAGCCAGAATGCGCGGATAGGCTTGCGCGCTGACATTATCGTAAGGCGAATAGGCTGCGATGTTGCGATAATCGGTTTCCGAGGTGATCGGATTGCCCCATTCCGGCCATTCAGGCGGCGTCAGCGGCAAGGTATCATCAAGCATGGTGTTGAGCACATCCACGAACGGAACTTCCGCAATGATACCACCAAAGGCTTCCGGTGCCATGTTGGCGATAGCGCCCATCAGCATGCCGCCTGCCGAGCCGCCATGGGCGACAATGCGATCATGGCTGGTGAAACCATGCGTGACGAGGTGTTTTGCTGCCGCGATGAAATCCGTAAACGTGTTGGTCTTTTTTTCACGTTTGCCGTTTTCGTACCATGCAAAACCCTTGTCCTTGCCACCACGAATATGCGCGATGGCATAGACGAAGCCGCGATCCACGAGCGACAGACGCGAGGTGCTGAAGCTTGCCGGGATGGTGATGCCGTACGAACCATAGCCATAAAGCAGGCAAGGGGCCGAGCCGTCGAGCTTTGTATCCTTATGATAGATCAGTGAAACGGGCACCAGTTCACCATCCGTTGCGGGAGCGAGAACGCGCCGTGTGATGTAGTCAGCAATATTATGGCCTGATGGAACTTCCTGCGTTTTGAGCAGTGCGCGTTCACGCGTGCGCATGTTGTAATCGAACAGCTGCTCAGGCGTGGTCATCGAAGAATAGGAGAAACGAATAACATCCGTATCGTATTCCGCGCTGCCATGCAGGCCGAGCGAATAGGCTTCTTCGTCGAATGCGATGGCGTGCTGCTCGCCTGTTTCGCGATCGCGAATAACGATGCGCGGCAAGCCATTGTCACGCTCCATCCAGACCAGATGCCGCTTATAGGCGGAGTGCGACAGGATCAGGCGTCCCGGCACTTCCGGAACCAGCTCTTCCCAGTTTTCAGGCTGCGGTGCCGAAGCCGGTGCACGCATAATCTTGAAGTCTTTGGCGCCATCAACATTGGTCAGAATGAAGAACTCATCGCCACCGGGCGCGATATCGTATTCAACGCCTGTTTTACGAGCCATGATCAGCTGCGGTTTTGCAGATGGATCATTTGCAGGCAACAACCAGCATTCCGAAGTCTCGTGATCATGAATATCGATGAAGATGAAGTCATCGAGTGCCGAGCCACCAACGCCAAGGAAGAAACCAGCATCCTTTTCTTCAAAGATCAGCTTGTCCTGCGTCTGCGCTGTGCCGATCTCATGGTAGAAGACCTTGGATGGTCGGTGATTTTCATCCAGCAAAGTATAGAAGAAACCTTTGCTGTCAGCATCCCAGCTGCCACCGCCATTGGTATCTGTCAGAATATCTTCGAGATCCGACATGCTGTCGAGGTCACGTACCTTGAGCTTGTAGAACTCTGATCCCTTGTCATCATACCCCCAGATCAAACGATTGTGATCGGGCGAATGATCGGCAGATGCGAGGCGGAAATAGGCTTTGTCTTTCGCTTCCTTGTCGCCGTCGAGCAGAATGGTTTCATCACCGCCATCGCGCGGGGTGCGAATGAAGTAAGGCTGCTCGCCGCCGGTCCGGAAGGACATGCCGTAAGCATAGGGGCCATCCTTTGAAGGAATGGATGAATCGTCTTCCTTGATGCGACCGCGCATCTCGGCAAAAAGCTGCTTCTGCAGTGCATCTGTGTCCTGCATCAACGCAGTCTGATAGGCATTTTCTGCCTCCAGATGCTCGCGGATTTCGGACGCCAGAACGGATGGGTCTTTGAAAACTTCCTGCCAGTTGTCAGCGCGGAGCCAGGCATAATCATCGGTGCGGGTGATGCCGTGGCGTGTGTCGCTCGCGGGGTGCTTTGGTGCTTTTGGTGGCTGAGGAAAATTGGTGTCGTGTGGCATGTAAAATCCAGTAAAAAGCAAATGAAATCAGTCCGAACCGTTGTGCCGGTCCGGACTGTGAAGCACAGGAATTAATCCTGATCGAAGATCAGTGCATTGCCGTTCATGCAATAGCGCAGGCCGGTTGGCGGAGGGCCGTCCGGGAAAACGTGACCCAGATGTGCATCGCAATCCGAGCAACGAATTTCCGTGCGGTTCATACCGTAGGAGTGATCTTCAAATGCTGAGACGGCATCTGGTTCGATCGGCTGAAAGAAGCTCGGCCAGCCAGTGCCGGACTCGTATTTCGCTTCCGACTTGTAGAGTGGCCGGTCACAGCAAACACAACGATAGGTGCCGTGTAAGGAGCTGTCGAAGTTCGGGCTTGAAAAAGCGCGTTCCGTGCCGTGCTGACGGGTGATCTGATACTGGATCGGCGTAAGCTGTTCGCGCCATTCCGCATCGGTCTTCACAACCTTCAATGGGCGGGTTTGATCGGTAGAGCTAGACATCTATATCTCCTCTCTTGAGCGAAGCCGTATGGATTTGAATGCGGCACAGTGCAAACGGACATAAACTCTTCAATATATTGTTGAATTGCTTGTGCGCTTAGATGCCTGCATGTGCTCTGCGTTTCGTAGCGATTATATAGTTGGTGGATAAGCCAAATGCGAGCTGATCTGAATGAAATATATTTTAATTATGCCTTTTTGCTGCCCGACTCCCTGTTCATGGTCGCAATCAATAAATTGTGTTTGTAGTGGCTTGGGTAAATAGACTTGGCAGAAAAAAACTATTGCTTATGTGTGAGCTACAAATTAATGAAGCTGCGGAAAAGAGATGCAAATCCCCCCATCTTTAAGAATATATGGCTGAGCTGAAAATAGCGTCAAACGCGTTTGGCTACAGCATAATTCCTTAAACTTGAATCAGTTTAAGGTAAAGTTATGCTGTAAATATAGATTGTTAGAGCGACCTTTGTGTGCCCAAGAGGGCGCACGACGCTCTAGTCTGAACGGTAATTGGTTTTTTGTGTTTAAGTACATTGTATTTGCACAACCAAGAAGAAATCAATTCCATTAATGTAATGTGGTTTGACAATTCTATTGCAAATGGCACTATTCATTGGTATTCGCATCGCGAAATGAGTTGGGCAGGGCATAAGAATTCGCGTAGACGGCAATCGGTTTTGAGAGTCGCAGTCTGCTTGATAAAAAGCAAAGACAAAAAAAGGAAATACAATGGAAAACCCTGAAATTTACGACGAAAGCGCAGAACTGCTTCTCAGCCTTACTGCTGATGTTGTTGCTGCTTACGTCGGAAACAACTCCATTCGTGCGAGCGAACTGCCTCTCCTGATTTCGGAAGTGCATTCTGCTTTCAAGCGTCACGTTGAGCGTGAAGAAGCTCCGGTCGTTGTTGAAAAGCCGAAGCCAGCCGTCAACCCAAAGAAGTCGGTTACTGACGATTACATCATCTGCCTGGAAGATGGTAAGAAGTTCAAGTCGCTGAAGCGTCACCTGATGACTCATTACAGCATGACGCCAGAACAGTACCGTGAAAAGTGGGATCTCGATCCTAACTACCCAATGGTTGCTCCAAATTATGCTGCAGCACGTTCGCGTCTTGCAAAGAAAATGGGTCTGGGCCGCAAGCCTAAGGACGCATAATTATAGCATTTCCAGCAAGAGTGCGAAGCAGTTTTGCTTTGGATAATGCGTAAAACCAAACAGTTACAGTGGTTCCAACGATTCAGTCTGAACTGGAGCCGCTGTAATCAAATCCTGGTATCGGAAGCTTGTGTTTCGATACTGACATGCCATTTGTTTGATGATGGCTCGGAACGCATGAGGTAACCGTCATGCTCTCCGGGCCATTATTCATTTGAATTTATAGCATCGACTTTTGCTTTGCTTTTATCCCGCATAGCCGGTCCAAAGCCTGTTTTAATGCAATATGTCGATTAAGATCATAGCTCCAGTGTCCGCGCATACCACGAAGGCGTTCGCGTTCGATAAGGCGGTTTAGGCGGCCTTTTGCCTGCAGCTGCTCCTCAACTGGGGCGCGGAGAAGCTTATCCATATCAATCCCTGCTATGATTTGCAGCGCTGCGCGTTGTATCGCGCTCATGCGCTCTTCGTTGCGCGCGTTCAAAAAGGTTTGGGTTGCTTCTCTTAGGACTAATTCCATTATCATACTCCTCGTCGGCTTAATTTTGTGCCGAAAGGATCGCGCATTTCGTAGTTTGATGGATAAATTCCTATTATTTTTAATTTTATTAGACGTGGTATCAAATTTCTGTTGTAAAAAACTTATCCACGCTTGCAAATTCCTCACTATAAGAAGATATTCCTATTACGGTGAGGAAAGATGAATGTCTTTGGAACTAACAGATATCATCCATACCCGGGCTGAAGCTCTTGAGGCTTTGAAGGTGATTGCGGCGCGACACGGTCGAGCCCTCAGGATAGATAATTCTGGTCGTGCGTTAGGTCGCAGGCGCCAGGAAAAAAGCGTGGAACTCTGTGACGCGTTGATCGATTTGTTGTCGGCACATTTTTCTGTAAGCGGCGCTGAATTGCGTTCACCGCTAAGATGCAGAAGAGAAGTAGCACAGGTCAGACAGATCGGAATGTATTTGGCGCACACATCGTTTGGAATGGTGATGAGCGAGGTTGCGTGTGGGTTTTCGAGAGACAGGAGCACCGTTGTTTATGCGTGCCATCTTGTTGAAGACAGACGTGATGACGAAGATTTTGATGCAGTGGTTTCCACACTTGAAAAGGTTGTGAATTCAGGGTTCTCGGCTTGGAGGATGGCAGCATGAGTGTGGGGTTATCAGCTTCTGAAACAAGATTGGTCCGCTTTTTAAAGCAGGGCGGCTGCGAAATGCAGGATTCCGTTCGCGAAACGCATGTATTGCTGGTTGGCGAGCAGGGAACTATTGCCGCAACGCGTTTCGAGATCGGTGAAATGCAGAAGCGCGGCGTCATCATCTGTGATGGCCAGCGCCTGGCTCTCTCTGGGCCAATCCGCAAGGTCGCTGCAAAATGTGTCAAACCAGCAAAGACAGCACGGGTCAGTCAGACAATTGAAACGGAGCAGGGGGAGACTGTTGAAATTAATCCAGCCGAATCTCCGCTCGCAAAGCTTTATCGCCTTAGAAGTGCCGATGGTTGCAGCTTCATTTCTGAGGACGAGTTTCGGGCAGGCGAGCGCTTAAGGGCTGATTTCACGCGCGGTTCTTTAATGCCTTCGATTTCTGCGCGATGGGATGCAAGTGTGGGCAATTCGGGTCGTTCCGGTCCCGGCGGGATGGCCGAGCTGACTGATATTGCACTGGCGAGCAGAATCCGTGTGGAGCGTGCGCTGGAAGCGGTTGGCCCCGAACTTAGCGGGGTCTTGATTGATATCTGTTGCTTCCTGAAGGGATTGGAAACAGTCGAGCGTGAGCGTCAATGGCCGGTGCGTTCAGGGAAGATGTTGCTAAAAATGGGGCTGGCAATGCTGAATAGGCACTATAATCCGCCGCGCGCAGTCGAACATAGGTCGCCGACAGTGCTGCATTGGGGTGCGGACGATTATCGTCCGACTGCTCGTCCCAACCAGGGTTGAATTGGGGGTGCTCATTTTGACCGCATTGACCCTTTGAAGACTTTGAACAACAAAGCATTAGCAGCGGGGGTGAAAATGCAAAGCAATCGGCAGAGTCTTGAACGAGTTCTTGCAAAGCTTGAAGCTCGAGCGAAAACCGAACGTGTCTTCGTTAAAATTTATGCTGAAACCGCGCGTAATGAAGCCGATGCCGCTGATCAGCGCATCAAAGAAGGACGTTCCCGCGGACCTCTGGACGGTCGGATTGTATCGATCAAGGATCTATTCGATGTAACTGGCGAGCCAACGCTCGCTGGTTCCATCGTGCGTAAAGTTGGATCACCTGCCACCAATGATGCCCTCATTGTGCAACGTTTGAGAGATGCGGGCGCGATCATTGTCGGTAAAACGCATATGACGGAATTCGCCTTTACTGCAGTCGGATTAAATCCCCATTACGGCGTGCCAGCCAATGCAGTGGACCCAACGCGCGTTCCTGGTGGTTCATCGTCGGGGGCGGCAGTTTCGGTTGCAGAAGGCACGAGCGAAATCGCCATAGGTTCAGATACTGGCGGATCTGTGCGAATCCCTGCCGCTTTGAATGGTATGGTTGGCTTTAAACCAACCGCTAAACGCATTCCGCTGGATGGCGCATTTCCACTGGCCCCTTCACTTGATTCTATCGGCCCTCTGGCGAAGACCGTTGCCGATTGTATTCTGGCGGATGCGATAATGGCTGGCGAAGCGCCCGTTCTGCCTGATGCTGCAGATTTGAGCACGCTGACGGTTGGCTTGCCGGAAGGCGTGCTCTTGGCTGATATGGAGCCGGAAGTAGCAGAAGCTTTTGGTGAGGCGTTAAACGCTCTCAAAAATGCGGGCGTTAGGATCGTCTCGCTTGAGGTCAACGATCTTATTTTAGAGCTGCGCAAAGCAGCACGGATTGGTTCGATTGCCGGTATTGAAGCAAGCCATGTTCATGCTGACACCTGGCTCAAAGACCCGGATGCAAATGTCGATCATCGGGTGAAGTACACGCTTGCAGAACGCTTGAATGTCTCAGATCAGGCATATGAAGAGCTGATGCAGACGCGGAAAAATCTGGTTCAGGAAATGGACCGGCGATTGGGTGGCCTGGATTTCTTCGTAACCCCCACGACGCCAATTGTTGCGCCGACGATTGCGTCTGTCAGCGAAGATCCAGTTGAATATGACCGCGTTGAAGGATTGCTGCTGCGTAACACGCAGATCGCCAATCAATTCGACCTTTGCAGCATCACTCTGCCGATGCCGGTTAAAGGAATGCCAGCAGGATTCATGCTGACAGCCCGAAATGGTGCAGACAAGTTGTTGTTTGCTGCAGCTCTTGCCGTCGAAAAGTTGCTAGAGCGCCTCCCGAAAAGTGGGAACCGGTTTTCGGAATAAGATGCGCGTAAAGACAAACAGATAAAGCATCTCCAATGATTCAATCTGAACAGGAAATGCTTTAGGCTGAGACTTTCAATGCTGCCGCATCGCGGCGGATGCGCGCGACCATGGAGCGAAGGCCATTTGAACGCTGTGGCGTAAGATGCTCATCAAGTCCGAGCTTCTTCAGCACCTCTTCCGGATCGGAAGCGACGATTTCAGACGCTTTACGACCGGAATAGAATGCAAGCACAATAGCGACGAGACCGCGGACGATATGGGCGTCAGAATCGCCGAGAAATTCGACAACCGGATCATTGCCTTCATGTGGAATAGTCTTCAGCCACACCTGGCTGACGCAGCCTTGAACCTTATGCGCCGCGTCACGGGCATCATCTGGATAGGCTGGCAATTCCTTACCAAGATCAATCACATAGCGATAGCGGTCTTCCCAATCGTCGAGAAATTCGAAGTCGGAGATTATGCTGTCGATTGTGGTGGTCATGATATTTGCTCAGATTTGATCCCGGATATGCCGTCTATATAGGGATAAATGTGACAAAGGTCACGGAAAAGCATCACTTGCGTGCGGGAATTGCACCTGTAGAAGAATGATCAAGTGCGCGCAGTGCTTCAGCGCGTGGCGTAGGGATGGGAATGACATGGAGTACGCTTTTCGTGGGCTGCTCCGTCGTTGTGTCCTGCGTTACAGTAACTGGCACCGCAGTCTGCGGCTTTGTGCCGAAGCGATCGCTTAAAAATTCAAGTACTCCGCCGCTGCGTTCCAGCACACCGCTCGCGGCACTGGAAAGAACAGACGCGCCGTTTTCACACAAAGCAGGATTGTTTACGCAAAGCTTGCCCAGTTCCAGGGCCGTTTTGCCATTATTGAGCAATTGGTCAATCGAATCCGGCTCCGCTTTGGTTTGAACCGGAGCGCTGTTCTTCGTCGATGTGTTTTCCTGATCCGCAGGAAAGAAGTGCGGCATCACCATGAATGCCAGCGACAGCCAGATTGCGGATTTGATGAGAAAACGGATCATTAGCTCAAAAATGTTGATCGGAAGCTTCGGGGCTATTCTCTACGGAATTTGAAAAGATTCCGTAACTGACGGATTCGACGCATTCATGACATGAAACAAATGCCGAGAGCCGAAGGCCTTGATGTCACTTGTCTACCTTCTGTTTACCATAGTGAAAAAACCCGGCCTCTGAACCGTCAGATTTTGGCTCAATGGACGCAACACGGCTCAGTTTTATCGTTTCTTTAAAGCCTCACCTGCAATTCTACTGTCGACGGGCTGATCTCTGATGGTGAAGCCAAACGAGTATTGAGTGAGTAAGGCAAGTTGAGCGCCATTCTTTTGAACGCAGCACAGATCGTAGGCACGCAGGTGCAGGCGCTCGCGCGTTTTCACGAACGTTTCTGTCAGCGCTGGACTGAGCAATCAGACGCGTCTGCGATTCGCGTCGTCGGCTCATTCATGCTTTTCCCGGTTCTTTTGTTTGCTGCGGTACTCGCATCCGGCGTGGTGACTGATGTTGCAGCCATAGCCGTTCTCGCGGCGAGCCTTGCAGGCGTTGCCATGATTTTCTGTGCTCTGAGCCTGATGGGCTTGAGTGCCGCAGTCCTTGGTGGTCTGAATTTTGCCGCCTATGGCGCAGGGCTGGTTTCAATTGCCGCCTTCGCGAATACCAGCAATGTCACGCTTTGGCTTATGGCTGCAGCTTTGCCGTTGGAAGCATGGTTTGTGAGCCGCAAGCCTATGGCAATACTTGGCGGCGCAGCTGTTGCGGCTTCCGTACTAAGTGCGTTTGGGTTGATCGGCGGCGCCACCGTTGCTGGTGTATCGTCGGTCTCGTTGCTTGTTTTGATGCTTTACATGGCGAGCCTCGTTGCGCGCAGCTTCATGATCCGAAGCGCGATAACAGCGGCGCCACAGACTTTGCACAAGCCTGTCATTGCTGAAGGCGATGTGCAGCTTTCGATGGATGCTGAAGGTATTGTATCGGAAATTGATGCGAAGTCTGCCGCCGTTCTGGGCGTTGAACCCAAGATGCTGGAAGGCACGGCACTGATTGATCGCGTTCATGTGGCTGATCGCGTGCAATATTTGTCGCTTCTCGCAGACCTGCGCTCGTCGCGCACTGCCCGCGCAGCAGATATTCGTCTGCGCACACTTGAAAACGGTAGTCCGGTCTTTCTGTCATTCCGCATGGATGGTGCGGCTATGAATGGCGTGATCACGCTGATCGGCCGTTCGCTTGAAGGTGAGCAGAAGCTCATTGAGGAAATCAATGCGCTGAAGGCGCAGCTTGAAGCGGAACGCATCGGCAAAGGTCGATTGCTCGCAACTGTCAGCCACGAGCTGCGTACGCCGCTCAATTCGATCATCGGCTTCTCCGATATGCTGTCGCATGAAATGGGATGCCAGCTGCAGAATGAAAAGCAGCGTGAATATGCCGGTCTCATTCACAAGTCGGGCCACTATCTGCTCGAGCTGGTCAATTCGGTCCTTGATAATTCAAGGCTGGAAACCGGCACGTATCGGATCGAACCGCAGAGCTTCAGCTTCCGTGATGCTGCTGAACTGTGTGCAGCAGTTATGCTGCCGCTCGCTGAAAAGAAGGGTCTTGCCTTCTGTCATCGTGTGAACGCGACAACCGGGGAGGTCGTTGCTGACCGCCGTGCAGTACAGCAGATTTTGCTTAATCTTGCTGCCAATGCGGTGAAGTTTACCGAGACTGGTGGCTGCGTCACCATCGACGCTACCCGCGTCATGATTGATGGACGCCCACAGTTGGAAATCATCGTTGCCGATACGGGTATCGGTATCGAACCGGAAGATATGCAGCGCATCGGATCGCCATTCGTGCGAGCTGACAATAACTATACGCGTGCGCAAGAGGGAAGTGGACTTGGCCTTTCAGTGGTCAAGGGGCTGGTCGAGCTTCATCAGGGCTCGATGACCATTAAGAGCTGTGTGGGTGAGGGAACGGTCGTAACTGTTCTTCTGCCGGTCGCAGGCCCGCAAAAACTGCTTGAGCAGGATTCTTTGGGAGAAGAAGACCAACAGAAGCTTGGCACGGTGATTGATATCCACCGTCACCAGGGAGAACGGATTAATGAGTGGCAGAAAGACGAAAACCGGGACCAAGGCCCAGAGCGGATCGATGCGCAAACCCGCAAAACGGCATAGTCTCGGTCGCCGCCTCCTTCAGTTCTTTTTCAATTCTGCTTCTAAACTGGCGATAGCTGCTGGCGAATTCATTGTGCGCAATCCCGTGCTGACCGGCGGCGCGACAGCCTTTGCTGTGGTGATGGGCTTTGTTTCAGCCAATGCGCTTTGGTACCAGCCAGAAGCGCACAATGCCGTCTTCTTTAAAACCCGTGCGGACTTTGTGTTCAAGGCAACGCCGCGTGCGGTTCTGCCGGGCACGGCTGCTGCCAACAAATCTGAGGAAACAGCACCTACCCAAACGGCAAATGCGGAAACACCCGCAACGGCTGAGACGAAGCCAGATCAGCAACCGACGGAAACTGCGGACCTGTCTCCTGATCGGCTGCAAACGACCGGCTCGATTGATGAAATGCTGCCCGCCCTTGCGCCAAATGCCGATATTGAAATTGCTCGACTGCAGCAAAGATTGCTGACGCTCGGCATCTATAAAGGTGCTGTCGACGGATTTACCGGTCCGCAAACACGCGAAGCAATTGAGCGTTGGCAGGCACTTCAAAAGAAGGTAGGCGTTCCGGCACAAAGTGGCGCGGTGCAGACGGCGAATGAAGATGATGTCGCGAAGGTGATTGATCTAGCGGTGCCGTCCCCAAGGCCTGAACCGGCAGTTTTGAAAATCGACGCATCAGCAAAACGTGCACCTGACCTTGCATCGCTGGAAAGCAAGCCGAGGCAGGAAAAGAAGCAGCTGGCTGCAGAACCTGCCGTACAGCAGCAGGCAAAGATTTCCTCGCAGGATATCGTGCGGGTGCAGGCTGGCCTCAAAGCCTTCGGCAACGAAATGGTGAGCGTTGATGGTGTTCCGGGTAAATCCACGCAGGACGCGATTCGCGAGTTCCAGAAGCTGTTCAATCTTCGTGTCACCGGCGAAGTGGATGCCGCACTGATTTCCAAGATGCGTGAAATCGGTCTCATCAGTTGATGCAGGGTAAACTATGCGTCTGACATCGGATTTCTGGGTTTCGGCACTCATACGCAAAGTCCAGAGCGAGGGCGGCTTTGCGTATCTCGCCCGCCGAGGTTCTAAAGAAGCCGGTGCAATTTTCATCAAGGTAAGTTCGCGCTTTGGCACATGTGACCTTTATTCACCGGCGCCGCAAACGTCCTATGAGGAAAACACAGACGGAGAGCGCATGTTTCTGCGCATTCTTCATGATGTCGATGACGTTAAAGCATCAGAACGCATGGATCGAGAGGTCAGATTTGATCCCGATCTTTGGCTTATAGAGCTGGAAGATATTGCCGATCCTGAGGGCTTTTTCTCAGTCTCGAAAGACGAGCTATAAGGTTGAACGCTTCGTTGCGGCCTCGTCATCCGTAGCCGTTACCATCTCGCGCAACTTGCTGCGAAGCAGTTTGGACATGTCATCTGCCTTCCATCGGCGCACGAGCATGACAGCCTTTTCCTGATCAATTGAACGATAAATCTGAATGAATTCGCGCAGGCCTTCGCGATCAGCGGCCACTGGCCCAAGCACGGCAGACATGACCATGAAACATTCCGAAGCAGACAAGCCAAGCGCACGCAAGGCGATAGGTAAATGTGAGGCGGGCCACTGACCGATAATGTGATCGGCACGCTCAAAAGATACGTCGAGAGAATCAGCCAATGCCGTGCGGAAAATCTGGTCGTCGATCAGAAGGGCTGTATCGATGAGATGTTCCGGGCTGGATAAGGCACCAGAGTTGAAAAACGATGGCTGATGCGGCAGCTCGCCTTCTGATTTTTCGGCCTCATTGATGGTGGGCTGGATTTCAGTCTTATCGGTTCCGAGCCCAGCAAGGTTTTCCTGTAAGGCCAACAGCCTATCAATAACCGGATCGGTGAAGCTGCGTAACACGCCCTTCAACAACGCATCGTCGGATTGTCTGCGGGCAATGGCGCGGGCATGAGCAAGGCCGTTCTTGCCGATGATATCGACGAGATCCTCAGACCGTAGCACAGGCGAACGCAAAAGAATCGGTGCGGAAATTTCGACAGGTTCGCTTGCGAGCGACAATACGAGGCGTCGTGGCGCGTCTTCAATCTGTGCCAGCGCAGAAGCGGCCTGCCGCTTGCCGCGCATAGTTGCGCGTTCAAGCAGCGGAAATGCAAGATCTTCAAGTTGGTGGGCATCATGCCGTCCGGGGCGTGTGATTGAGGCAAACGCAGCTATAGCAGCGCCAAGAAGGTCATCTGCTTTGCTCCCATCAGCTCTCAAATTTGATTGGTTCCGATTGCCTGAAATCTCTTCCAGGACGCGGAACTGATCGTTTGTCACGCAAGGTACTCCGGTAGGCTAATACTATTAACGCGGCCTGCCGCATGTCGGCAGACTGGATAATAGGCATGAAGCCTTAGCAACTCATTAACCGTGAGTAGGAAAGTGTCTGTTTTGCAGGTAGTTAACGACAGCATGTCTCCCGAAAGTGGGAACCAGTTTCGGGATAAAGGCAAGTTTAAAAACCAAAGCTTACAGCGGTTCCAACGATTCTTTCTTAACTGGAACCGCTGTAGCTCGCTTCATACGGCGCACAGCTCGCTTGCGTGAAGAAGTTTTGAACTTGTTGACGCCAGCTTGCATCGGGAATGAAACTCCGCAGAACCACTGCGGCTTCGCTTACATCCTGCTCAATAATGATCGAGCGTCCATCATTCTGCACGCCTTCAGAGCGAAGAGCAGCGATGCCAATCGGGTCAGCGATAATGAGATCAAGCTGTTTGTCGGCCGATACATTGTCGTTGAGGCTATAAAGATTGTCACCATTGGGAGCATAGACAGATAGTGACCAGAAGGGCGTGGCGCCTTTCGTCGTGATGTGGACCGGCCCTTCCGACAAATCAAACCGACAGGCAGCCTGCTCCATCAGCGGGTCCTGATCACTTATCAACCCTGATTTTTCGGATAGAAGGTGGAAGCGGTAGGTATCACCTAAAGCTTCCAGATGCGACCATGCATTCTTGCTTGAATAAAGCGGGACAAGCAGCAGAACAGCAATATGCACGATTGCAGCACCGATCAGGCCAAGAAGCAGTAAACGCAGGACTTTAGCCACGACATGCCTCCAGATTTGCGACCGGCACAATACGGGGCATTACAAGATCGACGAGGCCGGAAGAGCTTGCAGCCGGCGTGTCGTAAAGCGTCATCACCAGAACGAAGCTGCCGCTACCTTCAACAGGAAGCCAATTGTCCGGGCTTGCATTCGGACCAACCGTAACCTGCACGCGCCCGTCATTATCATAGAGCATCTCACGCGAATGCAGCGCTGTCTGAAGTCCTTCGCGAGGAACAATAGGCTCCAGATTGGTGTTGGCTGGATAGAGCGTCCAGAACCGCGTTGATGGTGTAAGGCCGGTCAAACGATAACTGCACCCACGACGCAGCTCCCCGCCATTGCTGTCACGGCGCGCATAGAAGGGGAGGCCTTCAGCAGTGCCGATAGCGAGGTAGGCTTTACGGGCAGCGCGCGCTTTTGAATAAGGATCAGCGTCTGTCGTGCCGGAAGCCGGGTAAGCACTCCATGCACCCAACTGCAATTCACCAAAACCATCGAAATTGTCGAGGGTGTAATCTGTTACCCAGATGCCCCCACCAAGCGAGATGACCAGAACCACCAAAACTTTGAGAATAGTCTTCAGCATAAGGCGCTCAGAGTACCGATACTTTCGAGCGCCCGGCAAGTGCAGGTACAGGTGGCGCATTGCGAATCTTGTCGTTGAGTTCCTTGAGCGCCTTCGTGGCGACAGGTGACAGAACGCGCGGTGGTGCCGACATCATCTCTTCCGGCTTTCCGGTTGCAGCAACCTTTGGCTCAGCCGTCTTGGCCGGTGCAGGGAAGGCGGGTGTGATGCCCGGAATTGGCCTCAGCTCGATATTCTGATGGGCATAATTCATCATTCGCTGCCAGGCCATGGCAGGCAGCACGCCGCCAGTCAGATCCTTCATCGGCGTGAAATTATCATTGCCGAACCAGACAGCGGCGGTGAAATTGCCGGTAAATCCTACAAACCAGGCGTCACGATAATTCTGTGTCGTGCCGGTCTTTCCGCCAACGCGCGTCATTGGAAGTGCTGCCCGGCGGGCTGTGCCGCGTTCAGGCACCTGCACCAGCATCGAATTCATTTCGAAAGCCGCTTTCTCGGACAGCGCCCGATGTGGTTTGGGCGCATCGCGAGAGAAGTCCCAGAGGACTTTGCCTTCCGAAGAGACGATCTGCGTGAAGGCATGACGATTGCCAGCCATCCCACCATTCGGGAAGACGTTGAAGCCTGTCGCCTGATCCATCACGGTCATTTCGGACGTACCAAGCACCATGGTCTTGTGTGAGGAAATGGGTGATTCCACACCCATTGCCTTGGTGAGCGCCACAATCGGCGCGGTCGTAAGATGATCGCGCGCCAGCCGAACCGGCACGGAATTCAACGAGCGCACGAGCGCGGTTGTCAGGTCCACGCGACCGGCAAAGCTGCGGCCATAATTGCGTGGCGACCAGTTGCCCCAGCTGATTGGCGCGTCGGAAACGATGGTGTTCGGCGTCATTCCTTTCTCCATCGCAGCTGCATAAACATATGGCTTGAAGGATGATCCAGCCTGCCGCAGCGCCTTCGTCGCACGGTTAAACTGACTTTCGCCGTAGTCGCGTCCGCCAACCAGCGCACGCACCGAGCCGTCATTGGCGATGACGACTGTTGCAGCTTCGGAAACCTTATAATCCTTACCGTACTGGCGCAGATGGAATTCGAGCGATTCTTCTGCGGCCTTCTGGATATTGCGGTCGAGCGTAGTCCGCACCGTCAGTGTGTGTTGCGGCACGTTACCCGCGATTTTCTTCACCTCTTCAAAAGCCCAGTCGAGGAAATAGTCTGGACTTTCATTTTTGGCGCGGTCGATGACGCTGGCCGGGTTGCGGCGCGCAACTGCCACCTGTCCGTCGCTCATGAAACCGCTTTCCACCATGTTTGATAGAACGACATTTGCGCGAGCGCGGG
Organism: Brucella pseudogrignonensis; assembly: GCF_002252525.1. Taxonomy (GTDB): domain Bacteria; phylum Pseudomonadota; class Alphaproteobacteria; order Rhizobiales; family Rhizobiaceae; genus Brucella; species Brucella pseudogrignonensis. The sequence continues at coordinate 751,907 of NZ_NNRM01000017.1, forward strand.
CGGCAGGAAGATTGACATGAGGCGCGAACTTCGCCGGCGCTTTGAACAGGCCTGCCAGCATGGCAGCTTCGGCGAGACTTACATCCTTGATGTTTTTACCAAAGTAAAACTCGGATGCGGCCGCGATGCCGAAGGTGCCGCCGCCCATATAGGCGCGGTCGAGATAAAGCTGGAGTATCTCTTTCTTGCTCAGATTGCTTTCAAGCCAGATTGCAAGGAAAGCCTCCTTGATCTTGCGTTCGATCGTGCGCTCATTGGAAAGAAAAAGATTTTTGGCAAGCTGCTGTGTGAGAGTAGAGCCGCCCTGAACAACACCGTTGGCGCGCAGGTTCTGGCTCAGCGCACGGCTCAGCCCCCAGAAATCAATGCCGTAATGATCGAAAAAGCGACGGTCTTCTGTGCCGAGCACTGCCTTGAGGACGTGGTCGGGCAATTCATCAATCGGCACAGCCTGCCGGTGCAGGATGCCGCGCTGGCCGATTTCGTTACCGTAACGGTCGAGGAATGTGACTGCATAATCATCCTGCGCGCGCCAGTCTTTCTTGGTTTCCTCAAAGGCAGGCAGCGCGAGCGCAAGCATGACGACAGAGCCGATCACGCCGAGCGTAAAACCTTCATCGAGAACCTCGACGACGAGACGACGGAACCCGCGCACCCGGAAGCGCCGGGAGAAAATAGTGATGTTTTCCCACCATTCACGGGCATAAAAACGCAGATTATAGAGGCCGGAGTCAATCCAGGCGTCAAGACCGATGAGCCGCGAAACCCGGAAGGGCTTGCGCTTTTTCTTGTCAGTATCTTCATCGGCTGTTTTACGCATGAACTCTACTTTATAGCCGTTAAAGTTGTGAGACGAGCGAAACCTACCCGTCAATCATATCAGATTAATAAGCTATAACTCACGTAAATTAGTAAACAGATATCATAAAAAGATCAGGAAAATAATCATTGATAGGAAAATAGTCCTTGACGGCGTAACGGTCATTTGCTAGCTATTAGATACAGTCAGAAAAGTGTGACTGGTGCCGAAGAAGCCTCGATACCCCCGGCTCTTATCGGCAATGCAAAACCCCGGAAGCTTCATGCTTTCGGGGTTTTGCATGAAAAGGGGAGTTTGACGGATAAGGCCGTTGAAAACGCGAAAAATTGACGACTGCCGCGAGGCGAGGGTCAGGCTGGCTTTTCGCCTGCAAATGAAACACGACGTTGCCGTCACCGAAATCGCAAAGGTGATGGGATGCTCCGAGAGACAATATCTTCATTGGTTGAAGCGCTTTGGTCTGAATGAGCAGGTGCAAATCAAATCGTCCAGCACCGAAAATGCTCTGCAACGATTGCGGACTGAGCTCAACAAACTGATCGATGGGGAGGAGCTGCCAGACAAAAACAAGGCAGAAGCCCTCATGGCTCTGGCGAAAGCCGTGAAGACGGTTGGTGAGCTTGCAGTTGAGACGGGGGCGTCGGAAGTGGACGGTGGTGCTTTGGCACCAAGCCTTCATGAAGCCAGACAGGCTCTGGCTCGCATAGACAGGAGAATCGACGAACTTGCAAAAAGGCGCGCGCAGGAAATCTTGGGGCGCGGACTTGACGCGAAATCAGATCATGACAGCGGAAAGCGAATGGCTGCTCAAGGCGCGTGATGCGCAATTGCCGCCGCCCGCTGGTTGGCGAACCTGGCTTATTCTGGGTGGTCGCGGCTCTGGCAAAACGCGTGCTGGTGCTGAATGGGTGTCTGGCATGGCACTGGGCTTGGCACCTTTTGCAGCAAAGGCTTGTGGGCACATCGCGCTGGTCGGTGAAACTTTTGCCGATGCGCGCGAGGTGATGGTGGATGGTCCCTCCGGCATATTGTCAGTCTCACGGCTTTCGCGGCCGCGATATGAAGCAACGCGTAAGCGACTTCTGTGGGACAATGGTGCGGTGGCATCGCTTTATTCGTCCGAAGATCCGGATGGTTTACGCGGACCGCAATTTGATGCTGCATGGTGTGATGAGCTGGCGAAATGGAAGAACCCACAAGCCACATGGGACATGCTGCAATTTGGCCTGCGTCTGGGCGATTTCCCGCGTCAGGTTGTGACGACGACACCGAGGGCCGTGCCTTTGTTGAAGGCATTGATATGCGATGTTTCAGTTTCGATGACGCATATGCGGACATCTGAAAACGCAGCCAATCTGGCGAATGGTTTTATTGAGACGATTAACCAGCGATATGCCGGAACAAGGCTCGGACGACAGGAACTGGAAGGCGAGCTTATCGAAGAACGCGCAGGCACCTTGTGGTCGCGTGAGCGGATAGAACAGTGCTTTGAGGTTCAGGCACCGCAACTTATCCGCATTCTGGTGGCGATCGACCCTCCTGCTTCTTCGGGTAAGTCGTCGGATGCTTGCGGGATTGTGGTTGCAGGTATCGATGAAAATGGTTTTGCGCATGTGCTTGCCGATGAAACCATGAACATGGCCAAGCCACATCAATGGGCGCGACGGGCGATTGCGCTTTATCATTCCTTTGAAGCGGATGCGGTTCTGGCTGAGGTTAATCAGGGCGGCGAAATGGTTGCAGCCGTGCTTGCGGCGGAAGATGCGACGGTGCCGGTTCTGATGCGGCGTGCCTCGCGCGGCAAGTGGTTACGCGCCGAACCGGTGGCAGCCCTTTATGAACAGGGGCGTGTTCGCCATACCGGGCGTTTCGCAGCACTTGAAGACGAAATGTGTGACTTTGCGCCGGAAGGGCTCTCGAACGGACGCTCGCCGGATCGCCTTGATGCACTCGTTTGGGCGCTGGCCGAACTCATGCTGGGTGGCGAACGAAAGCCACGTATCCGGCGCTTCGGGTAAAATTTAACTTTATTGGAGAGCCGATATATGGCGTGGAACTGGCCGTGGCGCAGAGGTGCTGCGAATGCCCCTTCGTATTCTGAAGCGGGGCGAGAGAGAAAAAGCGCAAATGGCTTCGTGGCGCTGCATATGGAGCGCGGCGCTTCGTGGATTGCGCGGGATTATACGTCGCTCGCTCGCGAGGGCTTCATGCGCAATCCGGTCGCGCATCGCTGCGTGCGGCTGATCGCGGAAGCGGCCAGCAATGTACCGTGGCTGTTCTATGAAGGCATGACCGAACATGAAGTGCATCCGTTGCTCGACCTCATCGCGACACCGCAATGCGGGCTTGATGGTAGCAGTTTCTTCGAACGGCTTTATGGGCATTTGCTGATTTCGGGAAATGCATATGTCGAGCGCGTCGATCTGCCGAGCGGTAGACGTGAGCTGCATCTTCTGCGGCCTGAAAGAGTGACGCTGGAAACATCGAGTGACGGCTGGCCGCAATCGCTGGTCTACCGCTCAGCCAATACGAGCCGCATGGTTTCGCTCGCGGGGGCAGGGTGTTTTGGCCTGCATCTGAAGCTTTTTCATCCGCTGGATGATCATTATGGTTTTCCGCCGCTTGAAGCAGCTCTGATGGCGCTTGATCTGCACAATGCGGCAGGTGCCTGGAACAAGGCTTTGCTTGATAACTCTGCACGGCCTTCCGGTGCGCTGGTCTATGCGCCCAAAGACGGTGGCAACCTGACTGAAGAGCAGTTTGACCGCCTGAAAACCGAACTTGAGGAGGGCTACACCGGAGCATCTGGTGCGGGACGGCCGCTGCTTCTTGAAGGGGGACTCGACTGGAAGGCTATGGGTTACAGCCCACAGGATATGGATTTCATCGAAGCGAAAAATGGGGCGGCTCGCGACATTGCTTTGGCATTTGGCGTGCCGCCGATGCTGCTAGGCATTCCGGGCGACAACACTTACGCCAATTATGCCGAAGCCAACCGCGCATTTTATCGCCTGACAGTGCTGCCGCTGATCAACCGTACGGCAAAGGCTTTCGGTTGTTGGTTGGGTCCATTGTTTGGTGACGATCTCAGACTTGAGCACGATACTGACCGCATCGAAGGTCTGTCGCTGGAGCGGGAATCGCTCTGGCGGCGCGTGTCGGAAGCCTCATTCCTGAGTGATGACGAGAAACGCGATGCGGTTGGCTATCAGCCGCGTGCGGAAAGGAGAGTTTCATGAGCAATCTGAGCGAAACCGTTATGGCGTCTGATGCAAGTCTCGTGTGGTTTGCCAAGGTTGCGGGCGCGGTGGCCGGTTCTGCCGTGTCGCTCGCCTATATGCTGCCAAATGGCAAGCGGGAAGCGGCAATCCGATTTGCGGTCGGCATCATCTGCGGCATGGTGTTTGGGGGCGCTGCAGGCGTGAAAATTGCCGAAACGCTTTCTCTGCAGACCCTGCTTGGGCGAGCCGAACTCATGTTGATGGGGTCGACGGCTGCAAGCCTCGCGGCATGGTCTGTGCTGGGCATTCTCAAACGTTTTGCTGAGCGGGCCAAGAACGCATCGCTAACTGGAATTCTACCCGTTGAAAGGAACAGGAATGGCAAAGCCTGACCTGAAACTTGAAACTAAGCGTGCATCATTGGCGCTTGAAGAGATCGAAATCGATGGCAGCTTTTCAGGCTATGCAAGCGTGTTTGGTTTAGCTGATCTCGGCAATGATGTGATCGAAAAAGGCGCCTTTGCGAAGTCGCTCACCTCGCGCAAATCATCGGGCGTGCGAATGCTCTGGCAACACGATGCGGCTGAACCGATCGGTGTCTGGACGGATGTTCGTGAGGATGCACGCGGCCTTTATGTCGAGGGCAGACTGGCCAAAGGCGTGGCACGCGCACGCGAAGCCCTGGAACTCATGCGCGCTGGCGGGCTGGATGGCTTGTCTATCGGCTTTCGCACGGTCAAAGCGCGCAAGGATGCGCGGACCGGTTTGCGCCACGTCACGGAAGCAGATCTCTGGGAAATCTCGGTGGTAACTTTTCCCATGCTGCCACAGGCACGCATTGATAATCTGAAGGCGGAATTGCCGACAGTCAGAGAATTTGAACGCTGGCTCACGCGGGATGCGGGGCTGAGCCGTTCTGCTGCACGTCTGGTTATAGCCAAAGGCTATTCAGCGCTTGCAGCCATGCAAAGCCGGAACGGGCGGGACGCTTTCCAGGCAGATGATAAGGCGCTTGCGCAGCGTATGCGCGCCGCCTGCAAGATGATGCAACTCAATTAAATCAGGATCAAAAATGGTAAAAAATCATGCAATCCCGCTCGAAACCAAGAGCGTGGAAACGAAGGCGCTTGGGAATAATGGCGATGTCTCGGAAGCCTTCGACGAGTTTATGACAGCCTTCTCGGCGTTCCGTGAAGCCAATGACGAACGTTTGAAGAAGGTTGAAAAGAGCGCCGATGTCGATGTGCTGTTGCGCGACAAGGTTGATCGTATCAACCGCGCGCTCGACGAACAGAAACAAGCACTTGACCAGTATGTTTTGAAAAGCGCCCGTCCGCAGCTTGGCAAGGGCAATGCTATTGTTGATGTCGAGCATAAGCAGGCCTTTGACGGTTATGTGCGCCGTGGCGACGAGCAGGCGATGCGTGGCATTGAGCAAAAGGCACATTCTTATGCCTCTGGTCCGGACGGTGGCTATCTGGTGCCTGCGGAACTAGAGACTGAAATCGGTCGCCGTCTGGCCGTGCTCTCGCCGATACGTGGCATCTCCAGTGTGCGCCAGGTTTCTGGTGCCGTGCTGAAAAAGCCATTCTCGGTCAGTGGCCCGGCAACGGGCTGGGTCGGCGAAACCGATGCGCGTCCGCAGACCGCTTCGGCCAAGCTTGCAGAGCTGCAGTTCCCAACGATGGAAATCTACGCAATGCCAGCGGCCACTTCTTCATTGCTTGATGACGCAGCTGTCAACGTTGAGCAGTGGATCACCGAAGAAGTCGAAGCAGCCTTTGCCGAACAGGAAGCTGCTGCCTTCATCACCGGCAATGGCCTGAACAAGCCGATGGGCTTCCTGAGCTATAGCACCGTTGAAGATGCGAGTTGGGAGTGGGGTAAGATCGGCCACATAGCCACTGGTGTTGACGGCGCATTGCCTGCTTCCGATCCATCCGACAAACTGATTGAACTCATCTATGCGCTGAAAGCTGGTTATCGCCAGAACGCCAATTTCGTGATGAACCGCAAGACGCAGAGCGTGTTGCGCAAGCTGAAAGATGCGGATGGCAATTACCTCTGGCAGCCGCCAGCGGCTGTTGGTGAAAAGGCATCGCTGATGGGCTTTGGTCTGGTCGAGGCCGAGCATATGCCAGACATTGCTGCTGACGGAACGCCTATTGCTTTTGGCGATTTTGAACGCGGTTATCTGGTGGTGGATCGTATCGGCGTGCGCGTGTTGCGCGATCCATATTCTGCCAAGCCATATGTGCTTTTCTACACCACCAAACGCGTGGGCGGCGGCGTGCAGGATTTTGATGCGATCAAGCTTCTGAAATTCGCAGCCTGATATTTTTAGCAGTGATCTCCCTGCCGGTTTTGGCAGCTAGATTCAATTTGCGAACAGGTTGAATCTTTTTCTGGGGTTGCATGCGTAACTATCTGATTTGAGAGTTATTTAAGGGGAAAATACATGACAATGTTTCTTGTCACGCCGCCGGCGCTGGAGCCGGTGACGATTGCTGACGCACGCGCATTTTTGCGAATTTCGACCGATAGTGAAGATGATGTTCTGCGCCGTATCATCAAGACCGCGCGCGAGCTTGTCGAAGCCGAGACCGGACTTGCACTGGTTGATCAGACATGGCGTCTTCGCGTTGATCGTTGGCCGCGCTCGGGGCGTCTCGCTATTTTCAAGTATCCGGTAAAAGCTGTCACAGCTGTGGTCGCATATCGTCCCGACGGCAGTGCAATCGGCATGGAGCCTGAAGAGTTCATGCTCCAGCATGGCCGCCGTCCGCAACGTGTTTACATGGCGCAATATCCGGATGCACAGACGTTCTGTGGCCTTGAGGTCGACTTTATTGCAGGGTTTGGGGAAACCGGCGTTGAAGTGCCGGATGCACTCAAGCAGGCAATACTCACTTTGACCGCGCATCTCTATGAGAACCGCGCAGGTCTGGATACAGCCAAGGCTGAACTGCCCACGATGGTCGATAGCTGGCGACGAATATCCCTATGAACAACGTGCTGTTTATTGATCCGGGTCAGCTCACGACTGAGTTGGCCCTGGAAGCCATGCAGTCTGTTGCTGATGACATGGGTGGCTATCGCGAAACATGGTCGGAGATCGGGACTGTTTGGGGTCGTATTGAACCCCTATCAACTAGTCAGCGGGATTTCGGTATCCGGCCACGCCCGGAGATCACCCACCGCATTCTGGTGCGTCATCGTGAAGATATCGCGACAGACAAACGCTTCCGCAAAGGTGGGCGTGTTTTCACGCTGCGCTCTGTCCACGATCCGGATGAACGCGGACGTTACCTTATCTGCCTGGCGGTGGAGGAGGGGCGGTGAATATCACGATGAAACTGACCTTCGATGGTCTCGTTCGGGCACTGCGTTTCAGGCAAATCGCGGTGCGGGAGGATATTACCACCGGGCAGCTGATTGCCCGGCGCGACACTCAAAAATCAAGCGGGGAGCAAGATGAGGAACGGCGCGGCAGCATTGCAGAAGGCACTTTATAACGCCTTGAAGAATGACGAAGAACTTATTGAAACACTTGGGGGTGAGCATGTTTATGATCACGTTCCGCCCAAGACTCCATTTCCTTATGTCACGCTTGGCGAAACGCTGAGCAAGGACTGGAATACGGCCTCTGAGCCGGGTGGAGAACATTATCTCAATATCCAGATATGGGCGCGTGAAGCAGGCCGCAAACGCGTGCTTGAAATTGCCGGGCGTATCGCAACGAGGCTCGATGAAGAACCACTCGACCTCAATGGTCATCGCGTCGTCAATCTCATGCTGACCGAAGTTCTAGCCCGCAATACGGACGGGTTCGGCAGCTATCTCGGCACCATGCGCTATCGCGCCGTGACCGAACCGGAAAATTAAAGCGCATCCCGAAAAGTGGGAACCGCCTATGCGGGGAAATCAGTCTACTGGACTGATTTCTGATCCCGCTTCGATCAGAATTAAGATGCGCGTAAAAGCAAAAAGATCGAGGAACACAGAATGGCAGCTCAACGCGGCAAGGATATCTTGCTGAAAATTGCGCATGGCACGGACCAGTTTGAAACCTGTGCTGGCTTGCGCACCAAGCGCATTGCTTTCAATGCCGAAACCGTCGATGTGACAGATGCGGATGCTGCCGGTCGGTGGCGGCAACTGCTGGCCGGAAGCGGCGTGCAACGAGCTTCGATCAGCGGATCGGGCATATTCAAGGATGCAACATCGGATGCTCTTATCCGTAGTGTGTTCTTTGATGGTGAGATTCGCAACTAGCAGATATTGCTTGCCCGACTTTGGCACCATCACCGGTCCTTTCCAGATTGTGGCCCTTGAATATGGCGGCAATCACGATGCGGAGGTGACGTTTGAAATTGCACTGGAATCCGCAGGACTAATCTCCTTCGGAGATGCACTATGATGGTCAATCGCCATCGCGGCGAGGTTGCGGCAAAACTTGATGGCCGCGACTGGACTCTCTGCCTGACGCTGGGTGCGCTGGCACAACTGGAGTCTGCTTTTGAAGCGGACAATCTCTCCGATTTGATTGCCCGATTTTCCGGCGGCAAGCTTTCCGCCTTCGATATGCAGCGTATCATCTGCGCCGGTTTGCATGGCGGTGGACATGATGTGCCGTTTGAAGATGTAGCGGAGATGCGAGCAGATGGAGGCGCGAGCGGCTATGCCCGCATCGTTTCAGCACTGCTGACCGCGACCTTCGGAACCGAAGAAAGCGATTCTCCTTCAAACCCTTGAGTGCCGCAGTTGAATCAGTTCCTTCACGTCAGCCTTTTCCCTGGCAAGACGTGATGCGCGCAGGTTTTGGTTTGCTGCGGCTTTCCTCAAAAGACTTTTGGGCCATGACCCCACGCGAACTTGGCGCCGTTCTTGGACCCGTTTCGCAGAGCACGAATGCGCCTTCGCGCACGACACTCGACGCGCTGATGCACGCCTTTCCCGACAGGTAATTTAACATGACAGATGAAAACGTAACCGTTTCCGTCGAGGCGGACACGAGCGCCTTTGATCGCGCTCTGACCGATCTTGAAAAGCGTTCGTCAAGCTTCGGCTCAAGCCTGACAACGGCACTGAAAAGTGCAATCGTTTCCGGCAAGGGGCTTGATAATGTGCTGCGCGGGCTTGCCAGTAGTCTGGCAGGCTCAGCGCTTTCTGCTGGGCTTCAGCCACTACAAAGTCTTGGCTCCTCGCTAATGTCGGGTGTGATGGGCGGCATTCGCGGCATCATGCCCTTTGCCAAGGGCGGGGTTGTTTCAAGCCCTACTTACTTCGGCATGGGGAATGGTTCTCTGGGTCTGACGGGTGAGGCGGGAGCGGAAGCGATCCTGCCGCTGGCGCGGGGTGCCGATGGCAGGCTGGGCGTTGCAACTGGCGGCAGTGGCTCCAAGCCCGTGCAGGTCGTGTTCAACATGACATCGCCCGACGCATCTTCCTTCCGCAAATCCGAAGCACAGCTGTCAGCCATGCTTGCGGGTGCTGTGCGCCGCGGCGCACGGAGGATGTGAGATGGAAGCTTTTCACGATGTCCGTTTTCCGTTGGGTGTTTCATTCGGTGCGACGGGTGGGCCGGAGTGGCGCAATGAAATCGTGACACTCACATCAGGCTTTGAAAAGCGCAATGCCCGATGGGCGCATTCACGCAGACATTTCGATGCGGGAACCGGTCTGCGGTCGCTGGACGATCTGAAAACAGTGCTTGTCTTTTTCGAGGCAAGACGCGGATCGCTGCATAGTTTCCGCTTCCGCGATCCGTTCGACTTTTCTTCGGCTGCTGGCAGTTCTGCGCCATCCTTTACCGATCAGATGATAGGAAAAGGCGATGGCGCAACCACCATGTTCCAGCTTGTCAAACATTACGAAGCGTACAGTCGACCGATCACACGTCCCGTTGTGGGTTCGGTGCTGGTTGGCGTCAACGGCGTGAGGCTCAACGAGGGTGAAGCTTTCACAATCGATCATGCGAAGGGGACTGTATCTTTTACCCCGGATTATGTGCCGGCTGACAGCGCACAGGTAACGGCTGGTTTCCTTTTCGATGTGCCTGTGCGCTTCGATACAGACCGCCTCACAGCAAGCATTGCTTCGTTTCAAGCAGGTGAAATCCCATCTATTCCCATCATTGAGGTCAAGGCATGATCCCTGTCCCGGCAGAACTTGAATCACATCTGAAGGGAGAAGTGACAAGCCATTGCTTTGCATGGCTTATCAGACGTTCCGATCAGGTGGTCTTGGGTTTCACAGATCACGACCAGGCGCTGGTTCTGGAAGGTATTTCCTGCGAGCCATTAACGGGTCTTAACAGCAGCGAAGCCACGACAACGCTCGGTCTTTCCATCGCGGGTGGCGATGTCGAAGGTGTGTTGTCGTCGATACGCATCAGCGAGACCGATATTGAGCAGGGGCGCTTTGATGGTGCCGTGGTCGAGAGCTATCTCGCCAATTGGAACATGCCAGATCAGCACATGCTTTTGCGGCGCTGGACGGTCGGGGCAATCACGCGCTCAGGTGGCCGGTTTGTGATGGAACTGAAGGGTGCTGCTGCGGCTTTTGATGCCGTCTGTGGACGGCGTGTTCTGCGTCAATGCGATGCGGTGCTGGGCGATAAACGCTGCGGCGTGAATATCGACGACCCGCGCTTTTTTGCAGTTGGTTCTGTTGTAAGCGTCGACGGTGCAATTCTCAGTGTGAGTGGGCTCGATGGTTTTGCCAGCAGCTGGTTTACACAAGGGCGGCTCACATGGACAAGCGGAGATAATCAGGGCGGTTCGGTGCGCGTCCTCGCACATAGCGGCAATCGCTTGAATCTCACAGAACCGCCAGTTCTTGCCGCAAAACCGGGCGACGGTTTTCGACTGGTGGCAGGCTGTGACAAGAGCTTTGCCACCTGCAAAGCAAAGTTTGCCAATAGCGCAAATTTTCGCGGCTTCCCGCACCTGCCGGGCAATGACGCCGCCTTTGCCTATGTCAGCTCCAACAACGAATATGACGGGAGCGCGCTGGTTCCATGAATATTGCAGATAGAATTCTGACGGAGGCGGAAAGCTGGATTGGCACGCCCTACCGCCACAGCGCTTCCGCGCGCGGTATCAGTTGCGATTGCCTTGGGCTCGTGCGCGGTATCTGGCGCAAGATCTATGGCACTGAACCGGAAAGTCCCGGTACCTATGCGCCAGACTGGGCGGAGGCCGCTCACGGCGATCCGCTGCTTGAAGCCGCATCGCGCCATATGCAGCGCCGCGACGGCACTGATCCGCAGCCGGGTGATCTCCTCGTTTTTCGCTGGCGGTCCGATATGGCGGCCAAGCATCTTGGCATTATGGCCAATGAGAACCGTTTCATCCATGCCTATGAGGGGCATCGGGTGATGGCTTCTGGGCTGGTGCCGCAATGGCAAAAACGTATAGCCGGAATTTTCATTTTTCCTGAACCAGAAGGTTAAGCAATGGCGACTGTTGTTCTGCAGGCGGTGGGCGCTGCCGTCGGTGGCATTTTTGGCCCTGTGGGTGCTGCCATCGGCGCAGGGCTTGGCGCAATGGGTGGTTATGCCATCGATACGGCTATCATCAACTCCACCCGCCATATGGAAGGGGCAAGGCTCAATGGCGGGCGCGTGGCAACAGCCGAAGAAGGAGCAGCTCTGCCGTTCGTCTATGGCACGGCAAGACTTTCCGGCACGCTGATTTGGGCGACAAGGCATGAGGAAAAGAAAACTACGGAGCGTCAGGGCGGCAAGGGCGGTCCGAAGGTGACCTCCTACAGCTATTTCGGTAATGCAGCCTATGCCGTTGCCGAGGGGGAAATTGCTGGCATTCGCCGTGTCTGGGCCGACGGGCAAGAGCTTGACCTTACGGAAATCGAAATGCGCATTTATCACGGCACGGATACGCAGCAGCCCGATCCGCTGATTGAAGCCAAGCAAGGCACAGGCAATGCTCCCGCCTATCGCGGAACGGCCTATGTCGTGTTTGAGCGTATTCCGCTTGATGTCTATGGCAATCGCTTGCCACAGTTTCAGTTCGAGGTTCTGCGCCCGGTTGGGAAGCTGGCGCGAGATGTCCGTGCTGTCGCGCTTATTCCCGGTTCAACCGAGTTCGGTCTTTCGCCAACTCCCGTTACGGATCGACCGTCGCCTGGTGAAAGCCGCAAGCTTAATCGAAATGCAAAACGCGGTCGCAGCGATTGGACCGTGGCCATGGATGAACTGCAGTCGCTTTGTCCTCAGTTGCAGCATGTGGCGATTGTCCTGCCGTGGTTTGGCGATGACTTGCGCGCAGGATATTGCCAGATACGCCCCGGTGTTACCCATCAGAGTGCTTTGTCGTCGAGCCAGACATGGAAAGTTGAGAATGTTACGCGCAGCGGAGCGCATCTGATTTCCCAGAGCGGCGAGGGAGCGGCCTATGGTGGTACACCATCCGACCAGAGTGTGGTTGATGCAATCCGCGATGCCAAGGCGCGCGGCCTGAAAGTAACGCTATATCCTTTCATCATGATGGATGTTCCCGCCGGCAACTCGCTGCCGTCGCCTTATGGCGGTGTGGGACAATCCGTTTACCCATGGCGTGGGCGCATAACTTGTAGTCCCGCGATTGGTATCTCTGGATCACCTGACAAGACGCTGGAAGCGGCCGATCAGGTTACAGCTTTCGTCAACGGAACATGGGGTTACAGACGTTTTCTGAATCACTGTGCAAGCCTCGCAATACAGGCGGGCGGGGTTGATGCGTTTTTGCTGGGTTCCGAACTGCGTGGTCTTACCAGCATCCGCGAAAGCCGCGACAGCTTTCCGTTTGTAACCCATCTCTGCACGCTTGCAGCCGAAATGCGCATGAAACTCGGGCAGAGCTGTCGCATCAGTTACGGCGCGGACTGGACTGAATATTTCGGCTATCAGGCGCAGGATGGCACCGGCGATCTCTTCTTCAATCTTGACGCGCTATGGGCACATCCAGCCATCGATGCCATTGGTATCGACAATTACATGCCGCTCGCTGACTGGCGAGACGGCGACCTGGATGGCGGCAACCCTGATGGTTTTGAAGGTGCTTACGATCTTGATAGTCTGAGCAGCAACATCGAAGCGGGTGAGGGGTTCGACTGGTATTATGCCAATAGCGAAAACCGTGAGCAGCGCAAGCGCACACCAATCACGGATGGGCTTGCGGGCAAGCCATGGGTTTACCGATACAAAGACATTCGCTCATGGTGGAGCAACCCACACTATAATCGCATTGATGGTGCCGAGGCTTTTGCGCCAACGGCATGGGCTCCACAATCAAAGCCCATATGGTTCACCGAACTGGGATGCCCGGCGGTCGATAAAGGACCAAACCAGCCTAATGTGTTCCCTGATCCGAAATCCTCGGAAAACGCGACACCCTATTTTTCGAATGGAGCGCGTTCCGATATTGCCATGGATCGCTTTCTGCGGGCGCATTATCACTACTGGCCGGATAGGAACCCAGTTTCCCCAATCTATGGCGGGCCGATGCTCGACATGGATCGCGTCTATCTCTGGTCATGGGATACGAGACCGTTTCCGGAGTTTCCGCTGAAAGCCAATGTGTGGGGAGACACACCAAACTGGCGGTTGGGACATTGGCTCAATGGCCGCATGAGCGGTGTTGCTCTTGATGAGCTTATTGCAGCTATCCTCGCAGATTTTGGATTGCCGGAAGCAGACTGCACAGGCGCAGATGGGCATCTGACTGGCTTCGTGATTTCAGAACCCAGCACGGCTCGCGGTGTGCTGGAGCCACTGATGAATGTGTTTGGTGTGCACGGCTTTGAGCAGTCAGGGCAGTTCAAGTTCCGCAGCATTGGTCGTGCGGCTCCTGTACTTAATGTGGCGGCTACGCTTGTCGAACCGACCGATGACGAAGCGCTGACCGCGGTTCTTGAGGATCAGGGCGATTTACCTTCGGTAGCTGAACTTTACTGCAACGATCCGCTGCGTGATTTTCAGGTGGTCGGTGCATCGGTGCGGCGCGATATGGGCCAAGGCACGGAAAGCCTCAGCCTCTCCGGCTCAATGGAAGCGGGACAGGCGACCGCACTCGCGGAAGCCTGGATGGCACGCCGTTATGCTGAACGGCGGACAGCAAGTTTCTCATTGCCGTGGTCTGAGGCTGCCCTGCATGTCGGTGATCGTGTGCGGCTCGATATGCTGGGCGGTGGGCGCGATTATGTTGTGTCGTCTCTCGAAGACGGAGAGGTGCGGGTGGTGAAAGCTGTAGCACTGGCACCCAATGTGGCTTTTGCTGATAGGGGAGAAACGCCGCAGCTGACGCCGGGCGGACCTGTTTCGGATATGAAGCCGATATTTCATCTCATCGACCTGCCACTCTGGCCAGGTGCAGAAGATCCGGCTGGTCAGTTTCGTATTGCCTGTCATGCAAAGCCGTGGCGTGGGGTCGCGACTTATGCTTCGCCTTCCGATGACGGCTTTGCCGAGCGTGGTCTGATTGGGGAGCGCGCCGTTATGGGTGAGCTGACAGCTCCATTGCCCGGAGGGGCAAGTGGGCGACTTATCGACGGTCAAACATTGGAACTGGTGCTGTATTCGGGTGAGCTGGAATCGAAACCGTTCACGCAAATCCTGAATGGTGCCAATACCGCGCTTGTGCAGTCCTCCGATGGAAAATGGGAGGTACTGCAGTTTCTTGATGCTCAAGAAATCGGCCAGAACCATTGGCGCTTAAACAGTCTTTTGCGCGGGCAGCTTGGCACAGAAGCCGCTAGCCTCAATGAAAAGCCGACGGGTACGCCCTTCATCCTGCTGGATGGGGGCGTTCAAAGCATAGGTTTGCAAACATCTGAAATCGGGTTGGAACTCAACTGGCGCATTGGAGCGGCCGGTAAATCGTTCTCGGACGATTTTTTCGACACTGTAAAAGCAATCGGCGGTGTGCAGGCGTTGAAACCATTGAGTCCTGTTCACCTCAAAGCAGAGCGGCTCAGTAATAATGATCTGTTGTTCGGCTGGATCAGGCGCGGCCGTGCTGATGCCGATAGCTGGCTTGGGGAAGAGATTCCACTGGGTGAAGAGCGCGAAGCCTATCAGGTCGAAATTTGGCGTTCGGATGTGCTTGTCCGAAGCGTTCAGGTGCAAGCGGCTTCCTGGATTTACCCCGGTGCAGACCGGCTTTCGGATTTGGGGGCCAGCGACTTCCAGCTTCGCGTTGCAATGGTGAGTTCTAAAATCGGAGCAGGGGATTTCGCTTGCATTGATATTTCAAGTGGGATCTGAATTTAGAAAGGAAAAGTCATGATCGAAGATAAGCCTTGGTATCTTTCTCGCACAGTCTGGGCAGGCCTTGTTGCCCTGTTTCTATCACTTGCGGGAGCTTTTGGTCTGGTCAGTGAAACTGTCGATCAGGGGCCTCTGACGGATATTTTGTTGCAGCTTGCTACAGCTATTGCCGGTCTTATCGCCGTTTTTGGGCGCATAGGGGCAACTTCACGCATTTCATAATTTTATAATCCGTGATAGCAAGGTTTTGAAAAGATGCATGAAACCGGAATATTGACTGATGTTCCGGTTGATATTATGCATAAAAACAATAGTTTAGAATGGCTTCAATCCGGAGATGGGGTTGAAGCTGTTTTATGAGCATAATTTCCTTTGTGTCGACAAGCAGAGTGTATCGTTCATGCATCGTTCAGCTGGGAGGCGCTATATAAGGGACATGATGAAACAGAACCCTGCTCTCAAAATTTTCGCGCTTCTGGCCGTAAGCATTGGTCTGTTGCCGGTTAATGCCGGTGCCCTGCCAATTGCGACGCCACAGAAGTCCAATCTTCTGGTCGCTGCCGCTGGTGATTGCGCGGCAGTTGGAGAACAAGTGGCAGCCTCACAGGGTGGCCAATTGGCCAAGGCAACACCAACCACGCAAAATGGTCGTGCCATGTGTGTGATCGTTGTGCTCGTACCTGGCCGCGATGGCGAACGCCCGCGCCGTGTAGAAGTGGCCGTCCCCGCACAGTAATGCGTTCCTGCGAGGAGCTTTAAACTTGCGTATCCTGATCGTTGAAGACGACAAGGACCTGAACAGGCAGCTCTCGGATGCGATGGTTGCTACGGGCTATGTTGTCGATAGTGCCTTTGACGGCGAAGAAGGTCATCATCTCGGTGATACCGAGCCCTATGATGCCGTGATCCTCGATATCGGTCTGCCGCAGATGGATGGTATCAGTGTTGTTGAGCGTTGGCGCCGCAGCGGTCGTACAATGCCTGTTCTCATGCTGACCGCCCGTGATCGCTGGAGCGATAAAGTTGCAGGTATCGATGCTGGTGCCGACGATTATGTCGCAAAGCCTTTTCATATCGAAGAAGTGCTGGCGCGACTGCGTGCGCTTATCCGACGTGCGGCTGGACATGCTTCGTCGGAGCTGGTGTGCGGTCCGCTGCATTTGGACACCAAGACCTCAAAGGCCAGTATTGACGGTGTGGCGCTAAAGCTTACCTCGCACGAATATCGGCTGCTTTCCTATCTGATGCATCATATGGACGAAGTGGTGTCGCGCACCGAACTGGTCGAGCATCTTTACGATCAGGACTTTGACCGAGATTCCAATACGATTGAAGTCTTTGTCGGCCGCTTGCGCAAGAAGATGGGCGTTGACTTGATCGAAACGGTACGTGGCATGGGCTATCGTATCCGTTCGGAAGGAAATACAGATGTGAAAGGGAGTGGGAACTGAAGCTTCTTAGCATTTTCCCCCCTCTGCGTTCTCTTGCGATACGCGTCGTAACCCTTTCGACGCTTTGGGTCATTCTGGCGCTTGTCGTTGTCGCGACATTGATAAGCACGCTTTATGGCGATGCTGCGCGCAACAACTTTGAACGTCTTCTGACTGCGCACCTTTTCAGTCTCGTCGGTGCTGTGAGCATCTCTCCGGAAGGCACCCTTCAAGGGCGTCCGGAGCTGGGCGAACTGCGTTATTCCAGTCCGCTTTCTGGCTGGTACTGGTCTGTAGATCCCGTTTCCTCAAATATTTCCGGCAAACTCCAGTCGCTGTCCTCGGTCGGGCGCATCGTGCCTGAAATGCCGATCACGCAGGCGCCCTTTGATAGCTCGTTTATGCGCAGCTACACGCTGCCAGGCCTGAACGGTGAAGAGCTCTATATTGTCGAGACCGAAGTTGTTCTCGATAACGACAATCGCGTCGCACGCTTCCGTGTCATGGGCAATCTCAGCGAAGTGATGAATGAAATCTCAGACTTCAGAAGCAAGTTGGCTCTTTATCTGGCGATTTTCGGCCTTGGCAGCGTGTTCATCAATGCTGGTATTATTCTCTTTGGTTTGCGACCGCTTGATAAAGTGCGTCAGGCTTTAGCTGATATTCGCGAGGGACGATCGGCCAAACTCGACACGTCGCTGCCGCTGGAAATTGCACCGCTGGCAAACGAGATGAATGCGCTTATCGAGAATAACCGCCGCATTGTTGAGCGCTCGCGAACGCAGGTCGGAAATCTCGCCCATTCTTTGAAAACACCGCTTTCGGTGCTGACGAATGAAGCGCGCTCCATGGGTGGTGAACAGGGCCGCGTGGTGCTTGAGCAAAGCGAGGCCATGCAGGTTCAGATACAACACTATCTCCAGCGCGCTCGGATTGCTGCGCAACGGGATAGCGTCGTATTTCGAACTCAGGTTACACCTGTGCTTGATCGTATGGAACGCGTAACTGCAAAGCTCAATCCGTCGTTCAATATTGCATTCAGAAATGTTTTGCCGGATGCAGTTTTCGCTGGTGAAAAGGAAGATCTGGAAGAAATTGTCGGTAATCTTCTGGAGAACGCAGGCAAATGGGGACGTCGACGGATCAAGATCGTTCTGCGACCTGCGGCGGATGTGCAACGCCAGTTCGAGATTCTGATTGAGGATGATGGCCCAGGTCTTGCTCCCGACAAGATTGATGCCGCATTGAAACGGGGTAACCGCGTTGATGAAACGAAGCCAGGCACTGGGCTTGGTTTGGCAATCGTTCAGGATACGGTTCGTGAATATGGGGGCAGCTTGTTCTTGGGAAAAAGCAATCTTGGCGGCCTTCAGGTGCGCGTTGTGTTGCCGCTGACTGAAGATTGATAGTTGTTTTTGCCACGAGGCAGACTAGAAGGTTAGATTAATAGCTGCATCCTACGATAGTATGCATGCTCATTTTTATGAAGGCCGATTTGTTATGACGATGGTATCAAGGTTTTCTGCTCCGTTTTTGATCGCTTCTATGGCGTTCGCTCTCTCTGCTTGCGGAACTTCCGGCGGCGGCAAGGGCTCAGGGCTGACTTCGCTTGGTGGACTTTCCTCGAAAGCAGAAACACGTCCGGATCTGCTCGCGTCGCTCGGGAACGGACTCCTTGGCAGTTCAGCAGGTCAGCTGACAGCGGGCGACCGTAAGAAGGCACTTGAAGCGGAATATCGCGCGCTTGAGTATTCTCCGGCAGGTAAAGCGGTTTCATGGAGTGGTAGTGGTTCGACTTCCGGCGATGTGACTGCCGCACAGCCTTATCAGGTGGGTTCTCAGAACTGCCGCCAATATACTCACACATTCTCGATTGGTGATGCGTCGCAAACCTCGCGCGGCACCGCTTGCCGGAATGCCGATGGCAGCTGGACCCCGCTTACATAAAGCCAAAGGTGCTTAAACAGTCATGCATGGGA
Source organism: Brucella pseudogrignonensis (assembly GCF_002252525.1). Lineage (GTDB taxonomy): Bacteria > Pseudomonadota > Alphaproteobacteria > Rhizobiales > Rhizobiaceae > Brucella > Brucella pseudogrignonensis. Next base: position 770,626 of record NZ_NNRM01000017.1, read on the forward strand.
TGCATCGCTAAATTTTATCCCATGCGTATGTGCGGGCACAAATCCGCGTCCTTTGATTAAGCCTTTGCGGCGAATTGCCCTAGTCAGCCTAATTCCACGTCCTTCGAGTTGGTTTTTGCCTTCGCTGAGATTAAGTCTCAGCCATGGAATTCTGGTTGACTGCCGCACTGCTGACTTTTGCAGCTACTTTGACTGTTTTGTTGCCGCTGACGCGGAACAAGCAAGAATTTTTGCCCCCTGAAAAAAACGATCTAGAGGTCTATCGAGACCAGCTGCGCGAAGTAGAGGCCGATGCTGCGCGCGGCATGATCGATGCTCCCAGCGCGGAGCAAGCACGTATCGAAATTTCCCGTCGTATACTCGGTGCTGAAAAGAGCAGCGCCGACGCTGCTGCCGAGGTGAAAAAGGTTCGCTCAGGACGGTTGCTGGCTTTTGCAGCTGTGTTGGCGGTTCCCCTTATCGCCTGGGGTGTCTATCCACTTTTTGGCGCGCCCGATACGCCGTCCATGCCACTTGCTGCACGCTTGGCTAACAGCCCCCAGAACAGTTCGGTTGATGAGCTTATTGCCCGCGCTGAATCACACTTGGCTCAAAACCCCAATGACGCTCGCGGCTGGGATGTTCTGGCGCCGATTTATTTGCGTATCGGCCGAGGCGCCGACTCCGTGAACGCATATCGTTCGGCCATTCGTCTTGAGGGTGAAAATTTCCCTCGTATCCTTGGTCTCGGCGAAGCTTTGATTGCTGTCTCAGGTGGACCAATCACTGCAGAGGCAGAGGGTCTGTTTGAAAAAGCAGCAGCGCTCGAACCCAACGATATCCGCCCGCAATATTATCTTGCACAGGGCGAAATGCAGGACGGCAATGCCGACAGCGCCATTACAAGGTTGCAGACTTTCCTTGATAAGGCGCCGAAAGATGCGCCATGGCGTGCTCAGGTTGAGCAGACAATTGCGCGCATTCGAGGATCGCTAGCACCGTCCGCGCCAGCCAAAGGACCCACGACAGACGACGTAGACGCTGCAGCATCCATGAGCCCGGCAGATCGTCAGGCGATGGTTGAGGGTATGGTTCAACGTCTTGATGAAAGTCTTCGCGAAAACAGCGGGGATATCGATGGCTGGAAGCGTCTCGTGCGCTCCTATATGATCCTCAATCGCCGCGATGCAGCACTCGATGCACTGAAACGTGGAGTTGCGGCGCTGGATGGTGAAAAGCGGACGGAGCTGACAAGCTTTGCCGCAGGACTTGGTTTGGAAGCAGGGAGCGCAACACAATGAGTGCGACTGCAGAAGGTAATGGACGCAACACGAAATCTGCAGGCAGCTTAGCCCGCACTGTCAGTCAGAGGAAGCGCAAGCGCCTCATGCTGATCGGCGGTGCGCTGGTCGTACTCGCAATCGCTGTCGGTCTTATGCTTATGGCCTTTAGCCAGGACATCCGTTTTTTCCGCACGCCAGCTGATTTGACAGAGCAGGAAATTACATCGGGTGCGCGGTTCCGGCTTGGTGGTCTTGTTGAAGAAGGCTCGGTTACTCGTGAGGGTAGCGAACTTCATTTCACCGTCACGGACACAATCAAAACCGTCAATGTCGTGTTTGAAGGGATTGCGCCTGATCTGTTCCGCGAAGGTCAGGGAGTGGTTGCTGAAGGCCGTTTTGGCCCTGACGGTGTATTCCGCGCCGACAATGTTCTCGCCAAACACGATGAAAACTACGTACCAAAAGATCTCGCCGACAGCCTGAAGAAGAAAGGCGTGTGGGAGGGCCAATGATGAATATTGGACCAGTAATCGAGCCAGTAATTGAGATTGAAACTGGAAAAAGCCTATGAATGTCGAGATTGGTCATTTCGCGCTTGTTCTGGCACTGGCTTTGTCAGTGGTGCAGTCAATCGCGCCTGTTGTTGGCGCACAGCGCAGAGACATGCAGCTGATGGGCGTCGCCGTGCCGACTGCGCTGGCTGTTTTTGCTCTTATTGCTTTTTCTTTCGCAGTTCTGACTTTCGCCTATGTCGTCTCTGACTTCTCAGTTCTGAATGTTGTCGAGAATTCGCATTCGCAAAAGCCGATGCTCTATAAAATTACCGGCGTTTGGGGCAATCATGAAGGCTCAATGCTCCTCTGGGTGTTGATCCTTAGCTTCTTCAGTGCGTTGGTTGCTGCCTTTTCAGGCAACTTGCCAGAAACGCTACGCGCAAATGTGCTTGGTGTTCAGGGTTGGATCGGAACCGCATTTCTCGCTTTCATCATTTTCACGTCCAATCCGTTTACGCGTATTATCCCCGCGCCGATTGAAGGTGGCGATCTAAACCCGATCCTTCAGGATATTGGTCTCGCGATCCATCCGCCGTTGCTTTATCTCGGCTATGTCGGATTTTCAGTCTGTTTTTCCTTTGCCGTAGCAGCGCTGATCGAAGGTCGTCTTGATGCGGCTTGGGCGCGCTGGGTTCGCCCTTGGGCGTTGGTCGCCTGGATGTTTCTGACTGGCGGTATCGCGATGGGTTCATATTGGGCCTATTACGAACTCGGCTGGGGCGGCTGGTGGTTCTGGGACCCGGTCGAGAATGCGTCCTTCATGCCATGGCTGGTAGGAACCGCTTTGCTGCATTCGGCAATCGTAATGGAGAAACGCTCAGCGCTGAAAATCTGGACCGTCTTGTTAGCGATCTTGACCTTCTCGCTGTCACTGCTTGGCACTTTCCTTGTGCGTTCCGGTGTGTTGACTTCAGTGCATAGTTTCGCGACCGATCCGGGGCGCGGTCTCTTCATTCTTGCTATTCTCGCGATCTTCATCGGTGGGTCGCTGTCGCTTTTTGCACTTCGTGTTCAGAGTCTGACTTCAGGCGGGTTGTTCCAGCCGATTTCGCGTGAAGGCGCTTTGGTCTTCAACAATCTCTTTCTCACGACTGCTGCTGCAACCGTCCTTATTGGGACGCTCTATCCCCTGCTGTTGGAAGTGATGACCGGAGAGAAGATCTCTGTCGGCGCTCCCTTCTTCAACATGACCTTCGGACCATTGATGATTCCGCTGTTGTTGGCAGTCCCATTTGGCCCGTTGCTAGCTTGGAAACGCGGTGATCTGTATGGTGTCGCACAACGGTTGATGACTGCCTTCGCTCTGTCACTGATCACTGTCGGTATTGTGGTTTGGCGTAGCAATGCCCATTCCGTACTTGCCGCGCTGGGTATTGGTCTTGCCGTTTGGCTGATCCTTGGAAGCCTGACCGATCTTTGGCTGAAGGCAGGTATCGGCAAGGTTTCGGCAGGCAAAGCATTTTCTCGCTTCAAAGGCTTGCCGCGTTCCGTCTTTGGAACGGCGCTGGCACATATAGGCCTCGGCGTGACCTTGCTCGGCATAGTCAGTGTCACAACTTACGGCACTGAAAGTGTCTTGCTGATGCGGCCGGGCGAAACAACAAAAGTTGCTGAATATTCGTTGCGCTTTGAAGGGTTGCGTCCTCTCACCGGCTCCAATTTCACTGAAAATCGCGGCAGCTTCACGCTTTTGGATTCCTCAGGTCGTGACATGGGACTGATTGAGCCGTCGAAGAGGTTCTTCCCGGCTCGACAGATGCCAACAACGGAATCAGGTATTCGCACGCTTTGGTTCAGTCAGGTTTACGTTGCTTTGGGCGATGAGCCGGGAAATGGTTCCATCGTTGTACGCGTCTGGTGGAAACCGCATGTGACGCTCATCTGGTACGGCGCATTGGTCATGATGATTGGTGCAATCTTCTCGCTTGCTGATCGGCGCCTGCGTGTTGGTGCTCCATCGAAGGCCCGTAAATCTTCATCCAAGCCCGCTGAGGCTGCAGCATGAAGATTGCGAGAGGGTTTACAGCACTTTTCCTGGCAGTCCTTTTGTCATTTTACGGGTCCGCCGCACTTGCGGTGAACCCGGATGAGATATTGCCTGATCCGCAATTGGAAAAACGGGCACGGCAGATCTCGGCAGAGCTGCGGTGCATGGTCTGTCAGAACGAATCGATTGATGATTCCAACGCTGAATTAGCGCGTGACCTTCGTATTCTGGTGCGTGAACGCCTGACATCGGGTGATTCTGACAAGCAGGTCATGGATTTTGTCGTTGATCGATATGGTGAATTTGTTCTGCTGAAACCTCGTTTCAATGCCCAGACAGCATTTCTTTGGGGTTTCCCTGTACTTGTTTTGCTGTTTGGTGGAATTGCTTTGTTCATTGCTTTCCGCAGACGAAATGCGGTCGTCGAGGTCCAAAAGCCTTTGTCTGAGCGTGAAAAAGCCGAGCTTTCCCGGCTTCTTGATGACAAATAAGATCTTTTTCTTCTCCTGAATTGAACCCAAACCTTACAAAACTTTCATTTTCCGGAAATTGAGCGGTAAGGTAGCTCGAACTATCTTGTGCTCTATAAAGGATTACAGGACCGGATTTGCCTTGGTGGAAATACTGGTCCGAGATTGCTGCTCGTAAGGAGAGACAGATGTCGAAGATCATAACTTCAAAGTACCGTAAGGGTGTTGCAGCAGTAGCGCTGTCCGCCGCGCTGGCTGGTGCCTTCGTTGCCACCGGCCCGATGGGCGTGATGAACAATGCCCGTGCTGAAGCCGTAAGTGTCACTCCGCCCCAGCAAGCTGGCTTTGCTGATCTGGTCGAAAAGGTTCGTCCGGCAGTCGTCAGTGTTCGTGTCAAGAAAGATGTTCAGGAAACAGCAAACAGCGGTTCGCAGTTTTCCGGACCTCCCGGATTTGATCAGCTCCCAGACGGCCATCCATTGAAGCGCTTCTTCCGTGATTTTGGTATGGAACCGCGCGGCGATGCACGTCCTGATAGCCGTCGTCCTGGCAGAGGTCCAAAGGGTCGCCCGGGCCATGAGCGCCCTGTCGCACAGGGTTCCGGCTTCTTCATCTCTGAGGATGGCTACCTTGTCACAAACAACCACGTTGTTTCAGATGGCGATGCCTATAGCGTCGTTCTCGACGACGGCACAGAACTCGATGCCAAGCTGATCGGCACCGATCCACGCACTGACCTCGCCGTACTGAAAATTGACGATTCAAAGCGCAAGTTCACTTATGTGAAACTCGGCGATGACAGCAAGATCCGCGTCGGTGATTGGGTCGTTGCAGTCGGTAATCCTTTCGGTCTCGGCGGTACTGTAACCTCCGGTATTGTCTCTGCTCGTGGTCGTGACATCGGTGCAGGTCCTTACGACGACTTTATTCAGATTGATGCTGCAGTGAACAAGGGTAACTCCGGCGGTCCAGCCTTCGACCTTTCCGGTGAAGTTATCGGCATCAACACCGCCATCTTCTCCCCTTCAGGTGGCAGCGTGGGTATTGCCTTTGCAATTCCTGCATCGACCGCCAAGCAAGTTGTCGATCAGCTGATCAAGAAGGGCTCAGTTGAACGCGGTTGGATCGGCGTACAAATTCAGCCGGTAAACAAGGACATTGCCGCGTCGCTCGGCCTTGCAGAAGAAAAGGGCGCACTTGTTGCATCGCCTCAGGCCGATGGTCCGGCTGCCAAGGCTGGTATCAAGGCTGGTGATGTAATCACTGCCGTCAATGGTGAGACAGTTCAGGACCCACGCGATCTTGCTCGCAAGGTTGCGAACATTATCCCGGGCGAAAAGGCTGCTCTGACTGTATGGCGCAAGGGTAAGGCTGAAGAAGTCGATATCACCATTGCAGCCATGCCGCAGGATCTCGGAAAGGCTGACACCCAGTCCGGTGGTGGTGGCGATACCGAGCAGGGTGAAACCCTCGACTCGTATGGTCTGACTGTCACCCCTTCTGAAGAAGGTGATGGCGTGGTGGTCACAAATGTTGACCCTGACAGCGATGCATCTGATCGCGGCATCCGTTCCGGCGATGTGATCGTAAGCGTCAACAATCAGGTGGTGAAGAACGCCGCAGACATCAATAAGGCAATTACCGAAGCTTCAAAGGCTGGTCGTAAGGCGGTATTGTTGCAGCTCCAGAGCAATGATCAGAGCCGCTTCGTGGCGCTGCCTATCGATCAAGGATAATGATGATCGTCTGGACAATTAGTGTCTGAAATTCAGATGCCAGGCGGTCAGTCCGCCTGGCATTGCTCCATTTACCACATCGAACTTTGTTTTTACGCGTGTCGTCAAAGGAAGAAACTCGTTCCAACTTTTCCCCGACATGCTTTAGGGTGGCGCCATGAAGATTCTCGTTATTGAAGACGACCGCGAAGCGGCCCGCTATCTTGAGAAGGCCTTTATCGAGGCTGGCCATTCTGCCGACATTGCTGGCGATGGTGAGATTGGTTATACGTTGGCTGAAAACGGTAGCTATGATGTGCTGGTCGTTGACCGGATGTTGCCGAAGCGCGATGGCCTTTCTGTGGTCGCCGGGCTGCGTGCGAAAGGCATGGAAACGCCGGTTCTTATCCTTTCTGCCCTTGGCGAAGTAGATGATCGCGTGACAGGACTTCGCGCAGGCGGTGACGATTATCTGACCAAACCTTACGCATTTTCCGAGCTTCTGGCTCGTGTTGAAGTTTTGCAGCGCCGTTCAAGCCCTCGCGAAGCGGACACGATTTATCGTGTTGGCGATCTGGAGCTTGATCGCCTCGCACACACTGCGCGCCGACAGGATGTAGACATCACACTTCAGCCGCGTGAGTTTCGTCTGCTCGAATATCTGATGCGCCATGCAGGTCAGGTCGTGACACGTACTATGCTGCTTGAAAATGTTTGGGATTATCATTTTGATCCTCAGACCAACGTGATCGACGTCCATATCTCGCGCCTGCGCTCCAAGATCGAGAAGGGCTTCGATGGCCCGCTTTTGCATACAGTGCGTGGCGCCGGCTACATGTTGAAAGCTGGACGCGCTAAAAGCTCATCAGCGAGTGCCAAGGTGGAATGATGGGTCGCTTTTCTGCGCTCATGCGCACGACAGCTGCGCGACTATCGACACTCTATCTGCTATTGTTTGCTGTTGGTGCGGTGGCATTGGTCTTTTACATGACCAATCTTTCCGCTTCGATTATCAATACCCAGACGCAGGAAGCACTGGGTGAAGAAGTTGCGAGCATTGGTAAGGCCTATGCGCGTGGCGGCATTCCGCAGCTCGTACGCACGATTGATTATCGGTCGCGTCAACCCGGCGCCTATCTCTATCTCGTTGCTGATCCATCGGGGCGGATTCTTTCTGGCAACGTAGAAGGCGTTGAACCGGGCGTTCTGGACACTGACGGCATCGTTGAACGAGCCTTCAAATATCGCCGCTATGGTGAGCAGGGCACGGAAACCGAGCATCGCGCAATTGCTGTGGTGATCGCGCTTCCGAATGGCATGCGTCTTCTGGTTGGTCGCGATCTTGGTGAACCGGAACGGTTCCGCGATCTGGTACGCCGATCGCTTATGTTGGCGCTCGGCATTATGGGTGTCGGCGCGCTGTTGATCTGGTTCTTTGTGGGCCGTCGAGCACTCAAGCGTATTGATGAAGTTTCGCGTGCTTCGCAACGCATTATGGATGGCGATCTGACTGGTCGGTTGCCTGTTAATGGTTCCGGCGATGAGTTTGATCGTCTTTCTGGCAACCTCAATGTCATGCTTGGACGAATTCTGGAGCTCAACGAAGGTTTGAAGCAGGTATCCGATAATATTGCTCACGACCTCAAGACGCCGCTCACCCGCTTGCGCAATCGGGCGGAAGAAGCGCTCTCAGGCAAAAAAGCAGGAACAGAATATCGTGAAGCGCTGGAAGACATCATCGGTGAATCCGATCAGCTGATCCGTACTTTTAATGCGATCCTTATGATCTCACGCTTGGAAGCGGGCTATTCTTCGGAAAATCTGGAGAATATGTCGGTCGCGCCAATCGTCAGCGATGTGTCGGAAATGTATGAGCCGGTTGCCGAAGACGCTGGCGTAAAGCTTACTCTTGGTGATCTGATTGACGTGCCTTTGCATATCAATCGTGAGCTTGTCGGTCAGACCGTTTCCAACCTTGTCGATAACGCCATTAAATATGCGCTGAATAGTGAAAACACCGCAACAGTCACGCTTTCCATGGAACGTGATCAGCAGTGGGTACGCATTGTGGTGGCTGATAATGGCCCCGGCATCCCGGAAGATAAACGTGAGCAGGCAACTGAACGCTTCGTGCGTCTTGAGGAAAGCCGTACGCAGCCCGGATCGGGTCTTGGTTTAAGTCTTGCCAAGGCAGTTATGAAGTTGCACGGTGGCGCTCTGCGTCTGGAAGACAATGGACCGGGCCTGCGTGCAGTTCTCGAGTTTCCGTTGTTGAAGGACAGCTGATCTTAATACTCGCATGAATGAGGGGACCATGGCGGCTGAAGACACAAAGGCACTGTTTTTCGACCGAAACCTTTGTGGGCTGACACCCCTTGATAGTGGGCGTGCAAAATCGTTTTTTACTGATCTCATCCAACGGTCCAAGGAAGAAAATCTTTCCGACGTCGATGCGCTGTTGCATCAGCCCAAAGCGGAAGCCTTTCTTGCGGCTGTTCTAGATCTTTCCCCCTTCATTCGTGAAGCTCTGACGCGTCATCCTGGAATTCTGCAGCGTCTGATTGCAAAAACACCCGAGACTGCACTCAGTGACATCATGGGCGAAATATCGGCCAGTGGCACGGAAGAGGGGGCGAGCGAAACTTCGCTTATGTCCGATCTACGCCGATTGAAGCGCGAAGCCCATGTGCTGATTGCGCTTTGCGATCTAGGGCAGGTTTTCAATACGGAAACGACAACCGGCTGGCTCACCGATCTGGCCGAAGCTTGCACCGGTGCAGCCATTCGCTTCCTGCTTCGCGATGCGGATCGTGCGGGTAAGATCAAGCTGGTCGACCAAGCCAATCCTGAAAAAGAGAGCGGCTGGATTGTGCTCGGCATGGGCAAATTCGGTGCGCGTGAGCTCAATTACTCGTCAGACATCGATCTCATTGTTTTCATTGATTCCGAACGCCCATCAATTATCGATCCCTATGAATGTGTTGATACGTTCTCACGGTTGACGCGCCGTCTTGTCCGAATTCTGCAGGACCGTACTGCGGATGGTTATGTCTTCCGTGTTGATTTGCGCTTGCGTCCTGATCCGGGATCAACGCCGCTTGCAATTCCGGTGAGCGCAGCGTTGCACTATTACGAAGGTCGTGGCCAGAATTGGGAACGCGCTGCCATGATCAAGGCACGACCAGTTGCTGGTGATCGTGAATCTGGTCTGCAGGTGCTGGCCGAGCTCGCCCCTTATGTCTGGCGAAAATATCTCGACTATGCTGCGATTGCCGATGTGCATTCGATCAAGCGACAGATCCACGCTCATAAGGGGCATGGCGATATTGCCGTGCGTGGCCATAATGTGAAGCTTGGGCGCGGCGGTATCCGCGAAATCGAGTTCTTCGTGCAGACGCAGCAATTGATTGCCGGTGGGCGTTTCCCTGAGTTGCGCGGCAACCAGACCGTGCCGATGCTTGCCCGGCTTGCTGAACGTGGCTGGATCACCGAGAAAGCACGCGATGCGCTTGCAAAGGAATATTATTTCCTGCGCGACGTTGAGCACCGTATTCAGATGATCGCCGACGAGCAGACGCATATTCTGCCGGAAGACGACGAAGGCTTTGCGCGCGTCGCTCGTATGATGAGCTATGCCGATCCAGCAGAGTTTTCCGATGTTTTTCTTGCTGCACTCAAGGTCGTTGAAAAGCAGTATGCGGCATTGTTTGAGCAAGCCCCTGAACTGGGTACAGCGACCGGCGGCAACCTCGTCTTCACCGGTGATGTTGATGATCCAGGTACGCTCGAAACGCTCTCATCGATGGGTTTTGAACGGCCGAGCGATATTTGCCGTGTAATCCGTACCTGGCACTTTGGGCGCTATCGCGCCACGCAATCAGCCGAGGCGCGCGAACGCCTGACCGAACTGACACCCGCACTTTTACAAGCCTTTGCCGAAACCAAGCGTGCCGATGAATCCTTGCTGCGCTTTGACAGCTTTTTGCAAGGGCTTCCGTCGGGCATCCAGCTTTTCAGCCTGCTGCAATCCAATCCGCGTCTGCTCAATCTGATTGTCATGATCATGAGTGCGGCACCTCGTCTTGCAGAAGTCATAACCCGTAACCCGCATGTCTTTGATGGTCTGCTCGATCCGGCAATTTTCTCAGAAATGCCGACGCGTCACTATCTGGAAGAGCGGCTCCGCGCGTTTCTCGGATCAGCCAGTGATTATGAGGAGGTGCTTGATCGTCTGCGCATCTTCGCAGCCGAACATCGTTTCCTGATTGGTATCCGGCTTTTGACCGGCGCGATTGATGGTGTGCGGGCAGGGCGTGCTTTCTCTGATCTCGCCGAGCTTATGATAGGCAAGGCATTCGAGGCCGTGGAGACGGAATTACAACGCCGACATGGCAAGGTTCCGGGCGCTAAAGTGGCGCTGCTTGCTATGGGTAAACTTGGCAGTCGCGAGCTGACTGCTGGCTCAGATGTCGATTTGATCCTTCTCTACGATCACGACGTTGACACCGATGAGACCGACGGTGAGAAGCCTCTTGCGCCTTCTCAGTATTACATTCGCCTTACGCAGCGTCTGATCGCTGCACTGTCTGCGCCGACAGCCGAGGGCGTGCTTTATGAAGTTGATATGCGGCTTCGTCCTTCCGGTAATAAGGGGCCGGTTGCTACACACATTGAATCTTTTGGCAAATATCAGCGTAGTGAAGCGTGGACATGGGAGCATATGGCACTGACGCGTGCTCGCCCGATCCATGGAGATGCTGATTTTATTGATTTCATCAAAGATGAGATCGATGAGGTGCTTTCAGCGCCACGCGATACAACGAAGACCGCAAAAGACGTGCGCGAAATGCGCGATCTTATCTATCAGGAAAAGCCACCACGGGATGACTGGGATTTCAAGTTGAAACCCGGTGGCATTGTCGATCTCGAATTTATCGCGCAATTTGCAGTTCTAACGGGCAAGCTGGTCACTGGGCCTAGACCGCTTGGAACCGAAGATGTGCTTTCAGGACTGGACCCGTCCTTTGCCGATCCGGCATCAAGCGACATGCTGGTGGAGGCACATCGCTTCTACACCAATCTCAGCCAGACAATTCGCCTATGCCTGGGCAGCGACGCATCGCGGGAAGAGTTCATTCCGGGGATGATCGACCTTCTCTGTCGCGCTGCCGAATTGCCGGACATCAAGCGCGTCGAACATCAATTGGCGGAACTGGCGACAAGTGTTCGGGCCAGTTTTGATGAGCTGATTAAATAAACTTATACCAAAACTCCATGAGTATGACTCATGGAGTTTTGGTTAAGCCCGAGTGGCGATTGAACTTTTTCAAGGCGTGATGTGTCAGCATCTTCGCGCCTTGGTATCAAGCGCATCCCGAAGCAAACAGATTGAGCATTTCCATTGGTTAAATTGAAACGTGAAATGCTCTAGGATCCAATCAGGCTGCGTGGATTTCTGCCTCATGACTGACGATGGCTTTCTGTCTGCGGTCTGGAATGCAGACGGAAACTACTGTGCCAATGCCCTCGGTCGAGCGGATACGCAGCCAGCCACCATGCAGTTCTGCAAGTGAGCGCGTAATTGCGAGGCCAAGGCCTGAGCCGCTATGCGTCTTGGTAAACTGGTTTTCCACTTGCTCGAACGGCTGGCCGATTTTCCGCAAGGCAGACTTTGGAATGCCTACGCCTGTATCCTGAATTGTCATGAACAGGGCCGATCCGGTTTTACGAGCGCGTACCGTGATGTGTCCGTTATGCGAGGTGAATTTTACCGCATTGGAAAGCAGATTGATCAGCACCTGCTTGACCGCACGACGGTCGGCATTGAGCTGCATCGCTTCTTCGATACGCGTCTCGACTGTGATGTTCTTTTCGTCTGCCTGCAGCGAGATCATGCGTACGGTTTCATTGATCAGCGGGCAAAGGTCTATCTCTTCGCGATCAAGTGAGAAATGACCAGCTTCGATCTTCGACATATCCAGAATGTCATTGATAACGTTGAGCAGGAAGTTGCCGCTGGTGTGAATGTCGTTGATATATTCTTCGTAGCGATCAGAACCAAGTGGCCCGAAGGTGCCGGCTTGGATCATTTCGGAGAAGCCGATAATTGCGTTGAGCGGCGTGCGCAACTCATGAGACATGTTGGCGAGGAATTCAGACTTCGCTCGGTTTGCAGCTTCAGCGCGTTCCTTTTCCTGACCATATTTGCGAGCCAGTTCCGACAGTTCACGAACGCGGTCGCGCTCACCCTTACGGGCTATCGAAAGATCGTGAATGGTTGCCATGAGGCGACGTTCGCTATCGACCAGACGCTCCTGATGCTGCTTGATCTGCGTAATGTCGGTGCCGATGGAAACAAGTCCGCCGTCCTGCGTACGGCGTTCGTTGACCTGCAACCAGCGTCCATCGCTCAGCTGTCGTTCGAAGGTCTGACCACCTGCACGGTTATGCTCGTTGGCCATGCGACGCTCAAAGCTGAATGGACGTGTATGGGCATCGACTTCATTGCGCGGAACGCCTGGCTTTAGTGTCCAGACTGGAAGCCCCGCATATTCACTGAACTTGGAATTTGCCATCACCAGACGATTATTGGCATCCCACAAAACGAAGGCCTCGGAAATGTTTTCAATGGCCTCACGGATGCGCATATCGGCTTCAGCCGTTTGCTGCGCAAAACGGTGCTGTTCGCTGACGTCAAAGGCAATGCCCACCAGATGCAGGTCATTCTCTGCGGCAATTTCCGCACGAACTCGCATCCAGACCCAAGAACCATCGGCATGGCGCATACGGAATACGCGATCGACGTGGGAAATATCGCCCGCCGCGGCCTGTTCAGCAATTGAATAGAGATCGCCGTCCTCAGGATTGATGATGGCTGAAACGTCGCCAAAGGCGAGAACCGCATCCTGCGCTTCATAACCCAGCATTTCATACATAGAGCGCGACCAGTAGATGCGCCCGCGTGCCATGTCCCAATCCCATAGACCACCACGGCCACGCGCAAGCGCCATATCGATGCGGCGCTGAATCTGCCCGGAAAGGTCGTCAGCTTCGCGAGCGCGCGCTGCCTGACTGAAATAGGCATAAAGGATGGCAAACATCACGCCTGTCGTGCCTGCAAACAGCGTCACGTTCAGGGAGACTGCGCGCTTCCATTCGGCAAAGATTGTACTTTCCGGTTCCGCGGCCACAATCGCATAGGGCACAGTCATAGGTTTGGATACAGTGCCGTAAGCGGCTTCACCGTTCATGACGATAGTCAGAACGCCTGCGCGCTCCGCAAACATGAAAAGTGGCTGGATGTCGCTGAACACATCGTCAGCCCGTTTGCCGATAATGTCCGTTGCAGGGCCGGAAGCGGTGACAATAACGGAGTCATCATTGACCAGAGCAACGGTCATGCCGCTGGAGGACAGTCCGCGCGACCGAAATTCGGCAATTGTATTATCGAGGTCTTTTGGTGACATCTGAGCGCCAGCCTGCGTTCCATTGGCTGCACGCTCAATCATCTGCGCCAGATTGGCCGTCGCAGCGGAAAGGGCGGCTTTGTGCTGAAGCTCAATGTCTTCGCGCCATGACAGCATCGAGAAAACACGAGCCACACCGAGTATGATCAGGAATATGATGATGAGAGCCGGAACAAGGCGGCGCAACGCGGGTTCAACCGCTGCGAATTTGCCATAAGCAGGGCCTGCAAGAAGCTTGGCATGGCCAGAAAGCCTGCCTTTCTTTCGCTTCCGTCCGGAGTCGCGACGCTTCCCCGCCGTCGCGTCGTACGCGTCGGTGCTCGCCATCTATTGGCCCCTCTTTGATTTGCCGTAACAGTTCCCAAGATGCGCTCAAAGCGCTGTCCGCCCAGAACTGCTTTTGCCGCGTGAACTGAAATCTCTACTCAAAATGTTTCGGAATACGCCATCTCCGAACAACGTCAATGAATCAAAAGTGATTCGTGCTGTCCAGTGAATTCGTTAACGAGACGTAAAAAACACCATTCGTGAATTTGGATTTTCCGTTGAATCTCAATCTGTTAAACGGAATCAGTTTGAGAGCGCGCCCATCTAACACCCTGAAAAGACTCATGAAAGCCGGAAGCCTTTTCAGGTTTTATGCAGCTTTGCTTGAATATCTGCGCAACGGCCAAACCCGGCCTGTTCAGAGGCCGAGTTTGATGAAGTAGAGAATCAATCAGCTGATTCGCGAATCAAGCAAGCGTTCTGTCGACGATGTCCCGTAGATCAGTCGACAGCTTCTGCGTCCCTGCAATGCGGGCGAGGGCTGCACGAGCATGTTCACGACGGGCATCTTCCAGCGAACGCCACGACCGCAATGCTGTGAGAAGGCGAGCTGCGAGTTGCGGGTTTTCTGGGTCGATTGCCAGAATGATATCGGCAAAGAAGTTGTAAGCCGCGCCATCTTTGCGATTAAAGCCCGTTGGATTGCTCGCCGAGAATGCGCCGATCAATGCACGTACGCGGTTCGGATTATCAAACGAAAGCAGCTTGTGTTTCGTCAAAGCTCGAACGGCTTCAAGTGCCTTGTCGCCCGGTCGGGTTGCCTGCACGATGAACCATTTGTCCATTACCAAGCCATCGTCGCCGAAGCGTCTTTCAAATGACGCAAGCGCGCCCTGAGCTTCATGGCTATCTCCAAAGCGATGCACCAGCACGCTTAAGGCTGCTGCACGTTCGGTCATGTTATCGCCGTCTGCAAACTGCTGTGCAGCACGCGCCGGGCTATTCTCGTGACGGCTGAGGTAATCAAGCAGCACATTCCGCAGAGCGCGCTTGCCCGCTGATACAGCATCAGGAGAGAATGCATCCTGTTGCTCCAGCCGTGTGTAAAGTGCTGCGAAGTCTTTCACATAGGCGGAACCAATCGCAGCAATCAGATGGTCGCGGCTTGCATAGATTGCATCGGGGTCAACATTCTCGCCCATCTCACGCGCAATGTCGCTTTCGCTTGGCAAAGTCAGACATAGTGCACGGAAAGCGGCATCAAGGCTTTCATCCGAGGCAATACGTCCGGCAAGTTCGATAATTTTGGCATCGGTCTCCGGCAAGTAGCCGCCACGCACTCTCTTAGCGCCTTCGAGCAAGGCTTGTGTAAAGATGCCGGTCAGAGCCTGCCAGCGGGCAACCGGGTCGCTGTCATTGAGAGCGAGGAAGGCTCGGTCTTCCGAGTTAAGCGGTGAGACCAGATTGATCGGGGCGGAAAAACCACGCAACAGCGAGGGGACTGGGCGTTCCTTGATCCCATGGAACGTTAGCGTTTCCGAAACACGATGCAGATGAATGACGCCATCGTTCACATCTCCACCTTCGACAGAGGAAGGTTGAATATCTTTGCCATCCGATCCCAACAAGCCAAAGGCGATCGGAATATGCATCGGTTTTTTTACCGGCTGACCGGGCGTGGGTGCGAGGGATTGTGTGAAACTGATGGTGTAAGTTTCTTTTGCCGCATCAAAACTGAAGCTCGCTTCAACCTTTGGTGTGCCCGACTGATCATACCAGAGCGCAAATTGCGAGAAGTCTTGGCCGGAGACATCGGAAAAAACTTTGATGAAGTCTTCAATGGTTGCAGCATCGCCATCATGGCGCTCAAAATAGAGATCCATACCTTTGCGGAACAGTTCGGGGCCGATGATCGTTCGGATCATACGCACCACTTCCGAACCTTTTTCATAAACGGTCGCCGTATAGAAGTTGTTGATCTCGCTATATTCACGCGGGCGTACCGGATGCGAAAGGGGGCCGCTATCCTCCGGGAACTGCTGGGCTTTCAGTATTTTCACTTCTGCGATGCGCTTTACCGGACGCGAGCGTTCGTCGGCCGAAAATTCATGGTCGCGATAAACCGTCAGGCCTTCCTTGAGGCACAACTGGAACCAGTCGCGGCAGGTGATGCGATTGCCGGTCCAGTTATGGAAATATTCGTGCGCGATCACGGCTTCGATGCCAGCATAATCGACATCCGTTGCCGTTTCGGGGTCGGCCAGCACATATTTGTCGTTAAAGACATTGAGGCCCTTGTTTTCCATAGCCCCCATGTTGAAGTCCGAGACGGCAACGATGTTGAAGACATCGAGGTCATATTCGCGGCCGAACTTTTCTTCGTCCCAACGCATGGAACGTTTCAACGCATCCATCGCATAAAGTGCGCGATTCTCTTTGCCATGTTCAACATAGATGGCGAGGTCGACAGGACGCCCTGATTGTGTCGTGAAATGATCCTTCACGACATCAAGCGAGCCAGCAACAAGGGCGAACAAATAGGAAGGCTTGGGGTGTGGGTCGTGCCAGACGGCAAAATGTCTGTCGGCATTACCGGCGACAGCGCCGTGTTCGACGGGATTGCCATTTGCCAGCAGTATTGGTGCAGCAGCCTTTTCCGCGTCAATACGAACCGTATAAACTGAGAGAACGTCTGGACGATCATAATAATAGGTGATGCGCCGAAAACCTTCTGCCTCGCATTGCGTGCAATAGACATAGCTTGAGCGGTAAAGCCCGGAAAGCTGTCGGTTTGTAGTGGGATTAACTTCGGTGACGATTTCCAGAGTGAAACGCTCAGCGTCGGGAAGGTCAGTGATTTCGAGTTTATCCGGCGTCACTGAGTAGCTGTTATCATTGAGCGCCTTCCCATCCAGGCTGATGCTGACGAAGTTCAGCTCGTCACCATCCAGAACAAGTGGTGTATCAGCAGCCGTTCCAGCGCGGCGCTCAATAGTCAGTTCGGCGCGAACGATCGTTTTCTCGGGCTCAAGTGTGAAATCGAGTTTCGTTTGAGGAATTGCGTAAGGTGTCGGGCGATAATCTTCGAGGCGGAATGTCTGGCCGGTTTCAGTACGCATTGCGAAACTCTTCTTTGTGATCACTTCGATACGAGAGTCGTATCCGGCTTTTTAGCAAACGACAAGAAAAGCGAAGTTGCTCAATATTTTTTAATTACTGATCTTTGCTTGGCTGGCACTTTGTTGCGAACAAGCCTATGGATAGCGCAATAACTGTAATTTCCCGCCTTGCTCCTGCATCCCCCGTTTAAGGAACTGCGTTGTGAAGTCCCTCCCGGACGCGGCCTCCGCAAATGTTCAGACCGGCGAAACTGCCGAGCCTGATCTGCTTCAAAACAATCCAATGCTGGGCATTAGCCTAAAAGTCGCTTCCGTCGCTGTTTTTGTCGGTATGTCGACCTTGCTCAAGGCTGCAGATGGTATCCCGCTTGGCCAGTTAATATTCTTCCGATCTTTTTTCGCAGTCCTTGCCATCCTGGTCTACTTTGCGTTGCGCGGGCAGCTATCCGGCATTCTTCAAACCCGCCATGGGTTCAGCCATTTCTGGCGCGGCATGGTCGGCGTTGGCGCGATGTCTCTGAGCTTTTATGCACTGACCAAGCTGCCTTTGCCGGAAGCAATTGCAATCAACTACGCATCACCGCTTATCGCCGTTGTTCTTGGCGCACTCATTCTGCATGAAGTGGTCCGGCTCTATCGCTGGAGTGCGGTCGTCATCGGCTTGTTCGGTGTGATGATTATCATCTGGCCGCGCATGACGCTGTTTGCGGAAGGCAATGTCGGACATAATGAAGCCATGGGTGCCTTGGCGGCATTGGGCGGCGCCGTGATGGCTGCCTTTGCCATGATGCTGGTGCGTCGTCTTGTGCAGACCGAACGCACATCGACAATCGTTATCTATTTCTCGATTTCAGCAAGTGTTATTGCGCTGGTTAGTGTGCCGTTCGGCTGGGTTGCACCGAGCTGGCCTCAGCTCGCAATGCTGATTGGCGCAGGTATTGCGGGCGGGATTGCGCAAATTTTACTGACCGAATGCTATCGGCATGCCCCGATGAGTACCATTGCACCATTTGAATATACCTCAATGCTGCTCGGCCTCGGCATTGGGTTTTTATTCTTCGGGGATATTCCAACTTTTGAGATGCTGATTGGCAGCGTGATCGTTATGGGCGCTGGCGGCTATATCATCTACCGTGAGCATCAGTTGGCGATCGCGCCTCACAAAACCAATACTCCACAACAGGCACAGTAAAATTACGCCTGTCCCGGTGAACCTTCTGCGCGCGGATCGAGCTGCATTGTTTCAGGTGTAGGCTGACCGTCTGGGGTGTAGATTTTGAACTCTGTTTTTTGATCGCTGACTGCTGGTCGCTCGAAACGGCGAATACGCCAGAAAGCATGCAGGCCATAGACTGCATAAGCCAGTGCCATAGTTACAAAGAACCCAGATGCCCCCATAAGATCCATGAGTGGGCCGGATAGAGCCGGGCCGATCATGCTTCCTGTGCCATAGATGATAAGCAGGCCGCCAGAAATTTTCACAAATTCACTCGCGTCGGCATAGTCGTTGGCGTGGGCTACGTTAAGGCTGTAGATCGAGTAAAGCACTGAGCCGAACAGAAACATCATGATGTAGAGCGCATAGGGCGATGTGGGATGAACCAGCAGCATGATGGCTGAGAGCACAAAGCCAATAGCGCCCGCGATAACCATGACGAAACGGCGATCAACAATATCGGAAGCGCGCCCGAGTGGATATTGGAAGATCGCGCCGCCAATCATTGCGCAGGCCAGCATTGTGGCGATGCCAAAAGTCGAAAGGCCGTTCATTTCACCATAGATGGCGGCGAGGAAGCTCCATGTGCCGGCCACTATGCCCGCGATGAAAGATCCGACGGCGGCTGCGGGGGAGCGCCTATAAAGCCCCTTTAGGTCCAACGAAGCTTGCGTCAGTGGATTTGGTGACTGAGCGCTGGAAAGTGTGGTTGGCAGCAGGGCGCTGGCATAAATGATCGCACAGATGATGAATAAAGTTACGGTCGTCGCATCACCAAATGGCAGGATGTATTGGCCACACATGAGACCAAGCATGGTAATAATCATATAGATCGAGAAAATCTTGCCGCGCGTTTCATTGGTGACGCGTTCATTGAGCCAGCTCTCGATAATCATATAGGAGCCTGCAAGCGAGAAGCCTGCGATGCCGCGGAAGATCATCCAGGCATAAGGGTTTACAATGAGCGAATGAAGCAGCAACGCGATTGATAGAAGCGTAAGTAGTGCCGAGAATACACGCACATGCCCGACGCGCCGCACCAGATGAGGAATAACAATGCAGCCTATGGTGAAAGCGAGCGCATAGGTCGTTCCCATCCAGCCAATTGTGGTCGTTGACCAGCCTTCAACGCCTCCGCGGATTGGCAGGAGAATGCCTGCAAGTCCACCGGCAAGCAGCATTAGAAATGTACTTGCAAGCAAGGCAGCTATAGGCAGAAGCTGGCCGGCCATGAAAACCTCCCCGATGCACTAAGCTTAAAGAACGTTTGTCGAGTTCGGATATAGTGCAAGCGGCGGAATAATGTATGTTTGCGGCATGTTAGTGACAATTCGCTGTCTGAGCCGTGCAATCTGGGAAGATTATTCAGCCAGTTCCGCAAGCTTCATTTTCACAGCAAGAAAATCACGCCAGGCAAATCTTTTCTGCGCAGGCGTACGCAAGAGATAAGCCGGATGCAGCGTGGGCATGACTGGGATCTCAATGCCCGATGGCGTACGGTGCACTTTCCAATTGCCGCGTAATCGCAAAATGCCTTCCGTTGCACCTGTCAAAGCCTTGCCTGCGGGGCCGCCGAGCGCAACTAGCACTTTGGGAGCTGCAAGTTCTATCTGCCGTTCGATGAACGGGCGGCAAAGTTCTGTTTCGACGGGGGTTGGCGTACGATTACCCGGCGGACGCCAAGGAATAGTGTTGGCGATGTAGACGCCTTCACGCTTGAGGCCGATAGCCTCGATCATCCGGTTGAGAAGTTGGCCGGATTTGCCGACGAATGGCAAGCCTTCCATGTCCTCATCACGCCCCGGTGCTTCGCCTACGAACATGATGTCTGACGACGGATCACCATCTGCAAAGCAGAGGTTTTTCGCAGTGAATTTCAGATTGCAGCCATCAAAGGCTGCAAGCTTTTCGCGCAGCTCATCAAGCGTTGCGGCTTGCAAAGCGGCTTCGCGGGCCAGTGCAATTTGGGCATTATCCGGAACATCGGATGCAGCCTGCACAGGGCGGCTGGTCGGTGAGGGCGTTGCTGCCTGACGCGGTTGCTGCTGTTGCGCGCGCGGGCGGTCCGCTGACGAAGTTGATCGGTTTTCCTGCTGCGCGGGAGCTGAACGCACCGGCTGACGCTGGGCTTCTGCAAATCGATCGATCGGCGTATCGGAAAGCGGCATATCAACACCCGCTTCCGCGTAAAAGCGGAGCAGGCCTTCCATATCCAGCGTTTCCCGGTCATCGGTCATATTTTACACCTCATAAACTGAGGTGGCGAATTTTGGTGTTGAATGCAAGAGCAGAGCGCATATTTCCGGTTCATAGAGTGGATTAAAGCATCTCTCGTGAAGATGGAGGCGGCTTTTGGGAGCGCAGAATTACGTTGCGTCACAATAGCCCATAATCACTAAAGCGGCTGTTTAAAATTTGACGTTTACGTTAAGGTCAATATTATGAATGCTTGTATTGCGGCGATTTTGGACAATTGGACGCATATGCGACAGTCTTTAACTCTGCGACAGGGTAAGACCAATATGGGGAAGCCTATCTGTATAAAAGCGGTTTATCGCCGTTCGCGATAGGATCATGAGTAAAAACAATTGGATGCTTCACGCCCGCTGCATTAGTGGGTGATGAAGTTACACCAGACGGAGGCCTAGAATGTCTGAAGCCCCAGCAATCGCGAGCCAGGAGCTTCCCGAACGCGAAAGCATGGAATTTGATGTTGTGATTGTCGGCGCAGGTCCTGCAGGCCTTGCTGCGGCTATTCGGTTCAAACAAATCAATCCGGAGCTTTCAGTCGTCGTTCTTGAAAAGGGCGGGGAAGTTGGCGCGCATATCCTGTCGGGCGCCGTCGTTGATCCAAGTGGTATCGATCAGCTTCTGCCAGGCTGGCGTGAGGAAGAGGGGCATCCGTTCAAGACCCCTGTGACCACCGACCATTTCCTGCTGCTTGGTCCTGCGGGTTCGGTGCGTCTACCAAATTTCGCCATGCCACCGCTGATGAACAATCACGGCAATTACATCGTGTCACTCGGCAATGTCTGCCGCTGGCTTGGCACGAAAGCAGAAGAGCTGGGCGTTGAAATCTATCCGGGCTTTGCTGCCACCGAAGTGCTTTATAATGATGAAGGCGCTGTAATCGGTGTTGCTACTGGTGATATGGGCGTCGAGCGTGATGGCTCGCACGGTCCAAATTACACGCGCGGCATGGCGCTGCTTGGCAAATATGTTCTGATCGGTGAAGGCGCACGCGGCTCGTTGGCAAAGGAACTGATCGCGAGGTTCAAGCTTGATGAGGGTCGTGAACCAGCCAAGTTTGGTATCGGCCTCAAGGAACTCTGGCAGGTCGATCCATCCAAGCATAAGCCGGGTCTGGTACAGCATTCATTTGGCTGGCCGCTTGATATGAAGACCGGCGGTGGCTCGTTCCTCTACCATCTTGAAGACAATATGGTTGCAGTCGGCTTCGTACTGCATCTCAACTACAAGAACCCTTATCTGTCGCCGTTTGAAGAGTTCCAGCGGTTCAAGACGCATCCGGCGATCCGCGATACATTCGAGGGTGGCAAACGCCTTTCTTATGGCGCGCGCGCGATTACCGAAGGTGGTTTCCAGTCAGTGCCAAAACTGTCCTTCCCGGGTGGTGCGCTGATCGGCTGTTCGGCTGGCTTCGTCAACGTTCCCCGCATCAAGGGCAGTCATAACGCAGTTCTGTCGGGCATTCTTGCCGCCGACAAGATTGCGGAAGCATTGGCCGCTGGTCGTGCCAATGATGAGCCGATTGAAATCGAAAACAGCTGGCGTAACAGCGCTATCGGCAAGGATCTCAAGAAGGTCCGCAATGTGAAGCCGCTCTGGTCGAAGCTCGGAACGGTTATGGGTGTTGCTCTCGGTGGTCTTGATATGTGGACCAATCAGCTGTTTGGCTTCTCATTCTTTGGTACGCTGAAGCATGGGAAGAACGATGCGCAAAGCCTTGAGCCAGCAGCAAAGCACAAGAAGATCGATTATCCGAAGCCGGATGGCGTTCTGACTTTTGATCGTCTTTCGTCGGTGTTTCTTTCGAACACAAACCATGACGAAAACGAGCCAGTTCATTTGCATGTGGCTGACATGAAGCTGCAGCAGACATCAGAGCATGATGTCTTTGCAGGTCCATCGACGCGCTATTGCCCTGCAGGTGTTTATGAATGGGTGGATGCTGACGGCAATTCCGCGGCTGATCCGCAGGCCAAGGATGTTCGCTTTGTGATCAATGCGCAGAACTGCGTGCATTGCAAAACTTGCGATATCAAGGACCCGAACCAGAACATCAACTGGGTTCCGCCACAAGGCGGCGAAGGACCAGTTTACGTGAACATGTAATGTTTGCGTGAACATGTAATAAAAAGGCGGTTTTAAACCGCCTTTTTTATTAGAGTGCCGGGTGCACAAAGGTCGCTCTAACGCTTCAAAATGAGAGCATGACTGATTGAGTTTCCGGCTCGTCAGTGTCTGGCGGTACCGGCATCGGAACCGAAAACTCAAGCCTTATAGGCAAGTGATCGGAGCTCACGTCCTCGCGTGTGGTTGCAGCGGGCGCTTCGATTTCATGGCTTACGAGAACCTGATCGATCGGCAGTCCGACATAGGGCGCGAGTTTTATCGGAAGGTTTTGCAACATCCATGTGCCACCGATACCAGTCATCGCCTTGGTGGTCGAAGCTTTCTCGATGCGATGGACAGCATTGCTCCATGGCGTAGCGTTGAAATCGCCAGCGATGATCATAGGGCCACTGAATTTCTGCAATTCTGGCACCAATGCATCGATGATCGCCGCCTGACCATATGGCCACGGAAGCACAGCATGATATGCTGCTACATTCACGCTCGTGCCGCTAAAATCGATAGAAGTCATGGCAAGGCGATCATCGCCAAGGCACAACTGAGCGCTACCTTCACTGAATGGGCGGCGGGACAGAATGCCAACGCGCATATTGCTTCCGTCTTTGCGGCATTCAAAATGGTAAGGATAAGTACCCTTCAGAATGTCGATCCACATTGCCCAATCTGCACCGGCTTCCTGATAGGTGATAACGTCAGGCTTTTCCTGCGCAACCATCTGCAAAACGCGTTTAGGCTCAGGGTTGTTATAGCGCAGATTGATCTGCACCAGACTGTAACGTGCGCCGGTCGTCGGCACATCGGCCTGTGCAGAAGATGATCCGTTGAGAAGATTACGTGCGGCACCAAGCGTCGTGCTGAAAGCAAGGATCGCAAAAAGCAGGATCATTGCACCTTCACGCCGCATCTTTGTGAACAAGAGCGGCAATGCCAGCAAACCCATCAGAATCGCGAGATGTGGTCGAAAATGCCCGAATGAATCAAGCATTGGATGCGCTGATCCAAGAAAACCAAGCACAAGAGGGACCGACACCAGAACAGCGGTGATCAATAGGAGCAATGAAAGGTTTTCGCGGCGTTTTGACATGATACGCACCTAGCCGCTGATTACGGCGCGATGATGGAATAGGGGAATTTGGAAAAGGGCAGTATGCTTTCAAAATACATACTGCCCTAACTACCTATTGCCTACTGCCTTATACTTACTGGAAAGCTGTCTCGAAGAAGCTACGGAGCTTGCGTGAATGCAGTCGCTCATCAGGCATGGCTGCGATTTTTTCCATCGCACGAATACCGATTTGCAGATGCTGTGCGACCTGCCGCTTGTAGAACTCTGTCGCCATGCCAGGCAGTTTCAGTTCGCCATGCAACGGCTTGTCGGAAACACAGAGCAACGTGCCGTATGGGACGCGGAAGCGGAACCCATTGGCAGCAATCGTGGCCGACTCCATGTCAAGCGCAACTGCACGCGCCTGTGAAAGACGCTGAACCGGTCCGCGCTGGTCGCGTAACTCCCAGTTTCGATTGTCAATTGTTGCGACTGTACCAGTGCGCATGATGCGCTTGAGGTCATAGCCTTCAAGGCCAGTGATTTCTTCGACCGCCTCTTCAAGTGCTACCTGAATTTCGGCAAGCGCGGGCAAAGGCACCCAAACAGGAAGATCGTCATCAAGAACGTGGTCTTCACGCATATAAGCATGAGCAAGCACGTAATCGCCAAGCTCTTGAGTGTTGCGCAGACCGGCACAATGTCCCAGCATCAGCCATGCATGTGGACGCAGCACAGCAACATGGTCAGTGATGGTCTTTGCATTGGATGGGCCGACGCCGATATTGACCATGGTAATACCGGAGTGATCGGCGCGTTGCAGGTGATAGGCAGGCATCTGTGGCATACGCTGTAGCGGAATGCCGCTGCTCGGCTCGGATTCGCCTGCCCGTGTTATCGCGTTGCCTGGCTCAACAAAGCTATCATAGCCGCCGCCACCATCTGCCATCAGCTTGCGCGCATAAGCGCAGAATTCGTCCATATAGAACTGATAGTTGGTGAACAGAACAAAGTTCTGAAAATGCTTGGGGCTGGTTGCGGTGTAATGCGCAAGCCTGTGTAGAGAGTAGTCAACGCGTTGTGCCGTGAACGGCGCCAGCGGCATTGGTTCACCGGGAACAGGATCGAAATCGGCATTGACGATCTTGTCGTCGGTTGCAGCCAGATCCGGAACATCGAAGAGATCGCGCATCGGATGCGTAAAAGCATTGGCAACCGATGCTTCGACATAGGTGCCTTCCATGAAGGCAAAGTGAATCGGAATTGGTGTTGCCGATTCCCGAACGGTGACCGCAACGCCGTGATTGCGCATCAGCAGGCGAATTTGCTCGTTGAGGTAATGGTCGAACAGATCTGGCCGGGTAATCGTCGCCGCGTAATCACCGGGCGTAGTCACATGACCAAAGGCAAGGCGCGTATCTACATGCGCAAAGCTGGAGGTGGACAGGCAGATTTCGGGATAAAAAGCGCGATAACGCTGAGGGCGAGCCTCTCCCTTTGCCAGCTGCTCAAAAGCCGTGCGAAGGAACGCGGTGTTGCGATCATAAAGCTTGCGCAGTGCGGCAACCGCCGCACTTGCATCGGTAAAAACTTCCGGCTCCACGAAGGGAGGGGTTTTGATATCTGGGATGAAAGTTTGTTCGATTCGCTGTGTCATGACTTAGTATAGCAAACTCCATGACACGCGCATGTCCCTGTTTACGCACTTCTTTGAAGGCTTACATACAGTACGAGGCCGACCCCGTTCATTTGCGCTTTCTGCCCTATTTGGGTGTAGGCGAAGGTTGCCGCAGGACCGGTGAAGACGGCGGTGAAAAGCAGGACACGAAGCGCAATCCCTGCTGAAATACGGAAACGCGAGATCATAGCCGCCTGTCTCCGTCCACATGCTTGAGGTGCATTGCTGTGATAGGGCCAACGACCGGCTGGTCGCGATAAACATCATATTTGCGATCAACAAAAAGGCTCGCGATGATCGCAAAACCGGCAATCATTAAACAGACAATCGTAACGCGCCACAGCAGCATAATTCCCCCGGCTTTAAAAGCGTTTGCTCTACGGGCTTGAGTTTAAGGATGCGACCTGAACTGCTCCTGAGAGCTGCATTCATCCGGCGTTCAAAAATATTGATGTTTCACTAACTTGATCGCTTCGCACTTGTGCCGGGCTGCACGGCGCTTATGTTAACCCGCATTGGAAATACGGACAAAGCCAAGAAAGCGGGAGATAGATACCCATGGCTGAGCAGACAAAACCCATTGAGCTTTATTATTGGCCTACCCCGAATGGCTTCAAAATCAGCATCATGCTGGAGGAACTAGGCGTTCCTTACGAAGTCAAATATGTGAACATCGGTAAGGGCGATCAATTCCAGCCGGACTTTCTCAAAATTGCACCCAATAACCGTATGCCAGCGATTATCGATCCGGAAGGGCCGGGCGGCGAGCCGATCTCGGTTTTTGAATCAGGCGCAATTCTTCAGTATCTCGGTCGGAAGTTTGGAAAGTTCTATCCAACGGATGAACGCAAGCGTGTCGTCGTTGATGAATGGCTGATGTGGCAAATGGGTGGACTTGGCCCCATGTCGGGTCAGGCCGGGCACTTCCGCGTTTATGCGCCGGAAAAGGTGCAATATGGCATTGATCGCTACACCAATGAGGTCAACCGTCTTTATGGCGTCCTGAACCGTCAGCTTGAAGGCAAAGACTTTATCGCCGGCGAATATTCTATCGCTGACATGGCCAGCATTGGTTGGATCAACGCGTACAAAAACTATGATCAGCAGCTGGAGGATTTCCCTAACCTCAAGCGCTGGTATGAAACCATGAATGCACGACCTGCCGTTCAGCGTGGTCTCTTGGTTGGCAAGGAAGAGCGCGAAAAGTCTAACCTCGCCAATGACAAGGAAGCGCAGAAAATTCTTTTCGGCCAGAAGGCGCGCTAACTCGCTTTGGTTAGAAATGCTTGAAAGAAAGGCGGCTTAGAAGCCGCCTTTTTATTTTATTCGCTTACTGCCGTGCGAGACTTTCACTCTTGCAGATCAGGCCGCCCATGACGCAGCCCGAAAGCGAGAGAGTGTTTCCCTTGACACTGGCCTTGCCTGTGTAAGTCTTGCCTTCGTCTAGCTTGTTGACTTCGCCCTTGTAGCTGCCGTCCTTGCCAGACATTGTGCCAATCGACTTTCCCTTATATTCGCCGGTCTGCACCGTGCCGCAATATTTACCGCCGCCGCAAGCAGCGTAGCTGATAATCGTACCATTCGGGCGCTTCCAAGTACCGACAATTGCTTCTTCAGCAAATGCTGGTGCGGCTAAGCCTGCCGTCAGTGCTACGGCGGCGGTCATTCCCATAATAAAAGTGCGGATCATGCATTCCTCCCAAAATGCCGCAAAGCTCTCTATTTTCAGCTCTGCAGAAAACTTACGCAAACGTAAACGTAATCGAGTTTGGTCCGAAGCGGAAGAGGGATAATTGGTGGCTTCGAATTCGCCGATAATCACTTTCTCAACAAAGCCAATCGATGCCATGGTTATCATCTGGTTTCCAAGCACTGTGGATGAAAAAGCGGCAATTTCGGAAAAACGCTGCAATTCGCGAAGCTTGGATGTTTAACAAAATCCCAAATTTACTCCTTGTTGGGATTTCGTTGTCGCGTTGTTAAGCATCTGGTTTAACGCGCATTTTAATCCTGTCGCCTATCTTAAAGACCATGAACGGAACGACAGATCCGACGGTTCCGGGACGGTGAAAGCCAGTCACGGAAACAAAGAGCGGACGGTTCTCGGGATTTAACAGGGACAAAGAAAATGACACAGTTTCAGAGCGTTACACAGCACGACAAGGCAGGTTCTCAGGATCGTATCTTGCTGGAGATGGGTTTGAAATACGCCATCGGCCGCGACTGCGAAATTGATGTCGTCGAAGCACACAAGTGGCTTAACATTGCAGCAATCCGTGGCAACCAGAAAGCCGAACGTATGCGCAATCAGGTTGCAGCGACCATGAGCAAGAGCGAGCTGGCAGCGGCACTGCGTGGTGCACGCGAGTGGATGACTTCGCACTGAACTACAGAATGTAGAAAACAAAAAGCCGCCCAATGAGGCGGCTTTTTGTTCAGCTGATCCCGAGATAGCGCCCCGGTTTGTGGTTGATTGCGATGATAACGTTCATCGCAATCGCACCCACAAGCGACAGAAGCATGTTTTCCCATGGGATGAAAAACAGCGATCCGAGCATGATGATAATGTCGAGCGCGAGCTGAAACCAACCAGCGCGAATGCCATAGGCGTCCTGCAAGTAAAGCGCCAGAATATTGACGCCGCCCACGCCGGAACGATGGCGGAAAAGTGCCAGAACGCCCATGCCCATAAGTGTGCCGCCCATAAGCGCTGCAAAGAGCGGATTGATTGAGCTGAAATCAACACATAAAGGAATGAGTTTGGCAAAGAGAGATAGAAGCGCCACGGCGATGAACGTTCTGATCGTAAATGGCCAGCCCATCCGCTTTGCAGCGAAATAGTAGAACGGCAGATTGATCACGAAATAAAGCAAGCCAAATCCGATGCCGGTGGCATATTGGATCAGCAGCGCGATTCCTGCCGTACTGCCTGTCATAAGCGTCGCTTGACTATAAAGCGTAATGCCCAACGCAATGAATGAAGTGCCAATCAACATGGCGATTGCATCTTCATAAAGGCGATGACGATCGCCCCCCAGTTTGCTGGTCACATCGACAAGCGGGGAGGTCCTATCTGCGATATCGGTCACATTTAACTCCAGAACTGCGAAAACCGGAAATTCGGACAAGATTACTCAAAGGGCCGGAGCAATGATCCGCCATTTGAGTGTATGCATATTCCCGCTGATCCGATGGATAATGTGCCACGCGCCAGCGCCAAGTCTTGGGAGACCTCGCAAATATAGCATCGCGGATGCCCGACGGCACTGCTAGCAATATTGTTATTTTGAACGTCGCATTTTTATTTTAGCTCAGCTTTGACCGCTCATTTTTTCGGATTATTTCGTTGCGAGTTTCACTGAGAAATTGCTCTACATCCTTGGGACTGCGTAGATGATGCTTTTTCAGATGCGAAGGGGCGCTTTCCAGAAAAGATTTTGCCCGAATACGCCCGTTTTTGCGGTAATTAGCCACGAACTTCAGGAATTCCCAATCAAAACGCTCGTCACAGCCTTCCGCCATATCAGGACGGGATTGACCGTAATGGCGAAGTGTTCTGCGCAGGACGCGCCAAAGGCGTGTTGGGGTTGAGATATCCAGAAAAATAATCATGTCGGCGCGTGCTGCGCGATGCGCCATTGTTTCGCTGTGATTGCCTTCAAATATCCATTCATCGCGATCCGCAACCTCATCGCTCAGAAGGCCGATTTCGTCCCGAGAGCGCATTGTCCAATTGGGTAGCCAATAGATGGTGTCGATATGAACAACTGGTAATTTGGTGATTGCACCAAGCGAACGGGCGAGGGTGGACTTTCCCGAACCTGCGCCACCAATGATCATGATCCTTTTTATCATCTGGGCAAGCTCCGGATTTTAACTGTGTTGCAATAAAGCTGAGACAAGATCATGGAATTACTGTATATTTACTTCGCGTCATTCAAATTTACGTAACGACTAAAGAATGACGGTTAGAATTTTTGTATTGTAGACAGTGGTAATATTAAGAGAGTGATTGACAGTCAACTTGTCTGGCATCAAGCTTGGTGGTGAAGACAAATTTACAAGGTGTGAAGACCGGCAAAGCAGGCCGGATATTCTGAATAGATCGCTTTGAGCGGTCAGCGCTAATCCGAATGCAACAAAATCAATAGTCCGTATCCGATAGGGAGCGACGAGATGTCTATTCGTACCATTACAGCCTTTGCTGGTACCGCAATCATTCTAGGCGCATCTGCCTTTGCTTTTTCATCTCCTGCAAGCGCGTTGACGATGAAAGAATGTAGCGCGAAATATCAGGCCGCCAAAGATGCTGGCACGCTTGGCGATGTAAAGTGGAACGACTTCCGCAAAGCCCAGTGTGGTGATGATGCAGCTGCAGCTCCGGCTGCTCCAGCTGCTCCCGCAAAGAAAGCTGCCGCACCGGCGAAAAGTGCAGCCACGCCAGCTGCAGATGATGCCAAAGGCCTTACCATGAAGCAGTGCAGTGCCAAATATCAGGCAGCAAAAGATGCCGGTACTGACGGCGGTGCCAAATGGAATGACTTCCGTAAAGCGGAATGTGGTCCAGGTGCTGATGCTGTAGCACTCACCACGGATGGCAATTCTGAACCTGCTGCTCCAACAGTAGCGGCACCAAAGGGTGTCAAATTCCCAGCGGCTGTTTCGGCAAAATACTCTAGCGAATCTGCTGGCAAGGCACGTATGCACACCTGCCTTGAGCAGTATCACACTCTGAAAGACGCGAATGCACTTGGTGGTTTGAAGTGGGTTCAGAAGGGCGGCGGCTATTACAGCTTGTGCAATGCGCGCCTCAAGGGCAATTCATAAACCCAAATCTGAGACGGCTTATAAGTCGGTTTGAACTTAACCCGTTTTGGAGAAAGGGCCTTGCAGATTTGCAAGGCCTTTTTTTCTGGTTAAGTTTCCGCATTATAAAATCAGGTTTTCTTGAACCAGCTGCTGATGCCGACCACGAGCCAGCCAAAAATCATCAGGCTTCCGCCTGTAGGCGCTGCCATTGGGAAGAGTCTGTTACTCGTCATGTCCCGCATAAACAGATCTCCGCAAAACAAGACCAAACCGACCACCAGTAATGCCCCGCCAATATTCGCTACACGACTGTTCGGCACGATCAGCGATAAAACAAGCAGAGCTGGAGCATGACCCAGAAGCATTGGTGCGATAGTGCCAAGATGGTTTTCCCCGCCATGAGCCGCACCTGCATAAGAGGCAATTGCCAGAGCTCCGCATAGACCAGCGAGTGTGCCGAACAGAGCACTGCGAGGCTGATCATTCCGTAGGATCGACATGAAGTTTCTCCACTATCAAGCAGTTTTATAAGCGTTTCGAGCGGCAGCCAGCGCATCAGGCAAGGCTATCTCAAACTTATCCAGTTGTGCTTTCACACCGACGCTGACACGAATACAGCGATCAAGAACAGGTGCGCCAGGCTTTCGAACGAAAATATCTCGCTCAATCAAACCATTGAGAACGGAAGTGGCAAAGGCGCCATCGTGGCAACAATCAATTGTGACGAAATTCGTTGCAGAGGGAATCGGCTTCAGCCCATTCAGCTCGGCTATTTTTGCGATTCTATTGCGTCCAGCATGGATTTGTTCGACCACGTCGCGCAAATATGCTTGGTCCTTTAATGCTACGATTGCAGCAGCCTGTGCAATTCGATTAACCGCAAAATGATCACGAATCTTGTCGAATGATTTGATTGCACTTGCGCAGCCAAGAACATAGCCGACCCTAATTCCGGCGAGTCCGTAAGCTTTTGAAAAGGTGCGCATTCGTAGAATATTGGGACGTTCCAACTCAAATGGTGGGAAGGCAGATGCTGGCCCCGTCTCGCAATAGGCTTCGTCGAGAATCAACATCGTCGTTTCAGGCACTCGCTCTATGAAGGCCTGAATGTCTGATCCCTCGTGCCACGTACCCATCGGGTTGTCTGGATTCGCGATGTAAAGCAGCGCAGGGTTTTCAGTGCGTGCTTTGTCGATAAGCGCATCAAGATCAGGTTTGTCGTCGCGATAAGGAACTGTCAGTAAGGTGCCACCGAAGCCTGCAACGTGATAATTGAACGTTGGATAGCCGCCCAAAGAGTTGATGACCTTGTCACCTTGCTGAACATACTGCCTGACAACAAGTCCCAGCAAAGCATCAACACCTGCACCGGGCATGACATTCTCGGGTTTCACGCCATGGTGCGCTGCGATAGCATGGCGTAACGCATAATTTTCTGGATCACCATATTTCCAGACTTCGGATGTCTCTTGCTTCATGGCTTCAATGACAGATGGTGCAGGCCCGAAGCTGCTTTCATTAGCACCGATTCGGGCAACGAAAGGTTTCCCGCGCTGTAGCTCCAGTGTTTCAGGGCCTATGAACGGGACAGTGGAGGAAAGGCTTTCAACAAGCGGCGTAAGACGAGGCGATGCCATTGTGTTTCCGGTCAACTTGGTCTGGTGGATGAGGCAGCAGAACCGAAGGTGATGTCAATTCACCGTCAATTATTTGCTCGGGCGTTCGATAAAAGATGAAGCAGGAATAGCAATTTGTGTCGGGTCTTGCCACATCACGAATTGGGGAAATTCAATATTGAAGTTAAAGTCGCATCGGATATGCCGCAACGCATCAAATCGGCGTCCGATACGGAATAACCCCCACGCATATTCTGATAGCGACAGCCTCAGGTTTTTCAAAGGCAGTTATGTAAATCCTGATTATTGATCCTTTTGAAGAAACTACCCGTTAAGAGGCGAATCAGCACGACGTCCGAAACAAGACGTGCTTTGGAAAGCTGAATCTTGGGCTTCAATTCAGGTGGGAATCAGTATTCAGCGTCATGTCAGAGTGAATCTGCGCATCTCGAGTTTTGTCGAATTGCGTGACACACATACCCTAACTTACTTCAAACGAGCGGATTTCGCGCAAACTCGCGAAACCAAGTCATTATTCAATATTCTCGTTATCGAATTTCGAGAACTTTCACGCAAGAATCGAGATCATGAGTAGCGAGATGAGCATAACGCATCGTCATTTGTAATGTCTGATGGCCGAGCCACATCTGTACGCGGCGAATATCGATTCCACCTCGAACAAGGCGAGACGCGCAGGTGTGTCGCAGGATATGCGGTACCACCTGATCATCGGTTCCAAGCCCGACTTCGATTTTGGCATCATTCCAAATCTGGCGGAAACGTACCTGATTGAGCATGGAGAAGGGGCCTTTAAGCCGCTCATGCGCAATATCCGTAGACTTTCTCGCTCGTTTTGTAAGCGGAACCGTTCTGCTGCGGTTCGACTTCGTCAACCAGAACGTAACACGATGCTCCTGAATGTCATTCCAGGTGAGCCCAATGGCTTCGCCTAAGCGGCAACCTGTATCGACAAGGAAAATACTGAGGCGATAACTGTCCTCGCAACGTGCTTTAACTGCTGCAAACAAGCGCTTTTCTTCCTCATATTCGAGGAATCGAATCCGTCCCGCACGTTCTTTCTGTCGGACAAACTCCGGCAGATTATAGATGTCCCCCATCTTATGCGCCTTTCGCAGCAGCTTGCTCAGCGCAGCCATCTTTCTATTGATGGTTGCATTGCTGTTGCCGCGTTCACGAAGCGAACCTATGACGGAGTCGAGCATTTCCTGATCAAATCCTGAAAAGCGCACGCCTTTCAGAATCTCATCAATTTCACCAAGGAACGATTTCACATTATACTTGTGTGAGCCGTCATCCCAAAGGATGTTGATATACTTTCCAGCCAGTTCAGCGAGCGAAAATTGCTCTACGAGCCTGTGATTCTGGCTTCTGACGGATGTGTATTCAAGGTTGTAGTCGATGACCGGCGAATAAGCTTCGCCTCCATCGATCCTCGTGCCCCCAACGACGATCATAGCAAGTCCCCCATTTTTTTATGGGAAGCATGCATAGAGAAATAATTCATCGAGTACAAGATAAGTGAGCTAACTTTATGTGGAGACATGTTTTGATCCTCTAATAGAACCTCTCGCCCCCAATTTGTTCGTCCCCGCAACTCCCCCATTTCAAATTCCGTCGAGATCCCCATCGCGAAAGAATTTTGTTCACGTTTTTGTGAACGCTCCCCAAATGACGACGCCAACGGTTTCCCGTTGGCGTCAGATGCTCAAGCGTAGTTCAGATTAGAACGAACGCTGGAAGCGGA
>NZ_NNRM01000018.1 GCF_002252525.1 Brucella pseudogrignonensis
GACCTGGCACTCCGCATAATACCGTTCTCGGCATAATCGGCGCGGCCCACCAGAACCCGGTGGCTGGGGGCGTTTTCGCCGGTGGCGCGCAGGTCGGGGACGATGCGCACGCCCTTGGCCTGGACGCTGAGGGTGACGATATCGCCGGTGAATTCGTTCGAGCCGGTCTTCTTGAAGGTGCCGATGGTTGCCATTTTTGATCTCCGTTTTCCGTTTCCGAGCCCGCACCATTGCGGCCTCGATGGCGATCGGTGGGACGGAGACGACCGACGCCGCACCCCTTCAGGGGCTTGACGGCCAAGGAGAACTTTCTTGCTGCGCGAGGAATGACGGTCCTGCCGTCAGGGGAAGAAAGTTTGACGCGGCCGTTGCGGCAAGTCGGTCGAGGCAAAGCCGGTCTTCGGCCAGATCAGGCCATTGAAGAGGCCGTTCTGGAGCGGTCGAGATACGGGGGCAGCAACGGAGATCAAGGCAACCCGAGACACCCACAGAAAGACATAACCGGCACGATCACCGGCTTCGTCCCTCCCTCCCGTTCCGGGGCCAGCGTTCCGCCCGTTTCCTGCCTGCCTCCCGCCCACGCCCTCAGCCACCGGGATCTGGTTCATTGCCAGACCGTTCCGCCAGAAATCCTTGCGCTTCATCGAGCCGTGACGCCCGGCCTCATGCCGATCCGTCATGGCGGTTCGATACTGACCGTTTCGACGACGGGGACGGTAAGACGTGCATGATCCGTCAACTGACCTTGCCGTGCTCGGCGAGGAAGTCGAGCAATGCCCGGACGCGCGAAGGCAGTGGCCCTCCCTGGCCGACATAAACCGCATGGATCGCCTCCTTCTCGCCAGCCGCGAGGTGAGAGAGCACCGGAACCAGCCTGCCGGCGGCGATGTTCTCCAGCCATATGGTCGCCCTTCAACCGAAGCGCCGCCCTCCGAAACCTGCTCGATCTGGCAGACGAAATGAAGCGGTCGCTACGGGACGATTGAACGGGCGCCGATATTGATGCCGCAGCGTCTCAGGCGCGAACAACGCCGCCGTTCGCCGGGCCGGCTGCCGCCATTCCGGCAACCCGTACAAACGCCGTGATGCCGACAACGATGGCGCCGATGACGGAGAAAATCATCTGCCAAGTTTCCGAGGGCATGGTGTGCTTGACGATGCCGTGCGTCGCATGGAACCCGGTCATTACCGCCGGGGCAACGAAGATGAGCGAGATCAGGAGCCGCGCCCAGACAGGACGGATGAGCATCAGGAGGGCTTGACCGGCAGCCAGTGTCAGCCCCGCCGCCGCGAAGCCGACGAAGATCGCGCCGAGCCAGCCCGCGCCGGTGTCATAGGCCCATCCTCCGGCAGTAAGGCCGAGGAAGAATGGCAGTGCGAACACCGCGAGGTTGAACAGCAGCCAGCACATGGCGCCGATGGCTGCAATGGATACGAGAATGCCGAGAACGATCATGGTGGTGTCTCCGTGCGAATATCTCTGACGGTCGCGCCTTCCACCACCACCACGGCGCAAACCGGAGAATAGCAGAAGTGCTGCATCTGTTCGAGTGGATGCGGTCGCATCCGTGCTGGTATTGGGGCGGCGCTTTACGCGCCGCCCTTTCCGAAGCGATAGACCGGGATGCCCATCTTGCGGGCCTTGTCGGCCAGGTTGTCCTGGATGCCGGTGCCCGGGAAGACGATGACGCCGATCGGTATGGTGTCGAGCATCAGGTCGTTGCGCTTGAAGGGCGCTGCCTTGGCATGTTTCGACCAGTCGGGTTTGAAGGCGACCTGCGGCACCTTGCGGTTGTTGGCCCAGGTGGCGGCAATGCGTTCGGCGCCCTTGGGCGATCCGCCATGCAGGAGCACCATGTCGGGGTGCTTGGAATGGACCTGATCGAGCTTGTCCCAGATCAGCCGGTGATCGGTGGTGTCGCCGCCGGTGAAGGCGATCTTCGGGCCGGCGGGCAGCAGCACCTCGTTGTCTGCGCGTCGTTTGGCGGCGAGGAAATCGCGGCTGTCGATCATCGCGGCGGTCATCTTGCGATGGTTGACCTTCGAGCCGTTGCGCGGCGACCAGGGTGTGCCGGTAGTCTTGAGGTAGATGTCAGCGGCGGTCTCCCGGAAGACCTCCATGCTGTCGCGCCGTTCAATCAGGCTTTGGCCGATGCCGATCAGCGTTTCCAACTGGACGGATTTGACCTCGGAGCCGTCCTGTTCGCGCTGGAGGCGCTTCTGTGCCTGCTCGTTGCCGTCGAGCTTGGTCTCGATCCGCTCGACCGCGCGGTGGAAGGTGTTGACGGTCGACCAGAGGATTTCGTCGAGGTCGAAATCGAGGCTGGTGTCGGCCATGGTGGAAATCAGGGCGTCGAAGATGTCGGCTACCGCACCCTGGATGGTGTGGTCTTCGGGTGTGATCCGGGGATCGGCCTCGTCCTCGGCGGGGCGATAGCCGTAGAGCTGAAGTTCGTCGATGACATGGCCGGTCGGGGAAGAGCTGTGATCGGGTTCGAATTCGTCATGCGCGTACATGGGATGCTCCGTCGTCTGGACCGCGACCGTCGCGGCCTTCATGGCGACGAAAGCCCACGGGCGATCCGGTCGGGCAGCCCGAGCCCTGGCGAAGGGCCTTGATGGCAAAGCCCGGCTGATTTGTTTCGCGCTGTAAAGGCGGGCTTGCCCGCCGACGGAAATCAGTCGGGCGCCGCCATTGCCGGGCCGGATCGTTTGTGGGCCGATCGCCCTCTGAGAAGGCCAAGGCGCGGCCCCCTTGACGACGTGATGGGCGTCCTTCGCGCATGACCGGGATCACCCGCCCGATCACGGCCCTGACCGGCTATGCCATGACGGGCATGAAGCGGCTGACGTCCTGCGGGGCGATCTGCACCCGGATCTGCGCCCGAAGCGCCTCCCGCCCGCGGTGGTAGAGATCTTCGTTGAAATCCCCCAGCATGGGCGAGATGGTGATCGCCTCGATTCCGGCCTCGTTCGCCCGGTCGACCAGGCAGGCCAAAGCGCGGTCGCCTGCCGGATCGTTGTCTCGCGCGATATAGAGCCTGCGCAGGTTTGCCGGGAATAGGATGGCGGAGAGATGTCCGGCCGAGAGAGCGGAAACCATTGGCATCAGTGGCAGAACCTGACGAAGCGACAGCATGGTTTCGATGCCTTCGCCTGCCGCCATGACATCCTCGGCCATACCGAACCGGACGGCGTGTTCGAGCAGGTCTCCCATCGCCTTGCGCTGCGTCTCGACAGGCGCCTTGTTCGAGCCGTCGCGCGCCAGCCAGGTGCGATGCGCGCCGGTGATCCGACCTTTGAGATCGGTGACGGCAGCGATCATGGCGGGCCAGGCTTGCGTCGGGCCATGCCCTTCCGGCCTGTAATAGCAGTTCGGATGGAAGCGCAGATTTCCGGTTCCGTGCAAATCCGTAATGCCGCGTCCGTGCAAATACGTCTCGACGATCGTGCCTGCGATCGGTCGCGCCATGCTGACGAGCCGCCGCGCGGCTTCCGCCGATCCTGACGGTGCGGGCGCCGGATTCGACCGTGGCTGATCCGGCATCGGGTCTGGTTGCGGCAAGCTGAGGAAATGCCGTGCCTCTTCGGCGACATCGGCGAAGTCCACCAGGCCCAGGCTTTCGCGGATCACGTCGAGGAGGTCGCCATGCGCCCCTTCGGCCGGGTCTTGCCATTTGCCGGCGGCGCCCTTGCCGGATTCCGGTCCCGTCAGCCGGACGAACATCGAGCGACCGGGTGTATTGTGCACGTCGCCAACCTGCCAGTAATTGCCCTGCTTGCGCCCGTTGGAAAGATAGTGGCGGCACACCGCCTCGGCCTGCCCGCCGAGACGTTGCGCCAGTTTGGAAGCGTCGTGTCGTGCCATTACGCCGCCTCCCGCTCGGAAATACGGGCGATGGCATAGGTGTCGATGAGCTTGCCGAGAACGGCGATACCGCCTGCATCGACGGGGACGAAGAACCGCAGCTTCCACGAGATGATCTCGGTAAAGAGCCCATAGGCGCGCAGGCGCTCGCGCATGGCGTCGGTGAAGCCGGACAGTTCGATCCGGTTCGTTCCCATGACGCGTGCCCGCCGGAGCTGGAGACCTTCTGCGAGATCGAGAATGGTCCGGCCTTCCAACAGGGCGGCATGCGCCTGTTCCGGCGTGAGGCTGGTGCTGCCGGTCGCCCCGGCATTGGCGGCCCAGGCCGGTGAGACGCGGCGGCCGATGATCCGCTCGCCGTCATCGGTCTGAAGGCGGTAAACCCGGCTCGATTCCTGGGGCAGACGTTTCCAGACCGGAAGGAGCAGCCCCGCGACAATATGCAGGGTGCCGTCGGTGAACTCCGGCACCTCGGACAGTTCGCGGCTCCAGACGGCGGCGAAGCTGTCGCGATCCGCTTCGGTCCAATGGGTATCGCCCATCATGCGCAGCGGCATGTTCTGCGCTTCCATCGGTCGGATCAGGCGGATGCGGCGCTCGATCTCGCCATCGTCAAGCATGACGCTGGTGGTCGGCACCTGCACTACGGCACGCCCCGATCGCTCGTTGATCAGGAGCTTGGCGCGCGGATCGGCAAGTTCGGCCAGGGCGGCATCGAGCAGGATGGGCCGGTTGCGCTTGCGCTCGGTGATGGTCAGGAGCCGGGTCTCTGCGCCGGTCGCCGGATGGGTGTAGATGGCGGTGCGATCGGTGACGATGAAGCTTTCGGCGGTCCGCGTCTCCAGCCCGACATCATAGATGCCGCTGGCGATTGCTCCCTCGATCTTCGCTTCCAACAGTTGCTCGAAGGCGGTGAAGAGGATGCCCTGAAGCTCGATGGTCAGCGCCAGCAGGCGGTTGAGGAAGGTGGTGATCGCTGGCAGCTCGTCCTTGATGCCGTTCGAATCCATCAGCTTCAGGCCGGTGGCGGACTCGAACCGGTCGAGCGAGCAGCCCTCCACCTTGCCGCGCACGAGCAGCAGGTAGAGTTGACGCAGCGCATCGCGCGCATAGGTGCTTTCCAGATTGTCCTCGGGGCGAAACAGCCCCTGACCGCCGGTCTGGCGCTGGCCCCGCGTGATGGCGCCGAGCGTGTCGAGCCGCCGGGCGATGGTCGACAGGAAGCGCTTTTCGGCCTTCACATCGGTCGCGATGGGCCGGAAGAGCGGCGGCTGTGCCTGGTTGGTTCGATTGGTTCGGCCAAGGCCCTGAATGGCGGCGTCGGCCTTCCAGCCCGGTTCCAGCAGATAATGCACGCGCAGGCGCTGGTTCTTCGCGGAAAGCTCGGCATGATAGCTGCGGCCTGTGCCGCCCGCGTCCGAGAAGATCAGCACACGCTTCTGGTCATCCATGAAGGCGGCGGTTTCCGCGAGATTGGCCGAAGGGGCGCGGTTCTCAACGGCAAGGCGGATGTTTGCGCCGTCGCCCCGGCGAACGATCCGGCGCGAGCGGCCTGTCACCTCGGCTACGATACCCGTCCCGAAATGCTGGACGATCTGGTCGAGCGCGCCGGGCACGGCCGGTAGGGAGGCGAGATGCTCGATCATCTCGTCGCGCCGGGCGACGGCTTCGCGACTCTCGACGGGCTGGCCATCGCGATAGACCGGACGCGAGGAGAGATTGCCGTCGCCGTCGGTGAAAGGCTCATAGAGCTGCACCGGGAAGGAATGCGCGAGGTAGTCCAGGCAATATTCCCTCGGCGAGATGTCGACGCGGACGTCGTTCCATTCCTCGGTCGGGATCTCGGCCAGCCTGCGTTCCATCAGCGCTTCGCCGGTGGAGACGATCTGGATGACGGCGGCATGGCCAGCCTCCAGATCGCCGGTGATGGCGCGGATCAGGGTCGGCGTCTTCATCGAGGTCAGCAGGTGGCCGAAGAAACGCTGCTTTGCGCTCTCGAAGGCCGAGCGGGCGGCGGATTTGGCCTGCCGGTTCAGCGTGCCTTCGCTGCCGGTGATGTTGGCGGCCTCCATCGCTGCGTCGAGATTGTTGTGAATCACGGCAAAGGCCCCGGCATAGGCGTCATAGATGCGACGCTGCTCGTCGGTGAGCTGATGCTCGACCAGCTCGTATTCGACGCCATCATAGGAGAGCGACCGGGCGGTATAGAGGCCGAGCGCGCGCAGGTCGCGGGCCAGCACCTCCATTGCCGCCACGCCGCCGGCCTCGATCGCCTCGACGAATTCGGCCCGGGTCGCGAAGGGGAAGTCTTCGCCGCCCCAGAGCCCGAGGCGCTGCGCATAGGCGAGATTGTGGACGGTGGTGGCCCCGGTGGCCGAGACATAGACCACGCGCGCATCTGGCAGGGCGTGCTGGAGCCGAAGGCCGGCGCGTCCCTGTTGCGAAGCGGCGACGTCGCCGCGTTCTCCCTTGCCGCCACCGGCGTTCTGCATGGCGTGGCTCTCGTCGAAAATGATCACTCCATCGAAATCGGAGCCCAACCATTCGACGATCTGCTTCACCCGCGAAACCTTTTCGCCGCGGTCGTCGGAGCGTAGCGTGGCATAGGCGGTGAACAGGACAGCTTCGGAGAGCGTGATCGGTTTCCCCTGGGGAAAGCGTGACAGCGGCGTGACCAACAGCCGTTCCATGCCGAGCGCTGACCAGTCGCGCTGCGCATCCTCGATCAGCTTGTCGGATTTGCTGACCCAGACCGCCTTGCGGCGCCCACGCAGCCAGTTGTCGAGGATGATCCCGGCCGACTGGCGACCCTTGCCCGCGCCGGTGCCATCGCCAAGCATGAAGCCACGCCGGAAGCGGACAGCGCCTGCCGCCCCCTCTGCCGCGGCCGTCATCGTGTCGAAGGTCTCGTCGAGCGCCCAGGAACCGGCGAGATACTCGCCATGCGCTTCACCGGCATAGATCACCGTCTCAAGCTGGGCGTCGGACAGAAGCGCGCAGATATTCTCCGGCAGCATCGGCCGATAGGAAGGCTTCGGCGGTGCGACCGAGGCCATGGCGGCGGATTGCACCAGCTTGGTCGGATGGGCCTCGGCCCCGGAAATACGGATCGACTGCAAGCCGTAAGCCTCATAGATGGCCTCGGTCAGATGGGCGCCTTCAGGCGGCGTCCAATCGACGGTCTCATAGGCGAGTTCAACGCCTGCGGGATCGGCGACCGCGACGGGCGCTGGCCGCGACGCAGCCGTGCGCGCGAGATTGCCGCGCACCGTCTTTGGGGCGGCAGGCACTGCCACCTTCGGCAGCGTGACCGGCAGGCGCGGTGGAACATTGGCCTCGATCCAGCCGAGCAGAGTGGCGATATCGGGCGCGGTGCCAGCGGAAGCGGGAAAAACCATAGCGTCTTCGGCGGCGATCTTGTCGATGACCGTCAGCCGGGTCGGGAATGTCGTGCCGTGCCTGGCATAGACCGAGCCGTCGATAGCAGCGGTGAAGACGACGCGGCCGCGCTCCTGCAGGCGGACGAAGGCATCGCGCCAGTCGGGCGCATCGGGCGCGAAGTTCGCCCCGGTGATCGCGACCAGCCGACCGCCCGGCGCAAGCCGCGCCAATGCCGAGGCGATATGACGGTAGGTGGCGTCGGCCATGCGGCCCGACACATGCGCCATGGCGGAGAATGGCGGGTTCATCAGCACCACGGACGGCATGGCGCCGGCATCGAGATGATCGTCGATCTGCGCCGCGTCAAAGCGGGTCACGGCGTAGGCCGGAAAGAGGCAGGACAGGAGATCGGCACGGGTATCGGCCAGTTCGTTCAGGATCGGAAAACCGCCTGCGACCTGCGCCAGGATGGCGAGCAGCCCGGTTCCGGCGGAAGGTTCCAGCACCACATCATCGGGACCGATCCCGGCGGCGGTCAGCGCGGCGAGACCGAGCGGCAGCGGGGTTGAGAATTGCTGCCGGGCCTGGCTTTCCTCGGAGCGGCGGGTATGCGTCGGCAGAAGCCCGGCGATCTTCGCCAGCACGGAAAGCCGCTGAGCCGGCGAAGCGGCTTTACGGAAAAGCGCCTTTCCGTATTTGGTGAGGAAAAGGACGGTCGCGACCTCGCATGCCTCATAGGCATCCTTCCAGCTCCAGAGGCCGGTGGCATCGGAGCCGCCGAAACCGGTCTCCATGGCCCGGCGCAGGATCGCGGCATCGATACGCGCGCCGCGTTCGAGATGCGGAAGCAGCAGGCCGGCGGCGGCATGGATGGCTTTGGCGGGATCAAGTGATGCGGAGCCGAGTGACAACGGGGCCGCGGACGGGGCCGTTGCGGGGGACAGGTTGTTCATGGGAAAGCACCTTCGAGAGCGGATCAGGGAAAGCCCGGACAGCGCTCTCTCAACCGCCCGAACTCGCCCGGTCCCGGTCCACCTCTGACTCTCGAATGCATCCGCATGAAAAAAGCGCCCCGACCGTCAGGTGGGGCGCTTTGAGCGATCAGCCGAAACGACGACCCGCGTCGGTGAAGGTATATTCGTTGGCGATGATGGTCTCGTCGACGGCTTCGTCTGACGACAAATATTCGTATTCGCGCTCAAGCTGGCGGTAGAGCCAGCGCGCCAGATCACGCAGCGCCTCGATCACGACGTCCTCCGCGTCGGCGGTCATGTCCTGCCAGGTCGGGCTGTCGCGTTCGACCGCGATGGACATGCAATATTCGTGATAATAGTGGCCGCGATGGCTGGCCTCGGCGCGAAGCTGGTAGAAGTTCCGCTTCTGAACCGCCGACAGGGCATCGGCGATCCGGTGCAGCGTCGTATCCTGCGGTGCGTAGGAGCGGATCTCGGCGGAGGCGGCTTTCCGGTAGGTGTAGAAGCCTTCCCAGCACGCGCCGTCCCCCTGCGACCAGAAGCCCCGGAACCAGATGCAGGCATCCTGTCGTGATCCGCCGCCCATGAGGCCAACGGTGCGGGTCTTGAGGCGGATACCGAGGATTTCCGCGATGCGCTGGAAATCCTCGTACACCGCATCGTACCAGTCATAGTCGAAGCCGCCTTCGCGATACCAGCCGCGGGCATTGTCCTTGGCCGCGTCGGAAAGCTCCGCGAGCCGATAAACCGTGGTTTCGACGATCTCAGGCATCGGGATCACCTTCCTGCGGCAGACACGAGAAAGGGATAGAATATTCGGCCATATCAGCCTCCTGAAACGACAAGGCCCCGCGCGCTGGCCGGGCTGAATGAAGGAAGTGGACGGCATCAGGCGGCCTGCGGCATCCGAAGCAGTTCCGCCGAGGAAGCGCGCCAGAAGGGATCGGCCAATCGCGCTTCGAGATGACACGCCTGGAAGCGGAGATCGCGCGCTTGCACATCGTCGCCGCGTCCGGCCGCAGCAAAGGCCATGCCGCGCAGCCGGCTGGCCTCGGTGACGATGCGACGGGCTTCGCCGTCAGAGGCCACGGGCTGCTGCCAGAGAATGATCCCGGCGCGGACGATGCCACCGAGAACCAGTCCATGGTCACGATCCTGAAGGGTGATAACGCGGGGCTGAAAGCGCAGCATCTCATCCGCGCCAATGCGGATATCGCTGCGCGATACGCGCAGGGATGCGAAGGCCATGGCTTCTTCGGACGATGCCCGTTCGCCGAGCGCGATGGTCTGGTCGAACTGGACCGGTTCGTCAGCACCGCCATAGCTGGCTGTGCCATTGCACGAGATCCGCAGCGGCAGCTTCTGGGCAAGGCGAAGGTGGGGTAGCACCTGCGCTGCAAGTATCTGGCCGATCGGCGTGAAGGAAGTCTGGGTTGCATGGGTCATCGGAAACGCTCCGCGACGGGCGGCAAGAGCCTCTCTCTCACCCTCTGACCCGTCACGGCCGAACGGCCCGCCCTCTCACTCTCTCTTGCCGGGGCATTTTGTCCCGGCGCTGCTGCGGGTGGCGGGGCCGGACCCGCCGCACGGCAACGAGGCCCGGTGCGCTGCGCGCTCCTGGGCCGAAAAAGGGCTGAGGCGCTTGCGCGCCTCAACCGAAGGGATCGATTTCGAATTCCACCATGTCGTCGTCGCCATCGAACTCGGCGGCCGGCATGGCGCCGTGGGTTCCGTCTCCGGCCTGGAAGACGACGATCGAGACCATCAGGGTGGTGGCAAGGCTGGCGGCGAAGGCGGTGGCATCTGCGTAGGACATGGGTTCCGGCTCCTGTCTCTGGGAGGCGGGGGACCATCCCCCGCGCGANGATGAAGAGGCGGATCAGACCATGGTCAGCGAATGGAAGCGGGGGTGGTGCTTCGCATCTGACAGGAGCCGGAAACCCGTCGCAGACGGCATCGTCGTGCCAGCTTCACCTCCATCCCGGTCTCATCCTGATCGACGTTGTTCAGGTTGGGGGCGGAATCCATCCCTCGCTCACGACAATTGATGGCAGCTCTGGTGGAAATCGAAATCGATCCCTTGGCTTTGAAACAAGCCCATCATGGCAAGGCAGCCATTTGCCGCAACCGTTTATGTCATCGGGCAGCAAAACCGTTACACTTAAAAGACGATCCACCGGCATGACGGCCTTGGGGCCGGACGCGGGCCGCAAAAAAATGCCCGGCCACGAGGACCGGGCGAGTTACGGAAACGGAATTCAAAGCTGGTGCGGGTTGCGGGGCGACCAGAGCCGCCCCGCAGATGTTCATTCCACTGCAGCGAGATGATGCGTTTCTTCCTCTTTGTCGATGGTAGTATCCTCGTCGTCTTCGGTCAGAAAGTCCGGCAGCGCCTCGGCGTCGTCGGTTGCGGTATCCGGATCGGCCAGGCGCAGCGGCTCGGGCAGCCAGCCGGTATCGGCCAGCAGGCGTTCGGCCTCCTTGGCCATGTCGCCCTTCTTCAGATGGCCGATCAGTTCGGCGGCCCGCTCGCCAGCACCCTCGCGAACGGCTTCAAGGATGCGCGGCTTGGTCACACGGCCGAGATAGTTGCCGACCGTCGGCCTCCAGCCCGCATCGGCCACCATATCGAAGCCGGTGGCGCGAGCGATGCGGTCTGCGCCGGAGAGGCGGCGTTCGAGGCCGAATTGCGAGACCCCGGAACCGCTATGGATATTCGGCCGCTCGTAGAGGGCGTTGACGCCATAGCTGACACAATGAGCGAGCAACACCATGCGGCTCGTATCGTCGAGTTCAGTGATCCAGTCCCACAGCGCGCCTTCGTCGGACGGAATATCGGCTTTCCATGCGTCGAAGCGCTCGCCGATCGCCTTGGCC
The DNA here is from genome assembly GCF_002252525.1 of Brucella pseudogrignonensis. Taxonomy (GTDB): domain Bacteria; phylum Pseudomonadota; class Alphaproteobacteria; order Rhizobiales; family Rhizobiaceae; genus Brucella; species Brucella pseudogrignonensis. The sequence goes on from NZ_NNRM01000018.1 coordinate 11,101, forward strand.
GATGGGCTGTCGCTGAGATCGCTGCCCTGCATTCCGAAATTCGGCTGATGCACGGAAATCTCCATGCAGCCAGTCGGCGCTGCATACTGATAGCGCTGCATGACCATGCGGTGGAGGAGCGCTGTCATCGCGACACGCGGGTTGTTGGCGAGCGCGTCATGAAGCGCCAGCGTGCGATGGGCGGTGAGTTCGATCACAAGCCGTTCGGGAAGCGGCTTGATACTGTCATCCTCTTCGTCCTCAGCGTCCACCGGCTCGCCGCCGATGGTGATGACGGCGCGCTGCACGCTGGCCTGGGCCGCGACCGCGCCGCCTTCGCTGCCAGGCTCGTCGTTGCCAGCATCGCTCTCGCCATCGATGGTGACGGGAGCCTCATCCTCGGGGCGAACAAAGCCGCGCTCAATCAGCAAGGTTCCATCGGAGTCGATGCTGACGAAGACACCCGCCTGCGGGATCTGCGCCGGATCGTAGGCCATCGGCCGGCGCTCGAATTCGTTCAGTGCCTGCTCGATCTCGCCAAGCCGCTCGTCGACCTCATCGGGCAGATCGTCCGCCTCGGCATATTCGGCTTCAAGGCGATCGTACTCCTCGCGCAACGCCTCGCGAGCAGCGCGCTCCTCGTCGGTCAGATCTGTCGGAGCGCCATCAAGCTCCCGCATGCGGTGCTCATGGCCATAGGGAAACGTGACGGCAACCTCGATCCACTTCCAGCCCTCGGCGGCGATTGTCTCGGCTTCTGCCTTCAGCTTGTCGGAGACCAGCCGGTCGAGCAGCACCGGGTCTTGCAACCAGCCACCATCGTCCTGCTGGAAGAGATCGCGCAGCACATAGCCGCCAGCGGCCTCATAGGTTTCGCCGCCGACGAATTGCGCCCGCTTGTCCGAGGCACGCACCGCTGTCTCGGTCAACATGCGGCGGATCTGCCAGGGTTCTTTCGACCAGCTATCCTTGATCGCATCCCAGACCTGTTCCTGACGGGCGTGGTCCTGGGTGACGGTGAAACCCATGAGCTGTTCTAGCGTCATGCCGTCCTCGGCATAGACGTCGTGCAGCACGGACGAGACCGAAGCGAGGCGCAGGCGCTGCTTGACGACCTTGACGTCGACGAAGAAGGCGGCGGCGATGGCTTCCTCGGTCATGCCCTTTTCGCGCATGGCCAGGAAGGCGCGGAACTGGTCGAGCGGATGCAGTGGTGCGCGCTCGATGTTTTCGGCCAGTGAAACCTCGTCGATGAGGATGTCGCCGTTCGCTTCGGAGACCACACAGGGCACCGGGGCGATCCTGGCGAGGCGCTTCTGTTTGACCAGCAGTTCCAGCGCCCGATAGCGACGCCCTCCGGCGGGCACCTCGAACATGCCGGTCTCCTTGCCTTCGGCATCGAGAACGGGACGGACATGCAGCGACTGGATCAGGCCGCGGCGGGCGATGGACTCGGCCAGCTCCTCTACCGAGATACCGGCCTTAACCCGCCGGACGTTGGACTGGCTCAACACCAGCTTGTTGAAGGGAATGTCGCGCGAGGACGCGAGGACGATCTTTTGAACGGCAGTGGCCATCAGTCTTACTCCGCGACGGGCGCCGAGAGCCTTTCTCTCGACCTCCAACCCGTCACGAAAAATCCACTCCTCCTCTCACTCTGATCCCGGCGTCGGCTGGCGGTCGTCGAGACCGGGAGGCAAGGCGCAAGGGGGGCGCGCGGAGGGGGATCACCCGGTCTGCACAAAGCGGATCGAAGTCATGACGAGGGTGCGAGAGCACATATCCGCGCGGCAGGCCGCGGACCCTCGTATCCTGATGTACAAAAGGGAGCGGCCAAGTCCTTGGCGTGACTGCAGGGAATGACTTTCCATTCCAATCACCAACATTAATCTCGGTGCAGTATTCTTTTTCAGAGCGTCTCAACGTAAAGTCGAAACTACAATATTTGGGGGGAGCGATCATGGATGGTGAAGCAAAGCCGTTGGAAACGCCGGATGCGTTCCTCAAGGCCTTGGGAGAGAGTCTAAAGGCAAAGGAAGGCGTCGATACCGACCTCGCTGGTATCCTAACCACGCACATTTTGAAGGCCGCTCCAGCGCCAAACGCTGTCGTTCAAGCGAAGGACGCCATTGTGAAACTCGCCGCTGAGCGGGCGAACCCACCGAAGGTCGAGGTGGCCAATGGCTGATCCTTACTTTCTTCAGTCTCTGAGTCTGACCGGGTTCCGGGCCTACCTTCAGCCGAAGACCTTTGATTTCAGCAAAAAGCGATGCCTGGCGATCTTCGCGCCCAATGGCAGTGGCAAATCCAGCTTCATCGATGCGTTGGAGTTCATGCTGTCGAAGGAGGGCACGCTGGATCGTTTGGGGCAGCGCACCATCAACAATCAGGCTGGTCCGATCGCTCTGGCGCACAATCTGGCCGAGGAAGCAAAGATTGTCCCAGCCGTGGCGATTGGTGTCATCTCGGGCAAGGATCTCACGAACGGCAGTCGCGCGGCGGCAGGTGCAAAGCGCCCGATTCCGGCAGTGGCGACTACCATCAATACCTGTTTTGCAGTGCCGCCGATTATTCGCGGCCACGCGCTCCGCACCTTTGTAGAAATCCACACGCCGGAGCAGCGCTACGCGGATGTCGCCAATTGGTTACAGCTCGGCCCGCTGGTCGATGTGCAGAAGAACCTTCGTTCGCTGCGCACGCAGATTAAGACCGCCGCCGAAGACCAGACGGCGCTCCAGCGCGTTGATGCACAGCTTGCTAAGGAAACGACCCAAGCGGTCAAATCCTGGGATGCAGCGGCGGTTCTCTCCCACGCCAATACGCTTATCATTGGGCCACTTGATCCCGCGCTCGTCCTCACCACCCTGGCAGCACTCGATCCGGCCTATGTCGAATTGGAGACTCGTGCCAAGGCAGAGGAGAACAAGATCGGACTCGCTGGCTTGCGACAGATTCGCAGCGCGGCGGCTGGCTTGTGGCTGGAGACGAAGGGCGCCGATAGTGATGAGATCGTCGTCATTGGCGCAATTTCGACCTTCGATTCTGCCGTGACCATGCTTATGGCGGCCGAAAGCAAGGAAGCTGAGGAGCGCGACAAAGCAGCCGGAACAGTATTTCAGGCGCTGTGGAAAGCCGCTGAACCGCTTTTCGCCGAAGGTGCGCCTGCACCAGAAGTTTGCCCGGTCTGCATCACACCGATCGCGGACACAGTGGCGGGAGGCCCAGAGGTGATCCGAGATCATGTCGCCAAACATCTCGAAGAACTGGCCGACTACGCAGCCGCCAAAAAAACGCGCGACGATGCCAAGACGGCGGCGACCAAGGCTCACACCCAACTGGTCGCGTCGCTTCCTGCGCTGATTGGTTTGCTTGGAGATGGTGACGCGGCGCTCAAATCCGATCTGGTTGCGTATCAGGCCGGCGTCGCCGGATGGCCCAAAAGTGCCGCTGCATCGTCGGCCAGCATTGTCGCTTCGATTTCCAAATTGCTGACCACCCTTGATAAAGCCATTTCCGACATCGAGGTGAAACAAGGAGATCACACCTATATCAAGGCCAAAGCGAAGATTGATCGCCTGCTGGAGCTAGATGGCGAACGCGATCTGGCGCTGCGGACAAATGAGGAGTTGGGGACGCTGTCCGATGCGCTGACGGTGCAGGCGGCAACAATCTCGGCCGAGATCCGAAAGAAGATCCAGGCGCTGCTCGATAAGCTCCAGGCCCCGATGAATGACATCTACAAGATGATCCAGGGTGCTGGAGCCAAGCTGATTCGGCTGGAACTGCCGGGAGAAGACGACAGCAACCAGCAGCGCCTCAATCTGCTAATCGATTTTGCCGCGAACCGGACAGGTGTGCAGCCGGGCGGCTATTTGAGCGACTCCCAGATCCATTCCGTGGCTCTAGCGCTGCGGATGGCCGCGATCAAGCAGTTCAATGCCAACGCGCCCATCATCGCGCTGGATGACATCGTCACCTCTTACGACGCCGATCATCGCCGCACCATTGCCGCGCTGATTGCTACCATGTTTGGTGACTGCCAGATTCTGATTACGACCCATGACGAGCGGTTCTTCAACTATCTAAAGGATCAACTCGAAGCGAAGACCTGGCACTTCACCCGGATCATCGGCCTTGATCCGGCCTATGGACCTCGATTTGCCGACCACAAGGTAAGCGACGAGATGATCGAGGCCCGCTGGGCGGACGGACAGTCGGCGGCCAATGAGATGCGCCAAGCAGAAGAGGAGTGGCTGCTCGGCCTATGCCGGGATTTTGGAGTCAGCGTTCGTATCCGCCCGCTGGAGAAGGCCTATTCCTACGAGCGCAGCGAGTTGGCGTCCGCGCTTGGCGGTTTACTCAAGGACGCCAAGTTGGAACCGGCGCTGGTGCCTGGCGTCAACAACCGCTTTCTCACGAGCTTGGCGACGGGCACGATCGAAAATTTTGGGAGCCATTTTCAGGATGTCCTTTACGGCGACGGCTCTATCGGTGACGAGAAGACGCGCTGGGAAGAGTTCAAGACGTTCCGCAGCCAGTTCGCTTGCAAAAAATGCAGCCGTACGAAATTCCAGCGGCCCCTCACGTTAAAGAAGCCGGTATGCGCCCATGGCGGATGTGAGGCCCAGTTCGAGTTCGCAGCAGCAGGAGCAGGAGCAGGAGCAGCATAATGGGAGGGCGATCGAAACCCGTTGAGTTGGCAACGCGCAACTTTGAAAAGCAGGGCGACGCTATGGCCTTCTTTAAGGCGATGCTAAATCGCTACCGTCCAGGTGAGCGAGTCAACGAAGAAGATGCTTTGGACGTCGCGGCTCTGCTCGAACGCCATACGGAATATGTCGCGAAAGTCGGCTGCGGTGTCAGCCACTTTCAGGTGATGATGACCGAGCATGGCACGCAGTGTTTTCGCATCATCCGCACAGACGGTAGCGGCACGGATTTTTCCTATCCGCACTGTATCACCCAGCGACCGCCCAGCCGTAAGCAGGAGGTTTCGCAGGCATTTCGGCGGGCTGTGCGCTTCGATTTGTATAAGGCGCGCGATGCCTTCTTCGCAACGCATGGCGACGCTAACGGCAACGCCACTTGCGCGGCGACGGGAGAGCGGATCACCCGTGAAGATGCCCATATGGATCATCGGCCACCGATGACCTTCGAGGTGATCGTGACCACATTTCTTTGCAGTCGTGGCCTCTGCCTCAATGACATTCCACTCACCACCGGGCAGGATGATCAGGTCTCCCCAGAGGTGACGGATCAGATGCTGTCCCAAGCGTTTCGATCTTACCACTCGTCCGTGGCGCGGCTTGATCTCGTGCGCAATACCGTCAATTTGGCCCAAGCGAACCGACATCGCCTAAAAGACGGGCGTATTTCTTTGGCTCAATGACCTTGCAAGAATTTTTGGATAGCTGGCCGTTCAGTCAGCTATGTCGAGCACGTGATAATAGAGGTGTCATTGGAAATCGAAAATGAAGAAGCCAAGCGAGCATCTACAGGGGTAGACAGCTCAACTACGCCATCAGCGCAAGGACTATTAGTCGATTACGCTCTTCACACTTTAGGCTGGAAGTCCTTTCAAGACCTGTGTGTGGCTATCGCCCAGGAAGTGCTCAAACGGCCGGTAGAGACATTTCTGCCGTCAAAGGATGGTGGGCGAGATGGTGCATTTCTCGGTCGTTGGTCCAATGAAAGTTCAGCCGGTCGCTCGACAATCCAATGTAAATTTACGAGCAAGGCCGATGCACCACTAAATCTGAGCGCCGTGAAGAGCGAACTGACCAAGGCTGGAAAGCTCGCAGCCAGAGGGTTGGCTGAAGACTACATCCTTCTCACAAACCATGGCGTGTCGGGTGCGCAGGCGGGCATAATCGCTGCGGCGTTCGAAGCGGTTGGTGTGAAGAACTGTGTCATTCTTGGGCGTGACTGGATCGCACAGCAAATTCGGGAATCATCCCGGCTACGGGTGATGGTGCCGAGGGTTTACGGATTGGGAGATCTTTCCCAGATTCTTGACGAGCGGGCCTATGCGCAATCTCGCGCCGTCTTGAGCGCGCTTGGGGACGATCTGGCATGTTTCGTTGTCACCGATGCACATCGTCAGAGCGTAGACGCGCTACTCGATCATAATTTTGTCTTGCTGCTTGGGGATCCAGCTTCCGGAAAGTCGACCATCGCAGCAAGCCTCGCTTTAGGGGCGCTTGATCACTGGCATGCGCCGACTATCCGCGTAACCAGTCCTGAAGATATCATGCGACATTGGAATCCCGACGATCCCAAGCAGTTCTTCTGGATAGATGACGCCTTTGGCGCCACTCAGTACCAACGACATATTGCCGATGCTTGGAATCGACAAATGCCGCTGATGGCAGCGGCGTTGCGCAAAGGCGCACGTTTTCTACTTACATCCCGCACCTATATCTGGCGATCAGCCCATCGCGATCTCAAGACCGGCGCGTTTCCGCTATTCGACAAATCGCAGGTGGTCATCAACGTCCAAGGCTTGGCGACCGCCGAAAAGGCGCAAATCCTGTATAATCACATCAAGCGTGGCGATCAGCCGGCTTCGTTCAAGATGGCCATCAAGCCACACTTGTCGACGCTTGCCGAAGATGCATCTTTTCTCCCCGAGACGGCGCGTCGTCTCGGTTCAGCATTCTTTACGGAGAAAGTAGCGCCCGACGAGGAAGGCTTGCTCGATTTTGCACGACGGCCGGTCGACTTCCTTAAAGACGTGCTACGCAATCTGGACCGGAGCGAAGCGGCGGCAGTTGCGCTGGTTTTTATGCACGGGGGGCAACTCGCTTCGCCGATCGAAAACGACGATCGTATAGCCCTAATCTCGGAACTCCTTGGCGTCACAGCAGCCGAGATCCGACTCTCTCTGGATTCGCTCCGCGGGAGTCTTGCCCTGCTCGTCGATACGGCCGAAGGTCCAAAATGGACGTTCAAGCATCCCACGATCGGCGATGCATATGCTGCACTCGTCGCCAATTCACCCGAACTGACTGAAATCTACCTGCGCGGCGCAAAGTTCGAACGGCTGCTCGAAGAGGTCGTTTGTGGTGGAGTTGAATTACGGGGTGCGAGCGTGCGCGTCGGCCCTTCGCTATACCCTGCGCTTCTGAATCGTTTGCTCGTTCATCCCGTTGATTATCGCATACGCTATTTTCTTGGGCAGCGCTGCGACGAAGCATTCTTGCGGCTGGTGGTGGATCAGGTGCCGAATATTCTTGATCTTCGTCCTGGCGCGTTCATGGCGTACTCCTCCGAAAACAGACTATTGGCGAAGCTGCATCAGGCGAAACTTTTGCCCGAGGAAAAGCGCCATAAGCTCGTAGAACACATTATTGATACGACCCTCACGGTTCCCGATGGTGGTATTTTTCGTGACGAATCTTTGCGCTCTCTCATGACTGACGCCGAGTTCGAAAATCTTGCGGCACAAGTAAGGGGGGACGTTCTTGATCGTATCGACGCCCATGTGTCTGATTGGAAGTCGAATTGTGAGAGTAGCGATCCGGATAGTCACTTCGATGAGTTGTCGAGTTTCTTAAGTGGTTTCGAGGATACGCTTCCGATTGATGACCCTTATCGCGCTAAAATCGAGAGTGGACGAATAGCTATAGGAAAGGCGATTGAGGAACTGAATGAGACCCGTGACCCTGATGTCGAAGATCGAGTGGAAACGCCAGTCGGCCGAGCCGTCACCGCACGCTCAAACATTCAGTCGATCTTCGACGACGTAGATTGTTAAGGCTAGGCGGGTCACGGCCTGGCGCCTATTTTGGAAGGGTATGGAGGGCTATGGAGTAAACATAGTTCTCATCGGTATCTCGCACGGCCCGCCAAACACCGCCGATTACCGCACAAATTGGTCAGCTATCTCTTTGATTATCAACCAGGTGGCGTCTTTTTTGTGGCTACCCTGCCGACACGGGTTCTCGCACGCCCTATCAATTCCGTAACCCTCGTCGTGTTGCACCGCCACCGCCACTCCGCTCTCGCAGCAGTGTCAACATCTCTAGCAGGGCTTGCGCACCGGAAGCAAACAGGGCATCTTGTGGTCAACAACAAGTTGATGGCGCCGCGAAATGACAGTTCTCTACACACCAGGCCAGTTAAGGAGCGCTGTCTCGATCGCGCCGGAGACATATCGGCACTGGAAAAAGGCAATCGCCTCGCTTGATCGCGGTCGCGGACATAGCCCCTGTTTCAGCTCAGGCGACATGGTCGCCGCGTCGGTCATTCGAGCGCTTGCTATCGACCTTTCGGTTCGTGTTGGTGCACTGGCTCCAATGGCGGAAACACTTTTTGAGCTGTGCAACAGATCACCGTGGCCGGTTCTCGAACGTACTAAGGTTGTCTTAAATTTGCAGGGGGCGGAGGTGCGCCTCGCTGAAGAACTGGCGGAAGCGCACAGCGATCAACCGCTGATAATCATTCCTCTGAGAGCGATTGTTGCGCGCTTGCGCGAGCAATTGCTTGCAGCAACCGATCATGTGGAGCAACGATCTTTGCTCTTTCCACCCATCCCGATCACGAGCGCTGCAACGGCGCAACGAGGTCAGCCATGAGCGCGCTCGATCAGATCGCCTGGGCTGCACACCGCGCGGGGTATCGTGCCGAAGCCGTGGTGCGGGACTATGCGTTTGCTGATGTGCTTGCAGAAGGCAACGATACGCGTACCGTGCCACTGGTTGCGTTCACACGAACCCCCCCGTCTTATCGTTCGGCTGCCTTTGGCGTAGTTGAAAGTGACGGACGTTCCACCATCGAGCTCGTCCAGTCGCACCGTGCGCTCGGTGCACCGTTATTGTTTGTCATCGACCGCGATGATGTCACGGTCTGGCAGGTTCGCAGCGAAGGACCGCCGCGAGCGATCGAGAAGGTCAAGGTTGGCCAGCTCACCGACCTATTCGAACGCAACCAGGCGGACTGGCATCCTGACGCGATCCATCGCGCAAAGGCGGTGGGGAGCCCCGCAGCCGGCCATCAGCTTGACTTCGTCGACCTAGGGCTGCTGCCGGCGATTGAAGGGGAAATCCATCTCAAGCTTGACCGCCTGCTTATCGAGACGCTCGATCTGGCCCGCAAGGCACCTGGTGGGGGTCGGCTCGATGTGCGAACCATGTTCAGGGTGGTGTTCCGCCTGTTGGCCGCTAAGGTTCTAGAGGATCGCCGCCACCCGTTCTCGGCAGAGTGGAATGCCGACAATCTGTCTTCGGTTCTGACGGCTATCGAGCGTTATTATAGCTTGTCACAAATCGACGGACGGACGAATCCCATACTGACGCGTATGTTTGGTGCGGCATGGGCACATCTTCGCGCTGGAATTAACTTTTCCAACATCTCCTCGGACGATCTTGCATTCGTGTATGAGAATACGCTGGTGACGCCTGAGGCCCGCAAGCTATTCGGGACGCACAGCACGCCGCGCCAAGTGGCTGAATATATTGTTCAGCGACTAGAGTTGCACCGCTATAATCCGATCGATCTCCAGATCTACGAGCCATGCGCTGGTGCAGGCGTCTTTCTAGTATCGGCGCTCAGACACTTGCGCGACTTGCTTCCCGTGGGATGGTCGGATCAAGAGCGTCACAACTTTCTGATCGAGCACATCGCGGGTGATGAAATCGATCCCTTCGCCTGCGAGGTGGCCACGCTTTCTTTGATCCTTGCTGACTATCCCAACCACAATGGCTGGCACATACGTGAAGCAGATCTATTCGTCGACGGTGTGTTGGCAAAGGCGCTGGTCGGCAAGAATGTGATCGTCTGCAACCCTCCTTTTGAAGCCTTCACCCAAGAAGAAAAGGAGCGTTATCCGGAAGCGAGCCGGAAACCGACGAAGGCGGTCGCAGTGCTCAGCGCGGTGATTGATGCGCAGCCACTCGCCATCGGGTTCGTATTGCCGCGGTCCTTCATACTAGAGAAGCAGTTCTCGGAACAGCGTCGCCGCATCGAAGATCTTTACGGCTTCGTCGAGATTGTTGAACTGCCGGATCGGATTTTTGGCGCATCGAGCGTGGAGTCCGCCGCATTGATCGCCCGCGATCTGCGAGCCGAAGGATCGACGCGTGTTACAATCCGGTCGACAGAAGTTGCCGACCAAGATCGGGCGGCTTTCCTGAAAACTGGCCGCACGACGGTTCAGCGCGAGACCACTCGGGAAGTCGTCCGACCGGAGGGGGAGCTTTGGATTCCCCCCCTGCACGATTTGTGGATCTATCTTGCAGAAGCTCCGCAGCTCGGAACGATTTTCAAACCAAGATGGGGGCTGCGCTGGAATTATGAACAGGATCTGGCTGCAAGCGATGTTGAGAAGAAAGGCTTTCGCAGAGGGTATCTGAATGCCCGACGCTTCCAACAATATGTTGGCGTTCGCGCTACTTGGCTCGATTTTAATCTAGAGAATCTGCGTGAGGGCTATGATCAGGATTGGTCGAAGCCGAAGCTCATCATGAATGCGACACGGCTTAGCCGAGGTCCCTGGCGGGTAGGTGCGGTCGCCGATCTGGAATCGCACCTCTACTCGCAGCAGTTCTTCGGGCTGTGGCCGCTCACCGACATGACGCCAGAAAGTCTGCTTGCTTTTAGCGCGGTTATGAATGGTCCGATCGTCAATGCCTATCTTGCTGTTCATTCACCAAGGGATCGCTTCCGTTCAAACGTGGTCGCACAGGCTCCGATGCCGAGCTACATTCCGAAGGAATTACCCGAGCTTGTCCGCGACTATCTGAAGGTCCTAACCAAGGGTCGTCTCTTTGCAGAAGACGGCGCGGATCTTGCCCATCTGCTCGCGTCAATCGATGCCGCTGTACTTCGTGGGTACGATCTGCCGCTGCGGCAGGAGCGCCAGTTGCTGAACTTTTTCCGGGGTGCCGAACGCCCGGTTCCTCATCAATGGGCGCATTGGGACGACTTGTTTCCGGTGCCGGGACTGACGCTTGCCGAGCGAATCTCCGGCCGGTTCCGTGCGAGTGGCGACTGGGTCAGAAAGGTCTTTCGTGCACTGCCCGATGAAGAGATCACGCTGCTACGCGACTATGTGGCTTGACCAGGATGGACGCCTATCTCCTCGATACGACCGTCTTGTCGATTTATCTTGATCCGACGCATCCGCTCCATGCTGAGAAGAGCCAATCTTTGAACGCGTTGCCAGCCGAAGCGCCACGCTTCGTTTCTACGGTCGCGCTTGCCGAACTCGCGTTCGGGACGCGCCTCGCGGCAGTTATCGGCAAGGGAAATCTTCCCGCACTTGACGCCATGCTTGCAGAGGCGCGGACCTACGCCGTCCTAGATCTCACCCACCATACTGCGGCTGCCTACGCCGATCTGAAAGCTCGGATCGCGCAAAAGTATCTCGCCAAGGTTCTACGAAAGGATCGGCCTAAATATATTGAAGAATGGGTAGACAAGGCCACAGGCAAAAAACTCGGCGTTGACGAAAATGATCTGTGGATGTGCGCTCAGGCTAAGGAGCGTGAACTCGTTTTCGTGACCGCCGACGCGCGCATGAAGCGCATTCCCGATGCGGATGACGAAGTTAGAATGCTGATCGTCTAAACGACAACCATAATGAGGCCATGGGGCCTGAGCCCGTTATGGTCCCTCGCATGTGATCTGCTGTTGATTGGTCGAATGCTGTAGAAGAATGCACTAAAATCAAAATGAAAAAATATGTCATCCGCCGTCTATCGATTCGGCAGCGAGACGCGTGAAGAGCACCAATGCGAGGAACAAATAGAAGAATATGCTGACCCCGGGGGAAATATACTCCAATCTTGACGACCTCGCGGGGAAACCTCCAGCGGGAGGCGAGTTTGGCTTGGCGTTGATGGAGGCGGTAGGCGCGCCGCGTGCTACGATCACGAAACTGCGCGATACCGCTAAAGACGGAGCATTCTTGTGGGCACGAATGCTCCGCTTCGAATCCACTGCATTGGGAGGAGCGGACGCGGCGCTGGACCGGATGCGCTCAGAAGCTGAGGCTTTACCCAAGGGACGGCGTCCACGCATACTGCTCGCCTATGATGGTGAGCGGATCGCTGCCTGTGATACGAGCCCGAAGTTCGACGAGGAGCCGCTGCGTGTCGGCCTCGACATGCTCTCTCTGGAAGGCGACGTTTTCTTTCCACTTGGCGGTCATGAGAGATACGTTCCGAAGAAGGAGCGCATGGCCGACGTACGGGCAACCCGATTCATCTCGCGCTTTCATGACGCGGTGCGCGACGCTAATCCGAGCTGGACGATGGAGGTGGATCGTCACGCGCTCAATATCTTCATGGCGCGCATACTATTTTGCCTGTTCTCGGATGATGTCGGCATCTTCGATAAGGACGTGTTTGAAACCGCTGTGCGGCAGTCGAACGTGGATGGCAGTGATCTTGCCGCATTTTTGGACAGCGCTTTCAAGTACATGGACACACCACCAGAGAAGCGATCGTCAGAGACGCGTCCTTGGTCGAAGCTGAAGTATGTAAACGGCTCCTTGTTCGAAGAAGACGTGCCCATGCCAGCGCTGGATGGGCGTTGCCGCAAGCTGCTGCTCGACTGTGCAGGGCTGAATTGGAAGCTCATCAATCCTGACATCTTTGGCTCGATGCTTCAGGCCGTCGTTGACGTTGAGAAGCGCGGCGAACTGGGGATGCACTACACATCGCCAGCCAACATCATGAAGGTGCTGGAGCCCATCCTTCTCGATTCACTGCAAGCGGAGCTGGAACGGGCTGGAGCGAACAAGGGGCGGCTGCGCGACTTCCTTGAGCGACTTGGCCGCATCCGCGTGTTCGACCCGGCTTGCGGCTCTGGCAACTTTCTGATCCTCGCCTACAAGGAACTGCGGGCGCTGGAAACGGAAGCGTTGCGCCGTCTCGCCACGCCGCGCCTGTCGGGCATTGCGCTTGAACAGTTCTTCGGAATCGAGATCGACGATTTCGCCTGTCAGGCAGCACGGCTGGGCCTGTGGATCGCGAAGTATCAATGCGACCAGCAGCTTGAACTGGACCTCGGCCAGCGCACCGACTTCCTGCCGCTCCAGAAGGCCGGCGTGATCGTGACAGGCAACGCGGCCGAGAGAGACTGGCTGGAGGCTTGCCCCCCGGTCACGGGCGCGGAGACGGTCGTGGTCGGGAATCCGCAGTTCCGCGGTTCATCTTACTGGTCGCCCGAGCAGAAGGCGGATATGGCCCGCGTCTTCAAGGGGCGCGTCAAGAACTGGGGCAATCTCGACTACGTGACGCTCTGGTTCGCGAAGGCGCGCGACTATTCGCTGGCGACCGGCGCGCCCTTCGCCTTCGTGGCTACGAACTCCATCGTGCAGGGCGTGCAGGTGCCCGAGCTTTGGCCCCACCTGCTGGAAAACCTCGAAATTCGCTTTGCGCATCGTTCGTTCAAGTGGTCGAACCTGGCAGCCCACAATGCGGGCGTGACTTGCGTGATTATCGGCATGGGGCCGCCCAGCAGCGCGCCCAAGCGCCTGTTCGATGGCGATACCGTGCGCGACGTAGAGGTGATCGGTCCCTATCTCGCGCCTGGCACCACGGCGATCGTGGAAAAGGCGAGCAGGCCGCTGGCACCCGATCTCGAACCGATGGTGTTCGGCAACAAGCCAACCGACGGCGGCAACCTAATTCTCGATCGCAACGAGCGAGATGCGCTGCTGGAGGTGCACCCGGATGCGGCGCGATTCGTGCGGCGGCTCTACGGCTCTCAGGAGTTGATGAAGGGAATCGAGCGATATTGCCTGTGGGTGGGGGACGACGAGGTCGAGGAGGCAAAGTCCATCCCAGAACTGGCACGACGATTCGAGGCCGTGGCACGGGATCGGTCCAAGGAAAAGGCGTCGGACATTTCGAAGGCGTTTGCGGATCGACCTCATCGCTTCCTGCAAAGGGCGGGCGCTGCGACATCACACACGATCATGGTACCACGACCTTCAAGTGAGGACCGCTTTTATCTGCCCGTCGATGTAGTGGATCAAACTAACATTACGTCCAGTGAAGCATTCGCGATCTTCGACGGCGATATCTGGCAGGCTGCGGTTCTGTCCTCACGGCTTCATCGGTTATGGCTTGAACTCGTTGGTGGAAAACTTGAAACGCGAGTGCGCTATTCCAATACTCTTGTATGGAACACCTTCCCCCTTCCATACCTGTCGGATCGTCGTAAGGCGGACCTCGAGGAGCACTGGTGGGCAATCGACGAGGCGCGCAAGGAAGCGGGGTTCGGGCGCGCTCTCGGCGAGCTTTACGCCCCTGCCAAGATGCCTCACGCCCTGCGCCGCGCTCATGAAGAGCTGGACGAGACGATGGAGACGATCTTCGGCTCGCGTCGCTACCGCTCGGACGCCGATCGGGTCGAGCACATGCTACAACTCTATGCACGCATGGTGGTGGGAAAAGCAAAGCCATCCAAGATCAAGGAAGAAGAGGTGAGCGCATGAGCGAGACGAAGAACAAGGCGGGCGAGAACGGTCTCGGCTCCATCACGCTCACCTATGACGGAACGGGCGCGTCCAAGACGACAGACAGTCTTGGCATGCGCGCCATGCAGGCTCGGGTGTGGGATAAGCGGGACGCGCAGCACCTGCTGGTGAAGTCGCCACCTGCCTCGGGCAAGTCGCGTGCGGCCATGTTCGTGGGACTAGAGAAGCTGCGCACCAAAGCCGTCGATCGCGTGGTGATCGCGGTGCCCGAGCGCTCCATTGGCGCCTCGTTCCGGGACACGGGCCTCGCGGCGGGCGGCTTCCACTCGGACTGGCAGCTTGACCTCGACCTCTGCACCGTCGGCTCGGAGACCGGCCGCAAGGTGGACGAATTGATCGGGTTCCTTCGCGGAGAAGGTGATGGGCGAACGACACTGTGCACCCACTCCACCCTGCGCGCCGCCCATGCCAAGACGGATGATGTGACCTTATTCGACCGTGCGCTTATCTGCGTGGACGAACTGCACCACGCTTCGTCAGACGAGAACAGTAGGCTGGGCAACCTGCTGCGCGGGTTGATCGACCGGGCGGGCGAAGTGGGGCACGACGCCGCGCACATCCTCGCCATGACGGGTTCGTACTTCCGGGGCGACGGCACTGCGGTGCTGCATCCACAGGACGAGGCCCGTTTCGAGAAGGTAATCTACACCTATTATGAGCAGCTCAACGGCTACGAGTACCTAAAGACGCTGCGTATCAACTTCCGTTTCTACCAAGGCAAGTATCTCGACGCGATCGGCGGAGCCCTTGACCCGCACATGAAGACCATCGTGCATATCCCTCATGTCGGCTCGGCCGAGGGCAGCGGAGTCAACAAGATGTTCGCGGTAGATGCGATCGTGGATGCGATTGGCGACCGCTTGGGCAAAAATCCTAAGACCAGCACCGATCCCACGACCGGATTTGTGCATCTCACGGCAGGCGGTCGTACGCTCAAGATCGCGAACCTCGTGGACGACAGCGCCGACCGCGAGAAGGTGCTGGCGAGCCTCCGCGCGGTAAAAGACCGCGACGATGTCGACATCATCATTGCACTTGGCATGGCCAAAGAGGGCTTCGACTGGGTGTGGTGCGAGCACGTTCTCACGGTTGGCTACCGAGGCTCGTTGACCGAGGTCGTGCAGATCATTGGCCGAGCGACGCGGGATGCACCTGGCAAAACGGAGGCGCAGTTCACCAATCTTGTCTCTGCGCCCTTCGCCAATGACGAGGCGGTGAGCCGCGCCGTCAACGATATGCTCAAGGCCATCTCGGTGTCGCTCCTGATGGAGCAGGTGATGGCGCCCGTCTTCAAGTTCCGCACGCACAAAGGCGCGGACCAATTCGACGGCTCGCCCGGCGACAAGTCTAATCCGGGACCGGTGACCAACGCTGGCGAGATCGAAATTATCGGCATGCCGGAGATCGACGAGAAGGCTGTCGAGGCGATCGA
This sequence comes from Brucella pseudogrignonensis, assembly GCF_002252525.1. Classification (GTDB taxonomy): domain Bacteria; phylum Pseudomonadota; class Alphaproteobacteria; order Rhizobiales; family Rhizobiaceae; genus Brucella; species Brucella pseudogrignonensis. Next base: position 27,000 of record NZ_NNRM01000018.1, read on the forward strand.
AAACGACTTCAACGACCTGTTCGCGGATGTACAGAACGACCCGCGCACGCTAACGGTCATGATCAACCCCGACGACCACCACACCGACGTGATTTACGACCTCGTGGTCACAGACGTGATCAAGCGGCGCTACCCTGGCTTCTCGGCAGAGCAGGTCCAGGACGCGGTAGGCCTGTTTGGTGTTCGCGCCGGGCTGGGCCGTGAGGTCGCCAAGGACCCGAGCATCATTCAGACGCTAGGAATGTCCGAAGGGGAGCAGCCGGCCTTCACAGGACCAGACGAAGAGGAAGGCGATGGCGATCGCGACACGACCGGTCCAAACGCCGGCGACCGCTTCGTACAGCAGACAAAGCGGTTCATCAACGTGAGGGAGCTACAGGTCGATCTGCTCGGCGGTCGCCGCGACTTCGATGATGCCTACGAGCTATTGTCAAAGGAACTCTCCGAGGAGTTGCTCGCACGCCTTCACGGCGAGGTTCGCGCCCTCACCGTGAGCATGACGCAAGATGAGGCCGAAAAGCTGTATTCTCGCATCAAGGAATTCATCCACCGTGAGAGCCGCGAGCCCAATCTGAATTCCCCAAATGGCCGCGAAGTCAGGCTAGCGGAAGCTTTGGCGTTTCTGCGCAAGATTTCGCGAGAGAAACGTGCTGCCATGGCGGGCGCAGATGAGGGGCAGGTCGATGCGTGAAACGATCGACTACTTAAACGACGAACTTCTCCTCACACCTGACGAAAAGCCGAAGGCAGCACGAACGCCCGTCCTTGATCGCGCGGTCGAGGTGATCGAGCGCATCAATGCCTTCATGGACGAGACTGGTGCCGAGCCGGTCTCTGAGCCAGGGCGCAGTGTTCGAGAGCGCATGCTCGCCAATGAATTGGCTGGACTGCGGGCATCGAAGGCGGACCTCGATGGGCTCGCACCGTACGATACGCGCAACCTCGTGTTCGGCGGGGCGAGCGTCGCCGATCCTCTCGATGATCCTTTGCTTTCCGATGGTCTCGACATCTTCGAGGTGCGGGACGAACTGAGGCCAATGGCACGACCCGACTTTGTCGCCGACCGTCGCCCTTGTCCGGATTTCGAGCGTTTCGAGCCGCTGTTCGAAAACATTCGAAAGGCCGTTGAGCAGGGCGCGCGCAAGCCCCAGCCTTTTCGGCAAGAGCGCGTCGAACTGGGCGAGTTCTTTGTCCTCAAGGGTCAGCTCGTCCATGTTGCTGATCTTCGCGACGAGCACCGGCGCAATGGCAAACCTGACGCTCGCCTGCGCGTCATCTTCGACAACGGCACGGAATCGAACCTGCTGATGTCATCGCTCGTGCGGCGGCTTTACGAGGATAAGGATGCCCGCCGAATCGGCACTACGGACGCCGGCCCCCTGTTTAGCGGCGCTCGGACCGGCTTCGTATACGTCCTGCGCTCCCTATCGGAGAAACCTGAAGTCCAAGGATTGCTTAAGGTAGGCACCACATCGGGAGCAGTCGAGGACCGCATTGCGCACGCTGAAACGCAGTCGACATTCTTGTTCGCACCAGTAGACATTCTAGTTACCTTCGAACTGGTGGGGCACTCGGCAAAGGAAGCTGAACAGCTTATCCACCGAGCGCTTCGATCGTATCACGTCGCCCTGAGGGTTACGGGACCTGACGGACGATCCTTCAGTGCAACCGAATGGTTCAAAGTGACGCCAGAGCTAGTGGAAAAGGCCATAGAAGAAGCGCTGGGTTAACGGCGGCGAAGCGGAAGTCTGATGTGCAGCGTAAGCTTGTGCCGTCCTTTCGTACCTACTTTGGAGGGGTATAGAGGGCTATGGAGTAGACATAGTTCTCATCGCTATCCCGCACGTCCCGCCATTTTCCCCATTTCGCAGTCGTGTATCGAGCGTCTTTCATAACGAAATACGTCATATGACGTATGTGCCGGTTGCTGGTCTCCAACTAAGGTCGCGCTGGGTTGTGCGTATCGCGCGCCAGCATGATCTCCTAGTAACGACTCATGGCGCGTTTGGCTTCAGCCAATATTGGAGGGCGAAATGAAAACGATTTCACTAACGACGATTGCATCATTAATGATCGCAAGTTCTGCGCTGGCTGCCGCACCTGCGAGTATTGAGACGGTGTCTAAAGCTGAAAAGCAGTGGGACGCAACTTTGATTCAATTGGCTGTAGGTAAAAGCCGGCCGGGAACCATAACCGGACCGGCTAGTGGACAGCCATTCCTTGGCGGAAGAAGCATTTTTGGTTAAACTATCGCAGGCTCGTGTAGCATCTTATGCGACGAGCTTGCGCTTTCTCCTTTCTAAGCTGTTTTGCTCTCGCCAAGCGGCAGGGTTTGATGAAGTGACACGGCGAAACTCTCGATTGAAGTTAGACTTCGTTTGAAAGCCTGATTCCAACATAATCATCGTCACTGACATTTCGGTTTCCCGTAAAAGTCGGCAAGCCTCGGCAATACGAAAGTCATTGATATATTGAGATACGTTCTTGCCGGTTAGCCGATTGATACCGCCCGATATTTGACGCGTTGGCAGACTGACTTTTCGCGCCAGCCGAATAAGCGTCAGGTTTTCATCCAGATAGAGCTTGTTCTGTGCGAGGATGTTTTCGACGCGAGCCAAAGTATCTCGGTCTTGTTCGATATCATTCTTGTCGAGGGGTCGCTCATCCAGACCGGATGCAGCAGGTTGAGCGCGGCTTGCGACCAGAGCCGTGAGTGCCACAAACAGGAGCCCTAGAAGATTGGCGTTGCTCACAATCAGCGCCGAATTTCTGCCGTTTGCCCATTCAAAATCCATCAGAATTGCAAAGTCGAATAAAGCAGAAATGCATAGTGAAACAGCGGCAATTATTAGCGCTCGATGAGCAGAAATTGCACTGTCAAATCGTGCTTCATCCAAGGCATCAGGACCGGCGCGTGCAAGATTAAGCAGAGCAATAGCAAAACCAACGAACAGGATAATCAGGGTTGCGTCCAGCAATGCAGGCACAATGAGCAATATGAATAATGTCGCTATCGGGAAAGCCGCGACTTTCCAGAGACTGCGGTCGCTCAAACGCTTGTTATCGTTATGTATTAGGCTGCGAAAGCTTGCGTAAACGAGCGGTGGCAAGCAGCTTGCGATAATCGGCATCAGATAGCGGACTTCCTCGACGCCATAACCCCAGCGAACACCAACGGCTGCTGACTGCACGGCGCACAAAGCGACCAGCAGTTGGAACGGGTTGCCTGCAATCGCTTTATCCTGATTGCGCCACATGGCAACCAGAAGGATCAGCTGAAGAAGGGCAACGACAAAGGGTAATGGTACGAAAATCAAAAGCGTTCTCGCGATCTAAAGGGCGAAAGATCGCCGATCAATGATCTATATCGCGATTCTGGACGACCTGAATCGTGATTTAGAACGCCGGATCGGAGGATATTTGAAAAACCTGGCTCATCTTGCAAGCACGGAGATACAAGATGAGCAAAATTCGTTTTATTTGGTCGAGCGTCGCACTCGGTGCGACCCTCTTCAGTTCTGCTGCGATGGCCGCAGAGGTTGGCGTTCGCACTATTGAAGTGCCCTCTGCAATGCGGGGGCAAAATCTGGCAGTAACGATCTGGTATCCCGCCTCGGGTGGAGGTTCGCCCGAACTCTTTGGTGACGATAGAATTTTTAAAGGAACAAAGGCTGCGAAAGATGCATCACTTGGCAATGGTCGCTTTCCTCTCGTCATTCTCTCGCATGGTTCGGGTGGGCGCGCTGAAGCCATAAACTGGCTTGCGACAGATTTAGCAAAGGCGGGCTTTATCGTTGCCGGACCTGACCATCCGGGCACGACTTCAGGCGACTCGCTGCCTGATGAAACACCAAAACTGTGGAAGCGAACTGACGATCTTTCGACCGTTATCAGCTATCTGACCGCAAACGCAGACTGGAAGTCTCACATCGATGCTGAACATATCGGCGTTGTTGGGTTTTCGCTTGGTGGTGCTGCGTCACTGAAACTTGCTGGCGCTCGCACAAATCTCGAGGCTTATGCCAAATATTGCGACACTTACACGAAGTGGGATTGCGCATGGTATGCTGGTGGTCGCGGCTATGCCAAAATGGAGCCGGTATCAGTGCCAAAGCTCGATTTGCGCGCCGTTGATAAAACGGCTTTTGAGCAGTCCAATCTTGATGAGCGCGTCAAAACCGCGGTGCTTGTCGATCCGGGGATGGCTCAAGCCTACGACGAAGATAGCCTCAAGAATATCAAAATCCCTTTGAGTTTTATCAATCTGGGTAATGAAGGTGAGGTGCCTTTATCAGTCAAAGCTGATGAAGTGGCGGCGCTGGTACCAGGCAGCTCTTATGTCACTGTCCGTGGAGCGGATCACTTCAGTTTTTTGCCTGAGTGTAAGGAAGATGCGCGCGCATTCCTCAAGTCGGTGGGGGAAATTGATCCTATTTGCGAGGAAACTGGCAGGGCGCGGAAAGACATCCACGCCGAATTATCGGATTTAATTTCAACAAGCCTGCAAATAACACTTAAACGCTGAGTCCCGCATCTGGCAGGGGAGGTCAGTTTATCCGGCTTTTATCTGCTGTAGGATGCTGAATGGAGGCAGCGGGCAAGTCTAGTCCGCTGGCACCATTTTGCAGATGTGCCATTTCATCGAAAGCACGTTGAGCAATGGCCCATGTTAAAAACAACAGGCACATCGCCAGAACGGCGGTGACAACAGTATCCGGTTTCATGGAATTAATCGTCCTGTGACGTTGATCTCGCATATGGGGCGAAAAACAGCAGAGGACAATAAATAATAAAGCATAGCTGGCATGCGATTGATGGTCTGAGCCTAGTAATTAAAAGCTGAATTCTGTCATTGTTCTTTTATTTAATGAATAGAGTTTCAGCTTTTTCTGCGTTCGCGAATGGCTCTGACCCAAGTGTTGTTGAACAAGATCACACCGACAACCAGCGCGACCAAGCCAATAGCCATCATGCCATAAGCGACGCCCTGATCACCGAACTGTTGATATAGCCAGCCGGTTCGCTCGACGGCTTGAGCGGGTTTTCCCAGGCGCAAAATCCCCTGCACGAGGGCGCCAACACCAACGATCAACAAAAGTACACTACGGATCATGAGGCAGTCTCAGTCTGATTATGCGTATTGCGGTAGAGAGGCACAGCTAAAGCCTTCACGGCTCAATATTATGACGCTGTTGGGAAATACCTCGGAAAAACTGGAGCGGGCGAAGGGATTCGAACCCTCGACCCCAACCTTGGCAAGGTTGTGCTCTACCCCTGAGCTACACCCGCTCGCGCCAGTCTTCTCTGAGAGAAGTCGTTTCCGTTAGGCAGGCGGTATATGAACCAACGGAATCCGGATTGCAATAGGGAATTTCATGTGTCGACTAAGATATTTCAAAAGATTCACAGGCTTGTTCATTTTTGAGTTTCATATCACCAAAATCTTGCCGGGGTGTTTAGCGTTTACGGCGCGAAATGCTGATGATTGATGCAAAAGCCGCGAATCCAGCAGCAACAAGCAGGATGCGAGGTATGTTGTTGATGCCCCAATGCGAGAGCAAAAATGCTACGAATGCAGCACCAAGCGACTGACCAAGCAAGCGAGCCGTTCCAAGCATACCGCTTGCAGCGCCACTTCTTGCGCGTGGGGCCGAGGTTATAATCATGCGATTGTTCGGAGCCTGAAAGAAGCCAAACCCGATGCCGCAAATCGCCATGCGCCAGCAGATATCGACCACGGACGGTTGTTCTGGCAGCGTTCCGACCAGTGCAAGCCCGGCAGCGAAGAACACAAGCCCAACCAAACCGAGCGTGGCAGGCGAATATTTGTCCGAGAATTTGCCGGATAGCGGGGCAACGATTGCCAGGGCAATCGGCCAAGGCATCATCAAAAAGCCAACCTCGATGGGTTGGAAGCCATAGACGTTCTGAAACAGGAATGGCAGCGATATGAATGCCATCATCTGTGCGAGAAAGGACATGATTGAAGTGCAGAGCGACAGGCTGAACACTGGGATACGCAGAAGATCAAGCGGTAGCAACGGGTTGGTCGTCTGCATTGAGCGTCGTATCAGCCATGTTGCTGCGACGGCGCAGCCGATTGCCTGCAAGGCCAGAAATGTCGAGCTGACGCCATTACCTGCACTATCAATGACCGTAATCAGCAGGCCGAGCGTGAAGGCAGTGAGGATAGCGCTCAGATAATCGAACCGACGTGATGAGAGTTCGTTATAGGGCAGGCTTTTCATTCCCATAACCACCGCCAGAACGCCGAGTGGAATATTGATGACAAAGAGCCAGGGCCATGTGAGCGAATGCAGGATGATACCTGCGAGCGTTGGACCTATGGTCGAGGAGAGGGCCACGAAAAGTGCGTTCAAGCCGATTGCGGTGCCAAGCTTTGCTTGCGGCACCGTATAGCGCAGCAAAGCAGCGTTAACGCTCATCAGGCCTGCTGCACCAAAGCCTTGTATAATGCGTGCGATCGTGAGCGCTTCAAGCGACCGCGCAAAAACGCAGGCAATCGAGGCAAGTGTGAAGAGCGACACGCCGAGCAGATAGACGCGACGGTAGCTGTAAATCTCGCCCAAAGCTGCAAATGGCAGCAAAGTGATAACGATGGCGAGCTGATATCCGTTCACAATCCAGATGGAGGCAGCCGGTCCTGCCGAGAAATCGGCCGCAATGGTGGGAAGCGCGACATTGGCAATAGTACCGTCGATAACTGCGAGTGTAAGACCGACCATCAAGGTCGCCCACGCCCAATAAATTCTTGGCTTGGGCAAACCGTCCTGAATTGTGGACTTGTTCGGCTCTATAACTGCTTCGTGCTTCATTCAATTGACCAGTAATGCGGAATTTCTAGCAACCTTAACCCTCATGGGAAGGACAGCAAGTCATCTAGCTCAGAATTGCCCGCAGAACATAGATAAACCCCGCATTATCGCGTCAGGTAACGCTATTGTGTGCCGCTTTCAGCAGGAAGCGCCAGATTCATCACAAGCGCGTAATGGCGCGGATTAAAGCTCAGATAGAGCGGACAGATGCTTGCAACCAGAACCAGATGCATGATCCAGCCCGACGCAAAGGTGCCGGTTAAATTGTGTAGCAATGCCGTTGCCACCGGGCCCAGAGCTGCGATCAGAAAGCCGCCGCCTTGCATCATCGCGGCCAGAGCGCCTGATTCTTGAGGTTTGGGCAGATGATCAAGCGAGGTAATCATGGCGAGCGCAAAGCTGCCACCAAGACCTGCGCCGCAGATCGCGGACCAGAAATAAGGCGAGAGCTGCGGTGCAAAAGCCAGACCAGCAAAGCCTGTCGCTTGCATCGCCAGTGTTAAGAAAAGCCAAGGGCGACGATCAACACTATGTCTGGCAAGCAAGGGCAGGCCAAAGGCCGACAAAGCCTGCGCTATTGCCATGACGGCAACCAGATTGCCGGTTTCTGCCGCTTCCATGCCCAATGATTGGTAGTAAGGCGCAAGCCAGGCCACCATGGATGAATAGCCTGCATTGACGAGGCCGAAAGCCGCCATCAGCATCCATGTTCGTGGGCGACGGAGCAGCTTTCCGGTGATGCCGGATTTTGAACCAGAAGACGCCGTTTCTTTAAGAATTGGAATAGCAGTAAGCAACGCAAGCACGGCAGGAATTGCAAGAACAGATAGCGCGAAACGCCAGTTGTGTTCAGTGCCCGCAAGCCACGGTGTCAGGCGCGCACCAAGCGCACCGCCTCCCATAATCATTGCGGAATAAAGGCCGGTAACAGCTGCAATACTTGCTGGGAAATTTGCTTTGATCAGGCCGGGCATCAGCGCCTGTATCATCGCAACGCCTGCGCCGCACAGAACAGCGGTCAGCACGAGAGAAAAACCATCTGGCACGAAGCCCCGCAAAACAGAACCCAATGCAAGAATGATGAGTGCTGCGAACATGCTGCGGCGCGTGCCAATTATCGACTGAATGTGTGGTGCAATGAATGCGCCAAGGCCCATCAGCATCATGGGAAGGAATGTTAGCAGAGACAACATGCCAAAGCCCATTCCGGTATCTGTGACAATATCGGAAAGCACTGGTCCCGGTGCGGTCAGGAATGGTCTTAGATTAAGGCCAATCAGAACAACGAGGGCGATAAGGGCTACGGGTGCGGCTTGCGTGCTGCCATTGGTTTGCTGGGTCTGCATGATGAATTCAGTCTTTTATTTCTTCTTTTCCTGCCAGCGCCGATAAAGTGCTGCATCATCGTCTGGCGAACAATGTTCAAAGTGAACGCCAGTTTGTTCTGTCACAGGCTTGGCGAGTTCCGTGGCAATTTTTGCTGTCGAAAGGCCGAACGGTTCTGCCTGCTCGTTGGAATAGGCAAATATGATTTTATTGACGCCTGACATCCGCATTGCAGCGAAACACATAGGGCAGGGTTGGCCGCTCGCGTAGACGGCGCAATCATCTAGCCGAGGCGACTGCAAAACCTTGCCTGCCGCGCGCAATGCGAGAAGTTCCGCATGGGCAGTCGGATCGCAATCGGCCTGCATACGATTGACGCCGATGGAGATAATCTTGTCATTCTTTACGACAACGGCTCCAAAGGGACGACCACCGAGATCGACATTGTCGAATGCAAGTGCGATTGCCTTTTGCAAAAACTCCTTGTCGTTGCTCATTTGCCGCCTGCTTTCTCAAGCATCGCAACCATGGGCGCAAAGCCGCGCTGGCGCGCATGCTGCAATGGCGTAACGCCATCATTGTCCGCGAGGTTCACATCAGCACCGGCATCAATCAGCAGTTTTACGATGTCGACGTGGCGCTGACCGCCATCGCCCAGGATCACAGCCTCAAGCAAAGCCGTCCATCCGAGATTATTGACGTGATTAACCTTTACGCCGGCTTCAATCAGCGTGCGGACGGTTTCAACATGCCCACGTTCCGAAGCCGGAATGAGTGCTGTGCCGCCATAGCGATTGGTGCTTTTAAGATCGGCGCCATGCGTAAGCGTGAGTTTCAGTATTTCCAGATGTCCGCTTGCGCCTGCATAAAGATAGGGACTGTCCTTAATCGCATCCTTAGCATTCACATTGGCGCCAGCTTCGATCAATGCGCGGGCAACATCGACATGATTGGCGTGTGTGGCCGCAAGAAGCGCTGTTTCACCAGCCTTGCCTTTGGTTTCAAGATCGACGCCTGCCTTGATCGCTTCTTTAACCGCAGCAAGATTTCCCGCTGAAGCGGATTGAATGAGCGGTGTTTCAGCGCGTGCGACGGCATGGCTGCCCGGTAAAACTGGTTCGGTCATGACTATTGTCCCTGCAATCAATGCCAAGGCACTCAAGCTGAATATTGTTTGACGCATCGGCGGTGCTCCTTATTCGTTGCTAAAATAGTTGCAATAAGACATATTTAGAAATTAAATGTTCAACTGGCATTCATTTGAATTATGAATACAATATTCAACCTCGAACTATTGCGTGCATTTGTGGCTGTCGTCGACAGCCGCAGCTTCACGGCTGCAGCGCTGCAGCTGCATTCGACGCAATCCACGGTCAGCCAGAAAATTTTGCGCCTTGAAGAAGCTGCCGGACAATCGCTTCTGGAGCGGGCAAGGCATGATGTTCGGCCAACTGATGCGGGTGAAAAGCTGCTCGGCTATGCACGGCGGATGCTTCACCTCCATGATGAGGCTGCTGCTGCCATGACTGGCAGTGCGCTCACGGCAGTCTTTCGCCTTGGTCTGGCAGAGGATTTTGCAGCAAGATTGGTGACGCCGACGCTTGCCGCATTTTTGCGCGCACATCCCAAGATGAAACTTGAAGTGACGAGCGGGTTAAGCCGCGAATTGCAGAAAGGTTTTGAAACGGGCGAGTTTGATCTGGTGATGATTAAACAGAAGCGCGGTGAAACGCTTGGCACCATGCATTGGCCTGAACCATTATCCTGGTTGGAAAGTGCTGATTATCCAGTTTCAGACGTCGATCCACTGCCTCTCGTCGCATTCCCGCCAAACGGGCTTTATCGGGGCGACATGATGGAGGCGCTCGACCATATTGGCAGGCCGTGGCATGTCGTTTTTACGAGTTCCAGCCTCGCGAGTGTTCAAAGTGCAATTGCTGAAGGACTGGGTGTCAGCTTGTTGCCTGCGCGTGTCGCACTGCCGTCGCACCGCATTGTTTCAAAAGAAGCCGGATTACCATTTGTAGAGCCGATGGAAATCGTCATCCAGCACATGGAGAATGGCCCGGATCAAATGCGGCAACTTGTGCAGATGCTAGCCGATATTGTGGGTGAATGATCGATTATTGCTTTAATAGTCAGTTTTGATGTGACTCATTGCGTCAGAAGCACTGAATCTGTTTGACTCTACCGCAAACGCGGTGTTTTTGCCTGTTGATAGCGCTACAGAAATGCCGACAGGATAGCTCCACCACCTTCATCTCAAAGTTCCCTTCGTTTGCTGCAATCACCAGGCGGCACGGTTTTTGCTTGTTGCAGACGGGAGGCACTTTACGGGAATACGACAATGTCCAACACCACGATCACGCATAACGACGGAAATACGCTGTTTCCGATCGTTCTTTCCATCGTTGCAGCTGCTGCAACCGGCGTTCTCTGGGCCTATGCCAATCCGATCCAGCTCGTTCCGGGCGTGATCCAGTGGCGAATTTTTGCATTTCTGCCACCGCTGGTCGGCATCCTTCTGGGCCGCAAAAGCGGATTTATCTGCGGTTATCTCGGCACCGTGATCTGGTCGCTTCTGGCAGGCACGTTCATTCCTGCGCATTCGCTGATCATTGACGGCTTCATGGTCGGTCTTACAGGCTTGATTCCGGGCATGTTGTTTGATCCTAAGACGACAACGTTTAATCGCACAATGCTGATTAAAATTGCAGCAACCTGCCTTGTTGTTGGTCTTTTGATGGTTGCCGCCGTTTCGGCCAGCTTGGCTTATCTCGGCATTTTCCCATACTGGTGGGCGGTAATGTATCTCGGCCTTTCGGACATCGTTCCAATGCTGATTGGTACGCCGTTGCTGGTTGTTCCAGCCCTCAAGATTCTCAAGGGCGCTCACCCGTCCGGTTTCACACGTTTCTGATAGAGAGCAGTAAAAGTGCTCAAACTACAGAATGTAAAAGTAGGCTTTGGCGATTCCGTTCTGGCAATCGCCGAAGCCAACCTCGAAATTCGCGACGGCGAACGGCTTCTGGTGTGTGGCGCGGGCGGCAGTGGCAAGACCACGCTGCTCAACGCTGCATCGGGCATCGTTCCACGCCTCATTACCCCACAAGTCTTCGATGGCGAAGTCTCGCTCAATGGCAAGCTCATGTCTTCCATGCCAAAGGATGAGCTGTTCAGCACAGTCGGCGTCGTTTCGCAGAATGTTGAAGATCAGCTCTGGGATCTGAGCGTTGAAGATCTGGTTGCCTTTCCACTCGAAAATCGTGGACTTGCCAAGGATGCTGTTCGTGCTCGTATCGACGAGCTGCTCAACGAGCTTGAGCTGAACGCATTGCGAGGGCGGCGCGTCCTGACGCTTTCGGGCGGCGAACGGCGCATGGTGGCGATGGCTGCGGCACTTGCGGCCGAGCCGAAACTGCTTGTGCTTGATGAGCCGACAACCGGACTTGATCCTGCAGCGCGTCAGCGTCTTGTGCGGGTTCTGAAAAAGCTTGGTGCAGAAATTCCAGCCTTGCTGATTGCCGAACAGGACCCTGCATCGCTGCAGGCCGTCGTCACCGATATCGGTCTGGTTAAAGACGGTAAGTTAGCACCTGTCGTGCCGCTTGCGTCGATCATCAACGATGCTGCTGCGTGGGAAGATGCGGGGGTTCTGCCGCCAATTGCTGCACGCAAACGTCTGGCAGATGTGAAGAGCGGCGGTGAAGTTCTTGTTTCCGTTTCAGGAATTAAGACGCAGCTTCAGCGCCGGGACGGCCAGCCGGTTCTTGAAAACGTGAATTTCCAGATCCGCGCCGGCGAAGTCGTCGCTCTGATCGGCAAAAACGGTGCGGGCAAAACCACGCTGTTTCAATCGATCCTCGGGCTTCAGAAAATTGCAGCAGGCTCAATCATCATTGGCGGCGAGAATGCCGACAAGTGGACGGCTGCAAAGCGTGCCCGCTCGGTGGCTTACCTGCCGCAGAACATGCGCCGCATTCTGTTCAACATGACCGTGCTGGAAGAAGTGGTCTTTGCGATCACCGCCGCGACCCGTGCAGCAAAGGACGATGCAGTGACTGCGCGTGCAACGGCCTGCCTGCAAAAATATGGACTTGGTGGCCATGAGGAAACCAACCCATTTGCGCTTTCGTCTCGTCAGCAGGCTCTGCTGGGCCTTGCCTGTGCGGAAGCAGCAGGCGCTTCGGTTGCCATTCTAGATGAGCCGCTTCTGGCACGCGATCTCAATGGTCGTCGAATGCTGGAACTGTTCCTCGAAACGGCGCTTTCCGAAAACCGTGCTGTCATGTTGATCTCTCACGATCTGGAACTCGTGGATGACGTTTCGTCCCGCGTCATGATCCTGGATCGCGGTCATGTCACCTTTGATGGCGATGTGGATGCATCCTGGGATTCCGATGCCTATCGTGCGCTGGGCTGGCCCAAGCCGCGTATTGTCGAGACAGGAGAAGCAGCATGAAAATCTTTTATGATCTGAACTTCTTCGTAAAGCTCGCGGCGGCATTTCTGGTCATGCTTGCGGCCTGGCTCGTGCCGGGTTGGAAATACGGTGTGCCACTGGCGCTGGTCACGGTCGCCTTTCTGGTGCTGGTTAAGGTGCCGGGCTTGCGTGGCTATCTCAAAGGTGCCGTGCTTCTGACACTGCTTGTCATGGCAAGCTGGATTCTCAATCTCGTCCTGCAAGGCGTTGCTTTCGTTGATACTTTACCAATTGCAGCCGGTATGGCTGCGCGTCTGGTGACAACGACTGCAGCTTTCTATTTCGTTATGGAAACCAGCACGCCCGGCTCCATTCTGGCTGCTGCGAGTGCTGCGCGCCTACCGCCGATGGTGACACTCGTCTTGTCGCTCACATTCGGCATTATTCCGATGCTGCGTGAGGATTTCGAGCGTATTGCGGATGCTCAGCGCGCACGCGGAATGGAAATTGACGACGTTTCCTTCCCAATGCGTCTGCGCTTTGCGCTGGCGCGCGGAGTGCCATTGCTGGTTCAGGCTATCCGCATGGCCCACGCGATTTCGCTGTCCCTTGCCATTTATGGCTTTGACACCAAGCGGAAGCGCACAACATGGCGTAATGTCGGCCTGCTGGTCGAATCGAGACTTGCAGCGGTTCCAGTTAAAAATGAACCGACGAAACCGCTGTAACTGTTTGTTCTTTCGCATTATCCGACGCAAAACCGCTTCGCACTTTTGCTGGAAATGCTATAATCCCAAGGATGCAAAACGATGACTGAAGACAGCGCGAAACTCTCTGGAAACGGTCAGGTCTGGACCGTTGATGTGGCGGGCCGCAAGGTTGATCTGCCGATTGTGCCGATCAATCCGAATTTCGCTATTTCATTGATGATGGTCATCGATCTTGGCGTTCGTTTTGGCGAACATACAGGCAAGGCACTGGCGGAAAAGCTTGCGCCGTTGAAGCCGGATGTGATTGTTGGCGCTGCGACACTTGGCATTCCTGTTGCGATTGAAGTCTCGCGGGCTCTTGGCCTCGATGACTACGTTATCTTGCAGAAATCGCCTAAGATCCATCTTGGCGATGCACTCGTGCAGACGATTTCATCCATCACCTCTAAAGGCGAGCAGCGCCTGCTTCTTGATCGTCAGGCAATCCCGCTTCTTAAAGGAAAGCGCGTTGTCGTGGTGGATGATGTCGTTGCTTCCGGATCAAGCATCAAGGGCTCGGCAGAGCTGGTGCGCAAGGCTGGTGGCGAAGTCGTTGGAATTGGTGTCATCCTCACCGAAGCCAAGGATTGGCAGGAAGTGCTTGGCGATGATGTGAAATTGCTTCACAGCCTCGCACACATTCCGCAGTTCGATAATCAGGATGGCGAGTGGAAGCCGATACCGGAAAGCTTCCTCTAGAGACAGCCAGCATTTGGGCTCTCGCCGCCTGTAAATGGCGTTCGGGACTGTGTTTCCGGTGCTCACGTACATAAGCACGCTGCGCGCCGGTTCTCGAACCCCACCATTTTCGGCTCGATGTGTCTCCAAATCTTGCAGCCTCTATCTCTTTGCTAACGTGATCTAAGCCTCTCTATTTGAATCATAATCTTATCGGTCCTCGTTTCACGCCGAGAGGACTTATGCCCTAAAAAACGCCGCGCTCGTCGCGGCGTTTTTGTGTTTTGCGCCTTGTTTCGCGCGACGGTTGTTATCCGAAATTATCCTTCGCCAGCACGCATAAATCTTTTCAGAAAGCGCGTCGAATTTCGGATTGACTGATTTTGTATCCAGGATATTGTACTCAGAAAAGTTGGGAGGCTTTTCTTTTGGCGGCTTTTGAATGGCGCAGTCAGACCCGTTTGCTGGACGAAGTAGCAGAAGCGCTTCGTGAGAGAATTTATGCGGGCGTTTATGCGCCGGGTGCGATTCTCCGACAAGAACATATCGCTGCCGAATTTGGCATTAGCCGCACGCCACTGCGCGAAGCCTTGCGTGTTCTGGAGCGTGACGGTCTGGTTATCCACTTGCCGGGCAGGGGCGTTCGTGTGGCCTCCGCTGATCTTACACGCCTGATTGATGCTTATGCTGTTCGAGAAGTTCTCGATGGCGTTGCTGCACGTTTTGCAGCTGAACGCGCAACAGATGAGGACATTGCAAAGCTGCGCGCCCATGTTGCCGGGCAGGCAACGGTCGTCGATCCATGGGACCCGAAAGCTTATACGCAGACGAATGTCGATTTTCACATGGCGGTGATGAACACGGCGGGCAACGCCTCGCTGATCGCATTCGTTCCGTTGTTGCGCATGACATCGCAGGTTTTCGCGCCATCCTTTTCTCTGTCGGTAGACCGCGCACGCGATGCAATTCGCGAACATGGAGCAATTGTTGAAGCCATCGCTTCGCGTGATGGGGAAGAGGCCGAGCGGCTGGCGCGGGCACATATCCGCGCAACCACGGCAAGACTGGAGGCGGAAATGCCTCTGCGGGAGAATGAAAATGAAGCATGAAAACAAGTCGGGTGGCTCAGGCCTTCTTCGTTATGGCAATTTCATTGGCGGTCAATGGCAGGACGCTTTGGGTGGCGAGCACATTACGCTTCGCAATCCTTCCGATGGTAGCGATCTGGCTCTCATCGCGCGCGGCACGAAAGCCGACGTCGATCTGGCTGTGGCTGCAGCCCGTGCCGCACTTTCCGGTGAATGGGGCAAGTTGACCGCGACCGAGCGCGGTCGTGTCTTGCACCGCATTTCAGAAGAAGTGTTAAAAAACATCGACTTGTTGACTGATCTTGAATCAAAGGATGTAGGCAAGCCTGTAACTCAGGCGCGCGCCGATGTTGTGGCGCTGGCGCGGTATCTTGAATTCTATGGTGCATCCGCCGACAAGGTTCATGGCGACACGCTGCCTTATCAGAACGGTTTCACCGTTCTGTCGATCTATGAGCCGCATGGCGTCACGGGCCATATCATTCCGTGGAACTATCCAATGCAGATTTTGGGCCGCAGCCTCGGCGCAGCACTGGCGATGGGCAATGCTGCTGTGGTCAAGCCTGCGGAAGAAGCCTGCCTGACCATTCTGGAATTCGCAAAGATTGCTGAGAAAGCCGGTCTGCCGAAAGGCGCACTCAATGTCGTAACCGGACTTGGTGCAGAAGCAGGTGCAGCGCTTTCAGAGCACCCGGACGTGAACCACATTTCATTCACCGGATCGGTGCGTACAGGCGAAGCAGTGCAGGCGGCAGCCGCAAAAAACACTGTTCCGGTAACGCTGGAGCTTGGTGGCAAGTCTCCGCAGATCGTTTTCGCGGATGCTGATCTCGACCGTGCCATTCCGTTCCTCGTCAATGCAGGCATTCAGAATGCCGGCCAAACCTGCTCGGCATCCTCGCGCATTCTGGTCGAACGCAGCGTTTATGAAGATGTCGTGGCTCGCATGAGCGAACGCTATCGCGCGTTGAAGGTTGGCCCGGCAGGCGATGATCTTTCTGTCGGTCCCGTTGTATCGCAGCGCCAGAAGGCGATTGTTGACGGCTATCTTGATCTTGCAAAGGAAAGTGGTCTGGCGATTGCGGCGCAAGGTGTGTTGGTGGACGATGCGCCGGAAGGTGGTGCTTATGTACTGCCAACACTGATCCGTGATGTGCCTGCCGACCATCGTCTGGCGCAGGAGGAAATTTTCGGTCCTGTTCAGGTCATTCTACCTTTCGATACCGAAGAAGAAGCCATTTCGATTGCCAATGGGACTTCATATGGCCTCGTCTGCGGGATCTGGACCAATGATGGCGGACGCCAATTCCGTTTGGCCCGCGCTATCCATTCCGGTCAGGTATTCATCAATAATTACGGCGCTGGCGGCGGTATCGAATTGCCATTCGGCGGCGTGAAAAAATCCGGACATGGCCGTGAAAAGGGTTTTGAGGCGCTCTACGGATTTGCCTCGCTGAAGACGATTTCCGTGTATCACGGCTGAAATAGCATTTTCAGGGAAAGTGGGAACCGGTTTCCCGTCCGAAAATGTGCTGAAGTTAGAATTTGGGAGAATTGCAGTGTCGCTTGAAGGTAAGGTCGCGCTCATCACTGGAGCTGGTTCGGGATTTGGTGAGGGCATGGCAAAGCGCTTTGTCAGAGACGGCGCCAAGGTCGTCATCGTTGACCGCGACAAGGCAGGTGCCGAGCGCGTCGCAGGCGAAATTGGAGATGCAGCACTGGCGATCGCTGCCGATATTTCCAAGGAAGCAGATGTTGATGCAGCAGTAGAAGCCGCCCTGTCGAAGTTCGGTAAAGTCGATATTCTCATCAACAATGCTGGCATCGGCCATAAGCCGCAAAATGCTGAGCTGGTTGAGCCGGAAGAGTTTGATCGCATTCTTGGCGTCAATGTGCGTGGCGTTTATCTGATGACGCGCAAACTCATCCCACATTTTAAGAGCAATGGTGCCAAGGGAGAGGAATGCGTCATTCTCAATGTCGCTTCGACTGGCGCAGGTCGTCCGCGCCCGAATCTCGCTTGGTACAATGCGACCAAGGGCTGGGTGGTTTCTGTGACCAAGGCGCTCGCTATCGAGCTTGCGCCAGCGAAGATTCGTGTGGTTGCTTTGAACCCGGTTGCCGGTGAGACACCGCTTCTCACCACCTTCATGGGCGAGGATACCGAGGAAATCCGCAAGAAGTTCCGCGATTCCATTCCGATGGGCCGCCTGTTGAAACCTGATGATTTGGCTGAAGCTGCGGCTTTCCTTTGCTCGCCTCAAGCCTCTATGATCACCGGGGTTGCGCTCGACGTCGATGGCGGGCGTTCGATTTAAAAAATTGATAAGGGGAGCCAAAGAGAAACGATGAGTAAACTGCTGAAAGCCGGGCTTATTACAGCCACGATGCTTGCATCGATCAACGGTGCCTTCGCAAAGGATACGCTGGTGGTCGGCGAAGTGCTGGAACCGCCGGGCCTTGATCCGACGGCAAATGCTGCTGCCGGTATCCGGCAGGTTACTTACGCCAATCTCTATGAAGGCCTGGTTCGTATCGTCGAAGACGGCACAGTAAAGCCACAGCTGGCCGAAAGCTGGACAGTTTCTGACGATAAGAAGACTTACACCTTCAAACTGCGTCAGGGCGTGAAGTTCCACGATGGGACGCCATTCGATTGTACGGTTGTAAAGTTCTCCTATGAGCGTGCGGTGGCTCCAGATTCCACCAATGCGCAAAAGGGTCTTTTTGAACCAATCGCCAGCACCGAGTGTCCTGATCCAGCGACTGCAGTTGTAACGCTGAAGCGGCCAACCTCGAACTTCCTGTTCAATATGGGGTGGGGCGACGCGGTTATGATCGCTCCGAATTCGGCAGCCGATAACAAGACCAAGCCTGTCGGAACGGGTCCGTTCAAGTTCAAGCGCTGGGTGCAGGGTGATCGTGTCGAGCTCGACCGTAACCCGGACTATTGGGGCGAGCCAGCAAAGCTTTCTGCGGTCACTTTCCGCTTTGTGAGCGATCCTTCTGCAGCAGCCGCTGCAATCCTTGCTGGCGACATTGATGTCTTCCCGATGTTCCAGGCGCCGGAATTGATCAGTCGCTTCAAGAGCGATGATAAGTTGCAGGTCGAAGTCGGTGATACTGCGGGCAAAGTTCTGCTTTCGCTTAACAATGCCAAGGCTCCATTCGACAATGTGAAGGTGCGTCAGGCACTGGCTCATGCCATCGATAGCAAGGCGCTGATCGAAGGTGTCTATTCCGGTTTTGGTACGCCAATCGGCTCGCATTATGCGCCGGTCGATCCGGGTTATGTCGATCTTTCGGAGACCTATCCGTATGATCCGGCAAAGGCGAAGCAGCTGCTGGAAGAGGCGGGTGTTCCGGCTGGCACGTCAATAACCATCACGCTTCCACCTCCGGCCTATGCGCGTCGCGGTGGTGAAATCATCGCGGCCATGCTGGCAGAAGTGGGCATTCAGGCCAATCTCGTTCCAATCGAGTTTGCACAATGGCTGGATCAGGTATTCAAGCGCTCGGATTTCGATGCCACGATCATTGCACATACCGAAGCGCGTGATCTCGATATCTATGCTCGCGACAAATACTACTTCAACTACAACAACCCGGAATATAAGGCGCTCTATAAAGCTTATGCCGAGGCAGGTAGCGACGAAGAACAGCTCGAACTGGTGAAGAAGCTTCAGGAAAAGCTTGCTGCAGACGAGCCGAATATCTTCCTCTATGCGCTGCCAAAAATCGGCGTTTGGAATAAGAACGTCAAAGGTCTGTGGAAGAACATGCCGATCCCGGCTGATGATCTGACACAGGCTTACTGGGCCGAATAAGAACATTTCCGCCCCGGCTTTTTTGGCGGGGCGGTTTTACGCGAATAGCCGTGCAGCGATAACAATCAAGGGGCTGCGGCACGGCAAGAAATGGAATGTGGAGTGAATGGCGTGAAGCGCTCATTCCTGCATTTTTATGACGCACAATCTTTTCCGAAAAGCCGGACAAGTTTTCGGGATTGTGCTTAGGAGGTCGCCTTGCTGGCTTATATTTCCGGGCGAATAGTTTCGCTCTTGCTTACGACGCTTGCGGCCTCCGTCATCGTCTTCCTGTTGATGCAGGTGCTGCCGGGCGACCCTGCCGCAGTTATCCTCGGCATCAACGCGCAACCTGAAACACTGGCAGCGCTTCACAAACAGCTCGGCCTCGATCAGCCGCTTTGGTGGCGGTATCTTTCGTGGATTGGTGGTTTTCTAAAGGGAGACTTCGGCACCAGTTACACCTATTCAGTGCCGATCAGTGAATTGCTCGGACCACGCATTATGGTCACGCTGCCGCTGGCGCTTTTGTCCATGGTTCTGTCGGTCGCGGTAGCTATTCCCGTGGGCGTTTATGCGGCCTCCAAACGCGGCAAAACCGGCGATGTGCTTTCGATGGGTGTGGCGCAGGTGGGTGTCGCTATCCCGAATTTCTGGCTCGGCCTGCTTTTGATCCTGCTGTTTGCTTTGCAGCTCGGTTGGTTTCCAGCTTCTGGCTTTGCTGGCTGGGAAGGTGGATTCTGGAACGGTATCCGCTCGCTGTTTCTGCCCGCGCTGGCTCTTGCCCTGCCGCTTGCCGCTATTCTTGCCCGCGTGACGCGTTCCGCCGTCATCGAAACGCTGGGTGAGGATTTCGTGCGGACCGCGCGCGCAAAAGGTCTTACCCGTAACGCGGCACTCTGGCGCCATGCGGTGCCAAATGCGCTAATCCCGGTTGTCACGATTATTGGCCTGCAATTCTCATTTCTGTTGGCTGGAACGATCATCATCGAAAATGTCTTCAATCTTCCCGGCCTTGGAAGGCTGGTGTTTCAGGCAATCGCCCAGCGCGATCTGATAACGGTGCAGTCGCTGGTGACGCTGCTTGCGGCTTCTGTGATTACGGTCAACTTCATTGTCGATCTTGTCTATGGCTTCATTGATCCGCGTCTTTCGACGGGAGGCAGCCGGTGAGTGAGGTTCAGACAATTGCAAAGCCAAGCCGTTTTCGGACGCTGTTTTTAAGCCGCAGCCTTGTGATCGGTTCGCTTGTTACCGCTATTCTGGTGGCTATGGCTCTCGTCTCCTATTTCTGGACGCCTTATTCACCCACCGCCATGAACTTCCGCGACAAGCTGCAGGAGCCGAGCTTCAGTCATCTGTTCGGAACGGATAATTTTGGTCGTGATGTGTTTTCCATGATTATGGTCGGTGCGCGCAATTCCATTGCCGTGTCGATTATTGCTGTGCTTGTTGGCGCGGGTATAGGCATCCCTCTCGGTGCCTTTGCTGCAGCGCGGGGTGGATTGGTCGATGGCTTTGTCATGCGTATGACCGATCTGGCCTTTGCATTTCCGGCGCTGCTGACCGCAGTCATTATCACCGCTATTTTTGGCCCCGGTGCGGTCAACGCCATGATTGCAATCGGTATTTTCAATATTCCCGTCTTTGCCCGTGTTACGCGTGGTGCATCGCTTGGGCTTTGGAAGCGCGAATATGTGCAGGCAGCGCGTTGCGCAGGGCGCGGCGATATCTCGATCACGCTGCTGCATGTTCTGCCCAACATCAATCATGTGCTGATCGTACAGGCGACGATCCAGTTCGCACTCGCCATCGTGGCGGAAGCAGGTCTCTCCTATGTGGGGCTTGGTACACAGCCGCCAATGCCGAGCTGGGGCAAGATGCTCAACGATGCACAGACCTTTATCTATGATGCACCATGGCTGGCGATCTTCCCTGGTCTTGCCATTACACTCGCAGTCCTTGGTCTCAACATGCTGGGTGACGGTCTGCGCGACATACTTGATCCGCGCGTAAGGAGGCAGAGATGATAAAAACTTTGCCAAAAACACCTCTTCTTGAAATGGGCAATATGTCTGTCGAGCTGCCATTTGGCACGCGCACTGCAGATATCGTGTCGGGCATTACATTAACCCTCAACCGTGGTGAACGCCTGGGTGTTGTGGGTGAATCTGGCAGTGGCAAGTCGATTACCGCGCTTGCTGCCATGGGCTTGCTGCCTGACCGGATGCGCGTGCGCGGAACCTTGCGTTTTGATGGGCAGGATCTGGCAAACAAGCCAGAAGCCGAACTCTGCAAAATGCGCGGTCGTCGCATGGCGATGATCTTTCAGGAGCCAATGACAGCGCTCAATCCGGTTAAAACCATTGGTGCGCAAATTGCCGAAGGCCGCCGTCTGCATCTTGGCGAAAGCCGCACTGATGCCGAACGCAAGGCGCGTGAGTTGCTGGATCGCGTGGGACTACCTGCACCACGCTTTAATCTCGATCTGTATCCGCACCAGCTTTCCGGAGGGCAACGCCAGCGCGTGATGATCGCCATGGCGATTGCCTGCGAGCCTGATCTGTTGATTGCTGATGAACCGACCACGGCGCTCGATGTCACTGTTCAGGCACAAATTCTTGATCTCATGGATGAGCTGATCGACGAAACAGGCACAGCGCTGATGCTCATTACCCATGATCTCGGCGTTGTGTCGGAAATGACCGACCGTATCGCAGTGATGTATGCCGGGCGGATTGTAGAAACGGGGCGAACCGAAGCCGTGTTCAATCGTATGGCGCATCCTTATGCGCGGGGGCTGTTTCAGGCTTCTCCACATGGGGCTAATCTGGTTCGCGATCATACGAAACCGCGTCAGCGCCTCGCTGCTATTCCCGGTGTTGTACCGGATCCGCTGGCCCGCCCGCCATATTGCAGCTTCGCTGATCGTTGCGCCTTCGTTGAAGGCGATTGTCGAAAGCTCATTCCGCCGCTCGATCTGATCGGTGAAAGCGAAGGCATTGCCCATCGCGCTGCCTGTCTACATCCACGCGATGGCGAGGTACTGGCATGAGCAAGATGATTTTGCAGGTTCGTGATGTCGTGCGTGAATATCAGCTCCCGCGCCCATCATTCCTTTCAAAGCCGGGATCATTGCGCGTTCTCCACGGTGTCAATGTCGAGATCGAAGCAGGGCAAAGCCTTGGCATCGTAGGCGAAAGCGGTTCGGGCAAATCAACACTTGCCCGTGCTGTGATGGGGCTGGAACGACCGCAATCTGGCCAAATCCTTATCAATGGTCAGGATATCTACGCGCTTGACCGTTCAGGCCTGCGTGAAGCGCGTAAAGGTTTTCAGGCGATCTTTCAGGACCCTTATGGTTCGCTCGATCCGCGCCACACGGTAAAGCGGATCATTTCGGAGCCGATTGTTTCACTGGAGCGGGGGACAAGCAGCAAGGAGCGGGATGAGCGCGTGGCAGAAGTGCTGGAAGCTGTCGGCCTCCCAAAAGCATCTGCCGAAAAATATCCGCATGAGTTTTCCGGAGGGCAACGCCAGCGTATCGCTATTGCTCGCGCCCTGATTACCAAACCGGCGCTCATCGTTGCTGACGAACCTGTTTCAGCTCTTGATGTCTCCATTCAGGCGCAGGTTCTCAATCTGATGATGGATCTGCAGGAAAAGTTCGGCCTTTCCTATCTTTTCATCAGTCACGATCTCGGTGTCGTGCGCGCAATTACCGATCGTGTAGCGGTGATTTATCACGGCAATATCGTCGAGCAGGGAGAGACCAACGCGGTCTTCGATAATCCGCAACATGAATATACGCGCGCATTGGTTGATGCTGTGCCGAAGCCATTTTCGGGACGGCGCAAACGTGCCCGCAAGCTCAATTCTACAATCAAACTACCAGAATGAAATAAGGGAACGCCATGTCTTCACTTGCCGATTTGTCAGCTGTCGATCTTGTTTCTGCCTATAAGGCGAAATCGCTTTCGCCGGTTGAAGTTACGGAAGCTGTAATTGAGCGCATCGAGGCCTATGAGCCGAAACTGAATGCGCTTTGGGCTTATGATCCGGAAAACGCGAGGGCATCTGCGAAGGCATCGGAAGAACGTTGGGCAAAAGGTGAGCCCGCTGGCCCCATTGACGGTGTCCCGCTGACGATCAAGGAAAATATTGCCACGCAAGGTACTGCTGTTCCGCTCGGCTGTGCGGCACTGCCTCTCAATCCTGCAGCCGTTGATGCGCCGCCCGCCGCCCGCACCCGCGAGGCTGGTGGCGTGCTTTTGGCTAAAACAACCATGCCTGATCTCGGTATGTTGTCCTCTGGGCTTTCGAGCTTTCATAAGCTTGCGCGCAACCCGTGGGACTTGAACACCAATCCGGGCGGTTCAAGTGCTGGTGCAGGCAGCGCTGGTGCTGCTGGTTACGGGCCACTGCATATCGGTACGGATATTGGTGGCTCCATCCGCCTGCCGGCCGGCTGGTGCGGTCTGGTTGGGCTGAAGCCGTCCTTCGGGCGTATCCCAATCGATCCGGCGTTTCTTGGTCGCGTTGCTGGTCCGATGACGCGTACGGTTGCCGATAGCGCGCTTTATATGTCGGTGCTTTCCCGTCCTGATCGCCGTGACGCGATGAGCCTGCCATATCAGGATATCGACTGGATGGACCTTGATATCGATGTAGAAGGTCTCAAAATCGGCCTCTGGCTCGATGCCGGTTTTGGCGAGCCGACGGGCGATGAAACACGCGCGGCGGTGGAAGCTGCAGCGAAGCTGTTCGCGGATGCTGGCGCGATTATTGAGCCGGTTGCTCCATTCCTCAATCGCACCATGATCGATGGACTTGATCGCTTCTGGCGCGCACGTTCCTGGGCCGACGTCTCTAAGATGACGCCGGAAAATCGTGCGAAAATCTTGCCATACATCTATCAATGGACTGAAACCGCTGAAGATTTGACTGGCGAGGAAGTCTATTCCGGTTTTTCCCAAATAGATGCGATGCGCCATGCAGCTCTTGCGGCGTCGAAGGATTTCGATTTCATCATTTCCCCGACCGCTCCAATGCCGACCTATCCGGCGGAATGGGCCTCTCCGGTCAATGATCCGCAGCGTCCTTTCGAGCACATCGCGTTTACCGTTGCGATGAATATGTCGGAACAGCCTGCAATCTCGCTCAATTGTGGCTATACGTCCAAGGGGCTGCCTATTGGCTTGCAGATTTTTGGCCAGCGCTTTGATGATCTGGGCGTGTTGCGTCTCGCCCAGGCATATGAAGATATGCGACCCGTTCAGCGTCCTTGGCCCATCATTGCATAAGAAGAAAGGCCGCGTGATGCGGCCTTTTCTTTATTTTGATCTGAGTGGCGCTCGCTCTTTATAGCGGTCGACGGCAGTGAGCTTCTGAATCAACGGCTCTGCATCGCGCCAAGGGTAAATCTCTGTACGCAGATATTCGAGTTCGGCTTCGAGTTCATCTTCATCGATTTCCGTCCACCAGGATTTCGGGCGCCCGTCGCTGCCATCAGACCAGCGGTAGCGGCGTTCTTTCAGCTTGTCCTTCATTTCAAAAGGGCTGTTTTCTGCATAAATGCGCAGGCGCGATTTCTGGCTGGCCTTCAGCAATTCTGCAAAAGGTGTCGTCTTGCCGGATTGTTCCTTCAGCACGGCGAGCAACGCCTGACAATCATCTTCTGCACGGTGGCCATTATGGAAATAGCCGCTCTGGCCGATCAGATAACCAAGCTTGGTGCCTTCAAAGCCGCGGGCCGTCCAGTCAATCTCCTTGACCGAACATGCCCAGGGCTTGTTTTCAAAGACTGGTGAAAAACGTTCCAGAAAGGGCCGATCAAAACCTGCATTATGCGCAATGATGAGATCCGCATTGCCGATCAGTGCTTCAAGTTTCGCACGCGGAATGATCTGTCCGGCGACCATTTCATCGGTAATGCCGGTGATACGCGTAATATCGGCTGGAATTGGCTTTGAAGGTTCTTGCAAAGCGCCAAAAGTTGCACAAACATCACCGATGGAGCCATCATCCGCATAGCGGAAGGCCACAGCGCCAATCTCGATGATTTCTTCCTGCACAGCACTCAAGCCCGTCGTTTCAGTGTCAACCACAACCCCGAGCCTAGGAAACGCAACCGTGTCTGCATCCGGCACTGTTGGCGGTGGGTCAAGCCGCTGCAAGATACGATAGCGCCCGCTGTCTTTCAGGCGTTGGACCATTTCCGCTTCATCAGGGCCGGACGTCTTTCCGGGTTTGGTGCGGGCAGGGCGCAGTTCTGCCTGCTTAACGTCGCCTTCGGCAGAAGGGACAAAGAGGTCGAACTGGTGGCGCATATGTTTTCTCCGCATTGGGGCTGTGCGTAGCTATAAAATGGCATTTCACGGCTTGCTGACCAAGCCCTCAATAAATTTAGTAACAGGTAATGTTGGTGTTTCAGCTTGCTATTGGCGTATTTAAGTCATTTTTTGAAATCGATATTTGGGGATAAGTTTTTCCTTCGAAATTCTTTACATGATAACAGTTGCTGCGAATGCATTGATTGTAGTTATTTATCAGAAAATTATTATGTTATAATGTAGTAAATTAAAATAATACCTAAACTTTTATGCTGAATTTATTCTTGATTTAAATCGTTTATTGTCGTTTGAAAGATGCTCAATTTGATTTTCCATAAATTTTTTAATTAAACGGTATCATAGGTCGTGAAATTTGTTCCACCACTCCTGATTATATTGTTTGCGGCGACAATGTCTGGCGTATGGATGCTAGACACCAGACGCAGGCATATGTTGTTCTTCGGGCTGGGCTTCGCAACCTTTGCTGCTGGTTTGTTGCTGCAGGTCTTGCAGCTCTTACCGGGTTTGAATGCGGCAGTATTTACAGCGACAGCACTTTACCTCTTGGCTGGCCTTTTCTTCTGTGAAGCCGTCATGCTTCGGCTGGACAAGCAGTTTTCGCCTTTTGCGGGCGCATCGATTAGCGTGCTGACACTGGCGGTAATAGGTTATCTGGCTCAGGTGGGGGCGGATTATAAATATATGGCCGTTGCATCCAATTTTGGGCTTGGCGCAATGATTGCCACGCTTTGTCTGCAGTCGCGGGCGCTAATGCAAGGCAAATGGATCGAGCGCACATTGCATGGTTTTCTCACGATCCTTGCCGCGCATTTCTTCCTTAGAAGCATCCTTACCGTCAAAATGCTTAGTGGAATTAGCACGACAGAACAGCTGATAAGGTCCCAATATTGGACACTGGTTACAATCTCTGTCTCTTTCATAGGTGTGTTGCTGGGCCTCGTTATTTTGGTCGTCGCAACTGCTGATGTGATTAACGAACTGCAAGCGGAGCGGGATTCAGACCCTCTCACCGGGGCTCTTAATCGTCGAGGTCTGGAGCGAGCTGCGAAGCGAAGCCTTATGGCTGCTGAGAAGAACAGGCTTGCCGTTATTATCGCTGATATTGATCATTTCAAAGCGATCAACGATGAATTTGGTCATTCAATCGGTGATCAAGTGCTTGTTGAGTTTTCATCACTCCTGCGTTCGGCATCGGAAAAAGGAGCCATTGTCGGCCGTGTCGGGGGTGAGGAATTTGTTTTGATTGTGAAGGGCGGTGCCGAGCAATGCGAGATATTCGCCAATCGTCTGTGCAGCCATGTCGCTCGCTATAGTTTTTCGATGCTGCCGAACGGACGAAGCGTAACCAGCAGTTTTGGTCTTGCGGTCATACGGGATCACGAAACGGTCTGGGATGCAGCAGCGCGCGCGGATCTTGCTCTTCTAAGGGTAAAACGGCGCGGTCGTAATCGTGTTGCGGCGGAAGGTGTCGAGTTCAAATCTGCAGGCCAGATCGACTATCTGCTCACGGCATAATGAGCCTTTCAGCTGCTCCAGCCATACTTTCTTTTCTGAAGGCGGGCGATCGTAAAGAATTTAGTTACCATAATTCTTCATGCTTAGTGCGACTTTCAAGTTAGCACTTTCGCCATGATTGCTTCGCTTTTCTGCCGAACTTTCATGCAAAGCGACAGCGAGAAAACCAGTTATTATTCAGGACGAGTAGTATGGCGTTCGTCACAGACACGTATGATTTTGCATTGCCACGCGGGATTAATATTCCCAACCCTTTTGTATTTAAAGGTATTTTACGTGTCGCAGCTCTGCTGGGCGCAGGCCTTCTGGCTGGAAGTTGCCTGATGACGACCCTGAGCACCGTGGAAGCTGTTCTGCCTGCTTTTGTGCCTTTGGCACCCGCAATGCGACGTCTTCCCGCCGCAACCCCACATCAATTGGCTGTTGTCGATCAAAAAATCGGCATGGGGCATGTCATTCGCCAGCGGTTCATCGAAGCCTATACCGCTGATGCGCCATATTCCAATCTTGATTGGCGGCGCAGCAAGGTTGCTGAAGATGCTCCCATCATTGCTGATGTGGGTCCGGAAGCTGTTATTGAAGCTGAGCCTGTGGCAATGGCGGCCGTAATTGAGCCGCGCGCGGAGCGCGTTGCGCCGCCTGCGCCCGCTCAGGATGTAGTTTCGCCTGCAGTTATCGCCTCAGCGACAAGTGCTGCGCAAACTGCAGCTCAAGACTATAGCGCGAGCGCAATAGCAGCGTTGCCATCCGGTGACGCTATCCCTGTTCCGATGGCGGCACCCGATGCTCAGATCGCGCGTGCGCCGATTGAAGATGACACAGATAGCTTTCTGCCTGATGATGTGCCGTTTCCCGGCCAGAAGCCTGTAATCGACAGGCCAACTGTTACGAAGCCACAAAAGCAGGAAAAGACGCAACTGGCTTATGCGCCGCCAAGTGGGCAGACAGAGAACATTCAGCGCGGCCTTTTCGGGCGTCTGTTCGGTCAGGCTGCACACAACAAGACGGCTATTTATGATATCTCTGCTGCTACGGTTTACCTGCCAAGTGGCGAAAAACTGGAAGCGCATTCGGGCATGGGCCACATGCGCGACAATCCGCGCTATGTTGACCAGAAGATGCGTGGCGCTACGCCACCGAGCACTTATAAGCTTCAGATGCGTGAAAGCCTATTCCACGGGGTCGAAGCAGTGCGTCTGCTCCCAGCCGATGGTCGCAATCCGTACAACCGCGACGGCCTGTTGGCGCACACATACATGTTGCGCCGGGCAGGGGATTCAAACGGTTGTGTGGTGTTTAAGGATTATGCCCGCTTCCTGCGCGCATTCAAACGCGGTGAAGTAAACAGGATGATCGTCGTGACGAGCATGTCGTCATCATCAAAGCCGGCGCGTATTGCATCGATCTTTTGATCTCGCATAGCGAGACCAGAGCTGAATTATAGCATTTCCAGCAAAAGTGCGAAGCGCCTCCGCAGGGAAATCAGTTCGCGGACTGATTTCTTTTTCTGCTGCGATGCGTCGGATAATGCGTAAAAGCAAACAGTTACAGTGGTTCCAACGTTTCATTCTTAACTGCTACCGCTGTAAGATCAGCTCTGGCTTAAAGCATGTCGCGGAAAAGTGGGAACCGGTTTTCCGATAACGACAAGCGTAAAAAGGTGCGACACGCTCTAGTGGATTGAATTTGACGTTTGAAACCCGGCTGACACTTATGCTGTTTCAAACGTCAAATTCGAAAAATCCACTAGATATCTACATCAAACGCCAATGCTTTTATAAAGCGGTGCAGTGATGTCGAGGATCAATTCAAGAGCACGCTCCGTAGCCTGCTTGTCTTCAGGCAGTTCAAATTCTGCAAGCTCAATAGCCGCGATTTGCGACGCAGGAATTGCGGCCAGCGCATCGCGCAGCTGTGGCGCAAGCAACCCGGCTTCGATTGCATAGGCGGCTGGAATTAAGCCCGGTTCCATCACATCCCAATCGATATGCACCCAGACAGGGCCGGTGCCGATGGCAGCCAGCAGCGTTTCTGCATTGGCAGCCTCTGGCTTGATAATCGTAACGCCCTTGCTTTCGAGCGTTTCCATTTCTTCTGGGTCAATGTCGCGAGCGCCGAAAATGACGACATTTTCAGGGGCGACATTGCCGCCATGTCCGCTATCCCAAAGGCCGCAGATACCAGCGAGCGCCATACCGCCCATATAACCCGAGCCTGTTGTGTCGGGTGTATTGAAATCGCCATGTGCATCGACCCAAAGAACGGTCAGTCCGTCAATCTGGCTGGCTGCTTGCGGAATGGTTGCAAGGCTTGCCGAGCAGGTATTGGTAGCCAGAAGCGGTCGCCGACCTGCCTTCAATTCATCAGCAACCGCAGCAGCAAGGCCTTTGAGTGTGTCATGAGCCTGCGGCAATGCTTCACTCCAGTCATCAGAAACAGCGGCTGCAGGCGTACCCACGGTTTTGACGGAAAGGTCGTAGCGCGCTGCCAAAGCATTCGCGACCGCTAAAGCGCCTGGAATGGCGCCGGGTGTGCGATCTGCTACTCGGCCTTGAGAGGTGATGATGCTGGATTTCATGCGAGTCGTCCTTGATACTTACAACTGAGCAAGCCTGCTTTTAGCGAAGAGGGGGAACCGAAGCTATCTCTTTGTTTTCCTGCAATTTAAGGCCTGGAGTTTGTTTTTGTTTCATAGACAAACAACGGAGCAGGATATGCCGTTCGCCCGTTACTCAGGATGATTGACCCAAGGTTTGTGCCGATCACGAAAATGCGTTCTCGTAATCAAAGACAAGTTGATATAAGCCTGCGCGACACCACACCCAACTTCAGCTAAGCATTTCGAGCGAAAGCGTGAACTGCCGTTTGCGTCCCGAAATGCGAAACAACCAAAGTCAGAGCGATTAAGACAACTCAATCTTTGCCAGAGCCTTTTTGGTGATGTTGGTGAAACTGATCCCCCAGCTTGCAGTTAGAAACAGGAACCGATGATGTTCAACGGTTTTCGGCTTTTTGTGCCCATATTGGCCGGTGCCAATCTTCGAGATCGCCTTATCGGCAGTCTGGGCGCATTAATCGGTATATGCCTGACGGGGCTGATAACCGCACTCGTAATGGGCAGGAGCATCGAGCTTCCGCTGATCGTTGCACCGATTGGCGCGTCGGCTGTGCTGATATTTGCTGTTCCTGCAAGCCCCTTGGCGCAACCATGGTCGGTCATCGGTGGCAACGTGATTTCAGCTCTGGTTGGGATAACGGTTGCGCGCTTCGTCGGCAATCCGTTGATTGCCATTGGTCTCGGCGTTGCTCTTGCTATTGCAGCCATGTCGGTTTCGCGTTGCCTGCATCCGCCCGGCGGTGCTGCAGCCCTGACAGCTATTATTGGCGGATCGAGCGTTACCGATCTCGGCTATCACTTTGCTTTTATACCGGTCGGTTTGAATTCCGTATTGCTTGTTGCTCTTGGCATTGCGTTCCATAAATTGGCTGGGCGAAAATATCCGCATGTGCCAGCGGCAGCGCCTGCCAATACACACAAGACCAGTGACCTTCCTGCGCCCTTGCGCGTCGGCTTTACGTCTGACGACATCGCCACGGCGTTGAAAGAGGTGGATGAGACTTTTGATATCGATCCGGGAGATCTGGATCGATTGCTCAGGCAGGTGGAGCTACAGGCACTCATTCGCACGCACGGGACAGTGGCTGCGAAAGATATCATGTCGCGCGATGTTATCAGCATTGCAGAACATGATAGTCCGGATGAGGCACGGCGCCTGCTGCTTGAGCACAATATCCGCACTTTGCCTGTCATTGGTGAACAAGGAAAGCTGCTCGGCACCGTTGGTCTGCGGGAGCTCAACAACTCAGCTGCCGAGGTCGGCGCGCTGATGATTGAAGCGATAACGGCACAAAAGGACGAGCCGGTCGTAAAGCTGGTGCCCTTGCTGACGGATGGTCGTTCCCACGCTGTCATCGTCACGGATCAGGATAATGTTGTTCAGGGACTTATTTCACAGACGGATTTGCTGAGTGCGTTGGCTCGCTCGTTGCGGTTTCAGGAGCCGGAGCAGCCGAAGAAGCGTAAGTCGCGTTTGCACCTTTTACGCGGTGCTGGAATTTAACCTACAAGCCCAGCCAGCTCCCATTGGAGCTGGCTTTTTTATTGTGACTACGCCGCTTTACCCCTGCGTTTCGTCGGTGTTGATACGGTCTGGCCGCCGATCCGCCGGTCCAGACCGAAACAGATCACACCTATTCTGCTCGCATCAGATTCTGAAGGAGTAGAGAATGCGCGGCGCGGATATTTTGGTGCAAATGCTAATTGGCTACGGCGTTGAGACGATTTTCGGGGTGCCCGGCGACTTAGAGCAATTGGGCCACCTCCTGGCTCAAGGCAAATCCTGCCGCAGCGGCAATGTATTTTTAGCCGCTGCGAACGCTCAAAAACCATTTTCATAGAAGCTGACGGGTTGGGCAGGCTTTAAGCAGGCCGTTTCAACATATTCCACCACCGCAGAATAAATTTGCCACAAACCCTACAATTTCAGTCGACTAATCTTTGAGATTTCGTCCCGAAGCCGAGAAACTATTCGAGACCGGTCCATATTCGTGCGCGTTGCGCGGAAGGTTCCGCCCCAAAGCGATGCTCAGCGAAAGTGGATGTGCCGATGCCCTATCAGTTAAGTCTTCTCGACAAGAGCCCGGTAGCACAGGCTGGTAGTGCGGAAACCGCTCTTGCAAATACCGTTTCTTATGCTCAAGCTGCCGAACAGGCGGGCTACAAGCGGTTCTGGGTTGCAGAGCATCATCATGCAGATGAACTGGCCGGACCTTCGCCCGAGGTGCTTGTTTCTTATCTTCTGGCATCGACAAAGCGGATCAGAATTGGCTCTGGCGGCGTGATGCTGCAGCATTACAGCCCTTACAAAGTTGCCGAAAACTTCAACCTTCTGGCGGCACTTGGGCGCGGGCGCGTTGATCTCGGTGTCGGCAAGGCTCCGGGCGGACTTCCATTATCAACCAAGGCCTTGCAGCAGGAAACAGGCAGCGAAAAGCGGCTTGATTTCAACAACAAGCTTGAACAGCTCAGCGCATTTCTTGGCGGTGACAAGATCGCATCGGGTCCGTTTGAAGGACTGGCCGCAACGCCCAAACCACAGATATCTGCGGAAAAATTTGTGCTTGGCGCAAGCCCGGAGAGCGCGTTGCTTGCCGCACATTCCGGCTGGGATTTTGTCTATGCCGGTCATTTGAATGGCGATACCGCCAATCTGCAGAAGACGTTCGACGCCTATCGCAATGTGACTGGAAAAGTGCCGGTGCTGGCGCTTGGTGCGGTCGTTGCCGACAGCCAAGACGCGGTTGATGCCGTGGTCTCGAAAATCAAAATCTTCAAGGTTCATCTCGCCTCCGGGCAATCAGTTTCAGTTGGCACACAGGAGGCCGCTGCCGAGTTTGCGCGACAGGCGGGAGAGACTGATTATCGGGTTGAAGAAAAGCATCCAAATGTGCTCGCAGGCTCGGCAAAGCAGGTGAAGCAGAAGCTCGATGAGCTGCACGAGCAATATGGGGTGACGGAGTTTGTGCTCGAGTTCCCCGCCGTTTCACATGAGCAAAGATTAGCTGCCATCGAAAGCCTCGCAGGCGAACGTCTGGCTATTGCCGCCTGATCCAAAGTCGCTGGCTATAGGGAGTACCTCAAATGAGTTCCAAGCAGATTAGATTCGGCGTGATGCTGCAGGGTGCAGGCGGGCATATGAATGCCTGGAAACATCCATCCGGGCCGGCAGATGCCAGCGTGAACCTTCAGTTTTTCATTGATGCGGCACGCAAGTCCGAAGAGGCAGGCATCAGCTTCGCCTTCATCGCAGACGGGCTTTATATCAACGAGATTTCCATTCCGCATTTTCTCAACCGCTTTGAGCCTTTGACCGTCCTTTCGGCGCTCGCAGCAAACACGAAGCGTATTGGCCTCGCAGGCACGGTTTCGACGTCTTATAGCGATCCGTTTACGGTTGCACGACAGTTCGCATCGCTTGATCTCATCTCAGGCGGGCGTGCGGGCTGGAACGTGGTGACATCGCCGCTCGAAGGGTCAGGCCGCAACTATGGCAAGCCACATCCCGAGCACGCTCTGCGTTATGAAATTGCCGACGAATATCTTGAAGTGACCAAAGGTCTTTGGGATTCATGGGATGAAGACGCCTTCGTTCGCGATCGTGAGAGCGGACAGTTTTACAAGCCCGAAGGTTTCCATCGGCTCGACCACAAGGGGCGCTTCTTCTCGGTTGAAGGGCCGCTCAATATCCAGCGTTCACCTCAGGGCCAGCCTGTTATCTTTCAGGCCGGTGCTTCCGAAGCAGGTGTCGGACTTGCGGGCAAACATGCCGACGCCGTCTTCACCAATGCGGGTACCATCAAGGATAGCCAAACATTTTATGCGCAGATCAAAGCAAGTGCGGTTGCCCATGGGCGTTCGCAGGACGATGTCGGCATTTATCCTGGCATCGGCCCCATCGTTGGACGAACCGAAGCTGAAGCCGAAGAGAAATATCAGGCGATCCGCAATCTCGTAAGCATCAACGAAGCGCTGTCCTATCTCGGGCGTTTCTTCGACCACCATGATTTCACTGCTTATGATCTCGATGCGTCTTTCCCTGATCTTGGTGACGTCGGCAAGAACAGCTTCCGTTCGACAACCGACCGCATCAAGCGCGACGCGGCTGCAAACAATCTCAGTCTGCGTGAAGTGGCTCTGAATGTGGCGACACCACGCACGCCCTTCATCGGCACAGCACAGAAAATTGCCGACGAAATCATTCTCTGGAAAGAGCAGAAAGCTGCTGACGGTTTTATCCTTGGCTTCCCGGTGATTGCCGAAGGGCTGGATGATTTCATTGCCCATGTTCTGCCAATTCTGGAAGAGCGCGGATATCATGAAGGCAGCCTGAAACACGATACGCTGCGCGGAAATCTGGGGCTTCAGCATCCGCAGAGCCGCTATGCGAAGCCCGTTGAAAACAATGATGCCGGAAGTCACCAAAAGGGTGCGGCATGAATATTCAGCGGTCGCCAGACGTAAACCGTAAACTGGAAATCGAGGCAGGTCTTGCCTCGTTTATCGATGAGTTTATCGCTTTGCGTCGCGACATTCATACCCATCCGGAACTGGCGTTCAAGGAAACCCGGACGTCTGCTCTGGTGGCAGATTATCTGAAGCAATGGGGCTATGACGTTACAACCGGCGTTGGCGGTTCTGGCGTGGTTGGCACATTGAAGCGTGGCAACTCGAACAAGACAATTGGCATCAGGGCGGACATGGACGCCCTGCCGATCACCGAGGCAACTGGCCTTGATTACGCAAGCAGCAATTCCGGTGTGATGCACGCCTGTGGCCATGACGGACATACGACCGTTTTGCTGGCAGCGGCTCGCTATCTCGCCCAGTCCGGTCGCTTTTCCGGCACGGTGCATCTCATTTTCCAGCCAGCTGAGGAGATCGGGGCAGGTGCCCGACGCATGATCGAAGACGGCCTCTTTGAGCGCTTTCCGTGCGATGCCGTTTACGGGCTGCATAACTGGCCTGGTGTCCCTGCAGGAAAGTTTGGCTTTGTGACCGGCCCGGCGATGGCATCGGTGGACCGTGCAAGAATTCGCGTGAATGGACGTGGCGGTCATGGTGCAGAACCACACAAATCGATCGATCCGGTTGTGGTTGCTTCATCCATTGTTCTGGCCTTGCAAACGGTGGTCGCGCGCAATCTCGATCCGCTTGACATGGGTGTGGTGACGGTGGCCTCCATTCATGGCGGCGATGCGTTGAATGTCATTCCGGCGCATGTCGATCTTGGCATTACCATCCGCTCGTTCTCGCAAGCTGTACGCGAAGAGTTGCGGCGGCGGATTGAAGCCGTCGCGCGTTCACAGGCCGAAAGCTTTGGTGCTGTTGCTGATGTCAATTATCAGTGGGGCTTTCCTGCTTTGATCAACGCAAAAGCCGAGACGGAATTTGCGCGACAGGTCGCGCTCAGCACTTTCCCCACCGGCACAGTTATCGAAGATTTCCGTCCGCGCACGGCAAGCGAGGACTTTGCCTTCATGCTTGAACAGAAGCCGGGAACGTATTTCTTCGTCGGCAATGGCGACAGCGCGGGCCTGCATAACCCCAATTATAATTTCAACGATGAAATCCTGCTTCCAGCCGCGCTGTTTTGGGTTCGGCTGACCGAAGCCTCGCTGATCTGAGATTGCACGATTTCTTCAACATGGATGGCCATCATGGCGGATGAATTTCTCTACACTTCAACGACCGATATTCGTGCAGTGCCGCTGATCGAGGCACTGACAATCGAGTATGACACGCGCTACGGCACCTATTTCAATGAAGAGGGTGCAGCAGCCGAAATGAACAAATATCCGCCGGAAGCCTTCGCGCCTCCGCACGGCAATTTCCTGCTGTTGCTCCGTGATGGCCAGACAGTCGGTGGCGGTGCATTCATGCGCTATGACGATGTGACAGCCGAATTCAAGCGCATCTGGACGCATAGCGATCTGCGACGGCAAGGTCTTGCTAAAAAGGTGCTTGAAGAGCTGGAAGTGCAGGCACACCGTCAGGGTTACAAGCGCGTTTATCTGACCACTGGTTTTCGGCAGCCAGAAGCCAAAGAGCTGTACTTAAGAAACGGATACACAGCGCTTTTTGATGTCTCGGCAGACACGGAAATTTACGGGACTTTGCCTTTCGAGAAGAATATCGAAAACATCAGACAAGTTGATTTTAACTCTTCCGATACGACTGCAAAGCAGGCGGTATTTGGCTAAGTAAATGCCGTGGCGTCAGGGTGGGTGTTGTAGAAAAAACATCCACTGTAGCCTGTTTAAATAGACTTATTTGTTTTGAAACTCGACGCCTC
Source organism: Brucella pseudogrignonensis (assembly GCF_002252525.1). GTDB lineage: Bacteria > Pseudomonadota > Alphaproteobacteria > Rhizobiales > Rhizobiaceae > Brucella > Brucella pseudogrignonensis. The sequence goes on from NZ_NNRM01000018.1 coordinate 62,686, forward strand.
ATCTCCGAAAATCAAGTCGAGTGACTTCCATGACAGACACGTCTGCAGTGAGTCATAAGTTAAATGGCAATTCGGAGCAGCGTTGATCATGGCTATTGCTACAGATTTTGCGGGTACGGACAGAGAGGCAGGCTCTCGCGTAAGTCCCGGCGATTTCAAACATTATCGCATCGTTCCGGCACGTTATCCGGCCCGCGTCGTTGGCACGATCCTGGCCGCAGGCCTGATTATCGCCGTGCTGCAATCGGTCATGACCAACCCTAAATGGGGCTGGCCGGTCTTTGCAGAATGGTTCTTGTCAGAGCCCGTTCTTGTCGGTTTGATGCGAACGCTGTGGCTGACAGCGCTTGCAACAGTGCTGGGATTTGCATTGGGAACCGCACTCGCGCTTGCTCGCGTTTCACGCTCGCCGCTGCTATCCGGTCTTTCCTGGGCCTATATCTGGCTGCTGCGATCCATTCCACTGATCGTCCTGCTTCTTGTTCTGAACAATCTCGGCTATCTATATGAAACTGTTAGGCTTGGTGTTCCTTACACGGATATAACTTTTGCCGAATATCCAACCGTTCAGATCCTCAGTCCGTTCGCTGCCGCCCTTCTGGGCTTGAGTCTCAATCAGGCTGCGTTCTCTTCCGAAATCATCCGCGGCGGCATTCTGTCTGTCGATCAGGGTCAGCTTGAAGCTGCCGCCGCTCTCGGCTTGCCGCGACGCAGACAAGCCTTCCGCATCGTGCTTCCGCAAGCCATGCGTACGATCCTTCCAACGGGCTTCAACGAGATCATCGGTCTCGCTAAAGGCACATCGATGGTCTACGTGCTTGCGCTGCCGGAACTGTTCTACACGGTGCAGGTAATCTACCGCCGCAACCTCGAAGTCATTCCCCTGCTGATGGTCGCAACCGTCTGGTATCTGATCATCATGACGGTGCTTTCGATCGCGCAATATTACATCGAACGCCATTTCTCGCGCGGTGCATTACGCAATCCGCCGCCAGCCATTCTGACACGCCTGTTCGCTCGTTTCGTTCCAGCAAAAAGTCCCGTATCGAGCAAAGCGGAGAATGTTGCATCGAGCGAACAGGATGCGCGGATTACCGAAACACTTGCTGTCAGCGGGTTCACCGGCACGCGACGCGGTGCGGTGGATATTCACGGGGTATCGAAGAGCTTCGGCAACAATCTGGTTCTCGACAATGTCAGCCTGCACATCAAGCCCGGTAGTGTGACTGCAATCCTCGGCCCATCGGGTTCGGGCAAGTCGACATTGCTGCGATCTATCAATCATCTGGAACGTGTGGATGACGGCTTTATCTCGATTGATGACGAACTGCTGGGCTATCGCCAGAGCGGTAACACTCTCTACGAGTTGAAAGAAAAAGACATTCTGAAAAAGCGCGTCGATGTCGGCATGGTGTTTCAGAACTTCAATCTCTTCCCGCATCTGACCGTGCTGGAAAACATCATCGAAGCACCGATGATTGTCCGTGGCCTGAGCCGGAACGCCGCGACCGTGATTGCAAAACGCCTGCTTGCCCGCGTTGGTCTCAGCGAAAAAATCAATGCTTATCCGCGCCAGCTTTCCGGCGGTCAGCAACAGCGTGTCGCCATCGCCCGCACATTGGCACTCAATCCAAAAGTCATCCTGTTCGACGAGCCAACCTCGGCGCTCGACCCGGAACTGGTTGGTGAAGTGCTGGATGTCATCAAGGAGCTTGCACGCTCTGGCACCACGCTTGTCATCGTAACCCATGAGATCGGCTTTGCCCGTGAAGTGGCGGATACGGTGGTCTTCATGGAAGAGGGCCGTATTCTCGAAACCGGCAGGCCAGAGCAGCTTTTCAATGCGGCAACGCATCCCCGAACCCGGGAGTTTCTCGCAAAAGTCCTCTGACGTCAGAACGCCCGCTTTGTTAAGCGCATTCCGAAAATCGGTTCTCACTTTTCGGGATGCGCTCAGGATCCAAACCACAACTCCCGACACTTACGATTGCCCTGACGGGGCAGTCGACAGGGATTGTTTGTCCAAAATTCAGATTATTCTCAGGAGTCATTCAATGAAATCGGTCAACTACAAGAACGCAATATTGGGCAGCTTTCTGGCAGCAGCAACGCTGTTCAGCGCGCCAGCCTTTTCCGCAGAGCTTGATTTTAGCCCGGAGCAGCCAAACCGTCTGCGCACGGAAAAGAGCGAAGCCGTCGTCAATGCCGTTCCCAAGGATTTCAAGTTTGTGCAGGACGGCAAGTTCGTCGTCGGCATTAATCCCTGGGTGCCTCCGATCAGCACTTATGCAACCGATGCAAAGACTGTCGTGGCTTTCGATCCCGATCTTATCCAGCTGGTTTCCGATACATTGGGCCGTGAGCTTGTGCTGGTGCCAATCGCCTGGGCGGATTGGCCGCTTTCGCTTCAATCTGGCAAGTTCGATGCGGTTATTTCAAATGTGACCGTAACCGAAGAGCGCAAGGAAAAGTTCGACTTTTCAACGTATCGCAAGGATGAGCTTGGCTTTTATGTGAAGGCCGACAGTCCGATCACGTCGCTGAAAGAGCCGAAGGACATTGCGGGTCTCAAAATCATCACCGATCCAGGCACTAATCAGGAAAACATCCTTGTGCAATGGGACAAGCAGAACGTTGAAGCGGGCCTGAAGCCTGTAGAAATTCAGTATTACGACGATGATGCCGTCAAGAGCCTAGCTATTGATTCCGGTCGTGCGGATGCGGTTTTCAGCGTCAATGCAGTGCAGGCCTATGCTGCATCGCAGCACGGCAAAACCAAGCTTGTCGGCACAGTAAGCGGCGGCTGGCCGCAGACGGCCGAGGTGGCAATCACCACACGCAAGGGCAGCGGTCTGGCCGATACGCTGACGCTCTCGCTCAATGAACTCATCAAGAACGGCAAATATCATCAGGTGCTTGAGCGTTGGAGCCTGAGTTCAGAAGCCGTTGATGAGGCCAAAACAAACCCTGCTGGATTGCCGAAAAGCGGATCGTAAGATCCGCTCGTAACGGGGTAAAATCTAAAGAAATCAGGTCATTACACAGAGTTTTACACTCAAGGAGATGGGAATATGACTTATATCAGAAAAGCGGGATACTTCACTGCGAGCCTGATTTCAGGGGCTTTGCTGATGACCAATGCTGCATGGAGTGAGGGCAGATTTGATCTCAGTCCAGAACAGCCAAACCGTTTGCGGGTTGAAAAAATCGATAAGCGTATCGATGAGGTCAAGGACTTCAAATTCGTCAAAGACGGTGTGCTGACCATCGGCATCAGCACCAGCGGGCATCTGCCGCTGCACGACTATGCATCAGATTCCAAGACCGTCATCGGCTACGATGTCGATCTGGCACAGATCATTGCCGATAGTCTCGGGCGCGATCTGGAACTGGTTTCGGTTGCTTGGGCCGATTGGCCTCTTGGGCTTGCTTCAGGCAAATTCGATGCGGTGATTTCCAATGTCACTGTGACGGAAGAGCGGAAGGAAAAGTTTGATTTTTCCACTTATCGCAAGGATGAGCTTGGCTTTTACGTCAAGGCTGACAGCGCGATCAAGGAGCTGAAACAGCCCAAGGATATTGAAGGTCTCAAGATCATCACCGATGCAGGCACCAATCAGGAAAAGGTGCTTTTGGAATGGGATCGTCAGAATGTTGCAGCCGGTCTGAAACCGATTGAGGTGCAATATTACGATGATGACGCGGTCAAGGATCTCGCCATTCAAAGTGGCCGCGCCGATGCGGTGTTTAGCGTGAATGCGACGCAGGCTTATTCCGCTGGTATCAATGGCAAGACCAAGCTGGTTGGCACGGTCAGTGGCGGCTGGCCAATCACCGCTGAGATTGCGGTCACAACGCGCAAGGGCAGTGGGCTTGCAGCTCCACTGACCAATGTTCTCAACGATCTGATTGCAAGCGGTGCCTATACCAAGGTTCTTGATACCTGGAACCTCGGGCCAGAAGCCATCACCGAAGCCAAGACAAATCCACAGGGCCTGCCGAAAAGCGGTTCGTGAGGGGCTGGGCTGGCACATGAGGGGACCGCATATGCCAGCCCGCTTTAGTTTACACAAATGGAGAACGGTTCATGAGAGCAGGTGCTCTGTTAGTTGCTGCATGGGCGTTGGTAAGCGCTTCATCTCTGCCGGCCTTTTCGGAGGATGATTTTGATTTATCACCCGAGCAGGCTGGTCGCATTCATGTGCAGAAAGATGCCAAGGCAATTGCGGCCATCCCCGCAGATTTCAAATTCGTCACGCCGGGCAAGCTGACTGTTGCCGTTGCGCCGGGTGGTCCGCCGCTGGCGGCCTATGCCACAGATGCCAAAACTGTTGTGGGTGCGGATGCAGACTATGCGTCGGCGATTGCGGAAAGCCTTGGGCTTGAACTTGAAAGCGTTCCGGTTGCATGGATCGATTGGCCGCTGGGTCTCGCATCAGGCAAATATGATGCTGTGATATCCAATGTTGGCGTAACGGAAGAGCGCAAGGAAAAGTTCGACTTTTCGACCTATCGGCAAGGCCTGCATGGCTTCTTCGTAAAGGCCGATAGTGGCGTTACCTCCATCAAGGAACCAAAGGATGCGGCAGGCCTCCGCATCATCGTGGGTGCCGGGACCAATCAGGAGCGCATTCTGGTCAAGTGGAGCGAAGAGAATGAGAAGGCGGGGCTGAAACCGCTGGAACTGCAATATTACGATGACGAAGCTGCCAGCCTTCTGGCTCTGCAATCGGGCCGGGCCGATGTGATTGTGCAGCCCCACGCGCAGCTCGTGTTCATCGCCTCCCGCGACAAGAATATCAAACGCGTCGGCACGCTGAGTGCGGGCTGGCCGGATCGCTCGGATGTGGCGATTACAACGCGCAAAGGCAGCGGACTTGCCGATGCACTGACCATTGCCACCAACAGCCTGATCGCAAGCGGAGACTATGCCCGCATCCTCGACCGCTGGCATCTGGAGGAAGAGGCTCTCAAACAATCGGAGACCAATCCGCCCGGATTGCCGAAGTTCAAATAACATCTCTACGCGCATCCCGAAAACCGGTTCCGACTTTGCGGGATGCACTCACATACAAAAGGATAAAACGTGCCAAAATCGATTGATTATTTCTTTTCCATCGGCTCGCCCTGGTCATATCTCGGGCTTGATACGCTTGAGGAACTGGCAGAGCGGCATGTGGTTGAAATCAAGCCATATCTTGCGACCGTCATCGAGGAAAATGGCGGCATCTTTTCGCGCAATCGTCCGGAAGCCCGTCGCGCTTATGGCACGCAGGATCTCAAGCGGTGGGCCAAGTTTCGCGGAAAACCGCTTTTCATTGATGATCGCCCGGCTCTGAGTGATCCCACACCTGCTTCATTCAGTGTAATTGCGGCTTACCTTGACGGTCAAAACTGGCTGCAGCTGACACGCGTGCTTCAACATGCGTTTTGGTCTGAGGCTAAGGATATTGGCAAGCCGGAAGTCCGCAGTGCGGTCGCGAATGAAGCTGGCTTCAACGGTCAGTATCTGGTTGGGCGCGAGAATGATCACGACGTTCAGGCCAAATGGAAATCGGATCGCGAACGTGCCGTCGACAAGGGTGTGTTTGGTTTTCCGACCTATATTTACGATACTGAGACTTATTGGGGACAAGATAATCTCGGCTTTCTGGCGAGCCATTTGCGCGGAGAAACCTATTAAATTCAAATGGCTGCATTAGAAACTTCAGATAATGCAGCCAGTTGCTATATCGGCTGTCAGCGAAGCGCGTATCCACCATCCGGATAAAGGTTCGATCCGGTCACAAACCTGTTTCCCATCAGGTAAAGTACGGTATCGGCAATCTCGGATTCAGTGCCTGGTCTGCCGACAAGCGAATTTTGACGATAGTGTTCATAGGCCATTTCGCGTATTTCCCGCGGACGATTTTGCCAAAGATGGCCGTCGATTGTACCGGGTGAAATCGTGTTCACCCGGATGGGTGCCAGATCAATCGCCAACCCGCGACCGAGCCCTTCGATTGCACTGTTGCAAGCTGCATAAACTGCGCCACCCTTGATTGGTCTTGCGCTGGCTGCACCCGCCATCAAGGTGATCGAACCAGCCTTGTTGAGATGCGGAACAGCTTGTTTCACAGCCCAGTATTGGCCCCAGAACTTTGAACGAAACGGGCTTTCAATTGCCTCTATGTCGTCGCTGTCGAGACCGACCACAGTGTAAGTGGCCGCCGGGACGAACAGATGATCGAAAGCGCCGATTGTTCTGAAAAATGTCGCAAGAGATTGAATGTCGGAGGTATCGACTTCCAGTGCGGTTGATCTCTCTCCCAGAGTTATAGCAGCCTGTTCAAGTCTTGCAGGATCGCGTGCGCCTAGAACGACCTTACCGCCGGCTTTTACCGCCTTCTTTGCAACGGCAAACCCGATCCCGGTACTTCCACCAATCACGACGATTGTCTTATCTCGCAGTGCTTCTGACATTGCTCACCCTTCACAGCGCTGAAATTGTGTGAAAGGCAATCTATCATGGAGAAAATTTCGCACTTCTGGCATTATTTATATTCAATCACGACAAATATTATCGACAGATGATTTCAAACGAACGGTTCAACGGTATCAGAGCATTTGTTCAGGCTGAGCAATCGGGCAGCTTCGCGGCTGCATCAACCGTATTGGGCCTGTCGCAATCTGCGGTCAGCAAGTCTGTTGCTCGGCTTGAAGATCGTCTCGGTGTGCGGTTGTTTCATCGCACGACCCGCAGTCTAAGCCTGACCGACGAGGGACGCATTTATCTTGAAAGTTGCCGTCGGGCGCTTGAAGAGCTTGCGAATGCAGAAACTGCACTTTCTTCCCGCATAGCTGTTCCGTCAGGACGGGTGCGGATTAATCTGCCGGATTTGTTTGGCCGGAAATGCGTTGCACCTTTGTTGATGCAACTCGCACAGGCCCATCCACAGCTGCATTTTGAAATGTCATTTGAAAACCGCGTCGTGAACCTGATCGAAGAGGGGTACGACCTTGCGGTGCGGATCGGTGATCTGCCCGATAGTACGGATCTGATTTCTAAACGCGTGGGTCAGCAGGACGTCATCATTTGTGCATCGCCCTCTTATATATCGGCCTACGGTAAGCCTTTGAAACTGAGTGACGTTCAAGAGCATTTCTGCGTCACGCAGTTTCGCGGTGGGCGGAATGAACCATGGGTCGTTTTAAACGAGCATGGGGAAAAGGTTCGATGCGATATCCGCGCGAACCATAGCTTTGCTGCTTTTGATATGATCGTCGATGCGGGTATTGCTGGCTTGGGGCTTGTTCAGGTACCCCGCTGGCTGGTCGAAGACAAGCTCTTGTCCGGCGCATTGGTTCAGGTTTTGCCGGATATCAGAACACCCTCGTTGCCGATCCGTATCATATGGCCGGGCGGGCGTGTTCTTGCGTCACGCGTGAGAGCAACGATTGGTATAATTGCTGAAGGCTTGCGGTAGATCGCGCCGCGCTTGATAGGCGCGGCGCCGCTTAATTTTACTGGCTGGAGAGGCTGTTTCCAGCTGGGGCACCAAGCTCAAAAAGCTTGGAACCTTGCTCGCCATCGATCTCCCGATAACCAATGATCCGAAACCATTTAACGACATCAGGACGGTCAAGCCAGCTTCTGGAATGTATCGGACGGTCGCCGGAAAGCGCCTGAATTTGCTTTATGTGCTTCCGGCAAAAGCGGACGGATCGCGCATTGAAGAAATCTTCCTTCGCTGCAAACAGCGTATCTGTTCCATCATCCGCCTCTTGCCAGGCAATGATCGCCACGACCTTGTCGTCTTCAATCAGTGCATGTGCGCGTCCTTCGCGCAAGTTCATGGTAAGGTTATCATAGGCCGATCTTACGTCTTTCCCAGCCGCGATATATTCTGCTGCCATTCGCTCTGAAAGGTCGTGAAAAACGCTTTCCAGATCACCAACACTTGCCGTGCGTGCTTTCATCTTTCTGACCTCCCTTGGTTATTTTCCTCCGCACCGAAAGGGATAATCTGATTATCCCAAGGCTGATCGGATCAATATCTTCAACGTTAAAACGCTGAAGCCAGTTCCACTTTGAAAATATGCCATGTTGGGTTTGTCGATAAAACCCAATAAAGCCAACGCAAGATATTGGGATGGAGTCTAACATTGCTCTGTGACGGGCGCTTAGCACGATGATCCATGAATCACGGAAATATGAAGCGCAAATTCCTTGAGTGGCGCAGGCTGCGCAATCATATTTCTTAGCTCAATGAGTACGTAGTCGTAAAATCACCGATCTGACAAACGCTCATCGAGAAGCGCCCACCTCATTTCGCAATAGCCTCAGGAACAATCAATTGAACAAGTCTCTTCATCTTACGGCGTTTATGCGCCCTGTAAGCCTGCATACTGGCGCTTGGCGATATCCCGGTGCCTATGCCGACGCGAATTTCAATTTCAAGCATCTGAAGGCTTTCGCCCAGAAACTTGAAGCGGCGAAATTCGACGCATTCTTCATGGCGGATCATCTTGCGGTCCTCAACATGCCGGTCGAGGCACTGAAGCGCAGTCATACGGTTACGTCGTTTGAACCATTCACGCTGCTGTCAGCTCTGGCTGCGGTGACTGACAAGATCGGACTGGCGGCGACTGCTTCCACCACATTTGACGAGCCTTACCATATTGCCAGACGTTTTGCCTCGCTTGACCATATCAGCCAGGGGCGCGCAGCGTGGAACATCGTCACGACATCCAATCCCGATTCAGCGCTTAATTTCGGCAAGGACGAGCATGTCGAGCATGGCGAACGTTACAAGCGTGCGCGCGAGTTCTATGATGTTGTAACGGGACTTTGGGACAGCTTTGCGGATGATGCATTCATCCGGGATCAGGAAAGCGGCATCTTCTTTGATCCATCCAAGATGCATGTTCTGGATCACCATGGCGATGATTTTAATGTGCGTGGGCCACTCAATATAGCGCGTCCCGTACAAGGATGGCCGGTAATTGTTCAGGCTGGTCAATCAGAGCCGGGTCGCCAGCTAGCGGCAGAAACCGCTGAAGTGGTGTTTTGTGCGCCGCGAGACATTGTTGAATCAAAAAAGCTTTATGCTGATTTGAAGTCGCGCTTGGCAGCTGCCGGTCGCGCGCCATCGTCGTTGAAGATATTGCCTGCAGCCTTCATCGTCCTTGGCGATAGCCTTGAGGAAGCCAAGCAGAAGCGTGCGAAGCTCGATAGTCTTGTTCACTATGATAGCGGTATCGCATCGCTATCGATTGCTCTGGGCCATGATGTATCAGGCTTTGACCCAGACGACTATTTGCCTCAAATTCCCGAAACCAATGCAAGCAAGTCGGGCAGGGCGCAGGTGCTTAAACTGGCCGAAGAGGAAAAGCTGACTGTCCGTCAGCTCGCCCAGCGTTACGGCGGCTATTCGGGTCTTGCTTTCGTCGGAACCGTCGAAAGCGTTGCCGATGAAATGCAGAAATGGCTGGAAGAGGATGCCAGTGACGGCTTCACAGTTGTATTCCCCTTTCTTCCGCAAGGCCTTGATGATGTGGCGGAAAGACTGGTGCCTGAGCTACAGCGCCGTGGTATCTTCCGCACCGATTACGAGGGCAGCACACTGCGTGAACACCTCGACCTCCCACGCCCTTCAAACCGCTTTTTTGATGGCAGCTAAGCTGTCTGAACTCTGAACCGATGTCGCGGGATAGATCGGTATTTTCAAACCGAGATTGTCCCGCAATGTCGGACCATCATAATCGCTGCGGGCAAGCCCGCGGCGACGAAGCTCCGGCAGCACCAGCTCGGCAAAGTCTTCCAGACCTGCCGGGAAGATAGGCGGCATCACATTGAAGCCATCCGTGCCATAGGTTTCAAAACGCTCTTCGAGCGCGTCAGCCACGTCCGTCGCCGTGCCGACGATTTGCAAATGACCACGCGCGCCCGCAACCCGTAGATAAAGTTCGCGAATGGTTAGATTTTCGCGCCGCGCCAATTCAAACAGAAGCTCTTGTCTGCTTTTGCTGCCTTGAGTTTCCGGCAGCTCCGGCACGGGACCGTCGAGATCGAACTGCGAAAGGTCGGGGCCAGACCAGCCGGAAGAAAGAATATTGAGCCCCACAGACGGGTGAATGAGATTCTGGAGCTGATCGAACTTATCCTGAGCCTCCTGCCTTGTGCGACCAACAACCGGAAAAATGCCCGGCATGATTTTGATATCGTCGGCATCACGGCCATAGTGCGCTGCACGTAGTTTGACATCTTTGTAGAAAGCGGAAGCTTCCTCAATAGTCTGCTGTGCCGTGAAAACAACATCTGCACTTTTTGCTGCCAGTTCCTTGCCCGCCGCTGATGAACCCGCCTGTACCGTTACCGGATGCCCCTGCGGTGAGCGTGGCACATTGAGTGGTCCCTGAACCGAAAAATGCTTGCCCTTATGATCAAGCACATGCCGCTTGTTAGGGTCGAAAAACCGTGCCTGCTCCTTGTCATAAAGGAAGGCATCATCTTCCCAGCTGTTCCATAGCCCCGTGACGACATCGGCGAATTCTTCCGCCCGTTCATAACGGTCGGCATGTTCATAATGACGGTCGAGATTGAAATTACGCGCCTCAAAGTCGCTGGCTGAAGTAACAAGGTTATAGCCCGCGCGACCACCGCTTAAATGGTCAAGTGAGGCAAATTTTCGTGCGATGTGAAAAGGCTCATTGAAGCTTGATGAGGCCGTCGCAACAAGACCGATGTGGCTGGTGACAGCCGAGAGCGCGGACAAAAGTGTGAGCGGCTCAAACTGTGCTACATAGCTGTGCGCTGTGCGGCTCAGAATTTCGAGATTGTCGCCGCGGGTTCCTGCACCATCGGCAAGAAACAGCAAATCAAATTTGGCTGCTTCTGCCAGCGAGGCAACGTTGCGGTAATAGTCGAAATTGATGCCAGCATTTGCAACAGCATCCGGGTGCCGCCATGCCGCAATATGGTGGCCGACCGGATAGACGAACAAGCCAAAACGCAGAAAACCCTCACGCTTTGCCATTTCAGGCGCTCCGGGCCTGAGATGGTGTTGCAACGGATAAGGCTGGCAGTTCCAGATTGGCGCGGAAGTCAGAACCGATATAATCCGTATCAATCAGCGAGCGGCGGCGAAGCTCAGGGATCAGGCCATTTAGAAGCAAATCTTCCTGATCGGGATTACCAATGCCGTGCAGTGTTAGAACGTCAACAGCACCCGTATTGAAGCGTTCTTCAATCGCATCAACAAGTTGCTCCGGCGTACCCGCAATCGACCAGTGACCGGTTTCCTGTGCCTCAATAATCAACTGACGCAGGGTCAGACCTTCACGCGCATAGCGGCGGAAGACTTCGACACGGCCCCGGCGGCGGTTAATGCTGGTGACTTCCGGCAGCAGGTTTTCCGGTAGAGACTTGTCGAGCGGCAGATCGCTCAGATCAATATGGCCGCCGAGCATATCTGCAAGTTTGACACGTCCCTGCTCATAATCGATTGCCTCATGCTTGTCTTTCAGACGGCGAGCAACATCGGCTTCCGATGAGCCAATCAGCGAATGAAGCGAGTTCATGATGAATGGCAGATTGTTGCCACGGCCAAACTGTGCTGCTCTGCGGCGCAGCTCGGTGGCAAAGGCCAAAGCATCTTCGAGCTTCGGCTGTGACGTATAGACGACTTCAGCATAGCGGGCGCCAACGGTGACACCGGCGTCGGATTGGCCGGCCTGAAACTGAACCGGACGACCCTGCGGCAGAGGTGGCACATTCAGTGGCCCTTCTACGCTGAAATGCTTGCCACGATAGTTGATGGGGTGAAATTTTTCCGGGTGGACAGAGATATTACCCGACGCTTTGCGGGTGATCGCATCACGTTCATTTGCATCATAGAGCGCGTTGACGATCTCGATAAATTCCGCAGCACGTTCATAGCGCTCTTCCGGACTTGGCAGATCGCCGCCGAAATTCTCTTCGCCGACCGAAGAGGTCACGGCATTCCAGCCCGTTCTGCCACCGCTCAAATGATCCAGCGTTCCGATCTGGCGTGCGAGATTATAAGGATGCAAAAATGTTGTTGAGACGGTCGCAATAAGCCCGATATGCGATGTGGCATGTGCCAGCGCTGCAAGCGCGATAACCGGGTCTTGCGTGCCGGTGGTGCCTGCAAGACCCGCCGGGTCAAGTTGCAGGAGGTCGGCAGTAAAAAGACCGGTGATTTTCTCGGCTTCAGCCTTCTTTGCCAACTCTATCGCGCGTTTGAACCCAAAGGTCTTGTCCTGGTCATTGTCCGCGGAAACAACGTTGCTGGCACCGAACAGGGTTTTCAAGCGGCGGGTACGTGTTCTGGTCATGGAAGTATCCTCGTGTTTTATGCCGCGCTTATCGTTGGAACGGCATCCAGCAGGGCGCGTGTGTAATTGTGCTGTGGTTGGGAAAAGACGCGTTCAACAGCGCCGCTTTCAACGATGCGACCATCCTTCATCACCAGAACGCGGTCTGTCAGATGATGGACGACGCCAAGGTCGTGGGAAATGAACAAAAGCGATGTGCCTGAAGCTGCTTGTAGCTCGGCCAAAAGGTCTAGCACCTGAGCCTGCACCGATACATCAAGCGCGCTTACAGGCTCATCGGCGACCAGCAATTTCGGGCGCGGTGCAAAGGCACGCGCGATGGCGACACGCTGGCGCTGACCGCCCGACAATTCACGGGGATAGCGCTTGAGAAACGGTGCGCCCAGACGCACAGCATCCAGCACTTCCACCACGCGCTTGCGGCGTTCATCACCATAGACATGAACTGAATCAAGGCTTTCACCGACGATCTTTTCAACCGTGTAACGCGGATCGAACGAACTGAGCGCATCCTGCGCAATCAATTGCATATGCGCACGTTGTTCGCGGCGTTGCTCCTCACGCAGATTGCTCCAGAGCCTGCCATCAATATGTACAGAACCCTGATCGGGTTCTGTAAGGCCAAGCACAATCTTTGCGACAGTGGTTTTGCCGGAGCCGGATTCCCCAACAATGCCGAGCGCTTCGCCAGCTTTCAACGAGAATGAGACATCATTGACGGCCAAAGGCGTGTTGGCTTTGCCATAATGTTTGAACAACCCTTTGGCTTCCAGAACATTGGTGCTCTCATCGATACGCTTTGCTGGTAGGGCCACCCTGACTTGCGGTTGGTGCGGCTGTGCTGGCGATAGCCGGTAGCCGCGCGATCCGGCCGACGGTACGGCTTCAAGCAAATGTCGCGTATAGGCTTCCTTCGGCGCACTAAGTATCTGCCTTGTTGGGCCTTCCTCAACGATGCGGCCATTGTGCATGACCAGAACGCGATCAGCCAATCGTGAGACAACAGCAAGGTCATGGCTAATCAGCAGAAGTGTGTGTCCCGCCCGGCGACGCTCCGCAAGAAGATCGAGGATCTGCTTCTGAACCGTCGCGTCAAGCGCTGTGGTCGGTTCGTCGGCAATGAGCAGTGACGGCGAGCGTGCAACCGCTGTTGCGATCAGGGCGCGTTGCCTCAAACCGCCGGAAAGCTGATGTGGATATTGCAGCAATCTGCGATCAGGGTCGGGAATGCCGACCGAGCGCAGCAATGCCTTGCTGCGATCCGTGACATCCGGCCTTCGGAAGAAGCCCTTGACGCCGAAGGCATCGGAAAGCTGTTGCGAGATACGACGTAGCGGATCGAGCGAAACCAGCGCATCCTGCAGGACAAAACCGATCTTGTTGCCACGAAGACCGCGCCACTCCTTATCGCGGTAATCAAGGACACTCAGACCATCGATCTCGAAAAGGTCAGCCTTGACGATTGCGCTTGGGCCTGAAAGTCCGATCAGTGCTCGTGCGGTCACTGACTTGCCCGAACCGGACTCTCCAACAAGCGCTACCGTCTCGCCGGGGTGAATGGTCAAATTGATGCCTTCGACGACTTTGACCAACTGGTCATCGCGTTGAAAGTTGATGGATAGATTGCGGATTTCAACAAGGGGCGTTGTCATGACTGCCTCCGGCCTTCAAAGGCAAGCTGCCAACGGCGTCCGAGAATGCTGATGGAGATAACGGTGAGTGTGATGGCCAGACCGGGCCAGACGCCAATCCACCATGCAACACGCAGATAATTGCGCGCTTCTGAGAGCATCGCGCCCCATTCGGGAGCTGGCGGCTGCGGTCCCATGCCAAGAAAGCTCAAGCCCGCAGCACTGATGATTGCTGTGCCAAGTCCGATGGTTGCAAGGATTGGTACCTGCGCAATGGCGTGGGGCAATACGTGCCGCAACACGAGGATATGACGCTTCAGCCCAAATGTTTTCGCCTGCTCAACATAACCGCTTTGCGCAATAACAAAGGTCTGCGCGCGCACGACGCGGGCGAAACGCGGAATGATGGCAACCCCAAGCGCAAAGATCAGATTGACGGTGCCTGGTCCTGTGAACGAGATGAAAACAAGAGCCAGCAGCAGATCGGGAAACGAAGACACCACATCGAGAAAGCGGGAAATTGCTTCATCAATCAGGCCGCGCGATAGTCCAGCCAACAACCCCAAAATCGAGCCAGCGATAGCACCGATCGCCACAGCGCTAAAGCCGATCAGAACGGAATAGCGCGCACCGTGAACCACGCGTGAAAACACGCCGCGGCCCAAATGATCGGTGCCAAACCAATGTTCTGCCGACGGCGGCAATTGTGCCTGTAGCGGATCTGCCAGCAATGGATCGGCTGTTGTGAGTAAACCCGGCCAGAGCGTTGCAACGGCAATTAGCGTTAGAAAGAGTGATGGCAGTGCCAGTGCCGGGCGCGAAAGGGCCAATCGGGCCAGATTACGTAAGCTTGTACCAGCTGGTTTTGCCGTCGAGTGCGTTTCAAGTGCGGGGGTGACACTCATGATCTATCTCCGGCCTTCGGTTCTCAGGCGCGGATCAATCAGCAGATAGAGCACATCAACGATGGTGCTCATCACCACATAGATAAACGCCGAGAAAATAGCGACAGCCAGCACCACCGGCAAGTCGTGATAAAGCACTGCATCAACGGTAATGCGGCCAAGACCGGGACGTCCGAAGACGGCTTCGGTAATAACAGCGCCTGAAAGAAGTCCACCAATCAGCCAGC
Source organism: Brucella pseudogrignonensis (assembly GCF_002252525.1). Taxonomy (GTDB): domain Bacteria; phylum Pseudomonadota; class Alphaproteobacteria; order Rhizobiales; family Rhizobiaceae; genus Brucella; species Brucella pseudogrignonensis. The sequence continues at coordinate 77,788 of NZ_NNRM01000018.1, forward strand.
CGGTCAGTGTCACTGCTGGTAGCGATGCATGGCGCAAACCATGTCTCAAACGCAGCACAAGATTGCTGGTGCCCCAACTGCGCACTGTCAGCGCAAAGGGTTCTTCCAGTGCGCGTTCCAGACCTTCGCGCAAAACCTGTCCAATCACCGCGCCTAAAGACAAACCAAGCGAAAGAGCTGGCAGAACGAGTGCTGCGAAATTCCTGTCCCCCGACACCGGAAACAGCTTGAGAGTGAAGGAGAAGACGAAGAGCAGAACGATGCCAAGCCAGAAGGATGGCGTTGAAATCAACACAAGTTCTGTGCCGGCCGCGATTGAGCGCGGCAGCTTTTTACCGGCTGTCAAAACAGCGCTGCCCACAGCAAAGACGATTGCCACAAAAAGTGCCGCCCCCGCGAGCTTTAGCGTCGGCCACATCTGCGAAAACAACAGCTGTGAAACGTCTGTCTGCAAGTAATAAGAGCGTCCGAAATCGCCATGCAGAATACGTCCGAGATAGGACAGGTATTGCATGAAGATTGGATCATCCAACCCCCATTCTGCGCGAATGGCAGCTTCAACTTCAGGCGTGCGCAGCTGCTCGCCAATCAGTATGCTGACGATGTCGCCGGGTGCCAAATGGACGCTGATGAAGCTCAGGGTGATTGCCGCCCAAAGAACCAGCAGGCCTGAGCTTATGCGCAGGGTGATTTGTCCCGTAAGGCTGTTCCGCGGGACTCCGAAACGCCGGGGCAACCAGCTTGCGGGTGCGCGACCGATGGTCGTGGTATTTTCAGCATCCATGATCTGTAGCTCCTCTGTGCCGAAGTCCGCAGGACGGTGTGTTTATTCGCTGCGCCAGATGTCGTAAGCGCTTTCAGGAAGTTGTTTGAATGGGCGGAAGCTGATGCCTTTGACATAGCTTGCAGCCGCAACCTGATCTTCAGGCTCGTACAGCGGCAAGGCATAGGCCTGATCCAAAATGGCGAAGTTTTGCAGCTTGCTGTAAAGCTCAAACCGTTTGGTTTGATCGAGCGTTGAGGCGGCTTCATTCAGCCATTGCGCTAATTCAGGTGCTGAAGCGCGGCTGTAATTGATGTAACCGCCCTTATCGAGTGGCAGGTAATGCAGCTCGATATCGATAGCGTCGGTTGGCGTGTTGGAATTGGCAATCGAGCCAAATTCGCCAGTCTTTCGGCGATCTGTGTAGGTTCCGGCATCCACATAAACGATCTTGAGATCAATCCCCGCACTCTGGCGCGCCTGCGCCTGCAAAGCCTGCAAGAGAACGTCGCGCTGATCACGCACGGTTGCCTGTGCCTGAATAACTTCGATGGTCAGCGGCTTGCCATCCTTGGTGCGGAAGCCTTCCGCATTGCGTTCCGTCCAGCCCGCTTCATCAAGAAGCTTGTTGGCAAGCTCTGGATTGGCACCGTACTTTCCTTCGATGCTTTTATCGTAGAACTGCGGATCAATAGGCGAGGTGATGCCCCATGCGCGGATGCGTTCCCCGCGATAGACAGACTTGAGAACGGCATCGACATCAATCGCTGCAACCAGCGCTTTGCGAACGTTAAGCTCCTGCGTTGGCCCCCATTCGACATTGAGGAAAAGCGAATAAGGTGTGCCGGTATTCAAGGCCGTCTGATAGGTGAAATCAGGATTGTCCTTGAACAAGGCCGCATCATTGCCCGACACACCTTCAATGACATCAACCTGACCAGACGTAAGGGCGCCGGTTCTGACCGAGGACTCGCCCAGGAAACGGTAGGTCACTTCATCCAGATAGGCTGGCCCCTGATGAGCAGCATTTGCTGGTGCCCAGTTGTAATCCGGGTTTTTTGCGAAGTTGAGTTCCTGTCCTTTGGCATAGCGCTTCAAAATGAAAGGACCGGTTCCTGCAATCTGAGGTCCGCCGGATTTGATTTCGTCTGATTTGAATGCCGCGGGCGAGAGAATTTCCAGGCTGGCAATATAATCAAGAAATGGCGCGTAAATGCCTTTGAGCGTGAAAGTGACGGTGTTTTCGTCAAGCGCTTTCGCTTCTGCAATGCGCGACACTGGTCCGGTGCTTGTGCTGCCGGAATAGGCCGGGTCTTTGAGCGCCGTAATATTGGCTACGACAGCTTCTGCATTGAATTTTTCGCCGTCCGTAAACTTCACATCATCGCGTAGCGTGAATGTGTAGGTTTTACCGTCGTCCGAAATCTTATGATCTTTCGCAAGCCAAGATACATAACCGCCGTCAGCGGTACGTGCGAGCAGCGATTCATAAGCATTGCGCAGCAGAAGCTTGGTTTTGTCCTGGCCATTAAGCTGCGGATTGAGCGTTGCAGGCTGGGTTTCAACACCCCAGACCAGCTTGCCACCTTCAACGGGTTTGGCATCTTCCGCGAATGCGATTTTTGGCAGTGCGACCGCTGCGAAAACTGCGGTTCCGAGTGTCAGGAAATATCGGCGATTAAGCATGTATCGGTCTCTCGTAAGAAGGATGAAATTAATCTTGAAGCCAGATGTCGTAGGCGTTTTCCGGAAGCCGCTTGAAAGGGCGGAAACCAATGCCTTGAACGCGGGATGATGAGACGATTTGATCGGCTGGCACGTAGAGCGGCAGGCCATAAGCCTGTTCGAGCAGCGCAAAACGTTGCAATTCTGCGTAAGTCTCAAAGCGCTTTTTGGGATCGAGCGTGGAAGCGCCTTGGTCCAGCCATTGGGAGACTTTGGGGTCTTCTGTTCGGCTATAGTTGATCGAGCCGCCCTTATCGCGTGGCAGATAATGGAAATAGATGGTGACGCCATTTTCTTGCGTCGTGGTCGAGTTTGGAATGATGCCGTATTCGCCGTCTTTCTGACGGCTGGAATAGGTGCCCGCATCGACATATTGCAGCGCAATATCGATGCCCGCATTCTGCCGCGCCTGAGCCTGTACCGCCTGTAACAGAATATCCCGCTGGTCGCGCACGGTGGATTGTGACTGCACAACCTCGATTGTCAGACGTTTGCCGTCTTTGGTGCGGAAGCCGTCGGCATCGCGTTCCGTCCAACCCGCGTCATCGAGAAGCTTATTGGCTAGTTCTGGATTAAACCCGTAAGTGCCTTCAATCGACTTGTCGTAAAAGTCTGTGTCGGCGGGCGTAAGAATGCCCCAAGCACGTTCGCGTTCACCGCGATAAACCGACTGAATAATGCGTTCGACATCGACGGCAGCCAGCACTGCTTTACGGACATTGACGTCGGAAGTGGGTTCGCGGGTGATGTTGAGATAGAGCGTATAAGGCGTTCCTGTGTTGATTGAAGTTTGGTAGTTAAATTCCGGATTATCTTTGAAAAGTTGCGCATCGTTGCCGGAGATACCTTCTGCGGCATCAATCTGCCCGGAAGTAAGTGCGCCGATACGCACTGAGGATTCAGGCAGGAAACGATAGGTCACATCATCGAGATAGGCCGGCCCTTGATGCGCGGCATTTTGGGGCGCCCAATTATAATCCGGGTTTTTAACGAAACGGATTTCCTGACCCTTGATGTAACGGTCGATAACAAAGGGGCCGGTTCCTGCGACTTCTGTTCCACCAGCCTTCAGCTGTCTAGACTCGAATGCTTTGGGCGAGATCAGTTCAATGCCTGCCGCACCGTCCAGAAAAGGTGCGTAAACGCGGTCGAGTTTTATAACGACAGTCAGTGGATCAACGGCCGTGACTTCGCTGACGCGCGCGACATGGCCTGCACTGATGCTTCCAGAATAAGTGGGTTCTTTGAGTTTGCTAAAGTTGAGAGCAACAGCCGCTGCATCGAATTTTTCACCATCCGAAAACTTCACGCCGTCGCGTAGCTTGAACGTGTAGGTCTTGCCGTCCTCAGAGACTTCGTAGCTTTTGGCAAGCCATGGCACATAGCCACCATCCGGTGTACGGGCCAAAAGGGATTCATAGCTGTTGCGCAAGATGAGCTTGGCTTTGGCCTGACCGTTCAAATGGGGGTTAAGTGTACTTGGCTCTGTCTCCACACCCCATGTGAGAGAACCACCGCTGACGGGTTCAGCATTCGCTTTGGCTGAAGTGATTTCGGCTCCAGCAGCGATGATCAGAGTAAGGGCGCTGGCGCCAGCCAGGAAAGCTCGTCTTGTTACCAAGTTGAATATCCAGTGTCGGGAAATTGGGAGAGTTTATGCCGCGATTGCCGGGCGATTATTGGCGAGCAGCTCAATGGTTTTGAGACGATGGCTGCCTTCTGAAACAGGACAGTCGACAACGAACTCGGCGATGCCCAACTCCCGATGCAGGCGTTGAAGTTCACTGTGAACATGCAAGGCTGTGCCACGGATCACGCGAGGCGTGCGCTCTTCGATGCTGTATTGTGTGGCACCCGCCTGTCGCACATATTCAAGCGCCTGTTCGTGACTGCCGACATTGACCGGCTGCAGGCCCTCGACCGCAACACGGAAGCGACGAATATCGCCTGCCAGTTTTTCCGCCTCGGCATCGCTCTCAGCAACAATAACGCTGACCGCTAAAATGGCAGGGCGGTTCGTAATTGTCCGATAGGCTTCAACCGCTTCTTTGATGGCTGCCGGATCGCCCTGAATATGTCCGGCATAGACGAAGTTCCAATCGAGCTGCGCCGCAAGTTCAGCACTTTCGACGCTCGCACCCAGCAGGAAACGTTCAGGTTTTTGCGGCGGAACCGGATAGGCGGCAATGCCGTTCTCATCATCTGATTTCTCAGAGCCATGATCGAGAAAGCCATCAAGCTCTGCGAGTTGCTGTTTAAAGGATGGTTTTCGGTCCGGGTCATAAGCCCCTTGCAGTGCGCGGGTTGACAGCGGTAGGCCACCCGGCGCTTTTCCGACGCCTAAATCGACCCGTCCAGGGGCAAGTGATGCAAGCAGATTGAAGTTCTCAGCGACTTTATACGCGCTGTAATGCTGCAGCATCACACCGCCCGAACCAATCCGGATATGATGGGTGTGAGCCAACAAAAAGCCGATCAGTACCTCCGGTGACGAACTGGCAAGCCCCGGTGAGTTGTGGTGCTCTGCCACCCAGAAACGATGAAAGCCTGCGGCTTCTGCTTTCTGCGCAAGCTTTATCGTGCGGGTCAGCGCCGCCTGGGCTGCTTCGCCGTCATGAATGGGACTTTTATCGAGAAAACTGAGCGCGTAGGGCATGTGATCCTCACCAACAACTTCAATGAGGAGATAATCTATGTTTTTTGTAGAATATTAATCGAGCAACGATCTTCCAATATTTGCACGCTCATTAAACGTTCATGCCGTGCAAACGTGCGAGCAAAGAGGCACCGTTAAGGAGAGATACTGTTCGATGGCAGCTTTATGCTTCCACTCAACACAAGTCGGACAGGATTTGTTTCAGCGGAGGCTTTCTATGGTTGATATTATTGTCCAGTCTTCTCTTTTGGACCCGGCGGCACAGCCGCTTATTGACGGTCTGGTTCATGAATATGACAGCCGTTATGCGAATCTGGACCGACCGGGCGGCGCACGCACAGAAATTCTGCGCTATCCCACAGAGGCATTTGCGGCGCCGCTCGGCGGTTTCCTGCTGATTCAGCGCGATGGGGAAACCATTGCCGGGGGTGCCTATATGAGCCACGACGATGAAACCGTCGAACTCAAGCGTATCTGGACGGCATCGCATTTGCGTAGGCAGGGACTGGCGCGCCGTATCGTTTTGGCGCTTGAAGAAAGTGCCGGTGAACTAGGTTACACGCGGGCCTATCTCTCGACGGGTTTTCGCCAACCCGAGGCTACAGCGCTTTACATTTCGCTCGGCTATCGCCCGCTCTTCGACACATCTTTAGATGTTCAGCAATATCGGTCGCTGCCTTTTGAAAAGCACATTGGCTCCAAGCTAGGCCAGCAAATCTCTTCGCCGCTCTATCCCGCATCGGCCTCATTTGAAGAGGCAACGCAGCGCGTGCTGGAACGTAAGGCGGTGCAGGAAGCAAAGATTCTTGCGCGACTTCAAAGCTATCGCGAAACCGCTGCGTGAGAAGGGAAACAAGCCATGCCCCTTTCACATATCGAACATTTCGCCTTTCTCATTCCCGGCAGTCATCACGAGAATGATCCCGCACGGGGTTTAGAGGATACGCTTCAGCTTTTCGAACATGGGGAGCAATTGGGATATGACAGCGCATGGGTGCGCCAGCGCCATCTGGAACGCGGCATTTCATCTGCTGCTACCTTCCTCGCTGCCGCTTCGCAGCGAACAAAACGCATCGGTCTTGGCACTGCGGTCATCCAGCTTGGTTATGAAAACCCATTCCGGCTGGCCGAAGATCTTGCAACTGTGGACCTGCTGTCGAACGGCAGGCTGAATGTTGGCGTTTCAGTTGGTGCGCCGCCTTTTGCGCATCTTATCGCAGATTTCGTCGATGCTGCTCCCATCGCTGATTACAGTCATGCGCGTGCAGAAAAACTGGCACAGGCCCTGCGGTCAGAGCCACTTTCGGGCGAGACCGAAGCAGGCAATGCCGCTGGAGCGCAAATCCCGCGTTTAAGACCCTTTGCCAAAGGGCTGACCGACCGCCTGTGGTATGGCGGTGGATCACAGAATTCAGCACGTTGGGCGGGGCAGGCTGGGTTTAATCTTCTGACGGGAAACATTGTCAGCGGTGAGAACACGGACGATTTTCTGATAGCCCAAAAAGCTCTCATAGAACGGTTCCGTCAGGAATGGGTGCATGAGCGTGCGCCGCGTGTCGCACTTGGCCGGGTGATCCTACCCACGGACAGCGCAAGCCCCGATGCGCGCCGTCGCTATGCGGAATTCGCCGCCGAACGCGACAAGCGAACGGGTTTCGCCCATGGTCCGCGCCGCACTTTGTTTCTGCCCGATATTGTGGGCACGACAGAGCAAATTCTGGAAACTTTAGCAGCCGATCCTGTTCTCCCGCTTGTCTCCGAGTTTCGGCTGGAGCTGCCTTACGAATTTCACGCCGAGGATTATGCGCAAATTCTCACAGACTTTGCGCGGCTTCTTCCTGCCTCGGGCGCAAGCAAGCCAGAGCTGAGCGTCGTTCGCGCTGGCTAGTTATCCAATCCATTCAATGACGATCGGAATACAATCATGACGCAGTCTAAAACCCTGCTCTTAGGCGTGGGTATCAGCGCCGCAACCGCACCTCAAACGAGCCTCAAGCAATCGCGGCAGTTCTGGACCGAGCTGACAAAACCGTTCGATGGTGCATTTGCATTTCTGACACTGGAAGATGAGTTCGCAGACAAGGGCGGCGATGGGCTGGATGCCATCTTGCTGGCAAACTGGCTTGCACTGCGTCTCACCAATATTGGTATCATCGCTGGTGCGCCAGTCAATTTTCTGGAACCTTTTCACGTTTCAACAGCCATTGCGACGCTTGATTATGTCAGCGAAGGGCGTGCTGGATTGCTTGTGCAGCAGCTCACAAAACAGCGCAATTTGGAAGCCAGCAAAGCGCTGGGTGCGTTGAATGGTTATCCTTCGCTTGATCAACAGGCGCTTAAAACGGACACTCAAGACGCAATTGAAGTTATCCGCAGGCTTTGGGATAGCTGGGAAGATGATGCAGTTATTCGCGATAAGAAAACGCAACGTTTTCTTGATGCATCCAAACTGCATTACATCAACTTTGAAAGCGACAATTTCCGAATTCTTGGGCCTTCAATCACCCCGCGTCCACTGCAGGGCCAGCCGATTGTAGCCACCACACTTTCAAACCTTGATGAGCTGAATGTCGCCCGTAATGCGGATGTGGCTTTTGTTACAGCGGATGAGCAGCTTATCAGGGCTGCTGGCTCATCCGTGCATGATCGCGCAGCGCTGGTTGTCGTCGCCGACATCGCGCTTTCTGACAAGCTAAGTGTTCAGGAAACGATTGATGCCGTTATTGAGAACCAAGCATGGGGCGCTTCGGGCATAAGGTTGCTCTTGTCTGATCCGCAATCGCAAAGCGACTTCGTTCTCAAAGAACTGCTGCCCGCATTGCAGGCTCGCAAGCTTGTTCACAACGGCGAGGGCACCACGCTGCGGGCGCGGTTTGGTTTGCCTGAAGCAATCAATCGTTATTCAACAGCCGCTTGAGCGAAGGAACCGGGAAAATGACAAAGCTGAAGCAGGTTATTCTCGGAGCGCAGTTTCCGGGCGTCAACAATTTCACCGTATGGAGCGATCCGGCAGCGGGTAGCCAGATCGAGTTTTCTTCGTTCAGGCATTTTGCTGAAACGGTCGAGCGCGGCAAGTTTGATTTCATCTTTCTTGCGGAAGGCTTGCGCGTGCGCGAGCAAAAGGGAAAGCTTCACGAATTTGATGTTGCTGGTCGGCCCAATACGCTGGCTATTCTCACCGCACTCTCTGCGATTACAGAGAATGTGGGCCTTATCGGTACGCTAACAACCACATTCAACGAACCCTATGCGCTTGCGCGGCAGCTTGCGACTTTTGACACTCTCTCCGGCGGGCGTGCAGGCTGGAATGTGGTGACGTCACCGGGGGCATTTACTGGCGCGAATTTCCGGCGAGGCGATCATCTGCCCTTCAAGGAACGCTATGAGCGTGCGCGCGAATTTCTTGATGCCGCGCAAAAAATCTGGGCTGGAGGTGATTTTGCTTTCAAGGGCAAGCATTTTGACATTGCTGGTCACTCAGATCCGGCACCGCTACCGCAAGGCGCGCCCGTTATTGCGCAGGCTGGCGACTCGCAGGAAGGGCGCGAGCTTGCCGCAAGCCACGCCGATGTCATCTATTCCCGCCATGGTACACTGGAAGCGGGGCAGGAGTTTTATCGCGATGTGAAGCAGCGTTTGGCTCATTATGGGCGCAGTCCGGATTCGCTGAAAATCCTGCCGGGCGCCAATTTCGTGTTGGGCGATACGCAAGAAGATGCGGAAGAAAAACTGCGCGAAATCCGTCTGCAGCAGGTCAGCCCGAAATCTGCCATTACGTTTTTGGAGCAGGTATGGAACCGGGATCTTTCAAACTATGATCCGGATGGACCGCTTCCGGAACTGGAGCCGGATGTTGCACACGAGCAATTGGCTCTCGGGCGCGCCAATCGTTATGATGACCGCATTGATACGGCGCGTGCATGGCGCGAGCTCGCTGAACGTGACAAGCTTAGCATCCGTGACCTGATTATTAAGGTTACAGCGCGTCAGCAGTTTGTTGGCACGCCGCAGACGATAGCGGACGAAATCAATGCCTATGTGCAGGCTGATGCAGCCGATGGGTTCGTGTTTGCGCCGCATCTTACGCCTGGAGGCTTCGACGAATTCGTTGAAAAGGTTGTACCGATCCTTCAGGACAAAGGCGTGTTCCGCAGCGATTATGCCGGAGAAACATTGAAAGATAATCTCGGCTTATCAGCTTAACCGCCAAGAACAATAAGCAGTGGCGCGTAATTGCGCCGTTGCTGGTTCTAATTTTCTACAAAATCAGTCGAATATAGAAAGCGCATTCTCGGCCAATCTGTCAAGCGCTGCTACCGTGTGGCGGATTGATAAATCTGGAGTAATAAACAGACATGGGATCAACGGTAACATATCTCCGCGAGAGTATTCCGCAGTATGTTGAAGAGCCTGTAGATATCGAGGTTTCTCCGGGTGAACTCAAGGCCGCTATGCGACAGCTAGCGGGTGGGGTAAGCGTTGTTACAGCAGGGTTTGACGAAGGACGCACGGGCGCAACGGTGACGTCAGCGACGGCACTGTCTGTCGATCCTCCAACAATCATCGTGAACATCAACCGTGGTTCGTCGGTCTGGCCGGTGATCAGCCGGCACAACCATTTCTGCGTAAACATTCTGTCTGCTGGTCAGCAGGCTATTGCGGACCGTTTTGCAGGAAAAGATGGCGTGAAGGGCGCTGCCCGATATGAGGGCGCTGCTTGGTACGCTCTCGAAAGCGGCGCGCTGGCGTTGCATGGCGCGTTGGCTTCGGTCGATTGTGCGGTTGAGGACGTTATTGAGCGCCATACCCACGCTATCATTATCGGACGGGCACTGAAGATTGTGACCGGCGGCGGTGAGCCGCTTCTTTATCACGGCGGCGGTTATCGATTGCTTGGGCTGTAATTTAGTTTAAATAGATAATATAAAAAGCCGAAGAATATATTCTTCGGCTTTTGCTTTTTTTGAAATTATGGCAAAATTTAAAAGAAATAATTTTCAACTGTCTTTATAATTTTAAATATCAATTCCTGACATTATTTTAATTATATAAATAAGTTCAATCATCTTTCTTTATAAGCAGGGTGATTGCATGACTTCCGAAAATAAGAAATCTTATCTATCTCGGCGTGCTTTTCTGGGGGCATCCGCAGTTGGTCTTGGTGCGGCAGCCATTGGTGGCTCCGATGGCTTTGTGCGCAAGGCATTCGCACAAAGCACCTCATCTTCTCCGAGAGTGATCAAGCTGGCCTGGGGGCAGACGGCTGTGTGTCAGTCGCCAATTTCGGTCGCGCTCAAGAAAGGCTTGTTTGAGAAATATGGCCTGACTGTCGAACCGGTCAATTTCTCTGGACCAACCGATCAGTTGCTTCAGGCAATTGCCACCGGCAAGGCAGATGGCGGCATCGGCATGGCGCTGCGCTGGCTTAAGCCATTGGAGCAGGGGTTTGACGTATCGCTGACTGTCGGAACGCATGGCGGCTGTATGCGCCTACTGGCAGCACCCGATTCAGGCATCAATTCGATTGCTGATCTGAAAGGCAAAAAGGTTGCCGTTAGCGATCAGGCGAGCCCGATCCGCAACTTCTTCGCCATTCAGGCGGCCAAGCAGGGCATCAATCCGGATACCGAAATCGAATGGCTGCAATATCCGGCTGATCTCTTTGCGGAAGCCCTGAAGAAGGGTGAAGTGCAGGCTGTGGCTGGCGATGATCCGCACGCCTTCCTCCAGCGCGAGCGTGATGGTCTCAAGGAAGTCGCGACCAATCTTGATGGGCAGTATGTCAATTCTGCCTGCTGTGTGCTGGGTCTGCGCGGAAGTCTGGTTCGTGATGAGCCGGAAGTTGCGAGCGCCTTGTCGCGTGCAATCGTAGAAGCACAGGCTTGGACTGCAGCGCATCCAGATGAAAGCGCTGAAATCTTTGCGCCTTTCGTTCCGGGCAATGTCTCTGCAACGGACGTGGCGCGTATCCTGCGCAGTCACACGCATGACCATCATTCGACGGGTGATGCCTTGCGCAAGGATGTCGCTCTGTTCGTGGATGAGCTCAAGATCATCAATGTCATCCGGCTAAATACCAATACGGATGCATTTGCCGAAAAGATCGTCGCCAATGTCATCACCTGACACAGTCTATATCTCGTCCAAGGATGACGCGCGGGAGGCTCTGCCCTCCGCGCTTCGTCGCTCGCTATGGCCGTTCGTGGCGGTGATCGCCTGGGCTATCGTCAGTGCGATTTCCGTCTTCCTTCCCAATGTAGTGGTTGGTTTTGCTGAGCCGCTTTATGTTCGTGAAACCAATGGCTTGTTCATCGGCTGGACGATCCTTCTGGCAGTCGGTGCAGCATTGGTTGCGGTCTATCCGGCATTTGGCAAAAGGCTGGTTTACTGGTCGCCATGGCTCACGGCTCTGGCGGTATTTTTTGGTGTTTGGGAATTGCTTACGGCCAAGTTTGCATGGCTCCCTGTGCCGTTTTTCCAGCCGCCTTCGTCTCTGCTCGAAGTCTATCTCGATGATTGGCCGCGTCTGCTCGACAGCCTCTACAACTCGTTCAAGCTGCTGGCTTCGGGTTTTGTGCTTGGTGCGATTGCTGGCTTTCTGACCGGTGTTTCCATCGGCTGGGTACAGGCAATCGGCTATTGGGTTCATCCGGTGTTGCGGTTTCTGGGGCCAATTCCTTCGACTGCACTGCTGCCGATGGCATTCTATTTCTTCCCGTCAGGCTTTTCAGCCGCGGTCTTCCTAATAGCATTAGCAACATGGTTTCCGCTTACGGTTCTGACATGGTCGGGCGTGGCGAGTGTCGATAAAGCCTATTACGATGTTGCCCGCACTTTGGGCGCCAGTCAGTTGTTCCTGATACTGCGTGTCGCAATTCCTGCAGCATTGCCGCATGTTTTTGTCGGTCTTTTCATGGGGTTGGGTGCATCTTTCTCGGTGCTGGTCGCCGCTGAAATGATGGGCGTCAAGTCCGGTCTCGGCTGGTATCTGCAATGGGCGCAAGGCTGGGCGGCCTATAACAATCTCTATGGCGCGCTCATCATCATGGCGATTGTGTTTTCCGGTCTGATTACGCTGCTCTTTACGGTGCGTGATCGCGTTCTGACTTGGCAGAAGGGGGATGTGAAATGGTGAATGCTGCCCTCAATCAAACGCCTGCAGCCTCCGCTGATGAAAGCCGTGGCTTCCATATTCAGGTTGAGAATGTAAGCCACCGTTTTGGTCTTGAAGGCAAGTCATTGCCAGTTCTCAACCACATTGAGCTTGATGTGCAACCGGGTGAATTTGTTGCCATTCTGGGTCCATCGGGTTGCGGCAAGAGTACGCTTTTGCGGCTCGCTGCCGGTCTGGAGCCGCCAAGTGAAGGGCGGATTCTGGCCGATGGCGAGGAAATCCTCGGTCCTAATCCGTCGCGCGTGGTGGTCTTCCAAGACCCCACACTTTATCCATGGCGCACGGTGCGGGACAATGTGGCTTTGGGGCTTCAGGCGCGTGGCGTGCTTAAAACTCAGGGACACCGCATCGATGAAGCAATTGAACTGGTGGGATTGTCGGCTTTTGCCAATGCCTATCCGCGTCAGCTTTCGGGCGGCATGGCGCAGCGTGCGGCCTTAGCGCGTGCGCTCGTCAATGATCCGAAATTGCTCATTCTGGACGAGCCATTGGGGAAACTCGATTCCCTGACGCGGCTTGCCATGCAGGCTGAGCTTCTCGATCTTTGGCAGCGCAACGGCTTTACCACATTGCTCGTCACGCATGATGTCGAGGAAGCGATTTTCCTTGCACAACGGGTCATCATCTTTGGCAATCGCCCGGCAAGCATCGAAGCCGAACTTAAAGTGGATCTCAGCTATCCGCGCCATCGCGGCGATCCGCGACTGGCGGAACTGCGCAGGCAGGCGCTTGCGCATCTTGGGCTCGATGCCGACTGGTAAAATCAGGAAAGAAAAATGTTCAAAAAAGCAATTCTTACAGCGGCCCTATTATTGGGGTCGATGACGCAACTTTATGCTCATGCGCATCTCGCACAATCCGAGCCAGCCGAAGACGCTGTGCTCAATAAAACGCCTGCCATTGTTTCCATCGAATATACCGAAGCGCTGGAACTCGGCCTTAGCAAACTTGTCCTCAAGGATGAGAGCGGGGCGACTATCGAAACCAGTAAGCCTGAACATATTGACGGCAACACAAAGACGCTCTCGGTCACACCGCCAGCTTTGAAGCCGGGTACTTATACGGTCGAGTGGGGCGCTGCATCGGTCGATACGCACCGCACCGAAGGCGCGTTCAAATTCAAGATTGCTAATTAAGGTTGCCGGGCGCAATGACTGGAATTGATATCGTCATTGCGCTCGTGCGATGCCTCAATCTTGCGGGCCTTGCAATGCTCGCAGGGGCGCTATTTTTTCGCATTTTTCTCATGAAAGCCGAAAAAAGCGAAGGCAAACCGACGGCAAGATTAAGATTCTGGTGGCAACTTTGTGTCTATTCTGTGGCAATCAGTGCTTTTGGACTGGTTCTATGGGTACCACTTCAGTTCTCACTGTTGTCTGGTGGTAGTAGTTTTTCTGATGCATTTACCTTTTTCCCAAGCGGACTTTTAGGCACAGGCTTCGGTGTTGCATCGTGCCTGCGCGCATTGGCAATCGTGCTTGCTGCTTTGCTTTTGCCGTATGCGATAAAGTCTCAAGCCATACGTATCCTTTTGTTTTTGATCGCTGTTTTGGCGCTTGGTCTTCAGATACGCATGGGGCACGCCGCAGCAGCTGATACTGTCTGGCTACCTCTGGCAGTTTCTGCGCATGTGATTGCCGGCGCGCTATGGTTTGGTTCGCTGCCTCCGCTCTATCTTCTCTTACGTGTTTCGCGGGATGAAGGTTTGCAGGCAGCACAGCGATTTTCGCTATATGGCGTTGTTTTTGTTGCAGTTCTTGTTGTTGGTGCCGCAATTGCAGGATGGCTTTTGACAGGTGGTTTGCCGGGGCTGGTTGGTACCACTTACGGCAGGATCATGATCGTGAAGATCGCGCTTCTGGCAGCCATGCTGACACTTGCAGCACTTAATCGTTTCTGGCTGAGCCGTGATGGTAGCAGCGGGCGTGGACTTGGTTATGCGTTGATCGTCGAAGGAACAATTGGTCTTGTAGTGTTTCTCGCGGCGTCACTTCTCGCGACACAACCGCCCGGCGTTCATGAAGACATCATCTGGCCTTTCGCCTATCGTTTGCGCGACAATATTCTGGGTGACGCGTTTCTCGTCGATGCCGCATGGCGGAGCTTTAAGCCACTTCTGCTGGCATTTCTAATCGGTATTGGGTGCCTTTTGCTGCCTAAGTGGCGATGGCAAGCTATTGTTATCGCGGCAGTTATCGGTTTCGTTTGGTTCCAGCCACCACGCATCGGATTGTTTCTTCAGGATGCTAATGAAGCAAGCTTTCTGCGCTCGCCCACATCCTATACGTCCATCGCAATTGCGCGGGGCGCTGCGGCTTTCGTAGGTAATTGCGCCTCCTGTCATGGCAATGACGGGCGCGGACGCGGTGAGCAGGCAACGGGCGATCCGGTATGGCCGCCCGATCTGACAGCACCATTGTTTGCGGATCGCAGTGACGGCGAAATCTTCTGGACGATCATGCATGGCAAGGAGTTGCAAGACGGTCGGCAGTCCATGCCCGGTTTTGAAACAATGTTGGATGCGAAAACCGCGTGGTCGCTAGTGGATTATATCCGCACGATTGCGTCTGCCCGAACGATCAGTATGCCTGCGCCTGATGGTGCGGTTTACCCGGCTGCAAGCCCACGGATTACGATCTATTGCGGGGCTAGACGGCATGAGGTCGGTCGGCAATCCGACAATTTCTGGCTGCTTCTTCTTAAGGGTGAACAGCTTGAGGCCTTTGCTGTCGATAGCAATGGCATCACGGCACAATGCGATGTTTCCGACCAGACTGCGGCTGTGGCTATTCAGCTTCTGACACCAACTGCCGATGGAGCGAGCTTTCTCGTAGATCAGAATGGCTGGATACGTTTTCGATGGTCAGGGCATGAAAGGTTAGAACCTTCAATTCTTGAGACAGCAATCAGCAAGGCTCGTGCGAATCCGGTCAGCCTATCGAATAGGGGACATCATTCATGATGATCCGAGCAGCGTTGCTACGCGAATATAAATGCAAAGAGGCCTCCTGCAATGGATTGCAAATCTATGTGCCGGGTGAACTAAGTGAATAATTTTCTTAATAAAATTCGGCAGTTGGTGAAAATTAGACGCTGAATTTTGATGCCTGTTGGCAAGAGGGAGTGGATCATGGGTAACATACGCAATGGCTTTTCGGAGCTTGTCGGCAATACGCCTCTGGTTGCTTTCTCACGCCTTCAGAAAAGCAATGACGTTTCTGTGCGGCTTCTCGCAAAAATCGAATATCTCAATCCCGCTGGCAGCATCAAAGACCGCACAGCATGGGGGATAATTCGGGATGCCGAGCGTGCCGGTAAGATTAAGCCGGGTGATCTTCTGGTAGATCTGACGAGCGGAAATACCGGCATTGGTATTGCGGCTGTTGCTGCCGCAAAGGGCTATCGGACGAAGTTTTATCTGCGTGATACGATCAGCGAAGACAAAATCAATATCCTGCGTCAGTTCGGGTCTGAAATCGTGCTGATTGATAATGACGAGCTGCTGGAACCGGGAGCGCTGCAAAAGGTGCTCGATCGTATTCGCAGCGAAAATCCGGGCGCTTACTATACGGGTCAGCGGTCCAATCCTGCCAATCCGGCAATTCATTTTGAAACGACCGGCCCGGAAATCTGGCAAGACACGGATGGCGAAGTGGACATTTTGGTCAGTACCGTAGGCACTGGCGGAACCATTTCAGGGGCGGGAAAATACCTGAAAGAAAAGAAATCTTCCCTTCGCATCATTCTGGTGGAGCCGACGGCAGATTCTGTGCCTTCTGCCGATAATCCAAAAGCCGAAACCATTGAAGGTGTTCACAAAGTCACCGATATCGATGAGACCATTCTGCCTGAAAACTACGACAAGGCTATTGTCGATGAAATCGTTGCCGTGACGACGGAGCAAGCGCGCCGTGCCGCATTATCGGTTGCACGGGAAGAGGGCTTTCTGGTTGGTACGTCTTCCGGGGCTGCGATTGCTGCGGCCCTTCAAATTGCAAAGCGCCCGGAAAATGCAGGAAAGACCATCGTTGCCGTGTTGCCTGACAGCGGAGAGCGCTATTTGTCACTGTTTCAAGAACCAGTCATAGCGGATTAGGGGTTGGTTCGATCATAATTGAGTTAAAAAGAAAATATTGAGCGAGTAGTCAGTATTGTATAATTTATATCAGTTCTTTTTGTTGAAACAATAGAATATAATTTTGTTGAGTTGTGTGATTATATCAATTCTGAATGTTATTATATAAAATATTATTTGTCATATATTTTACAATAATTAGATATAATTGCCTTAATCGAATTATCCCTCTGAAATAGAACGATTTTGTTTATTGTTAGTGGGGATAATTATGATTCTGAAAAACACTGTAATTGGTTCGGCATTTGCTGTTCTTGGGGTGACACACGCAAATGCAGCCGATGCAATTGTAGCGCCGGAGCCAGAGGCTGTAGAATATGTGCGTGTCTGTGATGCTTACGGAGCAGGCTATTTCTACATTCCGGGAACGGAAACCTGCCTGCGTATCCATGGTTATGTTCGTTACGACCTGAGGGGAGGCGATAACGTCTATTATCGTGGTGCAGGCATCAGCCGTGCTCCTGATGGAAGTGCTTATAATCTGAGCCCGCGTGGTAAGTCCTATGATACCTGGACGAATAATACGCGTTTCACATTACGCACATCGACGGCTTCCGAAACGGAGCTTGGTACGCTTTCGACCTTTACTGAAACCCGATTCAATTTCGGTAATGGTGTGGATGCCGGAACGACGCTCAACCGTGCGTTCATCCAGCTTGGCGGTCTGCGCGTGGGCCTCGATGACACGGCATTCTACACATTCACCGGATATTTCGGTGACGTGTTGAATGACGACGTTATCAGTGCTGGTGGTTATCGTACCAATCAGATCAGCTACACTTTCAAGGGCGGCAATGGCTTTTCGGCCATTATCTCTCTTGAACAGGGTAACAACGTCGATGTCGATTGGAATGGCGTGATTGATGACTACACACCACACGTCGTTGCTGGTTTGAAATATCCGCAGAGCTGGGGTTCGATTGCAGGCGTTGCAGCTTATGATGCTGTCAACGAAGAGTGGGCCGGAAAGGTTCGCCTTGATGTTAATGTAACCGACCGCTTCTCGGTCTGGGTGCAGGGTGCATACAAGTCGAACGACGATCATTACGTTCATTACGATGCAAGCGGTGCCGTTGTTCACGATGGTGGCAGCAGCACTTATCGTGGCGTTCGTGTGATTGATAGCTTCTACGGAACATGGGGCGGTGATTGGGCCGTTTGGGGTGGAGCTAAATTCAAGGCTACCAACAAAGCGGTCTTCAACGTTCAGCTGGCCTATGAGGATGCGGAAACTTTCGCAGCCAGTGCAAACGTTGCTTATCAATTGGTTCCTGGCTTCACCATCACGCCTCAGATTTCCTACACCAAGTGGGATGACAAGAACTCGATCCTGAAAGGTCAGGATGCCTGGCAGGGCGTAGTTCGCTTCCAGCGTTCATTCTAAACTTCATTCAAGATTTGCGTAATCGATGCAGTGGCGGCTCTGGCCGCCACTGTTGTTTTAGCGCACAGGCGAGGGTGGTTTTTCCAGCCATCGTGTTTTTCAAAGGGCTGAAATTTTACATAGCTAAAGGCAATTAGCCTGCTGTGCCTCGTTTTCGCCGCTTGAGAGAGACTACAATGACCACCAAATCGTTATTCGTGAACGCTATTGATAGGAGATGTGATTACGATGCAAACTCAGTCCGATTATCAACACTCTTCATCATCAGGCTACGGCGAAGGCGCACAGGCACGAGGAACAATCGCGTCGTTGCTGGCTGCCGTTGAAATAGCAAAACAGACTGCAAATGAAAGTCTGCGCCGCGCTCAGTCGGCTCCTTTGCCGCACATTGCCGATAATACGATATTCATCGCATTATTCGAGCGTCACCTATCAGATCGTGAAGCCCTATTTTCCAGAATTCGCCAGCTCGACGATGCAAAGGCGTCTTTCAGGGCTTGAGCATAACGAGCAATTCATTCCATAATTGCCGCATAAATTGTAGCATTTCCAGCAAAAGTGCGAAGCGGTTCTGCGTCGGATAATGCATAAAAACAAACAGTTACAGCGGTTCTAACGATTCATTCTTAACTGGAACCGCCGTAATGAGCAAAAATTTGGTAAGCAGGAAGAAGTGTAGTGACTGATTTTGCATCCAGAATGACGCTGACTGAGGAGTTGGTCTCGCTGAGCATTCGGGCAGAAGTGGATCGAGGGCCGGAGCCAAACAGGGTTCCGATAACTGATCTGGACGTGCAGGCACTTTCTGAAAAGCTTTATCATGAAAGCGGCGACACGCCTCTGTGGGTGTTCGCTTATGGCTCTCTTATCTGGAAACCTGATTTTAATGCCGTTGATTGGCGTTACGGCGGCGTGAAGGGATGGCATCGTTCGTTCTGCCTACGACTTACCCGCTGGCGTGGCACGCAAAGCCAGCCTGGGTTGATGCTCGCGTTGCGACGCGGCGGCAGCTGCAACGGTATCGTGTTTCGGTTGTCTGAAGAGGATCGGCTTGGCCAGATTCAGCGCATGATCCGCCGCGAGATCAGCTCTATAAGTGATGCTTCCAGTATCCGCTGGGTATCCGTTGATACACCGGACGGGCCTGTGCGTGCTTTGACGTTCTGGGCTGGGCCACGCGGCGACCGCGTTTTGAACGGCTTGCCGCTGGAATGTGTAGCAAGCACTTTGGCGCGAGCATGTGGGCATATTGGTTCCTGCGCGGAATATCTTTATCTGACGGTCAAACATCTGGAAGAAAAAGGCATTCGCGATCGCAATTTGTGGAAGCTTCAGGAACTGGTGGCAGCTGAGATTGCGACACTCTATGAGGTCAACGCCAAAGCATCCGCATGAGCGGTTTGGCCGTCAAGACGCGTGAGCCCGAACGCGTATCCCTTCCGAATGTGACATTTGGTCTGTAACGATAGACTATTAATCCGCTCGATTTAGTGCAAAAGCAGCATTCATCGGATCGGCGGAGGTTCCATGCTCACAAAAAAGGGGAAATACGGCCTCAAAGCATTGGCTCACCTTGCCTTGCTTGCTCCCGGCGAGAGCGCATTCGTTGCCGAGATTGCCGCCAAAAACAATATTTCGAAGAAGTTTCTCGACGCGATCCTGCTGGAGCTGCGTAACGACGGCATTTTGCGGTCGAAGAAGGGGCCGGGCGGTGGCTATAGTCTCGCAAAACCTGCCAGTGAAATTAATATCGGGCAGGCGATCCGCGTTCTGGATGGTCCACTCGCACCTATTCGTTGCGCCAGCCGAACAGCTTATGAACCTTGCGAAGACTGTGAAGATCACAAGGCTTGTCAGGTTCGCCGATCAATGCTGCTTGTTCGCGAAGCAATTGTCGGCGTTCTCGATGCCATGACGCTTGAGCAGTTTGCTCGCAACGGCGGCCTTGAAGATGACGGAACTGCGCCTGAATGGGCACAGCTCACGGCCTGATCTGGATCACTTCCGATAGTTGATCCTGTAAGTCAGACTACCTTCAGTAACTTCTTCAATTTCAATAATAATATCACGTATTTCGACGGTCTTCTGATCTTTCGGAAAAGAGAAGGTCTGCCCTGAGGCTGGGTAGTTCAAATCTGCGATTGAATAGCCGCGGACTTCAAACTGCATTTCGCCATTTTCAATGCCGAGGAAAGCAATATCGTAGATCGTCCCACTCTCGTCCGGGCTGTAGTCGCCAGCCTTGGGCAGCGCTAGCCCTTTTCCGTAATCACGGGGCGGGATGATTGGATTAGCTGAGAGGACAAATTGCGAGCGCCCGAACGTATCGGTTTCTGGTGCAGGCTGTTCCTGCGACTGCACTTGCGGAGCGGCTTCGACTGCACCAGCGGCCGGACCAGCAATTCCGCTGGCGATTGAACTGCATAGAATGGCTGCAGTAAATGATGACGTCAGGATCAGTGAGCGCAGGACTTTATTCATTTTGCGAACTTTCATGCTCAGGGTCTGATGCTGTCGCTATCGGCGAGGATTGACGACGGCTCGCAATAAAGCTTGGCAACTTCGGTGTCTTTGGTCTCGTTGGTGAAGGCATCAGTCGAAGGATAGACGCGTATTTCGCCGCTCTTGATGACGCTTGAATCGTCTTTGTCTTGCGTGACAACGAAAGCATAAACATAGTCGCCGCGAGCATAGCCTAGTGCCATGGTCAGATCGGTCGGATGATTGATATTGGTGTCTTTGGTCGAAAACCAGGTGCTGTCGGTTTCAAAATAGAGCTCGGCTTTTTCTGTGCCTGCCGCGTAGGTGTAGTAGGCCTCCTTCTTGTCCGGATTGGCCTTCGGATCGGCAAGGTGGCAAAACTCTGCACGCGCATTTCGCTCTGGAATATTGCACGCAAATTGGGTCTGCCACGGAGGAATACAGTTTGCTGCAGCTGGCAGCGGTATTAGTGCGGCCAAAGTCATTGCAAAGCATATCTTCATGAGAGATCCCCGAATGCGGTCAATCTCTACCGCATGGCAAACCTCCACAGATGAGTCAATGTGTTACGCTGTGGACAATACTCAATTGACCGCGCTTCGATCTTCCGTCTAGTGTCGGCGCAGATGAGGCACCTGGTGCCGGGGCGGGCTGTTAAGAAAGATATCTGATGAATCCAGCATGGACCAAATGGCTTATTAGTTTCGTATTTGGTGTTCTGATAGCGCGCTTCGGATTTGGCCTCATGGCCCCTCTGGTAATGATGCTTTCCCCTGAACGGACGGTCAATCCAGATGGTCTCGATAGTGTAATTATCATCCAGCTGGTCGTTCAGTTTGTTGTAGTGGTGATCTCCACAATCCTGTTGTCGCGGCTGGCAAGTAGCAAGCTGCAAATTGGATGGGGTTGCCTCGTTCTTGGCGCTGTTATCCTGCTTGGCCTGCTTGCTACGCTCTTCGTACCGGGGTCGGATTTTGGGTCGCTTGAGGATAATGGTGAAGCCACAGCATTTTTCTTCTGGCTGTTGATCCTCGTGCTGCCAATGTCGATCGGCGGGGGACTGTTGGCCGTTATTGGCTGGATTATGATCCAGCGCGGACGAAAAGAGTTGCAGCGCGGGTAGTTTAGGCAAGTCACGATCTGCATATCTGTAGACCAAACGCCAATTTGTTGGGAAATAATCCACTATCTGCTTTGACTATTGAGCGATTACTGATTGACATCAATCTGTTGAATCGTATTGCAATAAATAAGTTGAATGGCAGATCAGAGTTTTTGGACGGTCGGATGCTTTATGATCCGAAATGAGAACCGCTCCATATTGATGATATTAGAGCGCCGGGCGTCTTGATGGGTGTCCAAAGGTCGCTCTAACACTTTAAAATCAGAGCATGATTTTACCTTAAACTGATCCAGGTTTAAGGAATTATGCTCAGCGGAATGGGGACTTTCGAATGCGTCTGTTGGGTGCGGTTCTTATCGCGAGTTTCATCGCGTCCAATCTTCCAGCCCATGCCGAATTTGAGAGGGAACTCGGCCCACTCGCCTCGGCAGGGTCTTCACAAATCATTCAGGGATGGACCGGAACCAAACAAGACGGTTGGTTTGTCCTCAACAACCAGCAGGCAGGCGGAACCGAGCAGACATTGGTGGTTCAAGCCGGGCCAGCACCTGCCGAAGGTCGTGCTACCAGCGTTAGGATTGCAATCAATTCTTCCAAGCCAGGTGCTTCGCTGGGGCTAATTGCGACAAATCCTGCGAATAGCGCCATTTGCCTGATGGAGGTGATTGCCGATAAGAGTGCCAAGCTCTTCTGCATGGAGAACGGCAAGCGCCAGGACATTGCTACCATCCCGAATGCAGCCAAACTTGACGGCACGGATGTCATCGAAATGGTCGATGTGCCCGGTGTAACGCGGTTTCTTCTCAACGGAAGAATGATTGGCGACGTTCAGGGTTCGGCAGCGCTTGGCGCGCAGATCGGCATCATGGCCTATGACACCGGCGTATTTGCGATTACCGATTTCAATATCACATCGGATGGCCAGAATGTGCCTACCCAGCCGGTCACCCCAAGCCAACAAACCGGTGGAGCGCCGCAGACTGCTGATACCGGCGCGCAAACTGCGCCCCAAAATGGCGGCAACGCTCCTCAGCCCGTAGCAGGCTCTGGTGCCCCCTCAGGTCCGCTGCCGGAGTTTGGCGGCGACAGCGGCCGCATTGCTGCAGTTTATTACGGATTGGTGCGCAGCATTTTTGCGCATGAATTCGGACATGCGCTGATTGGAGAATTGCAGCTGCCATCGACTGGCCCCGAAGAAGATGCTGTCGATATTTATTCTGCTTTGCAGATTGTCGAACCGACAATGTATCCGTCCGGTGACAAAGAAATCGACGATATGGCTATCGGAAGCGCGAGCTATGCAGCGCTGCAGTGGTATTATAGTGGCAAAATCAATGAGATGAAGGGCAGCTCACCTTCTCCGTGGCAGGACGAGCATACAGCCGATCTCAAGCGCTTTCGTAATATGCTTTGCATCATGTATGGCGGCAATCCGAAGGTTTTCAGCTCGATTGCCGACGGCGTAAAACTGGATGAGCGCACACGTTTTCGCTGCTCCGACGAATTCAACAAGCAAAATCGTGCATGGCGTAAAATTCTTGCCCCTCACACACGTTCTGGCGAATGGCACCCGGAAGGCGAACAACCTGCCAATGCGGCCGGTGCAATGATCAAGACGGTCTTTCAGCCATCCTCACGTAGAGTTGGCGATTTCTATGCCAGTAAACTTTCAAGCGCTTTGACAGGCTATTTCGATAACTTGTCCCAGACTTATGTGCTGCCGCGACCCTTAACAGTCACGTTCCGCGACTGTGACCAGCTCAACGCATGGTATGATCCGAAAGAAGGATCGATCACCATGTGCTACGATCTGTTCGAACATCTGGCGGTCATGATTTCCGATGTTGAAATGGGAAGTGCTCCAGCAGATTCTGCAGGCCAGCAACCAACTAATGCTTCTGCGCCGGCTTCTGGTGGCGCGGCAGGTGCAGTCGTTGATGAATTGCGCGATGACGGCGTTGCGGCGAGCATGGTTCTCTTTCAGTCGCCTTATACCGGGCCAACACCCAACAAACATGCCAGGGCTACGATAATCACAACTGTTGAGGTTGCCAAGATCATCGCGAATGGCCGCAAAACCCTGTTCGTTGATACCAGCGGTCTGCAGGAAACCATGCAGAATGCTTTTTCTTTGCCGGATGCCGGGCGCGATGGAAGCGTTACAGATAGTCTGCAGGAAGCGCTCGACGAATGGCTGAACGAAAAAGCTGGCGGAGACAGAAGTGTTGGCGTGGTATTTTTCGGCAAAGGTATGAACGACCGTTCGTCCTATAATGCCGCATTGCGCTCTGCCACACTCGGCTGGACGACGTTCTGGTATCGTGGCGGACTGGAAGCATGGACAGGAAATGGCTTGCCAGTGAGCAAGTAATTTCTGCGGGTTGATTGTTGATCTCTGTTGATGCAATTGTCGTACTTATATTGCATCAACGGTAATGAACGAATGAACGAGCTCAAAGCCCTCAAGACGTTTCTGCTGGCAGCGGAGAAGCGCAATTTCGCGCAGGTTGCGCGAGAGCTGGATATGACGCCCGCCTCTGTAACGCGAACCATCGCAGCGTTAGAAGAAGAGCTTGGCGTTCAGCTCTTCGTGCGAACGACCCGACAGGTTTCGCTCACGACGGATGGGGCTGTTTTTGCAGCGCGTATCGAACCAGCAGTCAACGCGCTGGAGACGGCGCGACTTGAACTCATGAATGTTCATAAGGCTGATCAAGGGCGTTTGCGGATCAATGCGCCGATGTCACTCGGCCAACAGGTCCTTCCGCAAATACTCTCTGCTTTTCGGGATGTTTATCCAAAGATCGAGATTGAATTATCGCTGACCGACCAGATGCTCGATATCGTCGAGCAGGATTTCGATCTTGCGATCCGCATTTCCGGTGCGCCGTCGGATAAATTCACGATCTGGCGCAAGATCATTGAAATCAAACGCATTCTGGTGGCTGCACCCGGTACGCCATTTATAGATGTTGCGCATCCGGGCGAGCTGACATCAGATGGATGTCTGGGCTACAGCTCGGAAAGTCGCCGTGAAAACTGGGCTTTGTCGGATGGAAGTTCGACGGTCAATGTTTCTGCCGGGCGTATGATCAGTGCCAATAATGGTGAAGTTCTGGCCAATATGGCAGCGGATGGGGCGGGGGTCGCCATGCTGCCTGTGTTCATCGTGGCTGAACATTTGCGCACGGGGCGTCTCGTGCATATCCTGCCGGAATGGTCGCCGCCGCAACTTTGGCTTACGCTTTATTATCCGCCATTCCAGAAGTTGCCGCCGCGTATTGCGGCTTTCTCAGATTTCTTTGAGCGCGAGATCAAGGCAATTGTTACCCGGATGATCTGACGTCTAATAGCATGTGTCAGAAACAACAAAAGGCGGAGCCTGAGGGCTTCGCCTTTTTGTATTCTACCGGCTTGCGCCGATATTAGTTCTGATAGCTTGAAGGCGATGCGTCGCCAAAGCGATGAGCAGAGCCGTCCTGATATGTGGTCGTCTGACCGATAGAAGCGGTTGCAGTGTTATCAACCTGCTGTGTTGCAACTGGCGTGCGGTCATTTGCATAAAGATCGGCAGGTTCACCAACATGTGGGTTTTCAGCGAAAGCTGCACCGGCGCTAAGAGCAACGGCTACGGCAGCAAGAGCAAACTTTTTCATTTTTCTATTCCTTCTTCATCGCCCTTTGGATGGCATCAGTGCTTCCGGGGCACCGGGGTGGCACCAATGCCATCCACCGGGGAGATAACTCGTATGCGTTGATCTGATGTAGTCAGATTGAAACGCGGTTTGGTAAGCTGGGCTTAGTTCTGGAAGCTCGAAGGCGATGCATCACCGAAGCGATGAGCCGAACCGTCCTGGAACGAAGACTGACCAATCGAAGCGGTTGCAGTGTGATCGACCTGCTGGGCTGCAACTGGTGTGCGGTCATTTGCATAAAGATCGGCAGGGGTGCCAACATTTGGATTTTCAGCGAAAGCAGCACCGGCGCTAAGGGCAACGGCTACGGCAGCAAGAGCAAACTTTTTCATTTTCTATCTCCTTGGTTTTGTGAAGCGACGTTGTGTTCGTCGTTTCGATGACCAAGAGATAGGCCTTTCAATCGGCTGCGCCTAGCTACCGTTTGGTTCACAGATTGTATCTCAAAGAGTAGACAATAAACCCTTGAAACGGGCAAAATGTCCAAGACAACACGGTTTATTCAAGTATATGTGAACAGTGTTGAGGCAGGAAAATGGCAGAATAAGGTATGTCTTGATGAGGCGCTCAACGCCTGTAAAGGTCAGGAATTTACAATAAAACCATGTTCCTGCGTGCTATTTGTTCAGGACTTGAAGTGGGCTTTCAGGTAGGAATGTTGGCAATTCTACGTTGGTTCCGAATGTGAACTCCAACAACCAAACAAGTTTAGGTGAATGGCGGTATCGGCTGGGGGGAGTTTTGAAATCGCATTTTGACAATGATTGTATCGGTTCACGTTTTGGTGTTCCTGACGCTCCGGCTCTAACGACGGTTCCTTTAAAAGCGGCGCAGTTCAATGTAACGAAGTTGCATAGAAAGCTTGGCCGCGATGAAATGCCGAAGATCGATATCCCGGCCAGTGACGCCTATTTCATGATGCTTTATCTCGCGGATACCGTTCACGGTGACGTCGAGAATGGCGAGCGCTTCCTTGCGCCAAAGCTTTATCCGCAGAACACAGTCTGCCTGATCGACATCAAGCAGGGCGCTTCAATTGTTCTTCATAGCAATCTGCACGCATTGGCCTTCGTGCTGCCACGCACATTGTTTACCGAAACCTCGGCACTGACCGCTTCCGATGGAGCCAGGGATCTGCGATGCAGACGCGGTGAGGCGGATGAGGTGATTGCCAATCTGGGAACAGCCCTTCTGCCGCTATTTGATTATGCCAATACATTTCATCCGGCATTGCTACAGCACATAGCGACTGCACTTTGCGCGCATCTTCTGCATGAGGGAGCAAAGCCGGAGCTTGCCGCGATCTCTGAAGAAACCGGCCTTTCAATCTGGCAGGAAACAGGCGCCAAGAAGTTCATGTCGGAAAACTATGGCGAAGACATTTCCGTGACCGAAATCGCAGCTTCCATCGGTGTGCCGGTTGGTGAATTCAGCATTCGTTTTCGCAACAGCACAGGCATCGGGCCGGAGGCCTGGTTAATGGCAATCAGACTCGAACACGCGAAGCTTCTGCTGAAAGATCGTTCGCTGACAATCAAGCAGGTTGCAAGCCGCTGCGGCTTTTCAAGCGAGAGCGCATTGGCAAGCAGGTTTGTCGACACCACAGGTGTATCGCCCGGCCTGTGGCGAAAGTCGGTTTATCACTGATGGTGTCCAGTTTTGAAGAAAGCCATTCGGGCCAAGATAAGAGTGACGCAATGGATCGCCCGGAGCAGGCAACACCCGGCATCACCAAATCGCTGATGCAAATGTCGGCGATGACTGTTATGCGCCGCCATTTTCCGGGCGAGGCGATGCCGCTTGAAGATGTGTTATCCAATGAGGAAGCCTTCAGTATCACCACTCAGCTCACAGACCTTCGACTGCAGAAGCTCTGGTGTGGTGGAAGTCTGGTCTATGAAGGGGCGCGAAACGAGGGTTCGCTGGCAATTGCAGAACTCCGCCGGGAGTGGAAAAGGCACCAGCTTTCTCCTTTTGACGATATAGAGTTCCGGATTCCTTTCGCTGATATTCGTGCTTTTGCAGAGGAAGCCGGACGTCCTGAATTCAGGACGCTGCAGAATGTTCATTGTGCGACTGACAACGTTGTCCTCGGTTTGGCGCGGGCCTTGCTGCCTTTTCTGGATCGCCCGGACCTGGCGAGTACAGTGTTTCTTGAACAGATCGAACTCGCCATTATGGTTCATCTCACCCAAACCTATGGCGGGCTTTATTTTCCCCATGAGCGCAAGGGCACGCTTTCTCTGAAGCAGGAACGTCGGGCAACCGAGTTTCTCGCTGCACATCTGAATGCCGATTTTTCCATTTCAGATGTAGCCGATGCCTGCAGCCTGTCGCGCAGTCATTTCATGCGGGCTTTCAAGGAAACCTTTGGCAAGACGCCTTATCGCTGGCTGATTGAATATCGGATCGCGCAAGCGAGCGACATGCTGATTGCGGGCACACCGATTGCCGAAATTGCTTTGGCCTGTGGCTTTGCAGACCAAAGCCACTTCACGCGGGTCTTTTCCGAGATTGTCGGTGAAGCGCCTGGCATGTGGCGCAGGCGTTATCGCAAAGCGTAAAGTCTCAGCTTATGAATTAATGCTTTTGCGCCACTGGCCGGGCGCAGCACCAATGGCCTTTGAGAAGACGCGGGTAAAATGGCTTTGATCGACAAAGCCGCAATCGACAGCAATTTCACTCAAGCTCATCCGCGTCGTGCGCAGCAGGTTCGTGGCTTTCTCTACCTTGCGCTTGAGCAGCCATTTGTGCGGTGGCATTCCCGTGCTGATCTTGAAGGCGCGGGTAAAATAAGATGGAGATAATCCGCAGAACTGGGCAATGACGGCAATAGGGATATCGCCATCGAGTTTTGAATCCATGATTGCCATTGCGCGCTTGAGCTGCCATGGCGCGAGCCCGCCGGTCGGGGCCGGAGCGCGCAGTTCGGCCGTGCCATAAGTCGCAGCCATGTGCATGGCAAGCGCCAGCCCGACATGATCGACAAACAGGCGGCTTGCTTGCGCGGGATTTTCCAATGCGGGCAAAAGTGCTTCTGTCAGGCCGCGAATGGTATTGTCGGCAATGTCTGCACCCGGCAGAACATTGAAGTTTTCCACCTTTCGAGAACCGAAATCTTCTTCCAGAGCAACAAGTGCGCTGCGCGGAAGATAGAAATTCACGCAGTCGAAGGCCGACTTCAGATCTGCCTGCCAGATGCGGTTATAATCATAGAGCGTGAAGTTGCCTTTATGGCTTGCAGGGAAATCCACCTTCTTGCCGTCCACCCAGAGATCACCGTGATAATCCTTGAGCTGTACCGAGAGCATGAAGGCATCTTCAGTGACATGCTGATCGACAAAGCCGAAATTCGGTGCGCTGCGTGTAATCCGCGTGGCCGTCACCATCCCCTGGTTGAGCACGCTTGAATAAACCGTCGTATCCTCCTTCGGGCGTATATATTCCATATACTGATTGCTCGCCGAAGTGTGTCGCGACATGTGAGGTTTCCTCTGGTGGGTATAAGTGGACCATAGCAGTTTTGTACAAAGCACGCGATAAAAACATCCAATTTTTGCGACTGGATGACAAGAAGGGTAGCAGCTCGGCAAGCCATAATGGGCGCCTGAATACCAACAGCTTTAACGCGCGTCTTTTTGAGGATGCGCTTCATGCCGAGGAAAGATATGGCCCTGACTGCAACCGCTACACCGGGATCGAAACTGCTGACGCCGTCTGATCACACGCTGATCATGATCGATTTTCAGTCGCAGATGTCCTTTGCAACCAAGAATATCGATGCTGTAAACCTACGCAACAATGCGGCGCTGGTCGCAAATGGCGCCAAAGGCTTTGGCGTTTCGACCATTCTGACAACGGTTGCGGAAAAGAGCTTCTCCGGCCCGATGTTCAACGAAATCACCGATGCCTTCCCCGGTCAGGTGCTGTTCGACCGTACCTCCATGAATACGTGGGAAGATGAATCCGTCATCGATGAAATCAACCGCATCGGCAAGAAGCGCATCGTTCTCAGCGGTCTCTGGACGAGCGTTTGCATTGTCGGTCCTGCATTGTCGGCCCTTGATCAGGGCTTTGAAGTCTACGTAATATCCGATGCCTGCGGCGACGTCTCCGATGAGGCTCATAATCGCGCCATGGACCGCATGGTGCAGGCAGGCGTACAGCCGATGACATCGCTGCAATATCTCCTTGAACTCCAGCGCGACTGGGCGCGCACGCAGACTTACGAGATGACAACAGGAATCGCCAAGAAGTTCGGCGGTTCTTATGGTCTGGGTATCATCTATGCCAAGACCATGTTCAACGCCTCCGAAGGTCACTGATCAACTATCGCCAACTGGAGGTGTGCCTGTGAAAATCTATGTTTTATCGCTCTTTGCCGGCATTCTGGTTGGTGTCATCTATAGCTTGCTCAATGTTCGTTCGCCCGCGCCACCGATGGTGGCGCTGATCGGACTGTTAGGCATTCTGGCTGGCGAGCAGATCATTCCTTTTGCAAAGTCCATTATGGCTAAAGAACCTGCGGTTATTTCATGGCTACATCAGGTCAAACCGCATGTATTCGGCCATATGCCATCCGGGCAGTCGGTCGCAGAACGTAAGGGTGCGAAGCAAAACGGTGATGTGTAATTTGCTTATCAAGCGTGTGCGGAAATGGGTAAAGCATGTCGCGGAAAAGTGGGAACCGGTTTTCCGATAACGACATGCATTAAAATAAGAAGATAGAGCGAGCGCAGCGGCTAATGTTAAATGCCACACGCTCTAGATTTTCAAGATAAGCCTGACTGCCCAAGCAATTTCATTGAGCGATTCCTGCGATTAATTCAGCGTAGGCCACAGAAGGTACGATTTCATGACCGCAGATATCATTCTCTACAACGGTAAATTCACGACACTTGACCGCACAAATCCCGCAGCTTCGGCTGTTGCAATCAAGGACGGCATTTTTACCGCGGTCGGCACGGATGAAGAAGTGCTTGGCCATGCAGGCTCTACGACCCGCAAGATCGATCTGAAAGGTCGTCGTGCATTGCCGGGCCTTATCGACAACCACACCCACGTCGTGCGTGGTGGTCTCAACTTCAATATGGAACTGCGCTGGGATGGGGTGCGCTCGCTGGCCGATGCCATGGACATGCTCAAGCGGCAGGTGGCGGTAACGCCCGCACCGCAATGGGTGCGTGTGGTTGGTGGCTTTACCGAACATCAGTTTGCCGAAAAGCGTCTTCCAACCATTGAAGAAATCAACGCGATTGCGCCCGATACGCCGGTCTTTTTGCTCCATCTTTATGATCGCGCACTTCTCAATGGCGCAGCGCTTCGTGCAGTTGGCTATGACAAGAACACGCCAAACCCTCCGGGTGGTGAAATTCTGCGTGATGCCAATGGCAACCCGACCGGCCTGCTGCTTGCCAAGCCCAATGCTGGCATTCTTTATTCGACGCTCGCCAAAGGTCCAAAGCTGCCACTGGAATATCAGGTCAATTCGACCCGCCATTTCATGCGTGAGTTGAACCGTCTTGGCGTGACCGGCGTTATCGATGCGGGTGGCGGGTTTCAGAATTATCCGGATGACTATGAAGTCATTCAGCAATTGTCAGATGAAGGTCAGATGACTGTGCGTCTGGCCTATAATCTTTTCACGCAGAAGCCGAAGGAAGAGAAGGAAGACTTCCTCAACTGGACGGCTTCGGTGAAATACAAGCAAGGCAACGATTATTTCCGCCATAACGGTGCAGGCGAAACGCTTGTGTTTTCTGCCGCCGATTTTGAGGATTTCCGTCAGCCGCGCCCGGATATGGGGCCGGAAATGGAAGACGAGCTGGAAGATGTCGTTAGAATTCTGGCTGAAAACCGCTGGCCATGGCGAATGCACGCTACTTATGACGAAACCATCAGCCGTTCGCTTGATGTGTTTGAAAAGGTCAATAAGGACATTCCGCTTGAAGGCCTGAACTGGTTTTTCGACCATGCCGAGACCATCTCGGATCGCTCGATTGATCGTATTGCAGCACTTGGCGGTGGTATCGCCGTGCAGCACCGCATGGCCTATCAGGGCGAATATTTCGTCGAGCAATATGGTCATGCAGCCGCAGAAGTGACGCCACCGATTGGCAAGATGCTCTCCAAAGGCGTGCATGTCTCGGCAGGTACGGATGCGACGCGCGTTGCATCCTATAATCCGTGGGTCTCGCTGTCATGGATGATTACCGGCAAGACGGTTGGCGGTATGCAGCTTTATCCGCGCCGCAATTGTCTTGATCGTGAAACGGCGCTGCGCATGTGGACGGAAAAGGTCACATGGTTCTCCAATGAAGAAGGCAAGAAAGGCCGCATTGAAAAGGGTCAGTTCGCTGATCTGGTGGTGCCGGACAAAGACTTCTTCAATTGCAGCGAAGACGAGATTTCATTCCTGACGTCTGATCTGACCATGGTTGGCGGCAAGGTTGTCTATGGTGCAAACGCCTTCAAGGATCTGGATGAAAACCCAATTCCGCCTGCAATGCCTGACTGGTCGCCGGTGCGTAAATTTGGGGGCTATGCGGCATGGGGCGAGCCGGAAGGTGCTGGCAAAAACAGTCTTCGCCGCACTGCAATCTCCACATGTGGCTGCTCGAACAGCTGTGGCGTTCATGGTCATGATCATGCGGCAGCTTGGGGCTCACAATTGCCAATTGGCGATCTCAAAGGCTTCTTCGGCGCACTCGGCTGCGCCTGCTGGGCCGTTTAAAGCGCATTTTGTTCCGAAAGCCGTTTCACACGGTTTGGGCCGCGCGTTGATTCAAATTACTCGGGCGCCGTAGTCGGCGCCCGGGTTATCTCGAGCCAGCGTGATGGCTCCACTTACGAAATTCTAATCCAGGACTAATCGCTTGAAGTTTTTGGTCTGTGTAGCCCGCGCGCACGGATTACGACCAACCATGCGTCAATAATTACATTTTAAACAATAGTATCGAAATAATTATTGCAATTGTTTGCAGTGATGCAATGGCGCAATATCCACCCATCGAACAACGCAACAGGCAGAAAGGTGACGCTGCAGCATCTCTCCCAAAATTGGAAACCGGTTTTGAGAAGAAGGTGCACGTAAAAACCTACTACAGCGTCCGCACACAGAGAATGAAAAGCATTTCCACAATCATCAACCGTCGCGACATTCTGCTTACAGGCGCAGCGCTTGCTGCAACGATTTCACTGCCAGCCGGTTTGGCTATCGCAGAAACAACTCAGACCAACACCACCAACATCTCATCCGAAGGAGAAAACACCATGGGCTTTATCACCACAAAAGACGGTACCGAAATCTTTTACAAGGATTGGGGCTCGAAGGATGCACAGCCAATTATGTTCCATCATGGCTGGCCACTGAGCTCGGACGACTGGGATGCCCAGATGTTGTTCTTCCTTTCGAAAGGCTATCGCGTTATCGCCCATGACCGCCGTGGTCACGGCCGTTCGGCTCAGGTTTCCGAAGGTCACGATATGGACCATTACGCTTCTGACGCCTTTGCGGTTGTCGAAGCACTCGACCTCAAGAATGTCGTGCATATCGGCCACTCGACCGGCGGTGGCGAAGTCGCCCGCTACGTCGCCAAGCATGGTGAACCGGCAGGTCGCGTTGCTAAGGCGGTTCTGGTTTCCGCAGTTCCTCCGCTGATGCTCAAGACAGAAGCCAACCCGGAAGGCCTGCCTATGGAAGTGTTTGACGGTTTCCGCTCGGCGCTGGCAGCAAACCGCGCCCAGTTCTTCCGCGATGTTCCTGCTGGCCCATTCTATGGCTTCAACCGTGATGGTGCGAATGTGCAGGAAGGCGTAATCCAGAATTGGTGGCGTCAGGGCATGATGGGCGGCGCAAAGGCACATTATGAAGGCATCAAGGCTTTCTCTGAAACCGACCAGACGGAAGACCTCAAGGCTATCGGCGTGCCAACACTGGTTCTGCATGGCGAAGACGACCAGATCGTGCCGATTGCGGATGCTGCACTCAAGGCGATCAAGCTTCTCAAGAACGGCACGCTCAAGACCTATCCGGGCTTCTCGCACGGTATGCTGACGGTCAATGCCGATGTTCTGAACGCTGATCTTCTGGCTTTCATTCAGGCTTGAATGTTGAAATGATAAAAGATGCGGCGGGGAGACTTGCCGCATCTTTTTAAGCTTTTCGCGATAGGTTTTGATTGCGGGTCAACGGGCAGGGGATGGATAGGATGAATGCGGGTGCGGAACGCGGCGAATTTGTAAGTCTGATTGCGCCAATACTGGAGCCAATGGCATCCGCGCTTGAGTTTTTCGGTGTTTCCGTCATCATTATCGGCGTGGCCGTTGCAACGCTTATCTATCTCAAGGATGTGCTCGTTGTGTCGGGCGAGAATGCCTATACCCGCTACCGCGCAAATCTCGGTCGTGGCATTCTGCTGGGCCTCGAAATCCTGATCGGTGCCGACATTATCGCCACCATCATTTCGCCGCTCACATGGGAAAGCGTTGGCTTGCTGGGCCTTATCGTTTTGATCAGGACCTTCCTTAGCTTTTCGCTGGAAGCGGAGATCGACGGCGAATGGCCATGGAAGCGCCGTCGCCGCGAGCGGAACATCGCAGGCGACGACTAATTGTCATCGAGCGGCTTTGTCTAGCCGATGGATAGCAGCTCCCTCGAAAGCCTGTTCATGCTTTGCGCACCGCTTTCGGTTATCAGAAACTGTTCTTCGATCATCAGCGCACCGAGCCCATTGGCGTAAAACGGTGTTTCCAGCGCCAGCACCATGTTTGGTTCAATCAGCATTTCGTTGCTGCTTGAGATAAACGGCCATTCTTCAATGCCAACGGCCGCACCCACCGAATGGCCAAAGTGGCCGCGATAATATTCGCTGAAACCGCGCTTACGCATGATGCCAAGCATTGCTGCATGGACATCGCAGAACCGCGTACCGGGCTTTAACAGCGCTTCGCCCACCGCAAAGCTTTCCTGCAGCACCTTGTAGATCTCGCTCGCAAGCGGATCGGGCTTGCCGCAGACATAAGTGCGCGCACCATCTGAAGAATAACCGTTAATGAGTGTGCCGACATCGGCTTTCACAAGATCACCTTCTTTGAGCTCGGCCTTCATGTCCTGAAGATCAGGGCCGGTCGAGATATAAGCCCAATGCCCGGAAAGGACCTGACCATTCCGGTTGGCTTCCTGTGTGGCGCCATCAAGCCAGGCTGCTGAAAGCGCATTCAGGCTGGAACCACGTCGGGCGGTGTTCAGCATATTTTCCAGCCCGCTTTCTGCATAATGGGCTGCATTTCGCAGATATTCGATTTCGCGGGCATTCTTGATAAGGCGCAAGCGCTTGACGAGAATGGAAGCATCCTGCCAATCAACCGATGGAAGTGCTTTTTTGAGAGCTGCAAAATCAGCTGCTGGCATGAACTCCAGATCAACACCGATACGCGCTTTGGAAAGCCCACGCTCTGCCAGCAGATCACCTAAAAGCCTGAAAGCTGCATCCTGATCAAATGTCTCGGCGCGTGGACCGACATTGTTTGCCTGCCTGTATGCCACATTGATGTCTTCAATTGTTCTGGCATTTTCTACCGTCACCATATCAATCCAGATGCGGTGGGTGCGGAAATCGATTCTGTCGCCAAGATGCGCGGCAGCAGCATAGGCATGATCGCTGATGACGACGCCGAGTTTTGCCTTTTCATCGGCTGGCACCAGCGCAATTGCCGAACCCGCCCGACCCCACATCGTCGCAACACCGGCTGCAACACTAGTCGCATAGCGGAAGTTTTCGGGCTGAAACAGCGCAAGCGCATCAAGCCCTGCTGCTCTCAGAAGAGACTGGCTTCTGGCGCGATCAATCTGGCTCATCATGTTCTCTCAATGCGATTTAGGATGCAATTTCGGCGACTGGACCAACAGGCTGAAATTTTGCATCGCCAGCCTTTGGTTTGTAGTCGTTTATATAAGAGCGAGTGGCTTGATAACTCAATTTTGGCTGTTGATGAGTATCAGCCTATGGTGAAGGATAAATCATCTACCAATTTTGTTTATTATAGAATAATCTTCTAAAGAATCCCCGTATAGCACAGCTGCACCGCTTATCGATGCTCTGACGGTCGCTGTATAACCTGTATCAACTGAGGGCCTTATGGCGACCTCGAAGCAGGAGAATAAAATGAGCGGTTTGACCATTCGTAATCGCAAAATGAATTTTAGCAACTGGGGTCTGACGACGGCACTTACCGTTGCGCTGGCATTCGGCTCGTTCGCTCAGGCTCATGCGCAGCAAGGCAACCCGGACGCCACCATCAATATCGGGTCGCTCTACGAGCCGCAGAACCTCGATAACACTGCAGGCGCAGGTCAGGGCATCAATGAAGCCTTTAACGGCAACGTCTATGAAGCGCTGTTTCGCCTGGACGACAATGGCACCGTTGAGCCGGTTCTTTCCAAGGACTACACGGTCAGCGACGATGGTTTGACTTACACGTTCAAGCTTCAGCCGGGCGTCAAGTTCCATTCGGGTGCACCGCTTACCTCGAAGGACGTCAAGTTCTCCATCGAGCGTGTTGCAGCGCCTGAATCCAAAAGCTCGCGCAAAAGCAGCCTCAAGACCATTACAGGCATCGAAACGCCAGATGATGAAACTGTCGTCGTCAAGCTTTCGTCCCGCTCGATCTCGCTGCCATACAATCTCAGCTATGTCTGGGTTGTGAATGACGAAGCGACCGATTTCCAATCGAAGGAAGATGGTACTGGACCTTACGCGCTGGAAGACTGGCGCCGCGGTTCATCGCTCGCCATCAAACGCTTTAACGACTACTGGGGCACCAAGCCAAAAAACGAAGAGGTTGTCTTCCAGTATTTCACCGATGCAAGCGCGCTCAACAATGCGCTTCTGACTGGCTCGGTAGACATCATCACCTCGGTTCAAAGCCCGGATTCGCTGGCTCAGTTCAAGGACAATCCTGATTTTACCGTCAGTGAAGGCAAGTCCACGACCAAGCTGCTTCTTGCTTATAACGACCGCGTTGCACCGTTCGACAATGTAAAGGTTCGTAAGGCGCTGGCGCGTGCCATCGACGACAAGAAGTTGCTGAACGCCGTTTGGGGCGACTATGGCACATTGATCGGCTCGTTCGTTCCACCAACAGATCCTTGGTACGTCGATCTGACCGGGGTCGATGCCTATAATCCTGAAAGCGCGAAGGAGCTCTTGAAGGAAGCGGGCTATCCGGATGGCTTCAGCTTCACCATCGATACGCCGAACTATGACCCGCACCCGATTGCAGCACAGTTCATCCAGAGCGAACTGGCCAAAATCGGCGTGAAGGTGAACATCAACATTATCACGGCCAATGAATGGTACACGAAGGTCTATAAGGCGCATGATTTCCAGGCGACCTTGCAGGAGCATGTGAACCACCGCGATATCGTATTCTACGGCAATCCGGATTTCTATTGGGGCTATAATAACCCGAAGGTTGTTGATCTTATCAAGGAAGCCGAAGCAAGCTCCACCACCGATGAACAGACGGCCAAGCTGACCGAAGCCAACAAGATCATTGCAGAAGATGCAGCCAGCAACTGGTTCTACCTCTATCCGCAGATCGTGGTTTCAAAAAAGTCAGTCAGCGGCTATCCGGTCAATGGTCTGAACTCACAGTTCTTTGCTTATGATATTGAGAAAACAGACAACTAATCAGCTGTCCATAATCGAGAACTGATACTCGACACGAAGCGCCGCCTGAATTATTTTCCGGCGGCGTTATCGCATATTCAAGAGGGTAAAAAGCTGCCCCTCATGCCCGAGAGGTATTCGCCATTCTTGCCTATATTTTGCGCCGTTCGGCTATTCTGATCCTGTCGGTATTCGTTGCAGCTATCGTTCTGTTTTTGCTGCT
This sequence comes from Brucella pseudogrignonensis, assembly GCF_002252525.1. GTDB lineage: Bacteria > Pseudomonadota > Alphaproteobacteria > Rhizobiales > Rhizobiaceae > Brucella > Brucella pseudogrignonensis. Next base: position 114,819 of record NZ_NNRM01000018.1, read on the forward strand.
GCGCCTTTTGCCGGGTGATCCAGCAAATGCATTGGTTTCGGTTGGTGCTGACGCCGCGCAGATTGAAGCTGCGCGTAAACAGGTCGGCTCCGACCTCCCGCTTTATCAGCAATTCACACAGTTCATCGGCTCACTTGTGCGCTTTGATCTCGGCAATTCCTTTGTCAGCGGCGCACCTGTTTTGACTGAAATCGGCAAACGCCTGATCGTGACGCTGCCACTGACACTCATGGCTTTCGTGCTGGCGATCATCATCGCCGTGCCACTCGGCATCCTGTCGGTCGTGCGCCAGAAAAGCTGGTATGGCTCGATCATTTCAGTGATCTCACAATTGGGCATTGCGGTGCCGGTTTTCTGGATCGGCATTCTGCTGGTCTGGGTGTTCGCGGTGAAATTGCGTATGTTTCCGTCGGGTGGTTTCCCATCGCGTGGATGGCAATCAGCACCCGCTGCATTTCAATCGCTGACATTGCCTGTCGTCACCATTGCCATTGTCATGTCGGCATCGCTTATCCGCTATGTTCGTTCGGCAACACAGGATGTATTGGGCAGCGATTATCTGCGTACGGCACGCGCGCTGGGCTCCACGTTCTCACAAGCGCTGATCCGTCATGGCATCCGCAATGGCGCGGTTCCGGTGATTTCGATCCTTGGTATCGAACTCGCTTCAACGCTTCTCGGCGCTGTGGTGGTAGAGCGCGTTTTCTCGCTCCCCGGCCTCGGCTCCATGCTGCTTTTGGGTATTGAGCAGCGTGATTATCCGAATGTGCAAGGCGTTTTGTTTGTCTCTACTTTGCTGGTTCTTCTGGTCGGCTTCGCTGCCGATCTGGTGCAACGTTTGATCGATCCGCGATTGCGCAGCCGGTCCGCGGGAGGCCGCGCATGAGCAGCATCACCACATCTTCGCAACGTTTCCGATTGCCTTGGCCGCTCGTGGTCGGCGGTATTCTTGTCGGCATTCATGTCGTTGTTGCACTGCTTAGCCTGTTCTGGACGCCTTATGGGGTCGGTGACATGGTTGGTGGACGGTTGGCAGCGCCATCATGGGAGCACTGGGCAGGCACAGACCGGCTCGGTCGCGATCTGATGACACAGATCATGGTCGGCTCACGCATCGCGCTTTTTGTCGGGCTCGGAGCCGTCGCTATCAGCGCTGTAATCGGCGTTACCATCGGCGTTCTTGCTGCTTTTGCGACGCAGACACTCGACGATATGCTGGCTGCAACGCTCGATATTCTGATCGCTTTTCCGACGTTGTTGCTTGCCATGCTGATCGTCGCTTCAAGCGATGGTGCGAGCCTTTCGACCGCTATTCTCGCAATCGGCATTGCTGGTGCTGCTATTGTCGCGCGATTGACCCGCATTCTCGCCAAACGCGTACTGGCGTTGGATTATGTTACAGCATCGCGCATTTCCGGTACTTCGTGGCTCGGTGTCGTTCGTATCCATGTGCTGCCGAACATCTGGCCGACACTGATTGTCAATTTCGCGCTGCAGTTCGGGCTTGCTGTGATCGCCGAAGCTTCATTGTCTTATCTTGGGCTTGGCGCGCCACCACCAAACGCATCCTGGGGACGATTGCTGCAGGAAGCGCAGGCTTCGGTTTATACGGCTCCCTTCGGTGCAATCGCACCGGGTCTGGCACTCGTTTTGCTCGTCATCGGGCTTAATCTTTTTGCAGATGGCTTGCGCGATGTGGCCGATCCAACGCGGAGGAGGCAACGATGAGCCCATTGCTGAACGTTGAAAATCTGGAGATCGAAACAGCTGGCCGCGTTCTCGTTTCTGGCGTGTCTTTCTCGGTTGCGCAGGGCGAGCGCGTCGGCCTGATCGGTGAATCCGGCTCCGGCAAATCACTGACCGCATTGGCCGTCATGGGACTGCTTGCGGACGGAATGAAAGCAAGCGGCTCTATCACGCTTGAAGGCCATCAGATTATCGGGGCGCGTGATCGTGCGCTTGTTCCGCTGCGTGGACGAAGCGTCGCCGCCGTCTTTCAGGAACCGATGACTGCGCTCAATCCGCTGATGCGCATTGGCAAACAGGTGGCCGAAGTGGTGCAGCGCCGTGCGTCGCGCGATGGCCGCAAGCTTGGCAAAGCGGAACTCGAACGCGAAGTTATTGCGCTTCTCGATCGCGTCTCCCTGCCGGAACCGACCCGCATTGCCCGCTCATGGCCGCATGAGATTTCGGGCGGCCAGCGCCAGCGTGCTGCGATTGCCATGGCGCTTGCCTGTCGGCCAAAACTGCTGATCGCGGACGAGCCGACAACCGCGCTCGATGTGACGACGCAGGCAGAAATCCTTAAACTTCTTGAGCAACTCGTTCGCGATGAAGGCATGGGGCTTTTGTTCATTAGCCACGATCTGCCGGTCGTCTCGAGCATTGCCGAGCGAGCGCTCGTGCTCAGGCACGGCAATTTGATTGAGCAGGGACCAGTAACTACGCTTTTTGCCAATCCCGTTGACGACTATACCAAGGGACTGGTTGCTGCTGCGCGAGCCTTCGACGCTGCATTGGAGGTGGCGCGATGAGCCTCATCGATCTTTCCGACGTTTCCTTCGCCTATAGTGGCGGCAAAACCGTGCTGCATGGCATCGATCTCACGCTTGAAAGCGGCAGCAATCTTGGCATTGTGGGTGAATCTGGCTCCGGCAAGACAACCATGCTCAAGCTGCTGTTGGGGTTGCAGGTTGCAACATCAGGCAGTGTGAATTTTCGCGGCCAGAAGCTCAACATCAAAGACCGCAACTTCATGCGGAGCTTTCGCCGTTCTGTGCAGGCGGTGTTCCAGGATCCTTATTCCTCTCTCGATCCGCGCCAGCGTGTGTTCAACATCATAGCTGAACCGCTGCGCTCGCTGAAAATCGATACGGACATAGCACAGGCTGTCGCCCAAGCACTCGCTGCGGTCGATCTGCCAGAAGATGCAGCAACACGTTATCCGCATGAGTTTTCCGGCGGTCAGCGTCAGCGTATCGCGATTGCGCGTGCGATTGTCGCCAATCCTGACCTCATTATAGCCGATGAAGTGGTGAGCGCGCTCGATCTTACCACGCGTGCGCGTATCATCGATCTCATGCGAACATTGTCTGAACGCACGACTTTCGTGGTTGTTTCGCACGATATCGCACTTGTGGCTTTGCTTTGTGAAAGACTGATCGTGCTTGAAAAGGGCACGATCGTTGAACAGGGTAATACGCGTGAAATTCTTGCCAATCCGCAACATGCCTATACGCGAAAACTGCTGACAAGTTTGCCGCGAATGCCGAGAGAATCGTGACTTAGTTATGGCTCGGAAGAGGGGATTTCGAGCCTGATCACGGTTTTGTGCACATGAGAAAATATGAAATTATTTAACAAGTTTTAGCGTGATTTTAGATAAATCATCCCTTTGAATTCATTATTTAATTTATAATTTTTCTAAGGTGCAAAACTGCCACTCATGGCGGTGTCGGTCTCGACCCCTATAAACAAACCGGATTCTCGAAATTTGAATTGTGGCAAATGTTTGTATAACGAGGCACTTTGTTTCATAATGCCATAATATATATGGAATCCCCCGAAACAAATTTAACAGTCTTACCCACCTAATCGGCAGGAAACGACAAATGACCGACCTCCCCGGCTATCCGAGCCGGCGCAGCTTTTTGAAAGCCTCCGCAGCAAGCGTGATGCTTTCAGGACTGGCTGTGTCAGCTCAGGCGCAACAGTCGACGCCCCCTGTTGCTCTCGAACAATACGAACGCCAATATTTTAATGATCTTGAATGGACTTTCATCCTCGCCGCTACGGCAAGGTTGATCCCCTCTGACGGTGATGGCCCAGGCGCTATCGAAACCCGTGTTCCTGTATTCATCGACCTTCAGCTCGCTGGCGACTACGGTCGTGCAGACGACTGGTATATGGTCGGCCCTCATGACGCATCTGCAGACCCGACACGCGGTTGGCAGACCCCGCTCAATCCCGCGCAGATCTATCGTCAGGCTATCCCGGCATTCAACGGCTGGTGCGAGCAGAAATATGGCGCTGCCTTCTCGGCACTGACTGCCGAGCAACAGGACGCAGCGCTGACTTCCCTTCAGAAGGGTGAAGTTGGTTTGCAGCCAGAACTGCGCGAGTTCTTCGGTATTCTTTTGCAGAACACCAAGGAAGGGTATTTTGCCGACCCGATGTATGGCGGCAATCACGGTATGCAGTCGTGGAGCTATATCGGTTTCCCCGGTGCTCGCGGCAGCTACAAGGAATGGGTTGAGCGTTACAATGTTCGCTACCCACTAGGCCCGGTTTCGATCAAGGGCGAGAGGGCTTAAAAATGGCACGTCAGGAAAAGAAAAAAGACGTGGTCATTGTTGGCCTCGGCTGGACAGGCGCGATTCTAGCTATGGAATTGGCGCAGGAAGGTCTTGAAATCGTCGCTCTTGAGCGCGGTCACGACCAAAATACCGTTCCGGATTTCAAATATCCGAACATGATCGATGAGCTGAAATACGGCGTGCGCCTCAAGATGATGCAGCGCGCAAGCCAGCAGACAGTTACAGTTCGCCGCAATGAGGGTGAAACTGCTCTGCCTTACCGCAGCTTCGGTTCGTTCCTTCCGGGCAACGGTGTCGGCGGTGCCGGCACGCACTGGAACGGCCTGAACTGGCGCCCACAGGCAGAAGAACTGCGTCTTCGTTCGCATGTTCTAGAAAACTGGGGTGAGCAGATCATCCCGGAAGACATGCTTCTTGGCGACTACCCTGTGACCTACGACGAAATGGAACCGTTCTTCGACCGTTTCGAACGTGTTGCAGGTATATCCGGCAAGGCAGGCAATCTGAAGGGTAAGCTCGTTGAGGGCGGCAATCCTTTTGAAGGATGGCGCTCGAACGAATATCCGATGCCTCCAATGCACACGACCTGGGATGGTCGCAAGTTCGCCGATGCAGCAAAGGCCATGGGCTATCACCCGTTCCCGTCGCCGGGCGGCATCGCATCGACTGCCTATGTGAACGAATATGGCATGCAGATGGGGCCGTGCAACCATTGCGGCTTCTGTGAGCGTTTCGGCTGCTACCAGTATTCGAAGTCATCGCCTCAGACGACCATTCTGGATGCGCTCAAGCGTATGCCGAACTTCTCATACCGTACGGAATCTGAAGTTCTGCGTATCGAAATGGCACCGGACGGCAAGACTGCAACCGGCGTTACCTATTTTGACGACAAGACGCAGGAAGAAGTCTTCCAGCCGGCCGACATCGTCATCATGGCTTCGTTCCAGCTCAACAACGTGCATTTGGCACTGCTTTCGGGCATCGGCAAGCCTTACGATCCGGCAACGGGCGAGGGTGTGACTGGCCGTAACTACGCCTATCAGCTGACAGGCGGCGTGACACTCTTCTTCAAGAACGAAGAGTTCAACCCGTTCATTGGTACAGGCGCTAACGGCATGTGCATCGATGACTTCGGTGTAAACCAGATCGACTTTGGTCGTGAAGGCTTCATCGGTGGTGCTTATTGGCGTTCGGGACAGACCAACGGCCAACCGATCCGCAGCATGACGCTTCCTTCGGGCACGCCTGGTTGGGGTGCAGGTTGGAAGAGCGCAATTGCCGAGTGGTATGGTCATTCGATGAACATCGGAACCCACGGTTCCGTTATGGCCTACAAGACCAACCATCTGGATCTTGATCCAACCTATAAAGACCCGCATGGCCGTCCGCTGATGCGCATGACCTTCAACTGGAATCCGAACGATATCCGGATGACCCAGTTCATGAAGGGCAAGGCGGAAGAATTGGCCAAGACGATGAACCCGGACCTGATGCAGTCATCCTTCAAAAAGGAAGGCGCACAGTTTGACGTTCGTCCTTATCAGACGACGCATACGACGGGCGGTCACACCATGTCGGCCAATCCGCGTGAAGGTGTGGTCAACCGCTTCTCGCAAGCGTGGGACAAGCACAACGTCTTCATGCTGGGTGCGGGTAACTTCGTGCAGAACACGCAGTATAACCCGACTGGTCTGCTCGGTGGTCTGGCTTACTGGACTGCTCACGCGATCCGTACGCAGTATCTTTCCAATCCACGTCCGTTGGTTTGAGGAGAATAGTGATGAAAACTTTTCTTCGCATTATCGGCGTTCTGGTCGTTCTTGGAATTATCGCGTTTCTCGCATTCCTGTTTGTTCCGGTACAGCTGACCAAGCCAACACAAGAGCTTGCTGCTGATTGGAAGCCTGCAAAGGGGCAGGGCGAATATGTGATGTATGCTTCCGACTGTATGGCTTGTCATACGGCAGAAGGCGGCAAGTCGTTTGCCGGTGGCCGTGCGATTGCGAGCCCGATGGGCACGATCTGGACGACAAACATCACTCCGGACAAGGAAACCGGCATCGGCAACTGGACACTCGATCAGTTCCGCGCAGCGCTCTATGATGGCATTCGTGCCGATGGCGTGCATCTTTATCCCGCCATGCCTTACGAAAACTATCGTAAGCTGAACGAGGAAGATGTCCGTGCGCTTTACGACTACTTCATGCATGAAGTAGAGCCGGTAAAGAACGAAGTGCAGCAGACCGAACTTGGCTTCCCGTTCAACATGCGCTTTGGTATCCGCGCATGGAACTGGCTCGCTTTGAACCACAAGGCTGGCTTTACGCCCGCCGGTAAGAACGAAGTTCAGGAACGTGGCCAGTATCTGGTTGAAGGTGCAGCCCACTGTGCTGCCTGTCACAGCCCGCGCAATGCTCTGATGGCGCAGGACGGTGTTCAGGTTGGCGACAAGGCCTTCCTTACGGGCGGTGTCGTCGATGGCTGGAATGCACCTTCGTTGCGTGGCCCACAGTCGGCACCTCAGAAGTGGTCCATTGAGGAAATGGCTTCCTATCTCGCAACCGGTCGTAATTCACATTCGACCGCAAACGGCGAAATGGGTCTGGCAGTCGAGCAGTCGTTTCAGCACCTGACGGATGCCGATACTCTGGCGATTGCTGCCTTCCTCAAGGGGATCGATGGCGCAGCTGTCGAAGTTCCTGAGAGCTTTGCGGTCAAGGCACCGACGGCACTTCCAGCCGCTCCGGCAGATGCCGCAGGTGAAGAAACTGCAAAGATGCTGACTGAAGCATCTCCGAACATGCCAGTCGGCGCACGTCTTTACCTCGATAACTGCGCTGCATGTCACTTTGTGACGGGTAAGGGTGCTCCTGGCATCTTCCCGGAACTGGCAGCTAATGATCTGGTCACGGGTTCGGAAGTGAAGCCGTTGGTCTCGATCATTCTGCACGGTGCAGAAGTGCCTTCGACCGAGAAGCGTCCTATGCGTCTGGTGATGCAGGGCTATGCTGATCGTCTGACGGATGATGAAGTTGCACAGCTCGCAACCTTTGTTCGCTCGGCTTGGGGCAACAAGGCTGGTGCAGTATCTGCTGCTGACGTTGCCAAGGTCCGCAATCAAGCTTCGCACTGATTGCATAAGGAGAAAACGGCGGGATTTATATTCCGCCGTTTTGCTTAACGACTGAAATTTATACATAAAAATACCCCCGCGTTAGACGCGGGGGTATTTTTTATTGGGTCGTATAGATTAGAGATGATTGCGTGGGATGGTCTGGTTCCATTCGCGGGTCTTGACCGCTTCGCCATTTTCCTTTGCCGTCAGAACACCGGAAATGTAGAAGTTTTCGGCATCAGAATGCATCTTGGTGGTGCTTTCGATGTCGATCATCCAGCCTTCGCGGCCCATCTGGTAGGCCTGTGTCAGCACATAAGACGCCGATAGCGGATCATTGTCATTGATACGCAGTTCACGCTTGAGGCTGTGGCTTAGCTGTGTGCCGAGATCGTCAAAGCGCAAAATGCCTTCGCCGAACAGACCGCCGATGCCTTCCGTCACATAAAGCGTTTCGCCGGTGACGTGATCCTGCTCGGTCCAGCGGCGCACGCTGCCCGGATCAAGCTGGGTCATTGGCGTTGCCGGGCCATGCGCTGGCTTCTGGAAGACGACCTTCGCGTCATCGGCAGAGGCTGGGCGCACTGGCAGATCAAGAACCGACGAAGCGGTATCGAGCGTCAACCTCACGCGCTTTGGCGATGGCCAGACCATCGGCCAGTAGCCGGTTGCAACCGAAAGACGGATGCGATGACCCTTTTTGAAGCTGTAGCCGCTATCGTTGAGCTTGATCGCGATTTCATAGGTCTTGCCCGGCACCAGCATTTCCGGCTTGTCGTGGCCGTTGATGTGGTTGAGGTTGAAGACCTGATAGCTAACGCGGGTGATGCGGCCATCCGGCAGAATATCACTGAGACGCAGCGAAACCTGTGCAACCGGCTGATCGACGGTGAATTTCAGACGTGCAACCGGCGCGCCTAGAATTTCGAGATCGTCGGTTAGAACAGGGGTGTCGAAGTTGAGCGAGCCGCCATCGTCAAGACGCTGATCGGTCGGGTGTTCGCCAGGGCAACCAGTCGCCATCCATTCGCCACCGGCCTTGCCGTGGCTGTTTGGCGACGAGATCGAAAGCACGCCCTTGGCTGCATCGGCTTTGCCCAAGGTGAAGTCAGCACCAAGCGCAAAAGGCGTGTGTGTGATTTCAGTCGAAGGCCAGTTCTTTTCACCGACCCAACGGCCATTGGTAAAGTCGCGCGACCCGGTTGGTTCGATCGTATCGCAGATATAGGCGCGCAGCTTCGGCTCATCCATGATGCCGGTCTCTTTGCCCTTGAGCCACTGGTCCCACCAACGCACTGCTTCCTGCAGGAAGCCGATTGCCGGACCCGGCAGACCGTCCTGCGGATAGACATGGCCCCAAGGACCGATAATGCCGCGGGCAGGGACTTGCAGGTTTTCGAGCAGGCGCGGAACAGCATTGGTGTAGCTGTCGGCCCATGCGCCGATTGTGAGAACCGGGCACTGGATTGCAGACCAATCTTCGCAGACCGAGCCATGCTTCCAATATTCATCGTAATGCTGATGTTCGAGCCAGAGGGCAGGGAAGAACGGCAGGCGCTCCAGACGTTCAATCCATGCATCGCGCCAGCTAGCGCCCACAATCGCCGGATCAAGCGGACGCGACTGATAGGCGAGCATGATCGTGCCCCACCACAGGTTATCATTGAGCAGCAGACCGCCCATGTAGTGGATGTCGTCGCGGAAACGGTCGTCGGTCGAATAGGCGGTGATGATTGCCTTGAGTGCTGGCGGACGGCAGGCCGCGACCTGAAGGCCATTGAAGCCACCCCAGCTCTTGCCCATCATGCCGACATTGCCGCTGCACCAAGGCTGCGCCGCAATCCAGGCGATGACTTCGAGCGCATCGTCCTGTTCCTGCTGGATATATTCGTCAGCCATGTGGCCGTCGGATTCACCCGTGCCACGCATATCAACGCGGATCGCGGCATAGCCGTTCTGTGCGAAATAGCCATGCATTGGCTCATCGCGGCCGCGGGTGCCGTCGCGCTTGCGGTATGGAATATATTCGAGCACGGCAGGAACGGGATTTTCCTCGGCGCCTTCAGGCAGCCACAGGCGCGCACCAAGACGGGTGCCATCCTTCAGAGTGATCCACAGATGCTCGGTGACGTTTACGGTCATGATCGGTTCCACTTACTTATTAAAAGTTTCGATGCGGCATTAGCGCCGCATCGACAGATCGACTGGTATTAGACGGCGGCGCGAGCCTTGAGGATGTCGTCCAGCCAGTCACGGCGCAGCTCCGGAACGGATGTGATGAGCTGCTCCGTATAGGGCTCATAAGGCGGTTCGAAGATTGCCTTCGTGGTGCCGGTTTCGACCACCTTGCCCTTCTGCATCACCATGGTGCGATCGGCGAGCCGACGTACGACGCCAAGGTCGTGGGTGATGAAGAGATATGACACTTGCAATTCATCCTGCAATTTACGCAGGAGCCTGAGAATTTCTTCAGCGACCAGAGGGTCGAGCGCCGAGGTGACTTCATCGCAGATGATGAGATCAGGCTTTGCTGCCAGCGCGCGGGCGATGCACACACGCTGTTTTTGCCCGCCCGAAAGGGCACCCGGCAGGCGGTCTGCAAAGTCGACAGGCAAGCCGATGAGTTCAAGCAGGCGCTTGACCTCGATCTCGCGCTGATCTTCATTCATGCCGAAATAGAACTTCATCGGGCGACCGATGATTTCACCAACGGTCTGGCGTGGGTTCAATGCCACGTCAGGGAGCTGATAAACAAGCTGAATGCGGCGCAGTTCTTCGCGCGAACGTTTTTTGTAGTTCGCTTCGAGCCGCTGTCCGGCAAGGGTGATAATGCCGCTTGAATGCGGCGGAAGGCCTGCAATAATGCGTGCAAGCGTTGATTTGCCGGAACCGGATTCACCCACGACCGCAAGGGTTTCGCCACGACGGATGTAGCAACCCACATCGGTCAGAACAAGTTTCTTGCCGTAATAAGCCGTCGCGTTTTTCACTTCGAGCAGGATTTCGCCGGTCTTGTGTTCGGCCTGTTCGCCTGAAATGCTGGCTTCACGCTCAGACACCAGACGCTGGGTATATTCCTGCTTTGGTGCTTCGAGAATTTGCTCGGCAGAGCCAAGCTCGACCATCTTGCCATGACGCAGAACCATGATGCGGTCGGCGATTTGCGCCACCACTGCAAGGTCATGCGTGATGTAAAGTGCGGCAGTGTTGTAACGCTGGATCAGGCTGCGCAAGAGTGCCAGTACCTCGATCTGGGTCGTCACATCAAGTGCGGTGGTCGGCTCGTCCAGCACCAGAATATCAGGGCGACAAGACATGGCCATGGCAACCATGGCACGCTGCAACTGTCCACCGGAAACCTGATGCGGATAGCGATCGCCAAAGGTGTCAGCGTCTGGAAGCTGCAATGTGTGCAGCAGTTCCAGCATCCATGCCTTGGCTTCCGCCTTGGTCATGAGGCCGTGATAGAGCGGGCCTTCCATGATCTGATCGCCAATGCGATGCGCCGGATTAAACGACGCCGCCGCACTTTGCGCCACATAGGCGATGCGTGCGCCGCGCGCCTTTTCACGGGTTTCGCGGGTGCCGTCCATCAACGAAATATCGTCAACGACGATGGTGCCTTCAGCGATTCTACAACCGCCACGGCCATAGCCCATTGCTGCAAGTCCAATGGTGGACTTGCCAGCACCGGATTCACCGATGAGGCCCAGCACTTCGCCACGCTTCAGCGTCACATTGACATGATCGACAAGCGTTGCATCATTGGGTGCTTTGACGACGAGGTCGGAGATTGAAAGAACGATATCCTTGCTCATCGATCAGCTCCCTGCGTGGTCGTGCGTCCGGCCAAAAGCCAGTCAACGACGAGGTTGACGCCAACGGTGAGGATGGCGATTGCAGCCGCCGGGAATAGCGGTGCGTAAAGGCCGTAGAGAATAGCCTGCTGGTTGTCCTTCACCATGCCGCCCCAGTCCGCAAATGGCGGCTGGATGCCAAGGCCAAGGAACGACAGGCCAGCAACGAAGAGGAAGGTGAAACAGAAACGCAGGCCGAATTCCGCAATCAGCGGCGGCAGCGTGTTTGGCAGGATTTCACGCCAGATCAGCCAGCCAAGACCTTCGCCGCGAAGACGGGCGGTTTCGGCATATTCCAGCACATTGACGCCCTGCGCCACGATACGCGCCAAACGGAACACGCGGGTGGAATCGAGCAATGCGATGGTGATGATCAGAACCGGCAGCGACGAGCCGAGCGCCTGAAGGATGACGAGCGCCGAAATGAGCACGGGAATGCACATGACGGTATCGACAATGCGTGAGAGAACCGTATCGACCCAGCCGCCGAAAATGGCAGCGAGGAAGCCGAGCGGCACGCCGACGCTGAACGACAAGAGCGATGCAGCCAGCGAAACGCCAATCGACATCTGCGCACCAAAGAGCAGGCGCGAGAGCATGTCGCGACCATTCTGATCGAGGCCGAACCAGAACTGTGCCGATGGCGGATCAAATGGTGCACCGACGATTTCTTCCTGACCATAAGGCGCGATCAACGGGCCAAACAGGAACATCAAAAGGCACAGTGTGACGATGGCGAGGCCAACCCACGCCGTCAAAGGAATAGATTTCTTCATTGTCTTCATCGTGGGTGCCTCAGGCGCGGATTGAGCGCGATGGCAGCGACATCGGCGATGATATTGAGAATGACATAGGCCGCACCGAAGACGAGGGCCGCAGCTTGCACGAGCGGAAGGTCACGCTTCGAAACGGCATCAACCATGAAGCGGCCAAGGCCGTTATAGTTGAAGACGGCTTCGACAAGCACAACGCCGGTGATGAGGTAAGCGATATTGAACGCCACCACATTGACGATAGGCGCCGCCGCATTTGGCAAAGCGTGCTTGGTCACGACGCGCTTGGTGCGCAAACCTTTGAGATATGCCGTTTCGACATAGGCCTGATCCATAACCGACAAAACGGCGGTACGGGTCATGCGCATCATCTGCGCAACCGTGACGAGCACCAGCGTCAGCGCGGGCAGGGCAGTGGCCTGCACCCATTCGAGGAACGTCATGCCCTCATAGGTGTCGGCAAGGCTCGGCAGCAGATTAAAGCGGATCGACAAAAACAGGATCAGCAGCAGGCCTAGGAAATATTCAGGCAGAGAGACAAAAGCCAGCGCTACGATATTGATAACACGATCAAAAATGCCGCCGCGCTTCACCGCAGTGATAAGGCCAAGGAGAATAGCGATAGGAACGCTGATGACCGCTGCAAAGGCTGCAAGCGCCATCGTATTCCAGAAACGCGGCCACAAAAGATCGGCCACCGGCTGCTGGTTGGCAAGCGAAGTACCAAGATCGCCAGTCACGAAACCAGCAAGCCACGCGAAATAGCGTGCGAGGACCGGTTGATTGAGACCAAGGCTTTCACGCAGCGTCGCAAGCGCTTCCGGCGTGGCATTCTGGCCGAGAATGGCTGACGCCACGTCACCGGGCAGGATCTGCGTGCCGGCGAAAATCAACGCCGACACGAGGAACAGCGTGAGGAGCCCGAGCCCCACACGCTTGAGAATTAGAACGAACATTTATGCTTCCAGCCAGACTTTTTCGGCAAGGCGAGCGCCCATCAGATTGAACATCGGATGCGTGGTCACGCCCTTGAGCTTCTTGGAGGTGGCGTCGAGATAGTCGCCAAACATTGGGATAAGCGCGCCGCCATCATTACTGATCATGGCCTGCAGTTCAGCGTAGATTTCCTTGCGCTTGGCCTGATCGAGCATTGCACGGGCTTCGAGCAGCTTGGAGTCGAAATCAGCGCTCTTCCAATGCGTATCGTTTTGTGAAGCGTTGGATGCATAAGCGATCGACAGAGCCTGATCGGCAGTCGGGCGACCGCCACGATAAGACATGCAGAACGGCGCTTTCATCCAGACATTGTCCCAATATCCGTCTGCTGGCTCACGCTTGATGTCGATCTCGATGCCCGACTTGGCGGCGGCGGTGCGGAAGATCGCTGCAGCATCGACAGCGCCCGTGAAGGCGGCATCCGAGGCGGACAGCTGAATTTTCAGCGAATCCATGCCTGCCTGCTTCAGATAGAACTTGGCCTTTTCCGGGTCGTAAGCGCGCTGTGGCAGTGCTGCATCGAAGAACGGATCGGTGCTTGGGATCGGGTTGTCATTGCCCAGACGCCCATAGCCGCGCAAAGCGGTCTTGAGCAGCTGTTCGCGGTCAATGGCGTGCTTGACGGCGAGGCGGACGTTGTTGTCGGTAAACGGCGCCTGCGTGCAATCCATCAGGAAAGAGAAATGCTGGCCACCAGACGATTGAACGATGTTGAGGTTCGGATTGCGCTTCAACAGATCAACCGTCTTGAAGTCGAGCTGGTTGATAGCGTGAACCTGACCGGACATCATGGCGTTGGTACGGGCAGAGACGTCATTGATGACGATCACTTCAACCGCATCGACCCATGCGGAATTTGGCTTCCAGTAGCTTTCATTGCGCGTGAAACGCGAACGCACGCCCGGCTGGAAACGCTCGAAAACGAAAGGTCCGGTGCCAACCGGCTTGTTGAAATCGGTCCAGTCTTTAGGAACGACGAGGAAGTGATAATCGGACAGGATGTAAGGCAGATCAGCATTGCCGCTGTTCAGCGTAATCTTGACTGTGCCAGCGTCAACCTTGACGACATCAGTGAATTCAGATGCGAGCGAACGCGCACCGGATGTGGTTTCGCCGCGGTGCAGATTGATCGAATAAACGACGTCGTCGGCGTCAAGCGTCTTGCCATTGTGGAAGGTTACGCCCTGACGAACCTTGAAGGTCCATTCCTTGGCGTCGGCTGATGGTTCCCAGCTTTCAAACAGCTCAGGCACGGCTTTGTTGTCGGCGTCGATTTCGACGAGGCCGTTCATCAGCATGTAAGCCTGATTAACCGGAACCCAATCCTTGAGAAGACGTGGGTCGAAATTGTCAGTGGTGGAGCCGCCGCCAATGCCGAGCTTGAGAACGCCGCCCTTCTTTGGCGCGCCATCGGCTGCAGCGGCTGCTGCCGAGGTGATCAGACCGCTCATGCCAGTAGCGGCGAGAAGGCCAAGACCTGCGGCGCCTGTCATGAAGCTGCGGCGGGAGAGGTTAAAATCGTTTCGGTACTCAGTCATGCGTTACCCCTGTTGAAGTCTTAGCTTGTATTTTATGCATAGCTAAATCGATTTTGCGGGTTGGACTAGCCCACACACCTCGTAACTTTCAAGGGTTATAAGCGGTTTTTATGATATGACTTTTATGCATACCCCCATGCCAAATGTACCTCTTGGCTTTTGTGGGAACAGGGATAAAGGAGCATTCCACAGAGACCTGCGGTGGCGCTTCTTCCACAAAAAAAGTTGCCTCTGCGATTGAAATTTTGCTGATCGTGGAGATCAAAATGAGTTTGCCGGATATTGTTGGCTTGTTGGGTGCAGTTTTCTATCTTTCTGCTTATGCCCTGATTCAGCTACGTATTTACACGGTGGACGATGCCATCATCACCGTGCTCAATATTCTTGGCGGTGTAGCGCTGATTTATTCGCTCTCGTGGAACTTCAATCTGGGTTCCATCATCACGCAGGTGGCCTGGCTGGTGTTTACTGTCGTTGGTTACGTACGGTTCCGTATGATGGCTCGTCGTCGTGCAGCTGTTATACCTGCCGAATAAATCTCATCATCTTTACGTGATTGCGTCCGTTCCATTGCTTGCAATCAGCCAGTCGGACACTTCACGCACAATCTTGCGCTGATGGCGGTCGGCTGGCCGCATCAGATAGAAATAAGCGTCTGATCGCATCATATGATCGTGGACGGGTACGAGCGTGCCTGCTGCAAGCTGCTCTTTGATGAGCCAAGTCCAGCCAAGTGTGATGCCGATTCCTTGCGTGGCCGCTGCAACACAGAGGCCATAATCGCCCAAGCGCCATTCCAGTGCGCCGGGAGAAGGGGAGAGCCGCGCATCCTGCCACCATTCAGGCCAACCTTGCCATTCGCGCATGGTGTCTTCGATTGAGAGCAGAACCGGCGCTTCCTGCTCCATGATATTTGCCACGCCGGGGGCAGAAACCGGCACAACTTCTTCGCGCCCCAGCACGGTTAGATTCACACCAATCGGACGTTCCTTGCGATAGAACAGCGCCAGATCAAATTCATCGAGGCGCAAATGCGCCACATCGTCGGTCACGCGCAGCCGGATTTCGATGCCGGGAAGTTCCGCTTTCAGCATTCCAACACGCGACAAGAACCACTGATCGGCAATGCCGCGCGAACAGGCAATGGTTATCTGTCGTGGGCCTGTCCAGGCACGTAGGCCGTCGGTGACTGCCGTCAAATCGCCGAGCAGGCGGCTGACATCTGAGGCGTAGCTTTCACCCATTGTGGTGAGCTGAACGCCAACGGGGAGGCGGTTGAACAGCTTGGAGCCGATGAACGCTTCAAGTTTGCCAATCTGACGACTGACGGCGCTTTGGGTGAGGCCGAGCTCCAGACCCGCGCGCGAAAAGCTGCCAAGCCGTGCAGCGCTGTCGAAGACGACAAGCGCGTTGAGCGGCGGCATAGATTGGCGTCCAACTGCCATAAAAATTCTCCGCAAGAATGAGGCTGTTGTTAATGCGATCTGACGTGAGCTGCAAGATGGCTCAATGCGAGAAAATAAGCGATTTTTTGATTTCTTCCATTTTGGAAGAAGTTCATTTCGCGTTGGCTATCTAATCATTATCGGCGCTTTTCGGCATGGTCTGCCTCAAACATTTATCATCGGAAATGAGGTCTATCGTGATCGACAATCGTACTGCGCCTTATGCTATTTTCATTCTGCGTCTGGCACTCGGCATTCTCTTTCTAGCCCATGCTGGCTTGAAAATTTTCGTCTTCACACCTGCAGGAACCGCAGCATTTTTCGGATCGCTTGGTCTGCCTGGCTGGTTTGCCTACGTAACCATTCTTTGGGAAGTCGTCGGCGCTATCGCGCTGATTATCGGCATCTTTCCGCGCATTGCAGCCGTTGCTCTTATTCCAATCCTGCTCGGTGCGATTTTCACCGTTCACGGTGCAGCTGGCTTCTTTTTCACCAACGCCAATGGTGGTTGGGAGTTTCCAGCATTCTGGATCGTAGGGCTTATCGTCGTGGCATTGGGTGGCAATGGCGCCTATGCTGTGAAGCCGGGTGCATCTGCCTAAATAGCAGACATCGCCATTTGCTGGATATGCGGGGAGGGAACTCTCCGCAATTCTAACGAAAATTTTCAAGGATAAGTGCCATGCTTGTAGATGGTAAGTGGACAGAAGACTGGCAGCCAGTTCAAGCGAAAGATGAAAAAGGCGGTTTTGTGCGCCAGATTTCCGGCTTTCGAAACTGGATAACTCCCGACGGTAGCGCAGGTCCGACGGGTGAGGCGGGCTTCAAGGCAGAAGCAGGTCGCTACCATCTTTATGTCGCTTATATCTGCCCATGGGCATCGCGCACCTTAATCGGCCGTAAGCTCAAAGGGCTGGAAGATGCAATTTCGATCTCGGTGGTCGAACCTGCTCTGACCAATCAGGGCTGGCGATTTGGCGACTATCCGGGTGCTGATCGTGATGTTCTCAATGGCGCCACTTATATGCACGAGATCTACACCAAAGCAGATCCACATTATACGGGCCGCGCCACAGTGCCTGTGCTGTGGGACAAGCAAAAACAGACCATCGTCAACAACGAGTCCGCTGACATTCTTCGGATGCTCAACTCAGGTTTTGGCGATCTTGCCAGCGCGGATTTCGATTTTTATCTGGAAGCATTGCGCTCAGAAATCGACGAGTTGAACGAGTATATTTATCCTCGGCTCAACAACGGCGTTTATCGCACGGGATTTGCCACTACGCAGATCGCCTATGATGAAGCTTTCCGCGACGTATTTAAGGCGCTTGCTGTGCTTGAGGAAAAGCTTGATGGAAAAGGTCCATTCCTGTTTGGCGAGAGCCTGACGGAAACGGATATTCGGCTGTTTGTGACGCTCATACGCTTTGATGCTGCCTATTACGGCTTGTTCAAATGCAATCTCCGGCAGTTGAAGGACTATCCGGCGCTGAGTGGCTGGCTGTTGCGCGTTTTGAATATTCCGGGCGTGCGTGAAACGGTCAATATTGATCATATCAAGCGGGGATATTATTCGATCAAGGCGTTAAACCCCACAGGCATTGTTCCGGTCGGTCCAGATTTACCGGGGATTGCAAGCGTACAAATCTGACGAGCGGCTTTGATTATTTCCATATTTTGGCTATTTTGCACAAAAGCAGTGTTAAAATAGCCAATACGGAAACAATCAATGGATCGCCTTGATAGTGAGCGGATGTTTGTCGCGGTCCTTGATACGGGCAGTTTTTCAGCTGCTGCTCAAAGGCTTGGCACGAGCAGCGGGCAGGCGTCGAAACTCATTTCCAAGCTTGAAGCTGGGCTAGGTGTTCAGCTTATAAAGCGCACAACACGAGCGCTTTCGCCGACAGAGGTCGGCTACGCATATTATGAGCGTATCAAGGGTTTGGTGCAGGACTTTGATGCATTGGATGCGTCTGTTCGCAATGCATCCGGCGCGCCGAGCGGGCGTATAAGGCTGACGGCACCCATGTCTTTCGGGACATTGCAGCTGACCCCAATCCTCTTGGAGTTTGCGAAAACATTTCCCGATATACAAATTGACGTTAGTTTCTCAGATCGCATCGTTAATCTGGTGGACGAGGGCTTCGATATCGGTGTTCGCATCGGCAAACCGCTTGATAGCAGTTTGATTGCGAGACGGCTCTGCGACGCGCGTGTGGTGTTGGTTGCAGCGCCTTCCTATGTTAGCGAGCAGGGCTTACCCACGCATCCGCGCGACCTGTCTGATCATAGCTGTATTATCGATACGAATTTCCGGGATCCTTTCATATGGCGATTCAAGCCTGCGCAGAATGGTGAGATCCAGTCAGCTGCCATCTCAGGACGTCTGCAGTTTTCCAACGGCGAAGCTTGTCTGGAGGCTGCTGCAGCTGGTCTGGGCATTGCGCATGTGCCCACATTCATCGCTGGGCCATCCATTCGTGATGGCCGTGTACAGCAATTGCTCCGTGATTACGAAGATAAGCCGCTGGGCATCTACGCTGTTTATCCTCCAGCCAGGCATCTGGCGATCAAAGTGCGCGCATTGGTGGATTATCTGGTCGATCATCTGCACGGAGAGCCTGCCTGGGATCGTGGTTGGCTTTGAAGGGTGTGAGGTCATGCTGAAGCGCGACTTTTGCCGTTTGAGTTTA
>NZ_NNRM01000019.1 GCF_002252525.1 Brucella pseudogrignonensis
AGAAGGCTCTTGATGTTCATTTCTGACCTCCAGTCAAGAATCGACGGGAAGTCAAAAAACTATATAATTTCAATATGTTGAGTTTCTTGGATTCCGAAGTTTGAAAAAGTCAGGAGCTGGTGCCAAACCATACCAAGGCTTACTGCCTGGCAAAATATTGCAAAACAGCGCGTCTAACAGAGAGGAATCAAGTGCTCTAAGGAGGAAATCATCATGTTGATGATAGTGGCGGAGAGGATGGGATTCGAACCCACGAGACCCTTATGAGGTCTACTCCCTTAGCAGGGGAGCGCCTTCGACCACTCGGCCACCTCTCCGGTAAGGGCGAGATAGCCGGTACGGTTGATCATTTCAAGCGATTTGAGCGCGGAATGTCAAAATTCTCAGTATATTTTGGACTTTTATATATAGGGGGATGTGAATAAGCCGGAATCGTGGGCTTCAAAGTCTGTGAAAAGCAGCTTTCTGAGGCGCACTATTATGGAGAGATTCGTCACTTCTTCTCTATTATCCGGCAGTGCATCGCCGCAAAGCTGCTTCTAAAGCCACATTTGGATATCCATTCAGCGGATTCGCGGTACTATTCACAGCCCAGACTCAAAAAATACGTGTTTTCAATCGTTAAGACCGGTTAACCGGCGTTTACATACGTTAACAAAGTCTAAAATCACGGCTCCAAAGGGGGCAATTTCGTGTCATTTCTGCAACAACCGTCCCTCATAGAAGCTCAACAAAGCTTGGGAGCGATATTCGATGTTGAAACGAAAAAGTTGGCGAGTATCTTCACATCCAGAAGAAGGAGCGCTTCGGGGCGACTTTTTCATCAGGGGATGGGGACAGGTTGTCCTTCAGCCAAATCAGAATGCCCAGACCCATTTTTAACTTTGACTGGAGGTCAGAAATGAACATCAAGAGCCTTCTCCTCG
>NZ_NNRM01000020.1 GCF_002252525.1 Brucella pseudogrignonensis
TCAACGTTCATTCATAAAAAAATACAAAGTTTCTTTCCACAGGGGATATGGTGGCTTTTAACTGAATTTCAACCGTTGCGGCGGGCTGATTCCCATTTTTACGACAATGAAATGACAAGCCAATGCATTACTACTTCGGAATCGACGGCGGCGGCAGCGGATGCCGTGCAGTGCTGTCCGATGGAAACGGAGCCATTCTCGGAAAGGGAGTATCCGGTCCCGCTAATATAGGAGCGGATACGGCAAATGCCATCCTGCATATAAAGGAAGCAGCCGAGCAGGCGCGTCTTCAGGTCGGCTTGCCTTCTTCTATATATATAACGAGCGTTGCCGTACTTGGCCTTGCCGGTGCGAACTCACTTACCGACCATGCCGCCGCTTATAAGCAACTGCCGTTCGGCAGAAGCAGTATCGTTTCCGATACGGTAACAGCTCTACAGGGCGCACTTGGAAATGGCGACGGTGCCATTGCAATTCTTGGAACCGGCTCGGCATTTGTGAAAAGAACCGGCGACACGGTCGATGTTATTGGCGGGCGCGGCTTTATGCTAAGCGATCATGCAGGCGGAGCCCGTCTTGGCCGTGATCTTCTGGAGCAGACATTGCTGGTTTCAGATGGAATCAACGACGAAACGGAATTGACCAGAAAAACTCTCGGCAAGTTTGGTGACGCAGCAAGGCGGATCACGCAGTTCTCCCGCACGGCAACTGCCGCTGATTATGCAGCCTTCGCCCCCATGGTGTTTGAGTTTGCAGCAAAGGGCGACCCTCTTGGCATGAAACTTGTTTCCGATGCCTGCATCATGATTGAGCGGAACCTGCGCGCCTTAGATATCAAAGCACTGGGGCGTTTCAGTATAACCGGCGGTTTGGCGGCATCTTATGCTGGGCTCGATTTGCTACCGTATAAAGAGTTTTACACCCCGGCAAAGGGCGACAGTTTGCAAGGCGCTTTGGCTCTGGCCTTACAAAACGACAGAGATCAAGCGACTGCGACGCGAAAGTAACTTGCCGCAGGGTGCTTTCCTCCCTAATTCTTTTGTGAATACGCATTGGGATTGGATCGTCCGAAGGACATTGCAGCAGGGATGCTATGCTAACCAAAAAAGGCAAATACGGCCTGAAAGCCATGGTGCATCTTGCCGGTGTGTCTAATGGGCAGCTAGTTTCCGCAAGTGAGATTGCCGAAAGGCATCACATCCCGCGTAAGTTTCTCGATAATATCTTCATCGAACTGCGCAATGCGGGCTTTGTGCTGAGTCGCAAAGGCAAGGGCGGCGGCTTTTGTCTGGCACGTCCCGCCAGCGAAATTCATATTGGCAATATTATCCGGGCACTGGACGGCGCGCTCGCACCAATCGCCTGCGCGAGCAAGACCGACTACCAGCCTTGCGATGACTGCGACGAGACCGAATGTGAAGTGCGGCACATGATGCTCGACGTGCGGGAAGCAATCGCCAATGTGCTCGACCATCGCACGCTTGCCGACAGCAGGGCTTCCGAAATCGCCGCGCTGTCGGCTGAGTAGTTTCTACGCTGCGACCGACCAGCTCGGAAACGGATCACTCAGGCGCAGCCAGCTTTCCGGCTTGAACACCTCTTCCGGCACAAGGCAGTCATCAAGCTCGGCGGTAATTGCAGCCCTGTTCATTGGATCAACGCCGATAAAGACGATCTCCTGCCGACGATCACCCCATTCGGCATCGAGATAGGGTTGCATTGCACGATGCCATTCCGGTTCTGCCGGCCAATAGCTGCGCGGAACTGCAGACCACCAGCGACCACGTTTGTTGGTACGGACCAGCGCACCGGCCTGACTGAGTTCTCCTACATAATCAGGTCTTGTCGCCAGCCAGAAAAAACCCTTGGCACGGACAACACCCGGCCAGCTCTTATCGATAAAGGCCTGAAAGCGGGCCGGATCGAAGGGACGTCGCGCACGATAGACGAAAGAGTGCACGCCATATTCTTCTGTTTCAGGCACATGATCGTTGAAGCCGTGAAGCTCTTTATACCAAAGAGGATGCTCATGGGCGCGATTGAAATCGAAACGTCTTGTATTGAGGATCGCATCAAGCCCGACCTGACCGAAATCCACTTCTTCAATTTGGGCATCGGGATTGAGCGACCGGATCACCTTGCGCGCAAGGTCTCGCTCCTCCACGCTCGCTGTCGAAATCTTGTTGAGTATCACGACATCTGCAAACTCGATCTGTTCGACCAGTAGGTCGACCAGCGTGCGCTCATCCTCATCGCCCAGCGATTCACCGCGGTCGCGCAGAAAATCATTAGAAGAATAGTCTTTCAGCAGATTGGCTGCATCAACCACCGTTACCATCGTATCGAGGCGCGCCAGATCGGACAGGCTTTCGCCCTTTTCATCTCGAAACTCAAAGGTTGCTGCCACCGGCAGAGGCTCCGATATGCCCGTCGATTCGATCAGCAGATAATCGAAGCGATCTTGAGCCGCAAGCTGGGCTACTTCTTTCAGAAGATCATCCCGCAAAGTGCAGCAGATGCAGCCATTGGTCATTTCAACGAGCTGTTCCTCGGTTCGGGATAGGTCGGCCCCACCCTCGCGCACAAGGGCCGCATCGATATTGATTTCACTCATGTCATTGACGATCACCGCAACACGGCGGTTCTCGCGATTGTTGAGGACGTGATTGAGAAGGGTGGTCTTGCCTGCACCGAGAAAGCCGGAGAGTACAGTGACGGGAAGCCTTTTCATGGCAACTCCTTTGCTGGCGGTTGTGAGATACGCTGCAGTAGCAGCGCTGCTGGCTATTAATGTTATATCATTACATTCGTTTGGCTAAAAAGAGGCGGCAAAGCCACCTTTTGAGAGATCCTATAAGAAAAATACTCGACGGATGATCCCGCGTGAGCAGGAATTCGTGTCGCGGCAATACATTGCAGAATCCCGACCTGTTCTTGAATGCCCGGCTTTACAAAGCATTCATCGCCTATCGAAGATGCCGGACCGCCCATACAGACAGCCCGGCACCACAACAGGTCGCTTCTGGGTGGGGCAGCCTAGTGGTCTAATTCCGACATTTGTAAGCGCCAAATATCGATGTTGAGCAAATGTCGGAATTTAAAGACCACTAGCAACATTGTAACCTCGTGGATTTTTAGAATTTGACGTTTGAAACAGCATCAGTGTCGGCGGGCTATCAAACGTCAAATTCAATCCACGAGAACAAGGTGCGACCAGTGCTACTTCGACAAACAATTCTTGAGGGAATCGGCCAGATTGCGAATGAGCTGCGGGTAGAGATCCGGGCCGTCCTTCAATTCCGCGCCAAGCGGATCAAGGGTGCCGGCTTTGGCATCCGTTCCATCGATAACCGTATTGACCAGCTTTGGCTCAAACTGCGGCTCGGAGAACACGCAAACAGCGCCCAGTGATTTGATCTTTTCGTGAATATCCTTGATGCGTCCAGCACCCGGCGCCTTTTCAGGGCTCACAGTGATCGAGCCTGCAGCCTTCACGCCAAAGCGATTCTCGAAATACTGATATGCATCATGGAAGACAATGAACGGCTTGTCTTTTATCGGCTGAAGTTCGCTGTCGATATCTTTGGTCAGTGCATCGAGCTTGTCGGCATAGTCGGCAGCATTCTTTTCATATTGCGCGGCATGTTCAGGATCGTTTTCGCTCAGAACCTTGGCGATATCACCGACAAGAACCTTGCCGTTCTGTGGATCAAGCCAGAAGTGAAGATCATACTCGCCATGATGGTGGTGCTCATCGGTCTTTTCTGATGCTTCATCGGCGTGATTATGGTCGTCATGCTTCTTTTCATGCGCATGGTCATGAGCTTCGTGCTTGTGGCCCTCATGCTCATTGTTATGCGCGTGCTCGCCTTCCTCGCCGCCATGATCATGCGCCTCAAACGGGCCGCCTTCGCGGAATTTGAGCTTCGTCAGCCCTTCGGCTTCGCCAAGTGCAACAACCTTGGCACCCTCGCCCAATGTGTCGAAAGGTTTGTCGAGGAAGGTTTCCATCGAAGGCCCGGCCCAGAAAATCACCTTGGCATGTTCAATGGCTTCGGCATCCGATGGCTTCAGACTATAGGAATGCTCAGAGCCTGCGCCCTGAACAATGAGCTTCGGCTCGCCCACACCCTGCATAACTGCTGCGACAAGCGAATGCAGCGGCTTGATGGAAACAACGACGCCTTCGCGCTCGGCGGCTGATGCCGCGGTGCCGAAAACCGCCATAAATGCAGATGCCATAAGCAGGGAGCGGAGATGTTTCATGGGTCTCTCTTGAAGAATTCGCCGAGGGGAACAACATAGATAAGTGATATGTTATTTTATTACGTCATTTGCGTTATGCTATAACGTCTGCAATAAGGAGATACAACCTCTTTTTGGAGAAATGTGCACAGCCGAGAGACGGCCAAGGCAAACAGACCCGAATCGGCATACTCTCCCTAATTCTTGAGACAAGAATTTTAGAACGCACGATTCATTTTACCAAAAGCATCGTTAAAGGCAGCGAAAGCTCAAATTAGAATGGCCCATAAGACCGCCCTCCCCGCGCATTCAGAGCGGGAACCATTGATCGAGCTGAAAGGCGCCGGCGTTTATCGCGACGGGCGATGGCTTGTGCGCAATGTTGATCTTGCCGTCCATCGCGGCGAGATCGTTACGCTGATTGGACCGAACGGCGCGGGAAAAAGCACCACTGCCAAAATGGCTCTGCGCGTTTTGAAGCCCGATGAGGGCGCAATCGTCCATAAAAGCGGCCTTCGCATCGGCTACGTGCCGCAGAAGATCAATATTGATCGTACCATGCCGCTCTCGGTCGAGCGTTTAATGACGCTGACTGGTCCCCTCGGCAAAGGTGAAATTGCGGATGCCCTTCAGGCGGTCGGCATTTCCCATCTCCTGAAAGCCGAGATTGCCAATCTTTCTGGTGGCGAGTTTCAGCGCGCCCTCATGGCACGCGCTTTGGCACGCAAACCCGACATTATGGTATTGGATGAGCCGGTACAGGGCGTAGACTTTTCCGGTGAAGCCGCACTTTACGAGCTGATTGCAAAACTGCGCGACGATACCGGTTGCGGTGTCCTGCTGATTTCACACGATCTGCATCTGGTGATGGCAGCAACAGATCGCGTTATCTGCCTGAACGGTCATGTCTGCTGCAGTGGAACACCGCGCGATGTGACCTCAAGTCCCGAATATACGCGACTTTTCGGCAGCCGAGCGGTCGCTCCGCTTGCTGTTTATGAACATCACCACGATCATACCCACCTGCCCGATGGCCGCGTACTTCATGCCGATGGTTCTGTAACCGATCATTGTCATGCCGATGACGGTCATCATCACGATCATCATGAACATGATCACGGTGGGAACGGGCACGAAGGCCACAACAATCACGGGCATCACGGGGAAAAGCCACATGCTTGATGACTTTTTCACCCGCGCCCTCATTGCCGGTGTCGGTCTGGCGCTGACCACGGGTCCGCTTGGCTGTTTCATTGTGTGGCGCCGCATGGCCTATTTTGGCGACACGATGGCCCATTCAGCACTGCTGGGTGTAGCACTTGCTCTTATCTTCGACATCAATTTGATGATCGGGGTTTTTGCCGTTTCCGTCATGATTTCGGCAATTCTTCTGCTTTTGCAGCGACGCCATACGTTATCGGCAGATTCCCTGCTCGGCATTCTGTCCCATGCGACCTTGTCGCTTGGTCTGGTGATCGTGGCTTTCATGACCTGGGTGCGCATCGATCTGCTCTCGTTCCTTTTCGGCGATTTGCTTGCAGTTTCGCGTATCGACATTGCCTTCATCTATGGCGGCGGCATTCTCGTTCTGGGTGTCATTGCCTGGCTCTGGCGCCCTTTGCTGGCTGCAACCGTCAGCGAGGACATTGCGCGTGCGGAAGGGATGAACCCTGCCGTCTCGCGGATTGTCTTCATGTTACTTCTGGCGATTGTGATTGCCATTGCGATGAAGATCGTCGGCATTCTGCTGATTACATCGCTTCTGATCATTCCCGCAGCGACCGCCCGGCGCTTTTCCTCCACACCGGAGAGAATGGCCATTCTCGCATCTGTGATTGGTGCGCTCGGCGTCATTGGCGGGCTATATGGCTCTGTCCAGTTCGACACGCCATCCGGCCCATCGATCGTGGTTGCCGCACTTGCTATTTTCATTTTCAGCCTCTTGCCCCTACATAAAGGGGAGGCATCACTGAAACGGACCGCTGGCCAATGAGCAATCATCACCACCATCATAACCATGCATCGCATGATCTGACCCGCAATCAGACGCTCGTTTTCAACGTGCTGTCCAAGGCGGATGGTCCTCTCAGCGCCTATACGATCCTCGATCAGCTCCGTGACGACGGTTTCCGTGCGCCGCTGCAGGTCTATCGGGCGCTCGAAAAGCTGCTCGAATTTGGCATGGTGCATCGCCTTGAAAGCCTCAACGCTTTTGTTGCCTGTGCTCATCCGCAATGCCACCAGCACGGATTGATTGCTTTTGCGATTTGCGAGCAATGCGGTCAGGTGACAGAGTTTTCCGATCCGGCCATCGAAAATCTCGTTAGCGCCTGGAGCCTCCAAAGCGGGTTCAAGTCACGCAAAACCACGCTGGAACTGCGTGGTCGCTGTGAAAAATGCGGTGAGCATTGAACTTAGGTAACGCTTACTAAAGCGATGCCTGCTATATTTTCCCTTCAAGGGGAACAGCAGGCAGAAATTTATGGTACGCAACAAGCCGTCTCAGGAGCGACGTAAGGAGGAGCGACAGCGTACGCGGCTGCGATCAGGCAAGGTTATCGATCTTGATGGTCGGTTCATTATCGAATGCCAGTTCAGCGATATTGCTCCACACGGCGCACGGTTGAGAATCACCGAAGTTCCCAGTCTTCCCGAACGCTTCTGGCTGTTTGACGATCATTATGCGCGCGCACTTCTGGCGCAGATTGTCTGGCGTGAAAAACGTGAAGTCGGCATCCAGTTTACTGTAGATCCTTCCCTGCCCCCGTTGGATGACGAACGTCTAAGCCAGCTGGCAGGAAAGTACTATTCGCTCTAACTACTTATTTTTATTGCATTATCCAACGCATCGCAGCAGGAAAAGAAATCGGTCCGGCGAACTGATTTCTCTGCGGAGGCGCTCCGCACTTTGCAGGAAATGCTGTGAATTAGTGTTCGGCCGACGCCTGCTTGCCCGCTGTATCCGGTGATACCCCACCGCCACGCATATTCATGGCGCGGATTTCTTCAGCGGAAATATAATTGAACTGCTCGACGAGCAGGTCTTTGATGACCGGCTCTGGAAAACGTGCATTCAAATCGGTGATCACCGATGCCCGAACATCCTCAAACTTCACTTTCTCGACTTCTTTCGTATCCGAGTAGCTGCCGTAGAACTTACGGAAAATCTCGTCACTGATGAAATATTCGAGCGGAACCGTGATCTTTTTCCGGATATTCGAATCGATAGTATAAACCAGCTGCGTCACGACATAGCCGGCGACGCTGCCATTGGAGATGATGGGAACGCTCATCACATCCGTTTTCACGTAATCGAGCCCGCCGAATCCTCCGGCCTCCGCTTTCACCTCACCAGATGATCCATCATTCTGGCGAACGGCGAAAAACAGCGAGCCCAAAGCGACTGCACAGATCCAGAGGCCAATTACGATTGTGCGGATCATCTTGCGTGACCGAGCCTCGCGCTCTGCATGCTGTAAGTGCCATCGGCATCCTGCGTTTCAAGCGCACCGCGAATAAGATCGGCCAGCTCGCCAACAGCGCGCAGATGCAGCTGCAGCGCTTCGCAATTTTTCTCAAGCTTCTGCTTGAGGCTATCGAGCAATGGCTGCAATCCCTTCATCGTCGCAGGCTCAGCAAGGCTTGCAGCCTTCTTGATTGCCTTGTTGAAGTCGTACAGGCCACGGCTCTTGCGTGAATTAATCTCAGCAAGATCTGGATGACCGCCTTCAAGCAAAAGACGAGTTTCAGTATCAATGACGTCCTCAAGACGCTGGATTGCACGCACGACCGGCGTGAGTACAGGCTGCTGTTCCAGTTCCTGAACCGGGTCTGCCTCCAGTGCTGCTTCCGCCACTTGCGGCAGCAGGCTGATTTCGGAGCTTGTGTCAGTCATTTTCGGGTTCCTCAATTATATGTATTAGCAGGTCGCAGTCTTATTCGCCGGTCAGGTCTTGGAAAGATTTCTGTCCTGACCGCTCGATTCTGTGCTCAATGTTCAGCATCAGCTACGAGCGCGATCTCCACTTTCATTGTTTCCCAGTTGTTTCTGAATGAGCTGCCGTTCAAATCCGTGAACGATATCTTTTGAAACTGCGTCTGTGTTCATTCCCTGTCCCAGATCGTCGATCACGCCTCCTAAGGCCAAGGTTGACGAGTTTTCCGCGCGCACCTTCTGCGCTGCCTGCGCTTCAAGCATTTTTGCGATACCAACGCCGCCGGTATCAGCCATCTTGTTCGCCATCGCTTCGGCCATCATCGATTTCCAGTATTCGCCTGCAATGCCCTTGCCGAAGGTCGCTGTCGTATCGCTTGTAAACATCGACTGAACGAAAGATTGCAGCATGAAAGCTTCAAACTTCCGATAAGCCGGATTGACCGTGTTCGCCCCTTGCGGATTGAACCGAACGCCTGAAGCCAGGCTTTCAGAAAAACTGACGAAGTTTGATCCCGTATCCGTATCAGCGCCCGCCGGACCAGTGTTTGCCGATATGGATTTCAGACGCTCTGCCGCAAAGCGATACGCCTGCGGATCAGCCGCACGCGCCACGTCCATAACCAGATCTGACGGCGGATTAATCGCCATACAACTTGTCCTTCTTCATCTCTTGATTGCACATTAATCTGTCAAACTTGACTGAAGCTTGCGGTACGAATCAGTTTCAATTTTATGACAAAGCCTTGGTCAACGCGGCCGGTGCAAACTCACCAGATTTATTGCAATTAACTGATTTTATTTACTATTTTTCGATTGTGATCGCGACTTACAGCCCTACGACGCGGTGGTTTTCCGGCTAACAAACTCTTCAATCAGGCTTGCAAGCTCTCGTCTTTCGGCATCATTGCGAACAGTTTCGAGCCGATCTTCCAAAAGTTCTACCCGACGTTGTTCTTTCAAAAGGCCTCTGCGTTCTGATTCGAGCTGCTGCTCAATCTGTTCAGTTGCGAGCGCATTCGCCCCCAGCCGTTTGATGAGCAGAGATGGATCGACAGAAAAGGCATCGCCGTCATAACGGCGATCCTGCATGGCGATCAGCGCGTCACGTTCTTCATCCAGAACAGCCTTGCGGTTGCTGGTTGCTGCCAGCGAGGCTTCCAGCCGTGCAGCGCCGAGCTTCTGCAAGGTGATGAGCTTTTTCAGATTACGGGCATTGGTTTGAGCCATGCAATCCTCAGAACAAATCGCGCAACAGCGTTGCAGCTTCGCCGGTGAAAAAACGCAGCAACTCGGGCAGGATGAAGTAAACAACCAGAAGACCGCCGCCCAACACGAAGGGCATCGACACAAAGTAGATCGGGATCGTCGGCGTCAACTTATTGATAAGACCGATGGCGAAATTGACCAGAATCGCAAACACGATAAAGGGTGCTGCGATGCGTAACGTCGCCAGAAATGCTGCGGAAAGCGCGTCGCTGATGTCGATCATCGCAGCATCAGGCCTGAAATGCCCCTCAACAGGGATAGCCGTATAGGAACTAAGCAGCGCTCGCAGAATTTCAAGATGCATATCCGTGACGAAAAACAGGAATAGCGCGCTGAAAGTAACAATGGTCGCAAGCGTTGCCTGTGGCTCTGCTTCTGTAATCGCGTCTGCTGGAGTACCCGAATAACCAACAGCCATTGCCATCATGTTGGCCATGAACTGCAATGCCCAGAAATAGATATGCGCCAGAATTCCGATCACCCCTCCGATGAACATTTCGCTGAGCATCAGGCGGAACATCGCCAGCGGATGGCTGCCATCTAAGCTCGGAGCAATATTCTGGATCACCAAAGGCAAGACCGCAAAAGAACAGGCAAGCGCGATAAACAATCGGACCTGCAAGGGAATGCGTCCGCTTGAAATGCCGGGCATCAGCATCAGACATGCGCCAACACGGCAGAATGCAAGCATGGCCGCGAAGACAAGTTCATTGATCGGCAGTTGCGTGATGGGCAACGGGTTCACTCCCCCGTCAGGAAATCGCGCCGAGCGATTTCACTTCGACACCACGCGCAATCTCCACATGTGACAGCACGGGAAGCGTTGCAAACAGCCGCTCGATAATCATGCGGATGTAAGGGCGCGCTTCCGGCGAAGAAACGAGGACGAAACGCTCGCCGCTATCGAAATGTTTGCGAATTGCTGTGGTTGCTTCTGTGCCGAACTGCTCAAGCTGGCGCGGGTCTATGTCAAATTCGACGATTTCGCCCTTATTGTCGCGCTTGAGGCTCTGGTGGAACACGAGGTCCCAACGATTGCCAAGACGAAGCACGTTAAGAACACCATTGTCTGAAAGATCGCCGCATATCTGCTGCGCCATCCGCATCCGAACATGCTCGACGATCATCTCAGGTCGGCGGACCAGAGGCGCAATTTCGGCGATGGATTCAAGAATAAGATGCAGATTACGGATCGAGACTCGCTCCGCAAGCAGCAGTTTCAAGACTGCCTGCAGCCCCGAATAGGAAATATTGGCCGGGCAAATATCTTCCAGAAGCTTGCGATATTCCGGACCAAGGCGGTCCAGCAGAATACGCATATCCTTGTAGGAGAGAAGCTGCGCCAGATTGTTGCGCACGATTTCGCTAAGATGGGTGAGCAGAACCGACAAGTTGTCGACAGTCATATAGCCGTCGCGGCGAAGATCTGAAGCAAAAGTCTCCGGCACGGAATAAGCACGCATACCGAAAGCTGGTTCCCGTACTTCTTCACCCGGAATGGATGGCAATGGACGCTCGCCCAGCACCACGAGAATTTCACCAACCCGCAATTCATGGCTCGCAACCGCGGTACCGTGAATTTTGATGCGATAGCTCTTTGGCGGCAGCGAAATATCGTCAGTAACTTTGATCTCTGGAATGACGAAACCATATTCCTGAGCAAACTTCTTGCGCATCTTGGCGACGCGGTGCGCCAGCTCCTGCTGCGAAGCGATGAGACGTGCGGAAAGCTGCTTGCCGAGGCAAAGTTCGATCTGCGTGGTTTCCAGCGAAGCCTTGACCGAGTTGCGCTCCTGCTCTTCTGCATCACGCTGCTTCGACTGTGCTTCTGCCTCTTCCGCCTCGCGCTGACGCGCCTGACGGCGTGGCACGGCAATACCGACAAATGCCATTGCACCACCAAGCAGGAAGAACGGGAAAGCCGGAAGGCCTGGCATGATACCCAGAACAAACAGAAGGAAGGCAGCAATCAAAAGTGCCTTGGGGTAAGCACCGAGCTGACCAAAGATCGCCTGATCAGCGGAACCGCGGGTCCCGCCTTTTGACACCAGAAGACCTGCTGCGAGCGAAACGATCAGCGCAGGAATCTGCGTAACCAGACCGTCACCAACCGAGAGCTTGGTGAAGACGTCAGCAGCTTCCGAAATATCCATACCATGGCGGGTAACGCCAATGATGATCCCGCCGAAAATATTGACGGCGGTAATGATCAAACCAGCAATCGCATCACCGCGCACGAACTTGGACGCGCCGTCCATCGAACCGAAGAACGAGCTTTCTTCTTCCAGTTCACGACGGCGATGCTGTGCCTGCTTTTCGTCGATCAGACCCGACGAAAGATCAGCGTCAATCGCCATCTGCTTGCCGGGGATAGCATCGAGCGTGAAGCGGGCGCCCACTTCTGCGATACGCGTCGCACCCTTGGTGATGACGAGGAAGTTGACGATGATGAGGATCGTGAAAACCACAAGACCGATGACAAAATCACCGCCCATCACAAACTGCGAAAAGCCATGAATAACATGGCCTGCAGCTAAATAGCCCTCATTACCATGGGTCAGGATCACGCGTGTCGTCGCAATATTGAGCGACAGACGCATCATGGTCGCAATCAGCAACACCGTCGGGAAGGCCGAGAAATCAAGCGGACGCTGAATCCAGAGCGAAACCATGAGGATAAGGACGGAGAACGCAATCGAGAAAGCGAGGCCGATATCCAGAACAACCGCAGGAACAGGCAGGAAAAGCACTGTCAAAATAATGACGATACCGGCAGCAAGACCCATGTCGCTACCGGTCAGAATTCCACGTTTTGTCAATGGTTTAGCTGCTGCCTGCTGCACGTCCGTCTCCTGTTGTCAGACGGAACATAAACGACGAAGCTTGCGCGAGGGCTGCGTTAGAGCAAAAGTCTTATCGGAGTGAAACAAAGATCGATAAGATTATGCTTCAAATAAAAAGGCTTACGGCGCCGATCTGATCCAATCAGATCGAAACGCGCTCTAGAAACCCTTTTCGATGCGCGAATAAGCAAGCAGCGTGAAAGAGTTAATCTGCGCGCCAACAAATGGCGCGGTGAAGGCAAGTACCACAAAAATAACGATGATCTTCGGCACGAAAGTCAGCGTCATTTCCTGAATCTGGGTCAAAGCCTGAAAAAGCGCGATGCCGATACCTGCTAGCATCGCCGCAAGTACGGCTGGTCCGCTCGCCATCAGCACGGTCCAGATCGCCGAATTGACGATATCGAGCGCATCAGCTTCGTTCACAGGTAAGGTCCTCAGCGCACGGCGCTTTTGCGCAGTTTCGGTTCAGATGAACTATCGAAACTGCGTCTCAATCCAGATTTTAGCACATGCCATTGTCTCCAAACCCGCACCCGGCTTTGGAGATATCGTTTAACTGATCTTGACGCCCTGGCCGATCAGCATCGTCTTGCCGTCTTCGAGTTCAGCAAGCATCCCCGACGACTGGATCGTGACAGACTTGACCACACCCGTAACCGTGCCGTCAGCACTGGTCAGCGTGCGGCCAATCCAGCCTTCAGCTTGCGAAAGCGACGAATTGGCGATCAGCGTTTCGAGCTTGCTGTTCATCTGCACCGCCTGTTCGACATTGGAGAATGTCGCAAGCTGCGAGACATATTGTGTCGCATCCATCGGCTGTGTGGGGTCTTGGTTCTGCATCTGAGTGACGAGAAGCTTCAGAAAGGAATTGTAATCCACACTCGCCTTTGCGGCAGCAGAACTGCTGCTTGATGACGAATTTGCCGTGTTGTTGGTCGTATTGTTGGCGCCGACTGTCGATGTTGTCGTCATAGACTTGCCCCTTAGAGCGCTGTTTGTCCCAAAGGACGCTCTAGAGCATTTCCTGTTGAAACTGAATCATAGGAAATACTCTATCTGTTTGTTCTTACGCGGATCTGGTTCCAAAAACCGAGTTAGATTCTTGGGCCGTTGCCATAGGCTTTTCTGTTTGTATGGCAGAGACCGACAGGTCTTTTTCACCCATCAGCTCTGCCTCACGCTTATATAGCGTGCGAATTGTTTTCAGTGCATCGAAGACGCGCCCGTTATGCACCAGCTCATCAACGAGCTTGAGCGCATTGAGGATTTCCGCATCCTTAAACGTCGCAAACATGCCCTTCAGCATCTGGGCAAACGTGTTGCGCGCCTGTTCCCTCAGAGCCGGCTCAATCAGGATCATCTGCGCCGCAAAATAGAGCTGACGCAGCGGGGATGTCGTCTCTTCCGGCTGCAAAACATGGTTTTCCAGAAGGAATGTCGCGTCGTTCAAAAGCTCCAGCGAAACCTTGCGGTCAGCTTTCAAAACCGCGCCGTTGATATAAATCTTTTCGCCTGCGCGCAGCGAAAGACGGATCGCTGATTTGCCGTTCGTCGTCATGTCACAGACCGTCACGGATAGATTGAGTAATCTCGATCAGCGTGTCGTAATCGGTGCTTTCACCCTGTCGAATTTGCTCAATCTCTTTGAGAATGAAGATTCCAACCGAAATGATTGCGGCTTTCAGTTCTTTTGGAAGCACATTCTCTTCTGAACCAAGATCCTCAATGATTGTGGTCCACAGCTTGGTTGTGAAGTAGGAAGCATCGATGCCTTCGCGCGATCCGGCACCATGGGCTTTCGCGGCGGCGAGCATTTCAATCGAGCGATCAAAAAGCATCCGCTCGCGTTCCTTGGCGCTCGCCATATCATCATTCATGACGTCTTCGTAGCGCAGCTGATACATGTAGTCTCCGTTTTCCGGCACCACCCATACGAACCGCATCATGCTGCCCGATTTGTGATGTTCTTCTTCGGGGCGGGCGAGCGCCCCACAGTATTTGAGCATTTCCAGCAAAAGTGCGAAGCAGCTTTGCGTCGGATAATGCGTAGAACAAACAGTTGCTGCGGTTCCAACGATTCATTCTTAACTGGAACCGCTTTAGAGGCACAACGCGTCGATCCAATAGTTGAAAGCGACCTTTATGCATCCAAGAGAGCGCATGGCGCTCAATGGTCTTATTTCAAATAGTTGAGCAAGCTCAGATTCTGCAGCTGAACAGTCAGCGCATAAGAAGTCTCGATCTGCGACATCAGCGCATTGACGCGTGTTGCAGCCTCATAAGGATCGACCGATTCAAGATCCAGAACCGATTCATTGAGGATCTTCTGCTGTGCCCCAATCCGGGTTGTCGCGGCATTGGTGCGCTGCTGAGCCAGACCCAGCGTCGTCTGTTCAGACGTCGTCTCGGTAATTGCCTGCGTTGTGGTCTGCATTGCCTGATTTGTCAGCGCCTGAAACGCTAAATTACTCAGACCGATCGTTGCGAACTCGGACACCATGACTGCAGACATGATGGTCTTGCGGAAACCATCAGCATTTGCCGAAATGGAGGTCGAAGCCGTTTCAGTTGGCGAA
The DNA here is from genome assembly GCF_002252525.1 of Brucella pseudogrignonensis. Taxonomy (GTDB): domain Bacteria; phylum Pseudomonadota; class Alphaproteobacteria; order Rhizobiales; family Rhizobiaceae; genus Brucella; species Brucella pseudogrignonensis. Next base: position 14,871 of record NZ_NNRM01000020.1, read on the forward strand.
ATACGGCTCTTGATCACCGTATCGGAAGCATTCGACCAATTGGCATCCCAGTTGGCATCGTTGAACTGCTCGGCAAAATCACCTTCGAGGAAGGTCTTCATCTGATCGCCAGTGATATTGGCAACCTGCGGATCATTCATGGGAAACCCGAAATGATCTTCAAATGCCTGACGAACCGCATTCTGTGCCTGGCTGCCTTCGGTGTAGTCAGCAATGGGCTTCACGTCGGTGTTCACGCCTGAGAAGATATATTCGCCATTATAGCTGGTGTTGAGCAGGCCGGTGACTGAATCCAGCAACGACTTTGCCGTTTTCGCAGCAGTCTGCGCACTTTCAATTGTGCTGTTTGCGCCCGTCAGATCACCCAGAAAATTCTGCGTGCTCTCGATAATGGTGGTGGTCGCAGTCTGCGTCGTCGTCATGCGCTGCTGCAGCAGCTTGTTCATATCGGTCAGAACGGTAAGGCGATCATATTCCTTGCGCAGCGATATGGTCTGTCCAGACTTGGAACCAAGAGACAAACCAACATCGAAAACCGTACCTGTGGTGGCTTCCTGCTGCGCCTTTGCAAGCTCGGCCTTCGTCTTTGCGACGAGAACCTTGAGGGCTGAAGCTGCACCATATGTAGAAATAGATTGCGCTTTCATAAGCCTCACACCGCTCTGAGAAGTTCGTCAAGCATGGCGTTGACCGTCGTCAGTACCCGGCTTGATGCCTGATAGGAATGTTCCAGATCGAGAAGCAGTGCCATCTCGGTGTTGATATCGACACCGTTGGCATTGGACAGAGCCTGATCGGCCTGAGTTGCTACAGTCTGGTTATAGGAGAAATTGGCATTCGCAGTCTTGCGCTTGCCTTCAAGCCAGCTGATGGACGACGCGCTGTAATCAATCAGACTCGCATTTGAGCTGAGACCTGCCGAAGAAGCGAACGTCAGCGGCTCGGAGAACGCCTCATTCAACGCGCGCAGACGATCGCTAAAGCCACTGGCACCGGTTGAATTATATTTGTAATTCGCGCCATTTGCACCGCCATCGCGCAGCAGCAGCGAGCTGCCGCCTTCGGTTGCAACAAATGCCGATGACACATTGATCGTGCCTGCGAGACCAGCTGTCACACCCGCACCCGGAACGGCAGGCGAACCTGACCAGCCGAAAAGGCCTGTTAGTTTTGGACCTGCACCAGTCTGGTCGGTTTCTGCAAACATCGACACCAGACCGCGAGCGATCTCGTCGAGCTGCATCTGATACTGCGGCGCAATCTGATCGCGCAGCTGCAGAAGTCCGCTCAGACGGCCAGTGCCATAAGGCTGATCGAATGTATCATGCGTAAGCGGGACACCATCGACGAGAACGGCATTGCCAGCAACACCAGCCGCCAGACCGCCGGAAGATTCGAAGCTGATCTTGCGTGCCGTGGTTTCAAACAGCGTCACGCCATTTTCCGCAAAAATGACCATGTCGTTATCGCCGCGAACCATGGTTGTGATGCCCAGTTCGCCGGAAAGCTGCTTCAGCAGTGAATCGCGCTGATCAAGAAAATCAGACACATCGTTGCCAGCGCGTGTGCCGCTGACGATCTGCTGGTTGATCTTCTCGAATTTCGACAACACGTCGTTGATATTGGCAACGGAGTCCGCGATTTCATTATCTGCATCGGTACGCAGAGACTGGATCTGCTTCGTGCCAGCGTTCAATGCATCGGCCAGCGACTGCGCCGTTGAAACAACGCTATCACCAAGGGCCGAATTGGATGGCGAGGCAGCAAAAGTCTGGAGCGCATCGCGAAGATCGCCGATCAACGCCGAAGGCGAACCTGAGAAATTATCTGCCGAATAAAGCGACGAAAGGCGGTCAAGTCCGCCTGCAAGAATGGACGACGACGATGCCATGCTGTTCGACTGGATAAAGCGGTTGAACAACGCTTCGTCAGCGGATCGGCTTATATTGACATAAAGCGAACCATACGGCCCCGAAGCCAGCGACGCAGTGCGGCGCGAGTAATCAGGATCATTGACCCCCGCAATATTGCGAGAGACGACTGACGTCTGCTTGGACGTTGCCGCAAGCGAACTTTTGGCCGTCAGAAGAGCAGAACTAAGCGACATCTTATCCCCATCCTACGTCGAACCGTTTTTGTTGCGAAAACAGTCCAGTTTTAAAACTGCAATTCCGGGGAGACTGACCACCTCCCCGGAACCGCATCAATTTATCTTTTCAGGTTAACCAGCACGTCCATCAATTCGGAGCCGGTCTGGAAGACCTTCGAATTGGCGGTGTAGCTGCGCTGAGCTTCGATCATGTCGGTCAGCTCTTGCGCGATATCCGCATTGGATTCTTCAAGAGCCCCTGCCGAAACCTTGCCCATGCCTCCGTTTTCAGGGAAGCCGAGCTGGATATTGCCGGATTCTGCACTTGGCGAGAACACGTTGCCGCTGATTACCGACATGCGGTCCGGGCTTGCCACAGTTCCCAGCGGAATACGGTAAAGCAGCTTCTGCGAGCCGTTTTCATAAAGAGCAACGACCGAACCGTCTTTACCGATATCAACGCCCTTGATCGATGAAGGGGCCTGACCGTTGATAACAGCTTCAGTGATCGTATAGTCTTTTGCCAGCTGCTTGGACGAACCGAGATTAAGGTCCAGCGCCTGACCATTATAGGCTGTCAGATCGACAGCAACATCACCGCCAGAAAGCAGCTTACCGTTTGTGCCATCGAAGTTCAGCGTTGTTGCGCCGACTTCAACACCATCTGCGGCGTTCTTAATCGAAACATCCCAGGTATTGTCAGCGGTCTTGGTAAAATAGACGTCCAGCGTGATCTTGCCGCCGAGATTGTCGTAAGCGATCAGCGATGTCTTGTGATTGAATTCGCCGGCAGCAGGAACCGAATCCGTCGAAGGCAGGTTGACGGTGAAATTGCCGGAGGTGCTAGGTGTTGCAACAAGATCGGACTGCTTGACGTTCACACGTTCCAGACCGTCAAAGCTGTTGGCGACCGTGTTAACATTGCCGTTAGCATCCGCCGGATAACCCATCAGGTAATAACCAGCCGTATTGACGAGATTGCCGAACTGGTCCGGCACAAACGAACCTGCGCGCGTGAGATAAGGTGTGCCATCAGCATTGCTGACGACGAAATAGCCATTGCCGTCGATTGCAAGGTCGGTCGCGGAAGCTGTCGAGCGAATGCCGCCCTGATCCGAAATACCGTAGCGGATATTGGTCGCGACGCTACCGGAGTTATACTGGCCTGCGGTGCTTGGCAGAACGAGCGATGAGAACTGCGCATCGGCGCGCTTATAGCCGACCGTGCTTGCATTCGCGATGTTATCTGCGACTGCCGACAAGCGGTTAGCCTGCGCGTTCATACCTGAAACGCCGGTCCGCATCATACCGTAGAGGCTCATTGGCAACTCCTGAGAATTTGAGAATCCGCAGATAAGCTATCGGGCCACGCTTGCGTGAAACTGTAGCCTTAAGATTTTTTACGCTTTTACTGAGGACACAATCAGTTTCAGGGGTTGCCTGGACAAGACTACCTTTAAAAACCGCGAATTACTGGATTTGAGCTTTTGAAAGCTCGATAGAAAGGACACGAATCTCAATCGATGTTGATTGAGTATCCAAGAAAACGTTTTGAATCAACAGGATCAAAACCAAGCTTTTCACGCAATTTTTTGCGGAGCTTGCTAATATGGCTTTCGACCACATTCTCTTCGACTTCACTGTCGAAAATGCCGTAAATCGCGCTGAAAATCTGCGCCTTGTTCAGGCGGCGACCACGGTTTGCAATTAGATATTCAAGGATCCGGCGCTCGCGACGCGGCAGCGGGAAATCCACACCATTTATCTGTGGATCACGGCCATCGGAGAAAACGCGGATCGGTCCAAGCTCGGTTCCATCATTGCCCGATGCAGCCGAAGCACCTGTGCGGCGGCGAATTGCGTTGATGCGGGCGAGGATTTCGCGGACGTGAACTGGCTTGCGGACGACATCATCAACTCCGGATTGAAAAAGCTCCAGAGTGTGCTCCAGTGACGGGCGGTCGTTTACGGCAATAACAGGCGCCTTGCAGCGTTCACGAATACGCGCTGGCAGACCGTTCTGAGCCTCGCACTCGCCAATCAGGAAGGCTTCTACAGCCATAATATCCTGATGGGGGACGCTTTCGACCCATTCATTGAAATCGGATGGTGTGAACCCGGTTGTCGTGATGCCTTCTCGGCTGAACCAAGAGGAGTACCCCTCAGTCACAATATTCCGCTCATCTACGACTACGATCATCGGCCCGCCTTCCGAATCAATATGTTAACCCAAGCAAGACAGAAGTAACTGGCAGGAGGAGTCAGCGGCAATTACACAAAGTTGCCCGCAATAAATTGGGAGGCATTTTAGTATTATCTAATTTAAGAGGAATCGCCATGATTGCATCGGCCTGGCACTCTTGGTCTGAAAATCTTAACAAGTCGTTAACGCGCTCACGAAGTTTAACGATTCTTTACAAGGACTTAAAAATTTACCCTCTAAAATACATTATCTAGCTATATGCAATTACAGGTTGAGTCTCTAAAAACTGCGTGTATATGGCATCGCTCTACAACCCGCAATTTTGCGGGATTCCCGATCAACCTGCGCAGAAGTTTTTTGCCTGAGGCGTCCAATTTCCGAAGCCTGTTGCGATCATATTTGTCATCACCCGACACACATATCGCTTCTGTGCAGGATCGTTATTTGGACCTGCGTGATAACGCGCGACTGCCATTGTCCAGTTGCCTTCGCGCTCACGCAGACGCTTTAGGAAGCGCGCAGCATAATCAACATTGAGGCTTGGTTGCAGCATCGCGCCGACAGACGGAAATTCGCTGGAATGATAATAGTGATTGATCTGCATACAGCCCAGATCAATCAGTTTTGCACCTTCGGCGTGTACTTGGGTGAAACGTCTTAAAGCGGCCGCTTGAGATGGGAAAAACTCTGCCTTTCCTTCAATGTTCATCGCATAGGGCTGGAGCGAGTTTTTGCGCCCGGTTTCGGTCAGACCAACAGCATAAAGAATACCGAGTGGCACATCATAGCGGGCGGACGCTCGATGCATTTCCCGTTCGCAAATATTCTCTGCTTTAGCGCCTGCTAAACTAAACGACGAGGCCGCGATTGCGGCCGCCAGAAAGACCAGAAATTTCGCGCTCATTGGCTTCAGTCGATGTGCGAGCGCGTGCATTATTGCTGTCTGCCTGGCCAGATTCGCCATTCTGCCTGCCCTCACCACCCATAAATTGCGCCTGAGACTGCGCCTGCGCATTTCCCCGGCCATCCGAGCCATTTTGCATGTCAAAAGTCTGCTGGCCTTGCTGTTGAGAGCTGGCCTGCTGTTGCCCGGCACTATGGCTCGCGGAGCTGTGCTGAACTGCACTGACTGCTCCGCGTTCAGTCACCGTGACCGAAATTTTCGTGTCGTCCGTAATGCCTGCAACTTTCAAAGCTTTTTCGATCATTGAGCGATCGGCAGCCAGCGCCTCGGCAGCATGGGCTTTGTCAGCCACCAGATGCACTTCCACGCTGTCGGCAACCAGACGAATACGAGCAGTCACTGCACCAAGCTCCACCGGATCAAGCCTGATCTGCAAGGTTTTCACAGCACCAAAGCTGCGTTCAGAGAGGACTTGGATATCCGCGATACGTGCAGCAGCAGTTGGCGCTGCTGGTGAAGGCGATTTTACATCGGCAACAGGTGCAGACTTTCCTGTTTGCTGCTGCGGCTGAACATTTGGACGATCAGCTTCTGCGGCATTGTTGGATTGAGGTGTAAGCTCAGGCTTGGGCGATGCAGAAGATCCGTCTGTGGCGCTGTCAGTCTGCTGATCTTTCGTTGCAGCAGGTGGAGTGTGGCTGGCCAAATTCTCAGGCTTTGCGGCACCCTTGGAATCTGCTGTTGCTTGCGTCTGCTTGTTTGCCTGAACGTTTTCCTTCTGATCCTTCTTTAGCTCTGCATCAGGCATAGGCAGGTCAGCGGCAACTGCAGTCGTCAGTGCAGGATCTGCAGCTTCAGCAGCATCGGCCAGCGCCGATACATTCATCGACTGTTTGGCGGCATTATCACGCGCAGCAAGCTGATCCTCATCTTTTGGGTTGTTGAACCCTGCAGCAAGTGCAAGCAGGTTCTGCGACACACCATAGACCGAAGATTGAGCAGGCGTATCGCGATCAGCTTTGTCGCTATCTTCCGACTGCGTCTCATCCTTCTGCTCGCCTTCAAGCGATAGCTTGTTTTGAGACTTTTCCAGCAATGCGCCAAACAATTTTGCCGGTTCAGACTGTTCCTGATTTTCGCCATTGGCTTTTGCCACAGCGCCCTGTTGGGCGCCAGTACCTTTGGCAAGTGAAGCCAGTCTTCCAGCCGTAGTGAGCAAAAGATCTACGCTCATTGAATAGTCTTTCCTAGCAAGGCATCAATTTCCGCAAGCTTGCGCCGCGCATCATCCATGGTCTTCTGCACATCATCTTCCGGCTTTGCAGGCTGGGATGGCTTCCAACCGGCAGCAGGCGAAGGGGTCTCTGGCGCCTTGGGCACGACGGGCGCCTCATCACCGTCAGCAATCGGCATTGCCGGAATGTCAGTTTCGCTTCTGACTGGCTTTGTTGCACCCTCAACGGGAGGCTTGCGTGTCACCACCGAGCCAACCGCTTCTGCCGCCTGCAGAAGCTGCCTGTCGCGTTCCTGCAAACGATCGGGCGAAATCTGAGACAATTCACGCAATGCATCTTTGGCGGAATCCGAAGCAACATCACTTGCCGCGGCATAAAGATTGGCTCTGCTCGGGTCGGCTTTCAGATGATCGGCAAGCTTTCTTGCTTCAGCCGACATGAAGCGCGCGCGCTCCGTCTGCCCATCCACCAGAGCGCCACGCGCAATCTGCAGATAAAGCGAATATTGCATGACCGGATCAGCTGTACCAATCAGCTTGACCAGTTCGGCATTGCCGATGCGATCATTGAGTTTCAACGCGGCATCCACAAACTGCTTCATGAAATCGCGCATATAGGGCGAGCGCGGGAAGCGCTGAAGGTAATTGCGCGATAGCATCCTGATCTTGTCTGCGTCACCGAGCTTGGCGGCAATCGGCATCGAACGACGAATAGCCGCTTCTTCAAAAAGCGTACCCGGACTATCGAGCCGCACCTGATCAAGTCGCAGAAGTGCCGTTGCCGGATCAAAAGCCGTCATCTGGCTGGCCGTTACCAGCACGATGGAAGAGCGCAGCTCGGCTGGCAGCTGTGATGACAGCGGCACTGAGAACAGCTTCACCACCTCAATATTCTGACCCGATGCATAGGCAAGCGCGCCTTTGACGAGTTCTTGCGGAACAGTCTCGCCATCAAAACCAGCAAGCACCTTTCGCACGGCATCAGGATTGCCGCCGTTAAACAGATAGATGATTGCCGCATAGATATTCTCAGGCTTGTCCCAGAATTCCTTTGGAGCGCGTTCCATATCAGCGCTCACAAAAATCAGCAGCCTGTTGAGCATCACAACGGCTTCAGGCTTTCCGGAAACCAGCTGATCCTGCAACATGCGCAGTGAGCGGACGAGCTTATAAGGCTCAAGCACCGGCAAGCTGCGTGGCTCTTCTGCTGCTTGCGTCTGCCCATAGGAAACCGCCCCTCCGCTTGCCAGCGGTAGGCTTGCAACAAGTGCCAGCAGGGAGCGCTTTACCAGTTTCTTCATGGGTTGGACTTGAGGAAGATGTCGATGCGACGATTTTCGGCGGCATTTGGATCGGCGGCGTTCTTTGGCTGACGGTCAGCATAGCCTTCAACACGCAGGACACGCTTTTCATCCAGCCCACCACGCACCAGCATGTAATAGGCCATCTGCGCACGAGCCGAAGACAAGCGCCAATTGTCATAGGTCGCACTCTTGAAAGGTCGGGCGTCAGTGTGACCGCTGATGACAACCTCCCCCGGCTGACGCGCGATAACCTGCGCAATGCGTTCAAGCATCTGCACAACACGCGCATCCGGTTTGGCGGAGCCAATCGTGAACATGCCGAAATCGACTTTATCAGTCAGCTGAATCATGACGCCGCCATCGACCGGGACGACTGTCACATCAGGCATAGGCTCAGCCTTTGCCGCCTTGCTGCCATCGGTCGATGCGTCTCCGTCTGCTGCCTTCTTCAAATCAGAAATCAGCTTTTCCTGGTTCTCTGCTGGCTTTTCAGCTTCTTCGGGCTTTGCCTCGGTTTTTGCTTCCGCTGTTTGCTGTGGCGGCGTTGCAGGGGCAGCTTCCGGTGGCGTCAGCTCTTCCGCAGCCTTGCTCGACCAGTAGTCAGGGCTGAACGGATCGCGATAGGCATCGCCGCCATCAGCGCCTGTCTGCGTGCCAGCCTGTGCGCTGCCGCCATCGCCCTTCGTGGATTGGTTCTGCAGAACGCCCGTTTCATGCGCAAGTTCGGACAAGACCGCATATGGCTCGCGGAACATGCGGCTTTCTTCCTGCTCAATCGGCGGGGAAGCAGCGCTATCGTTGATAACCTTGGTGCTGTTTTCAATCTGCTTGTCGCTCTCAAAGCGAACTTTGCCGTTCTGTTCGTCAATGTCCTGCACGCCCTTTGGGCTTGAATGACGATCCATCAGCTTAACGGGATTGAAGTAGCTGGCGACAGCCGCCTTGCTTTCTTCGTTGGCCGCATTGATGAGCCACATGACGAGGAAGAACGCCATCATCGCAGTCATGAAGTCAGCGTAAGCGATCTTCCAGACGCCGCCATGATGACCGTCATGATCATCGTGCTTGCCACGGCGGACAATAATGATTTCGCGCTTGGTTTCCGGATCGATGCTCATCTGGCAGCAGCCCTTAGTTCTTCCAGAACTGGCGCGACGCGTGTTTCAAGCGCACGATCGCCAAAGGAAAATGAGAGTTCGCTGGACGCATTCTCAGTAAAACGGCATCCAGGCGGCAGAAGGTCGGCATGGTCCTTGAGCGGCTCAAGCAAATGCGCTGGACCGAAGATTTCAGGTGCTTCGCCTTCCAGAGCCAGCTTGCTGATCCGCTGCGCGAAACCCGCAATCGCGTCCTGTTCGATTTTAGCTGCCAGCAACGGTGCGAGAACCTCGGCAATCTGCGCGGACATGGATTGTTCAAGCCCGCTCACAGCTTCCGTCAAGGCACCAGCCAGGAGATTGGCCTGCTCACGAGAGAAACTCGCACGCAATGCTTCGATGTCCGCTTCATGCTCACGCAGCAGCCTGGCCTTCTCGGCCTCATAAAGCGCTTCTGCTTCCTTGTGACCGTCTTCGCGACCGGCCTCAAATGCAGCCCGCTTTTCCTCTTCAATGGCGATGATGCTTGCGACTTCCGCCTGCTCTGCAAATGGAGGCTTCTCCGAAACCTCAGCCATTTGCGGATCGGTGTGCGGCAAGAGCTCCGACAAAGGCTGCGGCTGTGCGGGGGCCGCAATGATTTCTACCGCTTCGTCGGCGATACGATGCGTCGAGAAATCAGGAAGGTAGCGGCTGAGTGCGAGCGTGCTCATAATCAGGCAGCCTCAAGCTCCGGCATTACAGATCGCTGGTTTGATGCTGCTTCCTGCTTGATGGCGGTTTCGTGGATCCACTGCTTGAGAACTGCGGCAACGCGCTCTTCATCCATCTCGATCATCTGTTCGAGGCGCAATTTGGCAGGCATGCGCATACGCTGACGCAAATCGCTAAGGCTGGTCTTCATCTGATCGGCATAGGCTTCTGGTCCACCGATCACTGCCTTGGCACCCTCACCGGCGATGGCCTGCTGCGTATCACCAACAAAGTTTGGCACAGCGACATCACCCGGTTCAAGCAGCGCAACTTCTGTTCCGGATGGCTTCGCGTTCTGATCGCGGAGCAAAGGACGGACACCAAACCAGATCAGGAGCGCAACAGCGGCAAGAATTGCCAGTGCATTAACGTAGGAACCGCTCTGACGCATCAGCTGCTCGGACCATGGCGTCGAAACCGGCTCCATATCTGCGCCTGCCGGGCTGAGAAAGTTGACAGCCGTTACGTTGATCACATCACCACGATCAGGATTGAGACCGGCGGCAGTTGCAAGGAGGTCGCGGATTTTCAAGAGCTGCTGATCGACAAAATCGGCAGGCGGCGGCGTGGTGCCAGCCGTTTCAAGCAGACGCGCCTGATCGATGACGACCGCAATCGACAGACGCTTGACGGTGTAGCCATCGCTGACTGTGGATACCGTCTTGGTGTTCATTTCGTAATTGGTCAGTTCTTCGCGGCGATCAGTCTTTTCAGACGAGCTTTCGCCGTTGCGGTTCTGAATTTCTTCCTGCGGAATGTTCTGCTCAACGCCGGTGGCATTGTCGTTACGTGCGTTGCGGGAGTCTCCGCTTTCACGCACAACACGAACAGAACGTTCAACGCGCGATTCAGGATCGAATTGCGTTTCATTTGTCTGACGGCGGTCGGTATCAAGCGTTGCCTGAACACTGCTCTGGAAGTGACCAACACCGAGATATGGAGCAAGCGCCTTGCGGATGCTCTCATCCACATTGCCAGCAACCTGCTGTTCAAGCGACGCGGTCAGAAGAGCAGCACCATTCGCAGCCTCTCCCGCAGATGCGAGCAGACGACCATTGGTATCGAGAACCGTAACGGACGAAGCATCCAGCGATGGCACAGCGGCAGCAACCAGCTGGCGGATCGACTGCGCGGATTCAGCGGCAAAGCCGCCTTCAGCGCGGATCACAACCGAAGCAGACGGCTTCTGATCACCGCGACGGAACGAGCCTTTTTCGGCCATGACGATGTGAACGCGCGCAGCTTTTACGCCACGAATGGCCTGAATGGTACGCGCGATCTCGCCTTCAAGTGCCCGAACATGCGTGATTTCCTGCATGAACGATGTCAGGCCAAGCGAGCCCATATTGTCGAAAAGCTCGTAACCGGCGTTGTTTGACGTCGGCAGACCTTTTTCAGCCAGATACATACGCGCCTGTTCGGCCTTGCCGACAGGAACAAGGATCGATGAACCGTCGGACTTCACGTCGAAAGCAATGCCAGCTTCACCGAGCGCCAGCCCCATACGGTTCACGTCATCGCGCGAAAGGCCGACATAAAGCGTCTCATAGGAGGGGCGGCTCAGATAGACGCTCGTATAAAGAATAGCGCCCATCAGTGCAGCTCCGACAAGTCCGAGCGCTATAAGTTTTCGCGCGCCAAGCTTGCCGAGCGTTCCCTTAAGCTGTTCGAGTAATTGCTGGAAATTCTGCTGCATCGATACCACCGCCATCCTGATGCGAACAAAATAGATCGCGAAGCTTGCGCGAAAGTGTCGGCTTGAATGAGGAGGCGATTTTTTAGAAAAGAAGAAGGGCGCGGAATAAATTCCACGCCCCTCAAAGTATCAACCGTATCAGCTAAGTGATTAGCCGCGGAACAGCGACAGGATCGACTGGCTCGACGAGTTAGCGATCGAGAGAGCCTGAACGCCCAGCTGCTGCTGAACCTGCAGAGCCGACAGACGAGCCGATTCCTTGTTCATGTCGGCGTCAACGAGCGTACCAACGCCCTTTTCAACCGAGTCGCTGAGCTTGGAAATGAAGCTCTTCTGGGTGTCGATACGTGCCTTTGCAGCACCGAGCGAAGCTGCACCGGTGGTGAGCTTGTCCAGAGCGGTTTCAACCGATTCCAGAGCAGTCTTGATTGCAGCGTCGTCAAGCTTTGCAGTCGATGGATCGAAGAAAGCAGTGGCGACCAGATCACCAGCGATACCGCCGGTGCCTGCAGCGTCAGCAAAAACCTGTACGTCAGCAGCAGCAACGTCAACGGTGTCGATCGTTACAGTGGTGCCGGTACGGTTGTACGATGCAACAACCTTAAGGTCCGAAGTTGCAGCTGCGTCGTTCACGAGCAGGTTCGAACCAGCGTAGTTCGCGTTGCTGGCAGATGACTTGATCTGCGACTGGATTGCTTTGAGTTCGGTCGCGACCTTCTTCTGGTCTTCCTGGCTGGCGCCCTGAGCGCTAACCAGAAGCGACTTCATCTTGTCAACCTGGTCCTTGATGTCGTTGATTGCAGTGTATGCAGTGTCAACCTTGCCGGCGCCGAGACCAAGAGCGTCCTGAACAGCCGAGTTGGCCTTGTTGTCGGACTTCATCGAGGTTGCGATCGACCAGTAAGATGCATTGTCAGCAGCTTCACCGATGCGCAGACCGGTCGAAATACGGTTCTGCGTGGTTTCCAGCGACTTGTTGGTCGAGGAAAGGGTCTGAAGAGCGGTAAGAGCTGAAGAGTTGGTAAGAATGCTAGACATTGAATTGCCCCTTGGGAAAACAAACTGAGGGACAGGCCGGATTGAATATTACCGGCATAGGAGAGCGGCATCATGCCTGTCACCACGAAACGCGTGGGACCTACTATGGATGCTAGCACTATAACCCAATTGTTAAGAATATATTAATATAATGCGATCGTTTTTAACGAACGGTATTTTCTGGGGTGATACCTAGTCAGAATGTGTAGAGCGGTTCCAGTTTACATTGAAACGTTGGAACCGCTCTAACCCCTTTTTTGCGCATTATCCCACGCAAAACCGCTTCGCACTTTTGCTGGAAATGCTTAGCAAGCAATTGATTTCGCACCACCCGACTTAGGAGAATGATCGTATCAGGCTTCCAACCAGAATATTCCAGCCATCGATCAGCACGAAGAACAGTATCTTGAACGGCAGCGATATCACCGTCGGCGGCAACATCATCATACCCATCGACATGGTCAGTGTTGCGACCACGAGGTCGATCACCAGAAACGGCAGAACGATCAGGAAGCCGATTTCGAAACCACGACGCAATTCCGAGATCATGAAGGCCGGAACCAGCACGCGGAAATCAACAATGCCGTCTTCACCCGTGCGGAATGCCGGATCTGCTAGATCTTCAAACAGGCGCAAATCCTTGTCGCGCACTTCGCGCATCATAAATTCGCGAAACGGGTTCGAAATTTCACGAAATGCCACGTCCTGCGTGATCTCGTTGCGCATCAGAGGCTGCACGCCATTGTTCCAGGCACGATCAAACACTGGTGCCATGACATAAAAGGTCATGAACAAAGCCAGCGAGATCATCACCATGCTTGCAGGAGCCGTCTGAAGCCCAAGCCCCGAACGCAAAAGCGAGAACGCAATGGCAAAACGCGTGAAGCTTGTGACCATGATCAGCAAGCCGGGCGCCACCGACAGAACCGTCAGAAGGCCAAACAGCTGAACGATCTGTCCGCTGGCTGCACCACTTCCGGCTGGAAGAAGATTATCCAGCGACAAGGCTTGTGCATGGGCAGCAGAAATAAAGGCCAGCGTCAGCAAGCCACTCAGGGCGAAAATTTTCTTCATTCTACTACCAGCGTCGAAATGAAAACGCGGTCGACCGCGCCTTCCGAACGCATCCGCGCCCGCTCTTCAAGATCGGCACGCAAATAGGCCAAACCAGCGGCCCCCTGCAACTGCATGAGATTGACGCTCCGCAGGAAGCTCATGAAATCATCGCCCACACTTGCTGCAACTGCAGGCGGAATTTCACGACCCGGCTTCGCAACAAGCGCCGCCTCAAGTCGGACCCATGTGGTCTGCGGAATGCCAAGATTGGTCACAATCGGCTGCAGAGGGATGATTGTACCAATGGAACGCGATTCAAAATCACCCTGTTTCGGCTTGTCTTCCTTCGTCGTCGATTTAACTGCGGCTTGCTGGTCAGCGGAGATAACGCCACCCAGATACCATCCGCCACCGCCAGCGATTGCGGTCAGAACTGCAACAGCGCCCAACAGACCCGCGATAGAGCCTTTTGCCTTGCCGTCCTTATCGATTGCCGTATCGCTCATACCTGCTCAACTTCAGAACGGAGAAATCTGATCGAGAATCTGCTGGCCGTAAGGCGGCTGCTGAATTTCGCTCAGGCGACCGCGTCCACCGTAAGAAATACGCGCCTCGGCAATCTTGTCGTAGGAAATTGTGTTGTTGCCTGAAATATCGCGCGGACGCACAACACCGACAACGTTGAGCACGCGCAACTCGTTGTTAACGCGCACTTCCTGCGAACCACGAATAATCATGTTACCGTTCGGCAGAGTATCGGTGACGATGGCGGCGACCTGCAGACGGATATCTTCGCTGCGCTCAATCGTGCCTTTGCCCTTGGAGGAGCTGTTGGATCGCGTATTGACCGACGCATCCATGGTACCACCCGCTCCTGCACCCGAAAGGCTGCTCGTGTCGAACGAAGCGCCGCCGCCGTAAAGACCTTTCGACACACGCTCGCGATCCGTCTTGTTATCCATGTTCGCCCGATCATTGATCGAGATGATAACCGTCAGCACATCGCCCGGCTCGGCGGCGCGTGGGTCTTTGAAGAAGTTCGTCGAACGCTGATCCCAAAGCGAATAGGATGCCTTGCTTGGGCGGACAGGATAGCCGCTATATTGCGGATTGTTCTGGACACCGAGATTGGCCGCCACCGGCGAAAGGTCCGGCGCACGGCCGATCTCTTCCGGCCGTGTGGCACAGCCTGCCAAAAGGACCAAGGTTGCTGCTGCAAAGAGCGCTTTGTTCATGCTTTTCGTCATTGCACCGAATTCCCGGTTTCCGCCTGCGCGCGCTGTTCCCTGGTGGGCGGCGGCGTTGCGGTCGTGCGCTGCGAGCCAACAATGACCCGTGCGAGCTTGGCTGCCTTTTCAGGCGGCATTTCATTGAGGATGATGCTCGAAACACGCGGATTGAGCTTGAGTATCAAAGCCGCTGCCGCTTCATCGCCGATCAGCGACATCTGCGCTGCAGCTGCATCAGGCTTCATCTTGGAGATGATATCGACAAGAGAATCCTGTGCCTTGTTCACGAACTCGTCGCGACGCTTCAGCCACATCTCATATTCTTTGCGCTTGGCTTCCAGCGCGCGCATACGCTCTTCAACGTCAGCCTTGAGATCGGCAAGCTGCTTGGCCTGCAGCGAATAGCGGGCATCAGCGGCCTGATCATCTATATTGCCGCAGAATTTGCGGATTTCATCAAGGTTGCCTATTGGCGCAGAAGCCGCCAACTGCTGAGCAGCGGTTGATGGGGCGGGCGTTTCGGCCTGCTGCGGTGCCGGGACAGGTGGAAGCGGCTGCTGTGCGAAAGCCGGAAAACCTGCACCGAAAAGCACGGCAAGAACTGAACCAAAGCGAATGACGTTTCTAGCCATAATCATTGCACCACCAGTTCAGCATGAAGGGCACCGGACGTCTTGATAGCCTGCAGAATGGCAATGATGCCATTTGGCTTAACGCCGATCTGGTTCAGACCTTTGACAAGGTTCTCAAGATTGGCTCCCGTCAGGATACCGATCTTGGAGTCACCCTGATTGACCGCAATATCAGTATTCGGCTCGACCTCAGTTTCGCCGTAGCTGAATGGATCGGGCTGAACGACCATCGGTGTTTCGGTCACGCGCACGGTCAGGCTGCCATGGCTGATCGCCACTTTTGAAATGCGTACTTTCTCACCGATGACGACCGTGCCAGTGCGTTCGTCCACGACGACGCGTGCGACTTCATCCGTGGTGATTGGCAGACCTTCCAGCTCAGCCAGAAAGCGAGCGGCAGGTACGTTCTTCGGGCGCTGAAGCCGGATGGTCTTGGCATCGCGTGCAATCGCTACGCCGCGGCCATAACGGCGCTTGGCAAAAACGTTGATCGTATCGGCGGCACGTACAGCAGTGGTGAAATCAGGATCGCGCAATTCGACGACCATTTCACTGTCCTTGCCGAAATTGCCCGCAACTTCGCGCTCAACCAGCGCACCGTTCGGAATACGGCCCGACGTCGGCACACCCTGCGTTATGCTTGCAGCATCGCCTTCAGCCGAAAAACCGGAGACGATCATGTTACCCTGCGCGACCGCATAAACCTGATTATCTGCACCCATCAACGGTGTCATCACCAGCGTACCGCCTTGCAACGATGTTGCATCGCCCAGCGAAGACACGGTCACGTCAATACGGGAGCCGGTGCCGGCAAAGGCAGGCAAATTGGCGGTTACGATAACTGCTGCGGTGTTCTTGGAACGGGTCGAATTGCGCGGTGCGCTAATACCCAGATTGTCCAACATGGCGCGCATGGATTGTTCGGTGAAAGGTGAATTGCGCAGACTGTCGCCGCTGCCTTTCAGGCCGATAACAAGACCATAACCCACGAGCTGATTTTCACGCACGCCCTGAATGGTCGCAATGTCTTTCAGGCGCGCAACAGCGCTGCCTCTGCCCAGTTCGGCATAAGTCATTTTCGACGGATCGCCACCTGAACCAAGCCAGTCTGCGTCGGCTTCCACGGCCGAGCCAAACTCGCGCGCGTTCTTGGAAGATTCATCCGCAAAGCCAGCAACAGGCTGCAGTGCAATAGCCAGAAGGGCAATCAGGGCTGCGCGTGCTTTTCTCACTGCATCCCCACCTGAATACGGCCATCGGCAAGCACTGTGCCTGATACGATGATCCCACTGTCGATATTGCGGATCTTGATAAAGTCGCCAGCAGCACCCGATTCAAGCGGTGTGCCCATAGCGGTGATGACAAGCGTACCAGACGTGAATACCAGCGGAGCTGGAACACCACGCTTGACCAGCGATGGCTCCCCAAGGGCAGATACGAGGATCGGCTTGCCGGGAAGCAGCGTTTTGCGGGCAACCTTGCCTGTCGCCTGATCCTGCGACAGCACATACTGGCTTGCAGCCGGTGCGCTGATGAAGAACTGCTTCTCCAGAAGTGCGGTATCGCTCACGATCTGACCGGGATAGACGGTTGCCGAAGGCACGACAAAAGCGATGCGGTCGGCAGCGCTTACGCCTGTGGTCGCAGACCCCATTACTGCGGACAGCAGAAGGCCGGCAGTGACTGCCAGCCTTGTTTTCCGGGAAATTGCCTTCGCATAACTCATCGCCATCACCGTTGAAGCACATCCCGAAAAGTGGGAACCGGTTTTCGAACCAAGATGTGCGTAGAAACAAAAAGAGAGCATTTCTAATGCTTTAGCGCAGATTCTTCGATACAGTCGCGGCCATTTCGTCAGCTGCCTGAATGACCTTGGAGTTCATTTCATAGGCACGCTGTGCCGTAATCAGATCAGTGATTTCCTTCACCGGATCGACGTTCGATGCTTCGAGATAACCCTGCTTGATCGCGCCATAGCCCGGATCACCCGGGACGCCGACCAATGGGCCGCCAGAAGCTTCCGTTTCGCGGTAGAGATTGCCGCCCAGTGGCTCCAGACCCGCTTCATTGGTGAAGTTGGCAAGTGTCAGCTGACCGAGATCGACCTGGTTGACCTGATCCTGCAGCTTGGCAAAAACCTGACCGGTCTCTGTAACCGTGACCTCAATGGCGTCAGGTGGAATGGTGATCGCAGGTTCGACCGGATTACCATCGAGCGTTACCAGCTGGCCGTCGGCATTCTTGTTGAATGCGCCAGCGCGCGTGTAAAGCGTTTCGCCCGTTGGGCTCTGGATCTGGAACCAGCCGCGACCCGTCAGCGCCACGTCATAGGGATTGCCGGTTTGATTGAAGCTGCCCTGAATATGCAGATTGCGCACAGCCGCTGTCTGAACACCAAGCCCGACCAGCGCGCCTTCGGGAACGATTGCCTGATTGGCCTGATTTGGCACACCAGCGGTCCGTTCCGATTGATAGAGAAGATCGGAAAACTCGGCGCGGGCACGCTTGAAGCCTGTCGTATTGATATTGGCGATGTTGTTGGCAATCACTTCCAGATTGAGCTGCTGGGCGTTCATACCGGTTGCGGCAATCGTCAGGGCTTTCATAGCGGGTCCTTATTCAGTGAGAGCACTCAGACCGGCATACGGCTGATTTCGAGATAGGCCTGCACGATCTTGTCGCGGATCGCGATTGCCGTCTGAAGCGACTGCTCGGCCTCCATGACGGAACTGACCACATCACGCAGCGGCGCATCGCCTTTGATGCCCTGGATCGAGTTGGCTTCCGCTGCCTGCAGCTTCTGACCAACGGAATCCGTCATCTGCGACAGCACTTCCCCGAAGGACGCGCCGGGCGTCGTTGGAATAGCCTGCGGAGCCGAGGTCGAGCCGACGCTCTTTTCAGCAACCGTTTCAGAAAGACGCGACAGGGCGTTGCGCGCCGAAACACTCATGATTGAGTCGTACATTATGTGCTCCTCAGGAGATCGATGGTCATTGAAATCAGCTCGCGGGCCTGTTTGACGACCTGCAAATTGGCTTCGTAAGAACGGTTGGCTTCACGCATGTCCGCCATTTCGACGACCATGTTGACGTTTGGATATTTCACATAGCCACGCGCATCCGCTGCCGGATGGCTTGGGTCATATTGTTCGATAAAGGCCGAGGTATCCTTGCCGACTTCAGCAACTCGGACTTCGGCAGCGCCCGTGCCCTGCTCGACTTCCGTGCGGAAGGATACAGTCTTGCGGCGGTAAGGATCGGCATCGGCAGTCTTGGCAGTCGCCTGCGCATTGGCGAGGTTTTCAGAAACGATGCGCAAACGGGTCGACTGCGCCGAAAGCCCCGACGCTGCAATCTTGAGGGTATTTTGCAAGGCATCCGACATGGCTTACCCTTTCGCCACAGACAGCATCATGCGGTGAAAAGCTTTGACGATGCTGGTGTTGAGCGAATATTCACGCGAAATCTCGCCCGCCTTCATCATTTCCCGCTCGACATCGACCGTATTGCCCGAATGGGTCTGCTCGGTGATATCCTCCGGGCGCAGCCGGGCGCCTGCGATGCCATTCGCCTCGACTTCCAGATGCTGCGGACTTGTTGCAGCCATGGTGAGCTGGGTCTTGTCCAGCACATCAGCGAAGGGCTGAACGTCGCGCGCCCGGAAATCTGGCGTATTCGCATTGGCGACATTGCCCGCAACCGTGGCCTGTCGTACCGACAACCACTGCGCCTGCCTTGCAGCCAGATCGAAAAGATGAATGGAGCTCATTGAGTATCCCGCCTTTATAGTTCGTTAACTTAAAGGTCGGAACTTGCGTCAAGCTTGCGTGGAGCAAGGTTTAGCAAAGGCAGAGCATTCCGACATGCGGATAACGCTCATAAAATATATTTAAATCAGATACTTATATTAGCAGTGGTTTTAATTCTGAAAAATGAACCAAACTGTTTGCAAGCCGGACTGACGCAAGCTTCATAAAGGCCAGCTCATGGCCTCATCTGCGCATTTCAATCACATCGCCGGATGATGTCGTGAGCTTCCACGTACCGGCCTGATTGCCGCGACCGATAGAAACCAGATGGCTGCCGTCGGGCAGGAGCGACCCCTTTTCGACGAACCAATAGCCCGACGTATCTTCGATCATCGCCATACCGCCGACCACTTCGCGCAATGCGAATACCGGTTTTGGCAATGCCTGCCCCTCGCCGCCTTCACCACCATTACCCGCGCCTGTTCCCGGCAAGCCTTTGCCGTTCGACATGACCGAACCAGTCGTGGTGGTGTCGATATCCTCACTCGGGGCGACCTGATCATTCGGGCGGAAAGACGGAAAATGACGCACGGTCTTCTGCTCGGAGCGGTCAAGCGGATCAACAATCTTGCTGTCGGCCTTCTTATCCGGGCTCAGATCGACACGTTGCAAATAGGTAACGAAGGGAAGCATCGCACAGCCAACAGCAAGTGTGATTGCTGCAATCTTGAGATAGCGATCAACCTGACTTTGCGGCTTTTTGGTTTCGCTCACAGTCGCGGCTTCCACCTCTGCTGCCAGATCAGCGAGAATGGCCTCTTCCATGGTTTTGCGCGAACCCGTCTTCATGTTCTTCATGCCTGTTTTTCCCCGCGCAGTGCCGCGGCAAGATCGTGATAAGGGTCAGCCGACAGGCCTGTCTCGGGCGACTGCTGCAGCGCATCATAAATGCGCGGAACAAAATCGACAGCCTGATCCAGCAATCCGTCATTGCCCTTCTGATAGGCGCCAATCGCACGCAGATCGCGCGTCTCTTCAAAACGGGCAACCATACTGCGCAGCTGAGTGGCAAGTTTGCGCTGCTCTGGTGTCCAGTTATGTTTTGCCAGACGTGAAACCGATGCAGGAATATCGACCGCCGGAAAACGTCCCTGAGCCGCAATTGCGCGATCAAGAACAATATGCCCATCGAGCGTACCGCGAATGGTATCGGAGACCGGATCATTGTGATCGTCGCCATCGACCAGCACCGAATAAATGCCCGTGATACTGCCTCCCGCCTCGGTAATGCCGGGGCCGGCGCGCTCAAGCAAACGCGGTAACTGACTGAACACGCTTGGCGGATAACCCCGCGATACCGGTGGTTCTTCCGCAGCAATAGCCACCTCGCGCGCAGCATGGGCAAAGCGTGTGACGGAATCCACAATCAGCAAGACATTCTGTCCAAGATCGCGGAAATATTCGGCAATTGCGGTTGCAGTATTGGGAGCAAGGCGGCGCATCATCGGGCTTTCGTCGCCCGTCGCAACCACCGTTACCGTTTTATCGAGATGCCCCGCCATGGTTTCTTCGAGCATCTCACGCACTTCGCGACCGCGTTCACCGGTCAGCGCCAGAACGACGGTATCGAAATCGGCAGCGCGGGTCATCATGGCAAGCAAGGTGGATTTGCCAACACCTGAGCCTGCAAAAATGCCGATACGCTGCCCAAAACAGAGCGGCGTGAAAATATCGATGACATTGACGCCGGTCCGCAATCCGCGATCCACGCGTGCGCGTCGCAAGGCGGCTGGCGCAAGGTTTTCCGATGCCATGGGGCGCAAACCGGGTTGCAATGCGCCTTTTCCATCTACCGCCTCGCCCAATGCATTGATGACCCTGCCACGCCATTCCGGCGCAGGTCGAATGCGAAGCGGCCCTTCTTCAAAAACAGCGGCGCCAAGTGATGGAATTATGCGATCATCGAACGGCTTCACGAGCACCTGATGATCAGCCACACGAATGATCTCGGCTAGGCTCTGACCACTGTCGGCACGGATAGCCACCGCATCACCCAAACGCGCATTGCGCGACAGACCCCGTACCGCAATCGCCGAACGCGACACATCGCTCACCGTACCGCCAATACCTGTCAGAGACTTTGGCGCTATCGATTGTTGGCGTGCAAAGGCGGCGAGCCGCGCGAGCGGTAAATCAGGCGTCATCCGTTTTTGGAGCCCAGCGTCCTGATGGCTTCAGCCACCGTGCTTTCCTGTTGCGAAAGCAGATTATTCACCTGCTCAAAAGCCCGGCTGACGCTGATCAGACGGGTCATTTCCGTCATGCCATCAACATTGGAACCTTCGATCATCCCCTGCACAACGCCGACACTCATATCGTCAACGACAGCCTGTGCAGGCTTGCTTGGCATGACACCGGAATTGCCTGCATAGCTGAGATCGGCATCTGCTGGGATCGAGAACAGGCCAATTGCACCGATCTGTGCGCCGTTCTGGTAGACCGCACCGTCACTGGAAATCTTGGGCGCGCCACCATCCGGATTGAGAACGATAGGCGCACCGCCCACATCCAGAACCGAATTGCCTGTGACAGACACAAGTTCGCCGGTTGGCATCATCTTCATGCGGCCGTCGCGGGTATAGACAACACCCTGCGGGGTGTTGACCGACATCCAGGCATCGCCCTTAACGGCAACATCAAAAGGATTGCCGGTTTCCAGCATTGAGCCTGCTTCTGTGCGAATATAGCTCTTGCCTGCGGTCGCGAAGTTCACGTCTTCGCTGGCCTTGTTCGAGACGATTGTATTGAATTTCGTGCCTTCGCCGCGAAAGCCCGGCGTCGAAATATTTGCCACATTATGCGCAATGGCATCCATCCGCCGTTCAAGTGTGACGAGGGAAGACAGGCCTACATAGATGGAATTATTCTGCATTGATCAGCGTCCGCCCGGCTTGAAGTTCTGCAAAGTGGTCAGAATGCTCGACGATATGCCGACCGATGACGTGCCACCGAGCAACAGCGAGGCGATTGATGCCGGGCTGCTCGTGGTTGGATTGTTCATTTCGTACATGGCTGTAAAACGCGAGATCATCTTCGATACATAGTCAGGGTCTGACATTTTCGAGAAATCGACCTTGGCCTCGATCATCTTGGCCTGCTTGTCGATGTCAGCATTCGACATCACCGAGGGCCAGCCAAACGTTGTCTGCATAACGGTCAGCAAAGCTTTATCGCCAAGGATTTCGTATGCATTGGTAATGGTGGATGCCTTGCGTTCGAAATAGAGCGCCAGACGGACACCCTCGTTCTGGCTGCCAGCCTCGGTCTCCAGTGTCTGACGGATATATTTATCCATCACACCTTGCTGGGCAGCCGTGCTTTCGGTGGCTTTTTCACCCTTGCCTGCAAAATCGAATGTCGTCGCAAATTCTTTATACCGCTTGTCGGTCAGCTTGTTCGCCATCGCGTCATCATCTTTGACGCCTTCGGTCAGGATCTTGCGAACGAATGCCTTGGCATAGGCCATGTCTTCCAGGCCGAATGCCTTCATGGCGTAGTTATAAAGCCGGGTATCGGACATGAAATCATCAATGGATTTCACCTTGCCGATATTCTCTTTGTAATAGGCGGTTTCTCGCTCGACCAGCGGTTCCTTCGCAACGCGCTGCAACGACCGCGTCATATCGGACGCGATCAGCCGATAACTCATCATCGTGTTGACCATGCGAGAACCCCCTGCGATTTTTCACACCCTTTATGCGGTCTCAAGCTTGTCCGAAGCTGATGCATTTTGGAGCGCATCCGCAAAAGGGTGAAACGGTTTTCGGAACAAGACGCGTTAAAACAAATGATTTGAGCACCACCCTGATCCAATCAGACCCAAACGCGCTCTAACACTTTATATTTGCAGCATAATTTTCCCTTAAACTGATTTAAGTTTAAGGAATTATGCTGAAGCGTCATGTGACAAGCTTCGCGCAAGGCGCATTCCCTACAGTGTAAGAATAACTTCGAACCAACGGGAGTCTTGCGCTTTGGGTATTCTCATCGGCCTCGCCATCACACTGGGCTGTATGCTCGGCGGTTTCATCGCCATGGGCGGTCACGTCGGCGTGCTTGTTCAGCCGTGGGAATTCGTCATTATTCTGGGCGCAGCCCTTGGTACATTCTTCATCGCCAACCCGTTTTCACTTGTGAAAGATACGGGCAAGGCGTGCGTGGAGGCCTTTACCAATGCAGTGCCCAAGCAGCGTGATTATCTCGATCTTCTCGGATTGCTTTATAGCCTGATGCGTGAGCTGCGCGCCAAGTCGCGCAACGAGGTGGAAGTCCATATCGACAACCCCAAGGAATCGGCAATCTTTCAGGCCTATCCAAGCATCCTGAAGAAAGACGACCTCATCCACTTCATCTGCGATTATTGCCGCCTCATCATCGTTGGCAATGTTCGTTCGCATGAAATCGAAGCGCTTATGGATGAAGAAATCCACACGCTTTCGCGCGACAAGCTCAAGCCTTATCAGGCGATGGTCAGCATTTCCGAAGCGCTGCCTGCCCTCGGCATCGTCGCGGCTGTTCTTGGTGTTATTAAAGCGATGGGTGCGCTCAACCAGTCCCCGGAAGTGCTCGGCCATCTGATTGGTGCGGCCCTTGTTGGTACTTTCGCAGGTATCTTCTTTTCCTATGGTGTCGTTGGTCCGATTGCTACCAAGATCAAGTCGACGCGTGACAAGAACAACCGTCTTTACACCGTCGTCAAGCAGACCCTGCTTGCATATATGAACGGTTCGCTGCCGCAGATCGCCGTCGAATACGGCCGCAAGACGATCTCCGCTTATGAACGTCCAAGCATCGACGTCGTTGAGCAGGAAACCATGGCGACAACGCCGATCCAGCAGGCAGCCTGATATGACCACACTGGGCCAGAACCGCAAAAACGACGTGCTCGCTGAAAATCTGTTGCGGGCGGCAGGATTGTCGGGCGACGATCTGAAGTCGCTTGCGCATGTGTTCAAGGATGCATCCGCCCATTTTTGCGGTCGTCTCAAACAGGGCAGTGCTGCTGCATTTGATGCGGAAGCAGGCCAGGTTGAGGCTGCGGACGATGCAGCATTCAATGCCATCATGGACAAGGCTGCGATTATCGCGCCGCTTAAAGCCGATCGCTGGGGTTGCACGCTCTATGTAACCGCTGATGCGACACTGGTATTTTCCATGATCGAAGCCATGTTTGGCGCACAGGGAAATCTCGGAAGCTTCGATCTGGAACGCCCTTTCGGTATGCTGGAGCGCAAAATATCGAGCCTGCTGACATCCCACATGGCTGCAGCGCTTGATCAGGTTTTCTCAAACAACGCCCAGGCGCTGTTTGCTGCTGGCGAATGCGCAGACGCGGCTGAGTTCAACAGCGAGGAATTCGAGCGTTCGCGCCTCTTCGTTTGCCGGATCGATGTGGTCGCGGCAGGCAAAACAGGGGCCGTGCATCTTCTTCTGCCCCGCAGCACGCACAAGCCAATGCAAGATGCCGTGGCTGCATTCCTGCGCCGTCCGATGGATCAGGCAGATCCCGCCTGGAGCAAAAGAATGCGCAGCGAAGTCAGCCGCGCACGGATTGAGCTTGAAGCCTTCATCCAGCAGGGGAGCCTGACGCTCGACGCTCTTTCAAAGCTTGAAATCGGTCAGGTTCTGAAGCTCCCGACGGATGCCATGGAACAGGTACGTCTGCGCGCTGGCGATCAGCAGCTTTTCAAATGCACGCTCGGCAAGTCCGGCATTCACTTTACAGTCAAGGTTGGCGATCCGGTCAATCAGGAAGAGGATCTCATCGATGAGCTTGTTGCTGGCTAACATACTTTCCACGCTGATGGCTCTCGGCTCGCTTGGTGCGCTCATCATCGTCGGGCGCAAAGCCAACGAGACCATCAAGCTCGGCAAGCTGCTGACGCTTCGCGTGGCTGCGGCTTCCAACGGTCTGGAGCGCGTTGCAAAATCTTTGCAGAACCAGCGCACCGATCTTGCAGATGAAACCGTCCGCCTTGAAGCCCGTCTCGCTGAAACCGCCCGCGTTCGTCGGGAAATGGACGAAGCGATTGAGGAGCTGAACCGCGTGCGCAAGGCTCTTTCCCGTGATGTGCGTCAGGCACGCAATGTTACGGCAACAGTCGCCCGTATTGAGGAGCAGGCTTTCGCTCCCGTAAGCGAGCCTGCGCCAAAAGAAAAGAACGCACTACCTGTCTTCGTACGTCGCGCCGTCAAGAAGGCGACCGTTGAAATTGCGGGGCAGGCATGAGCAAGAAAAGCAAGGATGAAGACATGCAGCATGAGCTCAACGAGGCAATCGAAGAATTGCAGGAAGATAAGCCGCGCGCTGCAAAGACAGGCGCAGCGAAGCCTAATCTTGAGCTCATCATGGGCATTCCGGTCGACGTGCAAGTCGTGCTGGGCGGAACGACCATGCCTGTTGCCAATCTGATGAAGCTTGGTCGCGGTGCTGTTATCACCCTCGACAAGCAGATCGGCGATCCGGTCGATATCGTCGTCAATGGACGTGTGATTGCGCGCGGTGAAGTGATCGTTCTTGAAGACGATTCCTCCCGCTTCGGCGTCAGCCTCACCGAAATCATCGGTAAGTAACGGATCGACCATGGCCGATAATGAATCGCAGAAGCCTCTCGATGATAGCGTAAGCGGAGTGATTGACACTCTTTCCGGTCCGCAGAAAGCGGCTGCGATCCTCGTCGCAATCGGCCGCCCTTCCGCCTCACGGCTGCTCAAACACTTCAACGCCGAAGATTTGCGGAAGCTTGCAGGCCATGCCCGCACGCTTGAACCCATTTCTCCGCTCGACTTTGAACATCTGGTGAAGCAGTTCGAAGATTCATTCGCCGAAGGCGCGCCCGTTTCAGAAGCGGCACAGCGCTTTGAAGGCCTGCTGCGCGAAGCCTTGCCACAAGACGAAGCCGATGCCGTGTTTGAAGAGCGCGTTCAGCCACAGCTCGTTCAGGAATCCGTCTGGGTACAGCTTGCGAGACTGCCGGTCGAGAGCCTGCAGGCCTATCTCGCCGATCAGCATCCACAGATCATCGCCTATATCGTTTCCAAGTTGCCGTCGGACCTCGCCGCCCGCATGTTTGTAGGTCTGCCGCCACAGCTGCGCAGTGCCGTCGTGCAGCGCTCGCTGCATATTGGCAATGTTGCGCCAGCTGCAGCCGATCTTCTGGAAGATGTATTGCGTCGCGACCTGCTTGGCCGCAGCGATGCAGGCCCGGTCAAAGCCCATCACGGACAGATCGCCAACATCTTCAACCAGCTCGACCGGCAGGAGATGGAAGAGCTCATGTCGAGCCTCAAAGATCTCAGCCAGGACGACATCGCGCGCATCAAGGCGAAGCTCTTCAACTTTGAAGATGTGGAACGCCTCTCGCAGCGTGCCCGTCTTCTGCTGTTTGATGAAGTCCAGACCGAACAGATCGCAACCGCTTTGCGGGGTGCCGATGCGTCGCTTCAGGAAATGGTGCTGTCCTCGCTTTCCACGCGCGGTCGCCGCATGGTCGAAAGCGAACTGGCAGCCGAACAAGGCAACATCACCAGCCAGAACATCGCAGACGCACGGCGCGCAATTGCACGCATCGCCATCGATCTTTCAGAGCGCGGTATCATCACTCTCGATTCAGGCGAAGACCCGAGTTAGAGCGCCAATCTGATTGGATCAAATCGGCACTCTGATCATCTGTTTTAACGCGCATCCTTGTCCGAAAACCGTTGCACACTTTTCGGGATGCGCTCTAATCTTGCGTGTGACATATGTCCGACGATACCGATAAAGAGAGCAAAACCGAGGACGCGACCGAGAAGAAGATCCGCGACGCATTGGACAAGGGCAACATGCCCTTCTCTCGCGAAACGCCGATCCTCGCTGGTATCGCGTCCTTTCTGGTGATTGCAGTCTTCGTCGCGGCACCCGCAACAACCAAACTGGCTGTCTTCTTGCGCGAACTGATGGACCGCCCGGAAGATTGGACCCTTAACAGCGCAGAAGATGCAAGCCATCTGTTTGGCATTCTGGCGCTGTCTGTCGGTGCAGCCCTCATTCCGGTCTTCATCATCATTCCGCTTGCGGGCATTGCTGCATCCGCCTTCCAGAATGCGCCGCGATTTGTCGGTGAGCGTATTCGCCCACAAGCATCGCGCATTTCCCTGCTCAAAGGCTGGTCGCGCATTTTCGGTCGCGCCGGTCAGGTCGAGTTTCTCAAATCATTGGCGAAATTCATTGCCGCAAGCGTGATCGTGTTCTTTGTCTTCTTCAAAGGCAACAATCTCTTCACCGAAGCGGTAGCGACCGACCCGAGTGCATTACCCGAGTTTCTGCGTGAAAATCTGGTGCGGCTTCTGGTGGCCAATGTCCTCGCGATCACCGCGATTGCCGGCTTCGACCTTGCATGGTCGCGCATTCACTGGAAGCAGGAACTGCGCATGACCAGGCAGGAAGTGAAGGACGAGCTCAAGCAGTCGGAAGGCGATCCACTGGTTAAAGCACGCCTGCGCTCGCTGGGGCGAGACCGCGCCCGGCGCCGCATGATCAACGCAGTTCCTACTGCCACGCTGATTGTCGCAAATCCGACCCATTTTTCTGTAGCACTACGCTATCGACCCAATGAAGATGCAGCGCCAATCGTTGTTGCAAAAGGACAAGATCTCATCGCGCTCAAGATAAGAGAAATAGCGACCGCAAATTCCATTCCAGTATTTGAGGATGTACAATTGGCACGCGCCCTCTATAAGCAGGTGAATGTCGACCAGATGATCGCACCTGAATTCTATAAAGCGGTCGCCGAACTGATCCGCGTCATCAATGCCCGGCATGCTATACGATGATAGGTTTTCAGATGACTTTAGAATATTCTAATATATTATCAGTCTGTTCTTACCGATCGGCGGTGACACGATGAAGAGCCTTCAATTCTCAAACGAACGCGAGGCAATCATTGCCGAAAACATCCGCGAAGTCGTTGCTGAACTTCGACTGGTTGACCCTGCCGATTATATCGCTTTCATCCGCTGCGAGTTGTTTGCAAACATTGCCGACATTGTTGCTTCGGCGACCGAACTATATTTCTTCCCTGGTACGCTTGAACTGGGCCATGGTGGCGAATTTCACTGCGACTGGTTCAGCGCCCCCTCCATCGTTCTCGACATGGAGTTCCGCAACAAGGGTGTTTATGCCTATTTCCGGCTGACGCTTTCAGGCAAGACGGCGAGCGTTGAGCTCAGCCATATTGTATTTGAGAACCCGGATGATGACCCTGCGCAGAATACGACCCGACTGATCGACGCGATCGACAGTGCCCGACTTCCATTGCGGAAAACTGCTTAGAGCGCCGCGCGCCCTTCCGGGCGCACAAAGGTTGATCTAACACTTTATATTTAAAGCATAATTTTATATTGCAGCGGTTCCAGTTAAGACTGAATCGTTGGAACCGCTGTAACTGTTTGTTTTTACGCATTGTCCAACGCAAAACCGCTTCGCACTTTTGCTGGCAATGATCCAGCCAGCACAAAAACACCGGACGCTTGTGGCATCCGGTGTTAAAAATTCATCATCAATTGCAGCATTACATCAAATGAGCGACTTCGGGCATTTCGATAATGCCGAGTGAAAGCGCCGTCGCTACCGCGGACGTCCGGTTCGAACAATTGAGCTTGATCTTCGCATTCTGAAGGTAGGTCACCACTGTCCAGCGGGCGATACTGAGAATTTCAGCAATTTCACCATCTGTCTTGCCGTTTGCGGCCCAACGTAAGCAGTCGATTTCGCGCGGCGTCAGAAGCGATGCTACAGGCTTTGTCTGCTCACAACCGCACAATGTGTTGTGAATGATGCCGGAAACACTTAGCAGGCGTGGGCGCATCTTGGAAATAAACTGGTCACGCGCTTCGTCTTCACCCCGTTCAAAACAAAACAACGTACAGCCGGCCGCGCCGTTTGTATTGCGTGCGGAAACAGCGATAAACACATTACCAAGGCCGTGCTTTTCGGCATCCTGCATCATTTCTGCAATATCAGGGCATGCATTCGCATCTTCCTTGAGATCACGGACGATGCCACTTGTATCATTCCGGAAATACGGGGCGTCCTCCTGAAAAATAGGATCAATGACAAAATAGTTCTTTGTCGAGTATCGCGTCGCCCAGCTGGAAGGAAACGTCATCACAACTGTCAGATCCGATGAGTTTATCTTCGTGCAATCTCCCATACGCCCGCGATAGGTATGCATAATATAACGGCATCCGATTTCATCCCGGATACGCGTTAAAAGCGCCAATGTGTCGCCCTGAAAAGATGTGCCAAAAAAGGTCTTTTTAAAATTCGGAAAATGAATCAAGTCGAGAGTCATTGTATAATATCCTTGGTAATAAAGCACGAAACGAGCTTCATCTGGCGCCACAAAATATCGGTGGCGAATCGGCTACGTCGGGCCTTCAATCACTTATCAGTCACATAAAAAATGGGCCGCTATGCAACCCGCAATAAATTGATTGCTATGTATTACACACAAGAACCGTGTCGAAAAAAGGCTCTTGCAAGTGAAAATTACGTTACCAATGAAATTTCCGCAAAACTATTTCTTAGCTTTCAGGGGGAATGTTCTGTTTTGAAACATTCCGACATTTACTTCCGTAAGCCCTAAAGAAGAAGTCGAGCGCGTTTTCGACATTCTTGATAATAGTTTGTTCTGATGGCGGCTCACTCAAGACGCCAAAAAGGCGTGGTCGATAGAGACCAGACAGAAACAGGTCCGTCAGCTGATAGGCCTTTTCCAGCGGGTCAAACGGTTCAAGCTCGCCTGCCTCAATCATTCGGGACAGGAAGTCCGCCATGATCAGATGGCTGCGCTTCGGACCACGTTCATAAAAGCGCGCCGACAATTCCGGCTTGCGTTCACTGACCCCAAGAATGATGCGCTGCGCACGGATCGCCGTTGTCGATGTAATAAGTGTAACCAGGGTTACCCCGAAGTCAGCCAGTTCTTCTCGCGTGGAGAAACCTTTGTCGATCTTGGCGACCATCTTGCTGAAAGTCGTCATGCGGTAATGCTCGCACAGAGCGACGAACAGATCTTCCTTGCTGTTGAAGTAAACGTAAATCGTACCCTTGGACACGCCAGCTTCACGCGTGATATCGTTCATGCTGGCAGCGTCAAACCCCATACGCAGAAAGACGTTCTGCGCGCCTTCAAGAATTTGCTGACGCTTGATTGGATCTTGTCCGGCGGCAAGGCGTGTACGCCCACTTTCCGCATCAGGTTCGCACACGAACGCGTCAGTGTCGCTGCCTTCTGCAGCAACATCAGCACCTTCACATATGCGGTATTCACGATTCATTGTACAAAACTCGCATTTTTTTCGAACCAAGCGGTTCGATGTCACTTGATATGGGCAACTTATTGCTCTAAGTCAACATCGAACCAAGCGGTTCGTTGAAGCGGTTATACAGAAAGTTTGCCTTATGTCCGCCCCCAAGTCTGTTGATACGGCTGATATCCGTCCATTCCCTACCCCTGCTGGCCCTACACCTGCTGGTCAGGGAGAACAGTCCAGAGTGAACGCCGAACCCTTGGGTGAACGGCCCGCTCCGCAGACTGCTCCGGATACGGCAGCACCCAGCGCCCCACCTGCTGACGCAAAGGGCGGCAAGAAAAAAGGCTTCGGAAAGCGCGTTCTGCTTCCGGGCATTCTTATTGCCGCTGTTGCTGGCGGCCTTTGGTATGGTTATGACTGGTGGACCGTTGGCCGCTTCATGGTTTCAACGGACGACGCTTATGTGCAGGGCGACATTGCTTCGATTGCACCGAAAGTCACCGGCTATATCGAAAACATTCCAGTTGTCGCTAACCAGCACGTTAAAGCTGGCGATGTGATCTTCCAGCTCGATGCTGGCGATTATCAGATCGCGCTTGACGATGCGGAAGCCAAGCTCAACACGCAGAAGCAGACACTTGCACGCATTAATGCGCAGGTTGACGCTTCAAAGGCGAGTTTGCAGCAGGCGCAGGCCGACGAACAGGCTTCGCAGGCCGTTCTGAAGAACGCCGAAAGCACCATGGTCCGAATTCAGAAGCTGCATGATACGCGCTTCTCTGCACAGTCCGAACTCGACAACGCACAGTCAGCGCTCGATCAGGCCAAGGCAAAGCTTGCCGGTTCGAATGCGCAGATCGCTTCGGCAAATGCGAATATCGAAGTGCTGAATGCGCAGTATAAGGAAGCGGAAAGCACCATGCGTTCGCTGGAGCTCGCCCGCGACAAGGCTGCACGCGACCTCAACTTCACCACCCTGCGCGCACCTTTTGATGGTGTTGTCGGCAATCTTTCCGGCAAGAAGGGCGATCTCGTTTCGGCTGGCCAGAAGATCGCAGCGCTCGTTCCTGTAAACGCGCTCTATATCGATGCCAACTTCAAGGAAACGCAGCTCGGCCACATCAAAACCGGCGAAACCGCGCGTATCTATGTTGATGCCATCGACGGCCCTTACTTTGAAGGCA
Source organism: Brucella pseudogrignonensis (assembly GCF_002252525.1). Lineage (GTDB taxonomy): Bacteria > Pseudomonadota > Alphaproteobacteria > Rhizobiales > Rhizobiaceae > Brucella > Brucella pseudogrignonensis. Next base: position 46,399 of record NZ_NNRM01000020.1, read on the forward strand.
AGGTGGCATCGGTTGCTCCGGCATCGGGCGCTGTGTTCTCGCTGCTGCCACCTGAAAATGCGACGGGTAACTTCACCAAGATCGTTCAGCGTGTTCCGGTTCGTATCATGATCCCACAGGACGCGCTCGATTCCGGCAAAATCCGTGCAGGTCTCAGCGTGACGGTCGATGTGGACACCCGCACCGCACCGGAAGACAAGGCCAATTAAGGGCTAACTAAAGAAGCAATTGCGTTTGAGGGCGCATACCGAAAATTGTGAAACAGCTTTCGGTATGCGCGTGAAAACGGCTCATTAGAATATGTGGTGGCGCGGCGAACAGCTTTCGCGCCCCTTTCCTCTTCCTATTCGGAGTGCGCCTTCATGGCTGCAAACACCACGATGGGGCCGATGGCTCCCGCAGAAGATCGCATCGATCCCAAGAAGGCGATTGCCTTTCTTGCGATGGTGTTCGGCATGTTTATGGCCATTCTGGACATCCAGATTGTGTCTGCATCGCTGTCTGAAATTCAGGCAGGCCTCAGCGCCAGCTCCGACGAAATCTCCTGGGTTCAGACATCCTATCTGATTGCGGAAGTCATCATGATCCCGCTCTCAGGTTTCTTGGGTCGCCTTGTCTCCACCCGCGTGCTGTTTACCGTTTCCGCCGCTGGCTTCACGCTTGCCTCCATGCTCTGCGCGACTGCCACCAATATCGATCAGATGATCGTCTATCGCGCCATTCAGGGCTTCATCGGCGGTGGCATGATCCCGAGCGTGTTTGCAGCCGCATTCACGATCTTCCCGCCATCCAAACGCTCCATCGTTTCACCGATGATCGGCCTTGTCGCGACGCTTGCACCAACCATCGGCCCGACCGTCGGCGGCTATCTAAGCCACGCATTTTCATGGCACTGGCTGTTCCTGGTCAATGTCGGCCCCGGCATCCTCGTCACAATCGCTGCATGGAACCTCATCGACTTCGACGAAGGCGACAGCTCGCTTCTGAGCAAATTCGACTGGTGGGGCCTCGCTGGTATGGCAGCCTTCTTAGGCTCGATGGAATATGTGCTCGAAGAAGGCCCGCGCAACGACTGGCTGCAGGATGAAGCAATCTTCATTCTGAGCGGCGTAATGGTTATAGGCGGTATTCTCTTCTTCTTCAGAGCGTTCACAGCCGAAGAACCCATTGTGGACTTACGTGCCTTCAAGAATGTCAACTTCGCCTTTGGCTCACTGTTCTCGTTCGTGATGGGTGTCGGCCTTTATGGCCTCACTTATCTTTATCCGCTGTTTCTCAGTAGCATCCGCGGCTACGACGCCCTGATGATCGGCGAAGCGCTGTTTGTCAGCGGTCTTGCCATGTTCTTCACTGCACCGCTCGCAGGCTTCCTGTCCACACGCATGGACCCGCGCCTGATGATGATGATCGGCTTCCTTGGCTTTGCTGCCGGTACATGGATGGTCACAGGTCTGACTGCGGACTGGGATTTCTATGAACTTCTGCTGCCGCAGATCCTGCGCGGCTGTTCGCTGATGCTCTGCATGGTGCCGATCAACAATCTGGCGCTTGGCACCTTGCCACCTGCGCTGCTGAAAAACGCTTCCGGTCTGTTCAACCTGACCCGAAATCTCGGTGGTGCTGTCGGTCTGGCTGTGATCAACACCATTCTCACCCGTCGCAGCGATATGCATTATGAGCGTCTGGCCGAGCATGTGCGCTGGGGGAATGCGGAAGCCGAACAGATGCTGGCGAACCTGACTGCGAAGTATAATGCGGCCGGTCTGGATGGTGCGACAATCGCCATCTCCAAAATGTCGGGCATGGTGCGCCAGCAGGCAACACTCATGTCCTTCATCGACGTATTCTTCATTCTCACGATGATGTTCTGCACGCTCGCAGCTTGTGCCGTGATGTTACGCAAGCCAAAGCAAGCCGCCGGAGGCGGTGGCGGCGGTCACTAATATCAAGGCGCGAAGATGCTGACGCTATCCACGCCTTGAAAAAGTTCAATCGCCACTCGGGCTTAACCAAAGCTCCATGAGTCATACTCATGGAGCTTTGGTATAAAGCGTCCAGATTCGATTTCATACGAAACCGAATCTGCTTCGCGAGTATTTCATAAATTTTCGTTTGAATTAGCTCTCCGCGCCATTTGCCGCGCGCAGGCAAACTCCTGTCGTTTTGGGAAAAGCGTCTTTTTAAATTGTGACAGTGACGAAACCTTTGTCATATTTATTGTCATAAAAATGCAGTTCAACCTTATGGATCAATTGCTAAGTCCCTGAAAACGTGTTTCACTTTCTGTCGTTGACATTTTGTGACATTAAGCAAACTGTCATCCAACCGTCATCTAGGACGGCTATCGGGAGTGCGCGAACACTGGAATCGACCGGGAGCGTTCGCCCGACTTTAACAGGGGAGTCAAACAATGCTTGCATTTACTGCGCGTCTGCTGTCGCTTTCGACTGCAATCGCTGTTGGCGGGGTGTCTATTGCTGCTGCTGAACCATCAGCTGAACTCATCGCTGCAGCCAAGGCTGAAGGCCAGCTGACCACCATCGCGCTGCCACACGACTGGTGCGGCTACGGCGAAATCATCCAGAGCTTCAAAGACAAGTACGGCCTTAAGGTCAACGAACTGAACCCTGATGCTGGTTCGGGCGACGAAATTGAAGCCATCAAGGCAAACAAGGACAACAAGGGCCCACAGGCTCCTGACGTTATCGACGTTGGCTTTGCTTTCGGCACCACCGCCAAGAAAGACGGCCTGATCCAGCCTTACAAGGTCGCAACCTGGGACGAAATTCCAGACAGCGCCAAGGACCCTGAAGGTTACTGGTACGGCGATTATTACGGCGTTCTTGGTTTCGAAGTGAACAAGGACATCGTTAAGGACGTCCCACAGGATTGGGAAGACCTGCTCAAGAGCGATTACGCAAATTCGGTTGCTCTGGCTGGTGATCCACGCGTTTCCGCACAGGCAATCCTCGGCGTTCACGCTGCAGGCATCGCACGCGGTGCAGAACCAGGTGCCGAAGCTGGCAAGAAGGGCCTTGAATTCTATAAGGAACTCAACGCCAACGGTAACTTCGTTCCAGTCATCGGCAAGGCCGCTTCGCTGGCACAGGGTTCGACCCCAATCGTCATCCGTTGGGATTACAACGCGCTCGCAGACCGTGACACCCTGAAGGGCAACCCGGAAATCGAAACCGTAATTCCAAAGTCGGGTGTTGTTGCTGGCGTTTACGTTCAGGCGATCAGCGCTTATGCACCGCATCCAAACGCTGCAAAGCTGTGGATGGAACACCTGTATTCTGACGAAGGCCAGCTTGGCTATCTGAAGGGCTACTGCCACCCGATCCGCTTCAATGCGATGGCGAAGGCTGGCAAGATCCCACAGGAACTGCTCGACAAGCTGCCACCAGCAGAAGCCTATGAAAAGGCTATATTCCCAACTCTTGAACAGATTGAAGCCGCTCAGGCAGAAATCACCAAGAACTGGGACAGCGTTGTTGGCGCAAACGTTCAGTAAGCGGATTTAGAGCGCTGTACGTCCTCTTGGACGCGCAAAAGTCGCTTTAACTCACCCTGTTTATGATCTGTGGCGGCCAGAAATGGTCGTCGCAGATTCTGCTTTTTAGCCAAAACAGTTCGCCTGATTTGTTGTGAAACAACCCTAGCCCTTTGCTTTGATGCTGACCTTTCCGGAACGCCTGTGGTGTTTTCGAAACTTTGCTTCTAAGAAAGTACGTATGAGTTCAACAGCCGATACCACCTCACAGCCAAGTCAGGTGCGTAAGCGTCAACTGCCACTCTCCTATGTTGGCGTTGCGCCGTTTTTCCTGTTTGCGATTCTCTTTCTGCTATGGCCGACAATGTATCTGATTGTCGGCGCGTTTCAGGATCCGGACGGAAATTTCACGCTCCAGAATGTTCAGGATCTCTTCCAGCCTCAGATTATGAGTGCCTACTGGATTTCGATCAAAGTAAGCCTCGCATCGGCGCTCGGTGGCGCATTGATCGGCTTCTTTCTGGCCTGGGCTGTGGTGCTTGGCAATCTGCCACGCTGGCTACGCCCAACAGTTCTGACTTTCTCGGGCGTTGCATCGAATTTCGCTGGCGTTCCGCTGGCCTTCGCGTTTCTCGCAACTCTTGGCCGTACCGGCTTCGTAACAATCCTGTTTCGTGAGTGGTTCGGTTTCAACCTGTACTCGACCGGCTTCAACCTTCTGAGCTTCTTCGGTCTGACCATCACCTATCTGTTCTTCCAGATTCCGCTGATGGTGCTCATTCTGACGCCTGCTCTGGACGGCCTGAAGAAAGAATGGCGTGAAGCCTCTTCGATCCTGGGCGCGACCAACCTCCAATATTGGCGCATGGTTGCGTTTCCGATTCTCTGGCCAAGCCTGCTCGGCACAACGCTGCTGCTGTTCGCAAACGCCTTTGGTGCGATTGCAACCGCCTATGCGCTGACCGGCTCATCGCTCAACATCGTTCCGATCCTGCTCTATGCACAGATCAGAGGCGACGTTCTGCATAACCAGAATCTGGGCTACGCGCTGGCACTCGGTATGATCGTCATCACCGGTCTTTCCAACCTCCTTTACATCTGGCTGCGTATGCGCGCCGAAAGGTGGCAGCGATGAATAAGGGCTTCAACTTCCAGAAGATCGGCGCGTGGATCGCCTTCGCGATTGGCGCGATCTACTTCCTCGTTCCGCTGATCGGCACCTTTGAATTTTCGCTGCGTATGCGTCGTGGCGAATATTCCTTCGACGCCTATCGCGTGGTTTTCAGCGATCCGAATTTCCAGGCGACCTTCTCCTACTCGATTATTCTCGGCATCCTGACGATCATCTTCGGTGTGCTGCTTGTTGTGCCGACCGCCTATTGGGTTCGCCTTCGTCTGCCACATCTGCGTCCGCTAATCGAGTTCATCACGCTGATGCCGCTAGTCATTCCGGCAATCGTCATCGTGTTCGGTTATCTGCGCATTTATAACTCGTCGTCGTGGCTGCCATTCACCTCGTCAACGCGTGCAACCGATCTGTTGTTGATGTTCGGCTACATGACTTTATCGCTGCCATACATGTATCGCGCAGTCGATACGGCTATGCGCACGATTGATGTTCGCACGCTGACCGAAGCCGCCCAGAGCCTTGGCGCTGGCTGGGGCCGGATCATGTTCAAAGTGATTTTCCCCAACGTGATGTCAGGCGTCATGAGCGGTGCTTTCATCACCTTTGCTATCGTCATTGGTGAATTCACGCTGGCATCCTTGCTCAACCGTCCTGCCTTTGGTCCTTATCTCCAGCTCGTCGGCGCAAACCGCGCTTATGAACCTTCCGCGCTGGCGATTATTTCCTTCGGTATTACGTGGCTCAGCATCATCATGTTGCAGCTCGTTTCGCGCCTCAACAAATTCAAGACAACCGCCGGGTAACATTCATGGCTTTTCTTAATCTCAAGCACCTGAAAAAGAGCTTCGGCGCCACTACCGTCGTCCACGATTTCAACCTCGCTGTCGAAAAGGGCGAATTCGTTTCCTTCCTCGGCCCATCGGGCTGCGGCAAGACCACGGTTCTGCGTATGATTGCGGGCTTTGAAAGTGCCGATCAGGGCGCAATTGAAATCGATGGCAAAGATGTTGTCGATCTCAAGCCAAACCAGCGCAATATCGGCATGGTCTTTCAGGCCTATGCGCTGTTTCCGAACATGACCGTTGCCCAGAACGTGGCATTCGGTCTGCGGGTTTCGGGCAAGTCGAAGGCCGAAATCGACGCGACGGTCAAGGAAATGCTCAGCCTCATCAAGCTTGAGCATCTTGCGGATCGTTATCCTTATCAGATGTCCGGCGGCCAGCAGCAGCGTGTGGCCTTGGCCCGTGCGCTTGCAACCAAGCCGCAAGTGCTTCTGCTTGATGAGCCGCTTTCGGCACTTGATGCGAAGATCCGTATCTCGCTGCGTCAGGAAATCCGTGCAATCCAGCAGAAGCTCGGCATCACCACGGTTTTCGTAACGCACGATCAGGAAGAAGCATTGTCGATCTCTGATCGTATCGTCGTCATGCATGAAGGCCGGGCTGATCAGATCGGAACACCGTTCGACATCTATAACCGTCCTGCATCGCGCTTTGTTGCCTCCTTCGTTGGCACGCTCAACATGCTTGAAGCATCGGTTGCCGAACCGGGCCAGAACAGCATCGACCTCGACGGTCGCACGATCAAGGTGAATGAAGAGCTCAGCCATCACCAGAAGGGCAAGGCGATCACACTCGCACTGCGTCCGGAAGCGGTCAGCATGGAAGCGCGCAAGAGCCACGACACTTCGCTCGATGCGACCATCGAGGATGTGCACTTCCTCGGTTCGGTTATTCGTACGCGTGTGGCACTTGGTAAGAACCAGTTGTCATTCGACACGTTCAACGACCCCACACAGCCACCGCCACAGCGCGGCGACAAAGTGACGGTGCATTTTGCATCGCATGATCTGCTCGTCTTGGCCGATTAAGCTACATGACATGACAAAAAGCCGCCCAAACGGGCGGCTTTTTTTGTGAAACTTGTGTTCCAGCGCTGTCAAGATTATGGCCCTTTTGTGATTATCCTCACTCAGGGCCATAAGTTTAAGCTCTTAGTTGCCCCATGGACCGTGGAAGTCACCGTCCTTGTCAATGCGCTTGAAGCCGTGCGAGCCAAAGAAGTCGCGCTGACCCTGAATGACATTGGCCGTACCCTGCGACTGCGTAAAGCTGTCGAAGTAGCTCAATGCCGAACCAAGTGCGGGAAGCGGCAGACCTGCAAGTGCTGCCTGTGCAACGATCTTGCGAAGCCCCTTCGATGCCTTGCCCATGCGTTCAACAAAGGCAGGAACCAGCAGAAGGTTCTCGATTTCCTGGCCTTCAAAAGCCTGCGCAATATCGTCGAGGAACAGCGAACGGATGATGCAGCCTTCGCGCCAGATGCGGGCGGTGGTTGCAAGCGGGATGTTCCAGCCATGTTCCTTGGACGCTGCGGCCAGAACGGCAAAGCCTTGTGCATAGGCAACGATCTTGCCAGCCAGCAGACCCTGCTCAAGGTCAGCAAGGAACTGCGCCTGATCAGCAATATCAAGCGTGCGTGGTGCAGGCTTATAGGCCTTTTCAGCGGCCTCACGTTCGGCTTTCAACGACGAAATCGAGCGTGCGTCAACGGCTGCTTCAATGCCGGTTGCAGGAACGCCGAGCATCTGTGCTTCAATCGCCGACCAACGGCCGGTGCCCTTCTGTCCAGCTTGATCGAGGATCATATCGACCATCGCCTTGCCGGTTTCAGGGTCAGTTGCCTTCAGAACTTTTGCTGTGATTTCAATAAGGTAGGAATTGAGCGGACCCGCATTCCACTTCTCGAACACATCACCGATTGCAGGCGCCGAAAGGCCGAGACCATCGCGCAGGATGCCGTAGATTTCGGCAATCATCTGCATATCTGCATATTCGATACCGTTGTGAACGGTCTTCACGAAATGGCCTGCGCCATCCGGGCCAACCAGCGCACAGCAAGGTTCGCCTTTATATTTTGCAGCCGCAGCCAAAAGGATTGGCGCGATGCGATCATAGGCTTCCTGCGTGCCGCCGACCATCATCGACGGTCCGTTGCGCGCGCCTTCTGCGCCACCCGATACACCCATGCCGACAAAGGTTGGATCGTTCGGGCCAAGTGCCTTCAGACGACGCATCGTGTCGCGATAGTCGGAGTTACCGGCGTCGATCATGATGTCGCCCTGCTCAAGATAAGCCTTGAGGCGGGTGGTTTCAGCGTCAACTGGTGCGCCAGCCTTGATCAGGAAGATGATTGGGCGTGGCTTGCGGATATTGTCAGCCAGTTCTTCAAAAGTGGCGCAAGGGATAATCTTGTCACGCAGCGCGCCAGCTTTTTCGATGAATGCTTGCAGGACGGGCTCGTCGCGGTCATAGACGGCTACCGTGTAGCCCTTCTCGGCGATGTTCAGCGCAAGGTTCGAACCCATCACGCCGAGGCCGACCATTCCGATATCTGCTTTTTCCATTTTTTGCCCTTTTGAAACACAGCCAACTGGCTTGTCATACAGAAATAGAGAGCCGACAGACTGGACTGTCTTAGCTGCTGCTGTCGCAGTATTTAGCGCCAGCGCGTACAGTCTGTATCCTATTGTTGGATGATCTAGGGCATATGACGCAAATTTGATAGGCCTTTTTCTAAAATACTAACCGATTTAAATGCTCAAACACGCTCCAGTTTCACATGTGGCAACGGTGGCAGTTCAATCTCGATATTATCACCAGCCTGCACATTTCCGCCCGCAATAACGATCGACATGACGCCTGCTTTGCGCACCAGTTCGCCGTCTTCCGTTTTATCGAGGACAGCACCAAGAAGCCCCTTTTCAAAGCTTTCAATCTGCGAACATGGATTACGCAGGCCGGTGAGTTCGAGAACAACATCGGACCCGATTTTGAGGATGGCCGACTTGGGCAACGCTAACAGGTCAATCCCGCGCGTGGTAATGTTTTCACCCAGCTGCGCGGGCGCAATGTCAAAGCCCTTCTCGGTGAGCTCATCGAAAAGCTCCGCCTGAATAAGATGAACCTGACGCAAGTTCGGCTGAGTCGGATCGACCTTTACGCGTGAACGATGTTTGACGGTAACACCCTTATGCGCGTCGCCTTCAACGCCCTGGCCTGCAACAATGCTTATCTCTGAAACCAGCTGTTTCGAGAAACGGTGCTCGGCGTCGCGCGCAACGGCTACAACAATTCCACCCATATTTTTACCTTGATTGCATGAAGAAGGACGCGGCAGGCAAAGCCGGTCGTAATCCCGCATATCATGCGATATACAACAGATGGATGACAAGGGTATCGCGAAGGGGTTGGCGGTAAAACCATGACGAGTAAGCAGCGCGACGGCAAGGATTTTCGCTGGGGTATCTGGGGTACAGGCACGATTGCCAACGCCTTTGCAGCCGATATTCAGGCAAGCGGCAACATGCGCGTGACGGCAGTCTGTTCACGCTCGATGGAGAGTGCGACAAGCTTCAAAACCCGCATCGGCGCGGACAATGCCTTTGATGATGCCGCTGCATTTCTCAACAGCGCTGATATCGATGCCGTTTACATTGCCACACCCAATGCCATGCATGTGCCGCAGACATTGCAGGCAATCGCCGCAGGCAAAGCGTGTCTGACGGAAAAGCCGCTGACGCTCGACGCAGACGGCGCCAACCGGATTGCAGCCGCAAGCAGGGCGCATAATGTCTTTGCCATGGAAGCGATGTGGAGCCGGTTCCTTCCGGCGATTCATGCCACCCGTGAGCATATCAAAAGCGGTCGCATCGGGACGGTAAAGCGTATCGAAGCGGACCTCTCCTATTTCCGTGCGGAAGATCCGCAAAGCCGGTTTTTCAATCCGGCACTTGGCGGCGGTGCTGCCTTCGATCTCGGCGTCTATCCGGTTTCGCTTGCGCTGAGTTTGCTCGGCCTGCCCGACGCTGTCAGCGGACGCTGGACCAAGGCCAAAAGCGGCGTCGATATGCGAACTGAAATCACGCTCACATATGCAAATGCCACAGCTGAGCTCTCATGCGGCTTTGATCGGGATGGTCAAAACCAGATGCTGATTGAAGGCACAAACGGTGCGATCCTCATTCACGCACCGTTTCTGAAAGCACAGCGTCTGACGATTTTTTCCGCTAATGTGCTTAATTCAGTCCTTGGTCCGAAAGGACCGGGCGGGTTGATTGGCAAGGTTCTGAACCGCCTGCCTTTGCCCGGCAGAACGGTTGAACAGCACGCTTTTGCTGGAAACGGATTGCAGTTTCAGGCGCAAGCCGTGCGCGATGCCTTGACACGCGGCGAGATTTCAAGCCCGATCATGCCGCTTGAACACAGTGCTACGGTGGCAAACATCGTCAGCACTGTGCTTAGTAAGCAACCTGATTAGAAGCTGCTCTGAACCTTATAGGGTGCAGCGTTTTCGCCAGCATTATTGAGCGCGAGGGCTACTTCGGTGATGTGCAGGGCCACCGCACCGGAGAAAAAGGCCGTCTTACCGGTTTCAATGGCGCGCGCCTGATCAGCCACGCCACGCATAAAATCGATCTGCGATGGGAATGACGGCAGGCTTAGCGCAGCGCCTTTTGGATAGGCGAGCTTGCTGCCAACAGCCGGTTTCCATGGCAAAGTCTTGCCAAGCTTTGCTTCCACGCGACCAAAGACGCGTGACAGGATAGAACGCTTTCTGGTGGTCGATTCAAGCCGCACAGCAGAACGGTTATCCCAAAGATCATCGACGGTGATGGAACCCTTGTCGGCCACGATTGTCAGGCTGCGATCCTTCGGCATTGCAAGGCCGGACGTCAGACGCGCAACAAGACCGGATTTGAAACGCAGGCAACCGACGGAGAAATCCGGTGCCATGTGCAGATGCTCCGTTCCCGGTCCCTTGTTCTGGAAGGTGATCGAGGAGAAGGCGGTTACGCTTTCAACGGGGCCGAAAAGCGACACGAGCCATGACAGTGCATAACCTGCATGTTCCAGCGTGCAACCAATCTCAAACTCATGCAGACCCGGCCAAGGCGCGCCCGATTGCGACCGCCATGTCGCCCATTTATCGCGAAAAACCGGGCCGTCTTCCATTTCGGCATAGACCAGACGCGGCGTGCCGATCTCGCCTATGGATTGGGAGACCAGTTTCTGCGCGTCACTCAGACCATTGGCCGGTGCGGCTGCCAGTGTCAGTCCGTTTGCGGCTGCAAACTCAACCAGCGCTTTGGCGTCGTTGAAATCCATCGCCAGCGGCTTTTCGGAATAGACATGCTTACCCGCCTCAAGAACGGCGCGTGAAATGGCATAATGACTTTCCGGCGTCGTCAGGTTGAGAACGATCTGCACGTCTTTATCGGCAAGAATTGCCTCAAAGCTTTCATAGGCGCGCACCTTATAATGCGCAGCAAACACCTTGAGCCGTTCAGCCGAGCGATCAAAGGCACCGAGCAGCTTCAATTGCGGATAATTGCGCAGCGTGGTCATGTAGTAATCGGCGACGAAGCCTGTGCCAATGATCGCAATATTCATGGATAACTCCGATTAGAGCATTTCCAGCAAAAGTGCGAAGCGGTTTTGCTTAGGATAATGCGTAAAAACAAAAAGATAGAGCGGTTCCTACGATTCTCTTTCAACAGGAACTGCTCTAGACAGACCGTTTTGGGATGGTGACTTTGGCCGTCATGCGCAGGCCAAAAATCGCAAAGATGAGCATGAGCCAGACCGGGTCCATGCGACGGAAAAAGAAGCTTTCCAGCATCGCGTTGAGCGTGCCGAAGAACACAAACATCAGAAAGAAATCTGCCAGCAACAGGTTTTCGCGTGTCGGCCTGCACCGCATGTAGTTCACCAGCGGCATGATGATAATGACGAAAACTGCGCAGATCAGACCGATAAGGCCCATTGAAAGCGTGATGTCGAGATAGCCATTGTGGCCATGCACGATGCCACGCACGTCCCAGTCGAGATAATAAGGATGGGCTGCTTCCTTGACGCGATCAGTGCCCCAGAAACTTTCATAGCCAAAGCCGATCCAAGGGCGGCTGTGCAGCGCCTCGACGGCAAAAGCCCAGATTGATGTGCGTCCGGTAAAGGTTGGATCAACAGAGAATTTCAGGACGATCTGGTGCAGCGGCTCGAACAGAACCGTGCCGATGGTGAACAGCGCAAATACCACCTGAATGGCAAAGATCATGAGCGGTGCCAGTCCACGGATACCGAACACGCCCGGACCAATGACCAGAAGCATGGCGAAGGGAACCAGAGCAACCGTGGTTTTTGAGCCGGTATGGGCCACGAAGAACAATGCCAACAAAGCAATAACCGCACCGCTGACCCGCCAACCGCGCCGCCACAGATAGATGCCTCCAAAAGCGAAGAGCGCCATGACCGGCCCGGCGATGTTCTTGTGCGTGAAAACACCACGCCAGAGAAACGAATTCTGTGGCTCGCTCACATCAACGCCATGCGTGCCAAGATTAGGCAGCAGCACGACACCGGCATAAGAAACGACAATAACGATAGAGGCTACTGTGAGCAGCATCACGGAATAACCGTCAGCATCTTGTGGCAGGGCGAGAACTGCAACAATTGCCAGAACACCGATCAGTGTCAGCATGACCCCGCGAATGGCAGTTCCCGGATCGGGACTTACGAAAGCAGATGCCAACAACAAGCCAAACATGAGCAGCCAGCCAAGACTGACCAGCCGCATCAGTTTGCGCGGATCAGCAAACATGGCCAATGCAGCCAGTGCTATTGCGCCAACGAGACCAAAGCCTAGCTGATTGACGGTGTCGCCCGCTTGCGGCCCATCGGGTGCGACGGGCATGGAAAACGGGCGGAATGAAATCAGCAGAATGCAGAAAATAACCGTCGCGGTGACGAGCGCAATCTGGCGCATCGTCACCCGCATCGGATCGGACGAACCTGAACTAGTTCTTGTCCGGGTTGCGATACTGCTCATTCAGATATCCAAAATGGGCCATCACTCGGCCCAGACCGATATGGATGAAGTAGGTGCCGACAGGTGCAAAGCCAGCAGCAACACCTCTTCTGACTGCCTTGATCGGCGAGTAAGCCAGCAGAGCAAGGCTCTTCAGGAACACGCGCACCTGACCGAAAGGCTCATCCTTGCGCTTGCGCTGTTCGATCAGCGTCGAAAGAACGCCGTTGCGCAGACCGCGTGATCTGATCCAGTCATTTTCCAGGCGGCGTGCAGGGATAGTTTCGCGCACAATGCCTTCCGCACACCAGGCAACTTTGAAGCCCTTGGCGATTGAGCGGGACAGGAAGTCGGAATCGCCGCCGCCTGTGAAGTTGAACTTGAGATCCATAAACGGATAGCTATGGGCCTCAAGAACTGCGCGTGCGATCAGCAGATTACCCGAGGAGTAGATGATCGGAACCGGACCGGTCTTGGTATAATGCGGCAGGAAGACCGGGTGCTTTGCCCACTGTTCCGAATTTGGCTTTTCAAAAATCGGAAACTGTGGACCGCCAACGAGGCTAACGTCGTAACGCTCAGCGGTTGCAACCATGTTTTCGATCCAATCCGGATCGGCCAACTCATCGTCATCGATGACAATGACATATTTGAAGTTTGGGAAAAATTTGGTCGCAGTCAACCAGCCAGCATTATAGGCATTGCAGTTGCCGCGGTGGGATTCACCAATCAGCATACCACGATATTTGCCGGCTTCGAAAAGCGGAGCGGCAACGGTTGCGCCTTCCTTCTTTTCGGTTTCGTTCTCGATCACGACAACCGCCCATTTGCGCTTGGTTGTCTGCGCATTCAGCGTGTCGAGTGTGCGTATCAGGTGCTCTGGCCGCTTGAATGTCGGGAGCGAAACGACGATGTCGATCTCGTCATAGGGAAGACCAGGCGTTTTAGCGATTACTTCAATATGATCCGGTAAATCTGGCATCACAGCATCCGATTATTTCTAGGATTTAGGTTTTTATGTTTATCTTTCCACTATTGATAAACGCTTAAAGAAAAGTTCACCGCATGGCTGTAGACACTAGCTTCAATAAACATTCATTAAGAGCCGTCAGGAGTTGAATTGCAACCGTTTCGTCTTGTCTTCGTGACATCGCTTGTTCCGCATGCAGTCGCCTCAACAGGTTATGAAGTCGCGAATGCCGCGGTTATTGATGGGCTTCGCCGTGCTGGCGCGCATGTGACCGTTCTGGGCTTTACATGGCCGGGCCACAAGGCTGCGGAAGACAAGGACACAATTGTACTTGGCGAAGTCGAAGTCCGCACTGAAGGTGCGGGCATCAAGCGCAAGATCGGATGGGTGCTTAAATCTTTCCTGACCGGCCTCACAGTTTCCTCGGCAAAGTTACGGGTGATCCCGGCAATCGAATTGCACAATGCGATCACCGAACTTGGTGAATTCGATGCTTACGTGCTCAATGGCGTTACTCTACCAGGCGCATTTGAAGGAATTTTTAAGGACAAGCCGTCGCTTTTCGTTGCCCACAACGTCGAGTATCGCTCGGCAGAGGAAAACGCGGCCGATGCCAAAGGCAAGGTTCAGAAATTTCTGTTTGGCCGCGAGGCGCGCATTCTCAAAAAGTTAGAAAACCGGCTTTGCAAACAGGCGAGCTTTGTCTTCACTTTTGCGGAAGATGACGGCCCGGCGCTGGACCTCAACAACGACAAGTTTGCGACCCTGCCCCTCGTAATGCCCGGCAATAGCCAGACCGTAAAGCCAGAAGCAACCAAATATGATCTTACGCTGATCGGCACATGGACATGGCATCCGAACCGCATTGGCCTTGAATGGTTCCTGCGTGAGGTAAAGCCGCTTCTGCCAAAGGATGTCTCAATCGCCATCGCCGGAAACACGCCGGCTGATCTGATTGCAGCATGGCCAGGCGTGAATTTTCTCGGCAAAGTGCCGGATGCCACAGCCTTTGTCGAAAGCGGCAAGCTGATACCGCTTATCAGCCGTGCTGGCACAGGCGTACAGCTTAAAACCATAGAGACATTCGAGTTGGGCAAGCCAAGTGTCGCGACCGCGCATTCTGTTCGCGGCATTGGCAATATTCCAGCGAACTGCACAATCGCCGACAAGCCTGCAGAATTTGCCGCAGCCATCGTGGAACGTCTCAAAGCGATCAACGAAGGTGACGATCAAAGACTTGATGGCAAAGCCTTCAAACAGGCACAAATCGCAGGCATGGACAGCGCTATCGCCCGAGGCTTAAAGAAACTTCAGGACGTTACAGGAAAAGCAGACTGAATATGACGAATAGTTCATCCGAAAAACTCGAATATCGAAATATTCTCGGCATCAAAGTTGTCTGTTTCGACTGGGACAGTTCATTCGCTTATTTTGAGAAGCGGATCGAAAACCATGAATTCATGAAGCAGGGCTGGTTGAATGCCAACAATGCCAATATTGCGCATGAAGACCCGGCCTATATGGCAGCGCTTAAAGATTATCTGATCCTGCCTGATGGTATTGGCGTCGATATCGCAAGCAAGGTCGCCTACGGTGAAAAATTCCCGGCCAATCTCAACGGCACGGACTTCATTCCCGGCCTGATGCAGCACATCAAGCGGCCGATGAAAGTGGCGCTTCTGGGGGGCGGTCCCGGCGTTGCTGCAGATGCAGCGCACCTGTTCAAGAGGCAAATCCCGCAGCACGATTTCCGCGTAATCTCCGACGGCTATTTCAAGCCCGCCGATATCGACGGTATTCTGGCTCAACTTAAAGAGTATCACCCGGATATTCTGCTGGTCGCCATGGGCGTTCCCCGGCAGGAAATGTTCATCGACAAGCATATCACGGCAGAACATTGCACCATTGCGAGCGCTGTGGGTGCCTTGTTCGACCTGCATACGGGCCGCGTACAGCGTGCGCCCCATTGGGTCCGCACAGTCAAGATGGAGTGGGTGCATCGTCTGCTGCAGGAACCACGCCGTCTTGCGAAACGCTACCTCGTTGGCAATCCGGTTTTCCTCTGGCGCGTGGCGAAGGAAAAGCTCTCAGGGGGTAAGCCTTGAAGACAGCAATTGTTACCGCCAGCTGGGATCAGGACTTTGAGCGCTGCAAGCTCTTATGCGAAACCATGGACAAACATGTCACCGGTTTCACCAAGCATTACATTCTTGTCGACAGCAAGGATGTAGCCCTCTTCCGGCAGATTGAGAGTGCAAACCGCATCGTGATCGATGAGCGTGATTTGCTGCCTTCCTGGATTCGCCCATTTCCTGACCCGACCTATCTCGGTCGCCGCCGTGTCTGGCTTTCTTTCAAAACCAAGCCATTGCGCGGCTGGCATGTACAGCAGTTGCGTCGCATTGCGTTGGCCAGCAAGGTGGAAGAAGACGGTCTCCTCTATACTGATTCAGACACCGCTTTTGTGAAGCCCTTTGATTGCAACACACTCTGGCAGGGCGATAAGTTGCGCCTGTTCTATCGGCCCAATGCACTTGCCAATCCCGAATGGCCGGAGCATCCGGTCTGGGCGGAAAATGCCGGAAAACTGCTTGGCGTTAAAAATGGCAAAAGCGCGCTGAATGATTATATCGGCCAGCTTGTTTCCTGGCGCAGAGATTCAGTCGTCGGCATGTGCGAGCGGATCGAAAAGCACACCGGTCAGCATTGGGTTGCCGCAATCGGCAATGTCCGCCGCTTCTCGGAATGCTTCATCTACGGCCATTATGTCGATGATGTTCTGGAAGGCGCAGGCCATTTCCACGATACCCACGATCTCTGCCGTATGCAGTGGTTTGCACCACCGCCGAGCGAAGAAGAATTCCGTACCTTCATTGCCGAGATGGAACCGCATCAGGTTGCCATTGGTATGCAGTCATTCCTGAGCCTGTCAGTGAATGATATTCGCCGGATCATCGGCGCGTGATCTAGAGCATTTCCTGTTTTGATTGAGTTATTGGAAATGCTCTATCCATTTGTTTCTACGCGCATCTTTTTCCGAAAACCGCTTCGCACTTTTCGGGATGCGCTCTAGTGGATTCAGAAGAATAAAGCCCGGAGCACCAAACTCCGGGCTTTTTTATACCCGCTTTGCAGGCAGTCTCATGCTGGTATAGGTGAAAACCAGCGAGAGGATGTAGATGCCGGCAAAGACGAAGTTAAGCCCGGCAATCCAGTCGTTGTTGTCGCCGTGATAAAGCAGCAGAAGCCAGACGAACAAGGCCTTGGCCGCAGTCATCAGCACCATGCTTATAGTGCGCAGGCCAGACTGACCGCGCGCATAAAGAATTTCTGTCTGATACTCGATGAGATTGCGGAAACCCGGCACCAGCAAAACCAGCGGCAGAAGACCGACAATCGGCGCCACGCTTGCACCGAGTGCTGTCGGGAAGAACTGCAGGAAGATCACCATCGCGCCAAGGCCAGCAACCGACACGGCAAAAACCGCAAATTCCAGCCCTGCCCTGATGCGCAGCGACGCCAGCATATTCGGATTGCGCATGAGCTTTTGCACCAGCATCATATTAAACGAACGGATCGGCAGTGCCGTCAGGTCCACAAGGCGCATAATGATCGCATAGATACCCGCCGTGGTCGGCCCGCCAATACTCAGAACCAGAAGCTTGTCGAGTTCGCTCTGGATATAGAACAACAATTCCGCCCCCATCACGGCGATGGAATCGGAAACGCGTCTTAAATAAAGGCGCGGCTCAAAACGCAGTTTCACTTTCGGATAGAAGCGCAACGCGAAAAGCAATGCCACCGCATTGGCAGCCAGATACCACCATGCCCAATGGGCGACATCATGGTGAGCTGCCAGAAACATGAACAGCACGGCAGCAATGGCACGTGTGGTCGTGCCAAAAATCACCAGAAGCGCTGAGATGCCGAAGCGGCGCAGACCATTATTGACGATGATGATCATTTCCGTCGAGCGCCAAAACAACGCTTCGGCAACCACCACCACAGCAAAGGGCAGGAATGAAATATCCCGGCTGAAGAAGATGAAATAGACGATCCAGGAACAGAGCGCGAAAAGCGGCAGCGACAACAGCACCGCCACCAGATAGCCCGCGGTATAGGTTCCCAACAGCAAAGGCTTGACGGTCGAGATGCGATAAAGCGGCGAGCTGAACCCAAGCGAGACCAGACGCGAAAGCACCACACCTGTTCCGGATGCAGTAGCAAAAATACCGAAGTCACCTGTCGGCAAGGTGTTTGCAAGTGCAATGAAATAAAGAAGCGAAACCACCAGCCGTCCGGCGGAACCCGAAAACAGCGAGAAATAATCCCGCACCATGCCGCCTCGGCTACCCAATAATTTCTGGACTGCTTTCGCGATCACCCAAGGGCCTCGTCTTTATATTACCTGTTGCTTGTTTAGTCGTACATGCCGACCGTAAATCGATACTTAGCGAAAAAGACTTAATTAAAAAGCACTAACGCGAATATCGCGATGCAAATTAACCATTTGTTCTCCATAAAAAACCTATAGTCCGATGCGAGTAAGCGATATTTCGGGGTACGGACATCTTTGACGATGAGCGGTGACGACAAGCGCAACAAAGGAAGAGAAGAAAAGCCTCTTCTGGCATTTTCAGACGCGCCCGAGACGAGCCGCGAAGAATCTGACGCGTCCAAAAACGAATCTCAGACCATTGCGCCGCCATGGACACCCCCTGCAACGCCTGAAGAACGAGCAGAGCTTTTCCGCTCACAGCAGGCAAACAAAGCAGCAGAAGAGAAAGAAGTTTCCGAGCTTCGCAGTCGCATGGCCGCGATCAAGGCCGAGCTTGAGCGCAAGATTGCCGAGCGTGAAGCGCGTGAAAAGTCACCGAAAGATGCGCTGCCACAGCCTTCTGAACCAGTACAGGAAGCCGCCGCTGGTGAAACTGCGCTGCCTGCCCGACGTGATGCACCGGACAATGAATGGAAACCGCTGATTGATCCGCGCGTTGCGATCGAAGTGGTGAAGGGTTCTCGTCGCTTGCTACTGGCCACGACCTTGCTCGGCGGCATTGTGGCTACGCTTTATGCGCTGACCATTCCGCAGATGTTTGTGGCCTCCACCGATATTCTCGTCGATCCGCGTAATGTGCGGTCTGTTGGCACCGAGCTCACCCCGGGACAATTACCGACCGACGCCTCTTTGGCCATCGCTGAAAGTCAGGCACGCCTGCTCGATTCGAGCAGCGTGCTTCTCAAAGTAATTGATAAAGCAGATCTCACCAAAGACCCCGAGTTTAACGGTAGTTTTGTACCTACGGGCGTCGCCGGTTTCTTCGCGCAGCTGAAAACCATGTTCCGGCCGAAAACGGCCAGTGACGGTCAGGCGCTTGAAACCCGCGTTCTCTACAATCTCTATGATAGTCTGACCATCGGTCGAGATGCCAAGACCTTCATCTATTCGATTTCGGTCAAGACGCGAAATGCCGAGAAATCGGCTGAAATCGCCAATCTTATTGGTTCCGTTTTCCAGACAGAGCTTGATTCGCTTCAGTCAGATGTGGCTCGCCGCAATGCGGACGAACTTTCAAAGCGTCTCTCCGATATGCGGGGCAATGTCGAGAATGCGGAGAAGGCAGCTGCAGATTATCGCGCTTCGCGTGATCTGGTTGATGTCGATGGCAAGCTTATCAGTGACAATGATCTGTCGCGCCTCAACGATCAGCTGACCAATCAGCGCGCGGAAACCATGCGGCTTCAGGCGCGGGTACAGGTGCTTAGCGATGCCAATACCGGCAGCGTGATCTCCGGCACCCTGCCGGAAGATTTGCGTTCCAACACGCTGACAGCCTTGCGCGCGCAATATGCGCTGGCGAGCCAGAACGCCAATGGTGCGTCCACCCAGCTTGGCCCACGCCATCCGCAATTCATTCAGCTTCAATCGCAGAAGCAGACTGTTCTCAATGATATTGATGCGGAACTGCGTCGCATTCGCGCTTCATTGCAGGTCGAAGTTGCGCGTTCCGTGCAGCAAGAGAAAGATCTGAGCGCCCGTCTTGCGCAGCTCAAGTCACAGCAGGCCAACAGCAACAATGATCGCGTGAAGCTGCGCGAGCTGGAGCGCGAAGCAACGACGTTGCGTTCAGTCTATGAAGCATTCCTCCTGCGCTCGCGTGAAACGAGTGAACAGGAAGGCATCACGACCACCAATGTTCGTGTGATTTCGGAAGCACGTCCGCCGCTTGATCCGGCCGGATCGACACGCAAGCTGATTGTAATTGCAGGGCTGATTGCGGGCTTTATGCTGGGTCTGGCAATAACAGCCGTCCGCAACTTCGGACGGCTGGTGCGTATCAGTTAAGATCGCGAGATCTTGCGTCCGCTGGCACGCAGAATTCCCTGCGCGCCATCGAGATGACCGACCTTTAGCTCCAGCGCCAGAAACCGACGCTTTTCAAACGGGCCGGGCATGGCAAGTTCACCGGTCTTCTCGGCAGTAAAGCCGAAACGGCTGTAATATTCCGGATCACCGACCAGCAGAATAGCGCCATGACCAAGCCGCTTTGCCTCGGCAATTGCGTGCTGCATCAAGGCCGAACCGATACCGCGACCGGCAGTTGATGGATCGACTGCAAGCGGGCCGAGCAACAGAGCTGAAACCGGAAAGCCGAACGCATCCAGACCGGTATGGACATTCCACAACCGAACAGTGCCCGCCAGCATTCCATGGTCATCAATCGCCGAAAAAGCCAGACCTTCCGCGGGCAGACGACCACGGCGCAGTTTCTCCGACGATTTCCTGCGACGGCCTTCGCCCATCGCGCGATCAAGCAGAGCTTCACGCGCAATGATGTGTTCAATTGCTTCACCCGCGATGGTGAAAGCGGGCACAAAAAGCGGCGAAAGGCCGGCTACGGTATTTTCCTGAATTTCCAGATTTGCGTTCATGACATCGCACCCTAAAAATGGGCAGCCGCACATCCTGCCCAACACTTTTCAGCGCCGGGCAGATTGAGAGGATCGGTCGGACTTATAACGGTATGATCTAATCCGAAAACCGGCTCCCACTTTTCGGGATCATACCTAACCCGACCGCTTAGATGACGTAGGATCGGAGTGGTTCGAAGCCGTTGAACGCCACCGCCGAATAGGTGGTGGTGTAGGCGCCTGTGCCTTCGATGAGAACTTCATCACCGATGGTCAGCGAAACCGGCAGCGGATACGGCGTCTTTTCATAAAGAACATCCGCACTGTCGCAGGTTGGGCCAGCCAGCACGCAAGGTTCGGTTTCGCCACCATCATGTGGAGTCACGATCTGGTAGCGGATCGCCTCGTCCATGGTTTCGGCCAGACCGCCGAATTTGCCGATGTCGAGATAGACCCAACGAACATTGTCGTTGTCCGACTTGCGCGAAACCAGAACCACTTCGGTCTTGATCACGCCTGCATTGCCAACCATGCCGCGGCCCGGCTCAATGATGGTTTCCGGAATGCGATTGCCGAAATGCTTCGACAGCGCATCGAAGATCGCCATGCCGTAAGCCTGTGCGGTCGGTACATCCTTGAGGTAGCGGGTTGGGAAACCGCCGCCCATGTTGACCATGCGAAGGACGATGCCTTCGTCAGCCAGCGTGCGGAATACCGATGCAGCATCGCTAAGAGCGCGATCCCATGCGGTGAGGTCCGTCTGCTGCGAGCCGACGTGGAACGACACACCGTAGGAGTCGAGGCCGAGCGACTTTGCATGACGCAGCACGTCGATAGCCATGGCAGGCACGCAACCGAACTTGCGCGACAGAGGCCATTCAGCGCCTTCACCATCGGTCAGAACGCGGCAGAACACGCGGCTGCCGGGAGCTGCGCGCGCAACCTTTTCGACTTCTTCAACGCAATCAACGGCAAAGAGGCGGATGCCCAGCTCGAAAGCGCGCGCAACATCGCGCTCCTTCTTGATGGTGTTGCCATAAGAGATGCGGTTTGGCGTTGCGCCGGCTTCCAGTGCCATTTCGATTTCGGCAACCGATGCCGTATCGAAGCACGAGCCAAGCGATGCAAGAAGACGCAGGACTTCAGGTGCAGGATTTGCCTTCACAGCATAGAAAATGCGCGAGTAAGGCAATGCCTTTTCAAAATTCTGATAGTTTTCGCGCACGACGTCAGTGTCCACGACGAGGCAAGGGCCATCTGGGCGGCGGGTGTTGAGGAAGTCAATAATACGCTGAGTTGCCATGGTCGTTCTCCCGCGCGGCTTGATTGGCCGCATCTAGAGCGCAATCCTTTTCGGAATTGCGCAGAAAAAACACTTAGGGAATCAGACCGGGTCCCCCATGGACCCGAAAATTCTCTAAGAGACAAAGTAAGCATAAGCGCATCCGCGGTGAGGCCAGCCTTTGGAGGTGCTGAGGTCACGCGAAAACTCATGCGGCGATGGAACAACGCTAAACCCGCGTTACTCCGCTTTGTCTGCCTTGGATTGGAATTGGAGAACCGCATCCGCACTTCTGGCAATGAAGGTGTGCCTCTTCAGTAATTCCGGCTTTTGGACAGCCGAAAGACACTAGAAAGGCCCGCACCGTCGTTGCTTCAAGATGTCCTTGATCTGGCGGTTGGCCTACAGATCAACTGGAGCGGTTAGGTCCAGGTACCGTACCGAATTCCTCACCATTCGAGGATCGGCGGACACCCACAGGCACGTGCGACTTTGGGCAAGGGCGATATAATCCCAAACATGTGTTCATTCAATGACAAATCAGGGCCGAGCGAAAATAATTTTTAGGGGGCTCAACGCATTCACTGTGCTTGCCATTGTTCAATATTAGTGAAACAATCTACCGTATAAATTTCTCTTTTCTTAACCATAAATGCTGATTTCGACAGCAAGTCGTGAACAATGACCAGCCTCGATTCCTTCAACGCCCTCATCACAAAAGCTGAAATCGCACCTGCACCTTCGGTCAATGGCGCTCTTCAGGGCGCAACTTTGGCAGTCAAAGACATTTATGATGTCGCAGGAATGAAAACAGGCTGCGGCAATCCGCAGATTTTGGCCGAATCAGTTGCAGCCGAAAAATCGGCACCCACCGTCGAGAAGCTGCTTGCGGCGGGTGCAACAGTGATCGGCAAAACGCAGACCGACGAACTGGCCTTCTCTTTGATGGGGCAGAATTCACATTTCCCCTACCCGATCAATCCCGCAGCGCCCGACCGCGTTACCGGTGGGTCTTCATCCGGGTCTGCCGCGTCGGTCGCCGGAAAAATCGCAGATATAGCGCTCGGCTCCGATACAGGCGGCTCAATCCGCGCGCCTGCCAGCTTCTGCGGGCTGATCGGCCTGCGTACCACACATGGGCGCATTCCGCTTGAAGGCATCATGCCGCTTGCGCCCTCGCTCGACACAATCGGCTGGTTTGCCCGCGACATCGCGCTTTATGAAAAGGTCGGGCAAGTTCTGCTCGGTGATGATGAGCAGAATTTCAGCTTCTCGCAGCTTCTTTATATGCCGCTTCTTGAGCATTTGCTGCTCGATCATCCTGAAACAGACAGCTATCGCGCCATGTTTGCGAAAGTGCGCCCGCATTTTGCAAGTCTTAAGGCTGCCAGCCAGTCAACCTTGTCAATCGACGAACTCTACCTCACCTTCCGCCAGATACAGGGCTGGGAAGCATGGAACACGCATGGCGCGTGGATTTCATCCGGTGATCGCAAGCTTGGCCCCGGCGTCGCGGACCGTTTTGCTTACGGCTCGGAAATCTCCGACGAAGCAGTAGCCCGGCATCGCATACGCCGTGCGCGTTTCACACAGGAATTGGAAACAATCATCGGTGACAACGCGGTTCTGGCACTGCCAACCGTACCGGGTGCAGCACCTTTCGCAAACGAACCATTCGAGAGCCTGCAAGCCTATCGTGAACAGGCTCTGCGGCTGCTTTGCCTTTCCGTGCTATCCGGCCTGCCACAGATTACTGTTCCACTGGGACAGGTTCACGGCGCGCCATTTGGCATCTCATTCATTGGCCCACGCGGCAGCGACCGGGCGCTTATTGCGCTTGGCCGAAACATTCTCGAAAAGCAGGACTAGACCATGGATACCCTCACACGTATGCGCGCATTCATCGACGTGGTCGAAGCGGAAGGTTTTTCGGCTGCGGCGCGAAAGATCGGACGCTCCAAGGCGCTGCTTTCCAAATATGTGCGTGAACTTGAAGACGAGCTTGGCGCCCGTCTTTTGAACCGCACCACGCGCCAGTTCTCGCTGACAGAAGCCGGACACACCTATTATCACCGCGCTGTAGAGATCATCCGCGAGATCGACGCGCTTCAGGATGCCGTCAGCGAAACAAGTTCAGACGCGCGCGGACGCATCAAGCTTTCAGCGCCGCGTACCTTTGCCGATGCGGTGATCGGGCAATCGCTGATCGATTTCTGTCTTGCCCATCCGGAAATCGTGCTCGACGTGCGGCTGGATGATCGTTTCGTTGATATGGTGGAAGAAGGCTTCGACCTTGCAATCCGCATCACGCGTTTGCAGGATTCCTCGCTCATTGCAAAAAGGCTGTCACCGTTCCATTCCGTTTTGTGCGGTGCGCCAGAGCTGATTGCGCGCGTTGGCAAGCCCGAACGCCCGGAAGATCTGCACGATAAGCCCTGCATCATCGACACCAATGCCCGCTCACGCAACAACTGGCATTTCCGCAATACCGACGGCTCGATGATGACGGTGACAGTCAATGGCCCCATCGAAGTCAACAGTCCGGTTGCGACCAAGACGGCCGCCATTGCCGGACTTGGATTTTGCTCGCTTCCAGCCTTTATTGCTGAAGAAGAGATTGAGCGCGGCAGGCTCATTCCCTGCCTCGATGAATTCATCGTAAGGGATGGCGGCATCTATGCGGTCTATCCGCATCGTCGCTATTTGCCAGCCAAAATCCGCGCTCTCGTCGACTTTCTGACCCAGTGGTTCAAGGAACGCGAAATGCAGGGCGACACAAAACTGTAAAAGATCACGGTATAAAAGGCGGCGCTTGCGTCACTTGTCCTACTTTTGCCGCCTTCACCCTTATGCCTTGCAGATGAATTCACGGAACCAGTATATGCTTGATTTGCGCTCATGGCTGAAAAGCCCCCTTGGCCTTGCCGTAACACTGGCGACAGTGTTTGCGCCTCTGGCCGCGAGTGCGCACCCGCATGTCTTTGCCGATGCAAGGCTTGAACTGACAATTGCACCGGACGGCACCGTGGAAAAACTCGCCCATATCTGGCGTTTTGATGATGTGTTTTCATCAACGGTTCTGATGGAGTTTGATAAGAATGGCGATTTGCAGCTCGATAAGAACGAGCTGATCGACCTTGGCCATGTCATCAACAGCTCCATCGCCGAGTTCAAATATTTCCAGACCGTGCTTGCCGATGGCAAGGATGTTAAAATGGCGCGTCCGAAAGATCTGGCAGCTGACTTCTCCGATAATCATCTGATGATCGTTTTCACCAGCAAGCCTGAAAAGCCGCTAAAGCTTGAACCGGGACACAAGGTCAGTTTCGGCGTTTACGATCCGACCTTTTATACGGCGATCGACTATGTGAGCGATAATGAGCTGGTCGTCAAAGGTCTGCCTGCAGGCTGCAAGTCTGAGGTCATTCGCCCTAATCCCGATGAAGCGCTTGCGCAAAATCAGGGAACCCTGACCGAAGCCTTTTTCAATGATCCGGCAGGCACAGACATGTCGAAGATTTTCGCCACGCGCCTTGAGATAGACTGCGAGAAAAAAGGATAATCAGCCTTATGAAGAAAACGGTCCGTTTCATTCTCACAGTCAGCCTCGTGATGATTGCCGCCCAGGCTTGGGCGCAATCATCTCTGGGCATCGGTGCCAATGAAGTCGCCATGAAACCGACCGGACCTTTTGCGCATATCATTCTCTGGATGAATGAACAGCAGCGCAACTTCTATCTCGCCATGACAACCGCGCTCAAAGCCATGCGGGAAGACCCATGGCAGGCATCCGTGCTTATCGGCCTTTCCTTTGTTTACGGCATCTTCCATGCCGCCGGCCCCGGCCATGGCAAGGCGGTCATTTCGTCTTACATGATCGCCAATGAAACGGCATTGAGACGCGGTATTTTCCTGTCTTTCGTCTCATCGCTGCTGCAGGCAATCATGGCGGTGTTTGTGGTGGGACTGGCCTGGCTTGTGCTGCGTGGCACCGGCATTTCGATGAACCAGACCGCTCGCTATATGGAAATTGCCAGCTTCGCGCTGGTGCTGTTCTTTGGCCTGTGGTTGCTTGCACGCAAATTGCCGCTTCTGTTCAAGAAGCGTGACAGTGCCGAGCCTTCCCCGACAAGCGCGCTTTTTGCAGCAGCGCCTCAAACGGCAATGGCCAGCGGTCCAGCCTGGCAGGGCAGCGTTTCACAAAGCACGCGTGCGCTCGGCACCACCAACACGGTCAAGCTCAACTACAAGCCTGCCAATGCCGCGGCCGATCACGTCTTCATCGGTGAGGGTGATATCTGTGCCGATTGCGGCAACGCCCATATTGCCGACCCATCTACGCTCGGCGACGACTTCAACTGGAAGACGGCATGGTCGGCGATTTTCTCTGTCGGCCTGCGCCCATGCTCCGGCGCGCTGATCGTGCTCACCTTCGCGCTTCTCAATGGTCTGATGGTTGGTGGCTTGCTCTCGGTCTTCGCGATGGCCTTTGGCACATTTCTGACCGTCGCATTTCTCGCTACCCTGGCCGTAACCGCCAAGAACACGGCATTGCGCTTTGCAGGCAGCAGCGCCATGTCCGGTCGCTTGAAAGCGGCGATTGAAGTAGGCGCAGCACTGTTTATTGCGTTGACCGGCGCCCTGCTGCTTAGTGCTGCACTCGTAGGTTAGTCCTTATTCTGGCGGCGCGAACGCAGCCAGAATATGCCAAAGAAGCTGAGTACGAAGAGTATCCCGAAAATAACCGCTGCGATGTGCGAGCGTTCGCCAAGCGCGATCATGATGGTTGGCAAATAATACGCAAGAACGCCAAAACCAACCAGGATAATGGCTGCGGCAATTGCCGGATTGCTCTTCTTCGGTTCAGCCGCCAATGCGAAAATCCTCTAATCTTCTGATCTGCTGACCGTCACTATCAAAGTTTGTCGGCGCAAGCCATGCCTGATAAGCTTGTTTCAGCGCTGGCCATTCGCTGTCGATGATTGAAAACCATGCGGTATCGCGGTTGTTGCCCTTTGTCACCATATGCTGGCGGAAAGTGCCTTCAAACTGGAAGCCGAAACGTTCCGCTGCGCGCTTGGACGGCGCGTTTTTATCATTGCACTTCCACTCATAGCGGCGATAGCCAAGCTCATCAAAAATATACTGCATGAACAGGAACTGCGCTTCGGTGGCAGCCGGTTTACGCGAGATGAGCGGTCCCCAATAGATGTTCCCGATCTCGATGGCACCATGAGCCGGATCAATACGCATCAAGGCCTGACGACCGGCAACCTTGCCGCTGGCCTTGTCGATGACCGCAAAGAATAGAGGATCTTCGCTGCCCGACACCTTTTCGAGCCACGGCTCAAACGCTTCGCGCGTTGCAGGCGGAACTTCGAACAGCCAGGTAAACCGCTGATCCGCATCCTCAACAGAAGAGGCCGCAAACAGCTCGTCACCGTGCCGGGCGGCATCCAGTGGTTCGAGCCTGACATACTGGCCTTCCAGCACTTTGTGTTCAGGCTTCGGGCGTGGTGTCCAATCTCGCAAATCAGTCATTTAATGCTCCCATCTAATAGAGACAGGAGCATAAAAGGTGGATTACGCAAACAGGAAAATTGTCACCCTCATTTCTCTCTTATTGCGGCACGATCCACGGAGACAGCTTTGACGAGCGCCACGACCTGATCGCCCACTGCAAGGCCCAGATCATCGACCGAACGCCGCGTCAGTCGCGCACCCAGACGCCGCCCCTGAAAGTCGAGCGCGACGTGAGCATTCGGCCCTTCTCCCGCTTCAATCGCCACAATGGAAACCGGCAGCACGTTGCGGATACTGATCGCATCAGGTGCCTTGCGCGCAATGGAGACATCGCGTGCGCGAACCCGAAGGCGCACATGCATGTTCTGTTTAAGCCCGGCATCGCTGAGCTGGAATGTCGTCCCGCCAAGATCGATTTCGGCAAGCTTGTAGCGCTCATCATAAGCTGAAACCGAGCCTTCAAGCAGCACGCCAGCGCCCTCGCCGTCCCCATCAATCAGCGGGAAAATCTCGGCAGCTTCGCCACTGGCTTTCACCTTGCCGCCCGATAGCAGAACGATTTCATCGGCAAGCCGCGCAACCTCGTCAATCTCGTGGCTGACATAGACGATCGGCACATGGCTTTCATCACGAAGCCGCTCGATAAATGGTAAAATCTCCTGCCTTCGTGCATGATCCAGCGAGGACAGCGGCTCATCCAGCAGCAAAAGTGCCGGATCAGACAAAAGCGCACGACCAATGGCCACACGCTGGCGTTCGCCGCCCGAAAGAGTTGCCGGACGACGATCCAAGAGGTGATCGATGCCAAGCAGCGCCACAACCTCGTCAAAGCTGCGGCTGTTCTGGCGTTTTCCGGCCCAGCGCGCATAAGTGAGGTTTCGCTTCACACTCATATGCGGAAACAGCCGCGCTTCCTGAAACACATAGCCGATACGGCGTTTTTCAGGTGGCAGGTTGATACCCTTTTCGGCATCGAATAGCGTGAAATCACCGACGGCGATGCGCCCGCTTTCCGGACGCAGTGTTCCGGCAATCATCTTGAGAAGCGTTGTTTTGCCAGCGCCCGAATGGCCAAACAGAGCCGTAACACCCCAACGGGCGGCAAAATCTGCTTCGACCGCGAATTTGCCATTGCGGCCAGCGACGGAAACTTCAAGACCGCTCATTTCGCTTCTCCCGCCAGCCTGCGCTGCAACCATTCAGACAACACCACGGCAGCAATGGAAATGGCTGCAGAAATCGCAATCAGACGGAAAGCTTCGGCGTCGCCTGTCGGCGTCTGCAAAAGCGCATAGATCGCCAGCGAAAGGGTCTGCGTTTCGCCCGGAATGTTGGAAACAAAGGTGATGGTCGCGCCGAACTCGCCGAGCGCCTTGGCAAAGCCAAGCACCGCACCCGCCAGAATGCCCGGCAGCAAGGGCGGCAAAATCACCGTGAAAAAAGCAATAAACCTGTTGGCGCCCAGCGTGCGCGCCGCTTCCTCAAGCCCACGATCAAGCCCTTCAATCGAAAGGCGAATAGGGCGAACAAGCAATGGAAACGCCATGACGCCTGCAGCAAGAGCTGCACCGGTCCAGCGGAAGGAGAAGGAAAGGCCAAGCCATTCCTGCAACGGCGCCCCAAGCGCACCACGCGATCCAAACAGGATCAGCAGAAGATAACCTGTCACCACCGGCGGCAGAACCAGCGGCATGGTGACAATAGCCTGTACCAGAGACTTGCCCGGAAAATTAAACCGGGCAAGAATCCACGCAACAAGAAAGGCAATTGGCAGAGCGACAACAATAGCGATCCCGGCAACCCGGAGCGACAGAGCAACAATCTGCCAGACATTGCCTTCCATCATTACTGAGCGGCCTCTGCAGCGCCTACAAAGCCCTTGTCCTTGATGATCGCCTGACCGGCATCGCTTTCAAGAAACGCAAGGAATGCCTTGGCAGCATCATTTTCGTTCTTTGCAATCAGTGCTGCAGGATAAAGGATCGGGGCGTGGCTCGAAGCCGGGAAGCGATAGGCTTCAACGAGTTCAGGCGCAGCCGCACGATCCGACGCATAGACGATTGCAGCCTTCACTTCGGCGCGGCTCACATATTGCAGTGCAACGCGCACGTTTTCGGTGAAAACGGCGTTCTTTTCGATGTCTTTCCAGATATCGAGCTTTTCAAGCGCTGCCTTGCCATATTTGCCAGCAGGAACGTTCGACGGATCACCCATTGCAAAACGACCAGCGCTGAGCAGTTCCTTGGCTTCACCCTTCGGCGTTTCCTTCTGCGTTGCAATCACCAGCGCGTTGCCCGCAATCACCTTGCGCGATGCCTTGTCGATCAGGTCGGCTTTCTCGACATAATCCATCCAATCGAGATCGGCAGAAATGAAAATCTGTGCCGGAGCACCCTGCTCGATCTGCTTTGCCAGAACCGAAGACGAAGCAAAGGAAGCCACAACTTCCGTGCCGTCCTTGGCCTTGATCTGCTTGGCGGCTTCCTCGATCACATCCTTCATGCTGGCTGCAGCAAAGACCGTGACCTTTTCGGCAGCATGAGCAACCGATGCAGCACCGGCTGCAACCGTAATAAGAAACGCAGCGATAAGTTTTTTCATTGTCGACCTCCATAGAGCCCGTATTTCGGGCAAACATCATCACACGCCGGAAAAAATCCGCCGCCGTTTGTTCGAGCATCAAGACCTGTCGAGATGCTCAACTTGCGATGATGGGTATGATGGAGGCAAACGCGACCCGGATGCCGTCAGACCCTTTTCACACGGGCGTCCATCCAAAAGCCGCCCAGAATTTCCGTAACGAATTCATATCGTTCCGAA
Organism: Brucella pseudogrignonensis; assembly: GCF_002252525.1. GTDB lineage: Bacteria > Pseudomonadota > Alphaproteobacteria > Rhizobiales > Rhizobiaceae > Brucella > Brucella pseudogrignonensis. The sequence goes on from NZ_NNRM01000020.1 coordinate 76,394, forward strand.
AACATGGCCACCTTAAAGGGGAGTATTAGCTTTGGCTAGTGCTGATAAGAATGATGCGGCAAAAAGGGCCGCATCATCAAAGCGCATCCCGAAAAGTGTGAAGCGGTTTTCGGACTAAGATGCGCGTTCAAAAAAAGTTAGCGCCCGATGTGCTTGTGGCTTGAGCCACGAAGCTTGGCGAGCTTGACCTGCTTTTCGCGCTCCGCGAAACGAGCGCGATCTTCCGGCGTGCGTTCGTCATAACAACCAGCGCAGGAAATGCCTTCCTCGAAGAACTGCGAAAGCTTGTCTTCTGCAGTGATCGGACGGCGGCAGGCGCGGCAAAGCTCGATATCGCTTTCCGTTAGACCATGACCGATTGCCACGCGTTCATCGAACACGAAGCATTCGCCGTTCCACATGCTTTCTTCTTTTGGCACGTCTTCGAGATATTTCAGAATACCGCCCTTGAGGTGGAAAACATCATCAAAGCCGAGACCCTTGACGAAGGCGGTTGCCTTCTCGCAACGGATGCCACCCGTGCAGAACATGGCAATCTTCTTGCCTTCAAGCTTGTCGCGGTTCTGCTCCACCCATTCCGGAAATTCGCGGAATGTTTTGGTGTTCGGGTCAAGCGCGCCTTCGAAAGTACCAATGGCATATTCATAATCGTTGCGCGTATCGACAACGACCGTATTTTCATCGGCAATCAGCGCGTTCCAATCCTTGGGCGCAATATATGTGCCAACGCTTTTCAGCGGATCAATGCCATCAACGCCCATGGTGACGATTTCACGCTTCAAACGCACCTTCATGCGATAGAACGGCATTTCAGTCGCATTGGAATATTTGAGTTCCGGATTGGCAAGGCCGGGAACTGCAGTAATGTATTTTACGAGCTTTTCGATTGCTTCAGCAGAGCCTGCAACCGTGCCATTAATACCCTCTGCTGCAAGCAACAGCGTCCCCTTGATGCCATTCGTGCAGCAAAGTTCGGCCAGCGGCTCGCGCAGGCTTTCATATTGCGGCAGCGGCGCAAAGCAATAAAGGGCAGCAACAGTAAAAGGTAGATTGCTCATCGTTCGATCTCTTCCAAATTTCCTTCGAACTAGTCCTCGAACGCGGCAAATTCAAGTTATTTATCCCCCTCCTCTCAAGACAAGCGAAAATCCGGCTTCGATAAACGCGGTTTGCAAGAGGAGAAACCTGATGTTCGATACAGAAAGTTTTGCAGAAATCATCTCATTGGCAAGGCAAGCCGGAATTGATCCGGCAGCGCTTCTGGCTGTGGCTGAAGTGGAAAGTGGCGGTCGCGCGCTTTTCGACATTAATGGCAAAAAAGAACCGGCAATACGCTTTGAAGGCCATTATTTCGACCGCAGGCTTGCAGGCCGTATTCGTGATCAGGCGCGTCAAGCCGGATTATCGGCGCCGGAAGCAGGGCGCGTGCGCAATCCGAAGACCCAGCGCGAACGCTGGCTTTTGCTTGAGCGGGCCGTGTCTATCCATAAGAAGGCGGCGCTTGAATCCACCTCATGGGGACTTGGTCAGGTGATGGGCGCCCATTGGGAATGGCTGGGCTATAGCAGCATTGATGAACTGGTGGCGGAAGCGCGCAGTTCTGTCGGTGGACAGGTCAGACTGATGCTGAATTTCATCGACAAAGCCGGGTTGAAGACAGCACTGGAGCAGAAAGACTGGCGCAATTTCGCACGCCGCTACAACGGGCCAGCCTTCGCACGCAATCAATATGATAGCCGCATGGCCGCAGCCTTTGAACGCTGGAACCGCAGCATCAGTCATATACTGCAAGCGGCATAACGCTACCGCGCCGCACATCGGTGTTGATGTGCGCGGTAGACAAACAAGGCCATGCACTTTAAATCGATTTTTACACGCACACTCAAGCAGAAGAGCAAGCCCATGCCGCAGAAAACCGATCTTCTCGTTCCCGTCCTGCAAGGCCAACCAGTCATTCCCGTCTTGCTGATTGACAAGGTTGAACATGCGGTTCCGCTGGCACGCGCGCTGGCCAAGGGTGGATTGCCAGCAATCGAAATCACCCTGCGCACGGCTGCAGCACTCGACGCCATTCGCGCAGTCGCATCTGAAGTGCCCGAAGCAATCGTCGGTGCAGGCACCATTCTCAATGCAAAGCAATATGAGGAAGCAGCCAAGGCCGGTTCGCGCTTCATCGTAAGCCCAGGCGCGACGAAGTATATTCTCGCTGCAGCCGATGACAGTGATGTGCCTCTGCTGCCTGCGGCCATCACCCCGAGCGAAATGCTCGCCCTTCGCGAAGAAGGCTACACGCATCTCAAATTCTTCCCGGCAGAACAGGCAGGCGGCGCACCATTCCTGAAAGCCCTGTCCTCGCCACTGGCCGGTACAATCTTCTGCCCGACCGGCGGCATCAGCCTTGCCAATGCGAAGACCTATCTTTCGCTGCCAAATGTGGTCTGTGTCGGTGGCTCATGGGTTGCGCCGAAGGAAATGCTGGAAGCGGGCGACTGGGACGGTATCACCAAGCTTGCCGCGGAAGCCGCAGCCTTGAAGGGCTAAACGTTAAACAGCCAAATAAAAAAGGGGCCGTTACGGCCCCTTTTTTCTTATCTTGGTCTCGCGGACGATCAGTTCGTTTCGGTGAACTTCGCTACCGTCAGGAAGGTAACGGCATTGCCGCTGAACTTATTTGAGCGGTCGCTTGGCAGGTCGCCACGCTGGAAGCCAGCGGTATAGACCATTGCCGGCGCCGAACGCATTGCATCGTTGCGCAGAACCGGATTGGTTGCAGGCGCATTCTGCGCGACAGAATCTGTCGACATTGCAATGGTCGAGGTTGGCATCGCCGCCGGCTGCACGACAGCACCTGGACGAACGCTTGCTTTTGCAACGCGACGAGCACCCTTGGCAGTCGTTCGGACGCCGGTTGCTGCAGCATCACTTGCAGCAGCAATCTGCTGACGGGTTGGAGCCTTAACCTGCTTGGCAACGGAAGCTGTCTTCACCGGAGCAATCCGATCATGTGCAGCTTTTGCAGGAGCTGGAGCTTCTGGTGCAGCATTGGCTACAGGCTTCGTGTCAAAATCGTCATCTGGCGGTCCGATCAGCTCGCCAATCTCATCCTTGCGGGAAAGCATGGCAAGCTGTGTATCGTCGCGTGGGGCAGCCTTTGGTAGCGGGAATGCTGCTGTTTCACCCGGCTGCGGCACGCTTGCGCTCGCATCTGCGACAGCTGGAGCCGCGTCCTGCGGGTTGTTGACGAGCTGGGCAATCGCATCCTGCGGACGATCAGGCCGCGCCGAAGGGATCGCAGCAGAAACAAGCTGAACGCTATCGGCTGCCTGCTGGGGACGTGTCGATGGAATTGGAACAAAACCGTTCATCAGCGGCGAAGCACCTGCATCAGCAACTTGAGCCGTGTTTGCATCAACCGCGGCACGCGCCGCCGCAGCTGCTGCGTCACCAGTCTGTTCAGCGGCAGCAAGGGCTACAGCATCCTGAGGAGCGGTCGCTGGCTTGCGCGCTGGAATTGGCACATTGAGCGCTGCCATTGGCACTTCTTCAGCCTGCGGCGCTTCAACCGCAGCTTCCGGACGTGGCGCCTGCATCGGCACCGGCGCATCGCGGGCTGGCAGAGCTGCAACCATGGTTTCAGCCTGTGGCGTCTGTACTGGTGCGGCAGGTGCCGGAGCCTGACGTGCAGGAACGGCGCGGGCTGGACGGGCCGCAGCTGGCGCTACATCGCCATTATCTTCTTCTTCGTCAGCACCGCCGCCACCAAAGAGCGCGCCGAACAGCGTCTTGCTCTTACGTGGTGCCGAGTTGCTGGCCATCATGACGTTGCCGCCACTGGCTTTCTGCCTTTCAATCATCGCAAGTGCCTGCTCATAGCCCGGCAATGGCTTGCCGTCGGCTGGAATGTGAGCAGTCTTACCATCCGGGAACAGCGCTAACAGCTCGCGGCGGCTCATGCGTGGCCACGAGCGGACATTGCCAACATCCATATGGGTGAAAGGCGAGCCGGAACGTGGGTAATAGCCTACACCGCCGACCTGATAACGCATACCAATGGCACGCAGCTTTGCAAGCGGAACACCCGGAATGAAAAAGTCCATCGCGCGGCCAAGCGTGTGCTGGCTCTTCTTGGCCACACCGCTGGTCTTGGAGCGCAGCATGTTATTGGTTGCAGGGGAACGATAGGCGGAAACAACGGTGATATACTGATTTGAACCAGTCGAACGATAGACCTGCCAAACCAGATCGAACAGGCGCGGGTCCATCTTGGTTGGCTCGTTGCGACGCCAGTCACGCAGGAAGACGTTCAGCTTCTTCAGACCATCAGGCAGGAAGCGACCATTCTTCTTGAAGGTGATTTCGGCCTTCTCGCCGGTGTGAACATAATAAAGCTTGAGCGTGCGCGTTTCGGCGGATGCCTGCGCCGGTGCGAATGCAGTCACGACCGCCGCTGCAACCAGAGAGGCGGAAACAGAAGAACGAACCTTAAATACGGAAGCAGACAATCCAGTCCAGACTTTCGCAAAGCGCGCTTTAATGGTCGATATGCTGCTCATTGAATTATATCGCCTTACCGTGTTGTCCGCCCTAAGGGCCGTATCAGAGATCGTAGAAACGAATATGCGTGAGCCCTGATTGTCGGATTTAATGGTTAATGGACGCTTAGTGAACAACAAATGAGGAAACACCATGGCAAAAAAGACACACAGACGCATCTATTTTCGTCATGGTAAAAAAATTATTAACAATCTTCCGCGATGCTAACATTCTGGCAACACCAACAGGTACTGCTTCATAAATTACTAAATTTCAATAAGTTAAAGAGTTTTAGCGGCTCGCAAACCGGCCGGATTGGGCATCAAAATGGTCATCTGCGTCGTCGCGACCCTTGCCAGCTATTGACGCCACATCGATGCCATATTCCTTCAATTTTCGGTACAGCGTGGTCCGACCGATGCCTAAACGGCGCGCGACCTCACTGATTTGGCCATCGTAATGCGCAATTGCGAAGCGGATCATCTCTTCTTCTGTCGCAGCAAGCGTACGAACTTCGCCGTCCCGTGTCGTGCCGCTGATCGCGCCCGAACTTGATATTTCGCTGTTCTGAAGCGACGTTCCACCGTCCGTAGACTGTCCACGAACAATACCTGTATCGAGACCCATATGTCGGAAATGTCGAACCGTTAATGCATGTTCATCGCACAGAAGTACGGCATGATAAATTGCATTTTTCAGTTCCCGCACATTGCCGGGCCAATCGTAGGTCTTCAGCCCCTCAAGTGCATAGGGTGTGATGCCCGTAATATGCCCCAGCCGTTCTTCGCTGGCAAAATGCATCAGAAACTGATGCGCGAGGATTGGAATATCCTCAATGCGATTTCGCAACGACGGCATCTCAATCGAAAACGATGAAATGAGATGATAAAGCCCGGGATGAAACCGGCCCATATGCACAAGCTCGGCCAAGGAATGACTGTTTGAAGCAATGACGCGTGTGTTGGCCAAAAGATCGGCACTTTCACCAGCGGTCACATATTGCGAGGCTTGCATGAGTTCAAAGAGACGAAGCTGCGTGCGATAAGGCAGCGCGCTGATCTCATCAAAGAACAAAGTTCCGTTCTGCGCCTCTGCGATTTTACCCGCAATCTGGATTGGCGTCTCAACGGAATTGATTGGTCTTGCTCCTGAATGCCCGAACAGCAGTCGGTCGGCATTGCTTTTTGCAAGAGAACGGCAATCGATGGCGACAAATGGGCCCTGCCAACGTGTTCCACCACTGCTGATAGCCCGCGCCAGAGTTTCCTTGCCTGTACCGACCTCACCTTCGATGAGCAATGGCGTATCAAGCGGCGTCACACGACGCGCCAGCATGGCCACTTTCTCCATTTCCGGGCTCTTCGTCACCATATCGGAAAGCAGAATATGTGATTTCTGCGAGGAACGCGTGCGCTTGAGTTCCTGTGTCAGCGAATCGAGTTTGAAAGCATTGGCAACCGATACCTGCATTCGCTCGAACACGACGGGCTTGGTCATAAAGTCGACGGCGCCCAGTCTGATAGCCTGCATGGCTTTTTCGAGGTCGTCGTTCTGCACCAACACGATAACGGGAATATTGATGCCCGCTTCACGCATTTTTGTAAGGACAGCGCAGCCATCCATGTCTGGCATGGTCAGATCGAGAAGTATAAGCGCAATGTCCTTGCGGGTGCTGATGAAACCGAATGCATTCGTGCCACCATCTGCAAGAATGGTCCTATGCCCCATGCGCAGCACAGCCGTTTCAAGGCTGCGGCGTTGTATCGGATCATCATCAGCTATAAGAATACGCGTACTCATGGGTGCTTCACTACCAGTGGTATATGTCTCGGAACATCCCAATATCTAGTATGTGTCATATTTCGGGCGCGTCATTTGGAGCATCGTTCCTTATGAAAGCAAGCCCTCATGCATACACATTTACGCATCATCCTCAGGATAGTTCTGTGATCCAGGATAGCGCCTTGCCCCTTGGCGTCTTGAAAAAGACATGCGAGAAGAGGGCAACAGGAGAATGCTATGACCTTTGCCATGAACCGTTTTTCAAAGTCTGTCACGCTCGACACCACGCCTCATATGCCAGCCGGTGATACCGGAGCGGCCGCGAAGGCTGACCTTGGAAAGCTGCCCGAGTGGAACCTGGCTGACCTCTACCCCTCTGCCGAGAGCGCTGAACTGAAAGCCGATCTCGAAAAGGCGGCAAAGGATGCAGCCGATTTTGAAACCCGCTGGAAGGGCAAACTCGGTGAAGAAGCGGCAAAGGCCAATGGCGGAAATTTTGCTGATGCGATCAAGGAATATGAGGGTCTAAGCGAACTCATGGGCCGCATCGCTTCCTTCGCGGGCCTTTATTACTACGGCGACACCACCGATTCCAAGCGCATGAAATTGTTCGGTGATGTGCAGCAGAAACTGACTGACGCCAACACGCCACTCATTTTCTTCAGCCTCGAAATCAACCGCATCGATGACGACGTGCTTGAAAAGGCGATGGCGTCCAATCCGGCGATCGGCCACTACCGCCCATGGCTGGAAGATTTGCGCCTCGACAAGCCATATGAGCTTGACGACAAACTGGAACAGCTTTTCCACGAAAAGTCGATCACCGGCTACAGCGCCTGGAACCGCCTGTTTGATGAAACCATGTCGAGCCTGCGTTTTGAGATCGATGGCGAAGAATTGGCCATCGAGCAGACGCTCAACATGCTGCAGGACGCAGATGGTGCCGTGCGCAAAAAGGCATCGGAAGCACTTGCCAAGACTTTCGGCGCAAACCTGCGCACTTTCACGCTGATTACCAATACGCTGGCCAAGGACAAGGAAATCTCCGACCGCTGGCGTGGTTTTCAGGACATTGCCGACAGCCGCCATCTTGCCAATCGCGTTGAACGTGAAGTTGTCGATGCGCTCAGCAGTGCCGTCGAAGCAGCCTATCCGCGTATTTCGCACCGCTATTATGCGTTGAAAGCCAAGTGGCTCGGCTTTGAAAAGCTGGAGAACTGGGATCGCAATGCGCCGCTGCCGGAAACACCGCAGGCGCTGATCTCGTGGGATGAGGCGCGCGAAACCGTGCTTTCCGCCTATGGCAACTTCGCGCCTGAAATGGCCGAAATCGCCAAGAAGTTCTTTGACAAGAACTGGATTGACGCGCCGGTGCGTCCGGGCAAGGCGCCGGGCGCTTTTGCGCATCCAACCGTGCCTTCCGCCCATCCTTATGTGCTGCTCAACTATATGGGCAAGCCGCGCGATGTGATGACGCTTGCGCACGAGCTTGGCCATGGCGTGCATCAGGTGCTGGCCGGCGAACAGGGTGCGCTGATGGCATCCACGCCACTCACACTGGCGGAAACGGCTTCCGTTTTTGGTGAGATGCTCACGTTCCGCTCGCTGCTTGAACGCACCACCAACAAGCGCGAACGCAAGGCCATGCTGGCTCAGAAGGCCGAGGACATGATCAATACGGTCGTGCGCCAGATCGCTTTCTACCAGTTCGAGCGTCGTGTTCACACCGAGCGCCGCGAAGGCGAACTGACATCAGAGCGTATCGGCGAAATCTGGATGGACGTGCAACGCGAAAGCCTTGGCGATGCGGTCAATCTCAATCCGGGTTACGAAACCTTCTGGACCTATATTCCGCACTTCATCCATTCGCCGTTCTACGTCTATGCCTATGCTTTCGGCGATTGTCTGGTAAACTCGCTTTATGCCGTCTACCAGAACTCGGAAAAAGGCTTCCAGCAGAAGTATTTCGACATGCTGAAAGCGGGTGGCACCAAGCACCACAAGGAACTGTTGGCGCCATTTGGCCTTGATGCAACTGATCCGGATTTCTGGAGCAAGGGCCTGTCGGTGGTGGAAGGCATCATCGACGAACTCGAAGCCATGGAAGACTGAGCAAATTCGTGACCCACAAGGGTTTGAATAGGGGTTTGAATAAGCCGCAAATCCTTTTTCGGGATGACAAGGCGGGCCGCGATGTTTTATTCGCGGCTCCGTCTTCGATTATCCGTGCCGATACGCCAGATACGTTCGAAGCAGCATGGGAGGCCATGCAACGCGCCCACGAAGCGGGCAAATGGCTTGCAGGCTATCTCTCCTATGAGGCGGGCTATCTTCTTGAACCCAAACTGAAAGAGCTTCTGCCGGAAAATCGCAAAGCGCCGCTTTTATGCTTTGGTGTCTTCGATGGCCCATCAGACGAAGCCTTGCACACGCGCAGCGATGACAACATCGCCTACCTGCGTGAACCGGTCGCCCAATGGTCGCTTGAAGATTACCAGCCGAAGTTTGCACGCCTTCACCAGCATCTGCGCGAAGGCGATTGCTATCAGGGCAATCTGACCTTTCCGGTTCATGCTGAATGGGACGGCGATCCGCTCGTGCTGTTCAACACGCTCGCAAAGCGTCAGCCTGTTCGCTATGCGACCTATTGCGATCTCGGTGGCCCGATCATCCTGTCGCGTTCGCCGGAACTCTTCTTTGAAGTGGATGGCGAAGGCTTTATCGAAACCCATCCGATGAAGGGCACCATGCCGCGCGGTGCCACCCCTTTTGAGGATGAGGCGAACCGCCAGTTTTTGATGAACGACCCCAAAAATCAGGCGGAAAACCGCATGATTGTTGATCTCCTGCGCAATGACATTTCGCTGGTCAGCGAAGTCGGATCGCTCGATGTGCCTGAAATTTTCCGGGTCGAAACTTACCCAACCGTTCACCAGATGATCAGCCGCGTGCGTGCAAAGCTTAAAGACAATCTGCCGCTGCGCGCAATTTTTGCGGCACTTTTTCCATGCGGTTCCATTACCGGCGCGCCGAAAATCAGCGCGATGGAAATCCTGCGCAGGCTGGAAACCGGCCCGCGCGATATCTATTGCGGCTCGTTTGGCTGGATCGAGCCGGGTGGACGTATGCGGTTCAATGTTGCCATCCGCACGATCTCGCTTCTTGAGCAAAATCGTGCAATCTTCAATGTCGGGGGCGGTGTGGTCTTCGATTCCACAGCGCAAGCGGAGTATGAGGAATGTCTTCTGAAAGCACGGTTCGCGACGGGACAGCGACCAGCCATGCGGACCCAGACTATCAGCTGATCGAGACCATGCGCTGGGAGCCTCTTTCGGGTATCCTGCGTTGCGATCTTCATATGGCGCGGCTGGAAAACTCCGCGAGAGAGCTTGGCTTCCGTTACAACATGGAAACGGTGCATAAGAAGATCGCCGAGATCAGCGCAGGGGACAGCCCTCTCAAACTGCGCCTGACCCTTGCTCCAGACGGTCTCGTCGAGATTGCGGCTTTTCCTTATGAGCCGTTTCAGCCACAGACTGTCTGGCGCATCGCAGTGGCTGAAACGCGTCTGAAGCACGATGATGCCTTGCTGCGCCACAAGACCACGCGGCGTCAGGCCTATATTTCGGCCCGTGAGGAATATTCGTCAGCCGAGGTGGATGAAGTCATTCTGCTCAACGAACGTGGCGAAGTGTGCGAAGGCACCATCACATCGATTTTCCTCGATATTGGCGGCACTACCTGTGTCACCCCTGCCCTTTCCTGTGGCCTGCTCGATGGTGTTCTGCGGCGCGAACTTCTGAACAACAGCGTGGTTCAGGAAGGCGTTGTGACAGTGGATGATCTTAGCCGCGCGCGCAACATTCTTGTCGGCAATTCCTTGCGTGGAATGATCCGTGCTCAGCTGGTTACGATATAAATTCATTAAACACGTATTCATGTCATAGGGTTGTGACGTTTCTTTCTTTCTATGAACCTGTGCTATCGTTGCGAAATTAGCAGTTCTTAAAACAGGGAACTGTGCAACGCTGTAGCTTTACAGCAGGAGAGAGAAAGAAAATGGCGAAAGCGAAATGGCCAGTCTATGGCGAAATTACCGGCTCTGTCATCATGATCGGCTTTGGCTCGATCGGGCGCGGTACCCTGCCACTGATCGAACGCCATTTCAAATTCGATAAATCCCGTCTGGTCGTCATTGATCCATCTGAGAAGAACCGCAAGATCCTGGATGACAAGGGTATCCGCTTCATCAAGGACGCGATCACCAAGGACAATTACAAGAAGATTCTTGGGCCTCTGATCAAGGAAGGCGAAGGCCAGCCTTTCATCGTCAATCTGTCGGTTGACACCGGATCGCTCGATCTGATGCGCTACAGCCGCGAACAGGGCGCACTCTATATTGATACGGTTGTCGAGCCATGGCTTGGTTTCTATTTTGACACTGAAGCAGACAATGCTTCGCGCACCAATTATGCGCTGCGCGAGACCGTTCGCGCTGAAAAGAAAAAAAATCCGGGTGGCCCGACCGCTGTTTCCTGCTGTGGAGCAAATCCCGGCATGGTGTCGTGGTTTGTGAAAAAAGCGCTCGTTGATCTCGCAGGCGAACTCAAGCTTGAGTTTGAAGAACCAGCAGCCGATGACCGTCAGGGCTGGGCAAAGCTTATGAAGAAAGCCGGCGTGAAGGGTGTTCATATCGCTGAACGCGACACCCAGCGCGCCAAGGAGCCGAAGCCGTTCGACACCTTCTGGAACACATGGTCGGTGGAAGGCTTCATTGCTGAAGGCTTGCAGCCTGCCGAGCTCGGCTGGGGCACTCATGAAAACTGGAAGCCTAAAAACGCCCGCAAGCAGAAGAAGGGCAACAAGGCTGCGATCTTTCTTGAACAGCCCGGCGGCAATACCCGCATTCGCACCTGGTGCCCGACCCATGGCGCGCAATACGGCCTGCTTGTAACCCACAATGAAGCAATTTCGATTGCCGACTTCTTCACTGTGCGCAGCAAGAAGGGCAAGCTCGAATATCGCCCGACCTGTAACTACGCCTATCATCCGAGCAATGTCGCCATTCTCTCGCTTGACGAAATGTTTGGCGGCAGCGGACGTGCGCAGGCGGTTCAGCATGTGCTGGAAGAAGACGAAATTCTCGACGGCTCGGATGAGCTGGGCGTCCTGCTCTATGGTCACGACAAAAACGCCTATTGGTATGGCTCGCAGCTGAGCGTCGAAGAAGCCCGCAAACTCGCGCCTTATCAGAACGCAACGGGCTTGCAGGTTTCGTCTTCAGTTCTGGCGGGCATGGTCTGGGTTTTGGAAAATCCTGAAAGCGGCATCGTCGAAACCGACGAAATGGACTATCGCCGCTGCCTTGAAGTACAGCTGCCATATTTGGGACCGGTCAAGGGCTATTATACCGACTGGAACCCGCTGGAAGGCCGTGGCGTCCTGTTCGAAGAAGACCTCGACACCAAAGACCCTTGGCAATTCCGTAACATTCTGGTGCGCTAAAACGAACCGGGTTGCCCAGCCTTTGCCGGGCAATTTCGATTGCGGCAGTTTCGCAACATTTTGGCTATCGTCGTCAAAGGGGCTTGTAATCGTGTAAATTTCCATACATCACACGAGAAACACTCTTATGGAGAAAATGGACATGAAACGCTTCCGCATCATTGGCTCTACGGCAATCGTATCGCTCGCGCTTGCAGGTTGTGTGGCAACCGGCCCTGGCGGTGGTGGCAATGTCCCTGTCGTCAATCGTGCGCCATCCGGTATCGACGGTGCCTGGGTTGATCCGAACGGTATCGTTTCATCCTTCAATGGCGGCATTTTCGAAACCCGCTCGACCGACACCAACGAGAAGCTCGCAGAAGGTAACTATCGTTACCAGTCACCACAGCTTGTCGAAATCGACATGCGTTCGATCGTGCGTGGCACGTCGTCCCGCGTAAACTGCGCCCTCGTTGCACAGAACCAGCTGAACTGCACCTCATCCGCCGGATCGCGTTTCTCGCTGACCCGTCGCGGCTAAAACCTTCTGATTACCCGTTCCAGACGGCATACGCTTTTAGCGTGTGCCGTTTTTTTATGTGATACTTCCGTAATCTTCAGACAATTCAACTGCCTTAGTCATTGTTAGGATTGTAATTTGCCTTTTTTTCTCTAGTTTTCCGGCAAAGCAGGAGTCGGAATATGAGTGAGACGGATAAAGTGATCGCCACCCCAGCCAGCCATGCTGTAAAGCAACCCAAAGTCGGTGTCTTGCTTGTTAATCTCGGCACGCCGGACGGCACAAGCTATGCCCCGATGCGCCGTTATCTGGCCGAGTTTCTCTCGGATCGCCGCGTGATCGAATGGCCGCGTCTTTTCTGGTATCCGATCCTTTATGGCATTGTGCTCAACACGCGCCCGAAGCGTTCCGGCGCACTTTACGACCGCATCTGGAACCACGAGAAAAATGAATCGCCACTGCGCACCTTTACCCGCGCGCAGGGTGAGAAGCTTGCGGTCGCGCTGAAAGATCATCCGAATGTCATCGTAGACTGGGCCATGCGCTATGGTCAGCCTTCGATTGAGGAAGTGACGGATCGGCTGCTGAAACAGGGCTGCGAACGCATCGTGATGTTCCCGCTCTATCCGCAATATTCGGCAACGACCACCGCTACCGTAAATGACAAATTCTTTGAAGTGCTGATGAAAAAGCGTTTCATGCCAGCGGTCCGTACGATCCCTTCCTATGAAGTGGAGCCGGTCTATATCGAGGCGCTCGCGCAGTCGATTGAGAAACATCTGGCAACGCTTGATTTCAAGCCGGAAGTGATCCTCGCTTCGTATCACGGAATCCCGAAAAGCTATTCTGACAAAGGCGATCCGTATCGCGCACAATGCCTTGAAACTTCACGGCTTTTGCGCGCGCGCCTCGGCATGGACGACAAGCAGTTCCGCTCGACTTTCCAGTCGCGTTTCGGACCGGAAGAATGGTTGCAGCCATACACCGACGAAACTCTTGTAGAACTGGCAAAGCAGGGCATAAAATCCGTTGCCGTTCTCAATCCGGGCTTCGTGGTGGATTGTCTGGAAACGGTCGATGAAATTGGCCACGAAGCGGCAGAAGAGTTTCATGACGCTGGCGGCGAGAATTTCAGCCATATACCATGCCTCAACGATAGCGAAGAAGGCATGAAGGTTATCGAAACACTCGTCCGTCGCGAATTGCAGGGTTGGGTTTGATCTGAGGGGTTTGAATAATGACTGGTTTTGACATCACGCTGCTGATTTTAGCCGCACTTGTGCTTGCAACGCTTTTTGCTGGCATCAAGACTGTGCCGCAGGGCTACAACTACACAGTGGAGCGCTTTGGCCGCTATACCCGCACGCTGATGCCGGGCCTCAATCTCATTGTGCCTTTCTTCGACCGTATCGGCGCACGGCTTAACATGATGGAACAGGTGCTCGACGTTCCAACGCAGGAAGTCATCACCCGCGATAACGCCATTGTCGGCGTCGATGGCGTGGCCTTCTATCAGGTGCTCAATGCAGCACAGGCCGCCTATCAGGTTGCCAATCTGCAATATGCAATCCTGAACCTCACCATGACCAATATCCGTACCGTCATGGGCTCGATGGATCTCGACGAACTGCTTTCAAACCGTGACGCGATCAATGATCGTCTGCTGCGCGTTGTCGATGAAGCAGCCCATCCATGGGGCCTCAAAATGACGCGCGTTGAAATCAAGGATATCAATCCGCCTGCCGACATCGTCACCTCGATGGCCCGCCAGATGAAGGCGGAACGCGACAAGCGTGCGCAGGTTCTGGAAGCTGAAGGCGACCGTAATGCGCAGATCTTGCGCGCTGAAGGCCAGAAGCAGTCGCAGATCCTCGAAGCGGAAGGCAAGCTGGAAGCTGCCAAGCGCGAAGCTGAAGCACGCGAACGCCTTGCAGAAGCTGAAGCCAAGGCAACGACGCTGGTTTCCGACGCCGTTGCAAACGGTAATGTTCAGGCGCTCAACTACTTCGTTGCGCAGAAATACACCGAGGCACTCGGCAATATCGCCAGTGCCAAGAACCAGAAAGTGGTTTTGATGCCGCTTGAAGCAAGCTCGCTGATTGGCTCACTGGCTGGTATCGGTGCGATTGCCAAGGAAGTGTTTGGCGATGGCAGCCATCCGGTTGACCCGACACCGGCTGCACCAGCTCCACGCACGCGCAGCGTTCCTACCACTCGCAGCTAAAACAGGCAGGGCGTCATGATCATCAATTTCCTGTCACAACTTGGGCTCTGGGGATGGTTCGTTTTAGGACTCGTCCTGCTCATTCTGGAAATCCTGGCGCCCGGCATCTTCTTCATCTGGTTCGGCCTTGCGGCCCTCGTAACCGGCGTCTTTGCTTTTCTGCTGGGTTCGGTCGTGGGCTTTGGCTGGCAGTTGCAGATCGTCCTGTTTCTGGTGCTGGCCGTTATTTTCGTGTTGGCAGGACGCCGCGTTTTTGGCTCCAGCGACCGTCAGGATGAGCCTTTGCTCAATCGTCGCGGCGATCAGCTCGTCGGCCAGCGCGCCACCCTTGCGGAACCTATCGTCAACGGTCGCGGTCGCATCCGTATCAATGATACAACATGGCGCATCAAAGGCCCAGACTTACCCGCAGGTACTGAGGTGCATATCGTGTCGTTTGACCCGATCACGCTTGAGATGGAAGTGGCAGAGTAAGGCAGTAAGGCAGTAAGGATAGTGATCCTGCTTGCAGTTTAATGCCGCAAGGCCAGATCAAATCCGCAGCAAAAACATATTGCCCTACTGCCTTACTGCCCTATTCCCCTAACCTCAAGCCACCCCAATCCGCAGCAGATCGTGGAAGTGAACGAGGCCAATTGGGCGGTTGTCTTCAACAACGATCAGCGCGCCGATATGCTTTTCATTGATGAGGCTGAGTGCTGCGCTCGCCAGCAAATTCTTATCAATCGTCCTTGGCTTCCGCGTCATGATGTCATCAACGGTCAGCTCTGAAAGATTGCGGCTCAGATTGCGCGAAATATCACCATCAGAGATAAAGCCTGCCAATTGACCGTCCTGATCGACAACGATCACACAGCCAAAACTCTTTTGCGCCTGCACCTTCATAGCGTCCGTCATCAATGTACCCACATTGACCAGCGGCAGACGGTCGCCCTTATGCATGATCTCACGAACATGGACGAGACTTGCACCGAGCGAACCGCCCGGATGGAAGGTTTTGAAGTCTGTCGGGCTGAAACCACGCGCTTCGAGAAGCGCAATTGCAAGCGCATCGCCAATGGCCAACTGCATCATCGTTGATGTAGTCGGCGCCAAACCATGTGGACAGGCTTCCTGTGCTTTTGGCAATAACAACACGACATTCGCCGCACGTCCAAGAGCCGATTCCTCACCCGCAGTAATTGCGATCAGCGGAATGCGGAAGCGTTGCGAATAATTGACGATGCCCTTGAGTTCCGCCGTTTCGCCCGACCACGAAATTGCGAGAATGACATCATCCGTACCGATCATGCCGAGATCGCCGTGATTGGCTTCCGCCGAATGCACGAAGAAAGCGGACGTACCAGTCGATGCAAAAGTTGCTGCAAGCTTGGTGCCGATATGCCCGCTCTTGCCCACGCCAGTCACCACGAGACGGCCCTTGGAGGCAACAATCGTCCTGACTGCTTCCGCAAAGGGTGCAGCAAGGCCGTTGTTCAGCGCATCTTCAAGCGCTACGAGGCCCGCATTCTCGGTCTTGATGGTGCGCAGAGCCGAGGCAATCGAATCCTCCGCAGGCGCGGCTTCATGTGTCGTGTCGAGCTTTGTCATGACGCCAACGGTTAGCGCCTTCGCTGCTGCTTGTCCAAGCATTTGTTGACGCACAATAACGACGCTCAAAACGCAATCGTCAATAAAGAATTAACCATGTCCGTTTACCGTTCGCTTACCACGTTGCAACGGTTTGAAGACAATATGCTTTTTGCCAATATCCCATCGGGCGGACCATCGCCTTTTGCCCGCAGGCTGAAAAGCCTGTTGCTGGCAGGGGTTGCCCTGGCAATCAGCAATTCGATTGCATTTGCGCAGGATACGCAGCTGCGCGGCGATCTGGACGAAGACGGTAATCTTCCCATTTCCTCGTCAGAACAGAACGCCAATCGCGATATTGATCCTGCAAATCCGAATGCGCCTGTACAGGATAATCTTGCAGACGATTCCTACACGCCTCCCGCACCGCCTCAGCCCATTGAACCGGCGCAGGCAGCAACGATTGCCGAAGAAGAAGCACCTCGCTTCCTTGCCACCGACAATATGCCCGTCGGTGCGGTCACAACGGAAGAGCAGGACGAAACCGGTCGCGCGCGTCGTGAGAACCTGCCCGCGCTCCCCGAACAGGGGCGCCGTGCAACACAGGAAGCCGATCCATTCGCGCCAATCGGCATTCGTGCGGGCACGTTTGTATTGCGTCCAACACTCGAACAAGGCATTCGCGCCACCACCAATGGTGACAACAGCTCGACCGGCTCCAGCGCCGTGCTGTCGGAAACAACTCTCCGCCTCAATGCAGAATCGGATTGGGGACGCCATCAGGCGAAAATCGACGCCTCCGGCACAATGAGCAAATCAATCTCCGGGCAGGACGTGTCAGAACCTCGCGTCGATGTTCAGGGCAATCTGCGTTTTGATTTGAGCGACCAGACAACCGTGAATGCGGGGGCGGGCTATAAGCTGCGTCGTGAAAGCGCATCAAGCCCGAACGGCGTCACGGACGCTTTAAAGCGACCGCTCGTTCATACCATCAACGGCAGCCTCGGAATCGAACGCGACACCGGCCTGCTTTTTGGCCGTGCGACGGGTCGCGTCGAGCATGAAATCTATGGCGATGCGGAATTGTCTTCCGGGGGTACGGTCAGCCAGAAGGACCGCGACAATACCTATGCCAGTGTGACGCTGCGCGGCGGCTTCAGCATTTCACCGGCACTCAAGCCCTTTGCCGAAGTCGAACTCGGCAAGCGCATGTTCGATGATCGCGTGGACAGCAACGGTTATGAGCGTAGCGGCTCGCAATATGCAGTGCGCGGCGGTCTGATGTTTGATCGCGGTGAAAAATTCAACGGCGAGTTCTCGGCTGGCTTCATGCGCGTTAACAGCGATGACGCACGCCTCTCCGATATTAGTGGGCCGTCATTGGCTGCGAGCATCAACTGGTCGCCATTGCGCGGCACTGATGTTCAGCTTTTTGCGCAAACCACCGTCGATACATCGACGACGCCGGGCGTCGCCGGCGCGCTTTTGCACTTCGCAAGTATCGAAGTGAAACGCCAGGTGAGATCCGATCTTAGCCTGAACGGCAAGCTTGATCTCAATGTCCGCGACAACAAGGACGGCACTGGCACGGATTACACAGTCGGCGCCCAGATTGGCGCGACATACTGGATCAACCGCTTTGTCGGCATTGACGCACGACTAAGGCATGAGTTTCAAACCAGCCAGATTTCTTATCGCGAGTACCACGCCAACAGCATTTATGTCGGCATGAAAATACAGCGATAAAACATGCGCAAAAAAAGGACGGCTTGCGCCGTCCTTTCTGTTTTCAGTCCCACTTCGGTGCCAGTCCGTCCGGGCTGACGATGCGCCCATCTGTCCTGGCAAGCGCGTGGATTGCCTGCATTTCCGCTTCACTTAAGGCGAAGTCGAAGATGGCGAGGTTTTCTTTGATCCGCGCTTCGCTGACGGTCTTCGACAGTGCAATCACCTTATCCTGCTGCACCAGCCAGCGAAGAACCACCTGAGCAACCGACTTGCCATGGGCGGCAGCAATGTCCTTCAACACCGCGTCGCCGAACACCTTGCCGTCAGCCATCGCATAATAGCCGGTGATCGACATGCCTGCAGCGTGAGCCGCTTCAATCACTGCCTGCTGGTTCAGATAAGGGTGATACTCAATCTGGTTCGTCACCAGCGGCAGATCAGACAGGGCCTTTGCTTCCGCCATCAGAGCCGTGTTGAAGTTGGACACACCGATGTGACGCACCTTGCCAGCCTTTGCCACTTCATTCAGCGCGCCGATCTGCTCGGCAAGCGGCACGGCTTCATTTGGCCAGTGCAGAAGCAGAAGATCGACATAATCAGTCTTCAGCTTGGCAAGGCTTTCATCAACGGAATTGATAAAAGCTTGGTGCTTATAATGATCGACCCAGACTTTCGTGGTGAGGAAGATATCGCCACGCTGAATGCCGGAGCTGAAAATGGCTTCGCCGACTTCTGCTTCGTTGCCATAGATCTGGGCTGTATCGACATGGCGAAAGCCAGCCTTGAGCGCATAGGGAACAATGCGCAGCACATCTTCGCCGGGCATACGGAAAGTGCCAAGGCCGAGAGCCGGGATGGTGGCACCATTTGTTGTTACATTATGCATAGTCATTCCTTTTATTTTCAAGCGGTTGCGACGCGGGTTTCGGTGCGGCGATCAAGCACGCCGCTCAAAACTGTGAGGCCAAGAGCACCCGCGACGAGAATTGCACCAACCCAAGGGGTTGAGATGAGACCGAGCTGGCTTTCGACCACCATGCCTCCGAGCCAGGCGCCAAGCGCAATGCCGAGATTGAACGCTGCAATATTCAGCGCTGAAGCGACATCGACAGCCCCCGGACGGTGTTCTTTGGCAAGCTTCACCACATAGAGCTGCAGGCCGGGAACATTTGCGAATTGCAGGAAGCCGAGGGCCGCAAGCGTGATCAGCGTGAAGAGCGGCGACACAGCACTAAAGCTGAACAGCACCAGCACAATCGCTTGCAACACGAACAGAACAGTCAGGGCGCGCACCGGATCGGCGTTTGAAATGCGTCCACCGACAATATTGCCGATGGCAATGGCAATGCCATAAAGCACGAGAATGTAGCTGACGGAATCTGCGGAAAAGCCGGTAATATCCTGCAGGATCGGGGTGAGATAGGTGAAGGCCACAAACGTACCGCCATAACCGAGTGCGGTCATGCCATAGACAATCAGCAAGCGACCGGAGCCCAGAACACGCAGCTGATCCATGAGCGATGCTGGTTCAGCCTTCGGCAATGCACGCGGCAGAAGTGCTGCAATACCGACGAGAGCCACAAGGCCGATAGCCGAAACAGCCCAGAAGGTTGCACGCCAGCCAAAGTTCTGGCCGATCCATGTGCCGAGCGGCACGCCGGTAACGATTGCAACTGTCAGGCCCATGAACATCATGGCGATAGCCGAAGCACGTTTGTTTTCCGGCACGAGATCAGCCGCGATGGTGGCACCGACCGAGAAGAAAACGCCGTGCGCAAAGGCAGACAGCACGCGCCCGACCATGAGGATTTCATAGCTTGGGGCAGAAGCTGCAACCATGTTGCCAGCGATGAACAGCGCCATCAGGCCGAGCAGCAATGGCTTACGTTCAAGACGACCGGTCAGGGCCGTGAGGATTGGAGCGCCAAAGGTGACGCCAAGCGCATAAACGCTGACGATCAATCCGGCGAGCGGCAAAGTGATATTTAGATCCGAAGCGACCGTCGGCAGCAAGCCAACGATCACAAATTCGGTCGTCCCGATCGCATAGGCAGCGATCGTAAGAGCAATGAGAGCGACAGGCATGGGAGGAGTTCCTGTTGTTTAACTTTGTCTCCATATCGCTCTCTGGATATCAAATGATAAGAGTGATAATCTTGCATATAACTGTTCATAAAATTCACAGGTGATGCTTTGGATAACCGCTTCGGTGAAATGGAAGTCTTTGCGCGCGCAGTGGCAACAGGCAGTTTTTCCGCTGCCGCCCGTCAGCTCAACATGACACCGTCAGCGATCAGCCGTCTTGTCTCGAGGCTGGAAGATCGCTTGCAGGTGCGTCTGCTGGTGCGGTCCACCCGCAGTCTGACGCCGACACCGGAAGGTGAAATCTATCTGGCGGAAGCGCGCAGCCTGCTCGACCGGCTGACGGAAATGGAGGCGCGCATCACCGATGGCGCAAAGGCAGCAGTACGCGGCCCTTTGCGTGTCAGTTCGACGGTCGGCTTTGGTGCAACGGTCATCATGCCGCTGGTGCCTGAATTTCTGAAACTATATCCGGAGGTCGAGCTGGATATTACCTTAAACGACAGCATTATCGATCTCTGGCAGGAGAGAACCGATCTTGCGATCCGCTCCGGCGTCTTGAAGGATTCGGCTTTGAAAGCCCGCCCAATCACTCTGATGCGGCGGCTGGTGGTTGCCTCTCCGCTTTATCTGGAAAGGCACGGCACGCCACAGAGACCGGAAGACCTTAAAACGCATAATTGTCTGCGTTATAATTTCCAGCCGAGCGAATGGGAGTTTGCCGACCCGGATACGGGCCATAGCATTCGACAGGTGGTTTCCGGCAATTTTCTTGGCAGCGACGGCACGATCTTAAGACGCATCTGCCTTGAAGGCGGTGGGCTGATGAAGACCGGCGAGCATACTGTTGCCGATGATCTGGCAAGCGGGCGACTGGTGGAAGTGATGGCCGCATGGTCGCCTGCGGAGCCTGAGAAAATCCATGCGGTTTTCCCCGGCCACCCTCACCTCGCCGCGCGTATCCGTGCCTTTATCGACTTCCTTGCGGCAAAACTCTGATTCAGAGCGCATCCCGAAAAGTGTGAAACGGTTTTCGGAAAAGATGCGCGTTAAAGTGAGAAATTGGAGCGCATCGGGCCAGCCATGCGTGAGAGAATGCCGTCTTTAAGAACCAGTCGATGAAACAGTGCGGCCAGTATGTGGGCGACAATCAACACGCACAGAACCCATGAAAGCAGGCTGTGCAGCGCATTTGCGGGTGCCATCATCCATTCCACTTTCTCGCCCGTTGCAGGGACAATATTGATGCCCCATTGCTCGCGTCCCTTACCGCTGCCATAGGCGCGAAACAGTGCCAGAGCCGGAATGGCGAACAGCAGCACATAGAAAGCATTATGTGCAATGCGCGCCAGTTTGCCCATCAGTCCTGCTTGATGCGGCGGGCGCTGATTGCGATTGGTGAATGCCCAGATGCCACGCACGACAACCAGCACAATCGTCAGAAACCCGACCGTTCCATGTGCCGGACCGAAAACCCTGATCGCATCAAGCACCGGTGAAGGGCCAACCATTTTCCACGAAAGGATCATCACAAACTGCCAGAGCAGAATATAGGCCATTGCCCAATGTAGAATCCGACTCACAAGCCCGTATCGCTCCGGAGAATCCATCCAGAGCGGCGTGTTCGTATTCATCAGATTATCCTTTCGGCCAAAGAACGCACAAAGGACGCTCCGAATATTTAATTTTGCGCATCGTGCTTTTCGAAAATCGTTCACGATTTCCGGGCCGATGCGAGCGCCCAGGCAAGATAGGGCGCACCGACCAAAGCTGCGAAAAGGCCCAGCGGTAACTCATAGGGGAAGGTCGCATTGCGCGAACCAAGATCGGCAATCACCATCAAAAGCGCGCCCAGTACGGCTGATGCCACGACATGCGACTGAGCCTGATCAAAGCCCATACGGCGCGTCATATGCGGCGCCATCAGCCCCACAAAGCTCAAAGGGCCGACGAGAAGCGATGCGGCGGCACTGGCAATTGCGGCAAGCAGGATCGTCAATATCCGCGCAGACCGCACCGGCAAACCAAGCGAGACTGGAATCGTCTGCCCCAGCGGCAGGATGGTTAACCAGCGGGACGCGAGCAATGCCAGCCCAATCACTGTGAATGTCAGCACGACAAGGAAAAGCGAACTTTCCGGCGTTGCCGTTGCCGATGACCCGCTGAGCCAGGCAAGAATCTGCCACGACCGCTGATCGCCGATCGAGAGGAAAATGCTTAATATGGCAGATGCGAGCGAACCGACCGAAATACCGGCCAGCAGCAAGCGTGCGGATGAGAGCCTTCTGCGGCTCGCAAAGCTCAACACAACCAGCATGGCAATCAGCGCACCAATGGACGCGCAAAGCAGCAATTGCGCATTATTGGGTGCGGCGAAAATTGTCAGTGCTAAAGCAAAGCCTATGCCTGCCCCGCCACTGACGCCGATTACTTCCGGGCTTGCCAGCGGGTTGCCGGTTAGTCGCTGAAGGACAGCGCCCGCCATTGCAAGCAGACTGCCTGCGGCAGCGGCAGCCAGAAGGCGCGGCCAGCGCAAAGGCAAGATATCGCGAAGATTATCGCCTGTCAGAAGCAACCAGCCTTCCGGCGTGCGCGCAAGCGCAAGAGCGAGAAAAGCTGAGACCAGCAGAGCGATGAGTAGCAAGCCAAGTTTGGCATTTGAAGCACGTCTGAAAACCTGTGCAGATGAGGATTGCTGCGATCCTGTCGAACGCACACGCGGAATGAGCCAGAGCAGCAAAGGCCCGCCGATCAGCGCGGTAACCGCGCCCGTCGGGAAAGTCTCACCCAGATTTGCGCCGAAAACTTGCACCGCTCCGTCGCAGATCCAGAGAAGAACGGCACCAGCAAAAGGTGACGCCAGCAGGATTGAACCCGGCTTCCTAACCCCGAAGCCACGGACGATTGCAGGGGCAGCCAGACCGATAAAACTGACAAGCCCGACACTGGCCGCAACGCCGGCACTCAGCACCACCGCAACAGCCACGACCGCCACACGCAGCCATGCCAGCGGAACACCCAGCGAGCGCGCACTGCTATCGCCAAGGCCTGCAAGCGTCAGCGGACGGCTCAGCATGATTGCGGCAATGAGGCAGACAAGGAATTGCAAAGCAAGGGCGACCGTCGATGACCAGTCCTGCTGGCTCAGCGAACCGCCATTCCATGTCACAAGCGACATGAGATACTGGCCCTGCGATAGCGTCATCGCGGCGGAAATCGCACTGCATGTCACACCGATCAGAAGACCGGACACGACCATCGTCACCGGCTCAAGCCGACTGCGCCAGCCGAGCAGAAACACGATTGCGGTCGCAACACCAGCACCCGAAAGCGCCACCGCCCAGCGAAACTGGTCAAGCACTGTCGGGAAGAACAGCGTTGCCGTAACGATTGCCAGCTGCGCGCCCGACGACACGCCAAGCGTCGATGGATCGGCAATCGGGTTGTTGAGCAAACGCTGCAGCAAAGCACCAGCCAGCCCCAGTGCTGCACCGGCAAAAATCGCAACGGAAGCACGCGGAAACAGCGCATAGGCCAGAATGACCTGCTCGGTGCTCATGTTTTGCGGATTAAACGGCAGCGAAGGCCATTGTGCAAAAGGCAAAAACGCGTTGGCGTTCCAGAGAAACAGCCCAAGAGCAATCATAACGCCGATTACAGCGCTTGAAATCAGTCCACCACGGGTCACAGGAATGCCTCGCCGCTTGCCTGCAACGCCCGGCTCAGAAGCCGTGCAAATCGCAATCCGGCGGTCAGTCCGCCATAGGGATTGATGTTACCCACCATATAGACACGGCCGTCGCGGACAGGTTTGAGCGATTGCCAGATCACGCTGTTGCGCAGGCTGTTGCGCGATTCAACTGGAATATCCGAGATAATGATGATGCGCGCATCAGGATTTGCTGCCAGATTTTCCAGCGGAACGGGGGCCGCAAATGTAAAGCGCGAGCGATCCGTCCAGGCGTTTGGCAGACCAAGCCGTTCCAGCACGTCACCAAACATGCTGTCATTGCCGAAAGCGCGGAAATGGCGCGCATCGCCAATATTGATGAGGTAGGTTGGGCGCGATGCAAAAGGTTTCAACGTCTCTTTGGTCTCGGCAATAAACTTCGCCTGAGCCTCAATAACACTTGATGCTTTGGCGCTGAGTTCAAGCTTATCGCCCAGCGCCGTTACAGCTTGCAGCGACTTCTCATAAGGCCCCTCGCCGCGCACGTAAAACGGCAACGACATGATCGGCGCTATCGATTTCATCGCCTCTTCATGGCGGGTATAAAAAGGGGAACTCAGGATCAGATCAGGCTTGAGCAGATAAAGCAGCTCGAAATTCGGCGAACCACGCAGACCGAGATCGACAACCGAAGCAGGCAATTGCGGCTCAACCGCATCTTCACGAAACCGGATCAGCTCTGTTGCCGCAATCGGCGTGACACCCAATGCCACCAGACATTCGAGCATTGCCCAATCGATTGCCGCAATGCGCGGAAATGGATTGGCGCGCGCCACATTCGGCAAAGCCAAAGCCGCCAGAAGGCCAAGGGCTTTCCGGCGGCTGATTTTAGATGCAGAGACTATCGATCCGCGTTGCGGGCCTGTTACCATGTAAATGTCAGCTTGCTCATATAGGTTCTGCCGTCACCATAGTTACATCCGAAAGAACTGCAACTTGCGACATACTTCTTGTCCGCAATATTCTTGATATTGAGCGACGCCCTGATGTGATCCTTCTGATAGTGGATTGCAGCATCGGCGAGAGTCACGCCATCAAGATCAAGCGTATTCCCTGTATCGCCAAAACGCTGGCCTAGATAGCGCACGCCGCCACCGACGCCAAATCCTTCAAGCACGGAACCTTCCTGGAAGGTGTAGTCAAGCCACAGGCTGGCTGCATGTTCCGGCACGTTCGGTGGACGATTTCCGTCATCCTTGCCGCTTACGATTTCGGCCTTCATATAGGTGTAGGCTGTACGCAGATCGAGGCCTTGAGTAAGGCTGGTCACACCTTCAAGCTCAAGCCCCTTAACCTGAATTTCGCCGATCTGTTCAGTCGTGGAACCGGTTCCGCCCGGCAGCGGAACGCTGATTGGCACATTCTGCTGGCGCAGATCATAAACCGCTGCCGCAAAGTAACCATCCCAGCCATTTGGCTGATATTTTACGCCTGCTTCCCACTGCTTGCCGGTCGTTGGCTGCAATACACCTGCGGTTGCCGAAACTGCTACAGGTTCAAACGAAGTCGAATAGCTGACATAAGGCGCGATGCCATTGTCAAACACATAACCAAGGCCTGCACGGCCGGTCAGTTTCTCATCATCCTGATCAAGCGGGCGAGGTGTATTGGTATTGCGATTGGTCGAGGTGCCGCGGGTCGAAGCCCAATCCTGACGCAGAGCGAAAGTCGCGCGCCAGTTTTCATAGGCCAGCTCGTCCTGCGCATAGATACCAACCTGCGTCATGCGGGAATCGACAAGCGTGTTAACGGTCGGCTTCGCGGTCAGGTACTTGATCGGCCCACCATAGACAGGGTTGTAGGCATCAAGTGTGGTCGCACTCCAGAACTGCGTTCCGGCACTATTGTCGAAATAGCGATAGTCGACACCGACAAGAAACTTGTGCTCGACCGGACCTGTATCGAACTCGGCGACCAGATTATTATCGATATTGAACGTGTTCAGGCGTTCGTTCTGAACTGTGGCCGTGCGGTTGATCGTGCGGCCGTCCTTTGCGAGACCGGTCGATGCCATGCCAAGCGCCGTATAATCCCAGCGTTGATTGGTGTAACGCGCGTTCTGCCGGAAGGTCCATGTTTCGTTGATGCGATGTTCAAGCTCATAACCGAGATTGACGACATTGCGGCTTGAATCGTCATAGCTTGGATCGCCGACATAGAAGTCGCGTGGCAGACTGTAATCGGTCGCGTTCAATGTGAGCTGTGCAGGCAAGCCCGAAGGTGAGCTTGGATTGTCATGCTGGAAGCTGGTGAGAATGGTGAGCTTGGTATCTTCATCCGGCTTCCATGTGAAAGCGGGCGCGATGAAATAGCGATCATTGTCGAGATAGTCAGTCTGTGTGCCAGCTTTGCGCACCATGCCCGTCAGGCGATAGGCAAACTGATCACTTTCCGCGACAGGACCGCCAAAATCGAAATAGGTGCCATAGGTGTCATAGCTGCCAGCCTGAACACCGATCTCGCCGAACTTCTCAAAAGTCGGGCGTTTGCTGATCATATTGATCAGGCCACCGGGATTACCCTGACCGAACATCACCGAAGCAGGTCCGCGCACCACTTCGATACGTTCAAGCATATAAGGATCAACCGCCGAGGCACCTGCAGTGCGCATCAGGCGAAGACCGTTTAAGAACTGCACCTGACGGCCATCAAAACCACGGATCAGCGGTGAATCAAAGCGCGGGTCGGAACCATAGGGTTCGGAAACCACACCCGGCGTATAGCCAAGCGCTTGCCCAAGGGTTTGCGCATCCTGAGCTTTCAACTGATCAGCCGTAATGACAGAAATAGACTGCGGGGTTTCAACCAGCGGCGTACCGGTCTTGGTCGCGCTGATGCTTGTTCTGGCAACATAACCTTTGACGGGAGCGGTCGGATCTTCCGAACCGCTATTCACAACAATCGGTGCAAGCACGGTGGGGCTTGCTGTTTCCTGCGCATGTGCTGCAACGATGGCAGCGAAGGTTGTGCCGGAAAGAATGACGACCGATAATGCGTGGCGGTTTCGGGCCAGGATTTTCACTTTGATCCCCTCAAGGTTTAAACTGGACCCCATTAATCATCTTTTCGTAATCTATCCAATAATTCAAGGGCGTATTTTTCATAAGTTTGAGTTATGCTAATCAAAATCGCCATAGTTTTGAATTATTCAAAGAAACAACCATGCCGGAACAGCGCAGCAAGCTCCTTACGTCCAAATCCTTTGAACTCCGACATCTGCGTTATTTCTGCGCGCTTGTTGAGGAGAAGAACTTTGAACGGGCAGCTGCAAAACTTGGCATTGCCCAACCGGGTCTCAGCCAGCAGATCATGGCGCTGGAAACCATTCTCGGTGCGCCGCTTCTTGATCGCTCGCGACGCGCCGTTCAACTGACGCAATCAGGCGAAGTGCTTTATCGCGAGGCCGTCAAAATACTCATGCAGGTCGATGCGACGATGATTGCGGTCAACCGTGCCGGGCGTGGTGAAATCGGTCAGATCTCCATCGGCTATGTCGCCTCTGCCGCCTATTCGGGCGTGGTGTTCGAGACCATTCGCAAGTTCAAGCAGGAATATCCCGACGTTTCGGTCAATCTGGTCGAGATGGAACTGAGGATGCAATTGACGCGCATTTCCGAAGGGCTTCTCGATATGGGCTTCGTGCGCTGGCCTGCGCTTCTTCTGCCGGGCCTCACCAGTCTTGTGGTAAGAAAGGAGCCGCTTGTTGCAGTTCTCAGCGAAACACACCCGCTGGCACATCAAGCTACCATTGAGCTTCCATCCCTCAAGGATGAAATCTTCATCACCCCGCGTCAGCCAGCCGATATCGGCTTTCACGGCACAACAATCGAAGCCTGTCACAGCGCAGGCTTTGAACCCAACATCAGCGCCCAAGCGCTCGATTTCACCGAAATTGCGAGCCGCGCATCTATCGGGATGGGCGTGGCGCTTGCGCCAAAATCCTTGAGTGCTGTGGGCTTGCCCGGCATTCGCTATATCGATGTTGCAGGCATTTCCACTACGTCCGACGTTGCACTGGCTTTCCGTAAAAGCGAGGCATCGCAGGCGGTTAAGAGTTTTATCGCCATGTGCCGACGCATGGGGCTCTAAAGATTGCCATTCTCCAAAATGAAATCCACAACCTCCTGCACGCCCTTGCCGCGATGCAGATCGGTAAATCCATAAGGACGCTTGCCACGCATCCGCGCAGCGTCGCCATTCATGATATCGAGATCCACATGAACATAGGGCGCAAGATCGCTCTTGTTAATCACAAGAAAATCGGACCGCGTGATACCCGGTCCGCCCTTGCGCGGTATTTCCTCGCCCTGACAAACGGAAATTACGTAAAGCGTCAGATCCGCGAGATCGGGCGAAAATGTTGCTGCAAGATTGTCACCACCAGATTCGATGAAAACGATATCCAGATCGGGAAACCGCTTGTTCATCTCGGCAATCGCCTGAAGATTGATTGAAGCGTCTTCGCGGATCGCCGTGTGCGGACACCCGCCTGTCTCCACACCCATGATGCGATCTTCGGACAAGGCCTGATGTTTGGCGAGAATGAGCGCATCCTCCCGCGTGTAAATATCGTTTGTGATGACCGCAATGGAATATTTCTCGCGCAAGGCCTTGCAGAGTTTTTCCGTCAAAGTTGTCTTTCCCGAGCCAACGGGGCCACCGATACCAACGCGCAAAGGTCCGTTTTTCTGTGTCATGAGCGGAAAAGCCTCGAATGCTGTGTTTCATGTTTCATGGCCATGATTTCAGCAAGAAATGTTGCCGAACCAAGGTCATCCAATGTGGATTGAGCAGCCCTTGCAGCCGTCGTAACAAGCGTTGGCTCCAAAGCTGCCATCAGGCTGGTGACACCCGTTTGCCCGGTAACAGAAAGCCGGATGGATGCTTGCAGAAGATTGATGGAAAAAGCCTGAAGGTAGGCGCTCAGTGCCAATCCAAGCGGAATGCCGTGCGCGCCCGACAGGGCACCCACCGCAACAGGATAAGCGCATTCAGACGGCAAGCGTCTGAAAATCGCATGATCCCAAGTTTTGGCAGCCATCAGAAATGCCGAGCCTTGCAACATGGTTTCCATGTGCCGTTCGTTTGAACCTGCCAGTGCTTCACCAAGCTCCGCCACGCCCTGAAGATCGCCACCTGAAACGGCCTGTCGCCAGCTTTCTGCAAACAGGACAGCATCATTCCAGCCCGATCCATAATTGATGAGCGATTGCAGCCATGTTTGCAGGCCTTCAACATCCGTCACCAGACCATCATGAACCGCACGTTCCAGCCCATTGCTATAGCTGAACGAGCCCACCGGAAAGACCGGCGAAAGCCAGGCCATCAAGCGCAGCAATGCAACGTTCTGATCAGTCGTGATCGTGGTGGTGATGGTCATGGTGGTGATGCTGGTGATCATGTGCGGAATGTCCGCCCGAATAGGCTCCACGCAATGGGCTGAAGATTTCAACGGTATCCATGACTTTGGCGCCAAGCCCTTCGAGCATCGCCTTGATTACGTGATCCCGCAGAATGAAGATGCGATCCGGTTCAATCTGTGCAGCGAGATGTCTGTTGCCGATGTGCCATGCAAGCTCCGCAATATGGAGTGCATCGCGACCGCGAACCTCATAAAGCGCCTCTCGAGCGGCACGAATTTCGATCTCGCGCCCATCTTCCAGCACCAACCGGTCGCCATGGTCGAGCACCACCGGCTCTGCAAAATCCAGAAAGATTTTCTCACCGTCTTCAAGTGCTATGGCTTTGCGACGCAGATGGCGCTCATCGCGTTCGAGGATTGCATGGCCTGCCGGGACAGCATCGATCACTTCATGAGCGCGGATTATCGACTTTACTTCTATCATTTCAAACCTTCAAAACAGGAAGTAGCGTTGTGCCATGGGGACGACATCGACAGGCTCGCAGGTCAAAAGCTCGCCATTGGCCCGCACTTCGTAGGTTTCTGGATCAACCTCCATCTGCGGCATCGCATCGTTCAAAATCATCGAACGCTTGCCAATGCCACCGCGCGTATTTTTGACCGCAACCATCTGCTTGTCGACACCAATCGACTCCCGCAAACCGGCACTCATCGCGGCTTCAGACACAAATGTTACTGAGCTGTTGGTGCGCGCCTTGCCGAACGAGCCGAACATAGGCCGGTAATGCATGGGTTGCGGCGTGGGGATGGAAGCATTCGGGTCGCCCATCGGTGCGGTCGCAATCCAGCCGCCAAGCAATACGAAATCTGGCTTTACACCGAAGAATGCCGGATTCCACAACACCAGATCGGCGCGCTTTCCAACTTCCACCGAACCAATCTCATGCGACATGCCATGCGCAATTGCCGGGTTGATCGTATATTTCGAAACATATCGACGGGCACGGTAATTATCATTGCCTGGTACATCCTTAGAGAGTGCGCCTCGTTGCCGCTTCATCTTGTCGGCGGTTTGCCAGCAGCGAATAACCATTTCGCCGACACGGCCCATGGCCTGACTGTCTGATGAGATGATGGAGAAAGCACCCATGTCATGCAGAATATCTTCGGCGGCAATCGTTTCCTTACGGATGCGACTTTCAGCAAAGGCAATGTCTTCAGGAATGGAGGGCGACAGGTGATGGCAGACCATCAGCATGTCGAGATGTTCAGCCACTGTATTGACCGTATAAGGCCGTGTGGGGTTGGTCGAAGCGGGCAATACGTTCGGATACTGGCAGACGCGTATGATGTCGGGTGCGTGCCCACCACCTGCACCTTCGGTATGAAATGAATGGATCGTGCGCCCTTTGAAAGCGGCAAGCGTATCTTCAACAAAGCCCGATTCATTGAGCGTATCGGTATGGATTGCCACCTGCACATCAAACCGGTCCGCGACAGCAAGGCAATTGTCGATAGAGGCCGGGGTCGTTCCCCAGTCCTCATGCAGTTTCAAACCGCACGCACCAGCGAGCACCATTTCCTCCAGTGCGCCTGGCAAGGATGCATTGCCCTTACCAAACACGCCGAAATTCATCGCCATGCCGTCAAATGACTGGATCAGACGGGCAATGTTCCATGGTCCCGGGGTGCAGGTCGTGGCAAGGGTGCCATGTGCAGGGCCAGTGCCGCCACCGACCATACAAGTGACGCCCGAGTTCAAAGCTTCTTCCACCTGCTGGGGTGAAATGAAATGGATATGTGAATCAATAGCACCCGCAGTCAGGATACGGCCTTCGCCTGCAATGATCTCCGTGCCGGGGCCTATGATAATCGTCACACCCGGCTGCGTATCAGGATTGCCGGCTTTGCCGATGCCTGCAATACGCCCGTCGAGCAGGCCGACATCGGCCTTATAAATGCCGGTGTGATCAAGGATCAGCGCATTGGTGATGACAGTATCCATCGCGCCTTGCGCGCGCGATAACTGGCTTTGCCCCATACCATCGCGGATAACCTTGCCACCACCGAACTTAACCTCCTCACCATAGACGGTCAGGTCTTTTTCGACTTCGATAAACAGCTCCGTATCGGCAAGCCGAACCTTGTCTCCGGTGGTCGGGCCGAACATCTGCGCATATGTGGCGCGACTAATTCTGGCTGGCATGGGATTCCCCTTTTTCCTGGATTAGAGCCTGCCCATGACAAGCTGACGGAAGCCATAAATCTCGCGTTTTCCACCAATCGGCACCAGCGTCACATCGCGCTCCTGTCCGGGCTCGAAACGAACTGCAGTTCCGGCTGCAATATCGAGCCTGAAACCACGCGCCTGCTCGCGATCAAAAGACAACGCTGCATTGACCTCGTAGAAATGATAATGGCTGCCCACCTGGATTGGGCGATCACCGGTATTGGCCACTTTGAGGGTTATGGTCGGCTGACCTTGATTGAGCTCTATGTCGCCATCGGCGGTAATAATTTCTCCGGGTATCATCGCATCACCTCATCCGGCCATCAGCATGAGGCCACCAAGAGCCGTCGCGCCACCCGCAACACGCAGAGCAATGCGCCCGTTTTTCCCCGTCATCATGCGCCCGGCTGTGAGCCCCACGCCAATACCTGCCGCATGGAGCAGAATCGTCGCCAGCGCAAAACCCGCACCATAGGAAAGGAAAGCCGCTCCACCAATTTCACCGCCATGGGCATGACCATGGAAGAATGCGAAGAAGCCAACGATCATGGCGCCAACTACAGCCGAAACCGGAAGCGCCAAAGCTACCAGAAGACCAATCACGACTACTGAAGCGAGGATAACCGGCTCGACAAACGGTACCGGAAACCCCGCGAGGGCCGCGACAAACCCAAGCAACATGACACCGACAAAGGCGGCAGGGACGGCAAACAGCGCCCGCCCGCCAAGCATTGCAGCCCATAGACCGACTGCCACCATCGCCAGTATATGGTCAGCCCCTGAAATCGGATGCGTGAAACCCGCCGCAAACGAACCATGCTCGGCAGGGTTAAGATGCGCGAAGGCCGGGCTTGCTGTGAGCGCCATCGCTGTTGCCGCAAGAAATATCGATTTTCTCATTATCAATCCCTCTATTATAGCATTACCAGCAAAAGTGCGGAGCGGCTTTGCGTCGGATAATGCGTAAAAACAAACAGTTACAGCGGTTCCAACGATTCATTCTTAACTGGAACCGCTGCATGTCTTCCCGCTTCAGCGAATTGGTTCATGCACGGTGACGAGCTTGGTGCCGTCAGGAAAAGTCGCCTCGACCTGAACATCGTGGATCATCTCAGCGACACCTGCCATCACCTGCTCACGCGTAATCACATGGGCTCCCGCTTCCATGAGGTCGGCGACGGAGCGCCCATCTCTAGCGCCCTCAACGACGAAATCGCTGATCAGAGCAATCGCTTCCGGATGATTAAGCTTCACACCGCGTTCCAAACGACGGCGGGCGACCATGGCGGCCATAGCGATCAGGAGTTTATCTTTTTCTCTTGGCGTTAAATTCATGATCCTGTTCCAAATCGTCCTGCATAAAACCTGAGCTCGCGCCGGGTTTAAATTGACCAAACTTTAGGCAGTTGTGCCTTTCCATTAAGCAGCGTCAGCAGAGGCACCAAACGCTTGCGAAGCGAATAGCTGTCCGGCGCCATAAGCCGGATCAAAAGCTTCGCAACGCCAGCAGTCTCGGTGATGCTGCATCCCCCATCCTCACCCACAACCGCCCGGGCTTTATCGAGGTGGCGTTCTGGCTGCTTTCCAATCATCAGGATTGTCGCTATCGCCAAAGCACCATCGGTTACCGCACGGCTGTTCAATTGCGCGGTCACATTGGGGCCAATGCAGAACTCTTCGGCGTGAACCAGCCGGTCTCCAACCCGCACGCGCCAGCGATCTCGAAACTGGGCTTGCTCGACGCTTTCTCCCATTGCAAGCCGTCCGAAAACCGTTGTTTCCACCAGCAGCAGTTCAGCACTTGCAGCCATTTCTATCTCCAGCCTCCGCGATAGCGCCGACTGGTTGAACAGAATTGTTTCCTGTGGGAGCCATGCAAGACGTGTATCGTCTGCAAGCTTGATACTTGTGGTGATGCGAGCCTCATCATCGCTCGCGCGATAGATACGTTCGCAGGCTTGGCTCGTGATGATAGCTGATGTGTTTTTGGCCAGTTCCATCTGCCAGTTCAGGCGATCACCGCCAGTTAAACCGCCCGATGTGTTTATGAGGATAGCTTCAAGAGGATCAGTTGCAGCCCGTGGCATACGGATTTTTGCAGCGCCCTCCTGATAAAGCTCGGCAATTCGGGTACGGCCATCCTTGAACTGAAGCGACAATCGCCCAATCCCGTTAACGCGCTGTGATGAAAGCGCCCTTAGATGCTGGTTTGCTGCCGTCATATTCCCGATCATGCGTTCGCCTTGTCGTGTTTAAGAAAGCGAATTTCATGCCAAGAGAGCTGGCCAAGAAAATTGACCAAGAGAACTGACCAGAGGGACCACACGTCACATTACAGCGGTTCCAGTTAAGATTGGATCGTTGGAACCGCTGTCGCTGGTTGTTTTTATGCATTATTCGACGCAAAACCGCTTCGCGCTTTTGCTGGCGATGCTATAAACAAAAAACCCCGCTTCACATTTGAAAGCGGGGTTTTCTTGGTTCTGTATGTCGGTCTGGCCTATTCCGGCTTGATCGTCTTGAGCAGATCGGCAATCGAAACTTCGACCGTTGGGCGGATATCCTTACGCCACAGGGCAAAAGCCACGTTTGCTTCGATGAAGCCCGACTTCGAGCCGCAATCGAATGTCAAACCTCGGTAATCGAAGCCGAAGAACTTCTGCTGATCGGCAAGCTTGAGCATGGCGTCGGTCAGCTGGATTTCATTGCCTGCACCCTTTTCCTGCTTGCTCAGCAGTTCAAAGATTTCCGGCTGAAGAATGTAGCGGCCATTGATATAGAGATTGGAAGGTGCGGTGCCCTTGGCTGGCTTTTCAACCATCTGGTTGATCTCAAAGCCGTTGCCGATCGCATTGCCCTTGCCGACGATGCCGTATTTATGGGCCTCTTCAGGATCGCATTCCTGCACAGCAATCACATTGCCGCCGGTCTGCTCATAAAGCTCGACCATTTCCTTGAGGCAACCCTTCTTCGACTGCATGACCATATCTGGCAAAAGCAGTGCAAAAGGCTCATCGCCGACCAGTTCGCGTGCGCACCAGACCGCATGGCCAAGGCCGAGTGGAACCTGCTGGCGGGTGAAGCTGGTGGTGCCTGGCTGCGGCTGCAATTCCTGCAGATGCTCAAGCTCAGCCTTCTTGCCGCGTTCGGCAAGCGTGGAATAAAGCTCAACCTGTGCGTCGAAGTAGTCTTCGATGACGGCCTTGTTGCGTCCGGTGACGAAAATCAGATGTTCGATACCGGCCTCGCGGGCCTCGTCCACCACATACTGGATGACTGGCTTGTCGACGACGGTAAGCATTTCCTTGGGGATGGACTTTGTCGCTGGAAGAAAGCGGGTCCCAAGACCGGCGACCGGGAATACTGCCTTACGGATTTTGCGGATCGAACTCATTCGTCTCCTCGATTTGTTACAAACAGCGTTGTGCTATCAAAGCATTGAAACCATTGCATTTCAAATAGGGCGTTTTCATTAAGGAATGACGAAATTCCGTCTTTTTCCTTATCACATTCGATGACCTGACCTTAATCTTACTTGATTCAAATATTTCATAAAAGTTCAGGCAATTTTTTTCGTAAATCGCGCCATGGTAAACCAAATGCTAACCTGAAGCCTATAATTTTAAACCTCATCAGGGTCGGCCCCAAATTCAACACTGGATAGTATTAGCGACTTAATGCAATCTGACTGAAACAGGCTCGGCATGAAAGGCAACTCGCCGTTAGGCACGGCAAAATATGATTGCAGAAGGGAAACACAGAATGCTGCGATTTCCATTCACTCTGGGACGAGGAATGCGCGCCAAGATTACAGCAACCGTTGCGGTGGCAATGCTTGCATCTGGGCTGACGACTGGCAGCGCTTTCGCTGATGCCAATTTCCGAAAATGGGTTTCCAGTTTCCGCACCACGGCTGTTCAGAATGGCGTATCCCCATCGACATTCGACCGCGCGTTTCGAGGCGTCGATTCGCCCGATCCGGAAGTGCTGCGCAAAGCGCGCTTTCAGCCGGAATTCAACGAGCCTGTCTGGAACTATATCGACAACCGCGTGAATGAGCATTCCGTGGCTGTGGGGCAGAGCATGGCGAAAAAATGGGGCCCATGGCTCCAGCGCATCGAACAGCGCTTCTCGGTTGATCGCAATATCCTGCTGGCCATCTGGTCGATGGAAAGCAATTACGGCGAAATCCTCAAGCGCGACGACGTTATGATGGACACGATCCGCTCGCTGGCGACGCTCGCCTATGCCGATCAGCGCCGCGCCAAATTTGGTCGCACGCAGCTGATCGCCGCCATGAAAATTCTCCAGACCGGCGATATCGACCGCGGACATCTGACCGGCTCTTGGGCAGGCGCGATGGGTCATACCCAGTTCATCCCGACAAGCTATCAGGCCTATGCAGTCGACATGGACGGCAATGGTAAGCGCGATATCTGGAATTCGGTTCCCGATGCTCTTGGCACCGCCGCAAACCTTCTGCACCGCAATGGCTGGCAGCCGGGTCGCACATGGGGTTATGAAGTTCAGCTTCCAGCGGGACGCAAGTTCCCGTCCGGTTCACTTTCGGCTGCTGAATGGCAGAAGCTCGGTGTCGTCCGCGCCAATGGCCGTCCATTCCCGGATGCCAATGAAAAGGTTACTCTCAAGGTACTTGATGGTCGTCAGGGTCCAGCCTTCCTGATGGGCAAGAACTTCTTCGTCATCAAGCGCTATAACAACGCCGATAAATATGCACTCGCCGTTGGTCTGCTTGCAGATCGCATCGGTGGCTATCAGGGTTTGCGTCAGGACTGGAACCGTCCTTTCACGCCAATCACCATGAATGAGCGTGAAGAATTGCAGACGCATCTCAAGGCGCTCGGCTATTACGACGGCAAGATCGACGGCAAGATCGGCTCAACTTCGCGCAAGGCAATTGAAGCGTTCCAGCAGCGCAATGGCTTGCAGCCAGACGGCCATCCAAGCGCGGAAGTGCTTTCGGTTCTCCGCCGCCGTTAAAAGCCGCTTTAAAGCGATGGAGCGTACATTTGATGTACGCTCCTTTTTCTTTTTGGCGATGGGCGCTACAATTCTGGAAGCAGGAAGGTAAGAACAATGCACGCAAAGCAGTTCAAAAACACGGCTTTCAGCGTTTTAGCAACGATGCTCGTTGCCTTCGCGATTGTTCTCACTGCCTTGTCATCAGCATCGGCACAGGAACGCCCACGCACAATTTTCGACCTGCTGTTCGGCCCCAAGAAAGCACAGCCACAGCAGCAATATGAGCAGCCAAAACCACAACGTGTTCGCCCGGCCAAACCCAAACGCGCGCCAAAAGCAACGCCCGCTGCCCGCTCAGCCCCCGCGCCTGCCCCGCAGCCAGAAGTCAATTTCGTTGAAAAGAAGTCGGATGCCAAAAAAGTTCTCGTGGTGGGTGACTTCATCGGCAATGGTCTTGCGGAAGGGCTCGACGTTGCCTTTGCAGCCAATCCGGATTTGCGGATCGTCAGCCGTATCAACGGTTCGTCAGGCTTTGTCCGCGACGACCATTTTGATTGGCCTGCCAGCATCGGCAAGATACTCGAAGAAGAAAAGCCCGCCGCTGTCGTCGTGATGATCGGTTCAAACGACCGACAGGCGATCACCGCCAAAGGGCAAAGTCTTGCGGCCCGCTCGCCCGAATGGACCGCGGAATATCAAAGCCGCGTTTCCAAGTTCATGAAGGAAATCACGGATAAGAAATATCCACTGATATGGGTTGGCCAGCCACCGTTCCGGCCACGCGGCATGTCGCAGGATATGCTTGCGCTCAATGAAATCTATCGCACCACATCCGAAAAGGCAGGCGCGAAGTTTGTCGATGTTTGGGACGGTTTTGTCGATGAAGAAGGCAATTTCAGCCAGACCGGCTTCGACATCAACGGTCAGACAGCGCGTCTGCGCGGTAATGATGGGATCAACACCACCACTGCCGGCAAACGCAAACTCGCTTTCTACGCAGAGAAGCCTCTAAAGGCGCTTTTCGGCGACATTCGCGACAATGAGCAATTGCTGCCCACCGCCGGAAAACAGGACCCTTCCAAGCCGGTTGATCGTATTGCGCCGGTGAGTCTGCGTGACATTGACCGCGACAATAGCGGGGTTTTGCTGGGCGGAACGCAGGCATCGCGCAAAAAGGATGAGAAAAAGCCGTCAGCAGAGCGAAAAACTGCTCCCGGCAGGGCAGATGACTTCAGCTGGCCGCAAAAAAGCGTAAATCCCTGATACTTAAACAGAATAATGGCCGAGCAGACCGTCTTTTACTGAAAATGCGGTGAAATGTGCGGCATTTCTTCGCCTAATTGCTATATTTCTCTTAGTTCACATTACAGATTTCCTCGTCTATCAGAAGCCTGTTGTCCGTTCCGGGCATGATTTTGAGGGTGCGTCCCCGACGCGACCGCAATGCATAAGAGGCATCTGAATGAATATTGCATCGAAGCCTCCCGTTGAGAACAACCGGGAGGAGGAACCCCATCTTGCACGCAATCTGTCCAATCGACATCTCCAGCTGATCGCCATTGGTGGCGCAATCGGCACGGGCCTTTTCATGGGCTCGGGCAAGACCATATCGCTCGCGGGACCATCAATTTTGCTGGTCTATGCGATCATCGGCTTCATGCTGTTCTTCGTGATGCGTGCACTGGGTGAAATACTGCTGTCCAATCTCGAATATCGCTCATTCGCTGATTTCGCAGGCGACTATCTCGGCCCATGGGCACAGTTCTTCACTGGCTGGACCTACTGGCTTTGCTGGATTGTAACCGGCATTGCCGATGTGGTGGCTGTTTCGGGCTATGTATCGTTCTGGTATCCGGAACTGGCTCTGTGGATTCCGGCGCTTGGCCTGATTGGCGTATTGCTGCTGCTGAACTTGCCAAACGTGCGCAACTTCGGTGAAATCGAATTCTGGTTTGCGCTGATCAAGATCGTTGCAATCGTCGCGCTTATTCTGGCTGGCGCCTATATGCTGATCACGAATTTCACGCTGCCAAATGGTACGCAGGCTTCGGTCACGCATCTGTGGGCGAATGGCGGGTTCTTCCCGAATGGCTTCTTCGGCTTCGTGGCAGGCTTCCAGATCGCGGTTTTCGCTTTCGTGGGTATCGAGCTGGTTGGTACGGCTGCGGCTGAAACTGAAAACCCGACGCGCAATCTGCCAAAGGCAATCAATTCGATCCCGATCCGTGTCGTGCTGTTCTATGTGGGTGCCCTGTTCGTGATCATCACGGTCATTCCGTGGGATCAGGTCGATCCAAACTCCAGCCCGTTCGTGGCCATGTTCTCGCTGGCAGGACTTGGCATTGCCGCCCATGTCGTCAACTTCGTGGTGCTGACTTCGGCAACGTCGAGCGCCAATTCCGGCATCTACTCGACCTCGCGTATGATCTATGGTCTGGCAACATCACGCCTCGCACCGCAGACACTCGGCAAGCTTAACAGCCGCAAGGTGCCAGTGAATGCGCTGTTCTTCTCCTGCATCTTCCTGCTTGCAGGCGTTGTGCTGCTTTATGCAGGCCAGAGCATCATTGAAGCCTTTACCATCGTCACGACGATTTCAGCGCTTCTTTTCATCTTCATCTGGTCGATCATTCTTGCGTCCTATCTTCAGTATCGCCGCAAGCGTCCTGATCTGCATGAAAAGTCGACCTTCAAGCTGCCGGGTGGACGCGCTTCTGTCGTCATGGTGTTTGCTTTCTTTGCCTTCATTCTCTGGGCGCTGGCACAGGAACAGGACACGGCAGCGGCACTCAAAGTAACACCGATCTGGTTTGTGTTCTTAGGCATTGTCTATCTGGCAATTCGCAAAAAACGCCAGCAGAGCTAACGCGCATTACGAAAAGTGGAAACCGGTTTTCGGACCAAAATGCGCGTACAAAAAAGTAACTAAAAAAGCCCGGCTTTAAGCCGGGCTTTTTATTGAGGCGACGTTTTAATTACCGAGGCAATACGGACGATCCCATCAGATCTGCGTCGATAGCATGAGCTGCTTGACGGCCTTCACGAATTGCCCAGACAACCAGCGACTGACCACGGCGCACATCGCCTGCTGCATAGAGCTTGTCGACATTGGTGCGATAGTCTTGCTCATTGGCCTTCACCGAAGTTCCACCGCGACGATCCGTTGCGATTTCGAGCTTATCGCCAAGTTCCTTCACCACGCTGTCTTCGCCCGGACCGAAGAAGCCGATGGCGATGAAAGCAAGATCAGCCTTGATGAAGAACTCAGAGCCAGCAATCGGCTTGCGCTTTTCATCAACCTGGCAGCACTTCACATGAGTGAGCTTGCCGTCTTCGCCGATGAATTCAAGCGTTGCCACCTGAAACTCGCGATTAGCACCTTCAGCCTGACTGGAAGACGTACGCATCTTGGTTGCCCAATAAGGCCAGACGCTCAGCTTGTCTTCTCTTTCAGGCGGCTGCGGGCGAATATCGAGCTGCGTGACATTGACCGCGCCCTGACGGAAAGCCGTACCAACACAGTCGGAAGCCGTATCACCGCCGCCGACAACGACGATATGCTTGCCACCGGCAAGGATTGGGGCTTCATGCCAGGCGACCGATTCAATGTTTTCGCGGCCAACACGACGGTTCTGCTGAACGAGGTAAGGCATGGCATCATGCACGCCTTCAAGGTCTGCACCCGGAATACCGGCTGGACGCGGCTTTTCAGAACCGCCCGAATAAAGCACGGCATCATAGGTATCGAGCAGACCGCGCAGCGGCTTGTCGACGCCGATATTTACGCCGCAAAGGAAGCGGACACCCTCACCTTCCATCTGCGTGACGCGACGGTCGATCAGGTGCTTTTCCATCTTGAAGTCAGGAATACCATAACGCAGCAGACCACCCGGACGGCTCTCGCGTTCATAGACATCGACCATATGACCAGCGCGTGCCAGCTGCTGTGCGGCCGCAAGACCTGCCGGGCCAGAACCGATGATCGCGACCGACTTGCCGGTCTTCTGCGCTGCTGGCTGCGGAACGATATAGCCAAGCTCATAGGCCTTGTCGCCCAGTGCCTGTTCAACGGTCTTGATCGCAACTGGCGCATCTTCAAGGTTCAGCGTGCAGGCTTCTTCACAAGGCGCCGGACAAACACGACCCGTGAATTCCGGGAAGTTGTTGGTCAGATGCAGGTTGCGGATCGCCTGATCCCAGTTGTTGTTATAGACGAGATCGTTCCAGTCAGGGATCTGATTGTGCACAGGGCAGCCCGTTGGACCGTGACAGAACGGGATACCGCAATCCATGCAGCGTGCCGCCTGCTTCTGCACTTCACCGTCCGTCATGGGAAGCGTGAATTCGCGGAAGTGACGAATGCGATCCGATGCTGGCTGGTACTTTGCTACCTGCCGATCAACCTCAAGAAAACCAGTAACCTTACCCATTATTCCATGCTCCTATCGCGGTGCTATTCGCCATTTCAGGCGCACAAGCACCGCGTCTTGATTATGAGTTTTATTCCGCTGCAACGCCGATCTGCATGCGTTCCATCTCTTCGAGAGCGCGACGATATTCGACCGGCATGACCTTCACGAATTTCGGGCGATAGCTCTCCCAATTATCGAGAATGTCCTTGGCGCGCGTAGAGCCGGTGTAATGCAGATGGTTGGCAATCAGCTGCACCAGACGTTCTTCGTCGTGGCGCGTCATGTTTGCCGATACATCCACACGGCCCTTGTGCATCAGGTCGCCGCCGTGATGGTGCAGCTTTTCGAGGATGTCATCCTCTTCCGGCACCGGTTCCAGCTCGACCATCGCCATGTTGCAGCGCTGTGCAAAGTCACCTTCTTCATCCAGCACATAGGCGACACCGCCCGACATGCCGGCTGCAAAGTTACGGCCAGTTTGACCGATAACGACAACCACACCACCCGTCATATATTCGCAGCCGTGATCACCCACGCCTTCGACAACCGTGACCGCACCGGAGTTACGCACTGCGAAACGCTCGCCTGCCACACCGCGGAAATAGCACTCGCCTTCAAGCGCACCGTAAAGCACGGTATTGCCTGCGATAATCGAGTTTTCAGCCACAATACGCGTGTCTTCTGGCGGACGTATGACAATGCGACCACCCGAAAGACCCTTGCCGATATAGTCGTTGCCATCGCCAATCAGTTCAAACGAGACACCGCGTGCAAGGAAGGCACCGAAGGACTGGCCAGCCGTACCGCGCAGGGTAACGGCAATGGTGTCATCCGGCAGACCCTTGTGACGGAAACGCTTGGCCACTTCACCCGAAAGCATCGCACCTGCCGAACGGTCGACATTCTTGATGTCGACATCGATCTTGACCGGTGTCTTGTTTTCAAGCGCAGGCATGGCCTGAGCAATCAGCGTCCGATCCAGAACATCTTCAATCGGATGATGCTGACGTTCGGTCCAGAAGATTTCGTGCTTCTCGGCTTCCGGCTTGTAGAAGATACGGCTGAAGTCGAGACCCTTGGCCTTCCAATGATCGATCATGGTCTGCTTTTCGAGCAGTTCCGTTTCGCCGATAATCTGCTCAAGCTTGGTGAAGCCCATGGCTGCCAGCAATGCGCGAACTTCTTCTGCCAGATAGAAGAAGAAGTTGATGACATGCTCAGGCGTGCCCTTGAAGCGCTTGCGCAGAACAGGGTCCTGCGTGGCAACGCCCACAGGGCAGGTGTTGAGATGGCACTTGCGCATCATGATGCAGCCAGCGGCAATCAGCGGAGCGGTCGAGAAACCGAACTCGTCGGCACCGAGCAGCGCACCGATCACCACGTCGCGACCGGTCCGAAGACCGCCATCGACCTGCAGCGCAATGCGTGAACGAAGACCGTTCAACACCAGCGTCTGATGGGTTTCGGCAAGGCCGATTTCCCATGGCGAACCAGCGTGCTTCAATGAGGTGAGCGGAGACGCACCCGTGCCGCCATCATAGCCGGACACTGTGATATGGTCAGCGCGTGCCTTGGCAACACCGGCCGCAACCGTACCAACACCCACTTCCGAAACCAGCTTAACGGAAATATCAGCTGCCGGATTAACGTTCTTCAGATCATAGATCAGCTGTGCCAGATCTTCGATCGAGTAGATGTCATGGTGTGGTGGAGGCGAAATGAGGCCAACACCCGGCGTCGAGTGACGTGTCTTGGCGATGGTCGCATCGACCTTATGGCCCGGCAGCTGACCGCCTTCACCCGGCTTTGCACCCTGCGCAACCTTGATCTGGATGAGATCGGAGTTGACCAGATATTCCGTCGTCACACCAAAACGCCCCGATGCCACCTGCTTGATCGCAGAACGTTCTGGGTTTGGCGTACCATCCGGCAGCGGATAGAAACGATCCGGCTCTTCACCGCCCTCACCCGTGTTTGACTTGCCGCCAATGGCGTTCATCGCACGCGCAAGCGTGGTGTGGGCTTCACGCGAGATCGAGCCGAACGACATGGCGCCTGTCGAGAAGCGCTTGACGATATCGACCGCCGATTCAACCTCTTCAATGGCAACAGGCTTGCGACCACTTGCTTCCGCAAAGCGGATATCAAACAAGCCACGAATGGTCTTTGCCTGCGCCGCCTTGGAGTCGAGCATGGACGTATATTCGGTGAATGTATCCGGGTTCGAAGTACGGACGGCGTGCTGCAGTTTCGCTACCGCGTCCGGCGACCAGAGATGTGCTTCACCACGCATACGGTAGGCATATTCGCCACCAACTTCGAGCGCTGTCAGCAGAACCGGGTCGTTGCCGAACGCATCGGTGTGGCGACGCACGGTTTCTTCCGCAATTTCGTCAAGACCAACGCCTTCGATGCTCGTTGCCGTGCCGAAGAAGAACTGATCGACAAAGCTCGTCTGCAGGCCGACCGCATCAAAAATCTGCGCGCCGCAATAGGACTGATAGGTCGAGATGCCCATCTTGGACATGACCTTGAGAATGCCCTTACCGATCGACTTGATGTAGCGCTTGACCACTTCATATTCGTCGACTTCCGGCGGGAATTCGCGACGGCGATGCATGTCGAGCAGCGTGTCGAAGGCGAGATATGGGTTAATTGCTTCGGCACCATAGCCTGCGAGGCAGGCGAAATGATGCACTTCGCGCGGTTCACCCGATTCAACGACCAGACCAACCGATGTACGAAGACCCTTGCGGATCAGGTGATGGTGGACAGCAGCCGTTGCCAGCAGAGCCGGGATCGGAATGCGATCCGGACCAACCTGACGATCCGACAGGATGACGATGTTATAACCGCCATGAACCGCTGCTTCCGCACGGTCGCACAGGCGTTCAATCGCGCCCTGCATACCGTTAGCGCCTTCGCCGACATTATAGGTGATGTCGAGCGTCTTGGTATCGAAGCGATCTTCCGTGTGACCGATGGAGCGGATCTTTTCGAGATCGCCATTGGTCAGGATCGGCTGACGCACTTCCAGACGCTTGCGGCGCGATGTGCCAACCAGATCGAAAATATTTGGGCGCGGCCCGATGAAGGAGACAAGGCTCATCACCAGCTCTTCACGGATCGGATCAATCGGCGGGTTCGTGACCTGCGCGAAGTTCTGCTTGAAATAGGTGTAGAGCAGCTTCGACTTGTCAGACATTGCCGAAATCGGCGTATCCGTACCCATCGAGCCGATGGCTTCCTGACCAGTTGTGGCCATTGGCGACATCAGAAGCTTGGTGTCTTCCTGGCTGTAACCGAATGACTGCTGACGGTCGAGGAGGCTTACATCCTTGCGCAGCGCGCGAGGCTCAACCGGGTTCAGGTCTTCCAGAATAAGCTGCGTGTTGGAAAGCCACTGCTTGTAAGGATGCTTCTGTGCGATCTGTGACTTGATTTCCTCATCCGAAACGATGCGGCCTTCTTCCATATCGATCAGCAGCATACGGCCGGGCTGAAGACGCCACTTCTTGACGACCTTCTTCTCTTCGACAGGCAGAACCCCTGCTTCCGAAGCCAGAATTACGAAATCATCGTCAGTCACAATATAACGGGCCGGACGCAGACCGTTACGGTCCAGCGTCGCACCAATCTGGCGGCCATCGGTAAAGGCAACGGCAGCAGGACCATCCCATGGCTCCATGAGAGCCGCATGATATTCGTAGAACGCGCGGCGTTCGTCCGACATCAGCTTGTTGCCCGACCATGCTTCCGGGATCAGCATCATCATCGCATGTGCGAGGCTGTAGCCACCCTGATGCAGGAATTCGAGCGCGTTATCGAAGCAGGCAGTGTCCGACTGGCCTTCGTAGGAAATCGGCCAGAGCTTGGAAATATCGTTGCCGAACAGCTCCGAATCCACCGATGCCTGACGGGCAGCCATCCAGTTAACGTTGCCGCGCAGCGTGTTGATTTCGCCGTTATGCGCAACCATGCGATATGGATG
This sequence comes from Brucella pseudogrignonensis, assembly GCF_002252525.1. Taxonomy (GTDB): domain Bacteria; phylum Pseudomonadota; class Alphaproteobacteria; order Rhizobiales; family Rhizobiaceae; genus Brucella; species Brucella pseudogrignonensis. Next base: position 121,024 of record NZ_NNRM01000020.1, read on the forward strand.
CGCCAGACGCCATGACGGGAAAGTGTTGGTCGAAAAGCGCTGGTGAACGAGCGCCACAGCACTTTCAAAGCGCGGATCTTTCAGGTCGTTGTAATAGGCACCAACCTGATAGGCCAGGAACATGCCCTTATATACAACGGTGCGCGCCGACATGGAGACGATATAGAAGCCCTTATCGTCGCCCTCGTTTTCCTGATAGATGCGGTTGGAAATAACCTTGCGCAGCACGAACAGGCGGCGTTCAAAATCATCGTCGGTTTCAATGGTCGCGCTACGGCCGATGAAAACCTGAACATGAAAAGGTTCGGTCGCGGCAATTTCAGGAGCCTTCGACAAAGACTCATTATCAACCGGCACCTGACGGAAGCCGATGAAGGTCTGGCCTTCAGCAGCGATGACTTCCTTGATGATCTCTTCGATATGCGCGCGCAATTCCGCATCGCGTGGCATGAAGAGATAGCCAACGGCATAATGGCCCGGCTGCGGCAGATCGATGCCCTGACGCGCCATTTCTTCGCGGAAAAAGCGATCTGGAATCTGCACAAGAATGCCCGCACCGTCGCCCATCAGAGGGTCGGCGCCAACCGCACCACGATGGGTGAGGTTTTCAAGCATCTTGAGGCCGTTTTCGACAACCTGATGCGACTTCTGACCCTTCATATGCGCAATGAAGCCAACGCCGCAGGCGTCGCGTTCGTTGCGTGGATCATAGAGACCTTGGGCGGGGGGAGTACCCGCGGAAGTTCGCGTTTTTCGGGTTGCGTTGGTGGAATTGGTCGCAGCTTTGACCGTTCCGTTCTGACCGTTGTGTAAATCCACATGCGATACAGATGGCGTCAAATGCGGCATCGTCATTCCCTCCAGTGAGCGCGCAACCCTGCGCGATACGATAATGAACCGGAACGGCTATTCGTTCCGTAAGTGATTTGTGTGTATGGAAAGCCTTATCGAAAAGGCGTTGGACGACGTTCCGGGGCCGATGGCATAGCCATCGAAAGGAATATTGTTTTGGCGCCTTAGTCTTTCAGGCTCGACAAGCGACCTCGGCCCGCATTGCGGCGCACCAAACTCCCCTGTCTCATTAAGCATCGCATTCTGCCGGGTTATCCCGATCCGCGCGGCACTTTCTTTCTGCAACTGACGGAAGCTTTGACAAGAAACCTGACGATCACAGTGATGAATTGGACAGCAAGGGTGAATTAGTCAGCATTGCTGTCCTAATCACGTATGACAGAATTCAAATTCGCTCACAAGATGGAAACATGATTTTTTCGAGCCAATTGCGAAACAAAGTGTCGCAGACATTCACTATTGCATCATTTAATTACGTTTGATGCTAGTTGCGTCAGTTTGGCGCGCCTAGCGCTCCTCACGGGAAGCTCTAAAAAGTGACAGATGCTGCTCGCTTTTTAGCGTCAACAGGCCTTACGCCTGTTACCGAGTCCGGTTATAGACCTTTGCTATAAGGTCCTACCGCCAGCGGAGAACATCGTGCATTTTGCTTCAGACAATTGGGCAGGCGCCCACCCGAAAATCGCTGAAAGTCTTTCCCTTCATGCAAACGGATTTGCTGCAGCCTATGGCGCCAGCGAAATCGACAAACGCGTGGAACAGCGTTTCAACGAATTGTTCGAGCGTGAAGTCGCGGTCTTCTTTGTCGGCACAGGCACGGCGGCAAACTCCTTGGCGCTCGCCAGCGTCAACCGTCCAGGCGGCGTTTCACTCGTGCATCGCGAAGCGCATGTGATCGAAGATGAATGCGGTGCGCCTGAATATTTCACCGGCGGCGCACGTCTGCATCCGATTGATGGCGCAATGGGCCGTATCGATCCTGAATTGCTCAAGCGCGAACTCAAGCGTTTCAATCCGGCTTTCGTTCATGCCGGTCAGCCGATGGCGGTCAGCATCACGCAGGCCACGGAAGTCGGCACGCTGTATCAGCCTGAACATATCGCGACGATCTCGCAGATTTGCCGCGATGCGGGCCTGCCTCTGCATATGGACGGCGCACGATTTGCAAACGCGCTTGTATCCCTTGATATGACGCCAGCCGAAATGACATGGAAACAGGGCGTCGATATTGTTTCCTTTGGCGGCACCAAGAATGGTTGCTGGTGCGCAGAAGCGCTGGTCTTCATGGACCCGGCCCGCGCACGCGACCTGCCTTTCATCCGTAAACGTGCAGCACAGCTTTTCTCAAAGACGCGCTTTATTGCAGCACAGTTCGATGCATATCTTGCAGACGATCTCTGGATTGACCTTGCAAAGCATTCCAATGCGCTCTCTGCGCGTCTCGCCCGTCACATTGATGCATCCAGCCAGATGCGGCTCGCATGGAAGCCGGAAGCCAACGAAGTCTTCGCGATCATGAAACAGTCAGTCTATGACCGCCTGCGCAGTGCGGGTGCGATTTTCTATGACTGGAACCCGCCGCATTCGGAAGTCAACCGTATCAGCGAGGGCGAAATCTTCGCGCGCTTCGTCACGAGCTTTGCCAATACCGAAGAAGAAGTCGATCAGTTCGGCAAGCTTATCGCTTAGAGCGCGTATCCCAAAAGCCAAAAAAAGCGGCGCTTAATGCGCCGCTTTCTTTATATATAGTCTTCAGCAGAGATTAGTGGGCAGTTTTCGTTTCGATCTGCTGGGCTTCACCAACCGATGCTTTGCTGACTTCAATCTTGCGCGGCTTCATCTGTTCAGGGATTTCGCGCTTGAGATCGATATGGAGCAAGCCATTCTTGAGGCTGGCACCAGCGACTTCAACAAAGTCTGCAAGCTGGAAGCGGCGCTCGAAAGCACGCGAAGCAATGCCACGATAAAGCACTTCACCGGTTTCAGAAGCATCGTTCTCGGCCTTCTGGCCCTTCACGGTCAACTGATTGCGATGGGCTTCGATTTCGAGTTCGCTTTCCGAAAAGCCTGCAACGGCCATGGTGATGCGATAGGTGTTCTCACCGGTCCGCTCAATATTATATGGCGGATAAGACTGCGAACCTTCTGGCGATGCGAGCGTATCGAGCATCGAGGAGAAGAGACGGTCGAAACCAACGGTGGAACGATAGAGCGGGGAAAAATCAACGTGACGCATGTGTAAGCCCTCCTTAAGAGCGACATAATGCATTGGTTTGGCGGCAGAACTCCCATTCTGGCGAATTCTTCGTGCCGGCGATCCCGTTATCGGCGACCGCAAAACTTAATTGGGAATGCCCCTTTTTCATTTCAAGGCTGATTTTATTGTGACTTGCATAAAACGCTGTCGGGGCCGCGCGTGAAAGTCGAGAATATAGTTACACGGCTTATCACTTAGCGTAACAACTCCTGATCGCTTGGACCCCGGAAATTGGGGGTTACGCCATCCAATGAACCCAAAATGAACATCATCTTCGGCGAGCGTTCAGATGCTTGGGGCTATTGTCCCACTATGCCTGCTGAGAGGCGGGTTCATCAAAGGATTACGGTTATGAAAAAAGCTTTTCTTGCTTTTGCCGCACTTGCCACCGTCGCGACCGGAATTGCGACTACGTCCCATGCAGCTGATAACGGCCTGCGTGTTCAGGTTCAGTATTACGACGATGATGGTTATCGTCCACCAATGCCGCCACGCGGCGGACCACGTCCAGGTTGGGACGGTCCAGATCGCGGATATGATAGAGGCCCGGGTCGCGGACCCGGCTGGGGTGACGGTTATGGACGCCCGGAAACACTCGGCCCACGCCAGATTTCGCGCTCACTGCAGCGCCGCGGCTACGATGTCGGCGATATGCGTCGTGAACGCGGAGCTTATCTCGTCAAAGCAACCCGCCCGAATGGCCGCCGCGTCATCGTTGTGGTCGATGCTTTCAGCGGCCGCATCATCGATGAACGTCGCGTTGGTCGCGGCTGGTAAAATTCTCTGATTTGGAAAGATCAGCCAGTGTAACGTCCCTTGCACTGGTTGTTTCCTGAACCGGAAGTTTGCTTGCAAACTTCCGGTTACTTTTTATCATTCTTTATCCGACTATACTGGTGTGTGAATTTACAGCGGTTCCAGTTAGAAATGAATCGTTGGAACCACTGTAACTATTTGTTTTTACGCATTATCCGACGCAAAACCGCTTCGCACTTTTGCTGGAAATGCTATAATCGGGGCCGCAGCTTGAATGCCTGAACTTCTTTTTGAAACCGACGCGAACCCCATTCCCGCAGGGACGAAATCGGGACAGTTCAAGTCGAAAGATGGCCTGGATCTGCGCTACGCCATTATGAGACCCGAAACAAAACCGTCGCGCGGAACCATTATTCTGCTGCAGGGCCGCAACGAGTTTATCGAAAAGTACTTTGAAACCATCTCGGATCTGGCCAGACGCGGGTTCGCGGTCGCAACGCTGGACTGGCGGGGTCAGGGTGGTTCGCAGCGGCTGCTCAAAGACCGACTGCGCGGCTATGTTCGGAATTTCAGCGACTATACTGACGATCTCGATCAGTTTCTGACCGAGATTGTGCTGCCTGATTGTCCACCACCCTTCTATGTGCTGGCGCATTCGGCAGGCGCACTAATTACCTATTCATCGATTCACAAACTGGCATCGCGCGTGACCCGTATCGTGCTGTGCGCGCCATTAATGGGATTGCGTCCATCACAATCCGGCGACACCAAAATGCGCTTCATGGCAACGACCTTGCGCTGGCTGGGAATGGGCCGGAATTATGCCGCCGGCGGGCGCTTACGCGGTGAAAGGCCCTTTGAAAACAACCCGCTGACCAATGATCCTGAACGCTTTGAACGCAATATGGCTGTGGTGCGAAAACATCCAGAGCTGGCGCTTGGCGGGCCAACAATCAACTGGATCGGCAATGCGCTTGCGGCCGCAGCCCGTATTCATCAGCCCGGTTTCTATGACGGGCCGACAGTGCCTGTGCTGGTTATTGCTGCAGGTGCTGACAAGGTCGTCTCGACCACAGCTATTGAGCGCTTTGCTGCGAGCACGCGCAACGTCTCGCTCGTCGTCATCGACGGCGCTCGCCATGAATTGCTTCAGGAAGCGGATTTCTATCGCGAGCAGGCTCTTGCCGCTTTTGACGCTTTCATTCCCGGCACATCGGAAATTGAAGCGCTTCCAGAGAGCATAGAGCCTGCAAATCCAGACAAGGCCTGACGATCAGCTGTTCAGCAAATCAAGAGCAGCCTTGTGCAGTGCTGGTGAAGCTGCGGCAACAACATCACCGCCCTTTTCTGCCGGGCCGCCGTCACGCTGCGTGACAACGCCACCCGCCTGCTCGATGATTGGAATGAGCGCCACGATATCATAGGGCTGAAGGCCCGCTTCCACGACGATATCGGCAAAGCCACTTGCCAGCATCGCAAAGGCATAGCAATCAACGCCGTAACGCGACAGACGCACCGCATTTTCCAGCCGGTCAAAGCCCTTACGCAAATCGCCCTTGAAAAGTGCTGGCGTGGTGGTGAACATGGTCGCATCTTCAAGCTTTGCCTGAGCGCGAACAGAAAGCCGACGTGGTTCTGCACCTTCGCGGAGGAGATAAGAACCATTGGCATCGCCGTAAAACAGCTCACCCGTGAAAGGCTGGGACATCATGCCAGCCTTTGCATCGCCATCGACCGTCAGGCCGACCAGCGTTCCCCAAACAGGCAGACCAGAGATGAAAGCGCGGGTGCCATCAACGGGGTCGATCACCCAAACATGACTGCGATCGATATTTTCAGGGCCATATTCTTCGCCAAGAATTCCGTGATCTGGAAACTCGCGCCCGATGACTGCACGAATCGCGCGTTCTGCAGCACGGTCGGCTTCCGTGACCGGATCAAATCCCGAAGTGTATTTGTTGTCGATCTCGTTGAACTGGCGAAACCGTGGCAAGGTTTCAGCAGCTGCGACCGAAGCGACTTCGGAAAAAAATGCCTTATCAATCAGCAATCCCAATCTCCCGTTTCCATAAGATGATGCATTGATGTGCATCTCGTCCTAATATTGCTCACAATTTGAGCTGTCTATTTTTTAGCACAAAAAATATGCGTAAATCCTTGACGCATAAGGCTTTGCCGCGTAGCTTAAAGGTCAGACAGGCTGTCCTGTCGGTGCCTTTCGGGGCATTTCCTCCCTAGTCTTTGGCCGCGCTTTCTTCTTGGAGCGCGGCTCTTTTTATATGCATTTGATGATAGACTTTCTTTGCTACAGCATAATTTCACCTTAAATCTGAAACAATTTAAGGTGAAATTATGCTGTAAATATAAAGCGTTAGAGCACCCGACAGCTATTCAGCTGCGAGCGGTGGCACGACCAGAAGTTCATCCGGCAAGGATGTGAGGTCGCTCAGGAACTGATAAAGATCGGCGCATAGAGCATCGAAGCCGACAAGCTTCTGCAAGGTCTGCTCATTCATATAGAGACTGCGATTGATCTCGATCTGCAACGCATAGCAGGCCGCGGCAGGTCTGCCATAATGCTCGGTGATAAACCCACCCGCATAAGGCTTGTTGTGTGCAACAGTGTAACCAAGGCCGCGCAGCAACTCGATTGCCGCCTGCGTCAGCTGCTCGCTGCAGGATCGACCGAAACGATCACCTATGATGAAATCAGGCCGCCCGCCAACATCGCCAGAGCGCGTGCCGCCCGGCATTGAGTGGCAATCGATCAGAACCGAATAGCCAAAGCGCTCATGGGTCGACTGAAGCAGACCATCCAGCGCACGGTGATAGGGCTTATAAAGCTCCTCGATACGATAATAGGCCTCTTCAAGCGATATGCGGCCAGGATAAATAAGCTGCCCCTCGCCGACCAGACGCGGCACAGTGCCCAGACCACCCGCCACACGCGCCGACTGGCTGTTCACATAAGGCGGCAGAGGCTCCGCAAACATTCGCGGATCAAGCTCGTATGGCTCACGATTCACGTCGAGAAAGGCGCGCGGGAAATGCGCCTTGAGCAAAGGCGCGCCAAGGCGCGGCACGGCTGCAAAAAGCTCATCGACGTAGCAATCTTCGGAATAACGAATGGCAAGCGAATCCAGTCGCGATTCTTCGAGAAACGACTTGGGATAGGCTCGACCGCTATGGGGAGAATTGAAAACGAAAGGAATGCGCTGCTGCGCTGGTGCACAGACCTCGAAAGGGGGCATCAGATGAAAATCACGTTCCAGACTCATACTTCAACCCGTCTCGACTGCCTTTGGACGACCGGTCATAAGATAATTACACTGTTAAAGCAGTATCTTATAATAGTCCGGCGTGATGCAATATCCAATGTTTGAGAGCAAGCCCTTCCTCCTCTTGGCAGGCCGTTCAAACGATGCAAAGCTGTAACACATAACAGCTTGTTGCCAAACACTGGCCATAACAATTAACATTTGCGAGAGCATTCATTTCATATTTACCAAAAAAGCGTTTTCTAGTGTGAAAACTGAGTCGTCATCTGTGTCCAGAAGACACGAACCGGCGGCGAGAAATTCGGACGGACCCATGAAAAGAATTCTGCTAGCTGAAGACGACAACGATATGCGTCGTTTCCTTGTGAAGGCGCTGGAAAAGGCGGGCTATCACGTTACTCATTTCGATAACGGTGCCAGCGCCTATGAAAGACTGCGCGAGGAGCCATTCTCGTTGCTGCTGACCGATATCGTCATGCCAGAAATGGACGGTATCGAGCTTGCGCGCCGCGCAACTGAAATCGATCCTGATCTGAAGATCATGTTCATTACGGGCTTTGCCGCAGTGGCCCTCAATCCCGATTCGGACGCCCCGCGCGATGCGAAAGTGCTTTCCAAGCCTTTCCACCTCCGCGATCTCGTGAACGAAATTGAAAAAATGCTGATCGCCGCCTAAGGCGACCAGCGGCTTTCCCGGCCTTTGATAAGGTATTCAACAAAAAGAATAAAAAACTTCAAAAAAGGGCATTGACGGGCGCAACGCTATATGGTGTATGCGCCACATCGAATGGGCGTATAGCTCAGCGGGAGAGCACTACATTGACATTGTAGAGGTCACAGGTTCAATCCCTGTTACGCCCACCATTCGAACCACCGACATATCAATACGTTAGATAGAATCAGAGAGCTGAATAAAAAGCGCTCTTTAGGTTCACTGAACCTGTCGTGAACCCATAGACCTTCTTGGAAACCGCCCTACCTCCCTTCAAAAAGGAGGATGCTATGAACGGGCCAGAACGTGATGGAAATTATCCTGATCGTGGCACTGATTGCCAAAAGCATGTCATGGCGAAATTGATTGCGGCTCTCGATGAGGCAACTTTAGCAGGCTGGACCCGCTTAGAGGCAGCCGAGGCAATAATGCGCGTCGCTATCGCATTAGATTCCGGCGAACGACGTAGATCTCCAGAAGATTAAATCGACTACGGCGACTATATTGAATTGCGGTACGCTTCGAGTGCTGGAACGCACATCTGGAAACTATGATCTGAAACCAATGGTTCATACCTTATCATAGATTTGTAATTTCTGTTTCCGAGCCAGCGCTGCACAAGCCGAATATCAATGCCTTGCTTTATTAAGCGCGCTGCGCAGGTGTGGCGAAGAACCGTTGGCACGATCAATGGATCTTCCCAACCAATATCTTCCTTCACCTCGTTCCAAACAGCCCTGAACTTCGGCTGCTCTATTCTACAGAATGGACCGCGAACCTCGCTCTGCATTTCTTGTATAGCTGTTCGTGCATTTCGCGTTAGCGGCAGCGTCCGGCCTAAGCCGATAGAACTTTCCGCTATACGGATTTGATCGGTCCTGATGCTTTCCCATCGCAAGGCTATAGCCTCACCGACTGTGATTCCTGTTTCGACAAGCACCCGAGTCAACGCGGCAAACTCTAGAGAGCGCTCTTCGATTGAACTTAGGAGAACGGCTTCTTCATCAAGCGAAAGAATACGGAGCTGGTTAGCGTCCTCTTCGAGACGCTTATAAACCGGTACGTTCGGGATATCTCCTGCGGCTACAGCAGCCCTAAGCAGCTTGGTTAGTGCATTCACCTTCCTATTTACCGTCGAGTTGCGATTCCCTCGCCCTTGGAGGGCAATCGTGATCCTCGCAAAGTCGTCAGTCTTAAAGGAAGCAAAATCGCCCGGGAAGATCTCGGAAATTTCATTGAGGAAAGCCAACGCGCCAGCTTGATGCTTCCCCTCTTTCCATAGTGATCCGGCATGTCGCTCAATAAGCGACTTTATAGTGTTGGTACTTTCGACCATTCGTTGCCCCTCAATCCCTGAGACGATAACAACGAAGACACTGTTTCCCAAGGAAATTCACATTCGCGCCGCAAAAGTGAGGCAAATCAGTGAAAATCGCCATTAACCTTTTGTTAACAAAGGGTTCCCTGAATACCGGAAATCGGGCGAACTGCGGCGATTTTGTGTTAAATGTGCAACACACGACTTCGTGAAAATTTGGAAACTGATAAACGCTGTTGCGAGTCCGGTTCATTAAAGATTATTCATGAGTCGTTGAATCGAGCGCTGTTAGGGCTCGGAGAAAAAAGCTTTGATCTTGGAGGTCAGAAATGAACATTAAGAGCCTTCTTCTCGGCTCAGCTGCCGCTCTCGTAGCAGCTACCGGCGCACAGGCAGCAGACGCAATCGTCGCTCCTGAACCAGAAGCAGTTGAATATGTCCGCGTTTGCGATGCATACGGCGCTGGCTACTTCTACATCCCAGGCACCGAAACTTGCCTGCGCGTTCACGGCTACGTTCGTTACGACGTTAAGGGCGGCGACGATGTGTATGCTCGTACCCGTTTTAGCGATGCACGCGGTCTAGGCTTCGGCTCCAAGGACCGTGACACCTATGAGCAGAAGGCGCGTTTCACGCTTCGTTTCTCGACTGCTTCGGAAACCGAGCTCGGCACCCTGAAGACGTATGCTGAAACCCGTTACGACTGGAACGACGGCGTCGATGGCACAACTGGTTCGCTCCGTTACGGTTACATCCAGCTCGGCGGCCTGCGCCTCGGTCTCGATGAATCGAACTTCGTAACCTTCACTGGTTCCCTCGGCGACGTCATCAACGATGACGTGATCCTTGCTGGCGGCTACCGCACCAACGCAATCAGCTACACCTTCACCGGTGGCAACGGCTTCTCGGCTGTTATCGCTGTTGAACAGGGCAACAACACCGACATCGAAAGCGGCGTTGCACTGAATGGTCATGAATTCGGCGGTCGTATCGACGATTACACGCCACATGTTGTTGCTGGTCTGAAGTACGCTCAGGGCTGGGGTTCGATCGCAGCTGTTGGCGCGTACGACGCGGTTAATGAAGAGTGGGCCGGTAAGGTTCGTTTGGACGTAAACGTGACCGACCAGTTCTCGGTTTGGGTACAGGGCGGCTACAAGTCGAACGACGATTACTACTACATCACCGAAACTCTTGCTGACGGTCGTCAGCGCGGTATCCGTGCAATCAGCAGCTTCTACGGCACCTGGGGTGGCGATTGGGCTGTTTGGGGCGGCGCGAAGTTCAAGGCATCCGAAAAGGCTACCTTCAACGTACAGCTCGCTTATGAAGACGCTAAGACCTTCGCAGCTACTGCAAACGTAGCTTACGAACTGGTTCCAGGCTTCACCGTAACTCCTGAAGTTTCCTACACCAAGTGGGACGACAAGTTCTCCGACCTTAAGGGTCAGGACGCTTGGCAGGGTATGGTTCGCTTCCAGCGTTCGTTCTAATCCTTACGGATTGGTTACAGGAAACCCGGCAGCTTCGGCTGTCGGGTTTTTTGTTTGACAAATATCTGAGAACACCTATTTGAAAGGTGCCATCTCATCGTAGAAGGACTGCGATGATAGACGACGATGATGTGACCTCCAGTCCGTCGCCGTTTGGCTGGGGCAGAGTCAGTAACTCTGCCCCTCTTTCGTTAGAAGCGTGCGCGTAAATTTTCGAGCAAGTCATTTCGCGTGATTGAAATCACAATGAACAATAATCGACCATCTTCGAAGATAAATTGGGATGATCACAGTGTGCCACCCAAGCCACGATATTTATTCTGGATCATCTGTTGCATGATCATTGTAGGAACGGTTGTAGCTGCTCTCGTGCTGACACACTTTTGGCTTTCCATGGACTGAGAATACCACCAAAGCCAGCGATCAGAATCGTGATCACTACGGCTAAACATGACGAAATAATTGCAACTTTCTAACGTTTACGGTGTTTCACTTTCTAGTATACGGGGAAAGAGAAACATGCACTTCAATCGACAGCTTATTCGCTCGGCCAAGATCAGACCTTTTTTACACAGCCCTAAACTGGGCCCTGCTGGCCGCTCTGTAGGTCTAGCTTTGAGAGAACTGATCAGCTCTAAGGATTATACGGAGAGCAATAAAGACCTTGATCAGTTGCTTGAAGAACTTGAAGTGGTTGAGCGGAAAAAAAATCTGTCGTAATTTGATGGCGAAAAATTCGAATACGCATGTTGCATTAACAGGATCCGCACCTAAATCTAATCCGCTTGCGGGGGTCTTGAAAACCCTGTGGCTCCAAGGCAAGCAGCCCCGTGACGTTGGGAGACGTGCCGGGGCTTTTTTCTTGCGGATAGTGATCATAAAACATGACCGTTCTGACACGAGAACTGTCACTGCACGAACCGTTTGTTCTGTACGGTATCAAACATATTGACCAAAGCCCTTTCTATGAGATGATCGGCTTGCGCGAAGACGTTTCAGGGGGCAGACACCGCGCAGCCCCGGCACTAGCCTACACCTCTCGTGCCGGGGCTTTTCTTTGGGCTTGACCACCCGCAGCATCTCCACCAGCTTGGAGCTAACAGGGATCAATAAAATGACCTATTACAGAACAGCAGCCGATGCGCGTGCACAGGCAAACTTCAATCACTCTGATAAATGTGTTGCTTGCGACAAACCTTTGGCCGGGCCGACCATCGTGTACGACCTTTATGGAACCGATCAGGTGGGAAACGCATTCCATCGCGATTGCGCATTTGAGATGGCACAGCGCATAATCTGTGATGCTTGGCCTAACAGACGTCATCCAAAAGAAGGTTAAGTCGTATGGATATTTGGGGGAAAGAGTGGAAGCGGCCAGACTGAAATCTGTACGTTAGCGAAATAGCTAAAAGGCAGCGCGAGTCCACTGAGAGGAAATCATATCAAATCGGGTATTAAGTATAAGTTTTGATTATATGTTTTCGGTGTGAGTCGGGTGACAATGGGCAAAAGCAAATCGGTGCGTTTTTACCCGACGATTGCCGCCCATATCTTTTTTCCGAACGTGACGAACATTCCGCCAAGCGATGCTGCAACGAACGAAACAAGCATGATCGCGCCAACTCCGCGCTCACGCCAACGGTTGAAATCTGCGACGGGTTCCTCGACCTTTTCAAGGCGGTTGTCGACACTCTGAAGCTTTCGCATCACCTCGTCTAACGTTCGATCAGTCTTTTCCTGTTTCTCGTATTGCTGTTTCCGATCATCCCGCGCCCGGTCCATATCCTTGATGATCTGGTCAAGCTTGCCCTCGACGCGGTCAATGGCTCGGTCCTGTCCCGCTTCAGTTGTCACCGGCTGCCCCTTCATTTCTCGTCATGCTTTGAGCATTCATCTTTTGACCAGACGCCGCCTGCGCAGCCGCGAACGATTGTGCGATCTATCTTCCGTTGATCGGCATCTGTCGCGCCACGCGCGCCGAGCAGATCGGTTCCGAGAACGCTACGGACGCCGCTCACATTTGCCGGTCCTGAATGTCCACACCCCGCCAGCATCGATGCACTGATCATAATCGAGCACAGCGCCAAGGGCTTTATCAGTTGCTTCATTGTTCTGTCTTTCGATTTTGGCTTCGATGCTGGACCGGCCATCACGTTTCCGAGCCACGTAACCAGCAGCCAGCAACAAAAAAGCCGCCACGAGGGTAGCCAGGGAGTATTTCAGCCAGTTCGGGATTAAGGCCCAGATCATGATTTGATCTTCCGGTAGATGCCCCAGAGCGTCAGAGCCAAGACGACGCCACCGACAATGATGCGCGCCCACTGTCCACTCGTGAGGCTGTCTTGCTGGTCAACAATGGCCTGCGTAATGTCGGGAAGGATCGGACCGACTGCGCCACCGACACCAGCCGCACCGGCACCGCCGATTGCAACCACGTCGGTCTTGTCCGTCTTTGTGGTCGCTGTGACTGTGTTTGAAGATACGAACGCTCCTTTTGCCCATAGACCAGCTTCGGCAGCGCGCCGGTTAACTAGGCCCTGCACTTTCTTGCCGCCAGCGTTTACCCACTTGGCAAGCTCACCAGGCACAGCGGCGTAATCGCCTTTATTGAGCTTCTTGAGCAGTGTCGATTTGTGAAGCGCGCCTGTGTTGAAGTCGAAAGAGACAAGCACTGCAAACTGATTGTCAGTGAGCGGCACTTTAACAAGACGCTCAACACGCGCCTCGAATTTCGCCAGATCGTTCTGTAGGATGCGCTCGGCTTCTTTATCGCCAATTGCCATACCCGGCGTTACTTTTGGCGCGCCCGCCGCTGACGTATGGCCGTAGCCAATAGTCAGAATTCCTGCGACATCCTTATAAGCCGTTGTTTTGAGGCCTTCCCACTGCTTGATGAGCGAAAGCCCCGCCGCGTTGATGCGTCGTGTCATTGTGTTTCCTCGTTTTCTGCTTATTTGTAGCGTTTCAGCAAGTATGTGCGTCGTTTTCACACTTTGTTGTGAAATTCATTGACTATTAATATCCACCTATCATATTGATAGGCACATGGCTGAGATCACACCTTTGAAGATGACGCCTCAGATGGCGTTAAAGATGATCAGAGAACTGGCGAGCGACACGGAAAACATCGTTGTTGTTCAGCACAGTTCAAAGCGCATGAAGCAAAGAAAGGTGTCTCGACGGCAAATCGAATTGTGTGTTCAGAAAGGAACAATTACCGAAGGCCCATTCTTTAACCAACACGGGAATTGGCAGGTCAACCTTTTAAGGCATGCAGCTGGAGAGGAAATTACATGCACTGTGGCTATCGAGTGGGGTTTACGCTTGATCGTGGTCACAGTTTTTTAGACCAAACAGGGAAACAAAGAGATGGCTTACCACTACGTCGATAGCGGTCTCGACAATGTATGGCTCGAGAACGGCTATACCTTACATACAACGCCATACGGTGAAGGCGTATCTATTCAGAATACCGCAGGCCTTCATCACGCTATAGGTCGATGGGTAATATCGCTTCCTAAGCCGCTTAACGGTGCGGAAGTACGTTTCCTTCGCCTCGAAATGGAACTAACACAGCGCGACCTCGCTGGCATCCTCGGCACCGAAGAGCAAGCCGTTCGTCGGTGGGAGAAAGCTCGCACAAAGCCAGTAGCGAACGGCCCTGCCGACCGCCTGTTAAGGGCCCTTTACGAAGAGTTCCTTGACGGCGATGGGTCTGTACGCCGCATGGTTGACCGCTTAGCACAACTTAATCAGATTGATCCTCAGTCGGTAAGTTTCTGCGAAACATCTGAGGGATGGCAACCAAACGCTCCTTGCGCCGCCTGAGAATAGTCAATCACAAACGCAGCCCCGGCCTCATCGCCGGGGTTTTTATTTGTCGCCTTTCGGCATGAAAAAACCGCCTCAAGGGCGGTCTTTCTTGGGGATTTTACGATAGTAGGGTTGCCCGTTGAACGAGCGGCGATCATTACCGCACGACCTTCCCCAAGACAGAGGTTGTTTGGATAATGCTTATTAGATGGTCTGGTTTCGGTATGGTCTCAGTTTTCGTGCTGATCGCAGGTATGCTGGGGGCGACTTTTCTACTGCGACCTTATTTCATGCTGAGCATGGCACTGCATCCGGCCGCATACGTCGCTAACGGCATCGGTCTCATTCTCGGTGCCGGTGCCAACTTGCTTTTAGCCTCTGCTTTCAAGAGGATATCTGCTGATACGCATCACAGCTTTATGGGCATCAGCATGCTGGGTTGGTCGCTAATTGGCGGTGTCGCTGGCGTTGCTCTCGCGATATACGGATGGACAATGTAGTCCTGCCCCGTTCTGCGTCGGGCCATTGTCTTTTCCTGAGATTGTGAGAAGATGGAAAAAGCGTGGTGACAGTCAGCGATAATTGTCCAACGCAAATCCCCGGCTCGGTACAATACCCACGAGCTGGGGTTTTATTTTTCAGCCCTTGACGCTGCTAAGATGCGCGCTAATTCTTGCTCCATTCACGGCATCACAGCCCCCGCTTGAATGTAACGTGAGTAACCCCGGTTCATGGCTGCCCGCCTGCCGGGGTTTTCTTTTAGCTTTACGAAAATCATTCAATTGAATAAGAGAAGCCGCGCACCGTTGCCAAGCCCCCAGCCCAACGCGGTGTGCAGCCCCGGCCAAGCTCCCACGCTTTCCGGGGTTTTATTTTTTCTGTCACCAGATTAAAATCGACTAGCGCAGGTCATCTTCGAGACGCGACTGGCGATCTGCGTAGCCCCGGCTCGTGCTATCCTTCATTCCACACGCCGGGGCTTTTCTTTTTATGGATCAAAGTCTAAGGAACGGCGTTAAGGTTTCATTAGGACCTTAGGAGAATTAAATGCCGGCGGAATTCTGGGCTTCGATTGCGACAGTGAGTGTTTTTGTAATTATCGTGGGTGCACTGATGTGGCGCTGCAAAGCAGAAAGAAAGCTTGTCCGATAGTTCAGTTATTGGCAAATTTCGGTCTCAGACTGCAAGCAGGGACGTCGCTCTTTCCTCACCAAACAGATCAGTAGCCATCTGCTCAAGGAGCGGCCAAAGCTCATGATCTGAGCGGAACGTGTTGGCTGTGGTGAATATGCGCTGGGTGCGCACCGGCTGCGTTGCCATGGCCTCATTCACCTGATCGACTTCATCTTCCGTCAATCGTTCCCACAGCGTGACAGCAGGCAGAATTGTAACAACTGGATCAGGTTCAGGCGCTGGCGGTGTGAATTCTTCGACCTTTCCGTCTACCCATCGCCTTGCCGCTTGGTTTTCAATGAAATCGTGCCATTGGTCTTTAGTGATCTCGACTGCTTCTAGCGGAATTTTGCAATCTGGGTTTGGTTCTTCACCAATTATAGGCGCCTGCGGGTCCGGGTTTTCTTCGGTTACCTCAGGTAATTCACCATAAACAGGTTTCGTTCTCTCACCGTGGATATCTTCCGGATAAAAGGCAGTTGGAAAACCCTCATTGTCGAACGTAGCAAATATCTTCATTTTTAGTATCCCACAGCAAACCATTCGACGGGGACAGAGCCTTGTGGCTGAACCGTCCCGCCATTGACCATGTTTCTTACTCGGATATCCACGCCGCTCGCGGTTTTGCCGGTCGTGGCAATACCCAGATATTGAATACCTTCGATTGGATACGTGCTCCGAGCCTTTACCCACATGCAAGCTGTCGGGAACGCAGACGGAAAATTGATACGGTAATCTGTCCCTGTCTGAGTTACTGATCCAGTCTGGAAGATCAGCCCGCCCGGAAGCTTTTTATAAGCTGCATTATCAACACCGCCCATTGTAGCCCACATTGCTGCACCACTTGTGTCGTCCAGAATGGTGCGAGCGAATGCCGATAGGACAGTCAGGCCTGCTGCGTTAGCCCCTGTTAGGTAAGGCAACCTGTCAGCCGCCGCTGTGCCGCTCAGATTAAGCAGTGCGATTGCGGCCGAACCCAGATCGCTTTAGGCCAGATCGCCGTTCGCATCGGTGCGAAGGAACTTATTGGCCGCCAGTGCAAGTGCTTTCAGCGCGCCGTTCTCATCTGTCTGCAAAATCTGCCGTGCAGCCAGCGTAAGTGACGCAAGCTTGCCAAGGCTTCCGGTAGGGTCTTGGAGGCCAAAGCCTGATGTCGGCTTCAGCTCGTATTGCCCGGATGCGTTACCGACTGGTGTCTTGCCTTCCTCCACGCCAAGTTCAGCAAGATTTGTCAGGACGCCATTGCCAAGAAGTTCGATAAGCGTTGTCGTCTGCGCAGTCACACGATGTTGATTGTCGCTGAGAAGTGACCCGGTCGGGGTGCGGACAAAAACTTGGA
>NZ_NNRM01000002.1 GCF_002252525.1 Brucella pseudogrignonensis
TACCCATGCGCCGAAGACCGCTGGATTTTCTAGCGCGCGCAATCCTCTGATGAAGTATGCTGTGACGGCTGTTCAGTCTGCGGGCTGAGCGAGGGTTTTCTCGACCTCGGGCAGTTTTTTCCACTGCCAGGGCAGGAGTTCGTGCAGGCGTGATACGGGCAGATCGGCGATGCGGGCGAAGACATCGGCTAGCCAGGCTTTCGGATCGACGTCATTAAGACGGCAGGTTATGATAAATGTGAGCATGATGGCGGCACGATCGGCCCCGCGCTGTGATCCGGCGAAGGTCCAGTTACGGCGCCCCAATGCGATACCTCTCAGCGCTCTTTCTGCGGCATTGTTTGTAAGGCAAATTCTGCCGTCTGCGATGAAGCGTGCGAAGCCCTCCCATCGTTTGAGCATGTAATCCATGGCCTTGACCACATCGGATGAACTGGACAGTGTAGCACGCTCTTTTATTAGCCATTCATGCATATCATCGAACAGCAGCTTGCTCTTTTTCTGCCGCTCTTTGACCCGTTCTTCAGCGCTCAGTCCATTGATCTGCCGCTCAATGTCAAACAGTGCATCGAAACGCCTAACGGCTTCAAGCGCAATGGGCGATATTGGCCTGCCATTCCGCTTACGATCCCGGGCGCTTTTCTCAATATCAGCCAGTTCAAAGAATTTCCGTCGTGCATGTGCATGACAAAAGGCGAATGTAATCGGGATCTCTTTCATTTGCGCGACCGCAATCGGTTCAAACCCGTTGTAGCAATCCGTTTGCAGAATGCCGCCGTATCTGGCCAGATGCTTCTGCGGGTGCGCGCCGCGCCGATCACCCGAAGCATAATAGACTGCCGCGGGCGATGCCTGGCCATTGAATGGTTGATCATCTCTCACATAAGTCCAGATGCGTCCGGTTGTGCATTTGCCTTTCGCCCGGATGGGAATGGTGGTGTCATCACCGTGAAGTCGCTCAGCCGCAAAGACATGACTTTCGATCAGGTTGAAGAGTGGCATCAACGCGGATGTTCCAAGCCCCAGCTGATCCGCAAGCGTCGAGGTCGACAGATCCATGCCTTCGGATTTGAACCGCGTGCTCTGACGGTTGAGCGGAATGTGCATGCCAAACTTGTCGAATAAAATAGTAGCCAGCAATTGGGCTCCAATAAAACCGCGTGGCGTGGCATGGAACGGCGCCGGTGGCTGGCTGATTGCTTCGCAATCCCGACAAGTGAACTTTTCTCGCACCGTCTCAATCACCTTGAAGCGGCGCGGAACTTCTTCCAGCGTCTCAGTAATGTCTTCACCCAGTTTCGATAGGCGTGATCCCCCGCAACACGCGCAAACCGTTGGGGCTGCAATCACAACGCGCTCACGTTCAATATCTTCCGGCCATGGCTTGCGAACTGGACGTTTGCGCGTAAACGAACGCACGCTTGACGCTTTGGCAGATGCCACCTGTGCGGCGGCCTCATCTTCGCTCGCAGACATCACGAGTTCTTCAAGCTGCAACTCCAGTTGATCAAGCAGACGCGCTGTGCGCTCGGAACGCTGACCGCGCAATTCTCGTCTGAGCTTCTCTATCTTTAATTCCAGAGCAGCGATCAACGCATCATTGTCAGAAAGCATGGCTTGCGCATTGGCGGCTTGCGCTACAGCAACGTCACGTTTTGCCACAATTATAGTATGCTCAGCCAGCAGCGCCAAGTAGGCACTTTCAAGGTCTGCAGGAAGATCGAATGGCTTCAAACGCATGAAGCAATTCAATCATATTCTCCTGCAATTTCAACCAAATAATGCTACCCAACCCGCGTTGGACGCCATGTTTCCTGCGGATTGCGCCAGTCAATTCCAGCGAGCAAATAACTCAGCTGGGCCGGTGATATTGTAACAGCGCCACCTTCAGCAGATGGCCAGATAAACTTGCCCCGTTCGAGCCTTTTTGTGAATAAACAGCTCCCCTGGCCGTCATGCCAGATCACTTTTAACAAATCACCACGCCGCCCCCGAAAGCAAAACAAATGGCCACCCAGTGGATCAAGTTTCAGAACTTCCTGCACGCGCAACGATAATGAGGGAAACCCACATCGCATATCCGTATGGCCCGTCGCAATCCACACCCGCACATCCTGACCTGAAGGAAGCGTAATCATCGGTGACGCCGTAAAACATCAAGCACCCGATCCAGCGTATCGGATAAAAAACCATCCCTAACCCGAACCCGATGCCGCGAACCAACCTCTATTTCTATCATCCCAGTCGATGACGATGAAGGCGATTGCCGATTACAGACAGATGTAACTTCTTTAAGGCTATCGACCGGTGCACGTACATCTGGCTCCGTTGCGCAAACCTCCACAGAAAGAAATTCCGGTAACGTTGCCGTGTCGCTCAGAGGCAACCGAGAAACCTTCAGAGCCTTGCGCCATTGATAAATCTGCGACGAATCCAATTCGTAACGCCGGGCGACCGATGCAACGCTTGCGCCCGCCTCAAGCGTCGCAAGAACAATTTCTTCCTTCAATGCCGCCGGCCAGCGACGGCTTACAACGCCCTTATTAGGTAAATCTATCCTGTGAGAACTCACGTGACGCTCCTTGTGTCTCTTATGAAATTCAAGGACACAATCTTCACGTCATGCCGTCAAAACAAGGCGGCCCTGCTCGGATAGATACCAAGGAGTGCCCATCGGGGAAGGATGTCACGAAGATTTGCAGCAAGTCCTTTACCTGTCACCCGGCCAATCCTGCCGCTGACCAGTTGAACGGCTGACATGAGTGGATACGTGAACAACATACTCCAAAGCATATGGTAGCCAAACTGCGCACCGGCTTGGGAATAGGTCGCGATACCGCTCGGATCATCATCCGCAGCACCTGTCACAAGGCCTGGCCCCAATTGTTTGAAGATTGCAGCGCGAGGCCGTCGCGGAAGTTTGTGAATTGCAGAAAGATCGCGAGAAGTGGTTTCGTTCGTCTCTTTCGGCATTTTTTGATTACCCACACAGTTAATTCAATTAGGATTTTGGATCTGCAGAAGCCGGCGGCCCAGGGTTAGTGACCGCAACTGGATCGCTCGCAGGGAAGGTGTTTTCAAGTCCTATCTCTAGTTGCTCAGTTTCATCGTCGGGGGGTGGCGGAGTAACGGCTACTCCAAGCTCAACTTCGGCAGACTGAACGCCATGAAGCAAACTGGTAACGGCCTGCTGTAGAAGTTCGTTTCTGCTGGCCGATTTTAGTCCGTCCAAACAAACTGTGATCTTCTCTTCACCTTCACCGACGAATTCCACAACGGAGGCACCGTCGGTCTCGTATACATTGATGACCAGAATGTTCATATCTTTTCTCCTGACCGCCTCCCAACTCCTGGCGATCGCTGTCGTTCCCACGAGATGAAGAAATGTCAGTTCAGGAACAAAATGGTTATAGGTTTTATGGCGGATCGGAGGCCGACGGTTCGCCACTTGCACCAAGTTCGCCATGCCTCCCTTAACTCGCGACGAATAGAGCGGTGTGTCTAGCAAAATCCGCAACACTTCTTAAAACGGAGTATTCTTCTTGAGAAACAATCCCAATGTAAAATAACGTGTACGACACCAAACTGACTGCCAACAACGACGGTTGCGGCCGTATGATGAATCGAGATTGCAACATCTGTCCCTCGTCAAGCGCTCTGGAAGAATGCAACGGGATCAAATTTTCTCGATTAACGATGTTACCAAACAATGACGAGGCCGCAGCGGACGGGTTAAGGTGCTCGCCTGGCATTTCGTTGCCCGCAGCGAGAAATCGGGAAAACCGCCGCGTTTACCATCTCCGTCATGCCCGATTGGCACGCGGCGACCTCAGTAGAGAAACCTCATATGTATGATTTAGTTCCTGAACCTTCTTCTTTATCGCACGCATTGCAACCGGAGCGCAGACCGATTAGTTTCTCTGCGGGTCAAAAGGCGCGCAGCATACCGAGCCCTTGATATATCCAGAAAGATTGATCGTGAGACAGCCATAGCATGGCCTAGGTATTGCGCCAATCTCGATCAATAGTGCCTTCCTGCGCTTTATGATAATATTGGCTAGCGATGAGCCATCCTTTCGTCGGACGAAGAGGCGGGATGCAAGTTAAAAGCAGGAGGGGTAGGCTCGTAAAGAGATGCACCCATAAGGGAGGCTCGTAGGTTATCTGCAGCCATACAGCAAATACCATGCTAGGTATACAGCCGAACATCATGATAAAAAACGCTGGACCATCTGCAGGGTCTGCAAATGAATAGTCCAAATCACATACTTCACATTTTTCTCTCAGCGTGAGGAAGCCTTGAAAAAGATGACCTTCTCCACATCGAGGACACCGGCCGCGCACGCCTGTGGCGATGGGAGAGAGGCGCGGCCACTGATATTGAGTTGGCATATTGACTCCTGTTTTTTCGCGCTTGCCGACGGGTATGATCTGTAACTCGCAATCGTAGTGAAACCAATAAACCACTAATATGTTTCAATTATTGGAAAATAATATTGCGATCTAAAGCTTTAGTATTCTGGGATTGGAAAAAAATAACTACGTCCTCAACATGAGCCTGATCGAAGTTTAGGTTGAACGATTCGATGAATTTATAATTCTCTGTGGTTCACCTAAGACTACGGATGATTACATAGCCTCGACTGAGCTGTTCGCCCAGGCGATCCCGACGAGACTTACGCTATGCAAGCGGCTGCACTGACAGTAAATGGTCCGTCATTGCGTTGCTTTTGCAACCGTTGGGCAAGGTCGGACGTCCGTGCGAGAATAATACGCGCAAATTGTGGAATGCTTTTCGCTTGCCTGCGGTCGTGTCGACAGGCGCGTTGCGTGTGATGTTCATTTCACTTCCCGTCTCGTCAGGATTTCTGCGACCGCCTGCTTTGCGGCCACCACGCGCCAAGCGCCACCGCGAAGCAGCAGATGAGCCCATCGCAGCTGGCCGAAGGCTCACTGTGCCTAAGTTTTGCTCGGTGAAGTTCCGTACAGTTTTGGACTTCCTGATTATTGTTATGTTTCAAATGTACTTCATTCTAAGCTGTCCTGTGAGGATGTGGGCCTGACTGCGCTGTACTGCTGCCGCTGTCACCTGATATCTGTTGATTTTCTTTGGTGCACGCTTACCTGTAGAGGAAACGTGTGGTGGGACTCGTTATTCGCATTCGACGCGCTGGCAACTCTGGGTCTTTGAAAATATTCGTCCGTGCCGCACCCTGTTCTATGTGACCAGTTTTGTGCAAAACCGGTGGAGTGTAATCTCTCGTTCGATCGGTTTTTTCACTGTGACTGTTCCAGCCCAATTAACAACTAACGATATGCGAGTAATAATCCGCACAGCACTGGCGGGCGGTGGCATCAGGCAAATTATCTGGGAACACTGAACATTGGGTGTTGACCCGCAATCCGAACGCTTGCTGTGATTGCCATAGGGTCGTGACGCTTTTGACGTCGTGGACAATGCTTACATCTCTTGTCCTGTCAACCGCGAAGTGGTGGATTTCGGAGCTTCTGAACGCCGGTTGTCGGGAAGAGGAGATTGCTGCGTTTAAGGCCGATTTCGCACATGGGGTCTCTCAAGCCACCATCCTATTCTATTCACCGGTATCGGTCGCTAGATGTTAGCAAGCACGGACCAATTGCTGGACGTTCTACCCAGGCTGGATTCAAAACTGCTTTTTGGAGAAAGCTATGAGCCGAGATGGTCTGGCCGAATTCGAGTGGCATATTTTAAGAGTCTGCTTCCGATTCAAAGCGTCAATGGGGGAGGCGGCTGTCGCCCGGACATCGCGATGCTGTACCCAGATGCGGCAAGTGGAATATGATCTATCGATGACCTCGGCGCGGGAGGGAAGCCAATGGAGGGGATCTGTTTCCGCCCCCAGATGCCATTTGAATTGATCTTACAAACCGCAATATCGCCCCCTTGTGAAGATCGAATATGCCTGCTTGCTTTACAAACAGCGCAACTTAAGCGAACGGATATTTGCAGGCTGAAAATCCATTGCGCCATCGCCATGCGGCACGACCAACTTAAGGAGGGCTTAATCAGAATTTTTGATATTGCCACCGCAGGATACCGGCTCACATTCATCCAAGATTCCTAGAATCATTGACACTGGTGAATGGTTGCATAAACCGCTGTGAAAATAGAAAAGATGCGCCGCAACTGGACGAACTTTCTGGTCGCATCGAAAATCGAGAGATTAGCTTATGGCATACGAAGACCCCGAAGCCCGGCATCTGGACACGCTTGACCGGGATTTGGGCCGCTTTGCCAGACTCGAAACGGCTGCGGGCTACGTTTCTAGACCTTTGGTAGCACCGGGCATTGCTCTGGTCTTTATCATTCTGGCAGGATTAGGCGCGGCGATGTTGCTGGATCAGACCAGTCAGATGCTCATCGTTGTTGCCGCTGCCGCTTTTGGCGCCTATATGGCATTGAACATTGGCGCCAATGACGTTGCCAACAACATGGGACCGGCAGTTGGTGCGAATGCACTAAGCATGGGCGGTGCAATTGCAATCGCGGTCGTATTCGAAAGTGCCGGCGCACTCATTGCAGGTTCCGATGTGGTATCTACAGTAGCAACAGGTATAATTGCACCGGAAACACTTGATACACCTGCCACATTCATCTGGGCAATGATGGCAGCATTGCTGGCTTCTGCACTTTGGGTCAATATTGCCACAGCGATCGGCGCGCCTGTTTCTACGACACATGCCGTCGTCGGTGGCGTCATAGGAGCGGGCATCGTTGCCGCAGGGATTGGAGCAGTTAATTGGATACAGATGGCAGCCATTGCAGCGAGCTGGATTATTTCGCCGGTATTAGGAGCAGTGATTGCTGCGTGTTTTCTCTGGTTGATTAAAACGCGTATTGTATATCGTAAAGATAAGATCGCTGCCGCTCTTATATGGGTTCCGCTTCTGGTCGGCATCATGTCGGGGACCTTTGCAACTTATCTTATCATGAAAGGGCTGAAGCAACTGATCGATGTACCGATGAGTTGGGCCCTGATCATAGGATTGGCTGCTGGGATCGGAAGCTGGATTGCAATGATACCTGTTATTCGCCGCCAATCCCGTGGACTTGAAAATCGGAACAAGTCGTTAAAGGTTCTGTTTGGAATACCTCTTGTCGTTTCTGCTGCGCTACTCAGTTTTGCTCACGGTGCAAATGATGTAGCAAATGCAGTTGGTCCGCTTGCGGCCATCGTTCAGACCTCACAGACTGGATCTTTAAGCGACGGTGTCGTCATTCCGTTCTGGGTGATGTTGATCGGGGCGGCAGGCATTTCCTTCGGCCTGTGTCTGTTTGGTCCCAAACTAATTCGAATGGTTGGTAATCAAATCACCAAGCTGAACCCGATGCGGGCATACTGCGTCTCACTTTCAGCCGCAATTACCGTAATCCTTGCCAGTGGTCTCGGTCTTCCGGTCAGTTCGACCCATATTGCGATAGGAGCTATATTCGGGGTCGGTTTCTTCCGTGAATGGGACGCAGAGCGTCGATTAAAACTGGCCCGCAGGGCTGTGCCAGCCGGTCAAGCCTTGCCAGCTGAAGAACGCCGCCGTCGAAAGCTGGTGCGCCGATCGCACGCGCTCACGATTGGTGCTGCATGGGTAGTTACTGTTCCCGCTGCAGCTCTCCTCTCAGCACTTCTGTTCGCGATCTTAAAGCAGATTCCGGTTGGTACGTTATAATTTATAGATACGAACAGGCCAGGCGATGAAATTTAGGAAATGGAAAAAGCGCATTCGCGAAGCTGAAGCAGGAAAGGAACTGCAACAGGCTGCAGCGCTTCCTTTCCGGTTCGCGAACGGCGTGCTGGAGGTAATGTTAATAACTACGCGGACCACGCACCGCTTTTGTCTGCCCAAAGGATGGCCGATGGGCAATCGTAGTCTTAGCGAGGTTGCACGTATTGAAGCCTTTGAAGAGGCGGGGATTGAGGGAAAAGTGTCATCGGCAACGCTCGGCGTATATTTTTATTGGAAACGCCTGAAGAAAGTTTTCATCCCGATCAAAGTATCGGTGTTTCCATTAGAGGTCACCTGTGAGAATTCCCATTGGCCCGAATGTGCTGAACGACAACGAAAATGGCTACCTTCTGAAGATGCAGCGCTTCTCATTGATGAACCAGAACTGGTAAGCTTGCTGGGCTCTCTGGACGATAAAATCAAAAGAGACCTAACAGGAGACGAAAAATAACCACTCCTTCGTCGTTGACTTTTTCAAGGCTCGGATCTGAAGTATTAAATGTGTCAAGCTGCGGAGAACCCTATCAAAGTTGTTTAAACGTCATCCAATGAAATGCGCGAAATCTGCAGCTTCGTTGGAGACGCTTTGGAAAAGCTACTCCAACTGCATCATGCCGGCGGTGAGGGTATCTGATTAAGCTGCTTCCTGCAAAAGTGTAGCAAAAGCCTCGGCGGGTGTCTTAAATCCAAGACACTTGCGCGGTGTTGCATTGAGATTATGGGCGAGGGCGGTCAACTGTGCCTGGCTGACTTGTGTCAGGTCCGTGTTGCTGGGCAAATACCGTCGAATGCGCTTGTTGATGTTCTCAATTGCGCCTTTCTGCCAGGGTGAGTTTGGGTCGCAAAACCAGCTTTTTGCCCCCATTCCATCCTCCAAAGCCCGATACGCCATACACTCGGAATCACGATCAGAGGTAAAACTTCGACGTGCGTGATAAGGCAGTGCAGCAAAGGCCTGAATGATTTTATTCATGATAGGCTTTGAATGCCGACTGTTGTTTTTAATGATGACGCAATAACGACTTTTGCGTTCAACAAGGGTCATGACATTGGCTTCTCCAAGGTCACGATCAAAGATAATCAAATCACCTTCCCAATTTCCAAATTGCAGACGATTGCCAATAAAACCAGGGCGTTGATGAATACGAAACGCTTCTGGAATGCGGGAACTGCGCGATCGTCTGGTGCCACGTGGGCAGCGCTTTGTTCGCATCTCGGCCAAGTGTTCATACAGTTTCAGCGCGTATTCTTCCTTTGAATAAATGAAGCGATAGATCGTTTCTGCGCATAGACGTATCGCGCTCAGGCCATGACTAACCAGTCGGCCACAGATCTGTTCCGGCGACCAATGTGCTTCCAATTGTTCTATGACGAACTTGCGCAGCTCTGGATAACGTCTGAGCTTTCGCAACCGTGTTCTGCGGTCTTTGCTGATATTGTCGGCAACAACGCTATGATAGCCATTATAGTCTGGTATCTCAGTGTGAGGTCATGCTGAAGCGCGACTTTTGCCGTTTGTGCTTA
>NZ_NNRM01000021.1 GCF_002252525.1 Brucella pseudogrignonensis
CGCTTGGCAGGGTATGGTCCGCTTCCAGCGTTCGTTCTAATCCTTACGGATTGGTTACAGGAAACCCGGCAGCTTAGCTGCCGGGTTTTTTGTTATGTTCATTTCTAAAGTGCGGCATATGTCTTGCTTTTTTGCGCTTGGCAGTCTCTCTGGAGTTAGTCGGTAACGATAGAATTGGCTGCGGAGTAATGGGCATATGATGAAATGGTTTTGGCCAGGCGTAACATGGACAGCGGCGCTCACATCGCTCGCACTTTGGTTCGGCGCCGAACGGGTCGAAACTGACATTGCCGAACGTACGGGGCACGCGCTTTCACCCTATGCCTGGACAGGTTTTGATGTTGATGGTCGTGATGTTGTACTGAAGGGTATGGCTCCAGACCCGGAATCTCAACAGCTTGCCGTTAAGGCTCTGCAGGAAGTCGATGGTATTGGTGATCTCTCCGATCTCACGACGGTTCTCCAAGAAGCCAGTCCTTATGTATTTAAACTTACTAAAAACAATGAAGGTATAGTTCTGTCGGGCTTCATTCCAGATAATGGAATGCGTGATTCTATAATGAGTGCAGCAGAGTCGGCGGGCGATACCAATCTCGTCGACGATCAGATGGCGTTAGCGCGAGGGGCTCCACCCGAGTTTCAAGATCGCGTACTTTTAGCTATTGATCTCGCGAAGAAAATGGCTGGATCCGATATTGAAATCTCGGACGGTATAATAACGATCAAGGGGCACGCACTGAATGACGCAGCCTATGACGAGTTGACCGCTCTATTGAAAGCCCCTCTGCCGCTCGGTTTGAAGCTATCGAGTTCGGAAATTGCTCGGCCTTGATATCTTTTTACGTCTAGCGGCCTTCTTCCCCTGTTTCTTAGAAGATCCCAATTGACACAAGGCCTTTCGCTCCCTTTCCTATGTATATCGAAGGGGTGCTTCGGATTGGATGATAGGCGGAATTTGGATGCTGTATCTTGCGGGAATGTTCTGGCCGGTTCTCTTGTTGTCGCTTGTGATAGGTATTGCAGTGGGATGGTTGACCGCTGCAAAGTGACTGGTCACAGAATAGGGGAAGGGGATGAATGACCGATTTGTGCGGGGTATTTTTGATTGACTGCAGTGACTGGGGTCACGCGCAGATGCGTAGAGTATGAGGGAACCTAAATATGCCGATGTTGATCATCCAACTGGCGATTCTAATTGCGGTTGCCTTTGTGATTGGCTGCGTTTTGGGACGTCTCTTTAAAGGCAAGAAAAGTACCGCTAATGATAAGGAAGATACGATCATAGCGGCGGCTCTCTCTTCGCCGGCAATCGACGAAAAGCCTGAGCCGCTTGCGCCGTCAGAAGCTGAAGTAGTTGGCGGGCAGGAAACTGAGCCTGTTATTGAAGCTGAGGCACAGGCAACAAACGCTTCAGAAGAAGAAGTCACTCCGCCAGAAGCGGAAAACGTTGTTGCCGACGAACAAGCCTTAGTTGAAGAAGCTGTTGCGGTCGTCGAAGACCCTGATCGTCCAGAATTGCTGGATGCACCAATACGTGGAAAGCCGGATAATCTGACGGTAATTAACGGAGTTGGGAAAGCCGTAGAAGGAATGCTGCAGCAGCTTGGGGTGTTTCATTATGCGCAAATCGCACAGTGGAGCACTGATGAAGCAGCTTGGATCGAACGCCGCATTGGTTTCGCCGGACGCGTTTCGCGTGAAGGTTGGATCGCTCAAGCGGGGAAACTTGTTGAAACTTCCCCAAGTGGCACGTCCAAGCGAGGCTCTAAAGCAAAGAAAGCTGCACCAAAAGCCAAGGCTGCGCCGCGTACAAAGAAGACACAGGCTTGAGATTGGTAATCTATACTTTCCGACTAGGCCGACTCAACGTCGGCCATAAATCAGGTCAGTTCGGATATCGGCGCTGCCGGTGAGGCGAGCTTTATAAACCTCATAGTTTTCCATCACACGCTGTACATA
Organism: Brucella pseudogrignonensis; assembly: GCF_002252525.1. Classification (GTDB taxonomy): domain Bacteria; phylum Pseudomonadota; class Alphaproteobacteria; order Rhizobiales; family Rhizobiaceae; genus Brucella; species Brucella pseudogrignonensis. The sequence continues at coordinate 1,960 of NZ_NNRM01000021.1, forward strand.
GTTTCGCGTTTCGGAAAACGGAATTCGCTCGATCCAATCGACAACTTCTTCAATCGGTTTACCGCGCGGATCGCCATATTTTGCAACCCAATCGGATGCACGACGAGGGCCAGCATTATAACCGGCAAAAGTCAGCACATAGGATCCGTTGAAGCGATCGAGCTGTTCGCCCAGAAAATGCGCGCCCAGTGTCGCATTATAAGCGGCGTCGGTTGTGAGCTTCGGTGCAGAGAAAGCCATCCCATTGCGTGTCGCAACGCTTCTCGCCGTTTCTGGCATCAATTGTAACAGACCGCGCGCACCAGCTTTCGAAACTGCACTGATGTTGAATTCGCTTTCCTGACGCGCGATCGCATAGGCAAGCGCTTTGCCAGAGCCGCTGATATTTGCATGTGCTGGAATGGCGCCAATCGGATGCGATAGCGCACCGACATCCAATCCACGGAATGCAGCAGCTTTACCAACACGCAGAGCCAGATAATGGTTCTCGTTTTTCTCTGCCATCACAGCGAGAAGGGCGAGTTCACCAACGCTACCGAGTTCTTGTGAGAGCTGCGTATAAAGTGAGGTTGCGCGATTTCCATAACCAATCTGCTCAAGACGCTTGATCGCCTGCACAGCAGGGCGACCAGAGAAACGCACACGCTCGGCATCTGTTGGTCTCGGATACGCTAGCTCAGGCGCCTTCTCATTGAGCTTTGCGGCAGAAAGCTGACCGTAGAACGTGGTGCCGAAATGTGCAGAACGTCGATAATAGCCCTGTGCATTGCCGCCAGCGCCAGCTTCTGATGCGCGACCCAACCAGTAATAGGCACGGGAGGCGGAAATTGGACGGGATGAAATCTCTGCAATCTTGGCAAAATGCGGGGCCGCAAGCTTTGGCTGCTTGAGTGCACGCAATGCATACCAACCCGCATGAAACTCGGCTTCGGCTGCCATCGTGGGCGATTCGGCAGCATGTGCTGCTGCAAGTCGATAGGCGAGCTGAGGCTTGTTAATATCAAGAAGTTCGCGCGATAAAATGCGTCGCTCTACCCACCACGCGTCTGGATCAACGAGCGATGCGGCATCTTTTGGCGCTTTCAGCATCAGGTCTGTTGCTTCGCTAAAGCGATCTGCACGCCGCAGAAAACGAATCTGCAGGAACATATAGGCAGGGTTTGAGTGCCAAGAACGATCAACATCGGCGATGGCTTTTGCCGTATTCGGCGATTTTTGCGCAAGTGCTGCGTAAGCGTTATAAAGTGATTGCGCCTGTGCGGGGCCAGATAGAAGCTTGGCCGACTGCATGCGATCATTATAAAGCGAGCGCAGAAGACGACGCTGATGGTCGTCTCGGCTCAGAACGCTGCCAAATTCCTTCAGAATTTTCGCTTCATCATCTGCAGAAAGACGCTCTGTTGCCCACCATGGCGCTAGCAACTGGCGCGCCTTGGTACTGTTTCCGCTAGCTACATAGGCGCGTGCAAGAACAATCATGCCCTCAGTTGTCTGAGGACGTGTTGTACCAAATGTAGCAATGACCGTTGAAGCCGAAGCGTTTTCTTTTGCAAGTGCGCGTTCTGAGTTACGGCGTAAGGCCGACATGCCTGGCCAGCCTGGCAACTCTGATGCTGCCATTGCGATCTCAGCGCTAGGAACGCCGTCCAATCCGGATGTCGCGATCGACCATGTCAGAATCTGGCGATCAAGCGAGCCCTTGGGCATTCCATTGCGGTATGCAATTGCCCCCGTAGTGTCCCGGGAATAAAGCGCATCGAGACCACTCTTTAGCGTCCCACCAATTGCTGCAGGGTTTTCTACGCGACTAAAGGAGGAGGTAATAACCGGGTCTGGTGCCGCAGTAGGACGAGGCTTAGGGGTAACCAGATTGATTGGCGATTCACGTGTAGCTGTTGACGCAAAGGGGCGTGCCAGCGGCGTGGGAACCTCCGTTGGCAAAGATGATTGGGCATAGGCCGCCCCCATTTGCCCTGCAAGAAGCGAGGCAGCAATAATCAAACCGCCCGAAAAGAGCGCTTTTTGCTTTAATGGCGTATCTATATTTTTCTTACACATGATCTAACGAGAATAGAGTGCCTGTTTGTAGGCAAAATATTGTTCAAATCGGGCTTTTATAAGCCTGATCCACGGAGTGGTTGTCTGCTGTAAGACTATGATCTCGATGCATGAAGCATTGGTTAATAAAGAGTTATGTTTTTCTCTTGTCGGTTTTACCCCATAAAGGCATATCTTATGATGATGCTTCGATCAGTTTGGAGCAAACATTCACTGAGAAATTTTCGTAAAACTGTCATTTGCACGCTGATTTGGGCGGCCCCCCCGCTTGCCGGATTTGCCCTGCGAGACTATGGTGCATCGCCTCGCAACTGTTCTGGCATATAGGAAAGCCAGCTTGGTATTGCCGGGTTACGTCTCTATTTCTCAGGAGTTCACTGATGCTGAAAGGCTCGATTACTGCACTTGTCACGCCATTCGATAGTGAGGGAGCGTTCGACGAGAAAGCCTTTCGTGACTTCGTAAACTGGCAGATTGAAGAGGGGACCAAAGGTCTCGTTCCTGTCGGTACGACCGGTGAAACGCCTACGCTTTCCCATGACGAACATAAGCGTGTCATCGAGGTTTGCATCGAAGTTGCTGCAGGCCGCGTGCCTGTCATCGCCGGTGCCGGTTCTAACAACACTGTTGAAGCCATCGAGCTTGCGCAGCACGCCGAAAAGGCAGGTGCTGATGCAGTTCTCGTCGTGACGCCTTATTATAACAAGCCGAACCAGCGTGGTCTCTATGAGCATTTCTCGCGTGTGGCCCGTTCGATCTCTATCCCGCTTGTGATCTACAATATTCCGGGCCGCTCGATAATCGATATGACACCGGAAACCATGGGAGCTCTGGTTCGCGACCATAAAAATATTGTGGGTGTGAAGGACGCAACCGGCAAGATCGAACGCGTTTCGGAACAGCGGGCAACTTGCGGCAAAGAATTCATCCAGCTTTCGGGCGAAGATGCCACTGCTCTGGGCTTCAATGCGCATGGCGGCGTAGGCTGTATTTCGGTGACGTCTAACATCGCTCCTCGTCTTTGTGCGGAATTCCAGGCTGCTTGTCTGGCTGGTGATTATGCGAAGGCGCTGGAATTGCAGGATCGCCTGATGCCGCTGCACAAAGCATTATTCATAGAGCCAAATCCGTCGGGCCCGAAATATGCGCTTTCTCGTTTGGGTCGCATTGAAAATGTTCTGCGTTCGCCAATGGTTACGATCGAGGCAGCAACGGCTGAAAAGATCGATCAGGCTATGAAACACGCCGGTCTTGTCAACTAAGGCTGGTATTTTTGCCCGGTTGATGGATTTTTACGCTCTCGCCAGTGCGAGAGCGTTTTCATTTCCGGGAATGAGCATTATATGGTGCCATTATGAATAAGCCGAAAAACTCTCCCGCCCGCAAAATGGTCGCTGAAAACCGTAAAGCGCGCTACAATTTCGAGATTACCGATACGCTCGAAGCTGGTCTGGTTCTGACTGGCACCGAGGTTAAGTCCTTGCGCGCCAATCAGGCCAATATTGCTGAAAGCTATGCCAGCTTTGAGAATGGTGAATTCTGGCTGATCAATTCGTATATTCCTGAATATACGCAGGGTAATCGCTTCAACCATGAGCCGCGCCGCTTGCGTAAGCTGCTGATAAGCCGCCGCGAGATGTCGCGGATTTTTAACTCCGTATCACGCGAAGGCATGACCGTCGTTCCGTTGAAGCTTTACTTCAATGATCGTGGTCGTGCAAAGCTAGAAATTGGAGTGGCACGCGGTAAAAAGAATCACGACAAGCGCGAGACTGAAAAGCAGCGCGACTGGAACCGCGAGAAATCGCGTTTGCTGCGTGATCGGGGCTGACCAGCTCGAAGGTCTTTATAGCATTTCCGGCAAAAGTGCGAAGCGGTTTTGCTGCGGATAATGTGAAAAACAAAAAGTTACAGCGGTTCCAACGATTCATTTTTAACTGGATCGCTGTAAAAACAAAGAGCGCCACTTAGGCGCTCTTTTCGTTTGTAAACAATTTGGCAGCTCGAGATTTAGGAGTTGTTGGCAGTCGATATCAATAATCGTCGTCGAGATCGTCATCCTGACGGCGCTGCTGCTGTGGGCGCTCGGAAGGATCACGGCCGATTTCGGCTTTCAGTGAGACGAGGTCGATGAAGTGATCGGCCTGGCGACGCAATTCATCGGAAATCATTGCTGGCTGCGTGGTCAGAGTGGAAACCACGGAAACCTTGCGGCCCTTGCGCTGCAATGCTTCGACGAGAGAACGGAAATCGCCATCGCCCGAGAAAATGACAAAATGATCGACGGTATCGGTGAGCTGCATGGCATCGACCGTCAGTTCGATATCCATATTGCCTTTGACTTTGCGTCGGCCCGTTGAATCTGTAAATTCTTTAGCGGCCTTTGTCACGACCTTATAGCCGTTGTAATCAAGCCAGTCGATCAGTGGACGGATCGACGAGTATTCCTGATCTTCAACCAGAGCGGTGTAATAATAGGCGCGGAGCAAATAGCCCCGTTTCTGGAAGGCTTTCAAAAGTTTACGGTAATCGATATCGAAACCGAGGGTTTTTGAAGCTGCATATAAATTGGCGCCGTCAATAAAAAGCGCAATCTTTTCACGAGAATCGAACATCGTGTAATATATCCACTCTACGGTCGGAAGGGAGTGGGCCTGCGACCGCTTATTCAGATTTGTTTCTTAAACGGCGGGTGGTATTCATTTTTACCAATGCGTTTATTGCGTTCTAAGGACATATTATAGAAAAACAAGCAACCTAGGATTGTTATTTGTGCAAACTAAATTACTATTACGTGAATTTTGCACATTGCAACCGATAATAGCACGATTTCTATTGTTCCGATTTGAACCAAGACGCGTATTTGTCATACAGATTTATCAAGAGACACATTTGTCATACAGATTAACAAAGAATAACGAGTTTATCGTTGTTGTATGAAGGTTATCGCTACGCATTTGCGCTTTTGCTTGTAATTTCGACGCATAAGCGTTATGTGCTGGGAAAATTCCGATAAGTTTTAAGAGATGAAAGGGACCGCCTATGGCCCGCGTCACCGTTGAGGACTGCGTAGATAAGGTCGAGAACCGTTTTGAGCTGGTTCTTTTGGCCGGTCACCGTGCGCGCCAGATTTCCCAGGGCGCACAGATCACGATCGACCGTGATAACGATAAGAATCCTGTTGTTGCTCTGCGCGAGATTGCTGACGAAACGCTGTCGCCAGACGACCTGAAGGAAGATCTCATCCATTCGCTGCAGAAGCATGTCGAGGTTGATGAGCCAGAAGCTGCTGCTCCAGCTCAGATCACCGATGCATCAGACGCACTGGCCGAAGGCATTTCCGAAGCTGCAGAAGACGATGTTGTTTCCTTCGATCGTATGTCGGAAGAAGAGTTGCTGGCTGGTATTGAAGGCCTCGTTGCTCCTGAAAAGAACGACGACTTCTAATAGCCTTTCAGACTACCGTATTTTACATGCGCTGTAGCCCGGCAAGGCTGCAGCGCATGTTTTTATCTTCTTGAACGAGATGGCTAAAAAAGCCCATCACGCAGTAATTCACGCGAGTTTGAGTAGGGTTTCGACGAGAAATTAAGGCTGTTTGTAAAAAACAGGTTCAGAAGCTCGCAAAATATTCTATTTTTTAGCGATATCTGGAGCTTTTCTAACAAAACTGCGAAGTGGTTTTGCGTAGGGTAGCGCGGAAAAGTTAAGAGAGAGAGCGGCTCAAAGGATTCTGTTTAATGGGAACCGCTCTGATCTGAATAGCTGTTGTTTCGTATGTGACTGTGGGGAGTTTCTGTAGATGATGCGCCAATATGAGCTTGTAGAGCGTGTTCAGCGATACAAGCCTGACGTCAATGAGGCGCTTCTCAATAAGGCATATGTTTATGCCATGCAGAAGCACGGCAGTCAGAAGCGCGCATCGGGCGATCCTTACTTTTCACATCCGCTCGAAGTCGCAGCCATCCTCACCGACATGCATCTGGATGAAGCTACCATCGCGATTGCTCTCCTGCATGATACGATTGAAGACACGACCGCGACCCGACAGGAAATTGATCAGCTTTTTGGTCCTGAAATCGGCAAGCTAGTCGAAGGTCTGACAAAGCTTAAAAAGCTTGATCTTGTTTCCAAGAAAGCGGTGCAAGCTGAAAACCTTCGTAAGCTGTTGCTGGCGATCTCGGAAGACGTACGTGTTCTTCTGGTGAAGCTCGCCGACCGTTTGCACAATATGCGCACGCTTGGGGTGATGCGCGAAGACAAGCGTCTGCGCATTGCAGAAGAAACCATGGATATCTATGCGCCGCTTGCTGGCCGCATGGGTATGCAGGACACGCGTGAAGAACTTGAAGAGCTGGCGTTCCGCTATATCAATCCGGATGCCTGGCGTGCGGTTACAGATCGCCTTGCTGAACTTCTTGAAAAAAACCGCGGCCTTTTGCAGAAAATCGAAGAAGATCTTTCCGAGATCTTCCAGAAGAACGGCATCAAGGCGAGTGTCAAAAGTCGCCAGAAGAAGCCTTGGTCGGTTTTCCGCAAGATGGAAACCAAAGGCCTTTCTTTCGAGCAGCTATCCGATATTTTCGGCTTCCGCGTTATGGTCGAGTCCACACAGGACTGCTACCGCGCGCTCGGTTTGATTCACACGACCTGGTCGATGGTCCCAGGTCGGTTTAAAGATTATATTTCGACGCCCAAGCAAAACGATTATCGCTCGATTCATACAACGATTATCGGCCCGTCGCGTCAGCGTATCGAACTGCAGATCCGTACCCGCGTCATGGACGAGATTGCAGAATTCGGTGTGGCCGCCCATTCGATCTACAAGGATCGTGGTAGCGCCAACAATCCGCATCAGATTTCGACTGAAACCAACGCTTATGCTTGGTTGCGTCAGACAATTGAACAGTTGTCCGAAGGCGATAACCCGGAAGAGTTTCTAGAACATACAAAGCTTGAGCTGTTTCAGGATCAGGTTTTCTGCTTCACGCCGAAGGGCCGCCTGATTGCGCTGCCGCGTGGAGCGACACCAATCGATTTTGCCTATGCGGTCCATACCGATATTGGCGATAGCTGCGTGGGCGCCAAGGTCAACGGTCGTATCATGCCGCTGATGACGGAACTTAAGAATGGCGACGAAGTGGATATCATCCGCTCCAAGGCGCAGGTGCCCCCAGCAGCATGGGAGTCGCTCGTTGCAACAGGTAAGGCGCGTGCTGCGATCCGCCGTGCAACACGTTCTGCTGTTCGCAAGCAATATTCCGGCCTTGGCATGCGCATTCTCGAGCGGGCTTTTGAGCGTGCCGGAAAAGCATTCAGCAAGGATATCCTCAAGCCTGGTTTGCCGCGTCTTGCACGCAAAGAGGTTGAAGATGTTCTGGCGGCTGTGGGACGCGGTGAATTGCCGTCGACTGATGTGGTGAAGGCAGTTTATCCAGACTATCAGGATACGCGCGTTACTTCGCAGAACAGCCCGGCAAAAACTGGCGAAAAGGGCTGGTTTAACATTCAGAACGCAGCTGGCATGATCTTCAAGGTGCCGGAAGGTTCTGAAGGTGCCGAAGAACCCGCTGCGACCGGCGAAAAGCCGAAGCGCAAAGCTGTGCCGATCCGTGGCACTAATTCCGATCTGCCAGTGCGTTTCGCGCCGGAAGGTGCTGTGCCGGGTGATCGTATTGTTGGTATCATGCAACCAGGCGCCGGTATCACGATCTACCCGATCCAGTCGCCTGCATTGACGGCCTATGACGACCAGCCGGAGCGCTGGATCGACGTGCGCTGGGATATTGATGAAGGGATGCATGAACGCTTCCCTGCGCGCATCAGCGTATCTGCAATCAACTCGCCGGGATCGCTGGCTGAGATTGCGCAGATCGTTGCTGCCAACGACGCCAATATTCACAATCTCTCAATGGTGCGGACCGCACCTGATTTTACTGAAATGATAATTGACGTTGAAGTGTGGGATCTAAAGCACCTCAACCGCATCATTTCCCAGTTAAAAGAAAGCGCAAGCGTTAGCGGCGCAAAGCGTGTGAACGGGTAGGACAAATATGAAAACCGAAGATGTGCTTGCCGTCTTCCGCGAAGCGGGAGCGATCCTTGAAGGCCACTTTATTCTCACTTCCGGTCTGCGCAGCCCGGTCTTCCTGCAGAAAGCACGCGTTTTCATGCATGCGGATAAGACCGAGAAGCTTTGCAAGGCGCTGGCAGAAAAGATCAAGGCAGCTGATCTCGGCAAGATCGACTATGTCGTCGGCCCTGCAATCGGTGGCCTTATCCCTTCATACGAAACTTCACGCCATCTTGGCGTCCCGTCGGTTTGGGTTGAGCGTGAAAACGGCGTCTTCCGCCTGCGTCGTTTCGATGTGCCAAAAGGTGCACGCGTTGTGATCGTGGAGGACATCGTCACGACAGGGCTTTCGATTCGCGAAACTATCGAATGCATGAAGGATATCGGCATCGAAGTGGTTGCTGCTGCATGCATCGTTGATCGTTCAGCTGGTAAGGCTGATGTCGGAACGAAGTTGATTGCCCTCGCGGAATACGAAGTACCAGCCTATTCGCCAGATGACTTGCCACCGGAACTCGCTGCAATCCCAGCGATTAAGCCAGGAAGCCGTAATATTTAAGCGATTTCGACTATATTATTGATTTTGCTCAAGGCTGTTTCCACCCTGCGGCGAAATTGCGCTTTGCGGTATTCATCTAGTACCCTTAATTTAGGGGGAAGGGCACGCCCATGCCCATCCCCCTATCTAGGAATTTGTCGTGGCTGTTGCGCCTCTTATATTCGACTCAAAATCCCCTTATCGTGCTCCCTGTGGCGTGTGCGTGGATTGTGATGTGCGTCGTATGGCGGTTTGCTCTGCGCTTGATGACGGTGATCTTGGCGCGCTTGAAGCGATTATGACCTCCAAGAAGCTCGATGCAAACGAGATGTTGGTGGAAGAGGGCGATCCAAAGCGCCGCGTTTTCAGCCTAACATCGGGTATGTTGCGCATCTATACATCGCTGCCGGACGGTCGCCGCCAGATTGCGGGCTTTCTTGTTCCGGGTGACTATCTCGGTTTGGCCGACGATGACGTCTACTCGCAATCGGCAGAAGCAGTTGTTCCGTCTGTGCTTTGTGCCTTTTCCACCAAGGAAATGGACAGTCTGATGGAGCGGTTTCCAAGGCTGAAAGAACGCCTCCACCAAATGACTCGCGAAGCATTGCGCACCGCGCGTGATAATCAGCTCGTGTTGGGGCGTCTTGCACCGGTGGAAAAGCTAGCAAGCTTCCTTTTGGTTTTAGGCGCACGCACGGAAAAGCGTGGCGGAAAGCCTAATCTTGTTCATCTGTCGATGAACCGCACTGACATCGCGGACTATCTTGGCCTGACGATTGAAACCGTTAGCCGGAGCTTCACAAAGCTCAAGACCCAGGGGCTTATCCAGTTACTGGACGCCAACACGGTCGAGATATTGTCTCGCCGTTCGCTTGCTGCGGTTGCCGGAATGGACCCTGACACCGCGTAAATTCATTCACAGCAATCCCAATATTTTTGTTTTGAATTCGTTGATTCAAATCAATGAACTTTGCCTCAGCCACCATTACACCTGACCGTAGAGGATGATGCAGCACATTGCAGTGCTGCTCGATCATAACGAGGTGAACAGGTGTCGTTGTGGCTGGCAATTACAATATCGGCTGTCATGTGTGCGGGATTCCTTGCCGCCTCATGCCGACTTGCCCGGCAGAATGCCCTTCTTCGTCCGGTGCGCGTAAAGGTGAGAGGCTCTCACCTGATCGTCAGGAGCGGGGAGTGGAGCCATCATGCATGAAGCCGCGATAAGACGATATGCGGCGCTTGCCGTTCCCCGCTATACATCGTTCCCAACTGCTGTGGATTTCACGCCTATCACACCTGACAGCACAAAGCGCTGGCTGCGTCAGATCGGTCCGGAAGAAAGCGTCTCGCTTTATATCCATGTGCCGTACTGCAAAGAGATCTGCCACTATTGCGGTTGTCATTCCAAGATGGCGATCCGCGAAGACGTCATCGAAAATTTCGTCGTAGCTCTGTTGAGCGAGATTGAAACTGTAAGCGCAAGTCTGACGGCTCGTCCGCAAGTCGTGCATCTGCATTGGGGCGGGGGCACCCCTTCTATTCTGCATGCCACGCAGTTCAAGCGTATCATGGCGGCTCTTCGCCTGTCGTTTGATTTTCATCCGGACATGGAACACGCCATTGAGCTTGATCCACGCACGGTCAATCCAATTCTGGCAAAGACCTTGTCGTTGATGGGCGTGAACCGTGCAAGCCTTGGTGTTCAGGATGTGGATGCTGATGTGCAGAAAGCAATTGGTCGCGTTCAGCCGATTGAAACGGTTATTCGTGCGGCAACCCTGCTGCGAGAAGTCGGCATAGATAAGCTAAACTTTGACCTTATCTATGGTCTGCCGCTGCAAACGATTGAGACGCTGCGTGAGACCTGCAAGCGGGTCGCTGAGCTCAAGCCTGATCGCGTTGCCTGCTTCGGTTATGCACACCTGCCGCAGCGTCGCGCCAATCAGCGGTTGATCGACGAGGACAGCCTGCCGGATGCCGACGAGCGTTTTGCGCAGGCAAGCACAGTTGCCGATAGTTTCATCGGCTTCGGCTATCAGCCTGTTGGCATTGATCATTTCGCTCTACCTGACGACGCACTCGCTATTGCTGCGCGTGAAGGTGCACTGCATCGTAACTTCCAGGGCTACACGACGGATCGCTGCCATACACTGATCGGCTTTGGGCCGTCATCGATTTCACAATATCCGGGTGGATACGCGCAGAATATTTCCGATGTTGGACAATACAGCAAGCGGGCAGTAGCGGGCGATCTTGCAACCGTGCGTGGTTATACAATGCGCGATACAGATCGCGTGCGGGCAGGGATCATTACCGCTCTTATGTGCAATTTCCGTGTCGATCTGAACCATGCCGCGCCGGATATGGAGTTTTCCGATGAGATGGCACTGCTTCGTCCGCTGGTCGCTGATGGGCTGGTCGAGGTGGATAACGGGATAATTACTGCGACCGAAGACGGCAAGCCACTCATCCGCTTGGTGGCGGCAACATTCGACGAGTTTCGCAGGGAAAGTATGCACGGCTTCAGTTTCGCCGTGTAGTTAGAGCTACAATTTGCGCATTGCTGAAATATCATTCGCAATGTGCGCCAGAGCAAAGAAGTAGGGTGGGTTTCACTCTATTTTAGAGCTGCCGCTGCACCGGGCCGTCAAAAGGTCAGTGGCATTAGGGGCACCGTTCGTTGGGGGATGAACGGTGCCCCACTATTTTCAAACCATAAGCTGGTTTGGCTTATCGAGCCTTTTCCATCTTAGGCAGGAAGATCGTCAACAGGCCGAGAAGCGGAAGATACGAGCAGATCTGATAGACGAACTCGATGCTTGTGCGGTCGGCGACGATGCCGAGCGCTGCTGCTGCAATACCCGCAATGCCGAATGCGAGGCCGAAGAACAGGCCTGAAACCATGCCCACACGTCCCGGAAGCAGTTCTTGTGCGAACACGATGATGGCAGGGAAGGCAGATGCCAGCACGAAACCGATGATCACGGTGAGAACAGCTGTTACTTCAAGGTTTGCATAAGGCAAGGCGAGTGTGAAGGGAACGATACCGAGGATCGATACCCAGATCACAGTGCGCGTGCCGATCTTGTCGCCGATAGGACCTCCGACGATCGTACCTGCTGCAACTGCACCGAGGAACACGAACAGCAGCAACTGCGATGCCTGTACGGTCACGCCGAAATGGCTGATCGTATAGAAGGTGTAATAGCTCGTAAGGCTGGCCATATAGACGTATTTGGTGAAGATCAGCATGGCGAGCACGGAGATCGACGCAATAACCTTCTTACGTGGTAGCGGCAGGGTTTTGTCGGGCTTTGGCTTGCTCTTATTGGCAAGATTATGCTGGTTGTACCAATTGCCAACATACCACAGCAGAGCCATGCCGATCAGGGCTGCGATAGAGAACCACGACACGCTGGCTTGACCGAACGGCAGCACAATGAAAGCTGCAAGCAGCGGTCCAATCGATGAGCCGAAATTACCGCCTACCTGAAACAGCGACTGTGCAAAGCCGTGGCGGCCACCCGATGCAAGACGTGCAACGCGCGCAGCTTCCGGATGGAATACCGAAGAACCGAAACCGATGAAGGCCGCACCCAAAAGCAGGACCGAATAATGATGAGCCGTTGCAAGCAGGATCAGGCCGATCAGCGTGCAACCCATGCCGAAGGGTAGCGAGTAAGGCATCGGACGACGGTCGGTATAGATGCCCACAATCGGCTGTAGGATCGAAGCCGTTACCTGAAATGTGAAGGTTAGCAAGCCGATCTGCCAGAAAGACAGGCTGTAGTTGTCCTTTAGCATCGGATAGATGGCCGGAAGGAGCGACTGCATCATGTCGTTCAGGAAGTGGCCCATACTCGTGGCCAGAATAATGGCGAGAACCGTATTGTTCGCGCTACTGCTTGTTGGCTGCTCGGCAGCACTCATGCTCATAGTCCTACTCCGAAGGTAATTTGGAACGGGATTTTCCCGCAAAGTGGTGAGGTCGGTCCGGAAACCCAATTCGTACGTTTACGAATATTTCTAACCTGACCATTTCATAATCATATTGTTTCGCGCCTGCTTTCGTGATTTGGTCCATTACCTTCGAGAGTGGGCCAAAGCCAATGAAGCCAAAATCGCCACCGGGGCTTTTATTACCGGGCAGTGAGGACCTGCAAAAGTTCCACGAACAACGGATCGCCATGTTGGAAAACATGGGCGGACCAGTAATTGCACTTCCAACAAAATATCCTGATGGCTATTTTGTTCCTCGTCATAGTCATAGCCGTGCGCAGCTTTTATGCGCGTCACAGGGGGTGGTGCTGGTTACAACCGATGCAGGACGCTGGATGATCCCCGGTGATCACGCGATGTGGATTCCTGCTGGTGTCAAACATTCCGTCGAAATCGTTGGCGATGTGTTCATGCGCTCCATCTATATCGCTCTTGATGCAATTTCCGGTGTGCCAGACTATCTGCATGTGGTGGGGCTGACCGACCTGATGCGCTGCCTGATTATCGATGCAACCTCTGTCGATAGCATTCCCGAACCGGGAAGCCGCGATGCTTTGGTAATCGATCTCATTCTGAAAGACCTTCACACCTTGCCGCAAAGGCCACTTGGTTTGCCATTTCCGGCAGACATACGCTTGCAAAAGCTGTGTCGGGAGTTCGTGACGAAGCCCTCGGCTCGCGCAACAATTGACGAATGGGCTGACCGTATGGCGATGAGTAGACGCTCATTTACCCGTCATTTTCAGCGAGAAACTGGTGTGAGCTTATCTGTCTGGCGGCAGCAGGCTTGCCTTTTTGCCGCTGTCCCACGCCTTACCGAAGGTGAAGCGGTTACAAGCGTGGCGCTTGATTTGGGCTACGATAGCGTTTCCGCCTTCACGACAATGTTTCGCCGTATGCTGGGTGTATCTCCGAAGTTCTATTTACCTCGTATGCAGACAGCCCACATCGAGGGCCACGAGAAACTGTTATCCGGATTGGTAGCTCAATAATAACAATTGTCTCGGTGAGCAGAGAGCAGTATTAGAAGCCCATGTTGTTCCAACGTCGAAATCCGCCGAGCCGAAAAGAGCGCCTGAGGCTGCTCGTCTGGCCGCGCCGTTCCTTTGCTCGCTCATTCAAATATGGCGGCAAGCGAGTGCTGCGCATCACCGCCTCTCCACATGCGGTCGCTGCAGGCTTGGCCGTTGGCGTTTTTTCAGCTTTCACACCGTTTTTCGGATTTCACCTGATTATCGCAATCGTCCTGGCCTATTTTCTGGCTGGTAATATTGCCGCTGCAGCTCTTGGCACTACGCTTGCCAATCCGTTGACGCTTCCGTTTATCTGGGGAAGCACCTATGAGCTGGGCCGCTTTGTCATAAGCGGAGACCTGGAAAGCGCGCCGCCTTTACACCTGGGACATGCGCTTCAGACGATGAAATTCGGTGAAGTCTGGACGCCTCTGCTTAAGCCTATGTTGTTCGGATCGACGATTCTCGGTGCGGCTTTTGCGGTAGTCGCCTATTTCGTCACACGCTTTGCGGTAACTGCCTTTCGTCGGCGCCGGCTCGAGCGCCTTGCTGAGAAGCACAGTCTCTATCGGTCGCGGGAGCCGAAAAACATATGATCATTGGCATTGGCAGCGATCTTATTGATATACGCCGTATAGAGAAAACACTTGAAAAGCACGGCGATCGCTTCACTCAACGAGTATTTACTGAGATTGAACAGGCAAAATCCGACGCTCGTAAACAGCGTGCAGCCTCTTATGCAAAGCGTTTCGCTGCAAAGGAAGCCTGTTCAAAGGCTCTTGGTACCGGGCTTTCGAATGGTGTGTTCTGGCGGGACATGGGTGTCGTCAATACGCCTTCGGGCAAGCCGACGATGAAGCTTACGGGCGGAGCAGCAGAACAATTGAAACGTATGCTGCCACAAGGCACGCGTGCTGCCATACATCTGACAATTACAGATGATTTTCCTCTCGCTCAGGCCTTCGTCATTATCGAAGCTCTTCCTTTAGCGGAATAATTGATGTTGCGGAAATGGTGAAGACTGGTTTCCCGACAAGGATATGAACAAAACAATTGCGATTGTGACAGGTAAACTCCTGCTCATAATCGTGCGAGAAACCGGTGATTGGATTGCCTCGGGCAATCTAAGCCGTTATTAGATCGCACATCGGCAAGCGGAGATACAATGAGCGTGTCCAGCAAAAGTGAGACTAAAAAATCGGGTGGCTTTGGCGAAACCATCAGCGTTATCGTGCAAGCACTGTTGCTGGCGCTGGTTATCCGTAGCCTGCTTTTCCAACCATTCAGTATTCCATCCGGCTCCATGCGCCCCACTTTGCTGGAAGGCGATTATCTGTTTGTGTCGAAATATGCCTACGGTTATTCGCGCTATTCGCTGCCTTTTGGTCTCGACCTTTTCTCAGGTCGTATCTGGGCCGCTGAGCCAAAACGTGGTGACGTTGTCGTCTTCAAGCTGCCAAGTGATACGAATGTCGATTACATCAAACGTGTGATCGGTCTGCCAGGTGATCGTGTGCAGATGCGAGGTGGTGTGCTTTACATCAACGATGTTGCGGTAAAGCGCGAACGCGTTGGCACCATCGATAATCCTGACGTGACGGAGGTCAATCGACCGGTTGAAGTCTATCGCGAAACGCTGCCAAACGGTGTGACCTACGACACGCTTGATCTGGCGCCAAATTCCATTGGCGACGATACGCGCGTATTTGAGGTGCCAGCTGGCCATTACTTCATGATGGGTGACAACCGCGATAACTCGCTCGATAGCCGCTTTGGCGTCGGCTATGTGCCTTTTGAAAACCTTGTCGGTCGTGCAAACATCATCTTTTTCTCAATCGCCGATAAGTCAAGCCCGCTTGAAATCTGGAAATGGCCGTCTGATGTTCGTTTCAGCCGACTTATTTCATGGGTAAGTGGCGAGCCGCATACAGCTGTAACCGGAAACTAAAATGGTCTCCGCGAATAAAGCAGCAGAAATTCTGGAGGCGCGCACAGGATACCGTTTTCAAAATCTGAAACGGCTTGAACGTGCGCTCACCCATTCAAGTGTCCAGGCACCATCCCGTGCCAATTATGAACGCCTTGAGTTTCTTGGCGACCGCGTGCTTGGTCTCGTGGTTGCCGAAATGCTTTTTGAAGCATTTCCAGAGGCTCCAGAAGGCGAATTGTCGGTGCGCCTAAGTGCGCTGGTCAATGCGGAAACCTGTGCCGCGATTGCGGACGAAATCGGGCTTGCCGATCTCATCCACACAGGTTCCGACATTAAATCGCTCAATGATAAGCGCTTGTTGAATGTTCGTGCAGACGTTGTCGAAGCGCTGATCGCCACGATGTATCTTGATGGTGGGCTGGAGGCTGCGCGCGGCTTCATAAAGCGCTACTGGCAGGAGCGTTCGCTTGAGACCGGAGCAGCTCGTCGTGATGCCAAGACTGAGTTGCAGGAATGGGCGCATCAGCAAGGCAATGTACATCCATCTTACAGCATTTTGAGCCGCAGTGGGCCGGACCACGACCCGCTTTTCACCGTTGAAGTGACAGTGAAAGGATTTGCACCCGAAACGGGTGAAGGTAGATCCAAGCGGATTGCTGAGCAAAGCGCTGCAGAAGCGATGCTTTATAGGGAATCTGTCTGGAAACGCGACACTTCCGGCTAATGCGGAAATCTGCATTCTTTTAAGCGAAATTCGGCTATAATCGGATCAACAGCGACAGTGGTGGGCTTGTCGCATAGGGCAGATTGGTTTTGGGCGAGGAGCCAATCTCTGCCATCAATTTGAAATCGAGCAATTCCAGCGAAAGTGGGGACGGGACCGCGTCGGGAATTGCGCAAAACAAAATTGGAGTGCTTCCCACTTCTTGTGAAATGGGTTGCTCCTAAAAGGATAAGCAATGAATAATCCGACGACGCCGACTTCCGGCGAAATTGAAACCGGGCAGACACGTTCTGGCTTTGTAGCGCTGATTGGGGCGCCAAACGCCGGAAAGTCCACGCTGGTTAACCAGTTGGTGGGAACCAAGGTTTCAATCGTCACGCATAAGGTACAGACCACGCGCGCGCTGGTTCGTGGTATCTTCATCGAGAACAATGCGCAGATCGTACTTGTCGATACACCCGGTATTTTCCGTCCAAAGCGCAGGCTGGACCGTGCGATGGTCACGACCGCATGGGGCGGCGCGAAAGATGCCGACATCATCCTCGTTCTGCTGGATGCACAGGGTGGTCTCAACGAGAACGCAGAAGCGCTTCTGGAAAGCATGAAAAACGTGCGCCAGAAGAAGGTGCTGGTGCTCAACAAAGTTGATCGCGTTGATCCCCCGGTTCTGCTGGATCTGGCAAAGAAGGCCAATGAGCTTGTCACCTTTGATCAGACTTTCATGATCTCTGCGCTGAACGGTTCGGGCTGTAAGGATCTCGCAAAGTTCCTGGCGGAAACCGTTCCAAATGGCCCTTGGTATTATCCGGAAGATCAGATTTCCGACATGCCGATGCGCCAGCTTGCAGCGGAAATCACCCGTGAAAAGCTTTATCTGCGCCTGCATGAAGAACTGCCTTATTCCTCGACGGTAGAAACCGAGCGCTGGGAAGAGCGTAAGGACGGCTCGGTACGTATCGAGCAGGTCATTTATGTTGAGCGCGAAAGTCAAAAGAAGATCGTACTTGGCCATAAGGGCGAAACGATCAAGGCTATCGGTCAGGCTGCGCGTAAAGAGATCAGCGAAATTCTTGAACAGAACGCGCATCTCTTTCTGTTTGTAAAAGTTCGCGAAAACTGGGGCAACGATCCTGAGCGTTATCGTGAAATGGGTCTGGACTTCCCGACTTAAGGTATATCTGGCTGCTCCATGGAATGGCGCGATGAAGGCATAGTTCTCGGCACACGACGACATGGCGAAACAAGCGCCATTGTCGAAGTGATGACCCGTGAACATGGGCGTCATATGGGCATGGTACGCGGCGGGCGCTCCCGCCGCATGCAGCCTCTCCTTCAGCCGGGCAATCATGTCGATCTATCATGGTGGGCAAGGCTTGATGAGCATATGGGCAGCTTTACCATTGAGCCGCTTGGCTTCGCGGCGGCGCGGCTCATTGAAACGCCTGTGGCGCTTTACGGTATTCAGCTTGCTGCCGCCCATCTGCGCTTATTGCCAGAGCGTGATTCCCATCGTGGCCTGTACGAAACCCTCCGCCTCATTATCGAGCATTTTGACGACCCGCTCGCCTCGGGTGAACTACTGCTTCGGTTTGAAGTGATGATGCTTGAAGAACTCGGCTTTGGCCTGGACCTGAAAGAATGTGCAGCAACAGGTGTCCGTGAAAACCTGATCTATGTATCGCCCAAGTCAGGACGTGCGGTCTGCGGCGATGCCGGTGCTCCCTGGGCCGATAAAATGTTGCCGTTGCCTGCATTCGTCAACAGCACATCAGTGCGTCCATCCTGCTATAACGACCTCAATGATGCATTCAGAATGACGGGCTTCTTCTTTTTGCGGCATGTGTGGGAACCGCGCGCGCAAACGCCTCCCGATGCACGCGGGGGCTTTCTGAATGCGGTATCGCGAAGCATCAACCTGCAACAGGTAAGCTAAAGACTTCGCCCTCAAAAGCATCTTTTCCGCGCCCGATTGCCCTGATCGCTTCAATCATGCGACCGTTTCTTGCCAATATCTGATCCGCAAGCGCGATGAGTCGAATATTCGGGGTAGCTGATGGTGAAAGCTGTCGCAGCTTTTGCGCGAAAGCTACTTCATCCAGTGCCGGATTGAGCGCAAGAGCTATAATGTAAGCGCTTGCGGTAGAGCGTGATACGCCCGCATAGCAGTGAATGAGCATTGGCTTGGAGCGACCCCAATCCCGTGCGAAGGCCAGTATCTGGTGAACATGACTATCGTCAGGCATGACCAGCCCTTCGCGCGGCTCAACGATGTCGTTGAAAGTAAGGCTAAGCCGCGTGGCGGCGCTCGGCATCGATGGAAGATCGCTGCTGCTCAGTGACAAGATATGACTTGGGTGATGCAGAGCTATTTGGGCTTCAAGTCTCGAAAGCGGGCTGACCACAATATGCGTCATGGCTTATTTCTTTCGCGCCTGTTCCAATGTTGCAAAGCGCGCCAGAAAATCATTTTGAACGCTTTGTGTCGGACGGGGCGTCAGATCTAGCCCTGACGGATCGAAACTGCGCGGACGGCCAAAATATTTGGTCGCTTCTGTTTCGCTGAAACCGGCAAGTCGTGTTGCCTCAAAAAAAGCTGCGACCTGATCGGCACGCTTGATCAGTTTTTTGAGAGACACGGAAATGGAAGCTGGCAGCGAAAACCGAACGTGAACTGCACTCTCAAGACGTGCTTCGATCAGTTTGTAGTTCCCGCCCATCACAGCTTTGAAGGGCGAAATCATGTCGCCAATGACATATTCAGGCGCATCGTGCAGGAGCGTCAACATTTGCCATTCGATGCTCGCATCAGGCACAAGCCGGTTGAAAATCTGTTCAACCAGCAACGAGTGCTGGGCAACCGAATAGGCGTGTTCGCCGACGGTCTGCCCATTCCAGCGGGCGACACGCGCAAGACCATGCGCGATGTCTTCAATCTCTACATCAAGGGGCGATGGATCAAGAAGATCCAGTCTACGGCCTGACAACATGCGCTGCCAGGCGCGATCTTTGCCCGATGACCGGTCAGCGGCTGCCATCAGGCTTTGTCCGCGTCGGCAGTTGGAAATGTGAAGCGTACATGCGGGGGAAGGGCGAGCGTAATTTCGGCCCCACCAGCCAGAATCGGCGTGCCGGAATCAAGCGCATCCTTCACCCGGTCAATGCGCACAAGCGCCAGACCGAGTTTGCCGGATGAACTGCCAAGGGTTCCGATATCGCGTCCACCGACCGTAACCGACGTACCCATTGCGGGCAGGGGCGCGTCAGATTTTGCCACGAGGACGCGTCGACGCGGCGTGCCGCGGTGATGCATACGCGAGACGACTTCCTGCCCGATGAAACAGCCTTTCGGGAAAGTCACGCCGCCAGTCTGATCGAAATTAATGTCGTGCGGAAATACATCATTATAGGCGAAGTCGGCTTCACCTTCGGCAATGCCATATTCAGCGCGAAGAGCTATCCATGCACTTTCATCGCTGATTTCACCGGCCTGTCCGTAAATGCGAATAACATTCAGCTCTTCAGCGAACCGGGTATCGCGCTTAATTGAATCGCTTTCTGAGGAAGCGGAATCATTCTGCCAGCTAACGCTCACAAGTGATTCTGGCAATTGGCTAATTTCTGCTTTGGCGCGCAGACGATAGAGCGTCATCCGCTTAGCAAAATCAGCTGCAATGCCAGCAGGCATGTCGAATCGCAGCCCGTCTTCAATGCGCGACACAAGGAAGTCGAACATGATCTTGCCCTGCGGTGCCAACAGCGCGCCGGGTTTCAGCTCATCGGCGCCAAGCTTGTCGAGATTGGTTGTGATCACGGCCTGCACGAATTTTTCCGCGTCTTCGCCTGTAATGTGAACCAGTGCTCTGTTGGAAAGATTGATCGTTTCCGCTACCGTCGCCATCGCTTCTTCCTTGCCTTTATAACCATCGTTACGTAAGCCGCATTGAAAAGGCTCGCAAGTCCCATTCAGCCAGCAGGAGACAACAATGGCCCAAACGTTCGACACAATCCTGAAAGGTGCAACCATCGTCAATCACGACGGTATAGGTCAGCGGGACATTGGTATTCGTAACGGGCGCATCGAGGCGATTGGCTCGCTTGCAGCAGGTTCTGCCGGTGAAGTCATCGATTGTACCGGTCTGCATATTTTGCCCGGCGTTGTTGACAGTCAGGTGCATTTTCGTGAGCCGGGGCTGGAGCACAAGGAAGATCTGGAAACAGGTTCGCTTGCTGCGGTTCTGGGCGGTGTGACATCGGTTTTCGAAATGCCGAACACCAAACCACTGACGACTTCCGCTGAAACGCTTGACGACAAGATTCGCCGTGGCCGTCATCGTATGCATTGCGATTTTGCCTTCTGGGTTGGCGGAACGCGGGACAATGCAAAAGACGTTGCCGAGCTTGAGCGCCTGCCAGGTGCGGCTGGCATCAAGGTGTTCATGGGATCTTCGACAGGCAATCTGCTGGTTGAGGATGATGAAGGCGTCCGTTCGATCCTGAAAAGTACGCGCCGCCGTGCCGCCTTCCATTCGGAAGACGAATTCCGCCTTAAGGAGCGCGAAAATCTCCGTGTTGAAGGTGATCCGTCGAGCCACCCTGTCTGGCGCGATGTTACCACTGCACTGCAATGCACCGAACGCCTTGTCGGTATCGCCCGCGAAACCGGCGCACGTATTCACGTCCTGCATATCTCTACAGCCGAAGAAATCGATTTCCTTCAAGGTCACAAGGATGTGGCAACCTGTGAAGCCACTCCGCATCACCTTACGTTGTCGGCGGATGAATATGCGACGCTTGGCAATCTTATCCAGATGAACCCACCGGTGCGTGAAAAGCGCCATCGCGATGGTGTTTGGAAGGGCGTTGATCAGGGCATTATCGATGTACTCGGCTCCGACCATGCACCACATACGCTGGACGAAAAGCAGAAGTCTTACCCGGCTTCGCCGTCTGGAATGACCGGCGTTCAGACGCTGGTGCCAATCATGCTCGATCACGTCAATGCGGGTAAGCTTTCGCTGGAGCGCTTTGTCGATCTGTCGAGCCACGGCCCCAACCGCATTTTCGGTATGGCTCGCAAAGGTCGCATTGCTGTTGGCTATGATGCCGATCTCACCATCGTCGATATGAAACGCCGCGAAACCATCACGCATGAACAGGCTGGCTCAAAGGCTGGCTGGACGCCTTATCATGGCAAGACTGTCACTGGCTGGCCGGTTGGTACTTTCGTGCGCGGTATCAAAGTCATGTGGGAAGCGGAAATCGTCAATCCGAATAAGGGCGAGCCAGTCGAGTTTTTGGAAGCTTTGCCTCGTTCGTGAAAATAACTCCAAGAAACGGTGCCCCCATTCTTGGTTGAGGTGCAGGGTAGATAAAATGCTAAAGTGCGTCGCGTGAATGAGTTTAGACGCGATGCTCTTTACGAAGGGCACTTCATGGAGTGGCCTGATGTTCATTGTTAACCTGACATATATAAAGCCTCTGAATGAAGTTGAAAAACATATCGCTACACATCGGGAGTTTCTCGATAGGCAGTATGCAAGTGGGGCGTTTCTGGCATCTGGACCGAAGAATCCGCGGGATGGAGGTATCATTCTTGCGAGTGGAAGCATAACCCGGGATGAGCTTGAAACGATCCTGGCTCACGATCCTTTCAAGAATCAGGGGCTTGCGGAGTATCAAATCACCGAATTTGCGCCGGTGAAGCACACAGCCGCTTGGGCTGATAGTCTTTAGATTAACTTCGGAGTTTGCAGTTGGCGCGATCTGTCCCATCTTTGTCCGAAGTTAATCTTTTGACCTGGATTGTCGGGAGTATTGTGTTCTTGTATAAATTTACAAGGAGCACAAAATGTCCGCCAACGACACAGCCTTGCTGGTTATCGATGTTCAGGAATCTTTTCGGCATCGACCTTACTATCGAGAAGAAGAGGTTGCCGCTTACATTGAGCGGCAGCAGGCTTTGATTGACGGTGCCAAGCGCAAAGGCATTCCGGTCGTGCAAATCTTTCATGTTGAGAATGAGGGGCCGTTTTCGGAGGCATCAGGTCTTGTGAAGGCGCTTGCACCGATCACGATCGAGTCGGATGCCGTTTTCCGTAAGCGTCGCCATAGCGCATTGGTGGGCTCAGGTCTCGATGTCTGGCTGATTTCTAACAACATCAAACGGGTTATCATTTCAGGTATCCGCACTGAGCAGTGCTGCGAGACCACCACACGTCATGCGTCTGACCTTGGCTTCAATGTCGATTATGTCGGCGAAGCCACGCTGACTTTCCCCATGACTGACATAAGTGGTCACGTGTGGAGTGCTGCGGAAATTCGCGCGCGTACCGAGCTGGTACTTGCGGATCGCTTTGCAAGGATAGCAACGGTGGAACAGGCTCTTGCAGGCAGCGCAGAACGGAAAGCTGCATGAACCAAACCGTCGACAGCCATAAAACTGTCCGGGTCTTTGTCGTCGTTCCGCCGCGCACGCTTTTGCTTGACGTGGCGGGGCCGATGGAGGTTTTGCGCAAGGCTAATCTGGAGCAAAACAGGGTGCAGTTTGAAGTGACGTTTATCGGGCCTTCCGAAACGACGCTCAGCTCCATCGGCCTCACGCTTGCAAATATTGAGCCTCTACCCGATCACCTGCCAGATGATGCGCTTGTGGTGATATCCGGCTCAGCTGACATTCCGCTTGGGACTGCTGTCGTTAATCGCGACGAAGATGCAGCGCTTGAAACGCAAATCGTGAGCTGGATGCGTCGTAGGATCCGTCCGGGTATCAAATTGGTTTCAATCTGCTCTGGTGCACTCCTAGCAGCACGCGCGGGTTTGCTTGAAGGGTATGACTGCACCACGCATCATATGGCGATTGATGAGCTGCATCGACTTGCGCCGACCGCGCATGTTCTGCAAAACCGTTTGTTTGTGGAGGATCGCGACAGGCTGACCAGTGCGGGCATTACTGCCGGTATTGATCTAATGCTGCATATTCTGGCCGAGATGGCAGGGCATGCACTGGCTCTATCAGTGGCGCGTTATCTTGTGGTTTATCTGCGTCGCAGCGGTGGCGATCCGCAGCTTTCGCCATGGCTTGAAGGCCGCAATCACATGCATCCTGTGGTGCATCGTGCGCAGGATGCTGTGGCTGCAAATCCGGCTGAAAACTGGTCTGTCGAGAAACTCGCTGACGTCAGCGGGGCAAGCCCGCGCAATCTTTCACGCCTGTTCAATGAACATGCAGGCATGAGCGTGATTGATTATGCCAATCGGCTGAAAATAAGCCTTGCTCGCGAAATGCTGCTGAATTCGGCTCTCGATATGGAGAATATTGCTGAGCGAGCAGGGTTCGCGTCAGCAAGACAGTTCCGCAGAGTGTGGGAGCGGATATACGATACACCGCCTAGTCGTATGCGGGCATTTGCGACAGATAACTCTGCCTACTGAAGAACACGATCCTGCAGGAAGGTGCCTGCAATAATCTGTTCGCGCATTTTCTCGATAAGTTCGAGTGCGCTGTCTTCGCCTGTTGAACGCATAAGTTCTGTAAGGGCTGTAGTGAAAGCAGCTTCCGCCAGAATTTCTGGCTCAATTCCTTCGGAAATGCCGTCTGCCCAGGCTTCATTCTGGTATTCAATCGCAACAAGCTTCTTTTCGCGGGCGATCATCTCGTCCAGATCTGCTGGCATATATTCCATAGACTTCATCCCGGCTTGCGCCCTTCTTGCTGTATCAGCTGATTTCTCACCATTGGGAGCACAATCACCTGCAGCCTGACTGTCACGTTTAAGACAGTGTTAACAGATTAAAGCGGATTTGAATGAGGCAATTTCTGCCCATCCGCACAAGACTGAATAATTGGTTAATTCCCATAGCGCGAGATAAGCTCGTTCGACAAGCTTTCTCCTTCCTTCATGTAGCGATCAATCGCCGCAAGAGCCGAGGGTGTGCAACGAACATAATTGTCGCTGAAAACGCGGTATCCATGGTTGAAGCTTGAAACAAGACGTACTCGCTCGGCTTCATCAGGTTTTTCGGCGGCAATTATGGCATCCATGCGCTCACGCCATTCGTTGCTGGTTTCTCCGCAAAGGTTGCGCAGATAGTGAAGCGAGCCAAGCACTTCCGCAATTCTGAGCATTTTGCCCTCATAAGGAGCATCCTGAGCAGAAAAGGCCGGGGACAGAATGCCCAGCCAGAATGCTATCACCAAAATGGAAAGCCGTTTTTCCTGCAATATACGCCCCTCTGAAGAAAGAAATTCCTGAATGAGAAACGGGGCCACTTCAAGGCGATACGGAATGCGCGCCTGAAGCATCCTCAATTTCAGCGACAGAGCGCGCCACATCCAGCGTACTATCCGTCACATTTGCATGGGCCATTTCTTCGATGCTCAGCCAGTGTATTGCAGCTGCATCGTCGCCGGCCTGTTCCTCACCGGAAACGTCAAACGCACGATAAACTGACAGGAAGTAGCTCTTTGAATAGGCCTTGCCTTCGAGTGCCAGATCAACTGTGATAACATGGCGGAGAGAACCCGCATCCAGTGCAGTTTCTTCTTTCAGTTCTCGAATGGCAGCTTCTTCCGGCGTTTCCCCAGCTTCGATACTGCCTCCCGGAAAAGCCAGCCAGCCTTTCCATGGTTCCTTGCCGCGTTCGACCAGCAAGAAGCGGCCATCGCGGCGACATATGAGAGAAACACCGTGTATCTGAACGGGGGCAGGGATGACGGGAACTGTAACCATGCACAAGCTATGATGCGGCAAACCGCTTTTGGCAACAGCAAAGCCCGCTTGACGATTAACTCAAAAGTCTGAACATGGCCGCTATGTGTGGACGTTTTTCTCTGACTGCCAGCCGCGAAGAAGTTGAAGCCCTGCTCGGTGCAATGATCGAGGAGGATTTTCCTCCGCGCTACAATATTGCACCAACGCAGCCGATACTCTCTATTCTGGCAGGCGAAACGCCGCCTCCGGGAAGCAACAGGCCCGACCGTATCGGGATGTTGGTGCGCTGGGGGTTTGTGCCGTCATGGGTCAAGGATCCCAACGACTGGAATCTTGTCTTCAACATTCGTTCTGAAACGGCGGCCGAGAAAAATTCTTTCCGTGCGGCACTCAATCATCGGCGTGCGCTGATTCCCGCTTCCGGCTTTTACGAATGGCGGCGCGAGGGAAAGAACAAAGCGCAGGCTTATTGGATCAGGCCACGCAACGGCGGTATCGTGGCTTTTGGTGCGCTCGTTGAAACATGGAGCAGCGCTGACGGCTCGCAAATCGATACAGCGGGTATTCTGACCACAAGTGCAAACGGATTTCTCCGTCCCATCCACGAGCGTATGCCTGTGGTGGTGAAGCCAGAGGATTATGCCCGCTGGCTTAACTGCAAGACCCTGCTTCCGCGAGAGGTGGCCGACATCATGCGGCCAGTTCAGGATGACTTTTTTGAAGCCATTCCGGTGTCGGACAAGGTCAACAAAGTTGCCAATACCTCTCCTGACGTTCAGGCGAGAGTAGAGGAAAATCTTGTGGCGCCATCACTGGATCAGGCCAAAAGAAAGAAAAAGCCGGGGTCAGGTGATGAGCCCGACGGTCAGCTTTCCATGTTCTGACGAGCCGGACGCTGACGACGCGATGAAGCGGATCAGCCTGTCTTTTTGACTGCCAGAATTGAGCGGCGCGTATTGTCGTTGCGACCTTTGCTTTCGCGATTGGTCTTGCTCATCAACGCTGCAACGAGCACGGCCGGTCCGATTTCGCGGTACTGGTCAATGAGCTTGTCTTGCCGTGGTTGCAGTTCATTTTTAGGCATTGGTCCATCCTCTTCCAAATTACACTCACTATTTTGTGATTGATTGGGACGGAATGAAGGCTGTTTAGAGCCGGTTTTGAGGAATTCCGGTTAACATCAACGGGATAGGGATGAAGGGGCTGTGAGGTTGCCGAAATGCCACAGCGATTTTGAAGAGGCGGGCTTCATATAAGCCTTTCAGGCAGTCCAGCTTCACCAGTCTGAGGGAAATGCTTTATTTCTATTGAACTTTTTCAAAAGCTCTTGACGTGATTGAGGTCGAGAGAGATAAGTAGCGTCATGAAAACGCCGACCACGATCATTTGTATTGGTTCGATTATTATTGGCTAGCAGCTTGCTGGCCCGGCCGTTTTCGTCTCCCCTACCATAAAACAGGATGATAACGCCCCGGCCAGACGGCTGCGGTCTTTAGTGCCCGTATTTTCAGGTCTTTTGGGGAAATAAAATGGCTGATGCGCCGCGACTACGCCTATACAATACTGCCACTCGCACGAAGGAGAATTTCACCCCCATCGATGCGAATAATGTGCGCATGTATGTCTGCGGACCGACTGTTTATGACTTTGCCCATATCGGCAACGCACGTCCGGTTATCGTCTTTGACGTTCTTTTCCGCCTGCTGCGCCATTTCTATGGTGCGGAAAAAGTCACTTATGCGCGTAACATCACCGATGTTGACGACAAGATCAACGCGCGTGCTGCTACTGAATATCCCAACGTTCCGCTTAATGAAGCAATCCGCCGGGTGACTGAAGGCACAAACAACCAGTTTCAAGCTGATATCAAGGCTCTGGCAAATCTGGAGCCGTCGAGCCAGCCGCGTGCAACCGAGCACCTCGACGACATGCGTAATATCATTGAGAAGCTGATCGAGCGCGGTGTTGCCTATGTTGCAGATGAGCATGTGCTGTTTTCCCCATCAGCGATGAACGCTTTGGGTGGCGCACGCTATGGCGCACTTTCCCACCGTCCATTCGATGAGATGCTGGCCGGTGCTCGCGTCGATGTCGCTTCTTACAAGCGCGACGAGATGGATTTTGTGCTGTGGAAGCCATCACGTAATGGTGAACCCGGTTGGCCTTCACCGGCAGGTATTGCAACGCTTGGTCGTCCCGGCTGGCATATCGAGTGCTCGGCCATGTCTATGGCCAAGCTGCTGGCGCCTTTTGGCGGTGGTTTGAAGTGTGATGATCCGTATAAGAACCAGTTCGACATTCATGGCGGTGGCATCGATCTTGTGTTCCCGCATCATGAAAACGAGCTTGCGCAATCATGCTGCGCATTCGGAACTGAGCGTATGGCCAACATCTGGATGCATAATGGATTCCTTCAGGTTGAAGGGCAGAAGATGTCTAAGTCGCTTGGCAACTTCATAACCATTCGCGATGTGCTGAACGATGGTTTGCCGCAGCTTGGTGTCTGGGATGACAAGGATGCTCGCGATCGCTGGGTCGGTCTGGCTGCTCGTCTTTCTATGCTGCAAACGCATTACCGCGAGCCGATCAACTGGACGGCGCAGCGTCTGGCAGAATCTGCCGAAGAGCTGCATCGGTGGTATGGTTTGTTGCGCGATGCAGACTTTGCTGCGCCTTCTGCACTTTCCGTTGTTGAAGAAGTCGCTGACGCATTGTCGGACGATCTCAACACCTGGTCTGCTATCACGGCTCTACGCAAAGCATTCAAGGCCAAGGACGTTGCAGCTTTGGGCGAGGGCATGGCGCTATTAGGCTTGCTCGACCCTTACTTTGTGACAGCACAGGATGTGCCGGTATTTGCAAAGGCAGATGTTGATACAGCTGCAATCGATGCATTGATTGCCGAGCGCCTGAATTTCATAGCTGGCAAGAACTGGGCAGAAGCAGATCGTATTCGCGATGAACTTCTGGCGCAGGGCGTGCAGTTGAAGGACGGCAAACATCCTGACACCGGCGAACGCATCACGACATGGGAAGTGGTAAGCTGACGATCGTTTAGTTTCTGGGAGGAAGCCATGACGCTTGATAATAAGCCGCTATATAGCGGGGGATGCCAGTGTGGTGCGGTGCGCTTTCGGGTTGAAGGCGCACTCGGCTCGGCTTCGATCTGTCATTGTCGCATGTGCCAGAAGGCCTTTGGCAATTTCTATGCGCCGCTGGTCTCGGTGGGTGAAGCAAAGTTTATCTGGACTCGCGATGAGCCAAAGCGTTTTCAGTCGTCGAATCACGTCAAGCGTGGGTTCTGTGCTGAATGCGGAACTCCGCTGACTTACGAGGCGCCGGATGGTGTGGCGCTTTCCATAGGCGCTTTCGATGCGCCGGAAGAGATTGAACCCACAATTCAATGGGGTGTCGAAGTCAAGCTTCCCTATGTCGATGACCTCGCAAAACTGCCCGGTTTTGTAACCGAGCGTGATGAGGAAAGTATCGAGTTCGTACGAACAATGGTGTCTTACCAGCACCCTGATCACGACACTGAAAACTAAAAAGCCATAAATTATCACGGCATACACCCACCGACAGGCAGGCAAAATGGCACGCGAACGCATCTATATCTACGACACGACTTTGCGAGACGGGCAGCAAACACCCGGCGTTGATTTCTCGGTCGAAGACAAAAAAGCGATTGTCATTCTGCTTGAAGAACTGGGTGTCGATTATGTGGAAGGCGGCTATCCGGGTGCAAATCCAACGGATACGGCCTTCTTCAAGAAGCGGCAGACCTCACGGGCCAAGTTTGCAGCTTTTGGCATGACCAAGCGTGCAGGCGTTTCGGCATCGAATGATCCTGGATTGACTGCACTTCTGCAGGCTTCAAGCGATGCAGTCTGTTTCGTTGCCAAAAGCTGGGATTACCATGTGCGGATCGCTCTCGGTTGCACCAATGAGGAAAATCTGGAATCGATTACTGCATCGGTGACAGCTGTTCGTATGGCTGGTCGTGAGGCGCTGGTTGATTGCGAGCATTTCTTCGATGGATACAAAGCCAACCCTGAATATGCATTGTCTTGTGCGAAGGCTGCCTATGAGGCAGGCGCTCGTTGGGTCGTGCTTTGCGATACCAATGGCGGGACACAGCCGTCGGAAGTGGCTGAAATCATCAATGCGGTCAAAGCTGTTGTTCCGGGTGAAAGCCTTGGCATCCACGCACATAATGATACCGAACAGGCAGTCGCCGTTTCGCTTGCCGCAATCGATGCAGGTGTGCGGCATGTGCAGGGAACACTGAATGGGATCGGTGAGCGTTGCGGTAATGCGAACCTCGTTTCTCTTATTCCGACACTGGCATTGAAGCCTTATTGGGCTGATCGCTTTGAACTTGGTGTCAAGCCTGATGCGCTGAAAGCAATCACCCGCATTTCACGCGCCTTCGATGATATTCTGAATCGTGCGCCGACCGAGCAGGCGCCCTATACAGGTACGTCCGCCTTTGCGACCAAGGCAGGCATTCATGCCTCAGCACTGCTTAAAGACCCGCAGACTTATGAGCACGTTCCGCCTGAAACCGTTGGCAATCGCCGTCGCGTCATGGTTTCGGATCAGGGTGGTAAGTCGAACTTTATCGCCGAACTGGAGCGTCGCGGCATTCGCGTTGCCAAGGACGATGTGCGACTGGATACGTTGATTGCGCTGGTCAAAGAGCGCGAAGCAGAAGGCTATGCTTATGAAGGTGCCGATGCGAGTTTCGAGCTGTTGGCGAGAGCCATGCTCAACCCGCAGCCAGAATTCTTCAAAGTCGACTCTTTCCGCTGTCTTGTTGAACGTCGGTTCGATGCCAATGGTTCATTGAAAACTGTTTCCGAAGCCGTGGTGAAGGTCGAAGTCGACGGTGAAATGCATATGTCGGTTGCCGAAGGTCATGGTCCGGTCAACGCTCTCGATATTGCGCTGCGCAAGGATCTCGGCCGCTATCAGGATGAAATCGAAGATCTCGAACTGGTGGATTTCAAGGTGCGTATCCTCAATGGCGGTACAGCAGCTATCACCCGCGTTTTGATTGAATCCGGTGATGCTACGGGCGCTCGTTGGCGCACGGTTGGCGTCTCCGACAATATCATCGATGCATCGTTTCAGGCGCTGATGGATTCGGTCAATTATAAATTGATGAAGAACCGTTCTTTAGCTGGTCTGGTGGCTGCTGAATAAGCCGCTTCTTTCACGAAGATTGATGCTTTGATCAGTTTAATTGAATAGATTTTATGGATTGATCGGCGCATAGCAGTCTGACTAACTCGAAAAAGTTCGTAGCTTTTTCGAGCCTACACTTAATTCGGAGATGGAAATGACCGAGCAAACCTTATCCGGAGGCCAGCTTTCAGATGGAAGCCGTGGCTTCATGATGGCTATGGGGGCTTATGGTCTTTGGGCTATTTTGCCCTTCTATCTCAAGGCTTTGTCACATCTCCCCGCACTTGAAATTGTCGCGCATCGCGTAATCTGGTCGGTGCCAGTTGCGGCGATTTTGCTACTCTTCATCGGACAATTTCGCACGATCCTTGATGCTCTGCGCAAGCCGCGAATGCTTGCAATGGCTGCACTGACCGCTGCACTTATCACTGTAAACTGGTCGGTTTATGTTTGGGCTGTTGCGCATGACCAGATTATCGGCGCCGCACTCGGATACTATATCAATCCACTATTCAATGTGGTTTTGGGCGGGCTGTTTCTCGGTGAGCGGTTGTCAAAAGTGCAGTATG
This sequence comes from Brucella pseudogrignonensis, assembly GCF_002252525.1. Lineage (GTDB taxonomy): Bacteria > Pseudomonadota > Alphaproteobacteria > Rhizobiales > Rhizobiaceae > Brucella > Brucella pseudogrignonensis. Next base: position 32,765 of record NZ_NNRM01000021.1, read on the forward strand.
TTGCAGTCGGCTTTGCATTTGCCGCTGTTCTCGTTTTGACTCTCAATGCTGGTGGCCTGCCTTGGGTTTCACTGGTGCTACCGCTGACATTTGGTCTTTACGGATTTTTCCGCAAGTCTTTGCCTATGCCACCTTTGCAGGGCTTTACGCTTGAAGTAGTTATCCTTTCGATCCCAGCACTTGGCTATGTTTTCTGGTTGATGGCCAATGGTCAGGATCATTTCTTCTCAGGCACTATGTCGAACGTTTCGCTGCTGTTACTTGCAGGACCGTTCACTGCAATTCCGCTGATCCTATATGCGGGCGGTGCAAAGCTTCTGCGTTATACGACGCTTGGCCTTATGCAGTATCTGACGCCTACGCTGCTGTTTATCTTCGCAATTTTCATTTTCCACGAGCCATTTTCGAATGCGCAGCTCGTAGCTTTTGTTCTCATCTGGACAGGCCTGATTATCTACACATGGTCGTCTTTGTCGGCGCATCGTAAGGCACGCGCCAGAGCCTGATAAATTTAACTTGAGCGTTTGAGCTTCTATCTCCGGTGGATTATGGCCACCGGAGCCATAATTTGGCCGTGCTCTGGCCCTCTGGTCCGTTTGTTATTTCAGATGGAATTTGGAGCCGCTCACTGCATGCTGTTTCGTGCTGCCCGCAGAGATAAGCAGATTCACGTTGTTGTATCGCCAGATCTCATGATCCGATCCAACGACGCGCATACTGCTGCTTTGGCTGAGCATACGAAATTGCCTCCGCTCTCGCAGCGTGCTCTCAAGCCACTAGAACGCGTACGCTTTTCCATTCACACACATCGACGCGCCTGTATTGCGCTGGCGTCAGCCACGCTTCTGGCGGGTGGTGCAATGGCTTTGGTGACGGGAGGTTTAGTGCGACATGGACATGCTTCACAGCCTGTGATGATCGATCCCACCACGCTGGTTCACAGTCATGCGGCCATGAAAGAAGCGCGGCTGGTTCCTCAGAATGAAGTTGATGAGAACCGACGCATTGCCAAGCGCATCGATATTGCCGAAGGTACCGACGATGGAGAAGCGACACTCTTTACCTATCAGCATGTCATCCTTGATTTGAAGAATGAAGGAAGCGGGCGGGGTCTGCTCGATCTGGCATCGGTACGAGGTAAACGGCGAGGGGAGAAAACCTCTGATCAGCCAGATGAAATTTCAGCGCTTGCCAATCAAAAAGGTGTGCCGCTGAATGTAAGCTTTGCCAAGCCAGCGGATACGCCTCACAAAAAAGCGCACGAAATTGTTCTCGCTCCACAGTCGCGCGAGAAGGTGGGTGTACTCATGCAGGCGGCGGATGTTTCCGCTGACGATGCAGCACATCTGGAACAGGCGCTTGGTCGAAAAGACCTCGTTCCTGGTGATAATCTGGTTCTGCTACTCGATCAGTCGCAGGGCAAGCCAGCGCATATAACCATGGCACGGTTCAGACATGGTAATGCATCAGATTCCGTTTATGGACGGACAGACGATGGTGTTTTCCGCGCGAATGATAATCAGAGACTTTTCGCGCGTCTTTCTCATGATGCTATGTTGTCCGCATCGCGCCAGCCCACAAAAAGAGTAACGGATGGATCTGTTCAGTCACGGCTCATAGCAGCAGGGGCACCGAGCGAAGTCGCGGACGATGTGAAGAAACTCGCGGCTGAGAATAACGTATCGCTTCAGAAGGGCGCCAACGGGGTTGATAAAATCGACCTTCTGTTCCGTGAGAGTGTGGATGCCGATCCTGAACTGGTGTTTGTGGAGTTTACCACAAACGGTCAGGCCAAGCGTCTTTACAGGCATGAAGTCGAGGGAAACGCTGACTATTTCAACGAAGACGGTTCCTCGATGACCAAATACCTCATGCACAAGCCACTACCAAATGGCCGCTTGAATGATGGTTTTGGCTGGCGTGTGCATCCGGTTTTGCATGTCCGCAAACATCATAATGGCGTGGATTACGATGCGCCAATCGGCTCGCCTATTGTCGCTGCAGGAGATGGTACGGTTGAGCTGATTTCGTCACAAAAGGGCTATGGCAAGTATGTGCGCATTCGCCACCAGGGCGGCTACAGTACCACCTATGCTCATCTCTCCGGAGAAGCGAAGGGACTGAAAGTCGGCCAGCATGTGAAGCAGGGTGAAGTGATCGCTTATGTGGGATCAACCGGCTATTCGACCGGACCGCATTTGTATTATGAGCTCAAGGTCGGTGATCATTATGTCGACCCGCTCAAAGCACAGCTCAATGCGGGTGAAAAGCTGACAGGTTCATCTATGTCGAGCTTCCGCTCGGAAATGGATCATGTGGATAAGGTTTTCAAGCAGATGAATTTGGCGCCACTGACAAGTGACGCCAAAGACGGTTTAAAGACGAATTGAATCACACTGGCCGGTAAGCATTGGCCAGTGCAACGAATTCTTCGACGCTTAGCGTTTCAGCGCGCCGGGTACCATCAATTCCAGTCTTTTCCAGAAGTTGTGCGCCGCCGACAGGCTTGAGGCTCTGACGCAGCATTTTTCGGCGTTGCCCGAAGGCTGCCTGCGTAATCTGGCCCAAAGCATCCGCGCGACATGGGAGCGGCTCTTCACGCGGCGTGATATGGACGACCGACGACATAACTTTCGGCGGAGGCGTAAACGCCTGTGGGGGCACGTCGAAAGCAATTTTCGAATGCGTACGCCAGCCTGCCAGAACGCCGAGGCGTCCATAATGATCCGTATCAGGTGCGGCCACAATACGCTCGCCAACTTCACGTTGGAACATCAGGGTCATCGAGGAATAAAAGGGTGGCCAAGGCTCTGTCAGAAGCCAGTTGAGCAGCAATTGTGTTCCCACATTATAAGGCAGATTAGCCACGATGCGTGGCTTCGGGCCATCCGGAAAGAGAGCTTTGAAATCTTGCTCCAATGCATCACCGGAAATAATGCGCAAACGTCCCGGATAATGCGCTTCGATCTCTGCAAGAGCATCAAGGCACCGTTCATCGCGCTCAATTGCGGTGACAATAGCACCCTGAGCGAGCAAGGCGCGTGTCAGACCACCCGGACCGGGACCGACCTCGATAACCGGCTGATCTTGCAGATTGCCTGCCTGTCGAGCGATCTTCGATGTCAGGTTCAGGTCGAACAGAAAGTTCTGCCCAAGCGACTTTTTAGGTATCAGGTCATGCCGTTCGATGACCTCACGCAGTGGCGGAAGATTGTCGATGCTCATGATTTCCGCCTTGCTTCGTTTTCGGCGAGTTCCTGCGCCAGCCTTATGGATGCGATGAGACTGTCAGGGCGTGCTATGCCTTTTCCTGCAATGTCGAAGGCCGTTCCATGATCAGGGGATGTCCGGATAAATGGAAGCCCGAGGGTAACATTGACCGTCTCGTCAAAAGCGAGAGCTTTCGCCGGAATAAGCGCCTGATCGTGATACATGCAAATGGCGACATCATAAGTCACGCGTGCTTGTGCATGGAACATGGTGTCAGCAGGCAATGGTCCCCAGGCATTGATGCCCTCACGCTGCAATTCCTCGACTGCTGGCCGAATAATTGCGTCGTCTTCTTTGCCTAGCGCTCCGCCTTCACCCGCATGAGGATTGAGACCGGAAATCGCAATGCGAGGTGCTGCTATGCCAAAACGATCCGTTAGTTCCTGCGCCGTGATGTAAGCCACTTCCAGAATATCGTCCTTGGTCAGTAAGCGCGGGACCTCGACGAGAGGGATGTGGATTGTGACTGGAACGGCACGTAGTTCGGGGCCAGCCAGCATCATTACCGGAATGACTGTTCGTCCGAGATGTTTGCTGGCGAGTTCGGCGAGAAATTCCGTGTGTCCGGGATGTTTGAAACCTGCATCGTAGAGCGGTTTTTTGGCAATCGGGCATGTGACAACGGCTGATGTTTCGCCACTCAATGTCAGCGCAACGGCGCGTTCTATTGCTTCAATAACACCTGCTGCGTTTTCCGGCAAAGGCTTGCCGGGGCTTTCCTTATGCGTGTTTTTCAATGGCAAAACGGGCAGTTTTAAATCAAAGACGTCGAAAGCTTCGGCAGGCGTGCTAATCGTTACGATTGGCACATTCAGGCCAAGATGCTGCGCGCGGGCCGAAAGCTGTGCCGGATCGGCAATCAGCAGAAACGCTGGCAGAAAAAGCTCTTTGCGCTGCAACCATGCGCTAAGAGCAACATCCGCTCCAACACCTGAGGGGTCGCCAATGCTGACGGCGAGCGGAGGAACCGGGTGAATAGTCATAGCTGTTTATCTCGGCTGATGAAATAAGGGGGCAGACGCCCCCTCAAATTATACGGTCAGTTTAGTACTGCCAAGTCTCTGGAGCGAAACTCAACGATTTACAATCGTTGCCTTTTCGCGCAGCTCAGCAAGATACTTCTTGCTCAGATCATCAGCCTTCTTTTCCTGTCCCGCTTCGGAATCAGTGCCTTCCATGGAGAAGACAAGCTGTGCCACTCGGTCATCGGAAACTTGACGAGTCGAGCACACGGCTAGAATTTCAACACCCTTTTCGGTGTCATGTGGAGGAGTTGCGCGGTTTACACCAGCAGCTTTGACGTCTTTGGCCCATTCACCCGGAAGCTGCTGTTCGATAACCCGGCCGAGATCGCGAACTGTAACGTCGATCATGCCCTTGGTTAGCTGACGGGTGGTGTCGCAGCTCTGGAAGCGCGAGCGTAATGCATTTGCTTCCTGGCGACGCTTGCCGAGCAGAGCAGGCGAACGCTTTGCATTTGGAACGACGAAAATAACCTGCTGCAGATGGTATTCAGTTGAGACAGGCTTTTTGCCGCCGTCTTTCAGCATACGCTGAACAGCGTCCTGCTCGCTAACCATACCAGTGGCGCGGAAGCGCGCGCTGACGAGGCGACCCCAGCCCATCTGGACCATGATGTATTTCTTGAAATGATCAGGTGTAATGCCAGCCTGATTCATCAGCTGATTAAGCTGAGCGACGCTCATCTTGTTACGGGTCGCAAAGCCTGCATAGGCCTGATCGACTTCCTGATCGGAAATGTTAATGCCGCGCGATTTCATTTCGACGCGCTTCAGCATCTCTTCAGTCAGTTCTTCACGAGCAACCTGATTAAGATTGCCGCCTTTACGCTGCAGTTTCAGAAATGCGGCACGGCGCTGAATATCGCCGTTGGTGATTGCATTGCCGGAGACAATGACCTTGACCTCCGTTCCGCCGGCGGCAAATGCCGGTGTCAAAGTCGCAGCCGTTCCAAGCGCCGTCACACATACGGCAGCGCCCAGCAGGGAGGCGAATAGAGGTCTTGCAAACATCATCTTTATTTCCCGATTTCCTTCAGGTCGGCGAATGACAAATTTCACCGGATGTGTCCAATCTTACTAGTCATCTGACACGAGTTCAAACTGAACAAACATATCAGAAGCCAGACATATTATGATGCCTGTATAGAGGAGCCAAAGCGGCGAAACAATGACCCTTTAGCAATTTACGAGGTAATTAAAGGTACTTAACTGAATAAAATCGATAAAAAAGCGAACGTTATTTGAAATGATTAAGTGATGCTACGGCATAAAAGGAAAGAGCGGAAACAAGTTGGATTGTTTCCGCTCTTTCGAAGTTTAGAAGGTTTGAGCACCGCTGCCAATGTCGCCTAGTGTTCTAAACGATATATTGAATCCAACGCTATGAGATGCCTTGTCCTCACCCGGATTACGGGTTTGAACGTAAGCCATCGAGTAGGTGAAGCATTCATCGTCATAGGCAAGACCAGAGGATGCGCGAACAAGTGTATCCGACACAAGGTCATAAGTGCCTGAACCGAAGACACGCCAATTAGCATCTAAACGTGCAGTAGCGGCACCCGTAACTTCCTGCCGGAGCTCTGAATAACCATAAGCCGGTTGCGGAGCGATGTAAGCATACTGAGCTGAAACCGACAGCTTCTGCCAGTTTTGCTGTACTTCGAGTTCGCCACGCTTAACGTCTAGGTTATCCTTGTCAAAACGTCCGCGTGCAGCCAGTGCAAGACCGGTCGAATTAGAGGTGCCGATCATTGCAACATAATCGGAGCGTGCATCCTGAAGACCGGAGTCTGCTCCTACATTCAGGAAATCACTTGTGCCATACGAATTCACGCCACCGAGTTGGAATGATTGCCCTGCGAGAGCATACAAGCCCCAGTCGCTATTGCTGAAGTTGCCCGAATAGCGAAGACCGAGATTGGCGCGAGTGCCGCCTTCCACACGGTCATAGCCAGAGAACTTGTCACGCGAGAACAGGTTCGTAGCATCAAATACGAAGCTCTGTGCATCTTCGTTCGGAAGTTCGCCCGCGTAACGTTCGTTGTTGCGCATATAGATCTGCGCAATCGGCTCAAGAATATGTGTTGAGCTGGTGCTTGAGAACAGGATCGGCCAACGCAATTCAAGACCAGCCGTCGCCATTGCGCGCAATGCTTCGGAGCGAACTATGGCGTCGGTGTAACCCGCAACAGCTGGATCAAAGTTCGTATTGGCACTGATAGCATCACCGCGCAGAGCCAAAAGCGGCGTAATTACCAAACCAGATGGCGTGATAAATGTACGCTTCCACTCAGCTTCCGTCGTAAGACGCGCATTTGTGCCGCTGAAACCAGGGATGCGTGGGTAATAGATCGAATTATTACCTGGATTGAGCGTATAATTCGCATTCTGACGATACAGAACCTGCGCATTGGTAGTGATGTTAAGTTCACCACCATAAACAGGATCAGGCACTGTGTAAGAATAGTCGAGACTTGGGAAAACCCAAGGCTGCTTCGAATGCATTTCCACGTCTTTATACGTAGAAGTGAGCGGATAAGATTCCTGCACATTGAAGCGATAGAAGTTGAGGTCGAAGTAATTCCGGTTGTTGATGCCGGTTAAATAGATCTTTGAAACCTGAGTTTGTGCGTTATAGCCCTCAAGATTGTAGGTACGGCTAAAATTGCGATCGGTCTGGGCCATTACATCCCAGCCAAACTTCCAACGCGAATTGATATCGAAGTCGCCTTTGGATGCGACCATGCCGCGGTTATCTTCACCGCGATCTAGCGTATTGGTGCTGAACTCACCCGGCTTCATCTGATGAATGCCAGCAATCTGAAGATTATAGGAGCCGTTTTCGAGACGATGACGCCATTCGGCCTGCGTCAGGAAGCCTTGCTTCGTGTAAGCAGTGGTCGAAAGCGTCAGATCGTAATTCGGTGCTAGAGCCCAGAAATATGAGTTCTTGATGCCGAACCCAAGGTCGTCTTTATAGCTGAAACCTGGGAACAGAAAGCCGCTCTTACGCTTGACTGTCGGGTCGGCCATTTCGAAGGCTGGGAAGTAAGCCAACGGTATGCCGAGCAACTCGAACTTGCCACGTTCAAAACGCACCGTCTTTGTCGCGCTGTTCCAGATAATCTTACGTGCCTTGATCTGCCAAAGCACAGGCTTGTCCGGATCTTTTTCGCAAGCCTGACAGGCCGTGTACACACCGTTATTAAAGGTGGTGATCTCACCGTTGCTGCGCTCAGCGCTTTCGGCTGCAAAGCGGGTGTTGTCGGTGGTCTCAACGCGAAGGCCATTCACAAAGCCGTCGCGGAAACTATCCGTCACATCAAGATGGTCGGAGTAAATCTTGTTGCCATCGCGCTCTACAATTTCAACGTTCCCAGTCGCAGTCATGCGACGGGTCTGCTGATTATAGGTCACTTTATCCGCGACGAGGCGATTGCCGTCATATTCAATGCGAACTTTACCCTGAGCGGTAACGACGTTCACATCGCGATCATAGACAAGCTCATCTGCCTGCAGAAGCATACGCGCATTCGGATCGCTCTGGTAATTTGCTCCCAGAGCATCCTGCGCCTGAACCTGCGAAGGAAGGATTGCGACTGAAATGAAAGGTATAGCAAGGGCGCACACCAAAGCAGTCCCGCGTGCAAGACGCGTGAATGAATGGGGCAATACCATGCGGGCGTTACTCGAACCCACTAACCATCCTCCTTATGCAACAAAAAGGAGACACCAAAAAATGTCGCAATAATTACAGGAACCCATGCTGCAACGAATGGAGGAACGAATCCTGCATTGCCGAATGCCTTCACCAGTACCGAAACGACATAAAGCATGAAGCCGGCGACAACGCCACCCAGAATCATCGCTCCGGACTGACCAAACCGCACAAATTTCAGGGACACTGTTGCAGCAATGAGAGTCATGGCCATCAGCAATGCGGGCAATGCCAGAAGTGACTGGTATTGCATGTCAAATGCGTTTGCTGAATAACCGAAAGAACGCGCAACTTCGATCTTGTGACGCAGCTGCGTGAATGGAATTGTATCAGGGGAGGCGAGCTTTTCTTCCACATATTCCGGACGCAACTGCGTAGGAATATTGACGCTCTCCAGTTTGCGTGGTTCCTCACCACGCGAAAATCTCGTTACGTCCGTTAATTCCCAATGACCATCCATGAGTTTCGCGGTGCGAGCATCATAGCGATCTTTGATTTTCTTCTTATCATCAAACTGAATGAAGGTAGCGTCGGCAAGCGTTGCCCCGCGATCAAGGATGCTCTTGGCGCCGATGATGGTTTCGCCATCGTCGGTCTTCTGGCGAAGCCAAGGATCACGGAGAGCCGAAACGTCGGTTACCTTGCCGCTTTTCCAGGTTGAAGCGATCTCGTCAGCTTTGGAAAAGCCATAGGCCGCAAACGGATTGAGAATGAAGATGGTGGCGAGGCCAAACAGCAATGCGCCGAAACATGCCGGAAGCAGAAACTGCCAAGCCGAAACGCCAACGGAACGTGCGACAACCAACTCATATTTGCGATTAAGCGAGATGAGTGTCGCCATTGCAGAGAAGAGCGCGACGAAGGGAATCATCTGCTGCATGATGAATGGAACGCGCATCGCAGAGATACCTAGCGCAGCCCATACCGTGTAACCAGGCAGGTTAGCGAGTTTGCTGGCGTTCTCGGTAAAATCGAGCAAAAGCGCCAAAGCAAAGATACCGAGCAGAAAATACAACGTAATCTGCACATATCGCATGAAAAAGTAACGACCGAGAGTCCAGCCAATCATGCTCGTCCCCCCGTATCTTTGCGGGATCGCCCAAGTAGACGATCTGAAGTAGCTGTTATATTTCGTTTCAATCGGTCGAAGCTATCAAGTATCCGATCGTTCCACTTGTCTGGGAGCCCGACACGCCGTCCTGTTAACAGAGCAAAGCCGGTGACAAGCATTACACCAATCGGCACAAGATACATCATGACGATATATGTCTCGTCCTTATCAGCCCGGTCGGCCGAGAAATAACCCGCCCAGTAAACCAGAAGTGCCGTGCTGATCGCGGAGAAAGAAGCGGATACGCGCGCTTCACGATGTGAGCGGGAGTCGCCAGCAAAAGCGAGGGCGATCAAAGCAAAAACAACTGGATACAGCCATTCGGTCAAGCGGCGGTGCAGCTCAGCCTTGTAGCGCAGAGGGCGCGTCTGTAAGATCGGGTCGTTCGGATCCGGATTCAGCAAATAAGTAAGCGGCCGATCTTTCGCATAGATCACAAAATCATCGCCAGCTGACGTGAATTGGCTCAGATCGAAGGCATAGGAGTTGAACTTGATAATCGAAACCGTGCCGTCTGAAACATCGCGGCGCTGGACTTCACCATCCTTCATCAGCAGCATGTCACCTGCGGGCGTGCTCGCGATGTTGCCATCAGCTGCATAGTAAATCAGATCAAGCGTTGGATCGCGAGAATCTGCAATAAACAGGCCGCCGATGCTGCCATCACCACGGCGCTCGGCGATCTGGATATAGAGATTGTCCGCAAGTTTGCGGAAGCTACCTTCCTGAACAACCACATTCAGCAAATCAGCGCTGGCATTGGCGATCATAGCACGCATGTTCATGCGCGCATAAGGGTCGACATAGTTAGCGACGAGAAAGGAAACCACAGAGATAATCGCTGCGAGCATGAGTATCGGACGCATTACCGCGCTGCGAGGCGCGCCGGATGCATTGATGACAACGAGCTCGGAATCCTGGTTCATTGTCGAAAGCGTCTGCGTAATCGCAATGATCAACGCAAAAGGCATGACAAGAGGAATTGCGGACGGAATCAGCAGCGAACTGAACTGAATGATTGTCTGAATTGATTGACCGCTTGTGGTGAGAAAGTCGACACGCTGCAGTACCTGCACAGTCCACGTAATGCCCACTGCGGCGCCCAACACCGCAAAGAACATAATCGCCACACGGCGGAGGATGTACAACTCAATCAATTTCATAGGTGGAGTTTACATCCCGGTTCCGTTGAAGGAGCCTGTCCCTAAAGAAACAACGCTCGTAAATGAATATTCAGTCTAACTGCACTTGGCTAAAATTAGCCGAACAAATTTGGTTAACAGATTACTAAAGATTTTCAGCCGAAGCTAGGCTCGCTTCTCTAAAGGGAGAGCGTGGCTGGTTGCAACCTGTTTTTGCTGAACATAGGTGGGTACGGAAACGGAGCTTGGCAAGTTGTCACCGAAGTTAACGCAAAACTGATTTTCATGATGCGGCGGACTTGCCGTTTCGCCATATTCGTCTCACATGAGTAGGGAAAAGTCGCGACACAATCGTGTCATCTCATTGTCTGGTCTTTGTTTGGAGTTGTTATGTCGAAACGTCCTTCCATTTCTTTCAGTGAATTTTCAGCACCGCAAAAAGGCGTAAGCATTGTTCTGGTCGCCAAGGGCGGCGGCTTCGCAGAAGAAGCAGGCCACGCGGCAGGCGGAGCCGAAAAAATCACTCGAATCGCCGAAATTGCAGGCTTTACAGGTGCTTTGGGCAAGACTGCAGAAGCGATTGACACCTCGGAAGGCGGCGTAGACAAGATCGTTCTGGTTGGCGTCGGCGACCCCGGCGAACTTGGTAATGATGATTGGATTAAGATTGGCGGCGCAGCTTTTTCGCGAATCGGTAAGGCCGAACGCGCGACCTTAACGCTGGCTCTGCCTGAAACGACGATTGCGGGTGATGAAGCAGGCGACGTTGCTCTGGGTATGATTCTCCGCTCATACGAGTTCAATCGCTACAAGACCCGCAAGAGCGAAGAAAACGCCGAACCGAAACACGCAGCAAAAATTCATATTCAGACGGCAGATGTTCACAGTGCCAAAAGAGCGCTTGAAGTTGCCGAGGCTGTGGCCGACGGTGTTCTTAAGGCACGCGACCTCGTCAATGAGCCTGCCAATATTCTCGGCCCTGTAGAATTTGCAGAAGAAGCCGAAAAGCTTGAAAAGCTTGGCGTAAAGGTCGAAGTTCTCGGCGAAAAAGAAATGAAGAAGCTCGGTATGGGTTCGCTTCTGGGTGTTTCGCAGGGCTCGGTTCGTCCACCGCGTCTGGTCATCATGGAATGGCAGGGTGCCAAGTCCAAGGAGAAGCCGGTTGCTTTCGTGGGCAAGGGCGTTGTTTTTGATACTGGCGGCATCTCGATCAAGCCTGCTGCTGGTATGGAAGAAATGAAAGGCGACATGGGCGGCGCTGCAGCCGTTACCGGTCTGATGCGCGCTCTTGCTGGTCGCAAGGCGAAGGTCAATGCTATCGGCGTGATCGGTCTTGTGGAGAACATGCCGGATGGCAATGCTCAGCGTCCGGGTGATATTGTTACATCTATGTCTGGCCAGACAATCGAAGTGATCAACACCGATGCAGAAGGCCGCCTCGTGCTGGCAGATGCACTCTACTACACCAATGATCGTTTCAAGCCGCAGTTCATGATCAATCTCGCTACCTTGACAGGCGCGATCATGGTTGCACTCGGCACGCATCATGCTGGTCTGTTCTCGAACGATGACGAGCTTGCTGATCAGCTTTATGAAGCAGGTCAGGCAACTGGTGAAAAGCTGTGGCGTATGCCGCTCGGCAAAGAGTACGACAAGATGATCGATTCCAAGTTTGCCGATATGAAGAACAGCTCAGGCCGCTATGCAGGCTCGATCACCGCGGCGCAGTTCCTCAAGCGTTTCGTGGGCGATACGCCATGGGCGCATCTCGACGTTGCCGGAACAGCTATGGGATCGCCAACAAACGAGTATAGCCAATCGTGGGCTTCGGGTTACGGCGTTCGTCTTCTTGACCGTCTTGTCCGCGATAATTTCGAAAGCTGAATTCGATTCAGGAACAATATGTTGGGGCGAGAAGGTGAATCACTTTCTTCGCTCCCATCAATAATTTAAAGAGAGCGCATGGCTGAAATTCTCTTTTACCACCTGACAGAATCGACACTGGATGAAGCCCTGCCGGGGCTTGTAGAACGCTCCCTCGGGCGCGGTTGGCGTGTGACGATTCAGGCCGTGAGTGATGAAAGACGGGATGCGCTCGACAGTCTGCTTTGGACATTCTCTGACACATCTTTCGTGGCTCATGGCACCGACAAGGAGCCGCACCCTGAACAGCAGCCGGTGCTACTGACAACCTCGGAAGCCAATCCAAACGGAGCAACGGTTCGCTTTCTCGTGGAAGGTGCTGCATTGGAACAAGCGGGCGGCTACGAGCGACTTGTTGTCATGTTTGACGGGCATGATCAGGATCAACTCGAACATGCTCGCGCGCAGTGGAAAGCCTTCAAGACGGAGAACCACGATTTGACCTACTGGCAACAGACACCAGATCGTCGTTGGGAGCGCAAAGCCTGATGCGTGCAATTTTCGTTGCGATGATTATTGCGGGTTTTGGTCTCGCCCTTGGTTATCCCTGGTATGTGCGTCACTTCACTGGTGACGAGATTGGCCGTTGGCCAATTCTGGAAAGTCGTCAGGGTGGCTTCATCACACAAGAAATCAAGCTTGAGGCGAGCGACGCGCCTGTACGTATTTTCCTCGATGCAGTGCCGCTGCCTGGCTATGTGCCTGCCGAGCGCCGCTCGGCCGTAACGCTGGCCGTGAGCCGGAATGGAGTTCCCGTTCTGTCGCAAGGTCTCGATTTCGCTTCGACCAGTAGCTCTATCAACACAGATCGCCCGCAGGATGGCAGCGTGTTGCGCCAGAGTGCAGGCGATATTGATCCGGTTTTATCCGGCACCTATGCTTTCCGCGCCGTGCAGGGCAATACGGATGGCCTGCAACTCTCCAAAGTCGAACTGGTGCTGAGGCGAGGGGCTGAAGAAGCTGATGAGACCTACACCACGATTGGCCTCATCATTGGCGTGCTTGGCGTTTATGCGCTTATGCGGACGCGTATTCGCCGCCCGCAAGTTTAATCAGCCATTGCCTCTTCATATTCGGAAGACATTTCAAGCCATTTGTCTTCCGCATCGGCAAGCGCTGATTTCGCTTCGCTCATCTCTTTATTGATCCGGATCGCTTTCTGTGGTTCCTTTTCATAAAGAGCGGGGTCTTCCAGCTGCGATGTGAAACCGTGAATCTGTTTCTGCAGTTTCTGCATCAAGCTCTCGGTTTCCTTGATCTTTTTGAGCAGGGGGGCCAGTGTTTCGCGCTTCTGGGCGGCAAGTTTACGCTGTTCCGCCTTATTGACCTTCGGACCTTCTTCGCGCTCTGAAGCCTGTTCACCCTTGGCATCGGCGAGAACAATCTGGCGGTATTCGTCCAGATCGCCATCAAATGCTTTTACGCCACCCTCACGCACCAGCCATAGCCGTTCCATGGTCGCTTCGATCAGGTGACGATCATGCGCGATCAGAATAACGGCGCCGTTGAAGGCGTTGAGAGCGTGAACCAGCTCCTCGCGGCTATCAATATCAAGGTGGTTGGTCGGTTCGTCGAGGATCAGCAGGTTTGGGCCATGGAAAGTCGCAAGGCCCATTAGCAGGCGTGCCTTTTCACCACCTGAAAGATCCTTAGCGGGCGTCAACATTTTCTCAGTCGAAAGCCCCATCTGGGCAACGCGTGCACGAACTTTGGCTTCAGGTTCAAGCGGCATCAGCTTGCGCACATGCTCAATCGCGTTGTCTTCCGGTATCAGATCATCCATCTGATGTTGGGCAAAGAACGCAACTTTCAGATTGGGCGAAAGCGTGAGATTACCTTTTTCAGGCTGCAACCGTCCGGCAATCAGCTTGGCAAGCGTCGACTTACCATTACCGTTGGAGCCGAGCAGCGCAATTCGATCATCATTGTCGATGCGCAGCGTGACGTTTCGCAACACAGGGTTACCCGGCATATAGCCGACATCGGCATGGTCAAGCGCGATGATCGGCGAGGCGGCTTTCTTTTCCGCGTCAGGGAAGCGGAACGGCTGCACATTGCTTTCGACGTAAAGGTCTATTGGTTTCAGCTTTTCCAGCGCCTTCATACGCGATTGCGCCTGTCTGGCCTTCGACGCCTTGGCACGGAAGCGTTCCACAAAAGCTTCCATGTGTTTGCGATGTGCTTCCTGTTTCACATGGGCTTTTTGCTGAAGCTCCAGCATTTCATGACGTTGCCGCTCGAACTGATCATAGTTGCCACGCCAGAAGCTGATTTTCTTCTGATCAAGATGCATGATTGATGACGTAGCAGAATTCAGCAGATCGCGATCATGGCTGATGATGATGACGGTATGCGGATAGCGCTTCACATAATCAACAAGCCACAACACGCCTTCAAGATCGAGATAGTTGGTTGGCTCATCGAGCAACAGCAAATCCGGCTCAGCAAAAAGGACGGCCGCGAGTGCCACGCGCATACGCCAGCCGCCCGAGAAAGCGGATGCAGGGCGGCGTTGTGCTTCTGTGTTGAAACCGAGACCGGACAGGATCGCGCCCGCGCGTGATTCCGCCGAATGCGCATTGATATCGGCCAGTCGGGTATGAATTTCGGCAATGCGATGCGGATCGGTCGCTGTTTCAGCTTCTTCGAGAAGTGCTGTTCGTTCCTTATCCGCCTTCATGACGATTTCAATCAGCGCATCTTCCGTGCCGGGAGCTTCCTGAGCCACCTGACCAATGCGTGTGTTCTTCGGCAGAGAAATGCTGCCGGTCTCGGAAGCCATATCACCGGTAATCACGCGGAAAAGCGTGGATTTTCCAGTGCCGTTGCGGCCAACAAAACCTGTCTTCGATCCCGCAGGCAGTGTGACACTGGCGTGGTCGATCAGAAGGCGTCCGGCGATGCGTACAGAGATATCGTCAAGAATAAGCATGGTGAGAAGGCTTTTGCACGGCTTGAGAAATTTCCGCAAGTATCATCTGAACCAATATCAGGCGAAGCGGCGTCCTGCTTCAGTGCGCTGAAACTGAATGAGATCAAGTGACGGCGCATCCGCGCTCAAACGCGTGAGTGCTGAATGAATTTGCCCGCGATGGTGCGTCTGATGATTAAAGAGATGAGCGAGTGCTGGCGCGACGCGCTGGCTGATCGTGCGCACATTGGTTGCCGTCATATAGGTGAAGCGTCCTGCGAGCTGTGCGGCATTCATGCTTTCAACATAGTTGCAGATACGTTCGTCTTCTGCCTTCCTCATATCCCGTAGCTTGATGAAATCGTCGGTTATGATGGCATCAAGCTGGTTGGGGTGATCACCTTCGCCGGTGAAGCGCTTCATCCAGATGCGATCCGTCACCAGAAGATGATTGAAAGTACGATGGATCGAGCCGAAGAAAAGGCCGAGGTCGAGCCTGTAATCCACATCGCTCAGATCGGCCGCTGCGGAATAGAGCAGTTCATTGGCCCAGCGATTATAATAGGCGAACATTTGAAAGTGCTGTTCCATCTTTCCCCCGCATGTGAATCGAATTTACACATCTATGCAGTCAATTTTCTGCCGTCTCAAGATGATAAGAGGCAAGGCTGAGGGGCTACCCCTTGGCAATTGAGGCTATCAACGCTATAGAGCCTCACTTTTCAAATTTTCCATCAAACAAGGTGTCATAATGGCAATCGAACGTACCTTCTCCATGATCAAGCCTGATGCGACCCGCCGCAACCTGACCGGTGCTATCACCGCTAAGCTCGAAGAAGCTGGTCTGCGCGTTGTCGCTTCCAAGCGCGTATGGATGAGCCTGCGTGAAGCTGAAGGCTTCTACGCTGTTCACAAGGAACGCCCTTTCTTTGGCGAACTGACTGAATTCATGTCTTCCGGCCCGACCATCGTTCAGGTTCTCGAAGGCGAAAACGCAATTGCCAAGAACCGTGAAGTCATGGGCGCAACCAACCCTGCAAACGCAGACGCTGGTACGATCCGCAAGGAATTCGCTCTGTCGATCGGCGAAAACTCGGTTCACGGTTCGGACGCTCCTGAAACAGCTGCTGAAGAAATCGCTTACTGGTTCTCGGGCACTGAAATCGTCGGCTAATTGCTGATAGATGAATTGAAAAAGCCCGGTCTCGCGACCGGGCTTTTTTATTTAAGCATTGAGGCGATCAAAGGCTTTGTGCAAGCCTTGCCAACTCGTCACCACCTTCATCGATCAGGACGAGTTTTCCAGAATCCATTTTATATGAACGCGTCTTGCCAAGCACATCGAGGAATTTGCGTTCCTGATTCATCAGCGCAGGCGGGCATTGCATATAGGTGGAACCGATCTCGGCGAATGAAATATTGCTGCCCGAGATCGTCGCCTTGCTCATGAAGCGGTTGCAGCCGCCCGAGCCGCTGACAGTGCCGTTTGAATCAACCAGAAGGGTGGTCTGGGCAGTATCGACTACGCCGCCGCCTTGAATGTCTTCTGCGAGCCAATCCTTGCCTTCAATACCAATGGCAACCGATTCATCCGCGCTTTTACGAACCATCACGACTTTAAGTTCAATTGGTTCCTGAGGGTTTTTCGGGTCAACTGTGTAACGTTCGTCGGTTACAAACCAAAGCGTATCACCTGCAACAATGCGCGCCTGAAGGGCATAGGTGTGTTGCGGCTCGATCTCATCAGTATCGAAATTGATTGCAAAAGGGATTGGCGATCCCTGTGGTGCTTCTATCCGCGTTTCGCCGATGGTCTTGGATGGCGCATCGGCAAGAGATACATCGGTGAGCTGCACAACAAGGTGCGCTTCTGGTGGGAGAGCGATGCGCTCGCGATAAACAACCTTACCGCTGATTGTTTTGTCAGCGGCAATACTGGCAGTCGGCATGGACGTCGTAAAAAACATGGCAGCACCGCCGAGCACACCAATACCCGCAGTGAGCGCTGCCACGATTGAAAGAGTTTTCGTCAGTCCTTTTAGCATCGCCAAATCCGAAACTTCCGTTCCCCGCATTTGTTGTCATGTGCTTTGAGCGGCGCTAACAATCTGTCGATTGGTTCATTGGCTCAAGCTCAATGGCATCAAGATTCATGAGGCAGACAATAAACGCCGCTTCATGTGAAAATTGTGGCAGCGCGGTAACACGCTATCCAAAATACCCTATATTCTAGTGGCTTAAATAGTTAATTCGCCATTAAATAGCGCGAGCGAAATTCTTTCTAATGTAAAAAAGAATTTCATCTGCGACAACTTGTCCAAAAGAAGAAGCGTTCAGTGCTTCTGCCAGCGTTCTCGACTTTGGTCGTCTTCAGCCTTTGATTCGACCCAGCTGCCGGTGCCGCCGTCAATCAAATGCTCGCGTTTCCAGAACGGCGCTCCAGTTTTCATGAAGTCCATCAGGAATGACGCGGCTTCAAAAGCGGCCTGACGATGAGCTGATGCCGTGACGACCAGGACAATGTTTTCGCCAGGTTTAACAAGACCATAGCGATGGATGATAGAAATACCCGATAAAGGCCAGCGACTGATCGCTTCATCGACAATACGACGAATCTCTGCTTCCGCCATGCCGGGATAGTGTTCCAGTTCAAGCGCGGAAAGTTTGCCGCCTTCATCACGACAAAGGCCGGTAAACGTAACGATCGCACCAATATCCTTGCGACCTTCGCCAAGCTTGTGGATTTCTTCAGCAACATCGAAATCCTCGGAGCGCACGCTCACAAAAAGCGGGCATGTCGCTTGCCTGGACATTTCAACCACCCGTCATGGGTGGGAAAAGCGCTACTTCATTGCCGTCTTTGACGAGTTCGTCATGTTCGGCATGTTCCTGATTGATGGCCGCGCGAATGACCGTCTCATGCTCGAAAGCAGCTTCATATTCTTCGCCGAGGTTTTTGAGGTGAGAGATAAGCTCCCCAACACTGATGGTCTGGGAAGGAAGTTCGATAACCTCTTCTCCCTTGCCGATCTTCTCACGCACCCAGGCGAAATAGACGAGATTTACGCGCATAGTTTTAGTCCATGACGTGTTTGAGGCCAGCGCGGAAATAATCCCAACCGGTGTAAAGCGTCAGGATCGCAGAAATCCACAGCAGGCCAATGCCCATTTCAGTCGTATATGGTAGGACTTTGTCCCCGGCAGGGCCAGCAAGAAGGAATGCAAGTGCTACCATCTGTGCAGTGGTCTTCCACTTTGCCAGCTGAGAAACCGGAACGCTAACCTTCAGCTCAGCGAGATACTCGCGCAGGCCAGATACCAGAATTTCACGGCAAAGAATGATGATGGCTGCCCAGAGCGTCCATCCAGCAATTGTTCCATCGGCTGCAAGCAACAGCAGGCAAGCGGAAACAAGAAGTTTGTCAGCAATCGGATCAAGCATACGGCCGATCGTTGATGTCTGCTGCCAGATACGAGCCAAATAGCCATCGAAGAAATCTGTGATGCTGGCGATGGCGAAAATTGCAAGCGCCGTCCAGCGAGACGTGTCACTGGATTGCAGACGTCCCTCCACGAAGAAGCACAAAACGACAAGCGGAACGGCGATAATCCGTCCGTAAGTCAGAATGTTAGGCAAGGAGAGAGTGTGATTTTTCCGCATAGCACCGCCGCATTCGTTATGAGAGCACATCAACAGGGATGAGAAAGAAAATCAACACCTGCGGACGTGTTCTACCGGGACGTAATGACGCCTGTGGAAGATTAGCTGCCCAAACCCGGACAAAATTACGTCAACGGTCGTGAAAATGATCGTGAATGGTCTTCGCCATGGCTTCAGAGATGCCATCAATCTGCATCAGATCTTCAACTGCAGCACGAGATACGGCTTTCGCGGTTCCGAAGTGATGCAAAAGTGCTCGCTTTCTTGAGGGACCGATTCCCGAAATCTCATCCAGCGGATTGGCGACCATTTCCTTCTTGCGACGCGCACGATGCGTGCCGATGGCAAAACGGTGCGCTTCGTCGCGCATACGCTGAACGAAATAAAGAACGGGATCGCGTGGCGGCAGTGTGAAAGGTGGTTTGCCCTCGATAAAGAAACGTTCGCGCCCAGCTTCGCGGTCAACGCCCTTGGCAATGCCAATGGCTGTCACAAGATGGCTTATGCCAAGTTCGCCCAAAATCTGGCGAACGGCTCCAACCTGTCCCTGACCGCCATCGATAAGAATAAGGTCGGGCCAGGCAGGGAAAGCATCGTTGATGGCATCCGGGCTTTCCGCATCCATTACTGGCTCCGGCGCAGCATGTTCTTTAACCAGTCGCGAGAATCGGCGCTCGATCACTTCGCGCATCATGCCAAAGTCATCGCCGGGCGTGATGTCGGTCGATTTAATATTGAACTTGCGATACTGATTCTTGACGAAGCCTTCAGGGCCGGCAACGATCATGCCGCCGACTGCATTCGTACCCATGATATGCGAGTTATCGTAAACTTCGACACGGCGTGGCGCATTGGGCAAACCGAATGCCTCGGCCAGTCCTTTGAGCAGTCTTGCCTGCGAGGATGTTTCTGCCAGACGACGTCCCAGCGCTTCGCGGGCATTGGTCAGGGCGTGGTTGACCAACTCCACCTTTTCGCCGCGTTGTGGAACATTGACCTGAACGCGATGTCCCGCGCGCGATGAAAGCGCTTCAGCGAGAAGCGACTGATCTTCGACTTCTTCTGAAAGGAGAACGAGCTTCGGGCAGGGCTTGTCATCATAAAATTGCGACAGGAAAGCGCCGAGAACTTCCGCTGCTCCTAGCGAGCTGTCGGCTTTCGGAAAATAGGCGCGATTGCCCCAATTCTGACCGGTACGGAAGAAGAAGACCTGAATACAGGTCATGCCACCTTCCTGATGGATTGCGAAAACGTCGGCTTCTTCAACCGTCTGCGGGTTGATGCCCTGATGCGATTGCACATGCGAAAGTGCGGCAAGACGATCACGATAGACCGCCGCGTGTTCAAAATCGAGATCGGCGGACGCCGCCTGCATGGCCGCTGCCAGATGATCCTTCACCCTCTGGCTCTTGCCGGAAAGGAAGGCCTTGGCCTCACTGACAAGCTCTGCATAATCCTCGTCGCTGACCTCATGCGTACAAGGGCCGGAACAGCGCTTGATTTGATAAAGCAGGCAGGGACGGGTGCGCGTTTCAAAAACTGAATCCGTGCAGGTGCGCAGCAGGAACGCGCGCTGAAGCGCATTGATCGTGCGACCAACGGCACCCGCAGAAGCAAAAGGGCCGAAATACTCGCCTTTGCGCGAGCGTGCACCACGATGCTTGAAAATGCCGGGCGCGCGATGTCCGCCACTCAGCAGAATATAAGGAAACGATTTGTCGTCACGAAGCAGAACGTTAAAGCGTGGGCGCAAGCGTTTGATAAGATTCGCTTCCAGCAGCAGCGCTTCGGTCTCTGTACGCGTAACAACGAATTCCATCGTCGCCGTTTCGCCGATCATACGCGTGATACGGTTGGAATGTCCGATGCCGCGCGCATAGTTAGAGACGCGTTTCTTGAGGCTGCGGGCTTTGCCGACATAAAGCACGTCACCATCGCTATTGAACATGCGATAGACGCCGGGATTATTTGGCAAACGCTTGACGAAAGCATTGATAATGTCTGCGCCGCTCAAGCCTTTTGTATCTGGAAGACCATCTGACGAATCCCACTGAATGGAATCGGCCGCCGAGGCAACAGCAGGCGTTTCCTCGATTGCATCATCGTCGTCATCGTTCTCTGCATCGCCCATGATAATGCCCGCCACATCCTGCTCATCATCCGATGGCAGGCGTGAAATAGGATCATCATTGGGTTTGCGTGGTCCAGTCATTCTTTAATTCCTGCTATATCCGGCGTTTCCCATGCCAGATGCTGACCGCCATCAAGCGCAATCATCTGGCCAGTTACGGAACGGCTTTCCCAGAAATAGCGAATAGTGCGTCCAAATTCGGACAAATCAGGTGCGCGCTTCAATGGCAGATGGCTCACCTGTAACTCAAAGTCACTGATATCCTGACGCTCGCTGGGCAGCGTGGGGCCGGGAGCAATGGCATTGACACGAATACGTGGTGCAAGTGCCTGCGCAAGCGTACGCGTCGCATTCCAGAGCGCCGTCTTCGACAACGTATATGAAAAGAAGTGCGGGTTCAGCTTCCAGACACGCTGGTCGATGACATTCACAATGAGGCCGTCTTTACCTTCCGGCAGAGCCTTGGCCAATTCTTCAGCAAGGATCACCGGTGTTTTCAGATGAATCGCAAAATGGCGATCCCAAAGCTGCATATCAAGATTGCCGATGCGATCGTCTTCAAACAATGAAGCATTGTTGACCAGCAAACGAATCGGTCCCAATTGCGCTTCTGCCTGTTGCAGCAAGCCACGAACATCATTTTCATTCGCCAGATCAGCCTGCACAACACCGGCTTTTCCGCCGTTAGCCACGATTTTAGCCGCCAGTGCCTGACCTTCCGTAACTGAGCGGTTACAATGGATAGCTACCGGAAAGCCATGTGCTGCCAGATCTTCGACAATGGCTTTTCCTATGCGTCTTGCGCCTCCCGTCACCAGAACAGGGCAATTTGCAAGCAGGTTGGTTTCCGGATTTTCCAACAGGGTAAACACTTTCTTATCGTGATTCATCGCTTCGATTCATGCCATTTTGCCGGAAAAAATACAGCTAAAAATAGGGGGGATGCCGATTACTGCTGACAAAAACCTAGCAAATTCAGTAGTTTCGATTTGACCCAACTTTTTCTGTCCCAAAATAGTGGTTCTCTATTTTCCTATATAAGCGCCTGAAACGAGCGTTGCGAGAATGCAACATCGCAATTTTGCCACCTTCTCGTCAGGTTCTCTCCACAGAAGGGGGCAGATCGTGCCGCAATTACCGACGATATGTCAGTCCTGTCAGCGCGGCATGAGCGGTTCACTCCCGAAATTGCTGCTCACCCGATAAGGGACCGCGCTAAAGGTAATTTAGTCAAGGAGAATGCTATGCGCACTCTTAAGTCTCTCGTAATCGCCTCGGCTGCGCTGCTGCCGTTCTCTGCAACTGCTTTCGCTGCTGACGCCATCATGGAACAGCCTCCTGTTCCAGCTCCTGTTGAGATGGCTCCACAGTACAGCTGGGCTGGTGGTTACACCGGTCTGTACCTCGGCTACGGCTGGAACAAGGTAAAGACCAACACCGACGGCGCAATCAAGCCTGACGATCTGAAGGCTGGCGCATATGCTGGCTGGAACTTCCAGCAGGACCAGTTCGTATACGGTGTTGAAGGTGACGCAGGTTACTCTTGGGCCAAGAAGTCCAAGAATGGTCTTGAAGCCAAGCAGGGCTTCGAAGGCTCGCTCCGTGGCCGTCTTGGTTACGACCTGAACCCAGTTATGCCTTACATCACTGCTGGTGTTGCTGGCTCGCAGGTTAAGCTCGACAACGGCGTTGAAGACGAAAGCAAGTTCCGCGTTGGTTGGACTGCTGGTGCCGGTCTCGAAGCTAAGCTGACCGACAACATCCTTGGTCGCGTTGAATACCGCTACACCCAGTTCGGTAACAAGACCTACGACCTCGGAACCGAATCGGTTCGCAACAAGCTCGACACCCACGACATCCGCGTCGGCGTTGGCTACAAGTTCTAATTACTACGTAATTGAACGAAAAAACCGGGTAGGAAACTACCCGGTTTTTTTTATTGCCTGATTTTCTATGGCATTCAGCGAACGAGAGTGAACGATCGTACGCGAAACGCGCTACAGCATAATTCCCTAAAACTGAATCAGTTTAAGGTAAAATTGTGCTGTAAACATAAAGTGTTAGAGCGATCTTTGTTGGCCCAGTAGGGTGCGCGGCGCTTTAAGCGTCTGGCAGAAGTTTTGAAAGCTCTGGATGCAGCTCTTCAAATCGCTTCATCCAGCGCTTGAGCTTCGGACGACCGCGCTCCCATTTGCCTTCAAAGCGCAGCCCCAGATAACCAAGGGTGGCAGCCACCGCCAGATGACCGCCATGCAGCTTGCCAGCAAGGCGCGGTGGAGCTTCATTTAGAAGATCGAGTGCACGTTCGGCCTTACGCCATTGCAGATCCAGCCATGGCTGATGCACTTTTTCTTCCGGGCGCATACGACGCTCGTAAACATGGGCGAGCAGAACGTCAGCCAAACCGTCTGCAATCGCTTCAAAACGCTCAGCATCCGTACGCTTTTCGGCATTGCGCGGAAAAAGCTTGTTCCCCGATACGCGGTTCAAATATTGCATGATCGCTCGGCTATCGAAGACGGGCTTGCCATCATCTGTAAGCAAGGTCGGGATTTTACCCAATGGATTGGCGCTGACGAGGTTATCCGGTTCTGCCGAGGTGGTAACGACCACGCTTTCAAACGGGATGCCTGCATGGGCTGCGGCCATACGCACCTTGGCGCTATACGGCGAGGCGGGCGAATAAAGGATCTGAGTCATCACGATTCCTGAGGTTTAGGACTATCTTGTCGCGGGCATCATAACGGATCGGCTGCGACATGCATTGGCGTTGACCTGTTCGCAGGCACGAAACTTCAGGTCTTTCGTCATGCAGATGCGAACTTCCTGAAGGTAATTCCTATTGCAGGCGACCGATATTCCGTCCGGCTTCATTCCCGGATTGGCGGTTACAAACGCTTTTTCAACAAGCATCGGATCAACACGACGGTTTCCAGCCATGCTCCGAAGGCTCGGAGGGATGTTCACATGCTGATAGGCTTGACGGACGGTTGCGAAATACTCGTTCTGAGGAAGGCCGGAGCAGCTTCCATGCTTGCGCCATTGATGCGCGACCAGCCCTGTGGACGGCATGATGTCCGAAACGCTTGAAACGATTTGTCGGGGAACAAAACTGCCACGGCTGCGAGCATTGTCGAACTGACAATTGGCTGGATAGCCCCATTCGTTTTGTGGCCAAAGCCCATGAACGACAAACCCGAAAGGGCGATTGGTCCCGCATTGCTGCCTGTTTGCTCTCGGACCTTCCGAAGCGCAATAGCTTGGCGACCATGAAAGAGACAGCACATAGAAATCAAATTCACCGGGGCTGCTGTTGCCCCGGTCTTGCGCCACTACGGGTAGCGCTGCAAAGGAAGTGGCAAGAAGGGCGGCTGAGATCGCCGCCAGTTTGCGCAGCATTGCCTATCCTATCAACGTAGGACGCGGCATTTTGCGTCGTACACGGCCCAGCGATCAAAGCCATCTACGCAGAACTCGACATTCTTGCCGACGCCTGCAAAGCCTTGACCTTCTTCAACCATGTACCAGACCGAACGATTCTGGCCATCGCTGAGAACAGCCGTTGCCTTGCAATAGGTGCGCTCGATCTGGGCTGGATTGTTCTTTGGCTCATAGCGCGTCAGGCGAACATCGCTCATTGCAGAAATGCCAACCTGTGGAAGGTTTGGTACGTTGCGAACCTGATAGCCGAAATCAGAAACGACGCTGCGCAGAATGCTCTGCTGACTGCAAAGACCGGCATCACCAACGGCTGTCGGTGCAGATGTCAGATAATCTGCAGCATTTGCGGGCAGGGAAGCGAACGTCAGGGGAAGAACCGATGCAGCCAGAAGTGCTGCACGAGAAAACTGTCCGATGCGATCCAACTTGCGTTGCATATCTCTATCCTGTCTCACAATTCGAGCGTGATGCTCGTTTTATTAAATTGGCGAGTTGCAGTTTCTTTCAGCAACGGGCAGCGGTCAAGTGCGATCCGTCTCGCTGCGTATCCATTGAATGCTGAAATTGCTCCCCTTTTCTTCACTAAGCAACTTGGTAAGGCAGGGAAGCAGGGTTTGCATCTCACTTTCCAGTGTATAGGGCGGATTGACGACAATCATTCCAGTGCCATCAAGCCTTGGCTCAAGCGATGGTGCGCGAATCGCAAGTTCAATGCGCATGATCTTCGGAATTTCGGTTTCACGCAGACGCTTTGAAAACCGTTCTGTCTCTTTACGATCCTTGACCGGATACCAGAGCGCATAAGTACCGCCGGGAAAACGCTTGTAAGCCTTAACCAGCCCGTCAACGAGGCGATCAAATTCGCCTTCTATTTCAAACGGCGGATCAACCAGCACCAGACCGCGTTTCTCCTTAGGTGGCATATGTGCGCCGAGCGAAAGCCAGCCATCAAGCTCAATGACGCGCGCCTGATAATCGCCGTCAAACAGCTTCGCCAGCTTTTTGGCATCCTGCGGATGAAGTTCCAGTGCCGACAAGCGATCCTGTTTGCGCAAAAGATAACGGGTCAGAAGCGGCGAGCCGGGGTAATGCCGCAGCTCCTTACCATCGTTCACCGCGCGCACCACATCGAGATAAGGCTGCAACAATTCAATGGCGGCTTCCGGGATTTCGCCTTTTTCGACTGCATCGAAAACACGGCTGATCCCGCCCGTCCATTCGCTGGTTTTGCCAGCTTCGGTGCCTCGCAGATCGTAAAGGCCGATACCTGCATGGGTATCGATCACGCGAAAGGCTTGATCCTTACGCTTGAGATATTCAACAATGCGGGAAAGGATGACGTGCTTGACGACATCGGCAAAATTCCCGGCGTGATAGGCGTGACGATAATTCATGTTCGCGCTTGTTTCATGCCTCGTCGCTTTCGGCAATATCCCTGCTTCACCAAATGTGACATATAACTGTCATCATCTGCTCTCATCCGAGTCGAGTCTTCCATGTCTGGTAGCGTACTGCTGATTGTCCTTTGTGGCGCGTTTTTCCACGCAAGCTGGAATGCTATCGTCAAAGGAGGCAGTGACAAATTTTTCGCAGCCGCCTGCATTACCGGTGCGGCTGGTCTGATTTCACTGTTTTTCCTGCCTTTTTTGCCATTGCCGCATCCATCGAGCTGGATTTTCATAGGCCTCTCGACCATCACGCAGATATTCTACATGTCTTTGGTCGCAGCTGCCTATAAATCGGGCGACATGAGTGAAGCATATCCGATCATGCGAGGCACGCCACCTTTGCTGGTGGCACTTGTCAGCGCACCTTTGATTGGTGAAGCCATTGGCTGGGGCGGTTGGGTAGGCATTATACTGATCTGTAGCGGCGTTCTTGCAATGGCGCTCGAAGCGCGGCGTCGTAACGGCGGCACATCGAGCAAAACCGCTTTGCTTGCGCTTGCCAATGCAGGTTTCATTGCAACTTATACCATCATTGATGGCGTCGGCGTACGGGCATCGGGTAACACGCTGTCCTATACGCTGTGGCTGTTTCTGATAAACGCTTTTCCGCTCGGGTGCTGGGCGCTTTATCGTGAGCCGGATCGTTTTCTCAATTATGTTCGTAACCGATGGCGCCCGTCGCTGATTGGCGGCATTGGCACTTTGGCCTCTTACGGCCTGGCGCTGTGGGCAATGACAATGGCTCCAATCGCCGTCGTCGCAGCTTTGAGAGAGACGGCAATCCTGTTTGGTGTTCTCATTTCAGCACTTATTCTCAAAGAGAAAGTGGGCCTGCCACGTTTTCTGGCTGCGGGCTTCATTGTGCTCGGCGCCATTACCTTGAGACTTTCGTGAAAATCTATTTCGTCGCAGGTGGTTCAACACGTCAGAAATTCGTTTCTGTGGAACTTCGCTTGCGCTAAAAAGCGCTATGAACCAGCCATCCCCCAGATCAAATATCAAAATCGGACATTCTGCCTGTCCGCATGATTGCCCTTCCACCTGTGCGCTTGATGTTGAGCTGCTGGATGAACGTACAATCGGCCGCGTCCGTGGTGCGAAGGACAACAGCTATACCGCTGGTGTAATCTGCGCCAAGGTTGCCCGCTATGCCGA
This sequence comes from Brucella pseudogrignonensis, assembly GCF_002252525.1. Taxonomy (GTDB): domain Bacteria; phylum Pseudomonadota; class Alphaproteobacteria; order Rhizobiales; family Rhizobiaceae; genus Brucella; species Brucella pseudogrignonensis. The sequence goes on from NZ_NNRM01000021.1 coordinate 59,698, forward strand.
GCGTGTTCATCATCCGGATCGCCTGAAACATCCGCTCATTCGTGCTGGCCGTAAGGGTGACGGCGAGTGGAAGCAGGCATCCTGGGAAGCCGCGCTTGATCTGATCGCCGAACGCTTCATCAAGGCCGAACAGACCTATGGCAGCGAAACTGTCTGGCCATATTACTATGCTGGCACAATGGGGCTGGTGCAGCGCGATTCCATCAATCGCCTGCGCTATGCCAAACGCTATTCGAACCAGTTTGACAGTTTCTGCACCAATATGGCGTGGACCGGCTATTTTGCTGGCACCGGCAGCCTGACAGGCCCGGACCCGCGTGAGATGGCAAAGGCGGATGTGGTCGTCATCTGGGGTACCAACGCCGCAGCCACGCAGGTCAATGTGATGACCCATGCGGTGCGAGCACGAAAAGATCGTGGTGCCAAGATCGTTGTCATCGACATCTACGCCAATGCGACCGTGCGACAGGCGGATATGGGTATTGTGCTGAAGCCCGGAACGGATGGCGCTTTTGCCTGTGCTGTAATGCACGTCCTGTTTCGTGATGGTCTTGCGGACTGGGATTATCTCAATCGCTACACCGACGATCCGAAAGGGCTGGAAGCTCATCTTGAGACCCGCACACCGGAATGGGCGGCTGAAATCACCGGCCTGAGTGTCGAGGAAATCGAAGCTTTTGCGCATCTGGTGGGTCAAACCAAGCGCACCTATTTCCGGCTTGGCTACGGCTTTACGCGCCAGCGGAATGGCGCTGTGAATATGCACGCCGCAGCATCGATTGCCTGTGTGACGGGCGCGTTCTTACACGAGGGCGGCGGCGCATTTCATTCCAATTCCGGCATCTTCAAGATGGACAAGCGCGAGATTGAAGGCAGCGCAATGCAGGATAAAAGCCTGCGTTTCCTCGATCAGTCGAAGATCGGACGTATTCTTACCGGCGATAGCGAAGCGCTATATGGCGGGCCGCCCGTAACAGCAATGCTGATCCAGAACACCAATCCAATGAATGTGACGCCAGAACAGCGTCTGGTGCGTCAAGGCTTTGCCCGTGAAGACCTGTTTGTTGCCGTGCATGAGCAATTCATGACTGATACGGCCAAAATGGCCGATGTACTTTTGCCAGCGACCACATTTCTTGAACATGACGATATTTACCGTGGCGGCGGACAGCAGCATGTGGTGCTGGGGCCGAGGTTGATCGAACCTCTTGCAGATGCTCGCCCGAATATCTTTGTTATCAACGAGTTGGCTGAACGTCTGGGCGTCGCACATCTGCCGGGCTTTAACGTCGATGAGCGTACGTTGATCGACAACATGAATGCCAACAGTGCTCTTCCGCATTTCGATGACTTGAAGGAAAAGCGCTTTGTCGATTTGCAGCCTCCATTTGAGGAAGCACATTACATCAATGGCTTTAAATGGCCGGATGGAAAGTTCCGCTTCCGTCCCGACTGGACCGGCAGCCCGTCACCAAACAAACCACCGGAAGTCATGGGACTGCAAGGGCCACATCACTCCATTCCAGAGTTTCCGGACTATTGGAATGTGATTGAGGCCGTGGATGCCGAACATCCATTCCGTCTCGCCACATCGCCTGCCCATAATTTCCTGAATTCGACATTTGCGGAAACACCGACATCTCTCACGAAGGAAATTCGGCCAGAGCTTCTAATCCACCCGGATGATGCGGCTCAACTGGATATCGCAGATGGTGAGCGGATTGAAATCGGCAATCATCGTGGTGAAGTGGTGCTTCATGCGGTGTTGCGCGCTGGTCAAAAGCGCGGTGTCGTTGTGTCAGAAGGTATTTTCCCGAACTCCACGTTCGAGCGGGGTGAGGGGATTAATACGCTGATCGGAGCGGAGCCTGCGGCGCCATATGGCGGTCTGGCGGTTCACGACACCAAAATCTGGATCAGAAAGCTTTGATGAAATAAAAAAAACCGCGCTTAATTTAAATTAAGCGCGGTTTTTGATTGTATCAGGCCGTATTAGCCTGCGTAGTTCAGCTTGAGCTTGGAAAGGCCAACAGCTGCGTTGAGGCCTTTCTGGCCCTGAACCGAAATTGGCTGCAGCGAAATTGTCTTCCACGAGCCGCCGGTCAGGATGTTGGTGCCTGCGCCAATGCCGATTGAGGCATTTGCCGATGCGCCGACATAACGGCCCTTGAGCGCGCCTTCAGGGCGAACGGTTGGAGCCCAGACAGCCCATGCAACGGTGCCGCCATTGATGAAGCCGATATCTACGCCGATTTTTGTGATGTTGCCGGTGTAGTGCTCTACCGGGCCGCGACCGCGAACAGGGCTGAACACACAATCCACGTCCTGCTGGCTGCCGATAATGACGCCGATTGCAGGGGAAATATCACAAGTAAGAGTGCCAACTTCCGAACGCGGCTGGGTGCGACCTGAGCCGGGAGGCGCTACGAAGTCAGCAGCAAGAGCAGGGGCAGTAATAGCAATGCCCGAAACGACGGCCATAGCCGACAGGAAGGAAGTCGAAAAACGGAGAGACATGATGTTGTCCTCTAATAAACACATACTGAAAGAGACGCTTATGCGACTCTCACGGGTTGCCGAAGCAGCTTCCCTTACGAACTTGAATTAGGGCATTTTCGCGAGAATTAAAGTTTTGTTAACGAAAAAATTCGGGTGTGATTAATTTGTCGCGTTTAATCGCGCTTTTGTAACTCAGGCGCTGATCACCATCGCATCTTGCGACAGGCCTATTTCCGCGTCACCACTGGCAAATTTGCTGAGCGCCAAAGCGTAGATCTTGTGTTCGGCTTTCAAAACGCGCGCAGCAAGGCTGCTTTCCGTATCGCCTTCGACGATAGGCACAGCGGCCTGTGCCAAAATCGGACCTTCATCCATGCCTTCCGTCACCAGATGCACGGTGCAGCCTGCAAGTTTCATGCCTGCGTCAAGCGCACGCTGATGCGTGTGAAGGCCTGCGAAAAGCGGCAACAGCGAAGGATGAATGTTGAGGATACGACCTTCATAAGGCGCAATAAACTTAGCTGACAACAGCCGCATGTAACCTGCAAGGCAGATAATATCCGGGTTGAGCAGCGCAAGCGCCTCAAGGATTGCATCTTCATGCGCATCCTTGGAGGCATAATCTTTGCGGGTAAACACCTGCGTCGCGATGCCAGCGGCCTGTGCTTTGGCTAGTCCGCCTGCATCTGACTTATCAGAGAAAACCGAGACGATTTCGGCTGGAAAATCGGGTGCCTGAGCAGCGCGGATCAGCGCCTCCATATTGGAGCCGCCGCCCGAGATGAAAATGACGACCCGTTTGCGGCTCATAGTTTCAGCGTGCCCTGATAGACGACGCCTTCGCCTTCACGCTTGACCATGCGGCCGAGTGTTGTGACGTTTTCGCCTTCATTGGTCAGGGCTGCAATCACTTCGTCCACCTTGTCTGGTGTGACAACAGCGATCATGCCGATGCCGCAGTTGAAGGTGCGCAGCATTTCGAGTGGTTCGACACCGCCGGTCTTTGCAAGCCATGAGAATACGGCAGGAACATCGATTGCATCGAGATTGATTTCAGCCGCAAGACCTTCTGGCAGAACGCGCGGGATATTGTCCGGGAAACCACCGCCAGTAATATGGGCCAATGCCTTGATACCATCCGAAGCACGGATAGCGGCAAGCAACGGCTTCACATAAATGCGGGTTGGCTCCAGCAGGGCTTCACCAAGCGTTGCACCTTCCTTGAACGGCGCATCAGACTTCCAGCCAAGGCCGGACATTTCGACAATACGACGAACCAGAGAGAAGCCGTTGGAGTGAACGCCCGACGACGAAAGGCCGATAATGATGTCGCCTTCCGAAACATCGCCGCGCGGCAGCAGACGGTTGCGTTCAGCAGCGCCAACCGCAAAGCCAGCCAGATCGTAATCGCCATCGCGGTACATGCCCGGCATTTCAGCGGTTTCACCGCCAATCAGCGCACAACCAGCCTGAAGGCAACCTTCCGCAATGCCGGAGACGATAGCTACGCCCTGATCAGGCGACAGCTTGCCGGTTGCGAAATAATCAAGAAAGAACAGTGGCTCTGCACCCTGAACGACGAGATCGTTCACGCACATGGCAACAAGATCGATACCAACAGTGTCGTGCTTGTCTGCATCGATTGCAATTTTGAGCTTTGTGCCAACGCCATCATTGGCTGCAACCAGCACCGGATCGGTGAAACCTGCCGCTTTGAGATCGAAGAGGCCACCAAAACCACCAATTTCGCCATCTGCGCCGGGACGACGCGTGGAGCGAACAAGTGGCTTGATCTTGTCGACCATCAGATTGCCGGCATCGATATCGACACCCGCTTCAGCATAAGTCAGTCCATTTTTTCTGGCGGGGTTATTTTCCGTGGTCATCACCTGCTCCTGAAACTGGCCTGAAACGGGGCTGTGCCCCTAGTGGGGAATAATGAGGGCGCAATGACATGAGATTGCGTGTCCTGCAAGGCCAGAAGGCCGGAAAAGCGCAAAACATCGCAGGAATCTGCTGAAATTTCCGCGATTGTGGATTTGCAGTAACCTGCCAATGCATAGCCAGCGCCGCGCTCATAAGCATTGCAATCTTTTTGCTACGATCTAACTATCTCTATCTGCCTGCGCTTACGAGAATAGTAACACCGACGTATTATAGCTGAGACGCGGGAAATATCTTTGCAGAGAATGGATCAAAATGGCCAAGAAACCAGCGCCTGCGCGTGACACGACGACCAAGACGATACAACAGGCTGAGGCTGTAGCGCGGGATGGCGATATTCACGTCAATGTGGAAGTCGGCGGCTTTACAGGTTCTGTCGTTCGTCGTCAGGCCATGTTCTGGACCTGTACTGCGGCGATATTCCTTCTGTTTCTCGTGATTTTCAGCCCGGTTCTTCTGCCCTTTGTGGCAGGCATGGCACTGGCATATTTTCTTGATCCTGTTGCAGACCGTCTGGAACGGTTGGGTCTGTCGCGACTGGCTGCAACGATTGTCATTCTGCTGGTATTCCTGATGATACTCGTCGTCGGGTTGATGATCATTATACCGGTGCTCGCGACACAGCTCGCAGATTTCATCTCCAAGCTGCCGGATTACATTTCACAGTTGCAGGCGCTTCTTGCCAATGAGAATTCGAGCTGGCTGAAACGCTATATCGGTATCGATAGCTCGGTCATTCAGGAAAACCTCAGCACGCTCCTGCAACAGGGCGCCGGTTTCCTCTCCACATTGCTCCAGTCCCTGTGGAATTCGGGGAAATCTCTCATTGATATTGCGGGCCTTTTCATCGTTACGCCGGTGGTTGCGTTCTACATGCTGCTCGACTGGGATCGCATGGTTGATCGCATCGATTCATGGGTTCCTCGCAGGCAGCTTTATACCGTCCGCGGCATTGCTCGCGACATGGATGCAGCGGTGGCGGGCTTCGTGCGCGGGCAGGGTACTTTGTGTCTCATTCTCGGCACCTATTACGCTATCGGCCTGACCCTGACCGGACTTAACTTTGGCCTGCTTATCGGCTTTTTTGCGGGGCTTATCAGCTTCATTCCCTACATCGGTTCCTTCGTTGGTCTGACGCTTGCAATCGGTGTTGCGCTGGTCCAGTTCTGGCCGGATTGGATCATGATTGTGGCTGTTGCCGCGGTGTTTTTCCTGGGCCAGTTTGTTGAAGGAAACATCCTCCAGCCAAAGCTCGTCGGATCGTCTGTGGGCCTGCATCCGGTCTGGCTGATGTTCGCTCTGTTCGCCTTCGGTTCTCTGTTTGGCTTCACTGGAATGCTGGTTGCAGTGCCAGCTGCGGCAGCGGTCGGGGTGCTTGTGCGTTTTGCCCTGAATCGCTATCTCCATTCTCCGATGTATGACCCTGCTTACAAGCGTTCGCATTCAGATGTCGGACCGCTGATAGAGGCGGGCGAGAATACAGGCAAAGAGAAATGAAATTGAAACGTAACCGGGCCAGATTTTCAGGAGCCAGACATTCTGGAGGCAGCGATGAGTGACGCGCCGCGTCAGATTCCGCTCGCCCTTGAGCATCAGCCCGGCTATCACCGCGAAGACATCATGGTCACGGGGTCGAACCGTGCGGCGGTGGACCTTATCGACCGTTGGCCGAACTGGGTTGCCCCGGTGGTTATCCTTGCCGGGCCGACGGGCGCGGGTAAAACACATCTTGCAGAAGTGTGGCGTGCAGCAACAGGTGCGTTGCTGGCTGATCCAAAATCCATCAGCGAGCGCGTAGTGCATGGTGCTGCGGAATATCCTGTGCTGATTGATAATATCGGTGGCGCACGTTTTGACGAAACAGGCCTGTTTCATCTCATTAACAGCGTTCGGCAGAATGCAGCCCTTGGTCCGGGGCCATCGCTGCTGATGACTTCGCGTCTTCTGCCCGCAAACTGGAAAGTCAAACTCCCCGATCTCGCATCGCGCCTCAAGGCGGCGACAGTGGTGGAAATTGCCGAACCGGACGACATGCTGCTGGGCGGTGTTATTCACAAGCTCTTTGCTGATCGGCAGATCAGCGTTGAACCGCATGTGGTGAGTTATCTGGTCAGCCGCATTGAACGCTCGCTTCTGTCAGCGATCCAGATTGTCGATCGTCTTGATAACGCCGCTATGGAGCAGAAAACGCGCATAACGCGCACGCTTGCCGCGCAGGTTTTGTCCGAAGCTGGTCACGGTGAGGGATGAAGGTCGCTGTCACTGGAGCTGGCGGATTTATCGGAAGTGCTGTTCTGCGCGAGCTGGCCGGCAATGGACACGACACGCTCGCTCTTTCACGCGATGCGCTTTTGGCGCCAGACTTTGACGGCGTTGATGCGGTCATTCATTGTGCCGCTCTGGCGCATCGAACTGGTGCCGAACGCCCGCAGGCGGATGAGTTTGACGCTGTCAATCATCGCCTGACAGTCGAGCTTGCGGAAAAAGCCAGACAGGCCGGTGTACGCCGTTTTATCTTTGTGTCAACAATCTACACGATTGCAGGCAATCCATCGCCGTTAATGTCGGATATGCCGCTTTCACCGCGTGATGATTACGGCCATGCCAAAGCGAAGGCCGAAGCAGCATTGCTTGCGATGCGTGGTATTGAGGTGGTTATTGCACGTCCGGTACTCGTTTATGGCCCAGATGCACGGGCCAATCTGCGCGCTTTAATGAAGCTTTGCGACACAGGACTACCGCTTCCCTTTGGGTTGGCCGACAACCGGCGCAGTTTTGTCTCGCTGGAAAATGTGGCGCGTGCATTGGTGTTTCTCGTCAATGCAAAAAAAGATCAGGTTTCAGGCCAAATTTTCCATCTCGCCGAGCCAGAACCCCGCTCAACCCGCGAACTTGTCTCAAAAGCCCGCAAAGCAATGGGCCGTCCGTCGCGGTTGCTGCCGGTGCCAGCCTTTCTTATGAAGGTTTTGCTGACGCTTGTGGGCAGACAGATGCTTTATGAGCAGCTGTTCGGCGACATGGTCGCCGATACCTCGTCGCTGCTCGCAATTGGCTTTGACTATCTGCCGGGTGATCTGCAAATCGCAGCCATGGCAACAGCCGCACAGAAAACCTAGTTTTTCTGTCCAACGGCCATTGGCGGCTGAATGCGTGCCTTCTGCACGACGGGTGCCGCTGGAGTTGGTGCTTGCGTCTTCTTGGCAATCGAGCCGGTGGTCATCATTTGTGCGCTGTCGGGCTTGTTACGGCCACCGAGCAACTGATCTTCATGAACCCAGCCAATCATGTTGGTTGAAGGCACGACCACGCGATGCCACTTGCCGGTCTTACCATAGGAGCGCATTTCGCGACCCTTTTCGACCGTACCGATGGCCGGTGAGCGATCCCATGCATTCTTGTGAATGGTGAGTTTTGCCTTGGCGTAAATTACCGATGGAGAATGAGCGACCGTATTGGTGCCGCGCGGCGGCATCGGCAACGCGCGTGCGGATGCAGGGGGAGGCGGCGGTGGAGCCACTTTCTGTGTCGCGACTGCGGGCTTTGAAACCTCAATTGCGGCTTGCTGCACAGGCTTGGCCGGTGCGGGCGCTACCAATGCGGCCGGGCGTGGCACCGGACCCACCGCGCCAGCATAATCTCTGCTTTGCGACTTCTTTTCGACCACTGCCTTCTCGGCAGGTTGTCTGGCTTCAACCTTGGCAGGAGCAGACGAAGTGGTTGTCGGGACAGTGCGCTGGAACAAGGCGGTCAATGCTGCTTGCGGGCTTTTATGCTGAGCCGTTGCCCACAGGCTGAACGCACCCAATCCCAAAATAGCGCCAAGCGCCAGAATTGGTGCTGATGAACCTGAACTGTTCTTGCGCCCGGTAGAACGCCCGGTTGAGCGTTTTGTCGGGCGGGAACTTCGTTTCCGTGGCGCCATTTTTCATGTCCCCTGTCCGAATCGCGACAGGAAGACACTACCGAGTCTTCCTTCGCATTTCGTTACCAGGGTATTTATCAGACCGAGCGGGTGAGGCCGCCATCCACGCGCAGGTTCTGACCCGTGATGTAGGCAGCACCTTCGGAGGCAAGGAATGAAACCGTCGCAGCGATTTCTTCGCTTTTGCCATAGCGCTGCATAGGCACGCTATCCCGGCGTTCTTCTGTTGCTGGCAGGCTGTCGATCCAACCCGGCAAAACATTGTTCATACGGATATTGTCTGCCGCATAGGTGTCGGCGAAGACTTTTGTAAACGAGGCCAAACCAGCACGGAAAACTGCTGAAGTCGGGAACATCGCGCTTGGCTCAAAAGCCCATGCGGTCGAGATGTTGATGATCGTGCCGGATTTCTGCTTTTGCATGAAAGGCACGACAAGACGGCTCGGGCGTACAACATTCAGAAAGTAAGTATCGAGACCCTTGTGCCAATCTTCATCTGTAATATCGAGGATCGGTGCGCGTGGACCGTGGCCGGCACTATTCACCAGCGTATCGATACGCCCCCATTTTTCGATAGTGAGATCGACGAGCTTCTTCAGGTCGTCAGCCGACTGGTTCGACCCTGTGACGCCAATGCCGCCCAGTTCCTCGGCCAATGCTTCGCCTTTGCCAGATGACGAGAGGATTGCGACGGAAAAACCGTCCGCTGCAAGCCGCCGTGCGGAAGCCGCACCCATGCCGCTGCCGCCTGCCGTAATGATCGCTACTTTCTGTGTCGACATTTCCTGATCCCAAAATAATGAAATTGTTTCGATATGCAGAAGGTAGCGGACGAGATTGAAATCCCAAGTGAATTTTCTTGAATTTAAGATTTTATAGCGTTGTTCAGGCAATAAAAAACGCCGCTTTCGCGGCGTTCTAACTAAGCTGGTCGGAATGAATTATTCCTGTCCGGATGCCTTGTTGCCCGAAAAGGGTTCACCGGAAGCAGTCTCACCGCGTTTCTGGCTCGCCTCTTTTTGCTGAACAGCATCACGAAATGCTGCCCACTCATTTTCGTGGCGACGATAAAGTGCATCTGAAGTCTGGATATCCATTTCGATCCTCCATTGGCTCTTGGCATGGCAAATAACATGGACCTTGAAGAATCGTTGCATCACAAACGGTAAGCGTTTGAAATCTTAATCGGTTTATATGTTTATAACCGATTTAGACTTGAAACTTTTTGCCGTGTTGACGCGCCTGTCTTAGCCTAAAGGCTTAGTTTTCCTGAATGGAAACGCCACCCTCTCCAATTTTCATTTCGATGCCGGAAGGTTTTGATTCCTCCTGATAGGTATAGATCGCGAATCCTGCGACCACGACAATAAGAGCACCGATAATCAGATAAAGCCCGTTGCGATTCACTCTGAAACTCCTGAAAATTTGAGGATGAAAACAAAACGCACCAGAGCAAGCTTAGTTCCTGGCTTTGAGCTAAGCCATAAACGCACCGAGCTGCGTAACGCTGTGAATAAAATTTGAAAAATCTGTTTTTAGCGCTTGCTTTATACACGGCGATTATCTAGGGAAGGGCCGCTTACAAAGCACGGAGCGTAGCGCAGCCTGGTAGCGCACCTGATTTGGGATCAGGGGGTCGGAGGTTCGAATCCTCTCGCTCCGACCATTCTTTCCAGACAATTTGCCAAGATGAGTATGTCGCAGTCAGATGCTGTGGCGTGCGCCTTTATCGCGTTGACATGGTGTGACGTGTAAACTATTGCCTTAGTGAAATTATCGCCCTTCATGGGCTCAAGAGCATAGATCAAGGTTCGTCAAATGGTTGCACGTATTTACCGTCCAGCTAAGACCGCAATGCAGTCTGGTAAAGCCAAAACCGATAACTGGCTTCTGGAATATGAGCCAGAAAGCGCTCGTAAGGTCGAGCCGCTTATGGGTTACACATCATCCGGTGACATGAAGAGTCAGATTCGCCTGTCTTTCGACAGTCGCGAAGACGCAATTGAATATGCGACCCGCAACGGTATCGCTTATCGCGTAATCGAGCCGCATGAAGTGAAGCGTCGCAAGGTTTCCTATTCGGATAACTTCAGCTTCTATCGTCCACAGCCTTGGACGCACTAACAGCTTTTCCCAGCCTCATGCTTTGTGCTATGGCCGGGTTCTGATGGTGAGGTCCCGTAGCTCAGCTGGATAGAGCACCGGCCTTCTAAGCCGTAGGTCACTGGTTCGAATCCAGTCGGGATCGCCATCAAAACAATGACTTGGATCATTGAATCCTCCTCTGCCAAAAACCTCACATTGCAGCAATCGTATCCGCCAGCATTAGCGCTGCGGTCAGCAATTATCTGCTAATCACCTTCGACACAGTTGCAATTGCGTTCCCAAGTGCTAAACGGGAATTCCGGTAACTCGAAGGAATACGATATGCCGGATCTCTCCACACTTATGCTTTTTGCCACTGCTTGCGTCGTGCTCACTGCTACGCCAGGGCCAGATATGCTCCTCATTGCCTCCCGCAGTATTAGCCAAGGACAGGCTGCAGGTTTTCTCACCTATGTCGGTATTGCCGTGGGCACATATTGCCACGCAGTTGCGGCAGCCCTTGGTCTTTCGCAGCTCTTTTTGGTTTTACCCGTAGCCTATGAAATTGTGCGCTGGGCAGGCTGCATCTACCTCCTTTATCTTGCCTGGAAGACCATTCGCTCAGATGGCACTGTCTTTTCACCGGTGGTGGGCCTCAATCGCGTTTCTTTGAAACGGATATTCGGCGAGGGGCTTTTTACCAATTTGCTTAATCCGAAGATGGTGCTCTTTGTGCTGGCGTTATTTCCCCAGTTCGTGAAGCCTGAGGCTGGTTCCCTCATCTTACAAATGTTGGTTTTGGCAACCGTGCTCAACGGCATTGGTTTGATTGTGAATGGAAGCGTTATTCTTTTGAGTACGCATGTTCGCAATCGCATTAAAGCACGGCCCTCTATGCGAAGGCTGCCGCAATATCTGCTGGCAACTGTGTTCGCAGCGCTTGCCTGCCGCCTCGCGCTCGGAGGTCGTAATTAGGTTTAGCGAGTAACGTTCACTTGGTATAATAACAAAAACGCCGCAAATTTTGCGGCGTTTCTCAATTCGAAATTGTCTGTCTTATTGGCCGTGCGGGCCATCGCCGGAGCGGCTTCGTGGGAAAAATCGCGGACCACGATCACGCGAGCGATCCCAATTTCTTCCACCACGGTCCCAGTGGCGGCCTCTGTCCCATCCACGGCCGCGATCCCAATGGCGACCACGATCCCAATGACGGCGGTCATAATGGCGACGGTCCCAGCGGTCGTTTCGGTCGTTGAGGGCAGCGCCAATCGCGACACCAGCGATCAATGGAATGCCGATCAGAGCGGCATTGCGACCAAAATCGTCTGAGTAACCGCCGCTCGATCCTTCACGCATGGCGAGGTAGCGGGATGATGCCCAGCCGGACAATCCGCCATAGCTAATCTGGCACCAGCCATAACCCGAGGTGCAACCATGCACATTGACAGGCGCTCTATTTGGAATGCTGCCGAGCGCGGCATAACCCGTTCCTGGACCTGTGCGTACATTAAGATTGGTTGTTACAATCGCGTTAGCGGCTTGCGCAGCACCCGCAGAAAAAACACCCAGCGCAATCATGGCGGCTTTAAGAGTGAGTTTCATGGGTCTTCTCCCTGGATTTATATGCACGGTAAACGAATTTACCGGGCAAGAAGTTCCCAATGGTTCTGCTTATGCGTGTATTTTAGCGACGGTGACGCAGAATGACGGCAATGGCCAGTCCTGCCAGACCAATAGCGATTACACCTTGCAACACGAAAACCCAGTTCATCATGGCATTTCCTTTGGGTGCTTTCGACACCTGAAGACAAAATAGACTTATCTGGTTGGCTTCCTACCGTATTTCAGGGGCATGTGAAATGGATAAGTGCCGAAAAGCAGCCGCGGGCCATGAATGTTGATTTTAAATATCAACTTTTCAATCTATGAAAACAAAAGCGACCATTCGGACGCTTCTGTATTTTCCGACTATTCGTCCCGTCCGAAATATTTGGTTTTCAGCGCAGCCAGCTCTTCGCTTTCCTGAAGGCTGATGATCGCAATCGAAGCGGGCTTAACCAGATCACTATGGCGCGGGAAGGCGAAGCCATATTTATCAGGGCTGAAGGTGTTGCCCACGATCTCGATTGGCGCATCGACATTTTGGTGTACATAATATTCAAGCACAGGACTATCGCCAATGATTGCCGAGATTTCGTCATTGGTCAGTGCGGTTACAGCTTCGGGAAGGTGGTCAAAGCCTACAGTTGAGATTGAGCGCGCTGCCATCGTCTGCTCTGCAATACTACCCGTACGCACACCAACCGTCTTGCTTTGAAGGTCAGCCAAGTTGTTGATGTTATTGGAGATATGGGCAACGGTCATTACGCTGGTTACGGAAGATGTTACGTAAGCAACCACGGCAATACCAAAAACCAGCCAGAATGCCTGCCATATACGTCCCGCCCAACCGAAGAGATTCTTGCGTGAGCTTTTGCCGGAAGTGGCAAGCGAAACAACGTGATAGAAGCTTTCGGCCAGGCCCTCAAGCCAACGACGTGGGAAATTCTGGTCAAACCGGCGATCAAAGAGCGTAAGCAAAACTGTGGCAACCAGAATGACGATACCAATCCAGGCGTAGGTGGCAAGATGGCCTGCATCTTCCAGGTCACCAATCAGATCTTCCCAGCCATTTCCCGCTTGGGTGTGAACCATGATCCGAAGGCCTGCATCAAACCAAGGATGAGTAAAATCAACCACTTCCGCACGTTTTTCAGTGATTGTAATGTTGGTGACAGCCGCATCGACTTCGCTCTGAGAAACGGCCTTCACCAGCGCATTATAGTTCGGATATTCGACGAATTGAGACGCAAGCCCTAGACGTGTGCTTATATTGCTCCACAAATCGATAGCCATGCCAGTGTAAATGTCGCCCTGTTTGCTGACAAAAGGCTCACTGACATAAACCCCGACTTTCACCTGACGCAGAGCTGTGTCCTGAGCGACAGTCGGAATCGCTGATAGAGCTAGTAAAAAGAGCGCGAGCAGACTCTGCGTAAAAAGGTGAAGCGGATGCTTAATTGAATTCCAAGAAGACACTGACCCAAGCCGATATTTATTTTCGATAGTTTATAAGTATAAATATTCCAACACTCGATGGAAGCAAAAGAATGAGCTAATTTCACCCTAAATTTTTATTTATATATAACTAAAATACTATGTAAAAACAAAGCGGCTCTCGATACCATCAAGAGCCGCTTTGCTATTTTATGTGTCTATTCCGTGGAGACGAGCACGAGATAAGGCAATTCAGATTGCTGCAAAGCCTTTTTCGAGATCGGCAATCAGGTCAGGTACATCTTCAAGGCCGATCTGCAAGCGAATGACTGGGCCCGGATAATCGCCCTTGGCAACCATGCGATCCTTGATGCCAACTTCATTGGCAAGGCTTTCGTAGCCGCCCCAAGAATAACCGAGGCCAAAAATCTCAAGTGCATTAAGAAATGCGTGAGCTTCCTGTCGTCCGCCGCTTTTCAGAACGAAAGCGAAGACGCCTGACGAGCCTTTGAAGTCGCGCTTCCAGATTTCATGGCCGGAATGGCTTTCAAGGGCCGGGTGCAGCACACGATCAACCGCTGGATGGCTTTCAAGCCAATGAGCGACTTCAAGCGCACTTTTGCGGTGATGCTCCAGACGAACACCCATTGTGCGCAAACCGCGCAGGATCTGATAGGCATCGTCAGGTGCAGCACAAAGGCCGAGCGTGCCATGCGTTTCCAGAAGCTGCGGCCAGCATTTTTCATTGGCCGAAATTGTTCCGAAAAGAATATCGGCGTGACCGGATGGATACTTCGTTGAAGCATGGATGCTGATATCAACGCCAAAATCGAGCGGTTTGAAGTAAAGCGGCGTTGCCCAGGTGTTATCCATCATCACAATCGCACCGACCTTATGCGCTTCTTCGACGATTGCCGGGATATCCTGCACCTCAAATGTGTTGGATGCTGGCGACTCCGTGAAGACGACCTTGGTGTTTGGGCGCATCAGCTTTGCAATGGCTGCACCGATCTCCGGATCGTAATATTCAACCTCGATACCCATACGCTTGAGGATCGTATCGGCAAAGTGACGGGTTGGATTGTAAATAGAATCGACAAACAAAACATGGTCGCCGGGTGACAGGAAAGCCAGCAGAGGGATAGTGACTGCAGCAAGACCAGAAGGCACGCAAACAGTGCCGGCGGAACCTTCAAGAGCGTCTATAGCCTTGCAAAGTGCTTCACTGGTTGGAGTGCCGCGCGTTCCGTAAGTGTACTTCTGCGCGCCCGTCGCCATGGTCTGTGCATCCGGGAAAAGAACGGTAGAGGCGCGCACGACGGGTGGATTGACGAAGCCATAATAATCGCGCGGTTCATAACCATCATGGGCCAACCGTGTGTTTATGCCCAGCTTTTCTGTCTTGTCCTGTTTGTTAGTCACGAAATTGCCTCCAGGCCATGTTGCATGCTTTGCCACCAGTTCTCATTTGGAGAGCTTTGCAAACTGTTTCCGGCGGATTCAGTCTTGCATGTGCAGGTTTTGGTCCGCTCCGGTGGATACTCCAATTTATTGGATAAGACGCACATGAAGCGGATGCAACATGGCGCTTTGTAACAGTGATAATGTAAACCAGAGAAAGAGTAATTCCGATATGAGTGAGAGTAAGGCCACAAGCACAATTCTTTATCCGATCCGCATCGCTTCGGAGTTGGTAAGGGCGCTTGTCAGGCCGGCTTATCCGGGTGCGCCATCAAGCTGGACACTTGAAATGACGGCGCTTGTAGTTCTGCTGCCCTTTGTTCTGCTTGTTCTGCATATTTGGGATGCGCAGATTGTTCGCGCTGCAATGAACAGCGACTTCTTTGTCATGGAAGTGCTTAGAACCATTACGGATTTGATTCGCACTTTGGTCTGGCTTGGCGTCGGCATTATCGTTTGGCTGAGCACGGCTTTCTTGCTCTCACCAAACATTCGCTTAGCTTCACAAGAAGTGCTCGTCCGTTTTCACAGTTGGGCGACTCTGGTTCTTGCATCGATCGTGGTCGGCAGTTTTCCCACGGAGATCGGAAAGCTCTTGATCGGACGCGCGCGCCCGCTTTTGCTGGATGAATTGGGCTCCGCGTATTTCGCTCCGTTTCGGGGCGAACATTCTTATGAAAGTTTCCCCTCCGGACACTCCATGATGGCCGGTATCATGCTGGTTTCACTGTGGATTTTCTTGCCTCGCTGGCGGTTTCTCACGGTTCCGGTCTGTGTTCTTTTCGTTATCAGCCGACTGGCAGCCGGCGCTCATTATCCGACGGATGTCGTGGCTGGACTGACAATTGGCTTTATCGCGACATGGTGGGTGGCTCGCTATATGGCGACGCGAAATATTATTTTTTCGCTAGATGAAGATCAGGTGATGCCGCGGGTCTGAATGGGGCAAAATTGAGGTGCTGATCGCTATGTTCAGCGCCTCTTTTTATCTATAACGATTTGTATTTATTGAATTTTTACAATATTTTCTTTTTTAGGTTCGGCTGATTTTTCAAGCTGAACGCCTTTACCCTAAAATTGGGAAATCGTGTAAAAATCTGCATGTTGATGACCCATTTTTTAGGCAAACGGGCTTTTTCCACGACGTTAATAGCTTGACCAAAACCAAAATATCGCCTTCGATAGCGCTGTGAAGGCGACAGGCATCACTCCGCCCAGAAAAACAACAGAGGGTCGATAACGGCTCCGGGCGAGGGATATCTGCGTAAGCAGGGGTGGGGGAGGTCTTGTGGCCTGTTCTTCAACCTCATGCAAAAAATAAAGCAACAGAGACGTGCATGGATCATTTGTCCACCACGATCTCCAGGGAACATAAAAGGTTGCAGGCCAGATGAAAAAGACTGTTTTGACAGGGGTATTGGGTGCAGCGGCGTTGTTTGGCGCAGCTTCGGGAGCATCGGCCGATACACTTTCGGATGTAAAGGCTAAGGGGTTCCTGCAGTGTGGTGTCAACACAGGTTTGCTCGGCTTCGCATCGCCTAATGACAAGGGCGAGTGGTCGGGTTTTGACGTTGATTATTGCCGTGCGGTTGCTGCCGCGATTTTCGGCGATGCAACGAAGGTAAAGTTCACGCCTCTCAATGCTAAAGAGCGCTTTACTGCATTGCAGTCGGGCGAAGTGGATGTCCTCATCCGCAACACGACATGGACCATCAGCCGCGATACGTCGCTGGGTCTCGATTTCCCTGGCGTCAATTACTACGACGGTCAGGGGTTCATGATTAACTCGAAGAAGCTGTCGGGTATCAACTCAGCACTTCAGCTTTCCGGCGCCTCAATCTGTGTTCAGGCTGGCACCACGACCGAGCTGAACATGGCTGACTACTTCCGCGCCAACAAGATGGAATACAATCCGGTGGTCTTCGAAAAGCTCGAAGAAGCCAACGCAGCTTATGATTCTGGCCGTTGCGATGCCTATACGACTGACCAGTCGGGCCTCTATTCGACCCGCCTCACGCTGGCAAACCCGGATGACCACGTTGTTCTGCCGGAAATCATTTCCAAGGAACCACTCGGACCAGCTGTCCGTCAGGGCGATTCCAAGTGGGCAGACGTTATCCGCTGGACTCACTATGCGCTGCTGAATGCTGAAGAGTTTGGTATTACTCAGGCCAATGTCGAAGAGATGAAGAATTCCGATAACCCGGAAATCAAGCGTCTTCTCGGCTCGGAAGCGGATACCAAGATCGGTACGGATCTCGGCCTCACCAATGATTGGGTTGTGAATATCGTTAAGGGCGTCGGCAATTACGGCGAACTCTTCGAACGCAATCTGGGTGCCAACAGCCCGCTCAAGATCGCTCGCGGTATCAATGCGCAGTGGAACAAGGGCGGCCTGCAATACGGTATGCCGATCCGCTAAGGCCGATCCGCTAAGGAACGCGCTTTTATTGGATAAATATCGGGCGGGGGCAGCAATGCACCCGCCGGATTTGTCGGCTGTATGATTTCGCAGCTGACCTCAGAATCCGCAGCGCATTCAGGGTTCGGCACTCAGGTCTGCGACTGTACCAAGCAATTTAACTCGCGCTTTGTATCTTATGAGCAAGGCTGCAAGGTTCGGCATTTATACGTAACTGCTTTGAAAAGATTTTCCCGGTGGGGGTCGGGAGCCACAGCTATTTTCAAAGCTGATGCGAAAGGCCGAAAGAAAACAGGGAACATATGGCTTCCTATTCTGCAACCGAACGACGCCAAAGCGGCGGCGGCACATCACTCCTCTATGATCCGCGGCTTCGCGGCATCTTCTATCAGGTCGTGGTTTTTGCTGCCGTTATTGGCTTGATCTACTGGATCGTGGGTAACACGATCACCAATCTTCAACGCGCCAACATCGCTTCCGGCTTCGGATTCCTGAATGGTCGTGCTGGCTTCGATATCAGTCAGACGCTGATATCCTATTCAAGCGATTCCACCTATGGCCGAGCCATTCTGGTTGGCCTGATGAACACGCTATACGTCGCTGGGCTTGGTGTTGTTCTGGCGTCGATCATCGGCTTTCTGGTGGGTATTGGGCGGCTCTCGCGCAACTGGCTGATCCGCAAGATCTGCATGGTTTATGTCGAGATTTTCCGAAACATTCCGCCGCTTCTGGTTATCTTCTTCTGGTATTTCGGCGTGCTTTCCGTTTTGCCGCAGGCGCGAGAAAGTCTTTCTCTGCCGCTTGGCAGCTACCTGAATAATCGCGGTTTCTTCATGCCGTCGCCCGTATGGGGTGAGGGTGCGTGGCTGTTGCCAGTTGCCTTGTTGCTTGGCATCGTCGTTTCATTTTTCGTTGCGCGCTGGGCGAAGCGTCGGCAGATGGCGACGGGGCAACCGTTTCATACGGTTCGCGTTTCTGCAGCGCTGATCATCGGCCTGCCGTTACTGGCGCTGATTGTGACCGGATTTCCTGTCTCGTTTGATTTTCCGAAACTCGGAACCTTCAATCTGACAGGCGGTGCGCAGGTTAAGCCTGAATTCCTCGCGCTGCTTTTGGCCCTCTCGTTTTATACGGCATCCTTCATCGCTGAAACCGTTCGTGCAGGTGTTCTGGGCGTCAATAAAGGCCAGACCGAAGCGTCTTATGCGGTGGGCTTGCGTCCAGGTCAGACGATGCGTTTGATCATCGTGCCGCAGGCGCTGCGTATCATCATTCCTCCGCTCTCCAGTCAGTATCTCAATCTGATCAAGAACTCTTCGCTGGCCATCGCAATCGGCTATCCGGATCTGGTCGCCGTTGGCGGTACAATCCTTAATCAGACCGGTCAGGCTGTTGAAGTCGTGGCTGTCTGGATGGTGATCTATCTCGGTATCAGCTTGATCGTTTCTGTTCTGATGAACTGGTTCAATGCCAAGATGGCGCTGGTGGAGAGATGACAATGGAAAACGCAAATCTCCAATATGTCCGACCGCAAATGGTCGAAGGCGAAGCACCTCCGCGTTCTGTGCAGGGGCTTTCGCATTGGTTGCGGGTCAATCTTTTTGCCACGCCAGTTGATGCAGCTATGACCATTCTCGGTCTGTTGCTTGTGGCGTGGTTTCTTCCGCCGATCATCCAGTGGTTGTTCATCAATGCAGCTTGGACAGGAACAGACCGCACAGCCTGTCTGACGATCGCACAGGGCGGCACTCAGCCAGAAGGCTGGTCGGGTGCCTGCTGGGCCTTTGTAAATGCGAAATACGAGCAGTTCATTTACGGACGTTACCCGATCTCCGAACGCTGGCGTGTCAATCTGACTGCGCTGATGTTCGTGGTGCTACTCGTGCCGCTTCTCATCCCAAGGGCGCCGCATAAGGTCTTGAATGCGATCCTCTTTTTCTTCGTGTTCCCGATTATCGCCTTCTTCCTGCTGGTCGGCGGCTGGTTTGGCCTGCCATTCGTGGAAACACCGCTTTGGGGCGGCCTGCTGGTAACGCTGGTTCTGTCCTTCGTGGGTATTGCAGTATCATTGCCATTGGGTGTCGTGCTGGCTCTCGGAAGACGTTCAAAGCTGCCGGTTATCAAGACCTTCAGTATTATCTTCATCGAAATGGTTCGCGGTGTTCCGCTGGTGACAGTGTTGTTCATGGCGAGCGTGATGCTTCCACTGTTTTTGCCGCCGGGCGTGACCTTCGACAAGCTGTTGCGTGCGCTTATCGGCGTGGCACTTTTCGCGTCGGCTTATATGGCGGAAGTGGTGCGCGGTGGCCTTCAGGCTATCCCGCGTGGGCAGTATGAAGGTGCCGATGCACTGGGTCTCAGCTACTGGCAGAAGACCAACCTCATCGTGTTGCCACAGGCGCTCAAGCTGGTGATCCCGGGTATCGTGAATACCTTCATCGGCCTCTTTAAAGACACCAGCCTTGTCTACATCATCGGCATGTTCGATCTGCTCGGCATTGTCCGTCAGAATTTCTCCGATGCAAACTGGGCTTCTCCACAGACACCTGCAACAGGTTTGATCTTTGCGGGCTTTGTTTTCTGGATTTTCTGTTTCGCCATGTCGCGATACTCTATATTCATGGAACGAAGGCTCGACACGGGTCATAAACGATAAGAATCAAGGGAATAATACAAATGAGTGCACAAAGCGCCCTCCCGCAATCCGAACTCGGTGTCGAACTCGACCGTTCAAAGCTGGAAGTCTCGAAGACCGATGTGGCCATCGAGATCAAGAACATGCACAAGTGGTATGGCGAGTTCCACGTTCTGCGTGACATCAACTTGAAGGTTATGCGTGGCGAACGCATCGTCGTTGCTGGTCCTTCGGGTTCCGGCAAGTCAACCATGATCCGTTGCGTTAATCGTCTGGAAGAACACCAGAAGGGCCAGATTATTGTTGATGGTATTGAGCTCACCAATGATCTCAAGAAGATCGACGAAGTGCGCCGCGAAGTCGGCATGGTGTTCCAGCACTTCAACCTCTTCCCGCATCTGACCATTTTGGAGAACTGTACACTCGCACCGATCTGGGTTCGTAAAATGCCAAAGAAGCAGGCGGAAGAAATCGCGATGCACTATCTGGCACGCGTGAAAATTCCAGAGCAGGCCAACAAATATCCGGGCCAGCTTTCAGGTGGTCAGCAGCAGCGTGTGGCGATTGCCCGCGCGCTCTGCATGAGCCCGAAGGTCATGCTGTTCGATGAGCCGACCTCGGCACTTGATCCGGAAATGGTCAAGGAAGTGCTGGATACAATGGTGAGCCTTGCTGCGGAAGGCATGACGATGATCTGCGTAACGCACGAAATGGGCTTTGCCCGTCAGGTCGCAAACCGCGTGATCTTTATGGATCAGGGTCAGATCGTTGAGCAGAATTCGCCAGCCGAGTTCTTCGACAACCCGCAGCATGAACGCACCAAGCTGTTCCTGAGCCAGATCCTGCACTAATCATTTGGTTGGTCGAAATATAAAACACCCGCCAGAGCGATCCGGCGGGTGTTTTTCTTTGCAGCGGTTCCAGTCAAGACTGAATCGTTGGAACCGCTGTAACTGTTTGTTTTTATGCCTTATCCGACGCATCGCAGCAGGAAAAAAATCAGTCTGGCGAACTGAATTTTCTACGGAGGCACTTCGCAGGCTTGGCGGAAATGCTATTCGTCATTCGGTCCCTGGCAGAACTGAATGCGATTGCCGAATGGATCAATCACCGCCATGACACGGCCCCATGGCGCGTCCTCGATGCCGGGCCGCATATAGCGATAGCCACGCGCATTAACTTCCCTGTGGAATTCTTCGACACCCTGCATACGGACGAAAATATTTGCGCCCGGACTGCCATCACCGTGATGTTCGCTCAGATGCAAGGTCAGACCAGCGCGGGAAACCTGCATATAAAGCGGCATTCCGTCGGCAAAGCGATGCTCCCAATCAAGTGTGAAACCCAGAAAACCGATATAGAAATCTTTGGCTTTCTCGATATCGAAAATTCGGAAGATTGGGCAGGTCTGTTCAAACTGGATTGTCATTCTGGCTTGCCTTTGCGACTGGTGTATTGTTCACCATTAGAGCGCATTCCGAAAAGTGTGAAACGGTTTTCGGACCGAGATTCGCGTCAAAACAAATATTTTGGGCGCCGATCTGCTTCAAGCAATTCAAATGCGCTCTAAAGAGGTCGTCATGGCTGAGTATTATTGGTCGGAAGAATTAGCGCCAGCGCAATTTCGCGAGTTTCATGCGGTTTATTGTAAAGAGTGGTGGACTTCGGCGCGTTCATTTGAGGATGTGACGCATATGCTTTCACATTGCGATCTGACGATTTTCTGTCGCGATGCGAACGGATCGATAATCGGTTTTGCGCGTGTGCTAAGCGACTTCACCTTCAAGGCGATGATTTTTGATGTGATTGTTGCGGATCAGTTTCGCGGGCAGGGCCTCGGTAAAGCTCTTGTGGATCGTATAGTCACCCACGAAAAACTGCAGCGTGTTAAAAGCTTTGAGCTCTACTGTCCTGATAAGCTCGTGCCCTTCTACGAGAAACTTGGCTTCGTGAAGGGCACGTCTTCAATGTTGTTTAATCAGCGTTGACAAGATTATGCTTCAAATAAAAGGCTTAGAGCGCCGATCTGTTTCAATCTGATTGAAACGCGCTCTAAAGCCATTTCGAATCCTGCGATCGGCGACTTTGATCAATCTTCGACGAAACGACGCAAACGCTGCAGTGCATCGTCCCATTGTGCAGAGACAGTGCTGAGATAGGCCCTCGCATCGACAAGCGGGGTCGGGCAAAGCCTGAAACGGCTTTCACGCCCAACCTTATCGCGCTCAACCAATCCCGCTTGCTCAAGCACAGAAAGATGCTTGGTCATTCCCTGCCTGCTAATGCTGCCATTTTGTGAAAGCGTGACAATTGAGCGGCTTTCACCGTCGCTCAATGTTTCGATCAGGGCCAGCCGGGTTGGGTCGGCCAGTGCTGCAAAAATGGCAGACATGTTTGCTGATTGCGTGAGCGAGGCTTCGGTCATTTGCTTTCGAGGTATTCCTTGATATTTCGCATCTGCTCTTCCCAACCACCCGTGTTCATTCGAAGGGCGATTGGCCGACGCTCCGCAGGCAGGGCATCAAAGCCTGTTTCGATAACCGTGAGTTTTGTGCCCGACTCGATTTCTTCAAGTTTGAATTCTACCAGTGTTTGCGGTTCTTTCGCATAATCTGTTTCAGCTTCAACAGCATAAGGATGCCAGGTGAAGGAAAAATAGTGCGGCGCTTTCATATCCTTGATGAAGGACGTCCATCTGGTGTCGCCACATCCATCAAATGTAAAGCGGCCAGTCGATGCGCTGCCGACAATAAATGGTCCATCAATTTTGACACGGAACCATTCGCCGAATTCCTCATGATCCGTGAGTGCGCGCCATACCCGATCAATGCCAGCGCGAAGGTTCACGGTCTTCTCAATGCGATCAGTCGATGATGTCGTTGTCATGATATGCATTCTCCTTGATTGGCAACTGTATGGTTGCCAATCTACACGAGTTTTACATATATGCAACCATATGGTTGCTTATTTCATTTTTGCAGCGGTGCTTTTGCAGGAAGTGGAAACAGTGTGATGAATTTTTCTGCCAGAGCATGATCCCCATTCATTGTGAGCAGGTTTGCCTCTTCAAGAGCGATTAAGGGCTGTCCTCCATAGATTGCTGCAGCCATCATGCGGGGAGAACTTTCAAAAGCGATATCATATTGCTCAGCTTTACCGCGCTTTACTTCCAGTCTGCCGTTGTGCAGGTGCGCGGTGAAATCTTCATCATCGAGTTTAAGCCCAATCACAGCATTCATGCCTTGCGAGCGTTCGGGACTGATCATCGTTCTTAGTGATAGCAGGAACGACGTGGTCGAAATCGGCAAATTGGTATCATGGCTCGGCGAACGTGCAGCCCAGCGACCAAGTGTTTGCAGGATCGGTTCTGCTTCATAGCCCCATTCAGTCAATTCATAGACCTGAACGGATGCAGGGGGCGGCAATTTCGACTTCCGTAAAATGCCTGCTTCTTCCAGTCCTTCAAGCCGCTGTGTGAGAACATTGGCGCTTATTCCTGGCAAGTCTGATCGTAAATCGCTGAAACGCTTCGGTCCGAACATCAGTTCGCGAATGACAAGCAAGGCCCAGCGCTCCCCAATTAAATCAAGGGCATGTGCTGCTGCGCAAGCATCGTCATAGCTGCGTCTTGCTGTTGGTGTTTCACGACTAGTTATTTTTTCTAACTTCATAGTTGCTAATTATAACTTATCTGTCATTATGTTCAAGCAATCTTATGATAGTCGGTTTCAAACAACACATAAAATGCCGACTTTATCGCCCGGGGGATCGGGCAGGCGATAGAAAAGCTGCCGTAAAGACAAGCCAAATGAAAATGGGCAGTTCATGCCCGCAATTGGAGGAATTGCCATGCCTAAAATGATTTTCGTAAACCTTCCTGTAAAAGACGTCGCTCGCTCAACCAGTTTCTATGAAGCAATCGGAGCAACGAAGAACCCGATGTTTTCGGACGAAACGGCGTCCTGCATGGTCTTTTCCGACACGATCCATGCGATGATTCTCAGCCATGAGAAATTCAGCCAGTTCACGCCTAAAAAGATTTCCGACGCCAATGCCACAAGTGAAGTTTTGATCTGTCTTTCGGCGGACAGCAAAGCGGATGTGGATGCAACGGTTGAAAATGCAGCTAAGGCTGGTGGTCGCGCTGATCCGGCTCCCAAGCAGGATTACGGTTTCATGTATGGTCGCAGCTTTGAAGATCTCGACGGTCACATCTGGGAGCTGATGTGGATGGATATGGAAGCAGCCGCAAAAGCGATGGGCTAAATCCAAGCATATTCCGAAAAATATGAAACGGTTTTCGAGCGAGAAACGTTTGAAACTAATAGATCGAGCATTTCCAGCCATACAACCAAACTGGAAATGCTCAACAAGTCGGGGGCTGAGACATATGGGAGGAACAATCCATGTCTGGCTTAACAGTATGCCTCTGGTTCGATAACAAGGCTGAAGAGGCGGCCAATTATTACGTATCGCTCTTCAAAGAATTGGGAAAACCAGCCTCTCTGGATGGCTTCATTCGCTTCCAGCACGGTCATCAATCCGGCGGCACCGATGTCGTCACTGCAAACTTTACACTTGACGGACAGGCGATGACTGCCTTGAACGGTGGTCCACAATTCAAGTTCAACCCGGCAACATCGCTTATTCTGAAATGCAAGGATCAGGCAGAGCTTGATGCGTTCTGGAACCGGTTGCTGGAAGGCGGTTCTGCGATGGAATGCAGCTGGCTGACCGACAAATATGGGTTTGCTTGGCAGATTGTGCCGGAGTTCCTGCTCGATATTCTTCAGAACGGTGAGCCTGAGGTCAGGCAGCGCGTGGCAAATGCCATGATGACGATGTTGAAGATTGATATTGCCGCTCTGGAAGCTGCGCTCGACGCAGGTTAACTTTTTACCGCTGCAACGGCATCATAGCCATAAAGCCAGTCCAGATCTTTCAGGAAAGTATCTGGGCTGCGCATGGTAAAAAGCATGTTGCGTCCAAGCGCAAACACACCTGATGCGTGATAGGCAAAGCGGTTCAGCTGGCCGCGTTTGGCAACGGCTGCGATCCGTTCTTTGCGAACAGAATCAAATCGCTTCAGCGCTGATTGTGGCTCTTGGTCATCCAATGCTTCGGCAAGTGCTGCTGCATCTTCAATTGCCATGGCAGCCCCCTGCGCTGCAAAGGGTGTGACAGCGTGAGAGGCGTCACCGAGAAATACCGTTCTGTCCGGGCCAACAAACTGAGCATCAGCCATTTCAAAAAGCGGCCAGTAGGTCCACTCGGTGGCCAGGGTCAGCACTTCACGTACCGGGTTGCTCCAATCAGCATAAATTGACTGCAGCCGTGCATTGTCACCTGTCTTAGACCAGACTTCACCAGGGTTATCGCCCGTCGTAATGGCTACGAAATTGAAGAAGTCGCCACCCTTTACCGGATAAGCGATAAAATGCGCCTTCTTGCCAAGCCATGCAGAAACGGATTTCCGTTCTGGGATTGCTGCCTTGAAGCTTGCGGGCAGGGCATCCGCTGCAAGTGTCGTACGCCACGCGATATGGCCGCTGAAACGCGCCTTTTCATACCCCGCCTTGGCGCGTTGTGCAGACCAGACGCCATCGCAGGCAATGAGATAGCTGGCAGCAATATCTTCATCTGCTCCGCCACGTCTAACCGTTGCGGTGATGCCGTTTAGATCTGCCTTATGGCCAATAATCTCAGCACCGAGATTAATCTCGATATTTGGATTGTCGTGGCAGGCATCTAACAGTGCTGTTTGCAGATCAGCGCGATGGCAAACGACATAGGGATGATGCCAGCGTTTGAATGCCTTGTCGCCAAGTTGCATGGCGAGCAGGGGGCGAGCCTTGCGCCCATCCATGAGATAAAGCGCTTCTGGCGTAACGGCTTGTGAGGAAAGGCGGTCGGCCACGCCAAGGCGCTGGAGATGGCGCATCGCATTGGGAGCCAGCTGCAAGCCCGCGCCGACTTCCGACAGGGCTTGCGCTTTTTCAAACAGCTGGACAGTCCATCCGCGTGCCGCACATTCAAGTGCTGCACTGAGACCGGCAACACCGGCCCCTGCAATCAATATGCGTCCCTTGACCAAGCTGCTCATAATATCAGCGGCACGAATACCGCCATTTATGTTCAGGCAGCTTTGTCAGCAGGTGCTTCGTAAACGCAGCCTGCAGGAACAGTCTCGTCAGCGTGAAGCTGCGGATTGTAGCGATAGAGCGTCGAGCAATATGGGCAAACCACTTCGCTTTCGTCACCCATGTCGAGGAAGACATGTGGATGATCGAAAGGCGGGTTCGCACCGACGCACATGAATTCCTTCACGCCGATTTCAATGGAATTGTGTCCAGCGTCATTCTGGAAGTGCGGGATGATGTGATCGGACATAATAGGCTCCGGAGCTTTTGGATCGCGGCATTCAAATTGGGATGGCTATTTTTCAAGCGTTTACCGCGAACGGCTTGTTTCTGGAAGCGTTTTCATCAATTCTGGGGACATTTCAAGCGGTTTGCTATCAAACTGTCATATGACAGCCATAGGCTTATCGTCGCGCCGGGATTTGCCGGTAGTAACCGGGACAGGAAAAATGAACGAAAACAGCGTTGTGGCAACCCAGGCCGCCGATTTGACCGCACATGTGGCAGATCAGGCGGCAAATGACCATTCTGCAAACCAGAATGCCAGCAAAGTTCAAAACGCTCACGAAGCTTTGAACACTGACAAGACAGCAGAGCTGATGCAAAGCCCTGAACGCTTCGTCAATCGCGAGTTTTCCTGGCTTCAGTTTAACCGTCGTGTTCTCGAAGAAGCAGGCAATACGCGTCAGCCATTGCTGGAGCGTCTGCGCTTCCTGTCGATTTCGGCAGCCAACCTCGATGAATTTTTCATGGTGCGTATTGCAGGGCTTGCTGCACAGGTGCGTGCAGGTGTTGCCATGCGCAGCGCCGATGGTCGCACGCCGCAGGAGCAGCTTGATTTCGTTCTAGAAGAAGTGGGCCGCCTGCAGGAAGGCCAGCAGGAACGTCTGCGTGCGCTGCGTGAGGAGCTTGAAAAAGAGAATATCGAGATCGTACGCGCATCGACCTTGTCGAAGACCGAAAAAGATTGGCTGGAAGGGCACTTCCTGGAAACAATTTTCCCGGTTCTGACACCGCTTTCAATCGATCCTGCGCACCCGTTCCCGTTCATTCCAAATCTGGGCTTCTCGATAGCATTGCAGCTTGCGCGTCGTCTTGATGGTCATCCGATGACGGCGCTGTTGCGCATTCCGGTTGCCTTGAAGCGCTTCATCCAGTTGCCGACCGAGCAGCAGAACACGTTCCGCTTTATCACCATTGAAGACGCAGTCAGCCTGTTTATCGGTCGTTTGTTCCCGGGCTATGAGGTGCGCGGTGCCGGTACATTCCGCATCATTCGCGACAGCGATATCGAAGTCGAAGAAGAAGCGGAAGATCTGGTCCGCCTTTTTGAAACAGCTCTGAAGCGTCGTCGCCGCGGTCAGGTGATCCGCATCGAGTTCGATGCTGAAATCCCGGAAGCGCTGCGTGTTTTCGTTGCTACCGAACTGGGTGTCTCGGAAAACCGCATAAGCGTTCTCGAAGGTCTTCTGGCGCTCAACATGATTTCGGAAGTCGTTTCGATCCCGCGCGATGACCTGAAATTTGTGTCTTACAATCCGCGTTTCCCTGAGCGCATTCGCGAGCACGGCGGCGATTGCTTTGCCGCGATTCGTGAAAAAGACATTGTGGTTCACCATCCATATGAATCATTTGACGTGGTGGTGCAGTTTCTGCGTCAGGCCGCAGCTGATCCTGATGTGTTGGCAATCAAGCAGACGCTTTACCGTACCTCCAATGACAGCCCGATCGTGCGTGCGCTCGTCGATGCGGCAGAAGCTGGCAAGTCGGTCACAGCCCTTGTTGAGCTGAAGGCCCGCTTCGATGAAGAAGCCAATATCCGCTGGGCACGCGATCTGGAGCGCGCAGGCGTTCAGGTGGTCTTCGGCTTTATCGAATTGAAGACGCACGCAAAGATGTCGCTGGTTGTTCGCCGTGAAGACCAGAAGCTGCGTTCCTATGTTCACCTTGGCACGGGCAACTACCACCCAATCACAGCGCGAATTTACACCGACCTTTCATTCTTCACTTCCGATGCCGATATCGCACGCGATGTGGCGCATATCTTCAACTTCATCACCGGTTATGCGCAGCCTGCTGAAGAAATGAAGATCGGGATTTCACCGCTTACCTTGCGCACGCGAATCTTGAAGCATATCGATGACGAGATCACCAATGCGAAGGCTCATAAGCCTGCAGCCATCTGGATGAAGATGAACTCGCTCGTTGATCCACAGATTATTGACGCGCTTTACAAGGCCAGTCAGGCGGGCGTGCATGTGGACCTCGTCGTGCGTGGCATCTGCTGTCTGAGACCGGGTGTTCCTGGCCTCTCAGACAACATTCGCGCAAAGTCGATTGTTGGGCGTTTTCTCGAGCATAGCCGCATTTTCTGCTTCGGAAACGGGCATGATCTGCCTTCAGACAAGGCAATCGTCTATATCGGTTCTGCCGATATGATGCCGCGCAATCTCGACCGTCGCGTAGAGACACTGGTGCCCATTACCAATGCCACCGTGCATCAGCAAATCCTGTCGCAAATCATGTTTGCCAACATAATTGATAACCAGCAGAGCTATCAGCTACTTGCGGACGGCACCTCTCGCCGGATAGAAAAAGAAGATGGAGAGGAAGCTTTCAACGCGCAGGAATATTTCATGACAAATCCAAGCTTGTCGGGTCGCGGAAAGTCGCTGAAGTCATCTGCCCCCCGTCTGATTGCGCATCGTAAACGTGCGCAGGCGGAAAGAAATACGACTTCATGAGTCCAGCAGTAGCACAAGGCCGGTTGAAAGGCCTCAAGCCCGTCGCGGTAATCGATATTGGTTCCAACTCGATCCGTGTCGTTGTTTACGAAGGCATTGTCCGGTCTCCGACAGTGCTTTTCAATGAAAAGCTTCTCTGCGGTCTTGGCAAAGGATTGGCCAAGACCGGAAAGCTCAATGAGAAATCCGTCGATATCGCCCTGCGCGCATTGAAGCGTTTTCGCGTTCTGGCCGAACAGGCGGGTGCGATTTCCATTCATGCGCTGGCAACAGCCGCAGCTCGCGAGGCGAAAAACGGTCCTGATTTCATTTCTCAGGCCGAGGCTATTCTTGGACGGCACATTGAAGTGTTGTCGGGCAAGGAAGAAGCCTATTACTCCGCTTTGGGTATCATTTCCGGTTTCTACAAACCGCAGGGCGTAACTGGCGACCTTGGCGGCGGCAGTTTGGAGCTGGTTGGCGTCAATGACCATGAGGTCGGTGAGGGGATTACCCTTCCGCTCGGTGGCCTGCGTTTGCAGGACATGTCGAACGAACAACTGCCTGAAGCCGCCAAAATCACCCGCACCGAGCTTGCACGCGCGACTCTTCTTGAAGAGCATCAGGGAGAAGTCTTCTACGCTGTGGGCGGTACGTGGCGAAATCTCGCCAAGCTGCATATGACGGCCAAGCATTATCCGCTGCACGTCATGCATGGCTATGAGATGGACCCGGTGGAAGCAAAAAGCTTCCTCACGCGGGTTGCCAGAGGCAATATCGACACGATGCGCGGCATCGAAGCAGTATCCAAAAATCGTCGCCAGCTTCTTGCTTATGGCGCGACAGTTCTGCTCGAAACCATTCGGCGCATGAAACCCTCTAAGATCGTATTCTCGGCGCTGGGAGTTCGTGAAGGTTACTTGTATTCGCTGCTGCCCAAGAACGAACAGCGGCTTGATCCGCTTTTGTCTTCGGCAGAAGAGCTGGCAATTCTGCGTTCGCGTTCGCCGCGTCATGCACGCGAACTCGCAACATGGACGACGCTTTCACTTCCCGTTCTCGGTTTCGATGAAACTGAAGATGAGAGCCGCTATCGTCAGGCGGCGTGTCTGGTGGCTGATATCAGCTGGCGCGCGCATCCCGACTATCGGGGCTCGCAGGCGTTGAACATCATTGCGCATGGTTCGTTCGGCGGTATCGATCATCCGGGCCGTTCTTTCATGGCTCTTGCGAATTACTATCGCCATGAAGGATTGGTCGAAGACGAAATTGCGCCGGAAATCCTGCAGCTTGCCTCACCGCGTTTGCGTGAGCGGGCAAAGCTTCTGGGTGCGCTGCTTCGCGTCATCTATCTGTTATCGGCATCTATGCCGGGCGTAATCCCGCGTCTTTACTGGCGTGAGGAAGACAACGGCATTGCTCTGGTCGTACCGGGAGATATCGCCGATCTGATTTCTGACCGCCCAGAAGGACGTTTACAGCAGCTTTCAAAGCTGACGGGAAAGAACCTCTTCTTTGCCATCGGCGACAGTGCGATTGACGCGAACGAGCATCATTGAAAAGAGTATGATTGATAAATCGAAAGGCCGGCGAGAGTTTTCTCCGCCGGCCTTTTTACTTAGTTTACAGCGGTTCCAGTTAAGAATGAATCGTTGGAACCGCTGTAACTGTTTGTTTTTACGCATTATCCGACGCAAAACTGCTTCGCACTTTTGCTGGATATGCTATAATTCGACAGCTTGAATACGCCGGTTCTCAAATTTAATGCCGATTTTGCCTTCAATGAGATCGAGCGCTTTCTGGCCGAAGACTTCGCGACGCCAGCCCTGAAGTGCAGGTACATTGGCATTCTCGCCTTCAGCTGCAATCTTGTCGATATCATCGGAGCTTGCGACGATCTTGGCTGCAACGCCGTGTTCTTCGGTCACAAGCTTGAGCAGCACTTTAAGAATATCTGCAGCTGCAGCACTGCCTTCTGGCGAATGAGACTGTTTTGGCAACTTTGGCAGATCTTCTTTTGGAATAGCCAGTGCCGCCTGAATGGCATTCACCAAGCCTGCCGCCTGAGCCGAACGTTCCCAGCCCTTCGGGATCGAACGAAGACGTCCGAGCGCTTCCGCATCTTTTGGCTGCTGCTGGGCGATTTCAGCGATCGTGTCGTCCTTGATGACGCGGCCACGCGGAACATTGCGTTCGCGCGCTTCACGTTCGCGCCATGCCGCAACAGACTGAACGATAGCAAGCTCGATTGGCTTGCGCATACGCGTCTTCACACGCTTCCAGGCATCATCTGGATGAAGGTCATAGGTTTCACGCGCGCTGAGAACAGCCATTTCCTCGTTGACCCACTCGCTACGGCCTTCTTTCTGAAGCTCATCTTTCAGATAAAGGTAGATGTCGCGCAGATAGGTGACATCGGCCAGCGCATAGTCGAGCTGCTTTTCAGACAGCGGACGGCGGCGCCAGTCGGTGAAGCGCGATGACTTGTCGATGTGTTTTCCAGTGACTTTCTGAACCAGAGCGTCATAGGAAATGGCATCGCCAAAGCCGCAGACCATGGCAGCAACCTGGCTGTCAAAAATCGGGGCAGGGATCAGGTTGCCCAAGTGGAAGACGATTTCAATGTCCTGACGTGCGGCGTGGAACACCTTGACCACTTTTTCATCGGCCATCAGGCGAAAGAAGGGCGCAAGATCGAGACCGGGCGCCAGTGCATCGACCAGAGCGGTATGGTCGGGCGAAGCCATCTGAATTAGACAGAGTTCCGGCCAGAAGGTCGTTTCCCGAATGAATTCGGTATCGACCGTTACGAAGTCGGATTTGGCTAGGGCGGATACGGCCTCTTCAAGGGCCTCTGTGGTCGTGATGA
Organism: Brucella pseudogrignonensis; assembly: GCF_002252525.1. Classification (GTDB taxonomy): domain Bacteria; phylum Pseudomonadota; class Alphaproteobacteria; order Rhizobiales; family Rhizobiaceae; genus Brucella; species Brucella pseudogrignonensis. The sequence goes on from NZ_NNRM01000021.1 coordinate 91,434, forward strand.
GCTGCATGTTTTTCTTTTAGAGCGCATCCCGAAAACTGTGAAGCGATTTTCGGACAAGATGCACGTTTAACAGAGGATTAGCGCGCGCTTCGATATGATTCAGTCAGATTGAAACGAGCACTGGATAATGGTGGGCTGCTTTGGGCTGCGTGCCGCGCCACGAGAAGCATATAGCGATGGAATAACACGTAAATAGTGATTTTTGTCGACATAATCCGTCAAGCTGGTTTAACAAGGCCGGATACGTGCCCGGATACAGGCAGTATCGGCTTGACAAAGCGTGATCAAAATGCGCTTTTCCGCCGGAATTGCAGCGCTTTGCCTGCACAAGATTTATAAAGTTCCAAAAGGCAGAAATCATGCACCGTTATCGCAGCCATACCTGCGCAGCCCTTCGCAAATCGGATGTTGGTTCAAAAGTCCGTCTGTCTGGCTGGGTTCATCGCGTCCGTGACCATGGTGGCATCCTCTTCATCGACATTCGCGATCATTATGGCCTCACTCAGGTTGTTGCAGATCCTGATTCGCCAGCGTTCAAGATTGCCGAAACCGTTCGTGGCGAATGGGTCATCCGTGTTGATGGTGAAGTGAAGGCCCGCGCAGATGAGGCTGTGAATGCCAACTTGCCGACCGGCGATGTAGAAATCTTCGCAACCGAGATCGAAGTTCTGGCTGCCGCCAAGGAACTGCCGCTGCCAGTGTTTGGCGAGCCGGACTATCCGGAAGACATTCGCCTTAAGTACCGCTTCCTCGATCTGCGCCGCGAAACGCTGCACAAGAACATTATGAGCCGCACGAAGATCATTGCAGCGATGCGTCGCCGCATGACCGAAATCGGCTTCAATGAGTTTTCGACACCAATTCTGACGGCTTCTTCGCCGGAAGGCGCGCGCGACTTCCTCGTTCCAAGCCGTATTCATGAAGGCAAGTTCTACGCGCTGCCGCAGGCTCCGCAGCAGTACAAGCAGCTCCTGATGGTTGCCGGTTTCGACCGCTACTTCCAGATTGCACCTTGCTTCCGCGATGAAGATCCGCGTGCAGACCGTCTGCCGGGCGAATTCTATCAGCTCGATCTCGAAATGAGCTTCGTAACCCAGGAAGAAATCTGGGAAACGATGGAACCAGTCATGCGCGGCATCTTTGAAGAGTTTGCCGAAGGCAAGCCTGTAACGCAGCAGTTCCGCCGCATCGCTTATGACGACGCGATCCGCACCTATGGTTCGGACAAGCCAGATCTGCGCAACCCGATTGAAATGCAGGCTGTGACCGAGCACTTCGCTGGTTCCGGCTTCAAGGTCTTCGCGAACATGATCGCCAACGATCCAAAGGTTGAAGTCTGGGCCATTCCGGCCAAGACCGGCGGTAGCCGCGCATTCTGCGACCGCATGAATTCCTGGGCGCAGAGCGAAGGTCAGCCGGGTCTCGGCTACATCTTCTGGCGCAAGGAAGGCGATAAGCTTGAAGGCGCTGGCCCGATTGCCAAGAACATTGGTGAAGAACGCACAGAAGCGCTCCGCAACCAGCTGGGCCTCGGCGACGGCGATGCCTGCTTCTTCGTAGCCGGTCAGCCATCGAAGTTCTACAAATTCGCAGGCGATGCCCGTACGCGGGCTGGTGAAGAGCTGAACCTCGTTGATCGTGATCGCTTTGAACTGGCCTGGATTATCGACTTCCCGTTCTACGAATGGGACGAAGACAACAAGAAGCTCGATTTCGCGCATAACCCGTTCTCGATGCCGCAGGGTGGCATGGAAGCACTGGAAACGCAGGACCCGCTGACGCTCAAGGCTTACCAGTACGATCTGGTCTGTAACGGTTTTGAAATCGCTTCCGGTTCGATCCGTAACCAGCTGCCGGATGTGATGGTCAAGGCGTTTGAAAAGGTTGGCCTCAGCCAGCAGGACGTGGAAGAGCGCTTCGGCGGTCTCTATCGTGCATTCCAGTATGGCGCGCCTCCACATGGCGGCATGGCTGCCGGTGTTGATCGCGTTATCATGCTGCTCGTTGGTGCAAAGAACCTGCGTGAAATCTCGCTGTTCCCGATGAACCAGCAGGCGCTCGATCTTCTGATGAATGCACCTTCGGAAGTGTCGCCAGCGCAGCTGCGCGATCTTCATATTCGCTTAGCGCCAACCCAGAAGAGCTGATCTTCTCCGGTTTGAAAATCAAAAGCCCGGTCGCGAGACCGGGCTTTTTCTTTGACCTTATCAGTACGGCAAAAGAAAACCCGGTGAGCAGAACTCACCGGGTTTTGTTTGATGAACCTGAGTTCGATCAGTTGTTGGCTTCAACGCCAACTTTCAGAAGCTGGATCAGCTTTGTCGGGTCGAGCGAAGCGGTCGCAACGATGGACGCGAAGCTTACCGACTGGTCAGGCGAAGCCGAAACGGTCAGCGACTTTGGATCGTCGAAGTACTTTTCAGCTGCGGCCTTGAGCTGCTGGGCAAATTCAGGGTTCTTGAGCTGTGTTGCCATCAGCGGAACCATCATCTTCAGCTGTTCGCCGAGCTGCTTGCCATCGGCACCCTGCTGCTTGCCGTAATATTCGAGCAGCTTCTGTGTGAGTTCTTCGTTGTCAAAGCGGATCGACAGGTTCTTGAGGCTCAGCTGTTCAGCGAGACCGAGAAGAGCGAGGCCAGCTGCGTCTTTTTCTGCATCAGCCTTGGCCATGTTTTCCTGTGTCTTCTGCAGAGCTTCTACGAAAGACAGATCATAGCCGTCGATAGCAGCGGTCAGATTGATCTTGCCGAGTTCTTCAGCATTGATTTCAAACTGATCCAGCGTCGCATTGCCCGAAGTCGGCAGCCATGTACCCTTCGAGTTGATCGAACCCTTAAGAGCGCTCATATCGAGTGGAGCGAGCGGGTTCTTGCCGTTCTTGTCGAAAGTCGCATCAATATCGGCAATGGTGAGATTGTAGTCGATTTTTTCGGCTTTGTTGGCCGAATTCAGAGTCACTTCCATGCCCTTGATCAGAGCGCCATCTTTGCCTGGAGTGCCAACCGAGAACTCGTCGATCTTCATCTTGTCGTAGAAGACCATCTTGGCGAGCGGGCCTTCGGCTTTCTCGGATGGGAGAATAACGTTCTCCATCGAGATGCCTTTGATCGTGGCTTTATCGTTCTTGTCCGCACCTTCAGGAGCGAAGTCCAAATCTGCAACCGAAACTTTTTCGATGCTATAGCCGCCTTCTGGCGTGTCCTGCACGTTTTCGAGCGTTATATCGCCGACAGGCGTCGCGCGGTCAGAAATGGTAGGCAGCTTGATTGTTGTGCCTTTGAGCAAAATGTTGTCGCCGTCAGCCTTAACTTCGGCGAAGTTCAGCTCTCCGCCCTGCTTTGTATAGAGGGCTTTAACGCGCTCTGCGACTGCATTTGCATCTGCAGCCATTGCCGCACTGCCAAGAACAAGCGAGAGCGCGGTGCTTGCTGCGAAGACGCGCACGGCCTGCTTGCTAACAACGAAAACCTTCATTTATTGGCTCCTGATCATTTGGTAAATTTTAGATAGCCTTCATAAGCCTTTACGCAAGGAAAAACAGCCTGTTTCATTCGTTACGTATAAGTTGTGGAGAAAACCTCTACAATTCCCGTATAGAAGCTAAATGACGGCAACATTGCGACGAATGTACTGGATTGGTTCTCATCCCCACTTGCTGACGAATCGCGCAATTGGTACTGAGAACTATGGGTAAAAGTCTGATTCCGCCGGACGACGGCGACGAACACATCGAACGGGTCGATCTTAAATCGGCCCTCGAGGAACGCTACCTCGCTTATGCGCTGTCCACGATCATGCATCGTGCGCTGCCGGATGTGCGCGACGGTTTGAAGCCGGTTCATCGCCGCATCATGCATGCAATGCGCCTGTTGCGACTCAATCCCGATCAGGCCTATGCAAAATGCGCGCGTATCGTCGGTGACGTCATGGGTAAATTCCACCCACACGGCGACGCCTCGATTTACGACGCGCTTGTGCGTCTGGCGCAGGATTTTGCCGTGCGTTATCCGCTCGTGGACGGGCAGGGCAACTTCGGCAACATCGACGGCGATAATGCGGCTGCGATGCGTTATACCGAAGCGCGTATGACCGAGGTCGCGACGCTGCTTCTTGAAGGCATTACCGAAAACGCCATCGACTTCCGCCCGACCTATAATGAAGAGGACGAGGAACCCATCGTCCTTCCGGGTGCATTCCCGAATCTGCTTGCCAATGGCTCGGCTGGCATCGCGGTCGGCATGGCCACCAATATTCCGCCGCATAATGTGGCGGAGCTGTGCTCGTCGGCGCTCTATCTCATCAATCATCCCGAAGCGACTGTTGAAGAACTCGTCACTTCGCCGGAACAATGGGAAGAGCTGAAGAAGGAAGCGGAAACTGATCCGGCAGCACTTTTGAAGTGCAAGGTGCGTGGTCCCGATTTCCCGACCGGCGGCATTCTGGTGGAAGAGCATGCCAACATTCTTGAAGCCTATCGCACCGGGCGTGGTTCTTTCCGCGCACGCGCGCGCTGGGAAAAGGAAGAGGGCAATCGCGGAACCTGGGTGATTGTTGTCACCGAGATCCCATATCAGGTTCAGAAGTCGCGCCTGATCGAGAAGATTGCAGAGCTGCTTCTGGCCAAGAAGCTGCCACTGCTCGACGATATTCGCGACGAGTCTGCTGAAGACATCCGCATCGTTCTGGAGCCGAAGAACCGCACGGTCGATCCTGAACTGCTGATGGAATCGCTTTTCAAGCTGACCGAGCTTGAGAACCGCGTTTCGCTCAACATGAACGTGCTCTCGCACGGCAAAGTGCCGAATGTTCTGTCTCTGGGCGGCGTGCTCAAAGAATGGCTTGAACATCGCAAGGAAGTGCTGGTTCGCCGTTCCGAATACCGTCTCGCAGAAATCGAAAAGCGGCTGGAAATCCTTGGCGGTTTCCTGAAGGCCTATCTCAATCTTGATGAAGTCATCCGCATCATTCGTGAAGAGGATGAACCGAAACAGGAGCTGATGCGGTTCTTTGATCTGACGGATAATCAGGCCGAAGCAATCCTCAACATGCGCCTGCGTTCCTTGCGCAAGCTTGAAGAATTTGAAATTCGCAAAGAATTCGATGGTCTGACTGCTGAAAAGACTGATCTGGAAGGCTTGCTTGCTTCGGGCACGCGCCAGTGGAAGAAGATCAGCACGGAAATCAAAGCTGTCCGTGAGAAGTTTGGCCCTGAAACCAAACTTGGCAAGCGCCGCAGCACCTTTGCCGACGCGCCAAGCCATGATCTCGAAGACATTCATCAGGCGATGATCGAGCGTGAGCCGGTTACGATTGTTGTGTCTGAAAAGGGCTGGCTGCGCGCGATGAAGGGCCATATGGCTGACTTCTCGACGCTGGCCTTCAAGGAAGGCGATAAGCTTAAGCTCGCTTTCCATGCTGAGACGACTGACAAGCTGCTGTTCTTCACGACAGGTGGCAAGTTCTTCACCATTGGTGCGAACACGCTTCCGGGCGGGCGCGGCCATGGCGAACCGATCCGTATCCTCGTTGATATGGAAAATGATCAGGATATCCTGACAGCCTTCGTTCACGATGCTCAGGCCAAGCTTCTGCTTGTATCGCATGAAGGCAATGGCTTCATCGTGTCCGAGAATGAAGCGGTCGCCAATACCCGCAAGGGTAAGCAGGTGATGAATGTGAAGGCGCCAGATGAAGCCAAGCTTTGCCAGCGCATTTCGGGCGATCACATTGCGGTCGTGGGCGAGAACAGGAAGATGGTCGTCTTCCCGCTTTCGGACATTCCTGAAATGACACGCGGCAAGGGCGTTCGTTTGCAGAAATATAAGGACGGCGGCGTGTCCGATGTTCGTACCTTCGCGATCAGCGACGGTCTGTCGTGGCAGGATTCTGCCGAGCGCACCTTTACGCGCAGCAAGGAAGAACTTGTCGAGTGGATTGCGGCCCGTGCCTCTGCTGGGCGTCTGGTACCCAAGGGGTTTCCGCGTTCGGGCAAATTCTAAGGTTCTGCTCAAATAAAAAAGGCGGCATATGCCGCCTTTTTGTTTCTAGCCCTCAAATTTCTGCCAGCCGCGTGGGCCGAGATGCTCCTGCGGCCTGAAGCGCGTCTTATATTGCATCTTGCGCGACCCCTCGACCCAATAGCCGAGATAGACATGGGGGAGGCCAGCGGCGCGTGCGCGCTGGATATGATCAAGGATCATGAAAGTTCCGAGCGAACGCTCGTGCATATGCGGCGTGAAGAATGAATAGACCATAGACAGGCCGTCTGCCATCACGTCCGTAAGGGCTACCGCGATCAGCTCTCCATCGCCTTTCGCGCTGATAAAACTGTCCGGGCCGCGTCTGCGATATTCGATAATCTGCGTGTTGACGTGGGTATCTTCGACCATCATCGCATAATCGAGCACTGTCATATCGGACATGCCACCAGAATGGTGACGGGCATCCAGATAATCGCGGAAAAGGGCATATTGTTCGGTGCTTGGCTGTGCCTTGTGCTGGCGGCCGATCAGATCGCGATTATGGTTCCAGACCCGGCGCATACTCCGGTTCATCTCAAATTCGCCAGTCAGGATACGCACAGAAACGCAGGCGCGACAAAGCTCGCAGGCTGGACGATAGGCAATGTTCTGAGAGCGACGGAAACCGCCCTGCGTAAGCAGGTCATTGATTTCGCTGGCCTTGTCACCCACAAGATGAGTGAAGACCTTCCGTTCCATCTGGCCGTCGAGATACGGGCAGGGCGATGGAGCCGTTAAGAAAAACTGCGGAGACTGTTGCGGTTGATGGGTCATTCAATATCCACGAAACGGCAATACCGAACCATCTCTTTATGCCCTAAAGATTGAGCCGGCTGCACAAAACGTCAATAGACATTTTGTGCAGCCGGCCCTGAATTTTTTTGATGCTTGCTTTAGCGGTCTGAACGAATGACTGCTGTACCAAGCAAGAGGTCGTGCACGGTACGCTTACGGTCGATCACCAGAGTCGCCAAAAGGATGAACGGTGTAAGCACCACATTCAGGCCCCAGAACAGGACAGTGTGGACCAGTGCCAGCATCGGATCGACTGTGCCGCCTTCAAGGCGCACCAGCTTGATGTTCATCATCTGCATACCCTTTGTGGCCTGTTGAGGCCCGCCAAGAGTGCGAGATATGTAAAACAATGCGACTACCGGGAACATGATGGCGTAGAGCGCCCATCCCAGCGAAAGCGTGAGAATTCCAAGGATGAAAATTACGATTGCTGCTGGGATGCAAAGAAAGAAGACAATCATATAGTCGATAAGAAAAGCCATAATACGGCGTGTGCGCACGCCTTCAAAAAATGCGCGGCTTTCAAAACGCGGGCCCATGACTTCGCCGTGCAGAATATGGTCGGACATTTTTCCTTCCAGTCCTTCAAAAGAAGCGTCCGGGAACAACCGTCCGCTGTCCCGCACTGCGCGGAACAGTCTCAAGGTGGTGTATGAAACTGGCTATTTCAAGGAAACAGCGTCTCGGAATTTAGCCCTGGCTTTTCAGCTTCTCAGCAACGTCGAGCGCAAAATAGGTCAGGATGCCGTCACAGCCTGCGCGTTTGAAAGCCAGCAGGCTTTCCATCATGACTTTTTCTTCGTCGATCCAGCCATTCATGCCTGCAGCTTTGATCATCGAATATTCGCCCGATACCTGATAAGCATAAGTCGGCAGGCGGAATGTGTTTTTCAGGCGATGGATGATGTCGAGATAAGGCATACCAGGCTTAACCATCAGCATGTCAGCGCCTTCAGCCACGTCCTGTTCGGCCTCGCGCACCGCTTCGTCCGGGTTTGCTGGATCAATGTAATAAGTCTTCTTGTCGCCCTTCAGCAGACCAGCTGTACCGATTGCATCGCGATAGGGGCCATAGAAGGCGGATGCGAATTTGGTCGCATAGGACATGATCGGTACATGGTTGAAGCCATGCGCATCCAGTGCCTGACGAATAGCGCCGATACGGCCATCCATCATGTCAGACGGTGCGATAACGTCTGCACCGGCTTCAGCCTGTGCGAGCGCACCGCGCACGACCATCGCAACCGATTCATCGTTGATAATTTCGCCATTGCGCAAAATGCCGTCATGACCGTGCGTTGTGAACGGATCGAGTGCTGCATCGGTAATGATACCGATTTCCGGCACTTCCTTCTTGATCGCACGCACGGCGCGGTTGATCAGATTGTCCGGGCTTGCAACGAAAGCGCCGTCCTCTGTTTTTACTTCTGCCTTTTCGCGCGGGAAGGGCGCAATCGCGGGAATGCCAAGCTTGGCAGCCTTTTCGGCCATGCGTACAGCCATATCGACCGAATAGCGCTCAACGCCCGGCATCGCGTCCACAGGCTCGCTGACATTGGTTCCGTAAGTCAGGAAGAATGGCAGGATCAGATCGTCCACCGTGAGATGTGTTTCCTGAACCAGTCTGCGTGACCAGTCGGCCTTGCGCATACGGCGCAGACGACGCCCACCGGTCACGTCATCGACGTGCCCTGAAATGTTGGCAGAAGAAATGTTGGACAAACGATCAGTCATATAAATGTTCCCGAGAGAAGAAAGCTTGGGAATCTAACGGTTCGGAAGCTTGTTATCAGATGAGCACGGTTTATCACGGGAAAAGTGGCTAATCCAAGCACAATGGCCTGCGCAGGATTGACGCGGGGCGTTTCACTTTCTACGCATTGAAAGCATTTCCAGCAAAAGTGTAAAGCAGTTTTGCGTAGGACAATGCGTAGATTAAAAGGGCATTTCCAGCAAAAGTGCGAAGCGGTTTTGCGTGGGATAATGCGCAAGAGGGAATGATTGTAGCGGTTCCAACGTTCAGCTTTATCTGGAACCGCTTTAATCGCACGGGAGAGACATGATGCAGATCGATTTCGGTGGTGGCGGTGAAATCAGCTTTGAACGCAAGGGAAAAGCGGGCCTCGTGAAGCTGACGCGCTCATCGGCGCTCAATGCTTTGACGCATAAAATGATTCTCGCTCTCGACCGTGCTCTGCAGGCCTGGGAAACCGATCCGGATGTCGCCTGTGTTATTCTGGAAGGCGAAGGCCGGGCGTTCTGCGCCGGTGGCGACGTGGTTGCAGCCTATAAGGCCGGACGCGAAGGCACACCCGCTTTTGATTTTTTCCGCGATGAATATCGACTGAATGCCCGCATCGGGAGATTCCCAAAGCCATATATCTCGCTGCTTAACGGCATTGTCATGGGTGGCGGCGCTGGCATTTCCGTACATGGTTCGCACCGGATCGTGACCGAAAACACGCTTTTTGCGATGCCCGAAACCGGCATCGGCTTCTTCCCGGATGTCGGTGGAAGCGCCTTCCTGCCGCATCTCCATGATAATTTCGGCTATTATCTTGCGCTCACCGGCAACCGAATTCGCTGGGGCGATTGCCTGCAGAGCGGCATCGCGACCCATGCAGTGGCGGCCAGCGATCTTGACGACCTTCGCGATGACCTCGTTGCAAAAGCTGACCTTGATGGGGCTTTGGCCAGTGCTCAGTATCCCGATTTTGAGACGGCCCCCGAAACCCGCAAAGTCATTGCGGAAAGTTTCGCACATGCGACGCTTGCCGAATGCCTCGACGCTTTGGAAAAAGCAGCAGCCACGGGCAATAAACCGGCAACGGATATTCTGAATGTTATCGCCACGCGTTCGCCAACCAGTGTCGCTGTCACATTCCGCCAGATTGCCGATGGTCGCGCACTGGATCTCGACGATTGTATGCGGATGGAATATCGCATCGCGTCGCGTATGCTTGCTGGGCATGATTTCTATGAAGGCGTACGCGCGGTTTTGATTGACAAGGATGGAGCACCTGTCTGGAAGCCAGCTTCGACTGATGAAGTGAAGCCGGAAATGGTCAATGCGTATTTTGCTAATCTTGGCGAGAGGGAACTGAGTTTTTGATGCGTCAGGATGAACTGCACCAGCATATACAACCCAGCGGCACTGAATGGTCCTTTGTCTGGTTTATACGGCTGATCGCTTTAGCTGCTCTTGCGAGCGGCGTTTATTACTGGATTAAGCTGATCGGCGTTTATCCAGGCTTGCTGTGGCGTTTCGACCTCATGCCGTGGCAATGGCAGACGGCTTGCGTGGCCCTTGCTCTGCTTATGCCGGTTGCGGCAACCGGGCTGTGGATGCGTGCGCAATGGGGACCGGTATTGTGGTTCGTGGCGGCTGTCGGTGAGATTGCCATCTATTCTGTCTTTGCGCGCCATTTTGAATACAGGCCCATTGTCGTGGGGTTTAACGCCGTTTGTCTCCTCATTTATGTTGTGTTCCGCGTCCTGCTTTACCTCGAGAAAAGACGACTTTCTCGCGTTCGTATAACGGTCTGAAATCGCGCACCGGTAACAAAACATTAAGTCTGAATCTGCATTTCGCTTGGTAAGCTACTGTTAAGGCTGACTTTTAAGTCGAATTTTATGGATCGCGTCTAAAGTCCTCTCAAGACACGGTGAGAAAATACACCGGACCAACAGGAAAGAGAGCGGCCTCATGTAAGGCTGCTCCGACAGAGAGGCAAAAGAAATGATCAATGCACAGCACAGAATGGATGCATCTGCTCCGCTTTTGAATCCCGAAGCAGCTCTCCGCACACTTTATCTCGAAGCATTGCAGCTGGTTGAACGCCTGCATCGTCGCCTCCTTGATGTCATCAAGGACGAATTCGACCGCGCCGGCCGTAGCGATATCAATGCGACGCAGGCACTGCTCCTGTTCAACATTGGCAATTCAGAATTGACCGCTGGTGAGCTGCGCTCGCGCGGTTATTATCTCGGCTCGAATGTTTCCTACAATCTCAAGAAGCTGGTCGAGATGGGTTTTATCCATCACGAACGCTCTAATACGGACCGTCGTTCGGTTCGCGTCAGCCTGACAGACAAGGGCAACGAGATTGCTGATCAGGTACAGGCACTTTACCAGCGCCATATTGCTTCTATCGAGCAGGTTGGTGGTATTCAGGTTGAAGAATTCACCGCGATGAACAAGTCGCTGCAGCGTCTGGACCGCTTCTGGAACGACAGCATTGCTTACAGGCTTTGATATTGCGGATGCCGAAAGGCAGCCGACAACTTAGAAGTTTGTTGCAGAACGGTCACAATTGACCCGGTTTGTATGTTAAAGTTCATTATTGCGAGCTAATTCAGCGAGGCCTGGCTTGAAATCCGGGCTTTGCGACATGAATAAGCCATAAAAACCGACATAAGCGGTTTAATACAGCGCATAAATTAGAGCTATCTGCAGATGCGACGCATCTGGGCGAAACCGGTTAGCCTTTGGGACCAAAACTATGACCAAAACCGACAAGAATGCCGAAGCTTTCAATGTAGGCCGTCGCAGCTTCCTGCGTGGCGCAGCAACGGCCGGTTTGGCTGCGGCTGCAACTGCTATCGCTCCTGCGGCTTTTGCCCAGCAACAGGCTTTGAATGATATTCTTTCGGCGCCACGCCGCGGCAACTGGGATGACCAGTTCGATGCCCGCGCGACCGGCGGTCAGAAAGTGGCAACCAATCAGCCAGTGCTCAGCCAGCAGACTGTGGGAAATCTTCAGTCCGCTATCGCACAATATGCCGATCTAGCAGGTCGCGGTGGCTGGCCACAGGTTCCGGGCAATGCGAAGCTGCAGCTTGGCGTTAATGATCCTTCGGTGCAGGCTCTGCGTCAGCGTTTGATCGTTTCGGGCGATCTTCCGCGTGAAGCCGGTGTGTCCGGTGCGTTCGATACCTATGTCGATGCAGCGGTCAAGCGCTTCCAGTCGCGTCATGGCCTTCCGGCTGATGGTGTGATGGGCCAGTTTACCTATGCAGCAATGAATGTGGATGCCAATACGCGTCTTGGCCAGCTGCAGACCAACCTCCAGCGCCTGTCCGGCATGACATCTGCAACACAGTCTGAACAGCGCTTTGTGATGGTCAACATCCCGGCTGCTCGTATTGAAGCAGTGGAAGGCGGCAGCGTTTCGCAGCGCCATACAGCTGTTGTTGGCAAGATCGACCGTCAGACGCCGATCCTTGACTCCAAGATTCACGAAGTCATTCTCAATCCTTACTGGACCGCGCCAAAGTCGATCATCCAGAAGGATATTATTCCGCTGATGCGGAAGAACCCGCAATATCTCGCGAATAACAAGATCCGTCTCTACAACGCTCAGGGACAGGAAGTTCCGCCGGAAAGCGTAGACTGGAATACCGACGATGCTGTGAAGCTGATGTTCCGTCAGGATCCGGGCAAGATCAACGCCATGTCCTCGACAAAGATCAACTTCCACAATCAACATGCCGTTTACATGCACGACACGCCGCAGAAGAGCTATTTCAATAAGCTCATGCGCTTCGATTCGTCGGGCTGTGTCCGCGTGCAGAATGTCCGCGATCTTGATGTTTGGCTGTTGAAGAACACCGCTGGCTGGGATCGCCAAAACATTGAAGGCACCATTGCATCGGGTGTGAATACGCCTATTCAGGTTTCCGATCCTGTGCCGCTGCATTTCGTTTACATCACCGCCTGGTCAACAGGCGATGGCGTGGTGCAGTTCCGCGACGATATCTACAAGATGGATGGTGCAACCGCTTTGGCGCTCGGCACCGATACTTGATCCCAATTGACTTACAAAAAAGCCGTCCGAACTCGTTTCGGACGGCTTTTTTGTTTTGGGTGCTGATCCAAGCTACGTCATGCCGCATTTTGGAACATGCTTTTCGCTTAGCGGCCATTGGCCTTGCTAATCGAAGTGTGATACTGCGCCTCATACCATATAGCTATCACCGGCTAACCGGAGGGTGTGAAACATGTCGCAAGCCAATAACGCTTTTTTCAACGCAACTCTTGAAGAAATCGATGCCGATATTTTCGGTGCGATCCGTAATGAACTCGGTCGTCAGCGTCATGAAATCGAGCTGATCGCCTCGGAAAACATTGTTTCTCGCGCGGTTCTTGAAGCTCAGGGTTCCATCCTCACCAACAAATATGCCGAAGGTTATCCGGGCAAGCGCTACTACGGCGGCTGCCAGTATGTTGACGTTGTTGAAGAATTGGCAATTGAACGCGCCAAGAAGCTGTTTGGCGCAGAGTTCGCAAACGTACAGCCTAACTCCGGCAGCCAGATGAATCAGGCCGTGTTTCTTGCGCTTCTGCAGCCAGGCGACACCTTCATGGGCCTCGACCTCAATTCCGGTGGCCACCTGACACATGGTTCGCCAGTCAATATGTCGGGCAAGTGGTTCAACGTTGTTTCCTATGGCGTTCGTGAAGACGATCACCTTCTGGATATGGAAGAAATTGCTCGCCTCGCACGCGAACACAAGCCAAAGCTGATTCTCGCTGGCGGTACCGCTTATTCCCGCATCTGGGATTGGAAGCGCTTCCGTGAGATCGCTGACGAAGTTGGCGCATATCTGATGGTCGATATGGCTCACATTGCTGGTCTGGTCGCCGGTGGCGTACACCCATCGCCAGTTCCACACGCCCATGTCTGCACCACGACGACTCACAAGTCGCTGCGCGGTCCACGCGGCGGTATGATCCTCACCAACGATCCTGATCTGGCGAAGAAGTTCAATTCGGCTGTCTTCCCTGGCCTGCAGGGCGGCCCGCTGATGCATGTGATTGCTGGTAAGGCAGTTGCTTTCGCGGAAGCTCTGAAGCCAGAATTCAAGGTCTACGCTCAGAACGTCGTCGACAATGCGCGTGCGCTTTCTGACGAACTGAAGTCGCAGGGTCTCGATATCGTTTCCGGCGGCACAGACAACCACCTAATGCTGGTCGATCTGCGTCCGAAGAATGCAACAGGCAAGCGCGCTGAAGCAGCTCTCGGTCGTGCGAACGTGACCTGTAACAAGAACGGCATTCCTTTCGACCCAGAAAAGCCATTTGTAACTTCTGGTGTTCGCCTTGGAACGCCTGCTGGCACGACCCGCGGTTTCGGCAAGGCTGAATTCAAGGAAATCGGCTCGCTGATCGCAGAAGTGCTCGATGGTCTCAAGGTTGCAAATTCCGATGAAGGCAATGCATCGGTTGAAGCAGCGGTTAAGGCAAAGGTCATTGCACTGACCGACCGCTTCCCAATGTACGGCTATCAGGGCTAAAATTGCTCACAATTTGATGAAGCCCCGCTCAACCCTGTTGAGCGGGGCTTTTTCAATTATGCCCTAATTATGCATCAACTTAACGATGGGGTATGATCGTCAGGAATCAGTCAATCTAAGGCGTGCCTTTTAAATCGGCGCGCTTGGAAACAAAGGGTGAAGCGCGTCGCGTAGGCTATATGCAGATGCGCTTTCGTAAGTGAAAGAGTGCCATGCGTTGTCCCTATTGCCAGTCTGAAGATACGCAAGTTAAGGATTCCCGCCCGGCGGAGGATGGTGCCGTTATTCGCAGGCGCCGTGTTTGCTCGGTCTGTGGCGGACGTTTTACCACTTTTGAACGCGTACAGCTTCGCGACCTCATGGTCGTCAAGAAGAGCGGTCGCCGTGTACCTTTTGATCGCGAAAAGCTTGCCCGCTCCATCGATGTGGCATTGCGTAAGCGCGACGTGGACGAGGAGCGCGTAGAGCGCGCAATCTCCGGCATCGTACGCCAGCTAGAGAGCTCGGGTGAGGCGGAAGTGACTTCAGACGAAATCGGTCGTCTGGCCATGGATGCTCTCAAGGGCGTCGATGATATTGCCTATATCCGCTTTGCTTCTGTTTATCGCAATTTCAGCAAGGCCGTTGATTTCCACAACGTCATTGATGAACTGACGGTAACTGAAACTGATCGTGATCCGGACGCATAAAATGAGCCGAATGGAATTCCCGCACGCAAATGTGACGTCGGATGACGTTCGCTTCATGGAAGCGACCATTCGGCTTGCCCGTCGTAACAAAGGCCTCACAGGCACAAACCCATCAGTGGGTACTATCCTCGTTAAGGACGGTATCATCGTCGGACGTGGCGTCACCGCGATCGGTGGGCGTCCTCATGCGGAGCCTCAAGCGCTCGCAGATTCAGGTGAAGCGGCCCGCGGCGCTACGGCCTATGTCTCGCTGGAGCCCTGCGCCCATCATGGTCGCACCCCGCCATGTGCCGAAGCGCTGGTGCGGGCTGGCGTTGCGCGGGTGGTGGTTGCCGCAACCGATCCGGATGACCGGGTGAGCGGAAAAGGCTTCGCCATATTGCGGGACGCGGGCATTGAAGTGGTGCCGGGTGTTCTGTCGGACAAGGCGGCTGATGACCTTGCAGGCTATCTGAATCGATCTTCTAAAAAACGTCCGGAAGTGATTCTGAAACTTGCACTTTCTGCCGATGGCTATATCGGGAAAAAGGGCGAGGGGCAGGTCCCGATTACCGGTCCGATTGCGCGCGCCCAATCGCATATTCTGCGCTCGCAGACCGATGTGATCCTCATCGGAGTTGATACGGCAATCGCCGATGATCCTATCCTGAATTGCCGTCTTCCGGGGTTGGAACAACGTTCGCCAATTCGCCTCATATTGGACAGCGGATTGAAATTACCGCTCGATTCAAGGCTTATTCGCACTTCGGAAGCCTTTCCTTTGTGGCTTTCCTGTTGTGAAAATGTGGCGCCGGAGCGGCGATACGAGATGCAGGCTGCAGGATGCCGCATCATTGCAGCGGAAAGCGATGAGGGCCGTATCGCTTTGCCGGAGCTGATGGATGATCTTGCAGCACAGGGTATTTCGTCCGTTCTGGTCGAAGGTGGAGCCAGTGTTGCCACAAACTTCCTAAAAGAAAAGCTGGTTGACCGCCTTGTTCTGTTCCATTCGCCTGTGGAAATC
This sequence comes from Brucella pseudogrignonensis, assembly GCF_002252525.1. Lineage (GTDB taxonomy): Bacteria > Pseudomonadota > Alphaproteobacteria > Rhizobiales > Rhizobiaceae > Brucella > Brucella pseudogrignonensis. The sequence goes on from NZ_NNRM01000021.1 coordinate 107,237, forward strand.
GGCGCGACGAATGGGGTTGCCGTCACGGATCTGCAATCCCATATCGATAATGAATTTACAATTTTGCGCAATGCGCAGTACGGCGACGATGCCTGTATCGAGTATGTAAGGAAAGCGTGATGTTTACTGGGATTGTCACCGATATCGGTAAAGTGGATCGTATCAAGCCTTTGAATGAAGGCGTGTTGCTGCGTATTGAAACAACCTATGATCCTGAAACGATCGAGCTTGGTGCTTCGATTGCCTGCTCTGGTGTGTGCCTGACAGTCGTGGCGCTGCCGGAAAAAGGCACAAATGCCCGCTGGTTTGAAGTTGAAGCCTGGGAAGAAGCGCTGCGTCTGACCACGATTTCAAAATGGGAAAACGGCACCCGCATCAATCTTGAGCGCTCGCTCAAGCTTGGCGATGAAATGGGCGGCCATCTCGTTTCCGGTCACATTGACGGGCAAGCTGAAATCGTAGAGCGCAAGGAAGAGGGCGACGCTGTACGCTTTGCCCTGCGCGCACCGGAAGAACTTGCACCCTTTATTGCGCAGAAGGGCTCCGTTGCGCTTGATGGCACTTCGCTGACGGTCAATGGCGTTAATGGCAACGAATTTGACGTTCTGCTCATTCGTCATTCGCTGGAAGTGACAACCTGGGGCGATCGCAAGGCTGGTGACAGGATCAATATTGAGATCGATCAGCTCGCGCGGTATGCAGCAAGGCTTGCGCAATATCAGAAATAAGCTTAGAGCCTACACTCTAAAGCTATAACAGCATTTTCCGAATTTAGCGTTGACCGCAGGTTTTGCGGTCCGCGATTTCTGCCATGGAGTCTCTCATGTCGAAGCACGAGGCGCACGCGCCGCATTTGCTCATTGTTGAAGCGCGTTTCTATGAAGAACTGTCCGACGCGCTTCTTGACGGCGCGAAGGCTGCTCTCGATGCCGCTGGCGCAACATATGATGTTGTGACGGTACCCGGCGCGCTTGAAGTGCCAGCGACGATTTCTTTCGCACTGGATGGCGCGGAAAATGGTGGCACTTATTACGATGGTTATGTTGCCCTCGGCACAGTTATTCGCGGCGAAACCTATCATTTCGATATCGTTGCCAATGAATCCTGCCGTGCGCTGACTGATCTTTCGGTTGAAGAAGGTCTTGCTATCGGCAACGGCATTCTGACAGTTGAGAATGACGAGCAGGCCTGGGTCCGTGCGCGTCGTGAAGACAAGGACAAGGGCGGCTTCGCTGCCCGCGCTGCGCTCACCATGATTGATCTGCGTAAGAAATTCGGAGCCTGATACGATGACTTCTTCTTCTGAAGGCCGTTCTGCACCGAACGCGCCACGATCTGCAAACAAGCGTGGCGTTGCACGTCTTGCAGCCGTACAGGCGCTCTACCAGATGGATGTCGCCGGTACCGGCGTCATGGAAGTCGTGGCTGAATATGAGGCCCATCGTCTTGGCAAAGAAGTCGATGGCACACAGTATCTTGACGCCGATCCGCAGTGGTTCCGCGCCATTGTCGCGGGCGTTGTCGATAGCCAGCTCAAGCTCGACCCGATGATTCATCAGGCGCTCACAGAAGACTGGCCGCTGTCGCGTCTCGACTCGACACTGCGTGCCATCTTGCGTGCCGGTGCATGGGAATTGCAGACCCGCAAGGACGTGCCGACAGCTGTCATCGTTTCGGAATATGTGGATATCGCAAAGGCGTTCTACACTGAAGATGAGCCAAAGCTTGTTAACGCCGTGCTGGATCGTCTGGCTTTTGAACTGCGCGGCGAAAGCCGTGGTGCAAAGCCGCGTGGCCGATAAACCTTAGCCACTCAGTAAATACTCAAAAAGGCTGCGAGAAATCGCGGCCTTTTTTGCATTCTGGCACAATAAACTACGGCTTGACCTTTGCAGATAGCTTCCGCATGTTGGACATGCGGCATTGAGAATGCTGAAATGCAGAAACATCAGCCAATTATTTGATTTCTGGTCGATGTTTTCAGATTAACAACAAGCCGAAGAAGCCCGGTGAATGGTCGGTTTCAGGCACTTCCATGCCGCTGTTCTTAGGCCCGGGGAGGGGTTTTCGGGCCTTTCATGCGCCGATGTGTGCAGGCAATCGCCACCCTTGTGAGCGGTCTGCTTGTGACTGGCGCGAGCTCATGGGAGTTGGCCTAAATGGGAACTGGAGTTCTTCTTCTCGTCATTGCCTGTGGTGTGCTTTCCGTTCTTTTTGCCGTATGGGCGATCCGCTCTGTACTTGCGGCCGATCAGGGCACACCGCGTATGCAGGAAATCGCTGGTGCCATCCGTGAAGGTGCTGCAGCCTATCTCACCCGACAATATACGACCATTGCCATTGTTGGCGTCGTGGTCTTTCTGGCAGTCTGGTATCTGCTGTCTATTTCAGCCGCCGTGGGCTTCCTCATCGGGGCTGTGCTTTCCGGGCTGACCGGCTTCATCGGTATGCATGTTTCCGTTCGTGCAAATGTGCGCACCGCACAGGCGGCATCCTTGAGCCTCGCAGGTGGTTTGGAAATTGCTTTCAAATCCGGCGCTATCACCGGGATGCTGGTGGCGGGTCTCGCACTGCTGGGCGTCTCAGTCTATTATTTTATCCTGACTGTCTGGCTGGGTTATTCGCCTTCCGACCGCACGGTCATCGATGCCCTTGTGGCACTTGGCTTCGGCGCTTCGCTCATTTCAATCTTTGCGCGCCTTGGCGGCGGCATCTTCACAAAAGGTGCTGATGTCGGTGGCGATCTCGTGGGTAAGGTCGAAGCAGGCATTCCGGAGGATGATCCACGCAATCCTGCAACCATTGCCGATAATGTCGGCGACAATGTTGGTGACTGCGCAGGCATGGCAGCGGACTTGTTCGAGACCTATGCCGTTACAGTCGTTGCAACCATGGTTCTGGGCGCGATTTTCTTCACTGGCTCAGATGTTCTCTCAAGCGTGATGCTCTATCCGCTGGCGATTTGCGGCACTTGTGTCATCACTTCGATTGCTGGCACGTTCTTTGTCAAACTCGGCGTCAATGGCTCGATCATGGGCGCGCTTTACAAAGGCTTGATCGCAACCGGACTTTTGTCCGTGGTGGGTTTGGCAATTGCCAACACGCTTACCATTGGCTGGGGTGAAATCGGCACTGTCGCAGGCATGTCGATCACCGGCACCAATCTCTTCATCTGCGGGCTGATTGGTCTCGTCGTCACCGGTCTGATCGTGGTGATTACCGAATACTACACCGGAACTAACAAGCGTCCGGTCAATTCGATTGCCCAGGCTTCGGTCACTGGCCATGGCACCAATGTCATTCAAGGCTTGGCTGTTTCGCTGGAATCGACTGCTTTGCCAGCAATCGTCATTGTTGGCGGTATCATCGGCACATATCAGCTCGCGGGCCTCTTTGGCACAGCAATTGCTGTTACGGCCATGCTTGGCATTGCCGGTATGATCGTGGCCCTCGACGCTTTTGGCCCGGTTACGGATAATGCTGGCGGTATTGCTGAAATGGCCGGCCTTGATCCGGAAGTGCGCAAATCGACAGATGCTCTCGATGCCGTCGGCAACACGACCAAGGCCGTCACCAAGGGCTATGCAATCGGATCGGCGGGTTTGGGTGCGCTTGTACTCTTCGCAGCCTATTCAAACGATCTGGCTTATTTTGCCGCCAACGGGCAAACCTATCCATATTTCGCGGATATGGGGCCGGTGTCGTTCGAGCTCTCCAATCCCTATGTGGTTGCCGGTCTGATCTTTGGTGGTCTCATCCCCTATCTCTTTGGCGGTATGGCAATGACGGCTGTTGGTCGTGCGGGCAGTGCGGTGGTGCAGGAAGTGCGTCGTCAGTTCCGTGAGAAGCCGGGCATCATGACGGGCAAGGATCGTCCGGATTATGCGCGAGCTGTCGATCTTCTGACGAGAGCCGCCATTCGGGAGATGATTATCCCGTCGCTTCTGCCGGTTCTGGCGCCGCTTGTCGTCTATTTCGGCGTGTTGCTGATCTCAGGCTCCAAAGCTGCAGCCTTTGCAGCACTCGGTGCCTCGCTGCTGGGCGTCATCATCAACGGTTTGTTCGTGGCTATATCCATGACATCCGGCGGTGGCGCCTGGGATAATGCCAAGAAGAGCTTCGAAGATGGCTTTACGGATGCTGACGGTGTGAAACACCTCAAGGGATCGGAAGCGCATAAGGCTTCCGTGACTGGCGATACCGTCGGCGATCCTTACAAGGATACGGCAGGTCCAGCTGTTAATCCTGCAATCAAGATCACCAACATCGTGGCACTCTTGCTGCTTGCGGTGCTGGCTCACATGGCTTGATGAAGCACTAATAAAAAAGCCCCTCCAAAAGAGGGGCTTTTTTTAATTCTTTGTATTGGATCAGTTGTTCGCGCCGCCAGCAGCACCCGGCAATGATGTCGGAGCTTTGGAAACGCCCTGAATAATCTGACCAATGAAGGTCTGGTCCTTGCCGCCAGTTGGCGTGGTGCGCGATACGAAATCGAACAGCTTGCCGTCCTGAAGGCCGTAATTGGCAATATTGCTGACCTTGCCGTCCTTGTCGAAGTAAACGGCCAGGATATGACGGTCGATAATTTTGGGCTTCATGAACTGAGCCGCACGATAACGCTTCTGCGAAATGTAATAAAACACTTCGTTATCGAAGGTCGCCGTAGTGGATGGCGTACCGAGTGCGAGAAGCACCTGTTCACGGCTGGAGCCAACCGGAACCGAATCAAGTGCCTCCTGATCGAGCACGTAACCCTCTGTAAGTGTTTCCGACGGGTTTAGCGTGGACGCAGTGTTGCATCCGGCGAGAGCCGCCGAAAAGAGAATTGCTGTGCCTGCGAGAAGGGCACGCTGTTTGCGTGCGCTTAGGAAAATTCGCTGCAACAAAGACCTCTCCATACATTCTATATCAGCGCGGCACTTTCGCCGTCGGGAGAACTTCGGTAAACCACCTTGCTTCTGGATGCAACAAGTACGGTCGTACGGGAATGATTCTTCGACTTTTTCGCCGCAAATCTAAAGCAAATGAGACAGTTGTGCTTCGCGTTTACGAGACGATCGTGGCAGCGGCGCGGCAAAAGCGTTTTTATGCACAATTTCAAGTGCCTGATACGCCTCTCGGTCGCTATGAAATGCTCTCAGTCCATATTTTTCTCGCTCTTCATCGCATGAAAGGCGAAAAATCTGCATTATTGCCGCTTGCGCAGGACATTGCAGACGAATTTTTCAAGGATGTCGATCATTCCTTGCGGGAATTGGGAATCGGTGATCAGGGCGTTCCCAAGCGCATGAAAAAGCTTGCACGTATGTTTTATGGTCGTGTCAGCTCTTATGGGACTGCATTGGATGCTGATGATCGCGACAAGCTGGCAACAGCTTTGACACGCAATATCCGCCCGGACCTCGAATTATGGCCGCATTCTCACTATTTGAGTGAATATCTGTTTGCTTGCCGTGATCGGCTGGCAAAAATTGAGGACAGTGCTTTGGCGGCAGGCGACATATCCTTTATGGATGCTGACGAGATGGCGTTTGCGCCAATATAGCATTTCCCGCAAAGCTGCGAAGCGGTTTGCGTCGGATAATGCATAAAAACAAACAGTTACAGCGGTTCAATATTAACTGGAACCGCTGCAAATAACGAAACAAAGGCTAAAGAGAATGACTGATAAACCGGCGCTGACCTATCCCGTTCCGGTTCTGCATCTGCCCCCCAAGGGCATAACGGTGAAGATTGGGACCACTGACAAGGAAAGAGCTGCTTTGGCTGCCCAGCATGGCTTAGAGGCCGTGAATTCCTTTGCTGCAGAGTTTTTGCTGACGCCTTGGAAAAAGAGCGGCATTCGTTTGCGCGGAACCGTCAATGCGGAAATCGTGCAGTCATGCGTGGTTACACTTGAGCCGCTTAATGCGACGATTGCGGAAGAAGTCGATACGATCTTCGTGCCAGAAAATTCACGCCTTGCCAAAATTCAGCTTGATGAGAGCGGAGAATTGCTGCTGGACGCCGATGGCGCGGATATTCCCGAGACTTTTGCTGGCGACAAAATTGATATTGGCGCTGTCGCTGAAGAATTTTTCGAACTGGCGCTCGATCCATACCCTCGCAAACCCGGCCTGCCTGACGATGCCGAGCCAGCCGTATTTGGCGATGTTGAAGAGGAAGAGAAGCCTGATTCGCCTTTTGCCAAGCTCTCGGAATGGTCCAAGAAGCCCTGATTTAACCGATGCTTGAGAGAATCTGGTTGTGCGCGACCGGAAAAACACTATTTTCGCGGAAAACCCCTATGTTTATAAAGAAGCAAATGGGGCAGGGATCGCACAGGAATAATCAATAGTGATAAAAATTTCGATTGACGCCATGGGCGGTGATTTTGGCCCTGAAGTGGTCATCCCTGGTGCTGCGAAGGCGCTTGAGCGTCATCCTGATATCCGGTTTATTTTCTTCGGTCTGGCTGGTCAGGTCGAGCCCATACTTGCGCGTTATCCAAAGCTACAAGCTGCTTCCGAGTTCCGCGCCAGTCAGGTTGCGATCAAAATGGATGACAAACCAAGTCAGGCGCTGCGCGCTGGTCGGGGCAAGTCTTCCATGTGGCAGGCGATTGAAGCGGTAAAGACCGGCGACGCTGATGTCTGCGTTTCTGCTGGTAATACCGGCGCACTGATGGCCATGTCCAAATTCTGCCTTCGTATGCTGTCTGATGTCGAGCGTCCGGCAATTGCCGGTATCTGGCCTACACTGCGTGGCGAGAGCATCGTTCTCGACGTTGGCGCAACGATTGGTGCCGATGCACGTCAGCTTGTCGATTACGCGGTTATGGGCGCGGGTATGGCGCGGGCGCTTTTTGAGGTGCGCAAGCCGACTGTCGGTCTCCTCAATGTCGGTACGGAAGAAGTCAAAGGTCTCGACGAGATTAAGGAAGCTGCCCAGATTCTGCGCGATACACCGCTGGAGGGTTTGCAATATACGGGCTTCGTCGAAGGAAATGATATTGGCAAAGGCACGGTCGATGTCGTCGTCACAGAAGGCTTTACCGGCAATATCGCTCTGAAAGCCGCCGAAGGCACTGCTCGTCAGATGGCAACCCTTCTGCGCCAAGCCATGAGCCGTACCTTGCTTGCCAAGATCGGTTATATTTTTGCCAAGGGTGCATTTGATCGTATTCGCGAGAAGATGGACCCGAACAAGGTGAATGGCGGCGTTCTTCTTGGATTGAGCGGTATTGTTATCAAGAGCCATGGCGGCGCAACGGCAGAAGGTTTCTGCTCGGCGGTCGAAGTCGGCTATGACATGGTGCGTAATAAGCTTCTTCAGAAGATTGAAGCGGATCTGGCGCATTTCCACCACAGTCATCCGCATTCTGCGTCTAATGACGGAAACGAAACAGCCAAATGATAATTAACCCATAACAGGGTATGAATTTTGACCAGCAGGCGTGGGTCTGCGATGGTCAGGCTAGGACAGGAAAACAAGATGATAAGATCTGTCGTAAGAGGTATTGGTTCGGCTCTGCCTAAGCGGATCATGAAGAATTCCGATTTTGAGGGCGTGGTTGAAACCTCTGACGAATGGATTGTCCAGCGTACAGGTATTCGTCAGCGTCACATTGCTGGCGAAGGCGAAACGACAGTATCGTTGGGTGCGGCTGCTGCCCGCGCTGCATTGGAAAATGCTGGCCTGAAGGCTTCTGATATCGATCTCGTTTTGGTCGCAACCTCGACGCCAAACCATACGTTTCCTGCAAGCGCAGTCGAAATTCAGCGCGAACTCGGCATCACGACCGGCTTTGCATTCGATCTGCAGGCGGTTTGCAGTGGCTTCATCTATGCCGTTACGACTGCTGACCTCTATATTCGTGGCGGACTCGCACGTCGCGTTCTGGTTATCGGCGCAGAAACCTTCTCGCGCATTCTCGACTGGAATGATCGCACGACCTGCGTTCTGTTTGGCGACGGTGCCGGCGCGTTGGTTCTCGAAGCCGGCGAAGGCAAGGGCCTAACCTCTGATCGTGGTATTTTAGCTGCCAACCTTCGTTCCGACGGCAATCACAAGGAAAAACTCTTTGTGGATGGCGGCCCGTCGACGACACAGACGGTCGGTCATCTGCGCATGGAAGGCCGTGAAGTCTTCAAACATGCCGTGGGCATGATCACAGACGTGATCGAAGCATCCTTTGCTGAAACGGGCCTTAGCGCCGACGATATCGACTGGTTTGTGCCGCATCAGGCCAACAAGCGCATTATCGATGCTTCGGCTAAGAAGCTGAATATAGCTGAGGAAAAGGTCGTGATAACCGTTGATAGACACGGCAACACCTCTGCTGCGTCGGTTCCGTTGGCTCTTGCTACGGCTGTCGCTGATGGTCGTATCAAGAAGGGCGACCTCGTTCTTCTGGAAGCTATGGGCGGTGGATTTACCTGGGGCGCAGTTTTATTGCGCTGGTAATAAAAAAATTGATGGGCCGCGAGGAAACTCGCGGCTTGACCACACCGCTTTTATTTGTGTAACCTCCTGTCACTTAAGGATATTATCTGTTCAAACACTAACCAGGTAGGTTCGGTTATGGGAGGTAAGACGGTCACACGCGCTGATCTGGCAGAGGCTGTTTACCGAAAGGTAGGCCTGTCCAGAACAGAATCGGCGGCTCTGGTCGAGATGATACTCGATGAAGTCTGTGACGCCATCGTCAACGGTGAAACTGTGAAGCTGTCGTCTTTCGCGACATTTCAAGTCCGTGACAAGAATGAGCGCATCGGCCGTAATCCGAAGACTGGCGAGGAAGTTCCTATTCTCCCACGCCGCGTCATGACGTTCAAAGCTTCTAACGTTCTCAAGCAGCGTATTCTGCAGGAACACCAGAAGCGTAGCGCAAAAGGCGCCAAGTAATCACCTCATATAGATAAAGAGAGATTTGTCTCTTTTATCTCTTCGTCCTCACCGGACGAAGTATTTCCGCTTGCTTATTTATCCAGTGACATCTGTAAATCCGAAAACTGTGCCTCTTCCTGTAATATATGAAGGGGTGCTTATAAAGTTCTGATATTATATAATCGACGGATAAAGCGAGTCGTTTCGCTAATATAACAGACCGAAAAGTAGGGGCTTTTCATCCCAACTTTTTGTGTTAAACGCCGTTAGATTATTATGATATTATGGCCGGCGCTGATTGATGTGCCGATTGCCATTTGAACTATCTGGACTGGCAGGTTCGCCCAAAAGACGACCACACCACTGGAAAGGGCAAGCAGATGGACAAAAGCCCTGATGCATTCAGGACTATTAGCGAAGTTGCCGAGGATCTCGATCTCCCTCAGCATGTACTGCGTTTCTGGGAAACGCGTTTCACCCAGATAAAGCCTATGAAGCGAGGCGGTGGTCGCCGCTATTATCGTCCGCTGGATGTTGAGCTTCTCAAGGGTATTCGTCATCTGCTTTATGATCAGGGCTACACCATCAAGGGTGTGCAGCGTCTGCTTCGCGAGAACAACGCACAGTTCATCATTGCCTTGGGTAATGGCGATGTGCAGGCTATTGAAGCGATCACGCGCCAGAAACAGGCTGCGGCTGAAAAGCAGGCAATGGAAAATGCCGCTGATCATGAAATGGCTTTGCCGAACGGCATCAAGGCACCACAACCTGCACGCAAGCTGTTCGGATTGCTGAAGGGTGAAGAAGACGGGCCGATCGGTGCCGATGGCAAGCGGCCATCGAAAGACAATCGTTCGCTGTTGCAGGAAGCGCTTTTTGATCTGCTTGAATGTAAGCGACTATTGGATCAGGTTCGCTAGAGCATTTTGCATTTAAGCTGAACCATTCGAAACGCTCTATCTTTTTGTTTTTACGCATGTCTTTGCCCGAAAACTGGTGTCTGGTTTTGAGAGACGTGCTCAAAGAACGTAATTGAATAGAGATAATAAAAAGGGAGGCTTTTGCCTCCCTTTCTTTTTCGGTTATGTCGATGAGAGTTTGAGCCCGACGATGCCCGCGAGAATGAGCGAGACGCTTAAAATCCGGAAGAACGTCGCAGCTTCGCCCAGAATGACAATGCCCACCACGAATGCACCCAAGGCACCGATTCCGGTCCAGATTGCATAAGCTGTGCCCAATGGCAGGCTACGCATGGCAATTGACAGCAGTGCAAAGCTGCCGATCATCGTTACGATGGTGATGATTGTCGGCGTCAGAAGAGAGAATCCTTCTGACTTTTTCATAAAATAGGCCCAGACGATTTCAAGGCCGCCCGCAAGTACGAGATAAATCCATGCCATTATAGTGCTCCTTGGGTATGGGCCGTCCCATATTTGAAGGAACGAAAGGTCGTCCTTTCGCTCTGGTATTGGGTTTCGAGCGCATCCCGAAAAGTGTGAAACAGTTTTCAGATGAAGATGCGCGTTAAAGCTCTAGTGAGAAGGATGCAGGGCGTCGTTTAGATACATGCAGCTTAGCATGGTGAAAACATATGCCTGAATGATAGCCATAAGCAATTCGAGTGCGGTAAGTGCGACAGTCATGGCAAGTGGTAGAACTGCCGACAACAAGCCCATCGTGCCCAAACTGCCCAAGCCCACGACAAAGCCCGCAAAGACTTTAAGCGTGATGTGCCCCGCCAGCATGACGGCAAACAAGCGCACCGAATGGCTGATTGGCCGTGAAATATAGGACATCACCTCGATAGGTACTATAATCGGCGCGAGTATCATGGGGACACCTGCCGGCATAAACAGCTTGAAGAATTTAAAGCCGTGGCGGACCAGCCCATAAATAGTCACGGTGAGAAATACGAGCATCGCCAGCGCGAATGTCACAATGATGTGGCTTGTAACCGTAAAGGCATACGGAAACATCCCAATGAGATTTGCGACGAGGATGAACATGAAAAGCGAGAAAACCAGCGGGAAGAACTTCATCCCGTGTTCGCCTGCATTCTCGCGAATCGTTTTGGAAACAAACTCGTAGAGCATTTCGACTGACGACTGCCAGCGGCCAGGCACAACCCGATTCCGGCGTGAGGCTAAAAACAGAAAGCCAGCAGCAACTGTTACAGTCAGCAGCATGTAAAGCGCAGAATTTGTGAAGACAATCTGTTGGCCACCAAGTGTACCAAGCTCGACGATAGGTCGAATCGCAAATTGCTCAATAGGTCCAGCCACGGAACACCCCTCTTATGGGGCCGTCCCCTATGCGAACACAGACGCGGGTCGTCCCGCGCAACTTTCAGATAGAGACATTTTTTGCGGGCCGCAAGTCTCACTTAATTCAGAACCTACGAAAACTTGAATGGGCAGCTCTGGATCGAGACCGTTTTTGCGCTATTTTTAAGGTAACGCAACTCACTCTGGAGACTGATTGATGGCTATCTCACGGCGAAATTTCATTGTTGCTGCTTCTGCTGCGGGGGGCGGGGCAGCTCTGTCGCCATTCGATAGCTCTCAGGCTCAGGCACAAGGTCAGGCTTCGGTGTCAAAGGTCGAGAATCCAGGTTTTCATCGCTTTCAGTTTGGCGATTTTGAAATCACGACGCTTTCCGATGGGCGCAGAGCAGGCGAAGCGCCTGAAAAAACCTATGCAATCAATCAAGACCCGAAGGACGTGGCGGCACTTCTGGAGGAAAATCTCCTGCCGACTGATCGCTTTGTGAATAGTTTTACACCAGTTCTGATCAATACGGGCAAAGAGTTGGTGCTGTTTGATACCGGAATGGGCGCAGGGGCGCGCGAAGCCGGGCAGGGCAAATTAATCAGCGCTCTTGAGGCTTCGGGCTATAAGGCGGACGACGTATCACTCGTTGTGCTCAGCCATTTTCACCCCGATCATATTGGCGGCTTGATGGAAGATGGTAAGCCGGCTTTCGCGAATGCGCGTTACGCTGCAGGTCAGAAGGAATTTGACTTCTGGACTGATCCGGCGCGTCTTGAGACACCAGCTAAAACCGTTGCGCAAATGGTCGAAAAGAACGTGAAGCCATTCGCCGAAAAAACGACTTTCGTCGATGATGGCAAGGAGGTTGCCTCGGGCATTCATGCGGTGGGCGCTTATGGCCATACGCCAGGTCATCTGGCATTTCGTGTGGAATCGGGCGGAAAGTCGCTGATGCTGATTTCCGATACGGCCAATCACTCTGTCATCACCTTACAGCGCCCCGACTGGCATGTTTCTTTTGATATCGACAAGGAAATGGCGGTTGAAACCAGAAAGCGCATCTTCGATATGCTTGCGACGGAACGTCTGCCGTTCATTGGCTACCATATGCCTTTCCCATCCCTTGCTTATCTTCAACGCGCAGGTGAGGGCTATCGTTACGTCCCGGAAACTTACCAGATCCGCGCAAGTTAAGTCCGCTTATCTACGGTGCAGGGCTGTTCATTTCTGCAATTGCAGAAATTAGACCTTGCGCCGTAACAGGTTATATTCTACGGCTTTTTCATGGTCCGGAGCGTAGCGCAGCCCGGTAGCGCACTTGACTGGGGGAAAAGTTCCCTGAAACCTATTCCCCTTTGTTTTTCAATTGCTTAACGTCCTCTGCAGTATAGTGCGAGGCTTTTTCCGTGGCGCTCATTGCATCCATAGCGGAGCGCACATCTTCCATCATTGCATGAGCATATTTCGTGGTGGTTTTGATGTCAGTGTGGCCGAGTAGCTTCTGTGCAACTCTCAGGTTGCTGGCTCTCAAAATCCGGGTAGCAGCAGTGTGCCTGGTATCATGAAAGCGGAAGTTCTCAACGCCTGCATCTGACACTGCTCGGCGCATTGCGCTTTTCAAGCCGCTCTCTGTCAGCGGATATCTTTCCCCGCGAACATATTCCGGCTTCCTTAGAGTTCGTTTCGCTACGAACGTGAAGACCTTTTCTTTATGATGATTTCTCTCATCCCACAGCAGGTCGAATATTGCCTGAGACATGGGGATGATCCGCACCTTGTTACCTTTTCCGGTAACGGTGAACGTCTTTCCAAAGAAATCTACATTCGCCCATGTGAGGCCCAATATCTCCATACGACGACAACCTGACAAAAAAGCGAAGCGCACGGCTACATCGTAACCGCGCTCGAGTTCGCTCATAATCTGGTTTTCTTCGCCAATGGATGCTTCTCGAACTCTCTCACCTTTTTCAGCAAGCAAATGCTGCGACCAGTTGATGTCGTTCGTCTTAACCCTCCAGACCTTAGCCGCTCGTATAAGCATCTCACGTAATGGCTGCGTCATGGTTCGGTTGACAGTTGCCGGTGATATCTTCTGCGCAACTTTTCGGTTAGGGATCAACTCGTTTCTGCGCTTAGCCACGAGTTCAGCCACTTTACGATCATTGATTTTGCTGAGCTTGGTTTTTCGACCGATGGCCGCAGCCAGCCAGTCAAGCGCCCAAAGTGTGGTTAGATTGTTCTTATGGTGCTGGGCGACCTCATCCCAGTATTTCGTTACCGCGACTTCAAACGTCAGATCGTCTGATTGAAAGGAAGCTGCGTTCGCCAATTCAAGCGCAGCTTCTTCTCTTTTCTGACGCTCTACTTTGAGCGCTTCTCGCTCCGAAGTTTTTCGCGTGTTGCCCGAAAATCTATGACCGCGTAGCCGGAACTCATACGAGTAGGTGCCGTCCTTGCTGTCTTTTCGGATGAAAACTGGCATTCTGTGGTCTTCCGTTGGTTTTTGAATGCTTCAATGTCAGCCGGTTCATATCGGCGGATCTTCCTCATGCCTCTGCCTATATTAATGAACGGCAACTCACCATCATCTGTCAAATGGATTAGATGGCGATGGGAAATGCTCAGCGCTTCCGCAGCCTGCTCTGGGGTTAATAGTTTCAATTTTCCCCTCCAAAATTGTGATTTGTTTCTGTTTCGTTCCTGTTGTAATTGCCACCTGACAGGAGATCGGAATGAGCTACATCAGCACGAACAGGACACTTGGTGAGTGCATCAAGTACGGATACAGGATCACGGCTTACTGCAATGGCTGTCATCACAATGTTCCGCTGGACTTGCCAGCTCTTGCTGAAAAGCTTGGTGCGGACCACGGCGCGTTGCATGCTGATCTTGTTCCAAAGCTTCGCTGCGTTGAATGCAGGGGTAAGAACATCGGTATCATCCTTACCCACGAGAGCGCCGAGGTTGAAGGCATGGCGAAGTTCCCGAAGTATTAGGCCCATCACTTCCCTCTTTCTTGCAGTGCGGTGCGGACAACATCGACAAGCGCATGATGAATGTATGACGGGAAAGTAATGCGCCTGTGCCGGTTCATCCCTCTCAGTCGGCTTAAGACAAGCCCGCTCCAGTAGGTATCCTGTTTCAAACTTTCGGCAGTGGCTTCCAGCGAAACAGGCAGGCGTTCAAGCCGTTTCTCATAGCCAACTGTATTCTGGTACGGCCGCCAAATCTGCTCGAGTGCAAACTTCTCAAGGTCGGTGATACGCATCTACTAACCGCCTTTCAGGGCTTGGCGACCAGGCCGGAACGAATATCCGACCTTGGTTAGACGGCCTGTGTCATTTTCACCGAAGTAGATAATCTGCGCTCCTCCCCACCACATTTGATCGCGGAGTTGCGGCTCTGTCCCAGCAGGTTCAGCGTAAACGCAAACCTCATCGTCGTGGCGATCCATAACATGGTAGCGAATAACCTGTTTCCCGCTTTCCAGCGTGACAGGCATTTTTTCGATGATGTGACCGCCTCCGCTCATTCGCTCTGCTCCCCAAGTGGGCTGGCGTTGAGCATGAAATCCCAATAGTCAGTTGCGGAAGGCAATGAGCCGTAGTTATGAACTGCACTTTCGTTTTCTGCTTTGTGGGCTTCTTTGAGCATCCCCTCTGTAGGCTCCTGTAGAGCGGCGAGGATGGTGGAAATGGCGGCTTTGGCTGTTGGCGACCAGTCGATGATTATTTCATCGTCCGTCATGGTTTCAATCGGCGGATTGTCTATGATTGCCTCAGCAACCAGTGCGATCAGTTCCTTACTCGCCATGGCTGACCTCCTTTGCGCGCAAGATGGCGATGCAGATTGCCATAGGCAATGTGGGTGCTTGGCCTTGAACGCGCTTCCCGTTGACCATTTCCACAGTCCAGCCGAATGATTTGTATCCGCCCGGAAAGCCTTCGTAATCTTGTCCAACATTGTCGAAAACCCACCCCGGCAACACCCTCTCAGCCAGCGCGATAGCCGCGTCTACAGATGCGGTGTAGGCAGGAACCTTGTCGATCATGACGTGATCAGGTGATGGCGACCATGAATACGATCCGAAATGGTTCCACTCTACGGTGTCTCTCTTGTCGTCAGGTACGAAAAACAGAATATGCATTTCGTGATCCAGTCGCCGGTTTGACCCGTCCAGCTTGGATAGTCTGTCAATGAGGGTCATCGTGCTTCTCCTTCATGACATTCGCAGTCGTCATTGTGATTTCCGCATTCAATACAGTGGCTTGTGCAATACCCGCATGGAGGGTTTATGTGGCACGAGCAGCAATCAGCTTCGTAGTCGTCATCACTACGCCATCCAGCAAGTGCCAGACGATCATATGCATGCTGCGCTGGGGTTAATCGTCGCTCAATCGCTTCGAGCTTGGGTTTGCGGCAGTACCAGCACTCATACTGGCCTGTTACACACGAACAGCGAGGGTCGTTTTTTGCTGTGGGCAGTCTCATGGCTTACCCTCCAAGGCGGCGCGGGCTTGGTCGCCCTGATCCTTCTCAATTGAAGACGGATAAGCGCGAAGGACTGTCCCATCATCTTCAGACTTAAAATACCCGTCGTCCCATTTTGACGCGTCCGCGTAGAACTCCAACGCCTTCCTTGCCGCCGCGAGTTGGGTTTCGAGGGCTTTGGTCTGGCAGCTCCAATAATCAACATTAGATGACGCGTTCCTTGCAATGTCTCTCGCATCGGCAAGACTGTTCTCCAACTCTTTAACCCTCGCAGTCAGCGCCGCGTTGTCGGCTTCGGCTTTCTCGGCGCGTTCCTTCCACTCGTTGATTTCGGAGACGCTTTCCATGGTGTTGAGGGTTTCAAACCGCTCAACAATGCGCTGGATCATGCTTGCAGGGTCTGGCGTATGCCGTTCAGGATCATGATCGGTGCAATAACGGTATTCACCGTCACCGCCTGTTTTCAGGTCGATTTCCTGCACCGCTTCGGAATAACCGTCACGCTTTCCAAGCTCATAGGCTTCATCGTTCTCCGCCCGTTCCGCCGCAATGATGGCCTCGGCTTTCTCGGCACGGTAATGCTGCTGCTTATAAAGCTCGGACCAGTGCTTTACTTGCCGCATCGTCTCCGCCCGTTCCGCCGCCAATAGCTCATCAGCCTGCGAGCGGGTGACCACTGCGTCTTGTTTGTAACCAAATTGACCATGCCCCGGAACCAGAGGCTTACGCTGAAATACCTCTGCTCCGGTGGGCGATGTCGTCACGTAGCCAACCGTCTCCAACCCCTCGACCGGCGCGGAGGGGCGGGTGCGGCCTGCAACGAGCGCTTTCACCTTTTCGATAGGAAGGCTGACCATTGCGACCTCAATACCGCCCGCACTTCTGGCCGCGCATTCCAATTCATGCCACGTCTTTTCTTCAAGCGTCTGCATCGCTGCCTCCTGTCGGACGGGTGGCTGGTACATATTCTGGGTGTAAGTTCATTTTAGGGGTAGGATTTGTACCAAGACGCTTATGGTCCATGACGTAATCGCCCCACTGTCGTGCAATTGCTGCCGCGTGACCTGGTGTGAACTTGGATCGAGCCATGCGGCGTTCTTCCGGGTCCTCTGTAGGAGCCATCTTGAAAACCTCGTCACGGGCTGTAGAGCCGTCGAGCGTTCCGGTTCTGCGAAGTGCTGGCAAGCCACCTTTGGTCCACCAGCATGTTGCTTTCTTCACATTGTCCGGGCCGTTCTCGTCAGTGCCAAACCACCACGGCTGGACGGTCTGATTGGGCTTGCCGATCATCTGTTGAGCATATCCAAGCATGACAGGGTTTTCCCATGCGGCGAACTTCACGGGGCAAGTCTGCATGTGGTACCAGAAAGCCCAAGCATCACGGCCCATCTTAAGCCAACGGTCTTCATCCAGACCGCCGTTCTTGCTCATGTTCAGGTAAAGGTGCTTTGCCCCAGAGTTTGCCATAAATGTGCAAGTGCGATGGAAGATAGCTAAATCCCATCCATCTCCCTCAATTTCTGACCAGTCGCCCTGATGATGAGGACCGGCCACAGAAGTTGGCGAAAAATCGCACGACATGGCGTTGTGGCCTAGTGCAAGAAAAGCGTCACGGATTGTGCCGGAATACTCTCCGCCGATTAATACTCGCAACATACTCATTCCGACGCTCCCGGTGAGGCTGGGAGGAGACGCCAGTGGGTGGGATCATTTGCCGGAATGAAGGGTGTATTAGAGCCGAAAAGCCACCGTTCTTCATCGTACCAAATTACGTCGATACCTGTCCCGTCACTGAATTGGTCATCAGGGACAAAGACAAGGAACGGCGTCCCATCCTTCGGCGCTGTCTCAATCGGCAACCACCCATCCGCTACAGGCTGAGACGAGAGGGCGCGGATTTCTTCACATATCTCATCATAAACGTATCGAGCGCCCTGCTGAAAAATTGAGTTTCCGCTGCAATCGCCATTCCCCATGTATTCGCCATTCTCTGAAACATCGAATGCGATCTTCGCCGCTTCCTCCAACGCCTGCGCACGCGGGGATGGGGCCGGATAGCCGAAGTCCTTGAGTGAAAAATCCCTGTTCGCCTGCTTTTCGTGGTCGAATGCAGTCAATAGCCATTGCGGTTCCGGGTGCCATTCTGTCGATCCATACCAAGGCTTGATTGGCGTGATTGTGCGTTCCGAGGTCTCGCCGCGGTAGTTCGTGTAAACAAGCGTTATCGGATTTCCGATATCGGTCGCTCCTACCTGCACCCCTTCCAGGAAAGGCAGGGCAAGATCGGCGCGAACGTATTCAACATTGTAATCAAGGCTTGGTGTGTCGAAGCTAACAACGCAGCTCGACCCTTCCGTCCGCTTCACCGCGTAAATGCGGTCTGGCATAGCCTGTACCGCTTCATCTGGGATGGTCATGGGCGTGCGCTCCCGATCAGAGAAAGCACGCTTTCTGCGGCCTTCTCGTAAATGTAAGCTGTGGTGGCGTCTTCTTTTTCAGCGTCCGAATGAGGCTCAGAACGGTTAATCTCTGTGCGTTCCCACATTGCTGAGGAAATTGCGTTGAGGTGGTCGGATGCTGCTTTAAGTGTTTGCTCGCACAGTTTCATGCTCGCGTCCTCGCAATCCCTGACTGCATGAGCCGGGGCAATGGCAATGGTGGAAGGGCTTTTTTGTCGATGCGGGCGGGCTTTTCGAATTTCGGGAAGCCGGCGCTTTTAATCGTGCCTTTCGGGCCTTTGATGCCCAAATGCTTATCCTGAACCTTGTTGACCTTGGCGCGAACCGTGGCTTCGGCCTTTGTCTTGGCCTTGTGTTCCTCGGCGCAAATAGCATGGAGATTGCTTTCGCGGTGTTCTCCACCAAGCCAGAGAGGGACCTTGTGATCAAACTCAGGCTTGTTTCCGGGTCCGAAAGGCTTGCCAGACAATGCGCAGCAGCCTTCCTGACGATTGACAATCCGGCGCTTGACGCCATCAGGTATCGCAGCGTCGTCGTGCTTGCCTATCCATTCTTTAACGGTTCGCATGGTTCACCTCCGAGAAGTCGGTGAGCGACAGGACGATATCAAGCTCCAGAACACACTCACGGTCGAACTTGCCGCGCACTTCGCGTTCAAGCTGGTCATGTGTGGCGATGTAGAGCTTTGCCTTCTCACGACTGCGGCGAACATCGGAAGGGGCTTGGAGGGACATGGTTTTCATGCTGCGCTCCTTGCCAAATCCTCAGGCTGAACGCCGAGAAGCCCAGCTATAAAGTCGAGAACATCCTGTTTGGACTTCTGAAATTCGCGAGCGTCCATTGCGCTCTTTTTCTGGCTCTTGGCTGTCCATTCACGCACAACGCATTCGACGTTGAACACGATGGAATAATCATCAGCCGGTCGCATGAACGCTGCTACACGTTCGGCGTCAGCCTTTGACGACAGCACAATATCCCTCTCGTTGCGATAACCACAGCGAATGAGTGCTTTCTTGCGCAGATGCTCAGCAGTTGGATAATCGCCGCGCAATTCGTCTGGCAGATTGTCGAATCCATTCTTTACCGCGGCAAAATAATGGTTGTGGCTGTTCTCTGAACGGTCGTTATGTTCGACCATTTTGTAAACTTCACCGACGACAAACTGGCGGTCAGCGCGAGCGGCCCATAAAGCGGAAGCCGGTATCATGGCCTCGCCATTCCATTCCATTGTAATAGGAGCGCTAGACATTATGCTGCTTCCTTCGCCGGTTCCTGACCGTAAGAGCGGATGCGCTCGATCAGTGCCGCTTTCTCATCGTTGAAGCGGTCAATCTCGTCAGACATGGTTTTGATGTAGTCTTCATCGCGAAACACGCGGACGCACAGCATCGGCAGGCGAGGCCAGTAGGAAACGAAATCCCACCATTCCCGGTCTGATATCCAAAGATTGCCCTGTACCTGTGCCTTATGCTCTGGTGGCAGGCGGTTACGTTCCAAGCGGTCGATCTGGATGTGTGGCAAGGCGGTCTTAATTTCCAAGCCGCCTATTACTCCGATCAGACTGTCAGGGCTTGCGCCCTTTTCGCCGTTGCGGATGAAGCCGACGAGTTCAGGCTCTACGCTATTGATGAAGGCGTATGTCTGACGGGCTTCGTCCTCCATTTCCTTGCCGCGCTCAGTGTGAGAGTTTGAAAAGCTCTCAGTCACTTCGCCGGTGATGATTTCACCAGCCAGCTTGCGCATGTACTCTGAGCGCGTCTTGCCTTCGCCTTTCGCCATGACTGTTGCGAACTTTGAAGCGGTAGGGATGCCGAGACGAGCCTGAAACCACTCGTCTCCACCCTGATCCATGTCGAACACTTCCATGGTCAGTGACCCCGCTTAGCAAGGCGCTGCTTGAGAATGTTCATGGCATTGTCGAACTGGTTTACCGCCATGTCAGAAAGGTTGCTGATGCCGCCGAGTGAGAGGAATTGTTTCTCGTCGGATTCGGTAGCTTCCAGCATCTCCCGGATTTTCATCTGCTGTTCTTCCGATATTGTTTTGACGTCTGGCTTCGGCGCGTTGCCGTCGCGGTCATCACCTGTGCTGATGTTGAACAGCATGCAAAGCAGATATCGACGGCCATATGTGGCGGTGCTGCCAAACGCCTGCGTTCCAGTCTTGTTGACCTTGCCCTGTGCTCCTGCGCCATCGACAGGGATTTCGCCTACACCGTTTCTGGAATGGCCTTCCGCGTGCGAGATTTCCCAGAGAATGCGAAGCTCACCCTTATCGTTATAGCCGTCTGGCTGGAACGAAACTGCAAAGCCGTGTGCGTGAATGATCGGCATTGCCTGATCTTCGATTGCTGCAAGGTCCGCATATGTAGAATTGGTGTGGCTGTTCTTGCGCGTCTTTGTCACGACTGGCAATTCAGCCTGGCACTTAGACATCGCCGCGAAATATGCCTTCTTGGCCTGCCGTTCCTCGTCTTCTCGGGCGCGGTCTTCCATACGCTCCTTCATATCGAGCATCTTTTCCAGACGGTCGAGAGGGATTGTCGGGTCCATGGCGATACGTTCGATCATGGAAATCATTGGAGCATCGCCGCCACGGTAAACGGGCGCATTGCTCTCCTGCTTAATATCAAGTGCTTGAGCGGCCATGATTA
Organism: Brucella pseudogrignonensis; assembly: GCF_002252525.1. Classification (GTDB taxonomy): domain Bacteria; phylum Pseudomonadota; class Alphaproteobacteria; order Rhizobiales; family Rhizobiaceae; genus Brucella; species Brucella pseudogrignonensis. The sequence continues at coordinate 127,979 of NZ_NNRM01000021.1, forward strand.
AAACCTCAATGTTACGTTGGGGATTTCGCCAGCGATAACCGCGAGAACGATCTTCTTGGCTGTTTCTTCGTCTGCGCCTTGGGCCATCAATGCCTCTTTTGCAGACTTCATGATTTTGGAGCGATGAGCTGTGTCGGCATCACGTGCCGCCTGTTCGTCGGCTATGCGTTTGGCTTCGGCTGCACGCTTTGCTTCGGCCTGTTCGGCTTTCTGCTTTACTGCGAGGGCTTCTGCCTCAGCCTTGGCAACAGCGTCTGCTTTTTCACGTTCGGCACGTTCAATCGCTTCGCGCGCTTCACGCTCTGCCTGTTCACGCGCTTGCTGAGCCGCACGTTCTTCGCGGGCCTTCTGCTCTGCTGCCAAGCGTTCCTGATGCTCTTTCTCAGCCTTTTCTCGAGCAAGTGCTTCCTGAGCGATGCGTTCTTTTTCTGCGCGTTTCGCTTCAAGCCGGTCGCGTTCTTCCTTTTCAGCACGCAGCTTTTCAAGTTCGATACGGTCGGCCTCGGCCTTCTGGTGGGCATCGAAGGCGATTTTCAGCTTTGCGAGAGCCTCCGATTTTGCGGCTTCTGCCTGTTCCTTGAACTCACCAAAGCTGTCATCAATGATGATCTTTTCTTCCAGTTCACGGAAAAGAATGGCGAACGCCTGCGGCTCGCCGCCGATCATACCTTTGCCACACGCATCGATATGGGCGAGAGTAGACTTGATATTCTCAATGCGCGCTTCTTCGGCAGCTTCCCATTCGGTCAGCGGCTTGCGAACAGTTTCAGCAAGCGTGTCGAGTTCTTCACGGATCTTACGGCGCTGCGCATCAACCGCATTGATCTTGGCGCGAGCGTCTTCATTCAGCTTTTTGCCAGCTGCATCGATAGCCGTCTTGGTGCGCGTCACCTTATAGGCGAGGGAAGATATTTCCTTGCGGCTCGAAACGGTCGAAAGGTCTGGCTTGAAAGCGTCAGTCTCGGCCTTGATCTGCTCGTAGAACTGAGAATATATTTTCTCATCAACGAGAACCGAAACAGGATTAGCCGATACATAGCCGACGATATCAGTTCCGGTTTCTGTCTGTGTCTGCGCATTCATGCTGCAATTCCTTCTTCGGCCAGATACTTACGATCTGTGAGGTTCAGATAGATCGACCGGATTTCACGGCGTGCGTCGTAAGGGAGAGGACGGGCGAGAAGGTCGCCAGCTGCTTGAATGCGGTCGTCGATTGGCTTGTCTGTGCTGATTGCGGTCAGATACAATTCGACCTGTTCAGCGCTGAGGTGGTCGGCATGATTGGTCATGAAGCACCTCTGGCTTTCGCTCTCAGATCATCGACACGGCGCAAAACACGAGGGTCAATGTCGAGGGCAGAAACGATATCCAACACCTCAAGCATTTCAGGAGCTAGGGCGAATGTGTGCGGCGAGAACTTCCCAAAGAAGCCAGAGAAGTCGACATAGATGTCGTCCCACTCTCCTGCCGCATCGCGGTAGTTGCTTCTAATCTCGAACTGACGAGTTGAACGCGACGGCATCACAGATATTTTCAGCGGTGTATTTTCTTTAGAGCGCATCTGTTTCACTCCGAGCGATTTCCGCCATTGTTTCGGCATGGCAGAGCATGAGAAACGTTGCTGCTGTTGCAGCAATGGCGAGGATGAAAAGGATTGTTACGAAGGTGCAGAGGGTCATGAAGCACCGCCTTCGCGGGCTGTGATCATGGCGTCGGCATACAGATACGCGTTTGTTGCCAGATTGCGCCGTACATCGGAATCCGTGCTGAAATTCCCAACTTCTTTGATAAAATCGGAGACATATCGGCTGGAGAGAAACCCTTGAAGTGCTTTCGCTGCAATGTAATCGCGAAGCGTCATGCCGGGTTGGAATTCTGTGCCAACATTTTCTAGAGGAAACGCTGGACCTCCTGTTTTAATCTCGGCCATTACAGGAACTCCTCAAGCATTTCTGCGAAGCGCTTCATGCTTGGAGCGCGGCTTGCAATGTAATGAGCGCCTTCAACGGTCGAGTTCAGACGATTGGCGTAGTAGCGAGCGTTAAGCTCGAAATAGGCGCAATCCTCGTCTCCACGTTCTTTCTTGATGGCGAGAACGTCACGCAAAAAGCGTGGCTTGTTTACCGTCTGAGCAATGCCTGCAAAGGCTCTCGCAAGGTCGTTTCCGGTGATCTGGTATGTGGAGTGCATTTCGTTGCTCCAATTCGTTTGTTGAATTGAATGTACGATAAACGCACAGAGCGTGCAATAGAAAATGTACGAAAAAAGCACAAAAAAATTGTGACGTGCGAATCGCGCCTTGAACAAAAATAAGACTCGACTCTTTTCTTACGTTCTGGCTGAATGAGAACAGAAAGAGAACATCGCGGAGAGGTAGAAGGGAATGGGGTGGGCGTTACGGCAACATGAGTATCAGTCATTCACACTTCATATTCGGTGTGAAAATTGCATGAGAGAGTCAGAGAGAGGTCTGACTGTCCCTGTCTGCGCCGATATGCCAACGGATGCCGATGAACTGATACAAAGCGCCTTGTTAAGCGATATGCGGTTCTGCTGCATTCACTGTCAAAGCGTTATCGGTCAGCTTTTAGATATAACCGTAGGAGACGAGTAATGACGCGTGAAGTCTTGGAATACATCATTGTTCCACCATATGAGCGCGCGGCTCAGGTGGCAGATTCAGCAGAGATGCTTAAAGACCACTTATCCCGTAAGTTTCCGGGCTACAGCTTTAAGATATCCGGTTTTGTACCGGTTGGGGATGAGGAAGAATTCTGCGTCCTCCCGATCATGAACTATCTCAGCCCAGATGGTCGCTCGCTTATGTGCGAGCAACCTAATCGGTGGTTCATGGCGGACATCGCTAAGGCTTGCCGTGATTTCGATTTTGACAGCAAGAAATTCGCTGCTTAGAACATCGGCGCACTGACTATCTGTATCACCAGTCCAATAACCCGGACGGTTTCGCCATTGTCCGGGTCTTCATTTTTCTCAATAATTATTGGCTTATGGCGTGCGCTAGTTGATCTTGGATGAAACTCCGCCCGATCATCAAAGAGTTGAATTTCCTTTACGGACCATTCGCGCATCTGACCGCCATCACGCTCGCGCTCGACAACTACTGTCAGACCGTTCCGCAACGGAAATTCGTGCTGAATGTCTTCATAGGCTAAAGCAATTACCCTATCCCCCGGTAAAATCGGACGTGGTTTAAGGGCGTTCATTGAATCCCCAGCTACATCAAAGGCAATGATACGCGCATTCGGGAAACGTTCGTCGCGCTCAGCTGGTATCTCCGGCAAGTCGTCTTGGTTGGTGTCATCAACTTCGCGAAATGAGCCAGCGTCAGCAGTGCCAATCACTTTGGCAACAGTTTGCTTCTTTGATTTGACCGGTACGGCATCGCTACCTGGAATAGGGATGCCAATGTATTCTGATATCTTCTGCAACTCGTGGACTTTGATTGAGCGTGTACCCTTTAGTAGGCGCGAGATCTGCGGATGAGCAACGCCAAGATATTGAGCTAGCCCTGTTTGGGTTTTGCCGTCTACCTTCAAGCCTTCTCTGATCCAGTCGATATAGGTTTGCTGCAAATTTTCCATGATGGATGATTTTCGCACAGCCACGCGCGTAATTCCTGTAGCAATATCGTACATTTCCTCTTGCGATGCGTGTGCGTTTATCGTACATTCCTCTCATGAGACACGAGCCAGCAAATAAAATCATCAAAGAATTCGGCGGGTTGACCGCCGTTGCGACAATCGTCGGCGTTTCTCCACATACGGTGATGCGCTGGCGTATGCCTAAGCAATCGGGCGGCACCGGTGGCGCTATTCCTCACTGGCATTTGCCTATTCTGATTACTGCGGCAAAGGAGCGGAAGCTCAAACTTAAGCCGGAAGATTTCGTGTCTTTCGAGAAAACGTCCATGCAATGTGCAAGAGCGTCAGCATGAACAACCCAAACCTCAACCCTAATCAGGATTATCCAATGAGCGACGATATTACATCGGAAGCCCAGACGATTGCTGTCGGCCAATTGCGTGCCTTCATCGAGCGTATTGAACGCCTCGAAGAAGAAAAAAAGACAATCGGCGACGACATCAAGGAAGTTTATGCGGAACTGAAAGGCTCTGGATTCCAAGCGCCCGTTGTTCGCGAAATTATCCGTCTCCGTAAAAAAGAAGATCATGAGCGCCAAGAAGCCGAAGCAATGCTTCAGCTTTACATGGACGCATTGGGCATGAGCTGAGCCATGAGCGCGACCGTATATCCCACACAAGACGGTAATTTCATTGCGACTTGCCAGATCACCGGCAAAGGCGCGAGCGGTCGCACTCGTCATCATGCTTTACGCAATCTCCTTTCGTCTGCGTCTCCCGCCTCCCAAGCAGCAGACGAGAAAAGCCTCACCGCCTTCAATAAGCGCGGTGAGGCTCTCCTTTCTGGACAGGAATAGGCGGCGATGATGAGAAACATCCTGTCCAATTCAAATTCAAATGCCCGTCGAGCGTTTATCTCGCGATCTACCAATCATGGCCGGGTCTTCGATGGTGCTAGCGGATGCCTCCGGCTGTGGCACAGCATGGTTGGTCTTAGACCTCACCGGAACCTTGAACATTCCGTTGTGCGCCTGTGCATCCGCGTCATTTCTTCGGGCTATCGCTGCCTTTCGTGCGTTCTGCAAAACGCGCCACGCTGCGTGCCCGATGTGCTGCAAATTCTCTCTCCTGCGTTCGTTACGTCTCAGGCTCTCCATGTCCTGAAACGTAGCGTGGAGATTTTCGGAAATGTCCGAAAAGTTGTCGGAGAAATCAGAAATGTCTGAATTGGTTTTCGCGTCCAAGGTTTTGAAAGAACGCATTGCGCCTCCATCGGCAGCAAGCGGCATTGGCGCGCGAATCCTTACCGCATCACGAGCACTCAAGTGGTCATTCAATCGAACCAAGGACGTTTGGTACGCCGATGAGCGCGTATCGATCAAGCCGAAAGAGCTACGAAAAGTAGAGGAGGTGTCCGGTGTCAAATACGGACAGCAAAAACTCAGCGAAGTCGATGAACTCATCAGCAGAGCAACGGAAATCTTGGGGAACGATGATCAGGATTTCGCTCGCCCTCTCGCTGTTGCGATGCGGGCGTTCCTTAGCGCTCTGGATAGCGCCAGAACTGGCAAACCCAATGGCAAAGACTGGCATCATCCAGACGCTCGTTGAGTGGGCTATCGTTGCCCTTATCATCGTATTCCCACCGCTCGCCGTCGCTGTTGTCTATGCGAAGTGGGTGGCGTGATGACAGCAAGCGCACGCGGTCTTTTCAGAGCTACAGGGAATAAGCCTAAGCCGGTTCACATCATGCTCGATGGCGAGATTGTTAAAACCGATTCCCTTGAGCGTGAACCAAACGAGTTTTATCCGACACCGCCAGAGCCGACGCGCGCGTTTCTCCATGCTGAGATTGAGCGCCTGCGCGACTTCCCTTGCATTTGGGGACCTGCAGCAGGTGACGGCGCAATGGTTCGCGAAATGGAATCTCTTGGCCTTGTCGTTCGTTCGTCTGATCTGATCGATCGCGGCTGCGATGCGGATATCCGGTCTTTCTATGACTTCCCGGTATCGCCAGCGCCTGCCATCGTAACGAATCCACCTTTCGATCAATGCGGATGGGGCAACGGCAAAGCACGCTGGCTTTATCATGCTCTTGATACCCTTGACGTTGATTACATGGCGCTACTGCTCAACTGGTCTTGGCCGGGGGCAGGTGGCCTTGCATCATTCTGGGGCCGGTTCCCTCCTGCGCGCGTCTACCTAATGCGCTGGAAGATTGATTTCACCGGTCAGGGCGCGCCGCCAATGCTCAACGCCTGGTTCGTCTGGGATAAAGAGCATCGTGGCGAAACCGTTCTACGCATGCTCGACCGCAAAGACGCCAGACAGGGCGAACTATTTGGAGGCGAAGCATGATCAAGCTCGCGCTCCCGTTCCCTCCGTCTGTTTGGGACATCTATGTCGGCTGGGGCAAGTCTCGCCGCGTGTCGCCTGAATATGCGAAGTGGCGCAAAGACTGCGGGTTCTTCCTCAACCGCAAGAACGAATTCATCGACGGGCCTTTCAGCATCTCAGTTGCTTTGAAGCGCCCGCATAAGCGCATGGACCTCGACAACCGCATGAAAGCGCTTCTCGACGTTCTCCAGCATTACAAGGTCATCAAGAACGACAGCCTCTGTGAACGCCTCACAATGACGTGGGATGCCGGTTTGAAAGAGGAGTGTGTCGTCATCTTGCAGCGCGCCGAGGAGGCGTTGTCGTCATGAGCAGATGGGTGCGCGTTCAAGCAGACATACTCGACCATCCTTTGTTCGCCAATTCCGAGCGATCAGAGAGCGATGCATGGCTGTGGCTTATCACGAACGCTGCATGGTCTCCGACGCATCACCGCATCGGGAATGACGTTGTTCCTGTGCCTGTTGGTTCGGTCTTCGTCACCCTGCGCGGACTGGCAAAAGAGTGGAATTGGAAGTCAGAAAAACGCGTTCGCACCTTCCTTCGCGTGCTCGAAAATCACGAAATGATCGTGACAAAAACGGACGCAGGCAAGACGCAGGTAACTATCTGTAATTACTCGAAATATCAGGAAGGCGGACGCACGCAGGACGCAGAGCGGACGCAAGACGGACGCACTAAATACACCAATACACCAAATACATCTTCACTTCGTTCAGATGTTAAGGCGCAAGCGCCCGCAAAACCATCTGTCAAAAGCGAATTGATGAATGTTCTGGATGAAGATCATTCGCAGGCAGTGATTGATCACCGCAAAGCAATCAAAAAACCCATGACCGTCAGAGCAGCTCAATTGCTCGCAGCCGAATTTGCCAAGTGCTCAGATCCGAACGAAGCGGCTGACGTGATGATTTCGGCGGGCTGGCAGGGATTCAAGCCGGAATGGGTCGAGAACCGAAAATCTTCCACACGTCGAGAACCTCCGCCCAAGCGTGGTGAAACAGCCACTGAAATTTGGGGAGATGACCTGAGAGAACGAGGAATTTTACGAGATGAACCAGATAGCTACCAATCAGGCATACTCGATGTTGGTTACGGAGGAGGACATTTCGAAGGCAATGTACGTCCTCTCCGCATTGCCAGCGCGGGTTCAAAGTGACCGCAAGCTGTTCAAGGAAGTTTATTTTCGCGCGCTTCATGGCGTCTCTCGCCACAGCTTGGAAATGGCCGTCCAGAACATCATTCAGGGTCATTCAGAGTTGCAGCATGGCTTCATGCCTTCGCCGCCAGAGCTTCGCCGCGAGTGCGAACGAGTTATGAAACCGATCCTCGACAGCATGGCCTACGTCCGTGAAGTCGAGGCAGCACGCAGAGAAGCAGCAGAACATCGAAGCAGAGCCAGTAAGGTAGACCACACCAAAGGCCGGGAAGTTATCGCGACTGGCATTGATCACGGTGTCTGGTCTTCCAAAGGCAAGCGAGAATTTCCAGTCGGTTCGCTTTGGGTAGCCAAGACAGGAACCGTCTATGGGCCAGCAAAGGGAGCACGCGCATGATCACGCTGACCAAGCGCCAGAAAGACGCTTACGACTTCATAAAATCTTACGCCAGTACGAAAGGCTACGGGCCTTCGTATGAAGAAATATCAGCCGGGATTGGCCTTGCCTCAAAGTCGAGCGTTCACCGCCTTGTCTATGGATTGGTAGATCGCGGCTTGCTCATCAAGCATCAAGGCGTTGCCAGAGGTTATTCATTCCCGCAGCAGGAAGGGAGGGCCGCGTGATGGCCGATACAAAGTTTACGCCGGGGCCGTGGCATCTATGCGCGCACTTGGCAAATATAGACAAAGAGATTGAATGCGGTTGCGGATTTAGAGGCGTTATTTATGGGCCTGAAGGCATAGGTTACGCCATCTGCCAGCCGGGTTTTGATTCAGACAATGAAGGTGAGGAAGGTCTTTCTCCGCCTCGGTATGATCGAATGACAGAGATTGCAAACGCCCACCTAATCGCCGCATCGCCAGAGCTTTATGAGGCGTTGGAAGACGTGCTTGGACTTATCACGCCGGAGTTCAAGGAATGCCCCATGGTTGCGTTCGCAAAGGCAGCGTTAGCCAAGGCTCGCGGGGAGGTTGTGTGATGTTCGCAGTTTCAGCAATCCGTACAAATCAGGGCGCTGCAAAAATCATCGCGCAACGCAATGCAGAGCGTAAGCTCAAGGAGCGTTTGTTGTTGGAAGCCCAAGCGGCTGCGAAGGCAGAAGCCGAACGCGAAGCTGCCGAGCATCTGGAAGTCATTGCAAAGTCGGTGGCGATAATCTCGAGCTTTCGAGCAGTCGATATCATTTTGGGTGAGCGTACACAGGTCAAAGATATCGTCACTCATGCAGTGGCAGGCACAAAGTACACAGCTCAAGACATTCTAGGCCATCGCCGTATGCGCACCATGACCGATCTGCGCCACTACGCTATCCTTTGCGCATGGGCGCTTCGTCCAGACATGAGCCTGCCGCAGCTTGGCAAGCTTCTCGGCGGTCGTGACCACACAACAATCCTTCACGCAAAGAACCGCTTTGGCTTTGAAAGCCGAGAAGAAGCAGCGCGTTTTATCAAACAACACGGCAGGGACGCCACACTCGCGCGTCTCGTCAAGCAGGCGGCATAGGAGAGGGCTATGCTCTACGTGGTCAGCAACGAACCGGCAGAAGTGCAGACACAGAAATGCGTTGATGCCTTCTATGCAAAGAACGGCCCTTGCTGTGCTGGCTGCGATTTCTGGCGCTGGATTAGCGCGACAGTTGGCGAGTGTGTTCGATTCCCTCCGAACCACAACCATGACGCGGCGGCAGGACTTGGCATGACTTCATGCTCTTTGCCGCGCTCAACAACAAATCTGACAAAGCGGGATCATTGGTGCGGCGAGTTCCGAGACGATCCTGACCAAGCATAACCCCAGGCGATGAGGAAACAGGCATGGCGGCATATTCAAAGGCTGAAAAGCGACGACTGAAAAAGGGAAGGCCAGTTTTGCCAGCGGCAGAGCGTGAGCCAAACGGACGAAAGAGCAGACGCAAGTCATCTATCGTCCGCAGAACACATGAATCAGAAGCAGAGACAAAGCTGGTTGTTATTTCAGCCCGCATGAAAATGGGGATGTCTGCATCGATCGCAGAGCGGCCAGAAGCGGGATCCGTTCTCGGTCGCCTCCATATCCTGTTTCCAGATCGCGTCACCTATGCGCATTATCAGGCAGGATTGCGGTATGGTGCCGACTATTGCCGGTATTACGCTCTAAGCGGCATTCCATACCCATCTGCGCGGGCACATGATATGACCCGCGTTCATGGCTCTGGCATTGATAAGCCGGAAGCGGCTGAGCAGGCGCGCGAGCGTATTCTTGATCTGGGTGAAGCAATCCGCAGGGTCGATCAATCAGGACGGCCGATCGCCACCACAGTCCGCAATGTCTGCATTCTCGATGAGGATACAGGCATGCATCTGCCTCACATGGCCCGCTTCCTCGCCATAGGCTTAGACGCACTTGTGGACTTCTACGGGATAGACCGCAAGGCGATTCCACAGGACTTGACTAACGAATGACATTTAGTCAGCCTGAATAAGGTAGGTGATTTGTTTCACCAAGATAGATTTAAGTTTCTCTCGACCCGCTAGTTTATTGCCCCAATCATGTAAGTGGAAATAGCCGTCACCTTCGGGTGGCGGTTTTTTATTGGAGCCTCAAAATGCGCCCATATCATCCAGCGAATTTCAAACTTCAGCCTTTCCCTGCTTGGCGTGTTGCTTGCCTTGCGTGGGCAGCAAAGGCACTTGGCATTCAGTTCAAGATTGAGGGTATCCCGTTTGGGTCGCGTCGGTTGAAAAACAATAAGGTTGTCTATGAGTGCGGAATCCAAGAGGGAATGTGATTTAATCACCTCTCTAGCAGAAGCTTCACAAAAGAAGGTCTGGCGCGCTCGCAATATGATCATTCTTGAAGCAGTCATAGCCGCTTTCATGGATAGCGACACACCACAAGACGTGGCGCAGATACTCAGAAAGCAGGCAGACCAGCTTGAGGAGTTTGGATGAGCGGTGCGCAAATCATTTCACTTGGTGCTCATGAGCGGATGACGGTCAAGGAATGCCTAGATTATTGCGCCCGCGATCATGACGGATATCAAGATGTCATTGTCGTCGGCGTCGATCACGAAGGCAACACTATTCTCCGATCATCCCGCCTCACAAGAGCAGAAGCATCGTTCATACTGATGGACGCGTTAGATCGAGCAAGAGGAAAGTAAGAATGACCACCAAGCTTCTCGCTCTCTCTGCGTTTATCCTACTTGCAGCATGTGCGCTACCTTACGAGCGTCACTGCTCATTCAACGATTACCTGACAAAGACGTGGTGTAGGTGATGGCTCTCTCACCGGAGCGTGTAAAAGAAATTGCTGACAGGGCAGAAGCGAAAGCAGGCCAGCCGGTCACTAAGGGCAGGCCGACAGAATATACAGAGGCATTAGCAGCATACATTCTGAAAGAGCTTGCTTCCGGACGTTCGCTTCGTTCGATTTGTTCAGAGAGTGGAATGCCAGCTGAAAGCACTGTTCGCCTTTGGGTAACAGATGATCGTGAAGGCTTTTCTGCGCAGTACGCACGCGCACGCGAAGCTCAGGTTGACGCGATGGCCGAGGATATTCTCGAAATCGCTGACGAAGGCAACGAAGAAGACACTCAGCGGGCAAAGCTCAGGATTGATGCTCGTAAATGGCTCATGTCGAAGATCGCGCCGAAGAAGTACGGCGACAAGGTTATGAATGAGCATAGCGGCCCAGACGGTGGCCCTATTCCTGTAAGACGTTTCGAGGTTGAATTTGTCGAACAATCTGGCTCAACGGATAAGAATACCTGAGGTATTCAAGCCGCTGTTTCGTCCAGGCGCTCGCTATTATGGCGCATGGGGCGGGCGCGGTTCGGGTAAATCTCATGCATTCGCCACGCGCCTTGTGCTTGAGTGCGTACATCAGCAGATACGTGCTGTGTGTCTGCGTGAGGTGCAGAACTCGATCAAGGATTCCGTCAAGCAGCTGATCGAAGATAAGATCGGTGAATATGGCCTGCTTGGTGACTTCGATATTACTGATCAGGAGATACGCGGGCCGAATGACAGCCTGATAATCTTTCGCGGCCTCAAGAGCCACAATGCGGCGTCTATCAAGTCGCTGGAAGGTTTCAACAGGGCGTGGGTAGAAGAAGCGCAGACTGTTTCGCAGAAGTCGCTTGATCTGCTCATCCCAACACTTCGTGCAGAAGGCTCGGAACTGTGGTTCTCGTGGAATCCAGATCAGCCGACCGATCCGATTGATAAGCTGCTGCGCAACACAGCGAATGACAATGCTGTCGTGGTGCGTGCGAACTTTTCTGATAATCCGTTTTTCCCTGTCGCTCTTCGTGAGGATATGGAGCGCGATAAACGGTCTGACCCTGCAAAATATGCGCATGTTTGGCTCGGTGAGTATCAGACGCTTGCAGATATGCAGTTCATCTCATGGGATGACGTGAACGCGGCTCAGAATCGTCAATTCAAACGTGGTGCCAAGCCGGTACTTTTTGGCATTGACGTAGCGCGATTTGGTGATGACCGTTCTGTGTTGGCAATCCGTGAAGGTGACGTGCTTGTCGACACGATGAAGTGGGAGCGCCTCGATACGCAACAGCTATCGGGATACATTTCCGAGGTCGCCAAGTCTCGCAACCCTCAGGCCATATTCGTTGATGGCGTGGGTGTAGGCGGCGGTGTTGTTGATCGGCTTCGCGTTCTTGGCCTTAATGTGATCGAAGTCAATGGCGGCGCAAAGGCTGCGCAAGACAATCGCTATTATAATAAACGCGCTGAAATGTGGGGCCGCATGCGTGAATGGCTTCGTGACCGAGGCGTCATTCATCAGACTGAGATTGATCTGGCCGCAGAATTGACAGGCCCGCAATACAAATTCGATCCTTCTAATCGCATCATGCTTGAGAAGAAGGACGACATGAAAAAGCGCGGACTTCGGTCTCCTGACTTGGCTGACGCGCTGTCACTGACATTTGCAGAGCATGTGGTGGTTCCGCATCAGAACATGGGGCATTTCGAACCTCAGTTTGTAGCCCCTGACGAAAACATACTGGACAGCTGGTGAAAGTCGAAATCAGAGACGGCACGCTGCGAGACATATGCTTCGTCGCGGCAAACCTGCGCGATCAGGACAGGCGGGAGATATTCGCTACGGCAGTTCTTGATAGCGGGTCACAAGCCGGTGCTGTTTCATATCTGACATCACCTGACTTCTGCTGGACAGCTTGGATAGAAGGTCAGCCGGTCGCGGCATTTGGCGTTACTCAGGGCAACCCACAGTATCAGCCTCATATCCGTTATGCCTGGGCGTATGGGACAGACAAGTTTAAGCGCGCTGCACCAGCAATAACAAGGTTCTGCATTCAGGAGTGGCCGAAGCGTCTCATTGCAGAAGGCGCTACACGCGTCGAAATTCGTTCACTTGCAGATCATGACCTTGCTCATAAGTGGCTGAAATCCATTCGAGCGAAACACGAAGCCGACATGCCCAACTATGGCGTTAACGGCGAAACATTCCAGCTTTGGGCTTGGTTGAAAGAGGATTGGGAAGATGTGCTTTAAGCCAGATACACCGAAAGTGCCAGAGGCACCAGCCGTGCCAAGCGAAGATGCAGAGGCAGCAAAGAGCCGCCGAGCAGCAGAGCAAGACGCAAGCCGTCAGGCGCAGGGTCGCGCTTCAACCATTATCACTACGCCGCTCGGCGCTCAGGATTATGGCAATGAAGAAAACCGCCGCCGCACCACAATCAGCGGGTTCTAATCTATGAGCATCTCAGACGATATCATGCAGATGCAGTCGCAGATGGCGGCTGAACGCTCTCCGTGGGAAGCTGCGTGGCGTGATGTCGTTAATCTGTGCATGCCTTATGCCTCGCACAAGTATGAGATCAACGGGCTTACGCTATCGTCGTCTCTAACCGGTACGGCGCAGCAGCCACAGGCCGCACAGCGCAGCAAAGAGATATTCGACAACACAGCATCATGGGCGCTCACTCGTCTGTCTGCTGGTATGGAAAGCCTGATTACGCCGCGAGTTCAGAAGTGGCATTCGTTCTCTCTAGACGATCCGTTCTCACCAGAGCCGACCGATCTTGAGGAAGAATGGCTTGACCATTTGCGCGATTATCACTTCTCGGCGCGGTATAATACGAAATCAAACTTCGCCCTTGCTAATCAGAAGGCCATTCGCGCCACCTGTGGGCTTGGTACAGGCATTACGTACCTTGAGGAAAATCTAGGCCGGCGCGGTGTCGATCCGGTCAAGGTGCCTTTCTTCTACCGATCGGTGCCGGTCGTTGAATGCTATCTCGGCATCAATGCTTATGACGATGTTGATAAGTGCATTCGCGTCCATGAAATGACGGCGCGTGCAGCTCGTGACTATTTCAATCAGGAAGGTGACAAGCTCCCCGGGGTCGTTAAACAGGTTCTTGAGAAGAAGCCAGACCAGCCGTTTACCTTCGTTCATGCCGTCATGCCTCGCGAGGAAGCGGGTGAATACAAAGACAAACGGCGACATTCCGCCTATGCCTCATTCTGGATTGAAGTTTCCAGCCGCTCCCTGATCAGGTCGAGCGGCTTTTTTACGTTCCCATATAACGTGATGTGGTGGGACCAGACGGACGGCTCCCCTTACGGCCAGTCGCCAATCATGGAAGCACTCTCGGAAATCAAGATGCTCCAGGTCATGGGCAAGACAGTTGCTCAAGTCTCGCAGCAGATGATTAAGCCACCAATGGCTACGGCGCGCGGTATCTACAACCGCCTGAACCTGAACAGTGGCGCGGTCAATCCCGGCTATCTGGATGAGCAGGGCCGCTTGCTGGCACAGCCAATCATTCAGGCACAGAACCCGACATTCGCAGAGCGCCTGATTGAAACGAAGCGCATGGGCGTGCGTCAGAGCATGTTCGTTGACCTGTTTCAGATCCTTGCCGAAGACCCGCAGAAGACAGCAACAGAAGCCTTGCTTCGCGCGAATGAGAAGGGCGAGCAGCTTGGACCGGCAGGCGCTAAGATCGAAAGCGGCATTGCGCAGGGTGTCGAGCGTGAAGTTGATATCATTCAGCGCAAGGGAGCGTTTGAAGCAGGTTCACCATTGGAACCGCCAGCATCGATCGGTGGCAAGAATGTCAGCCCTGCATTTACCGGGCCGCTGGCTCGCATGCGCCGTATGGCTGAATTGCAGGGTGTAGAGCGTGTGCTCCAGATGGCAACAGTCGTCGGTCAGTATGACCAGTCAGTACTTGCTCGCATTGATGGCGATGAAGTCCTTGAGCAAACCCGCGAGATTAGCGGCGCGCCGCGCAAAATGTTCCGTACTGATGACGAGGTAGGACAGATAAGACAGGCCGCAGCCCAACAGCAAGAGCAGGCCGCAGCGCTTCAAATGGCCCAAGGCATGGCAACAGCCGCTAAGGACGCCACGCCAGCAATGCAGGCCATGGCACAGGCTAACGGGATGGCTCCTGCATGAGTTGGCGCAACCTAGCATCAAAGCGTCAGACTGTTCCATTCTATACTGAGCTACAGCTCACGAACGCTTACAAGTCCGTTCTTGGCAAGCAGACGGAAGAAACAGAAATCGTGCTGGCGGACTTTGCTGCACACACTGGTTTCTATCAGGTCGAAGCTCCGGGAGCGGACCTTTCACAGTTTCAAGCTGGCTACAATGCAGGCCTTCGTGCCGCATTCGGCCACTTACTCGGTTTCCTGCACCTCTCTGATTCACAGATGAGGGAATTGGAAAATGCAGCCCAACAAGAAGCCGCAGCGCTTCAAGGGCAATATTAACCCAAGGAAAATCTTATGACAGAGCAGGCGAATGGGCCTGTGGCAGTGGAAGCTACGGCTCCCGCTCCACAGACAACCGCGACCGACTCGACCGTTATCACTGATCATGGGTCGAACGGCGGTAACGAGAACTGGGTGGCTGGCCTTCAAATTGAAGATAACCGCACTCTAGTCGAAGCGAAGCAGTGGAAATCCGCAGACGATGCGATCAAGTCGTATCGTGATCTGGAAGCCCACGCGAGCAAGGCCTTGAAAGTGCCGGGTGCAGATGCAACGGCAGAAGATTGGAATGCGTTCTACGGAAAGTTGGGCCGACCAGAAAGCCCGGATAAGTATGAGCTTAAGCTCAATACCGAAGCCGTGCCACAGGATTTCCCATATGATGAAAAGAGCGCGATTGAGTTCCGTACATGGGCGCACGAAGCGGGTCTAACCCCGCAACAGGCGCAATCCCTTCATGACAAGTTCGTCGGGCAGCAAGCCGGTGTCTTTTCCTCAACGCTAGAGCAGCAAGCAAAAGCCGAAGGTGATGCACACCGAGCGATCACATCACAGTGGGGCGATCCGGACACCGATGGTTACAAGCACAATCTCGAATACACGAGCCGTGCAATCAGCCAGCTTGGTTTGAAGGACAGCCTTGTGAAGGGCGGCATTCTTTCCCCTCAGGGGGCGGTGCTTGATCCAAATGTCGCGTTCGCTTTGGCGAAAGTCGGCAAGGAAATGTACGGCGAAGATTCCACGGCAACCAATGCCTCCGGATCACTCAACAATCCATTCTCATCCGAAAACTTCAACCTGACACAGCAAGGCAAGCTCATCCGTGACGACCCGAGCAAAGCAAAGTCGCTGATACGAGCCGCAGGCGGGAACCCCGCTGAGTTCGGCCTTTAAGCGACTGCCATTCACGAAAGGTTATAGCAATGGCTACTACTCGCCTCTCGGACGTGATTGTTCCGGAAGTATTCTATCCATACCTCATCAAGCGCACCAAAGAACGTGGTGCGATCTTCCAGTCTGGTATTCTTCGCAATGATGCGAATATGTCCAGCTTCCTTACAGGCGGTGGCCGCACAGCCAACGTTCCTTTTTGGCGTGATCTGGCAGACGATGGCTCGTTCGTAGGCTCTGATGATCCTGCGCAGCTCATCACTCATGGTAAAATCCAGGCACTCAAGGATGTTGCGGCCCGTCAGGTTCGCACCAAGTCTTGGTCATCGATGCGACTGTCAGGTGTTCTGGCTGGTGATGATCCGATGCAGGCGATTGGCAATCTGGTTGCCGATTGGTGGATTCGTGAATTGAATAAGATCCTTGTTGCTTCATTGCAAGGCGTCTACCTTGACAATGTTGCCAACGATAGCGGCGACATGGTCAACAACATCAGCCTCACGACTGGCACGCCCGCTGATGCAAACCTTATCTCTGCCGAAGCTATCCTTGATACCAAGCAGACGATGGGTGATGCAGCAGAAGACCTGTCAACACTGATCATGCACTCGGCTGTTTACACCCGCTTGCAGAAGCAGAACCTC
The DNA here is from genome assembly GCF_002252525.1 of Brucella pseudogrignonensis. Taxonomy (GTDB): domain Bacteria; phylum Pseudomonadota; class Alphaproteobacteria; order Rhizobiales; family Rhizobiaceae; genus Brucella; species Brucella pseudogrignonensis. The sequence continues at coordinate 144,420 of NZ_NNRM01000021.1, forward strand.
ATCGACTTTATTCCAGACGCGCGCGGTGAAGTTCGCTTCCCGACTTATCTGGGCTATCGCGTTGTGGTGTCTGACACTGTCCAGGTCATCAACAACGGCGCAAACAACCCATCGGGCTATGTCACGTATCTGCTTGGCAATGAAGCAATCAGCTTCAACGAACAGGCGATGATGACAAGCCCTAATGTCGAAACAGAGCGCAAGCCAGATCAGGGTAACGGCGTCGGTGGCGACATTCTCTACACCCGTCGCCAGTTCGTGCTGCATCCATATGGCATTGCTTGGCAGGATGCATCCGTCGCAGCAGAGTTCCCAACCAATGTGGAACTGGCTACCGCCGCTAATTGGAACCGCGTCTATCCAGAGCGCAAGCAGGTTCCAATCAGTTTCCTTGTAACCAACGGCTAATCGGAGGGCTTCGGCCCTCCTTTCTTTCAAGAAAGGCAATTCCGATGTCCCATGGTCTTCCAAGGTCACTTAAGCGTGCGAAGCTTCCTGCCAGCCCTGTGGCGACTACCACAACCGCAGGGACAGTAAAAAAGGCAGCAACTCAGGCGAATAGCACTGCAACAGATGTCGCGGGCGTTGTTGCCGATTTGAATGCGCTTCTGGCAAAACTCAAAGCGTCTGGCCAAATGGCTTAACAGAGGGAGGCTTTCGAGCCTCTCTTTTCGATTGGAGATTACCATGCCAAAGCAAGAAGACGCCCCATTGAGGGAGAAGACACTGCACGAACTGAACATGGAACAGCGCGCGATTGATCGCGCCAATCGGGTTCCAGAAGAAGAAAATGTCCTTGCGAAACTGCCTGCTGATATCCGACGCAGCGTTGCAAAGCGTCTGCAGAAGCCAGTCCGTGCACCTGTAAAGGATGACTAACGATGTCGCGCTATAGCCCGCCTCTCGCTTGGTATTACCTGAAAAAGCAGCGTCAGCGCCGCGAGCAGCAGGAAGAAACACCGCCGCCTGCGCCTGAACCGGAAGAAGGTGAGGGCGAATGACGCCGACTGATATCTGCAATCTCAGTCTCGACATTATGAAAGAGACAGAGATTACCAATCTAGAGAACGACAATCGGCCTATCGTGCGATGGATGAAGCGAAACTTCGGCCTGTCGCGGGATAGCTTGCTTGCTCGGTATGATTGGAATTTCGCGCTCAAGCGTGTCTTGTTGGCAAAGGACAGCGTTGCGCCGGACTTTGGATGGGGCAACCGCTTCACTATTCCGGCTGACAGTCTACGCATTCTGCCTTTGACGGTGTGTGGCAACTTCGAAGGCACGCCAATCCCGCACGAGGTCGAAGGACCGTATATCCTGACCAATGCGCCGGGGCCGATCCGCTGCCGGTATATCTTCCGCAATGAGGATTACGACCGATACCCGCCTGTATTTGTAGAAGCGTTGGCTTCGTATCTCGCAATGAAATGCGGGCATTGGGTAACTGGCAAGGTTTCATATGTTCAAATCGCTCAAGGTATGCACCGCGAGGCTATCGACAATGCTTGGCGTGTTGATGCCATTGAAGGCACTTCACCGCGCGCAGCCGATAACGAATGGGTACAGCAGCGTTGACCTATTATCCGGTACAGAACACCTTTGACAAAGGCGAGATTAGCCCGCTTCTCGGCGCGCGCTCTGATGTTGATTTCTGGCGCTCGTCATTGGAGTTTTGCCGGAACTTCAATGTGCTCACGCATGGCGGGTTGCGTCGTCGCTCTGGCACCGTGTTTTTGACAGAAGTTGCAGACAGCAGCCAGTTTACGCGGCTGTTATCATTCCGGTTCTCCGAAGATCAGGCTTATGTGCTCGCCCTTAATGGCAATGGCACAATGCGCTTCCTCTCGGAGCGTCAGCAGCTTATTTCAGGCGGCGTGCCGTATTCCATCGCGCAGCCATTCAGTGCGGCCGCATTGCCGAAAGTCAGTTACGATCAATTTAACGACACGGCCTATCTGGCGCATAAGAATTATCGTCCACGTAAACTTTCACGATTAGGGGATGTAAACTGGACAATAGAAAATGCTCCGTTCGAAGACGGCCCATATCTCGACAGAGATTTGACTGTATCAACAAGGTTTACCCCTTCTGGCTTAGGATCCCCACCCGTTTCTTCATCATCAAAGAGCACATCGCTAACATCTGGCTACGTAGAGTTCATCCTGTCCTCACCAGTTGCGGTTGATGCCTATTGGATACTTTCTGTTTCTGACAACCCCGGCGACTCGCCTAGCGGGTGGAAGTTTTCTGGTTGGGATGGGGGAGTATGGGTGGTTCTTGACAGTCGAGACGGCGAAGCAGGGTGGGTTTCAGGTGAGAGACATTTCTACGACTTTAATAATTCGGCGGTATATTCGAGATACAGATTCGATTGGAATGGTGCGCAAAGTAGCGGTGCTTCGAAAATCGATTTCACCGACATCCGAATGCATCAAATTGCTGATACGCAGACGCCATCAAATTTTACAGCATCTTCGGTCGTTGGAATTAACGGTGGTAGTGGTTTCCATACAAGTGATGTAGGTCGCTCGTTTAGAATTAAAGGTGCAAGCGGTCGATGGGTTTGGGTAGAGATTAAGTCCGTTATTTCCAGCACGCAGGTTACTGGGGTTATTCACAAGCATGGGCTTGTGGATACTTCACCTATTTCGGAGTGGCAACTTGGGGCGTTTTCCGATCAATCTGGGTGGCCAGGATGCGTTTCACTGTTCAACGAGCGCCTTATGTGGGCGCGTACAAATACCCAGCCTGTAACTGTCTTTGGATCTAAGCAGGGAAACTTCAGAGATTATGGTGTAGGTGATAGCGCCGTTGAGACGGACGGTTTGTCAATTACGCTGCTATCTTCAAACCAGAATGAAATACTATGGCTAGCCGATGATGACGATCTTGCAACGGGATCTTCGGGGCAGATAAGAATTATAGGGCCCGCCGACCTCAATAAATCGTTCTCAGCAATCAACATTACTCAACGAAAGGGACCCACAAGTGGCGCAGCTCAGTTGCGCCCGCTGTCGATCGGTGGCATCACTCTTTACGCAGGCATCGGCGCGACCAAGATCCGTGAGCTGGTTATGGGCGACCAGAACCGATACGTGGCCCCTGAATTGTCCCTGCTTGGCGAGCATCTGTTCAAAAGCGGTATTGTTGATTGGGGATACTGCGAGCGTCCGGACCCGCAGATTTATTGCGCCATGGCTGATGGATCGCTTGTCTCTGTCACCTATGACCGTGAGCAGAAGGTTGTTGGCTTTGCAAAGCACGAGATTACAAGCGGCTTTGTTGAAAGCATCGCAGTCGTTCCCGGTGTCGAAGATGGCTTTGATGATGTTTATCTCTGTGTGCGCCGCACCATTAACGGCCAGTTGAAGCGCTATATAGAAGTGCTTGAGCGCCCGTTCGACGGTGACATTGATACGATCAACGAAGCTTTTCATGTCGATTGCGGCTTGAAATACAGCGGTTCTCCCATCCAGTCAGTGACCGGCCTCGGCCATCTTGAGGGGGAAACTGTTGTCGCTCTCGCTGACGGCAATGTGTTGATTGGCCTTGCGGTAGAAAACGGGCAAGTCAAGTTACCATATGCTGTTTCAAACATCGCCATTGGGCTTGCCTACACAAGCCGTGCAGTGACGCTCCCGGTATCAGGGCCACAGCAGGATGGCACACTGTTTGGGCGCAAGAAGACCATTCAGGGCGCTATGCTCGATGTTCTGTATTCAGGTGCCGCGACGGTCGGAATGGCTGGCTCTAAAGACTGGTCACCGCCGCTATTCGAGCAGCTTCTTAAAACGGGTGGCGGTCTATTCGGTAACGAAATCGAACTGCGCACAGGCATCATACCGTGTGACATCGAGGGTTCTTGGGGCAACGGCGCTCAGATCGTCATGGAAACTGATGAGCCTCTGCCGCTGTTGATCCGCGCCCTAGTGATGCAACTCGACAGCGAGCCTTAAGGAGAACGACCATTTGCTTTGATCCTTTATCACTCGCTATCATTGGTGGCGTGGCATCTGGTGCTAGCCAGATTTACAGCGCTCAGGCTCAATCCGCATCATACAAAGCGCAGGCGGCTTATGCTGATCGTCAGGCTGAAATGGCCGGTCAGAAAGGCAACTACGACGCCAATCAGCAAGCACGTCAGAATGATCGCCAGCTTGCCAACATGCGCGGGCAGTATCTTTCGAGTGGGATCGCGTTGTCTGGGTCGGCAACCGATGTTCTGCAGGATAGCGCTACGCAAGCGAGCCTTGACGAGCAGGCCATTCGGTACGGCGCGCAAGTCACCAGTGACAACTATCGTTTTCAGGCTGGCTTGGCTCGATCGAATGCACGTTCGGCTCAAATGGGTGGTTATCTCGGAGCGCTTTCTACCGGCGTCAATACACTGTCTGGAATCAACACACTGAACCAGCAGCGCACAATGATCACGAATCCATACGTTAGTGCCGGGGCGTCTCGCGACCCTTGGAATGGTCTGCGCGGGTAGGATAAACACATATGGCAGTCATCAATCCTATTCAGGCGCAGCGGTCGATTGATATCGGCAGCATTCCTGACACTCGTGTCGATAATAGCATCGGCCAAGGCATCGCACAGCTTGGTGGGGCTATAGGGAGCGCTGCTGAACAGCAGAACGTTTTGGCAAACCGTCGCCTTGAAATGCAGCGGCAGGCGGATGAGTTCGCAGCCAATCAATCATTCCAGCGCTGGCAGGATGACAACGCACTCGAATTTGGTCAGTCCGAGCAGAAGATTGACCCGTCAGGAAAGGGATTCACCGATACTGTTTCGGGTATCTACACGAAACGCTCTGAGGAGTTTCTTAAGACTGTCCCGGCGTCTTTGCAGCCTCGCTTTCAGGAACTGGTCGCCACCGCCCGCAACCAGTGGATTGATAAGGGCGCAGCTACCGAGATCGATCAGCGCAACACTTGGTATCGCACTGGCATCACAGAGCGTCAGCAGACCTTGCAAAATCAGGTCTTCAACGATCCCGCGATGTTTGACGCAGCCAAGCAGGACGCCTACCGCACGATTGACGCCTCCGGTTTGCCGCCTTCGGAGAAGGAAGCGCTTCGCAAGAAGACAGACGAAATGTTTGCACTCACCATTGGTGAGCGTGAAATCCGTGATGCGGAGGTAAATCCAGTATCAGCTGGCAGTGCGGCAGAGCGCCTTGGTGTGACCGGTGCCGTGACAACTTCCCGGGGAGGTGACGCAATGTCGCTGCTCCGTAAGTTTGAGGGGTTCCGAGAAACACCTTATTGGGACGTAAATGCTCACCGCGTTGGCTACGGTTCCGATACGATCACCACGGCAGACGGCCGCAAGGTGAAGGTCGAGCAGGGCATGAAGGTGAGCCGTGCGGACGCTGAGCGTGATCTGGCGCGACGTACCAAAGAATTTGAGCAAGGAGCCGCCGCCAAGGTTGGGGTTGAGAATTGGAACAATCTTGCCCCGAATGTACAGGCTGCACTGGTATCTGTCGCTTACAACTATGGTTCTTTGCCTGATAACGTTGCTCAGGCCGCTCGTTCTGGTGATGTGCATGCTATTGCAACGGCAGTCGATGCAAGATCAGGCGATAACGGTGGTGTAAACCGCAAGCGCCGCATGGAAGAAGCGAACATCATTCGCGGTGGCGCTCAGATCACTGGCAATGCTCCAGCGTTTGACCCTGCCTCTATGGACCCACGCTATGCAAATCTGTCGCTCTCTCAGCGTCTTTCATTGTATGACCAGACGCAAGCAGCAGCGCGGCGTGGGCAGACAGCTATCGATGCTCAGCAGACCGCCGCTTACAATTCACAAAAGGGCGCATTGCAGCTTGGGATTCAGACGGGTGATGTTTCCAGCTCGGAACAAATTCTGTCGAGCGGTATGAATGATAGCGATAAAGCAACGTTGATTTCTGCTCTGCGTTCGCGTCAGGGTGATCAAATTGCGGTAGGCGAAGCAGTCGCGGCTTTCCAGAATGGGAGCTTGACGGTCGATCCTTATTCGACAGATGGACGCAAGCGTGTCGATGCTGTCGGTGATGTGATTTCCAAGTCTGTGCCAGCGGATCAGCAGCAGCCAGCATATGAGGAATTGGTGCGCCAGTCCGGAACGCTGCCGCAGTCCGTACTTAATAATATCCGGGCAGGCGCAGATAGTCAGGTCGCCTCCGAAGTGCAGGCCGCAATGCAGGCCGCTTCGCGCTTTGCACAAATCAATCCGTCCGCACTTGGTCGGCGCGAAGGTGGCGAGGCTATTCAGCGCAAGGTTGATGACTTCGATTACTATGTGAACACTCTCAATCTCGATCCATCTGACGCCGCGCGCCGAATCGCGGAGCAAAACGACCCGAATAAGGTTCGTGACCGTAAGGCGCTTGAGCCAGCAGCGAAAGAGTTCCGTAAACAGCTTGAGGGCGCTGACATTGGCGCAATGTTCGATGACAGCTTTATGGGGTGGCGTTCGAATCCGAATGTAGGCTTCACGGAAGGGCAGGCGGCAGGCATAGCAGCGGATTACCTCGCGATAGCGGAAGAACAATTCTACCTCACGAGTGGCAACACCGATCTGGCTAAGTCTCGCGCAGAGCAGGAAATGAAGCGCCTCTATGGTGTTTCGGAAATCGGTGGCTCGAAAACCATCATGAAATACCCGCCTGAGAAATACTGGCCGGGTATGCCGGGGGAAAGCGATCCATATGCTTACGCCAAAGAGCAACTTATCGCTGATCTTGCAGAGGCGTTTCCAAATGATCCATTGTTGAATCCTGTTCGCTCGATGAAGGCTGGCCCGCAGGGCGCTGTTACTGGTCTTAAGGTCGAAGGGAATATTGATCTGGCTCGCCGTCCGCAGGTGGCAAACGAAGACGGCTCGATTAGCACGGTTCGCTCCATCTCTTTTAATGAAGATGGTGCAGAAGTGCTGATCCCAACTGTTTCACCAGACGGCAAGATCCTTTCTGATGATGACGCAATTGCTTTGTACGAGCGAACTGGCCAGCATCTTGGAAAGTTCAGCACTCCAGAAGCTGCAACCAAATATGCCGAAGCACTACACGACGCGCAGGCTAAGTTCTATGACCCGGCATCGATCGTTGCCGACACATTGACTGGCCGCGCAGATGGTCGTGATATTAAAATCCGGGGTGCTGCCGGTGTCGATGAATACCGAAACATGATCCGCGATACAGCATTGAGCCGTATTGTGCTGGTTGCCACTCCAGAGACTGGAGCGGAGGCGAAATCGAACCATCTCCCCGGCTATACCGTCCTTTATAAAGATGAGAATGGCAACTTGCAGACACTGTATGGCAAGCAGTGGCGTCCTGACCCGCAGGCAGTAGTTAGCGGTGCGCGGCGCCAGCAGCAAGACCGCTTAGGTCGTGCGGGGGTATACCAACAGACAGGGCAGGGCCTGGCTGACTTCCTCGCAGGTGGCGCTATACCAATGGGCGCAGGTAGCGCGTGGGATAACCCAGAGGCGCAACAGACGGCACCTATTCCAGCACAAGCACCATCAGCACCGGTTCCGACAACGCCAAATCCAACTGTTCAAGGCAACTTGCAGGATCAGCGCTCGCAGCTGTTCCAGAACGCACAGCAGAGCGGCATGCTCACGCCGGGGGGAATGTAATGCCGTTTTATGAACCTACCGTTCGCGTGAAAGAGTTGACGAACATTGCTCCAGTTGAGCAGCCAGACGATCCAAGCCTTGGCGAGACATGGGGCGCGGCGTTCCGGACCGAAAACATTGTGGGTTCTTATCTGTCATCGCGTGGCGTTCAGAACCCTTACGAAGTCGAACAGGGCTTCAACTCCATCGACTATGTGAAAGACGACCCGGATTTTGCACAACATGTCGAGCGCTTTGGCGGCGTCTTCAATCGTAAGGCGGCTGACGCCCTTAAGGTTCAAATCAAGCGCGAGGAAGAAGACCGGCGCACGCTGGACGCCGCAGGGATTAATGGCACAATAGCGTCACTCGCGGCTGGCGTGTTTGATATTCCTACGGTCTTCTCGGTTGGCGGCGGTATCGCGGGCGCAGGGAGAACCGCACTCGGCACGGCCATTCGCACCAGTGCTGGAGCAGGCATCGATGCTGCTGTTTCCGAAACTGGCCTGCAGCTCACACAGCAGACCAGAACTGGCGAAGAAACAGCGTTTAATGTTGGCGGTTCAATCCTATTGGGTGGCGCACTTGGCACACTGGCAGGGCGCTATCTGTCGAATGCCGAAGCTTCTGCACTCACTCGGAAGATTGAGGAACAAGGCCGTGGATTCGATGAAGCTGACGCGGCAGTGTTTGGCACAGGCGGCGGCGCGCAATCAGCAGGCGCGGCGGCAGTAACCAAAGGTCCGATGCATTTAAAGGACGAAGCGCTTATCAATAAGATTTGGGGCGTCCGCTCACAGGATCCGCTTATCCGTTCACAGCTATCTGATTTTGATGAAACACGAAACACGGTTCGCCAATTGGCAGAAACTCCGCTGGAATATGCCGAAAACGCGCAGGGAGTAGCAACCGAGATTGGCGGCTCAGTCGAAACCCGCATGAAGATGTGGCAGGCGCCGCTCGCTGATAGCTTGCAGCAGATCGATACTGCTTATGCGAAATACTTCCACAGCACGCCAGAGCCGACAGGCTGGCAGCGTCGACTTGCTCCGATGCGCTCGGAAATGCAGCGCATCACTGGCGGCGACAAGCTGACGTTCAAACAGTTCAAGGAAGAAGTGGGACGTGCAGCTTTCAGCGGCGACACACATGCAATTCCAGAAGTAGCGGAAGCTGCAAAGGTTTACCGTCAAATTGATGATGCGATGAAGCGAGCTGCTATCGAAGCGCGTCTTTTGCCAGAAGATATTGCAGTTGAGGCAGATATTTCTCACCTGTTCCGTATGTACAACAAGGACAAGATTGCTGCGTATCGCTCAGACTTTGGCCGAATCCTGCACGACTATTTCATAACTAAGCGCGATGCGGCGGCGAAGATCGGTGACGCTGAAAACGTTGCAAGGAAGGCAGACGCTAAGGCAGATGCAGCGGCAAAGAAGGCAGAAGAATTTTCGCGCCTCTCCGATCAGGAAGTAAGTGAACTGGTCGAGGAAACGATTGATACAATCCTCGGCAATGTGGACGGTCGTATCCCATATGACAGTATTGTTTCCGGTCCACGCGGTCCGTTGAAAGAGCGTCTTCTCCGCATTGAGAGCAAGAAGATTCAGGAATTTCTCAATACCGATATCGAAGAAGTGCTTCATGCTCAAACGCGCACCATGTCCGCTGATGTGGAGCTTGCCAAGAAATTCGGCTCCGTCGATATGTCTGAGCAGATTGCTAAGATTAATGACGAGGCGAACCGGAGGATTGCTGCCGTTGATCGTATGACAGACAAAGACGGCAAGGCCGTATCCCCAGAGGTTAAAGCCAAGGAACGCGCACGGCTCGACAGATCGCGCAAAAGCGCGGTTCGCGATATCGAAGCAATGCGCGACCGTTTACGCGGTCAATATGCCTTGCCTTCAAACCCTGATGGAATCGTCCTGCGGGCGGGACGCGTGGCGCGAAACCTGAATTATCTTCGCCTCCTCGGTGGCATGACGCTGTCAGCCTTCCCGGATATGGCCGGTATTGTTCTCAAGCATGGACTTACCTCAACATTCCGCGACGGGTTCGCGCCTCTCGTCTCCAACATGAAGGCTGTGAAGCTGGCCGGTGCGGAAGTGAAGGCCGCAGGCACTGCACTTGATATGATCCTCGATAGCCGTGCCATGTCTCTTGCTGAGATTGGCGATGACTTCGGACGCGGTAGTAAATTCGAACGAGCCATTAAATCAGCTGGCACTCGCTTTGGTGTTGTCTCTCTTATGGCTCCTTGGAATGCTTCAATGAAGCAATTCAGCGGCATGATCGTGATGACCAATCTTTTGCGCGCTGCTGAAAAGGTGGCAAATGGCGGTGCCAGTCCGAAGGAAATCAGAAAGCTTGCGGCCGCAGGCATCAATGCCGATCTGGCGCAGCGTATCACCCAACAATTCGCGAAACACGGCGAGACACAAAGTGGCGTACTGTTGGCAAAAGCTGGCGCTTGGGAAGACAGGCTTGCACGAGAAGCTTTCCGATCCGCTGTTGTTCGTGACGTTGACCGCATCATTGTAACTCCTGGACAGGATAAACCTCTCTGGATGAGTACCGAACTTGGCAAAACTGTCGGTCAGTTCAAGAGCTTCAACGTTTCAGCAATGCAGCGTATCGCGCTATCCGCCTTGCAGCAGCGAGACGCGGAAACTTTGGCCGGCGTTGTAACTGCCCTATCGCTTGGTGCGATGACCTATGCTGCCAAGCAGGCAGTTGCAGGAAAAGAACTTTCGGACAAACCATCGGTATGGGCAACGAACGCATTTGACTGGTCTGGCCTTGCTGGTTGGTTCATGGAAGTTAACAACGTGGCTGAAAAGGCTACACGAGGTCGAGTAGGTTTGTCAGCACTAACCGGCGAGCAGATGAGCCGATATCAGTCACGAAACGTTGTTGGCGCGTTCCTTGGCCCAACGCCTGATGCAGTCTCCGACATTTTCCAGTTCACAGGATCGATGTTCGCGGGCGATACGACAAAATCAGACTTGAGGAAAATGCGGCAATTGCTGCCTTTCCAAAACCTTTTCTATGTCCGTGGTCTTCTTAATCAGGTAGAATCCGCAACTGGCGATGCATTGAAACTACCAGAGACAAGGAAGAACTGATTGTTTCTCATACAGCTGCTCGCCGTGCTTACATTCTTTCCCATGATAATCGCTGCGCTGATGTCCATTTCGGCGCTACGCAAAAAAGAACATGACTTCGCAATGAAATCAGGCGCGGTCTTTCTCGTCTGCCTGCTGATCGTTGTCATTGCACCCAAGGGCAAACCCCACATGTCTGACGGTTGCCGTTCTTACGGGCGCTTCGCGACTGACTGTTAACTGATCTCAACAATCTGAATATCCCGCCTCGCTCACGCGGGGCCTTTTTCGTTTCAGGCCGTCCTTTCGCAGGACGGCCTTTTTCTTTGGAGCCTCGCATGACTGTTCCTGTACCTGACCAGCTCGAATACATCTCTGATGCTAACGGAGTAACTAAGGACTTCTCTTATCCAAAGCGCTTTTTGCAGAAAGATGAGGTAGTCGTTGCGCTCCGGGATGCTGATGGCGTGGAAACCCCGCAAGTCTTGAACACACACTACACCATCGCTGGAAGTTCTTGGCCGAATGGCGGGACAGTATCGTTTATCACTGCGCCGCTAGCTCCATATAAAGTCGTGCGCTATCGCATGACGCAGGCCAAGCAGACAGTCGATCTGGAGAACAATCAGCGAAACGACGCCCCAAGCGTCGAACTTCAGCTTGATCGTCTCACTATGGCGATTCAGGACAGAGGAAGCTTTCTAACCCGTATTTGGGATTGGCTGACTTCCACGGCGATTGCACTGAGGATGGAGCGTGCGGCTAGAATAGCAGGCGACGCTGCGCTAAATGTACGTGTTGATCAGGAAATCATTGATCGCGCTGATGGTGATAAGGCGCTGGCTTCACTTGTAGGTCAAGCTGGCTCCATTGAAGTGCCGCTTTTTGATACGGCACTTGCCGTTGCTTTTGCTGTCATCAAGCCTACAGTCAATGCAATTCGTACCAGCGGTTATTCTGCGGCGGGTGATGGTGGATCTGCAATCTATATTCGAGTAGACGCAGAACCCCTGCATGCAGGGAAGATTCGGACGCTAGACGGTGCTTGGTTCGAGATAGTAGGGCCGCTCAATGTTCGTCAGTTCGGTGCTAAGGGCGACAATGTGACGAATGATACGGTTGCGATTAATGCCGCAATCACTGCTGCCGATGCCCTTTCTGAAGGCGAACTGCGTATCCCGGCGGGAAGTTACTTGCTCTCCCAGCGCATTGATGTGCCAGTCAACAGTCCTTTAATTATCACGGGGGATGGTCAGACGAAAACTGTGTTTCGTCAGGGGAATCCATCGGCGGGTGGAATAAGATTTAGGCGCAATAATTACGTCTCCCTCGGCGGAGGGATTAGAGATTGCAGCATTGAAGCCGGACCGGGGTTCTTGAATAGTGGATTTTTTGGAGATGGTTCTTCGGGAACTGGATTGGATTTGATCCGCCCCAACGACGGTTTTATTGTTGACAATGTGGGCGTCTATAACTTTGCAGTGAATATGGCAGAGAAGGGTGGATGGAACGCGAGATACCGAAACCTTGTCTCGTTGTTTTACAGATACTCTGGCTTTCTTATCACTAAGTCGGATGACGGCGTGGTAGGCGGCAGTAGTACCCTGCTAACTTCGAAAGTATCGAATAATGGATATACCGGCGCTGTAAAGACTGACGCCAAAGGGTTGGACATTCGCGCAACGGGTGGCTTCCAGTTCGGGAAGGTCGATGTTACTGGCGCTTATAATGGTGTACACGTAAAACCAGCGGCGGGTGATCAGGTCGCATATCTCTTCTTCGATACCGTTCTAGCTGATACTTGTCTCGGTGATGGATGGGTATTTGATGGCACTGATGGGAAGATTGTTACTGTTGGCGGAAGTCTCTGTTGGGGAGCTTACTGTGACGGAAATGGTATGGTGACTAAAGGTGCAAATCTTGATGATCTCACCATGACAAACATGGCCCTCCGCCAAAACAAGCTTCGCGGATGGCATAATCAGGGCGGTACTAATCTTTCGCTGGACGCGGCAAAGGTAGCAGCCAACAGCCGTGATAATCCTGTACATATGCCTGGTATTGAAATCGATGCCGCCGTGGTTGATTGGAAGATCACCAGTTGCCGGATTGGAAATTATGCAAATGCTGGTGTAGTTTCGCAAGGGGATGGTGTTCGCATCAATGCCGGTGCAGACTATGGCGTTGTTGTAGGGAATAAGTGCAATGGATCTGCCCCCGGTTATGCTGGTGTAAATAACATGAGCATCGCTCCAGATATTATCGTGGCCAATAATCAATCGTAAATCATTTGATAATGTAAGGTTTCTTAAATGCGTGAAAAGGCTTTTCTATTGCATAGTACACTAACGTTCCGATTGCTATTACTATTGGAATTTCAATAATGGTGCAGGTGATTATAGCGTCAATTTTATCGTTTGATGTGAACTGAATTGATCTCCATTCAAGTATCTTTGCTAGATTTAATTCAATTATCCTATGAACAATGTATATTGAGAAGCTGATTTCTCCAACAAATATAGCTGGTTTATTAATAATTGCCGGTATGTTTATGTCCATTTTTAAGAATGCCAATATAAACCAAGCGAAAGCTAGTGCTTGAACGTCCGGCCAAATGATCGAAAACCAGTGCATCATCGGCTTGTCTTCCCACGGGTGCGCAGACCCATAAATCTCGTGGAAGTACTGAACGGAGATTGCAATCATCACGATCGAAGCCAACAGAGAAAGGGAGCCGCCGACAAACGGCATACGCCAATTTCGGTATGCATATCCCGCAAGCATTCCAATAAGGAACTGATCTCCTCGCCCTAATAGCGTCCAGTATCCAAGGTGGTTGACATCGTGATCAAGCCCCCAGAGAGCAGCGCGTAGAAGAATCAGGACGATGACGAGTAAGACAATTCGTTGAATTCCATCTCTTGCCAACACTAAAGTAAGGAATGGGAAAATAAGGTAAAACTGGAACTCAATGACAATAGACCAAGTTTGACCAAACATTGTTCCCGGCCATGCAGTCGGGGCAAAAAGCGCCATCTGCATTAAAAAATCGGGAAAACTGCTTTTCAGTGTCAGAACACCAGCCAAAACAGCTAGTCCATACAGCGGGTAAATTCTCCACATTCGTGCTTGGATAAACCGCCAGTAATTAACCTTCTTTCCAGCCACGATGTATTCAAAGATAAACCCGGAAACTACACAAAATAGAGAAACTCCTATTGCGCCTTCGGCTAGAATGCTTGCTCCCATCGGCCAAGTGTCGGTTTTAAAGCTGGGCAGAAATGAATCGAGATAATGTCGGTATACAACCAACAATGCTCCAATTCCGCGTATAATATCCAACCTGCTTAAATAATTAGGGTTGCTGAGCATAAAGTTAATGTTTCCGAATGTTTCCCGTTTTGCCTGTCACCATTAAGCGAAGATTTTGAGACCCGCAATCGGCGCTCAGTTCTTTACCCAGTATTTGCAAATAACAAAGCTCTTCACTCCGATCTGTGCTTTGCGCCGCTCGCCCGATCCTGAGAGTTTCCTGCAACGGAATAATCAGGATCGTACGCAACGCCAGCCATAATCTCAGAATAATGCAAAAAGAAAGCCCCGACCGATTATATGCGGTCAGGGCTGCGCAGATCGCCGGTCACGTCACGAGGATGACCTGCGCAAGGCAAGCTTACCCCCGCCATCGAATGAAGAAAACCCCAGCAAGTCGGTAGCCTTGCCGGGGTCGCGCGTAATGAAGGTCTGATATTCAATGACGCGATAATAGCATAACAATCTTCGAATAAAAGAAAAGCCCCAGAGGCGCTTGAAATCTCTGGGGCCAACCCGGCAGGCGGGCAGCCATGAACCGGGGTTACTCACGTTACATTCAAGCGGGGGCTGTGATGTCGTGAATAAACAATCAAAGTAGATCGCGATTTTTCAGCGTCAAGAGCTCCAAATAAGAAAAGCCCCGACGAGAGGGATCAAGTCAGGGCAGCGCGCCGGGGTTGAAGCTGAGGGGCTTGGGACGGCGCACCCCATCATCATCTCACAATAAAAGGAAAATACAATGGCACGACGCATCAACGCGGCGGGGCTTTCGCTCATCAAGCAGTGGGAAGGCCTCAAAACAACGGCTTATAAGGATGTCGCAGGCATTCTGACTATTGGCTACGGGCATACGTCCGCGGCTGGCGCTCCCAAAGTAACGCCGGGTATGGCAATTGGCGATAAAGAAGCCGAACGCATTCTGCAGAATGATCTGGCTAAATTCGAGGCGAGGGTAGAGCGCCTTGTTACCGTGCCGCTTACTGACAATCAGTTTGCTGTGCTTGTCTCGTTCGACTTTAACACTGGCGCGCTTCACAAATCGACACTGCTCAAGAAGCTGAACAAGGGCGATTACGCTGCTGTGCCTGGTGAACTTGCCAAGTGGGTAAACGCAGGCGGCAAGAAAGTGCAGGGTCTTGTCAACCGGCGCGCTGCTGAGGCTGGTCTATGGGCCAAGGGTGCATTCGTGTCTTCAAACACAGTCACAGCAACCACTAAGACCGATAGGACTGACGTTGTGGCAATCGGCGGTGCTGGTGCGGCTGGCGTCGGTGGCGCGGTCGGGCCCATCCTTCCAGACATAACTCAGGCCATTGTTGACCAGCAAGACAGCCTCACGAGTGGACAGTGGGCGCGCATCATTGTCGGTGGTGTTGTCTTGGCTCTGACGCTCTGGGGCATCTACCGGAAGATCAAATCATGATCTGGGCGCTAATCCCCAACTGGTTGAAGATCACCGCCGCCGCTGTTCTGGCGGCATTTTTGTGTCTGGCTGCTGGATATGTGGCTGGGAAACGTGATGGCCGGTCCAGCATCGAAGCCAAAATCGAAAGACAGAACAATGAAGCGACTGACAAAGCCCTTGGCGCTGTGCTCGATTATGATGAGTGCGTCGATGCTGGCGGGGTGTGGACATTCAAGACCGGTAAATGTGAACGGCGTCCGTAGCGTACTTGGCACCGATCTGCTCGGCGCTCGTGGTGCAACTGATGCAGATCAGCGAAAAATTGACCGGACAATCGTGCGTGGCTGTGCTGGTGGCGTCTGGTCGAAAGATGAATGCGCAAAGCATGATGAGAATTAAGAGGGGCGGCGGGAAGTGAGCTCACAAATGCCAGACACCGAAAACGATCTACGCGCTCGAGTGGTCGGGCTTGAACATGCAACGCAAACGAACAATCAGCGCTTAACAACGCTCGAAGCATGGCAGCGCCAGCGTGAAATAGACAGTGCCCGGAACGATGAGAAGTGGGTAGCCATGGAGGCCCGAATTGATACGCGGTTCACAGGGCTGGAAAGCTCTAACAAAAGCATTCACTCGACCCTCTCGCGCATCAACTGGATGATTATTGGCGGGCTGGTCGCAGCATTCATTGCTTTTGTCGTCGGTGGCGGATTGAAGTCCCTGTAAGGAGTGCTTAGGTCAGCAGCCAAAGTACTTTTTGATGCCGCGCTTAGTATGCGGGCTGGCGCACAATCCATTGAGTACCCGTCCA
Source organism: Brucella pseudogrignonensis (assembly GCF_002252525.1). GTDB lineage: Bacteria > Pseudomonadota > Alphaproteobacteria > Rhizobiales > Rhizobiaceae > Brucella > Brucella pseudogrignonensis. The sequence goes on from NZ_NNRM01000021.1 coordinate 160,667, forward strand.
AACACTTCGGCAGTCATGACTTCCCTGACTTCGAACATACCCTTCTCAATGCCATTATCTAACGTTGATGCAGCTTCGAGCCGCGCAGCACGATAAAGGACCCAAGATTTATGGACGACCCACGGGTGATCGCCACCATCAAGGATGCACGTTCCATCGCATAAGTCGTTCTTCCAAGAAGTTACGGATACAACAAGTTGCTTTTGTTTCGCGCAAGGGTCGGTGCAAACTATATGAAGATGTCGCATGCCAGGATTTTCATCCGGTCCTGACGGGATCAGCAATGTTCCTGCTCTGGCAACCAATTAATGCACCCGAGCTCGCATAAAGGACTGATCGATTGCCTCAAGAGAGCGAACTGTTTCTTCGACCTCATCGATGTTTTCTACGGATAGAACTTGCAGAATGCGTCGAAGCGGAATGACCGTCGAGCCGCCTTTTGGGTCTTCCCACTCAGGGATATTTTTCGGATCATGTGTCCAGTCACGGATTTCCCATTGGTTCATTTTGCCAAAGGCATCCCAGACAGTGTCAACACATTCCAAGTCCGCGTCACTCAGTTCATCGAGAGTATCGAGATCAATGCTCGTATCGGCGAGTGCGATTTGATGATTGGCTTTGTCTTGCAGGAAATCTGACCAACCACACTCTTTCAAATCATATTCGCCGTTAATGTGGCTATATGTATATGAGTTGACAGGCCCGTGCGGCATTGAAACACGGGCTTCCTCCAACACAGGGAAACCATATCGCTTGATGCTCTCACGGTCTACGAGGTAGACAAGCTTAACCGCTTTCAGGATGTTGAGCGATTGCTCACCGGCCTTCAATATTAGCGCCGCAATCAACTGCGCTGCTTTTCTCGGTTCATAACTCATCTTATGGGTCCTTACGCTCGAGGCGTGTACGACTCTGTTATGCGCACCATATAGCGGTTTTCCACAGGAAAGCAATTATCCACAATCATTGTGGATAAACGATGAATAACCTGTGTGAAGTCACTCGTCCGGGTCGGTTCCCCGTTCGCCCATGTGAATAGCGATAGCGGCCTCAACAATAGCCTTGGCCGCTTCTATCCTATCCCATCCTGCCGCTTCTGCCTCATCTAGAGCTTCGACCAGTTTACCGGATACCGCTTCCTGACATTCTAGCCCACGATCTGGATAATTGCCTTCGCGCTTTGGTCCGTTCATAGTATCCTCCTTTTTGAAGGGAGGTAGGGCGATATTCCGCCCTGTCGAGCTTCAAGCACTTCTGGATAAGAACATTGCGAGTTCTCCCTCAAGCCTAAACCATTCGCCCTTTTGTCGGTAAGAACCGAAGTGTGTATGAAAGTATCGCTCAGTCTGGCTTGTGCCGGGTATGATCTTGATAATTTCAATCTCGGTAGGGCAGGCGGTCGATATGCTTTTCAGGCGCTTCGGGACGGATTTGGAGAAACCGATCTTCACTAAGTCACCGGACCGCGCAAAGTAGGTGTATCCGACAGTCCCTTTTTCAAGGGAATATGATGGCAGTGCGGCGGGCTCAGAAACTTTGAAGGCCTGACCATTAGCTGCAGCATCGTACGCACGATTGAATATTGCCGCGCCGACGAGATCGGGATCCGGCAAGCGAGTACGGCGTCCTTTCCCAATCCGAAAGTAATATACAGTCTTGCCATGCCGAGTTGTATTCTTCTCAATATGACGCTTGCCCACCACCGATCTCTCGAGTAATTCAGCATCTTTCTTCGCCTGGATTATACGATTTTGAACATAATTTGACTTTGTCATTTTCTAATCCTGTTGCCTTGGAACAATACTAGAACACCCGTGGCTTTTCGCGTGGCGTTTTTTGTTCTGACGCTCGCCACGCCGTGCATCTGTGTTCATTTCGTTCTTTTTTCATATTTTAAGGGCTTGCGGTTTAAGCCTTTATATTCTACGGCTTTTTCATGGTCCGGAGCGTAGCGCAGCCCGGTAGCGCACTTGACTGGGGGTCAAGGGGTCGTGGGTTCGAATCCCGCCGCTCCGACCATTAAATCAAGCCAATCAATAGAAATTTTTATGGTGCTTTTGCTGACGCTTTTCTTAAACTTCGGCTGAGAATTTCCATCATTTTGAAAATTGTTTTGTAGCCGAAGTGAAGCGCTCAGTGCCGTCTGCAGTCTGCACAAGCACAAAAAAGCCCCTGTATAGAACAGGGGCAATTTTGTTAACCTAATGCAATTTTGGATAAGAATACGTACGGGGGTAATACGATAAACTGATCCATAATGAAGTTAGTAAAAGAAGTTACGAAAATCTATTTCCACGTTAAATGAAAAAATGCCTGGTAATAGTATATCTTGATTAGATCGCAATTTTAGTTATTGAACAACCGCACTTGTTCGCTCACAATTATGAAGTGGGATTGTCTTATATGATGCAAGTTTGGTTGATTGATATTTTCCAAACGAAAAGAAATTTTACCATTTGGTTTAAAATATTTATTTGTATAATGCGGCGCTTCACGAATGTTATATTTAAGAGGAATCGTTCTTTCATTGCTGAAATTATTGCTGTTATCTGATCTCAAGCGGTATTTATTCGTCTTTTTCAGGTTGATGCTTGATGTGCGAGGCATGTAGTGATGAGTTTGATCATTGATTTCGTCAAATACGTTTCAATCGTCGTGATTGGTCTTTTGCCTATTATGAATCCCTTGACGACAATTCCCTTATATATGTCGCTGACCAAGCGCATGAGTGCTGAAAACAAACGTGTTCAGGCGCGAAAAGCATGTATTTATGCATTTTCGATTCTCACAGCATTTCTATTGCTCGGAAACGGGATCATCTCGCTTTTCAGCATATCCATGCCAGGTATTCGCGTCGCTGGCGGGCTGATCATCATGATCTTGGCGTTGCGGATGATTTTCTCGGGGGAGGATTCGTCATCAGAAGTAGATGCAGAGCCCGCCGATATCAAAAAAGCTGATCTGGATTATTCTTTCTCACCACTCGCAATGCCGAGCCTTGCTGGGCCGGGCTCTATTGCGGTTATTATGAGCTTTGGATCGCAGATTCCGTCTGAGCACACAATCATCGGCCATGGGATTGTCATTGTTGGTATCGCCATCACGATCTGCGTTGCTTATCTCGCACTCTCGTCTGCGTCACTGATTGAAAAAGTGCTTGGGGAACACGGTATGCAGGCTGTGACAAAGATCATGGGCTTTCTGCTGACCTGTGTAGCCGTGCAGTTTCTGGCGTCCGGTATCCGCGATTTCTACATCGAGTTCAGCAAAATCAGCTGATCCAATCAGGATCGTGGGACGAAGAGGATGATACAGGTACCGACAAAGGCCGTTGCGGCACCAATGATATCCCAGCGGTCTGGACGCATTCCTTCTGCAGCCCAAATCCAAACAATCGAAGCGATGATGTAAATACCGCCATAAGCGGCGTAAGCACGGCCAGCAGCGTCACTTTCAATCAGTGTAAGCAGGTAAGCAAAGAGCCCAAGGCAAACCAGCCCGGGAATGAGCCAGAGCGGCGACTTATCGAGTTTGAGCCACGCCCAGAATGTAAAACAGCCTGCGATTTCAAACAAAGCTGCGGCGACATAGATAAGAAGCTGCAAAGCGATTTTCCTAGAGACGGTTTGTTGCACAAGGCTGAGGTTCAGCAGCTTTGCGCTGGTATTTATACTCCAGCCCCGCGCACCCCCAAATAATGCCGAATAGCAAATAGAAATGACGCCAGTGATCGGTATCAATGACATTGCCAATCAGCACATGCCCCAGATAGGCAGCATAGGCGCACATCAGAAATGGCTGCCACGGGCGGTTTCGAAACATCAGTTTGAAACCAATGCCGAGCGTTAGAAAAGTCAGCGTCATAAAGCTTATGAAACCGATCCATCCATAGTCGAGTACCGCTTTTAGCCAGGTATTATGCGTGTCCTCACCAAACATAGGCCCAAACTCAAGCGGTCCAATGCCCAAGGGATGTTCGGTGGCTAACCACATGCCCAGCCAGTGACGCGCAAAGCGGCCCAGCCGCGCGCTATCGTAGCTTTGTTCCAGCTGTGCACGCTCGAGAAAGAAGGAGCGAACATCTGGAATCTGCAGCAGCAGCAGCACAGTGAGAACAATCACGACAACAGAGAGGAGGCCAATCGTTATAAGTCGCAGCCGGAACTTGTTGCTTTCACTTTGCAAAAACAGAACTGCGAAAATGCAAATGAAGGAGAGGGGAACCATCCCCCATGCGGCGCGTGAGAACGATACCAATATGCCCAGCACAAGCACACAACATAGCGGCATGTAAATCAGGAGATCGCGCATATTTCCGCGCATGATACGGTAAAGGCACCATGTAAAAGGCAGGACCAGAAACGGAGCGTAGACGTTAGAATCCTGAAATGCCCCTTTAGCACGATCATAACGCGTGAAGATTTCCGCACCGGGAAAAAGATTGAGATAGCCAGCAATGCCCAATAGCGAAGATACAAGACCGATGAGCAGATAGGCATTGAAGATCATTTTCAGGCGCCGATAGTCGGCTTCGATGATTGCTGCATAGAAAACTGCTGTGAAGGCCAGGAAGAGCGACACAGCGATGTAAAGCGGCGCATCCTTGGTATCCGCCATCTGCATGACGGAAATCATGCCGCCGAAATTGAACATGGCGAAGATTGCAAGCAGCACCATACTGGTCCGCGTCAACCGCATCCCGAAAAGCAGCGCTACACTAATGAGCGCGACCATATAGAGTTCATACGGCGCGGGCTCGCTCATGACGAACCCAAGCAGAAATACACCGAACCCTATAGCGAAATTACTGATCAGCCTGTTCAGTGCGCGCTTGCCCGCAACATCGGCAGCAGGCAGGCTACGCCGATTTTGAGCCGCATCGTTGACGCTATGGGAAATCGCGCTCAATAAGCATTTTCCGTATTGAGAAGTCGGATCGGCGTGAGAAACAGGATCTTCAGGTCAAACCAAAGCGACCAGTTTTCAATATAAAACAGATCATATTCGGTGCGCATTCTGATCTTGTCGTCATTGTCGATTTCGCCGCGCCAGCCATTGATCTGAGCCCAGCCTGTTACGCCCGGTTTTACGCGGTGGCGGGCGAAATAGCCGTCAACCACTTCGTTGTAGAGCACATTGTGTGAGTGAGCAGCTACTGCATGGGGGCGAGGTCCGACGAGGGACAGCGATCCGGTTAGCGAGTTGAAGAACTGTGGCAGCTCATCGATAGACGTTTTGCGGATAAAGCGGCCAACTCGAGTTACACGCGGATCATTTTTAGTGACGGCATTGCGCGCTGTCGGGTCGCTAAGCTCGGTGTACATCGAGCGGAACTTCCAGACATTGATCACTTCGTTGTTAAAGCCATGGCGCTTCTGCTTGAAGATTACAGGTCCCTTGCTGTCGAGCTTGATGGCAATGGCTGTGGCCAGCATGATCGGCGAAAGGAAAATGATGCCAAGCAGACTGAAGGTAATGTCGAAAATACGTTTCGCGACAGAATCCCAATCGTTGATTGGTTTGTCGAAAATATCCAGCATCGGCACGGTGCCGATGTAGGAATAAGCACGGGGACGGAAGCGAAGATGATTGTTGAGGGCCGAAAGACGAATATCGACCGGCAGGACCCAAAGCTTGTTCAAGATCATTAGAATACGCTCTTCAGCACTGATCGGCAGAGAGACGATCAGCATGTCGATATAGGCGATACGTGCAAATTCTATGAGTTCTTTGATGTTTCCAAGCTTGGGATAGCCAGCGACGATAGGTGGAGAGCGTTTATCATCGCGATCATCGAAAATGCCGCAAATGCGAATATCATTATCCGGCTGTTGCTCGAGCGAGCGGATCAGCGCTTCAGCGTTAGGGCCACCACCGACGATTACGGCGCGACGCTCCATGATACCGTTTCGTGCCCAGCGGCGGATGCGCCATGAAACGAACAGACGGCAAATAATGAGAACAATCAGACCGCTCAAGGCCCAGATAAGAAACCAGGCACGCGAAAAGTCGGACGAAACTTTAAACAGAAAGCCAGCGACGGCGACTGTGCCAAGAACCGTCGCCCAGCTGATGATGACGCGTTTCAAATGGCGGCTGGGGCTACGCAGAATATTGATCTGATAGCCGTTGTTTATTTCCATCGAAAGCACATACAGGCCACCACCTGCGGCCATGATCAGGAAATAATAAAGCAGATGAGGAGTGTTGAAGCTTACATAATAAGCGAAACTGAATACGCCCGTCAGAAAAACAATGCCGAACTCAACGAGCCTGATGACCCCGCTCACCATGGTTGGTGACAATGTGTCACGAGCATATTGCTCGGCCATCTGGCGCGCCATCGGGTTCAGTTCTACCCGTTCGTTCTGCTTGGAATCCTTCGCACCGCTGGCATTGCTTGCCTCAAGGCTGTTTGGAGAAGGCGTATTATTATCCCGCACAGTTTTACCCCTACTAATCAAAGTGCCGGGCTATCTTTAAAGGCAAATCCTAAGGAATTGCTGATTAAACGGCCTCCATCACGATAAGATCGTTAGGATCGTGCCTCACGGTAAACCAATTCTATAGAATGTGCCATTGTCTGGAGGCTGAAGCGCTCATGCAAGCGCGAGGCGTCGGGCATGGAAGCCTTGAAGCTGTCTTCGTCGTTCATGATGACAAGCAGCTTAGCTGCCAATTTCTCCACGTCGGGTTCGACGAGAGAAGGAGAGCTGGGGCCGAAGATTTCAGGGATGCCACCGACATTGCTGGCGAGCACAGCCTTTCCTGCAGCCAAAGCTTCCAGAACGATATAGGGAAAAGCTTCTGCACGCGATGGCACGACCATGACTTTCCCGAGCGCAAAAGCTTCGCGTGCTGCCATTCCAGACATGAAACGGATTTGGTCCGCCATTCCCAGCTCATCTGAGAGCGCCAGAAATTCCGGCTTCTCGGCGCCGTCGCCTATGATTGTCGTGGTGAAGCGTTGGTTGTGTTTGTCGCGAAGGTCGGCGAGGGCGCGGATCAACAGATCAGGGCCCTTCAAGGCACGCATGGTTCCGACAAATAGAAAATCGGTGGCGTCTGGTACGGTTGCCGCATGAACAAACTCTTCATCGGACAAACCATTATAGATGACCGCATGAAGATCATATGGTCGACCGACTTTCTCTTCGTATGTTCGCTTCTCAAAATTTGAAACAAACAGAACAGCGTCGGTCAGCGGCGCCAGCAGTTTTTCGATGAGAAAGACAGCGCCACCGCGGCGTGTCTTTCTGTCGAAATGCAGGCTACCGCCATGCGGTGAATAGATACGGGCTACGCGAGACTTAAAAACCCGTAGGACTGAACCGAACAGACGTGCATAAACGCCACCTTTGGCGCCATGACCGTGCAGGATGTCCGGCTGCAATTTCTTGATGATACGATACGCTTTGAATGCCGCTTTGATATCGCCAGTGCCGATATGTCGTTGCATGGCGATACGGTGGATACCAAGCGTAAGGTACGGCTGTAACTCTTCGAGCAACGCTTCTTCACGCGGACCGCCGGTCGTAGCATCGCAGACGATGCCGACCTGATGTCCATTTTGAGCTTGCGTCGCGACGAGATCACGCACATGGCGGAACAGCCCGCCGGTTGGCTCACGGAAACAATGGACGATCCGAAGTGGGGAAACGCTTTTTTCATCAGACATTTATCGCCATCAGAACAGACGTTCGCGGACATAGACTGTGTCGCCCGGCAGGATCGGATCAGAGATCAGAACCCGACCTGTCACCACTTCGCCGTTAACGGTGCGCGTGATGTCTACATTCTCCTGATTGGCACGAGGGCTGAAACCGCCAGCCGCAGCAATGGCTTTCTGAACAGTCATGCCCGGCACGTATGAATACTGACCGGAGCCACCGACTTCACCCATGATGAAGATTGGTCGATAGCGATCAACCTCGACACTTACATCTGGATCGCGAAGGTAGCCGCCGCGCAGTTTGGACGCGATAATGCCTTCAAGCTGCTTTACGGTTTTGCCGCTCGCAGGAACGCTGCCAATAAGCGGGAAAGCGATGTAGCCCGATTGATCGACGCTATAATTATTGGTGAGGCTTGCCTGCTCAAATACGGTAACGCGCACGCGGTCGCCAGAATTGAGCATATAAGGCTCGTTCAGTGCTGCATGAAAAGCCGGAGGAGCAGGGCGATAGCTTGAACATGCGGAAAGCGTCATCGCCGCGAGGCCGAGCGCGATGAGGACCACGTGGCCCGAGCGCTTTTTATGAGTTTTCTGCATTGTCATTGTTGCCTCGGTCTCTTCCGAAAAGCCTGCCGCATTTAGAGATTCGGATCACGAATATCCGAATGCTTATGAGTGATGTTATCGTTTGATTAAGGTTAATGGCTGGTAAAGAACCGCCATTCGGATGAAAAATCTTTATACATGGGCAGCTTATACAGGGCGTATTGAATAAAACCCGTTTGTCCTCTGCTAATTCGAGCGGCGATCCGTGCTGCGTCAGCAATTTGAGCCTTGGTATTAACATTGCGATGCGTGTGTTTAACGGTCTGGTTACCTTGTTCGTTTACGTTTCCTTACAAAATTGGCTGTTTGCCTTTGTATGGGTGAGGGCGGTTGCTCGAGAACCGTTGTCTCGCGGAGTGTCGGAATGACTGAAGTCGATAGCCTGTCGAAAGACGCAGATATTGATATCGGTGCGCTCTTTGCGAGCCTGCGCCGCAATTGGCTTTTGATTATCAGTGGTGCAGCCATCATGGCTGTGCTGGCGTGGATTATTTGTCTGCTTCTCACCCCGGACTATCGTGCAGAAACGCGCATTCTGATTGAATCGCGCGAGTCCGTTTTTACGCGCCCCAATGGTGAAGCGACGACCGAACGTCCTGTCATGGACCCCGAAGGCGTTAAAAGTCAGGTCGAGGTTCTAACCTCTGGCGATCTTTTGAAGCAGGTTGCAGACAAGCTCAAGCTTACCGAAAACGAGGCATTTACCTCAACGAATATAAAGCCTTGGACGCGTGTCTTGATTCTTCTTGGGATGCGTAACAACCCAGAAAATCTGACGCCTGAAGAGCGCGTGTTGCAGATTCTGCGTCAAAACCTGCAAGTCTTCAATGTCGCCGGTTCACGCGTGATCGTGGTTCAATATACGTCTGCCAGTGCGCAGGAAGCAGCTGATATCGCAAATGCGGTTGCAGACGCATATATCGCGCTTCAAGGTGCTGCAAAACTTCAATCCAATGATGATGCTACCGGCTGGCTTGCGCCTGAAATCGAGGATCTGCGCGGTAAGGTTCGCGATTCAGAAAAGAAAGTCGCTGATTATCGTGCGGCCCAGGGACTTCTGACCGGACAGACGAACAGCACCATCGCCGCCCAGCAGCTCACAGAAGTTACAACCGAACTTACGCGTCTGCGCGCCAATCGTGCCGCTTCGGAAGCTCGTGCCGAGAGCGTCCGTCAGGCACTCGCTTCGGGTGTGCCGGTTGATACGCTGCCCGATTTGGTTGCGTCAGGCATGATGCAGCGCCTTGCTGAACGTCGCATTGAACTCAACGCGCAAATTGCTGATCTATCGGTGACGCTGCTTGAAGGTCATCCGCGTATTAAGGCTTTGCGTTCGCAGCTTGCCGATCTGGATCGTCAGATTAATGCGGAAGGTCGCAAATTGCTTGCGAGCCTCAATAATGAGGTGAACGCCGCGAAACTTCGCGAAGATGAGCTTAACCGCGAGCTTAATCGTGTCAAAGCACAGGCCGCACAGGCTGGCGCGCAGGAAGTGGAGTTGCGGGCTCTTGAGCGTGAAGCCGCGGCTCAGCGTCAGCTGCTGGAAACTTATCTGACGCGTTATCGCGAAGCTGCGTCGCGAACGGATCGCAATTATGTTCCTGCCGATGCGCGCATCTTCTCGCGCGCCGATGCACCTGCCGTTCCTTATTATCCGAAGATCTTGCCTATCGTCAGCGCAACCTTTGTTGCCGGACTTCTCATTCTTTCAATCTTCGTATTGCTACGTGAGCTGTTCAGCGGTCGGGCATTTGTAACTGCGGATGGAAGGCGCATTGCTTCGGTCGAAGAAATTGAAATGCCGGTCATTGGGGCTGCGACCGATATGGCTTTTGTGCCGCCTTCGGAAAATGAACTAGAAGGCGCTCACAGGCCTGTCCGGCATTGGACATCGCCATTCATGACGGAAGCTTTGGTCGAAATCGACCAGAATGCTCCAGCCATTCCGGAAAACCCGAATGGTGTGAAAGCGGTTGCCGATAGGCTCGTGGCGAACAAATTGAAGCGCGTTATTGCGGTTTCGCCAGAAGGCGATGCGGCTTCCGCGGGCACTGTTCGGTTGCTGCGCGAGCTGGCGGATCGTGGCAAGCGTGCCATTCTGATCGATATGACTGCCTATGGCACGTTGGGGCGAACAATGCTGGATGGCGGCAACCGTGCCGGCATTACAGAGCTTCTCGCGGGAGAACGCCGCTTCAATGACGTCATTCACACCGACCACTATTCTCAGGCGCATGTAATGCCGCTTGGTAAAGTTGAGCCGGAAAGCGCAATGCGTTCGGCTGATCGTCTGCCGTATATTCTTGACGCGCTGGAAACGGTTTATGATTTCGTCGTTGTCGAATGTGGTCCTTCGACCTCACGTCAGATACGCCGTATCGCAGATGGTCCGGCATTGGTTATCATGAATATCGTCGATCCTGACGACAATACTGTCGTTATGGCAGCCCTTGATATGGATCAGGGTGGCTATGAAGACGTCATCATTCTGATGGATAGCCCGGCCCACGCTGCGGCTGCTTCCAGTTCTGAAACGCCACGGCCGACAGCCTGATTTCGATTCCCCATCAATGAGATAGCGCTTTCAACTGAATCAGATCGGGAAGCGCTTACCTTGAAATCTCAGCGTCGGGCCAATTTGCTCCGCATAGTCTTTGCTAATTGCCATAGGCGCGGATTGCCCTTGATTGCAGCAACCATCTTGCTTCTTGCTGATTGCAATACAGTGAATGCTTTGCCTTTTGCAGTCAGCGGAATGATGGTGTCGTAGATGCTGGATTGGATATCGCACCATTCCCGCTTATAGGACTCATCGCCGATACCGAAACTATAGATGTCTCGTCCGCTCTCGCAGTTTTTCTTGATATCTTCGTAGAACAAAAACTCGCCGGGGCTGGCGGTCATCAACTCATCATCGGCAATGGCGCTGAACTCGACGGTTGGCCCGGATTTCGAGATGCTCTTGCCAATAAGCGAACGGATTTTGCCGTTCACCTCCAGAACCTGAAGTTCGAAATTTGGAGATTGCTGTTCTGCAGCATGGCTATAAAGCTGTTTGAAGAAGGCCTGAATGTTTGCCTCTGCAAAAGGGTCGCTTATTCCCATTTGTTTAAAACGGTGGGCTTTGAGTGCAAAGAATGCGTCGAGCGCCTGCTCAGATTGCAGACGAGATTCAGGCCTATAAATCCGCCATCCGCCAGCTTCTTCATAGCGCCGACCATGCTGACGATGTTTTTTAAGTTTACGCTTGGCGTTGCTGCGCTCCAGCACGCTTTCAAAGCTGCAAGTGATAGATGCCGCAAGAACCGGATTAGGGTTCTCTGCGCTCTTCGTCTGTAACAACGGATTATCGCGCCCAGATAAGGACGGTAGCTGCCGCGTCAGTGAAAGCACATCCACGTCTGGGCGCGCTTTGCGTATAGCTGTCACAAGATTTTCGATTGATTCGTAATCAACCTGACCGTCAAGCCATGGGAAATTGCAATTCGCGTGGCTTCCACCGGGATAGCGCAGAACGCGTGCGCCATTCATTCTTAGGGCTTCCAATGGCAATAGCATGATGGGCTCGTTGCCAGCAAAAAGACCCGCTACAAAGCTATCCGCATTAACTTGCCTGCGCCAGCAGTCGATCCAGTCAAAACTTTGAGCATTCCCGTGGACGGCATCCTGTTTTGACCAGATATCGCGCAACTGCTCATAATCGGTGATGAGCCGCGGTGTCAGGCTAACTGTTGCCTTGTCAGTCACGTTCGACCCGCCCCCGCAAAATAATCAGTGACGTTTTTGGCGCGGAGGTTGTGCCATCCACCAGATAATACCCATGGCTGGTAAAACCCATAAAAGACCTGTGAGAAGGAAGTAGAGCAGATGTACCCATGCCGGTGAATTGGCGAGCTGGGCTACAGCGATGATCGTTGCAAAAACTGCATAGATAATCACAAGGGCTACCAGCAGAAACGTGCCAATGAGTTTTTTCAGCCGAACGGGCATGTCTTTCTCCTCTGTCCTGTCTTCACTAGCTCGTGAGCACGCGCAAAGGAAGCGAAAACGCGTCGGCATGTCGCGTGAACCTGTCTTGTAACCTCTTCGCCTATGCGGCATGTATCCCTGACTAAATATTGAAGGAAGAGATGGCATGGCGGCAGTTACCGTTCGACATGAAGGGCAGGGCGCAACAAGATCCCGCGATGATACAAATCGTCGGTTGATCCGGTATTGGCTCTATGCGGTTTTTGTCGTTCTGATCGCCATTGTCATGGTCGGCGGCGCCACCCGCATGACAGGCTCGGGCCTGTCGATTACCGAGTGGAAGCCGATCCATGGCGTTATTCCGCCACTCAATCATGCAGAATGGCTGGAAGAATTCGATAAGTACCGCCAGATTCCGCAATATCAGCAGATTAACAAGGGCATGGCCCTTGAAGAGTTTCAGTTCATCTTCTGGTGGGAATGGGCGCATCGTATGCTGGCCCGCTTCGTGGGCTTTCTGGTGGCGGTGCCGCTTGCGTTCTTCTGGCTTACGGGCCGTCTTAACACGACACTGAAATATCGTATGCTCGGTCTGCTTGCATTGGGCGGTTTTCAGGGCGCAATCGGCTGGTGGATGGTTGCATCGGGCCTGAGCGAACGCACAAGTGTCAGCCAGTATCGCCTGGCGATCCACCTGACCACAGCCTGCGTCATCATAACGGCGGTGTTCTACATCGCCCGCGGTTTGGTGAAATATACCGAACGCCCGGCGGAACGGTCTATCCAGCGTTTCGCAGGCTGGCTGGTATTTGCGGTGCTGATACAGATTTATCTTGGCGGTCTGGTTGCCGGTCTTCATGCCGGTCTGACTTATAACACCTGGCCATTGATGGACGGTGCGATCATTCCGTCAGATCTGTTCATACAGTCGCCTTGGTGGCGTAACCTGTTTGAAAATCCAAAGACCGTGCAGTTCGTTCACCGGATGTTTGCCTATACGGTGCTGGTTCTGGCTGTGCTTCATGCTGTGCAGGTCTGGAAAAACGCAGCTGCAACCACCCATGCGCGCCGGACCATCGTTCTGCTGGGCCTGATACTGGTACAGGCGGCTATCGGCATTGCAACACTTCTGATGAGCGTTCCACTTGATCTCGGTCTCACACACCAGTTTGTTGCGCTGATGGTGCTGGCCTTTGCTGTGGCGCATTGGCGCGCAACGAAGGGCGCTTACGAGGGATAGGCTTCGGGCCTATTATGAAGGGGTCCAAGCCTAAGCCGTCAGGCGCAGGCTTCGTAGCGCAGAGGCTATTTTCAGCTCCCGCGCTTCATCGGCATCATTGCCGTCTTCACGGTGCCACGCCGCCGAAAGGCAGCCATAAGCAAAAGCATAATCCAGAACATAGGCCGGATCGCGTTTGAGGATTGGCGCGAAATGCTCGGCCATGTGCTTTGCGCGTTGAAGATCAAGGCACAGATCATCGCGATCAAGCGGATTGTAGAAGATATTGGCGGCATCGAATGCTGCATCACCTATCAATCCATGGGGATCGATCACCAGCCACCCGCGCGGCCCAAAAATGACGTTCTCGTGGTGAATATCACCATGCAGCGGAATGACGCTATGTGGCGATGACAGAAGGCGTTGGGCAAGGGATGCGGCTTCCGCATAGACCGGGCTTTCATTGGCGACTGCAAACAGACCTGCGAAATGCTTATCCAAAGGCTGCAGATCAGTGGGAACGGCAGCGGGAGAAGGCTGATGCAGTGCAGCCAGAACCTCACCGAAAACTGTCAGGCACTCGCCGTCTTTACCGTTCTTCAGGTGCTGATCAAGATGATAGCTGCCCGCATATTCGAGCAGCATCGACGTGTCTTTGAGATCGTAAAGCTTTGCAGCGCCGTGACCGTCACGCCATGAAAGATAATGCGCGCCACGCAATTCTTCCATGCCTGCAGGCTTCAGCTGCTTGATAACAAAAACGTCGTCTGGATAATCGTTGCGTTCGACTTTCCAGACGAGGCTTGAATGTGTATCAGCCAGTGGCTCAAAAGAGCCGATATTCCATTCGGCAGGGAATATCGGCCTTTCCGTCATTAGGCTTTTCCAAGCATCAGATTCATGTTCTGAACAGCGGCACCCGAAGCACCCTTGCCGAGATTGTCGAGCAGCGCCACGAGATTGACCTGATTGTCACCTTCCGTGCCAAACACGAACAGCTTCATGCCATCCTTGCCTGCAAGCTCCTCAGCATCGACGCGCGCAAGCTTGCTGCTTTCATCAAGCGAAACCACTTCCACAATATCCTGACCGGCGTAATGTGCAGTCAGAGCGGCATGAATATCCTTGAGCGATGGAGTGCCTTCAAGCTCGGTAACAAACAGCGGAACCTGAACGATCATACCCTGCGGGAAACGGCCCACGCTTGGGCTGAAAATCGGACGACGATCCAGACGGCCATGCAACTGAAGCTCCGGCACATGCTTGTGGTGCAGCGACAAGCCATAAAGGAAGTTATTGGCTGCGAGATGCTCTGGATGGTTCTTGTCTTCCATCTGCGCGATCATCTGCTTGCCGCCGCCCGTATAGCCGGAAACCGCGTTGACGCTGATCGGATAATCCGCAGCCAGCAGGCCAGCGTCGCGCAATGGGCGCACCAATGCGATTGCACCTGTCGGATAGCAGCCGGGATTGGCAACGAGCCGTGCCTCAGAAATCCGCTCACGCTGTCCTTTTGCAAGCTCTGCAAAACCATAGGCCCAGTCGGCATGTACCCGATGTGCGGTCGAGGTATCGATGATGCGGGTCGAGTTGTGACCTTCCAGCAGTGTGACAGCTTCCTTGGAAGCATCGTCCGGCAGGCAGAGGATCGCGATATCGGCAGCGCGCAGATAGTCGGCGCGCAAATCCTTGTTGCGTCGCTCGGCTTCCGGGATGGAAATAACTTCAAGATCGTCGCGCTCGGCAAGGCGGCTGCGGATTTGCAGACCAGTTGTGCCGTGTTCGCCGTCGATGAAGATTTTCGGTTTCATGCGCTTTGCCTTTAGATTTCAGAAAGTTACATCAATATTCGGAATCGATTTTTCAGCCACTTGAATCAGTTTCTGAGCTTTATCTATCGTCGTCGTGCTTTTTGTTCAGCCAGCAATCCAAGATAATACATTGCGATTGTGGCACCTGCGATTGCCGTTATATCAGCATGATCATAAGCCGGTGCAACCTCAACAACGTCCGCACCCACAAAATCAAGCGAAGTGAGCTTACGAAGCACGGAAAGCATTTTTGCAGACGAAGGGCCACCGGCAACAGGTGTGCCTGTTCCTGGCGCAAAGGCCGGGTCGAGGCAATCAATGTCGAAAGTCAGATAGGTCTTCTTGCCTGCGGTACGCTTGAGAATTTCGTCAGCAATTGCCTGCGCCGACATATCCTCGACTTCGTGACCATAAATGATCTTGATGCCGCAATCTTCCGGCGCATGTGTGCGAATACCGACCTGGATCGAATGTTCGGGGTCGATAATCCCGTCACGAACGGCACGCGCGACGAAAGAGCCGTGATCGATGCGTTTGCCATCGTCGAACCACGTATCCTGATGTGCGTCAAACTGAACGAGCGCCAGCGGGCCATATTTTGCAGCGTGGGCTTTAAGCAGGGGCCACGTCACGAAATGATCGCCGCCAAGCGTTAGCAAAAATGCATCTGATTTGAGGATTTTTGCGGCTTCCCGCTCGATAGTAGCTGGCGTCTTATAGTGATTGCCATAATCAAGCAGGCAATCACCGTAGTCGATGACAGCAAGGTCTTCGAACAGATCGCGCTCGAATGGATATTGCGGATCATTGTCGAAAATTGCCGATGCACGCCGAATGGCCTGCGGACCAAACCGTGCGCCCGGACGATTAGAGACCGCCGCATCGAATGGAATACCCCAGACC
This sequence comes from Brucella pseudogrignonensis, assembly GCF_002252525.1. Taxonomy (GTDB): domain Bacteria; phylum Pseudomonadota; class Alphaproteobacteria; order Rhizobiales; family Rhizobiaceae; genus Brucella; species Brucella pseudogrignonensis. The sequence continues at coordinate 176,850 of NZ_NNRM01000021.1, forward strand.
ACTGCTTCTACACCTTTCAACGATTTACTGTAAAGACGCCGCATAAACGACAGCACACCCGCATGGGTGGGGTCGGTGGCAGCACTTGTCAGGCTGCGAGCGGTGAAAGCATGGTCAATCGTCTTAGAAGGCATGGCCGGCTCCCGGATGGTGTCTCAACTCTCATAGCGCTTCACGAAGCAAAATGGGAGATTGCTTTATGCGGTTTTAAAGCATGTCGCGGAAAAGTGGGAACCGGTTTTCCGATAACGATATGCTTAAAATCAAAAAAGATGGGGCGATCATAATGATTACGATTAAGTGCGACGCCCTCTATCTTCAAACCCGTAAGCGCGTTCTACACGCGCAATGCGAACGCAATAAGTTTCATACCACTGCTGGCGACCAAGCTTTTGTGCCACAAGATGATCGACGTCGCGCTTCCATGCTCGGATGCTATCTTCATCCACCCAGAATGAATTGGTAATGCCGAAACCTTCTGCATCGCGCGCACTCTCAACGCCAATATAGCCGGGCTGCTTTGCAGCAAGCTCCGCCATGCGGTCGGCCATTTTACCATAGCCATCATCATCGCCCAGACGTTGCGACGAAAACGAAACAACGAAGTAGGGTGGTTGGGGTGTATGAGCGAAGCGTTGCGACGGCATTTATTGTTTCCAGCTTTACAATCCGGTGATCAATAACAAAAAAGCGGACCCGAAGGCCCGCTTTTCTGTAATTCCAAAGCGATAAATATGAACGCTTCGAGAACTGGCCTGAAGCGTATTAACGCTTCGAGAACTGGAACGAACGGCGAGCCTTGGCCTTACCGTACTTCTTACGTTCAACAACGCGGCTATCACGGGTAAGGAAGCCACCCTTCTTAAGAACCGTGCGAAGGCCTGGTTCGTAGTAGGTGAGTGCCTTGGAGATGCCGTGACGAACAGCACCGGCCTGACCGGAAAGACCGCCGCCAACAACAGTTGCGACAACGTCGAACTGACCAGCGCGGTTCGAAGCAACGATTGGCTGCTGCAGGATCATCTGCAGAACCGGACGTGCGAAATACGCAGCGAATTCTTTGCCGTTGACTGTGATCTTGCCAGAACCTGGCTTGACCCAAACGCGAGCAATCGCATCTTTACGCTTGCCGGTCGCGTAAGCGCGGCCCTGAGCGTCGATCTTCTGAACGTGAACCGGAGCGGCTTGTTCAACGGCTACGCTGCCGAGTTCTTCGAGCGAGTTGAGCTGCTCAGCCATGATTATGCATTCCCTTTGTTCTTGCGGTTCAGCGCTGCAACGTCCAGAACTTCTGGCTGCTGAGCTTCATGCTGATGTTCTGCACCTGCGTAAACGCGCAGGTTCTTCATCTGGCGACGGCCAAGAGGACCGCGTGGGATCATGCGCTCGATAGCCTTTTCAAGAACGCGTTCCGGGAAACGGCCTTCGAGAATCTGGCGAGCAGTACGTTCCTTGATGCCACCTGGATGGCCAGTGTGCCAGTAGTAAACCTTGTCGGTGTACTTCTTGCCGGTCAGAACAACCTTGTCTGCATTGATGATGATGACATTGTCGCCATCGTCAACGTGCGGGGTGAAGGTTGCTTTATGCTTACCGCGCAGGCGATTGGCGACGAGGGATGCGAGACGACCGACGACGAGACCTTCTGCGTCGATCAGAATCCACTTCTTCACCACTTCGGCTGGCTTCTGAGAAAAAGTTGCCATTGAAGTCTTCCTTGACTTAATCCCCGATCTTGCGATCCGGGCTTTTCTTGTTGCTTGTGTTGGTCGTACCAATCGTGACGACGGCCAACCGTAAGAACGTATAAAAGCGGGCTTCCATACGTGCTGGGCGGGTCGATACACAAACTCTGACGGGCCGTCAAGCGCTGTTTTTACCGCAATCTTTTAAAATATCAATAAAAACAAAGACTTATGATATTGGTATTATAATACCGTATCTTTTTATCGTGGTGGAATGGAATAAGTCGCGGTTGCGTGTGCAATAAGCTCACCTGTTGTGGTGCTTGTAAGGCTTATATCCAAAACGGCCAAACGCTTTCCGAGCTTGAGAATCCGTGCCACGGCTTCGACTATGCCTGGATCGGCTTTGCGGAGAAAATTGATGTTGAGGTTGGTCGTGACCGCCAGCGCTACAGGCCCGATATGACCTAAAATCGCTGCGTAAGCCGCCACATCAGCCAGGGCAAAGAGAGAAGGGCCTGATACAGTGCCGCCCGGTCGTAAATGTTGTTCGTCAGCATGAAGATGCATGATCGCAGCACCCTCGCTGACCGACACGATCTTAAAGCTTTCACCAAGCTGCGGAAATTCGCGCTCCATGAAGGTTTGTAAATCTTCAATGCTCATGACGGGACTCAAGCCGGTATGGTGTGCGGTGCTGATGTTCATCTTCTCTCCCTTGTAATAAGGAATAGGGGGAGTACGGCCGGTCTTGCAAGCCTGTGTTTCTGTATGCTTACAATAAAAGCCGCAATGGCATTGGAGGAACGTTATGCAGATGTCTTCAGATTACGAGATTCTCGATATTCTGCAGTCGGTCAAAACGATTGCTTTGCTTGGTGCTTCGCCAAAACCGGAGCGGCCGAGCAACGGTGTCATGAAGTTTCTGTTGGATCGTGGCTATCACGTCATTCCCGTTAATCCGGGGCAGGTGGGAAAGACCATCCACGGGCAGCAAGTCGTAGCCGAGCTTGCCGACATCAATGAGCCGATTGATATGGTGGACGTGTTTCGCGCGTCCTATTCACTTCCCGGTATTGTGGATGAAATTCTCACCTTAAAACATCGCCCGGCCGTTCTTTGGACACAGCTTGATGTGGTGCATGAAGAGGCTGCAAAAAAGGCTGAAGAAGCTGGCTTGAAGGTTGTGATGGATCGGTGTCCAGCTATCGAGTACCCGCGTCTGATTGGTTGACCGTAAACCACGGAATTAATTTCTTTAATTGTGTCGCTCGGAGCAAGTTCCTCCTTTGCTTTCTTTCAAGCAAAGCCTAACGTCCGGTCACATTATTTGGCATAGGCTGTCAGGAGGAACTCATGTCTAAGCGCTCACCAGGGATCGAAACACTCGCAGTTCACGCAGGCGCGAAGCCTGACCCAACCACGGGCGCGCGGGCCACACCGATCTATCAGACCACATCCTTCGTGTTTAACGATGCAGATCATGCCGCATCTCTGTTTGGCCTGCAGGCTTTTGGCAATATCTATACGCGCATCACAAATCCAACCACAGCCGTTCTGGAAGAGCGCATTGCGGCACTTGAAGGTGGTACGGCGGCTGTTGCGACGGCTTCCGGTCATGCTGCACAGCTGCTTGTTTTCCATACACTGCTGCAGCCGGGTGATAATTTCATCGCAGCGCGCCAGCTTTACGGCGGTTCGATCAACCAGTTCGGTCAGTCGTTCAAATCTTTCGGCTGGCAGGTCCGTTGGGCTGATGCGACCAACCCGACCGATTTTGCAAAGCAGATCGATAGCAAAACACGCGCAATCTTCATTGAAAGCTTTGCCAATCCGGGTGGAATCGTCGTCGATATCGAAGCGATTGCCGAAATTGCACACAAGCATGGTCTGCCACTGATCGTAGATAATACGCTGGCATCGCCTTATCTGGTACGCCCGATTGAGCACGGCGCGGATATCGTCGTGCATTCGCTGACCAAATTCATCGGCGGTCATGGCAATTCGATGGGGGGCATTCTGGTTGACGCTGGCACATTTGATTGGGCCAAGTCCGGCAATTATCCTCTTCTGACTGAACCGCGCCCAGACTATGCAGGGCTCGAATTGCATAAGACCTTTGGCAATATCTCGTTTGCCATTGCGGCGCGCGTGCTCGGTCTGCGTGATTTTGGCCCGGCCATTTCACCGTTCAATGCATTCCAGATCCTGACAGGCGTTGAAACGCTGCCACTGCGTATGCAGCGCCACGCGGATAACGCATTGAAAGTTGCGTCATGGCTGCATGGGCACGAAAAAGTGTCCTGGGTAAATTATGCAGGACTGCCGCATGACAAATATCATGCGCTGCAGCAGAAATATTCGCCGAAGGGCGCTGGCTCGGTTTTCACCTTCGGTCTGAAGAGTGGCTATGAAGCGGGCGTCAAGTTTGTTGATAGCCTTGAGCTGTTCTCGCTTCTCGCCAATATCGGTGACACGCGTTCGCTGGTTATTCACCCGGCATCAACGACGCATCGTCAGCTGACTGACGAACAGAAGGTCGCGGCGGGCGCAGGTCCTGACGTTGTTCGTCTGTCCATTGGCATTGAAGACGCCGATGACATCATCGCTGATATCGAGCAGGCACTCGGCAAGGTTTGATGCGATGAGCCGATTCCTCAGCTTTGATATCGATGGTGTGGAACCAGAAGAAAGCGCTCCTTTGCCGGAGCGCGTTCTTTCGGGCGATCCGCGGTTTCTTACGTGGAACTTCGAGGAAAGTACCGACGGCAAGCTATTCGCAGGCATATGGGAGAGCTCATCCGGAAAATGGCGCGTAGAATATGACGAATGGGAGTTTTGCCATATTCTGGCAGGCCACTCGGTTTTGACGGAAGAGGGCGGCGAAGCACGTACGCTTAAAGCAGGCGATAGTTTTGTTATTCAGCCGGGTTTCAAAGGTACCTGGGACGTTATTGAAACTACGCGCAAAGAATATGTAATCCGGCTTTGAAAGTGCCGCTTGATTGTTTGAAACTGAAAGGCCCGGTCGATTGACCGGGCCTTTCTTTTTAAGCGCCGTATGGCACCCAAATGTTTTTGACCTGAACAGCTCTGCGCAAGTAATCGCGACCTTGTGCTTCGCTGGTATTGTTCCAGTTAGGCAGGCGGCCATTATTGACCCAAGTGGCCTTGAGATTTCCGGCAGAAGCCTTTTCAACCATCGCGCTGCCTTCCTTAGAACCGAAGTACCAAAGGGCTGCCACTTCATCATGTTCAGCCAATGTCTTGGCTAAGACATCACGCTCGCCGGTGACAATGTTGATTACCCCACCCGGCACATCCGATGTGTCGAGCACCTGATAGAAATCGCCAACAATCAGCGGATGATGGCTTGATGGCACGACAACTGTGCGATTACCCATCGCAATGGCAGGCAGCACAAGTGAGACCAGCGATAAAAGCGGAGCTTCATCGGGGCAGACAACGCCCATCACACCCCATGGCTCGTTCATGGCGAGCGTCACATGACGCGACTTGGTTGAATGTACTGCGCCGTCGAACTTGTCGGCCTGTGCCGCATAATAGAAAATGCGACGCAGGGATGCTTCGACTTCTTCGGTCGCTTTCTTTTCGCTGACACCAGTGCTCTCAACGAGGCGAGCCACAAATTCGTCGCGGCGTGCATCGAGGTTTTCACCCAGATAATAAAGCACCTGTGCCCGGTTATGGGCGGTGGCGCTGCCCCAGCTTGATGCTTTAGCCGCAGCTTCAACCGCATTGCGGATATCTTTGCGGTTGCCAATGCCAGCCTGACCGATAACTGCGCCGCCTTTGCCTGTAACCGAATAGCTATAACCACCATCAGGACGAGCCTGCTTACCGCCAATATAGTTCTTCATCGTGCGGTCAATGCCATTGATGACGATCTTGTCTTCACCTGACGGCGCCGCAGATGGTGCGAAATTTTCGACAGCCTTTGGAGAAGTCAGTCCCTTTTCCCAATCGGCTGCAAGATACTCGTAAAGGCCTTCGCGTGCGCCTTCACGGCCGTATCCGCTTTCGCGATAGCCACCAAAGCCTGCGCCTGCATCCAGCATATTGGTGCAGTTGATCCAGACAACACCGGCCTTCACGCGAGCCGCGAGGTCCAGCGCAACATTGATGTTTTCCGACCAGATGGATGCGGCAAGGCCATAACGCGTATTGTTGGCGAGTGCCACAGCCTCATCTGGCGTGCGGAATGTTGTGGCGGCGGCGATTGGTCCGAAGATTTCCACCTGACAGACCGTTGCCGCCTGATCGACCTCAGTGAAAAAACCGGGCGCAATGTAATTACCCTTGGCAGGCAGCGGATGAGGCGTCTGCCAGAGTTGTCCGCCTTCATCGATACCTTTCTGGATCAGATCGGATATGCGTTTCACCTGAGTAGGCGAGACAATGGCACCAACATCAGTGGATTTGTCGAGCGGATCACCGACGCGCAGGCTTTCAAGCCGCTTTTTCAGCTTGGCATAAAAGCGATCGGCAATGCCTTCCTGCACCAGAAGACGCGAACCCGCGCAGCAGACTTCGCCCTGGTTAAACCAGATGGCGTCGACGACACCTTCAACAGCGGCATCGAGATCAGCATCTTCAAATACGATGAAGGGCGATTTGCCACCAAGCTCCAGCGAGAGCTTCTTGCCGGAACCTGCAATCTGTTCGCGGATGATGCGGCCCACTTGTGTCGAGCCGGTGAAAGCAACCTTGTCGACGCCGTCATGACCGCAGACGCTCGCACCCGTTGTGCCATCGCCCTGTACGATATTGACGACACCGGCAGGCAGGCCAACTTCGTGGCAGATTTCTGCAAAAGCGATAGCAGTCAGTGGTGTGAGATCAGCAGGCTTCAGCACCACCGTATTGCCAGCAGCCAAGGCTGGCGCGATCTTCCACGCCAGCATCAACAATGGGAAGTTCCAAGGGATCACCTGACCACAAACGCCAACCGGTGAGAAGCCCTTGAACTCATCTTCAACCATCTCTGCCCAACCGGCATGATGGTAGAAATGACGAACTGCCAGCGGAATATCGATGTCGCGCGTTTCACGCAGCGGTTTGCCATTATCCATGGTTTCCAGAACCGAGAGGAAGCGTTCTCGCTTCTGGATATGGCGGGCGATTGCATAAAGATATTTTGCACGTTCATGGCCGGATAGCTTTGACCACTTGCCAAAGGCACCACGCGCAGCTTTCACAGCCTGATCGACGTCTTCCTGCGTTCCAAGTGTGATCTCGGCAAGCTTGTCGCCATTGGCAGGATTGGCCACGGCAATGGTTTTGCGACCTTCCGGTTTGACGAAAGCGCCGTTGATATAATGACCGAAAGAATGGCCATGCTGTTCCAGCCACTGCTTCACATCGCCGTTTGCTTCAGGGGAAGGTCCATATTCCATGGTCTTCAGAATGTCCTTGATGGGTCGCATTTTATGTTCCTTACGAGCATTTCCAGCAAAACTGCGTGAGCGTTTGAGTAGGAGAATGCGAAATGCCAAGTTTAAGCAGCGGCGTGACGATTGGCGCTCGAATAGCGTCCGGTCACGAAGTGCTCTAGTTGTCGTTCAATGTCGCCGAGCATTGATGATGCGCCGATGCGGAAAAGATCGGGTTCAAGCCAGCGATTGCCGAGCTCTTCTTTCATGAGCGTGAGCCAAGCGAGTGCGTCCTTGGCGGTCTTGAGACCACCGGCAGGCTTGAATCCGACGATCTGCCCGGATAGCTCGCCGTAATCCCGCAATGCCCGCACCATGGTAAGGCTGACGGGCAGCGTCGCGTTGACATCTTCCTTGCCGGTCGAGGTCTTGATGAAATCAGAGCCCGCCTGCATCGCAACCATCGAGGCGCGATAAACATTGGTGAGCGTGTTGAGATCACCGGTTGCGAGAATGGCCTTCATATGCGCCTCGCCACAGGCTTCGCGCATGGCGGCAATTTCGTCATAAAGCGCGGACCAGTTTTGTGTCAGCACATGCTCGCGGGTAATGACGATGTCGATTTCGTGCGCACCCTGCTCAACCGCATAGGTGATTTCTGCAAGGCGCAATGGCAAAGGTGTCAGGCCTGCCGGAAAACCTGTTGCCACAGAGGCTACGGGAATGCCGGAGCCCTCCAGTGCTTTGACTGCATGGGACACCATGGTCGGATAAACACAGACTGCGCCGGTGGTTATGCCTGCATCAAGCAGGCCGAGGGCTTCAAGAATGTCATCGCGCACGGGGCGGCGCGCTTTGGCACAAAGCCTGCGCACACGTCCGGCAGTATCATCACCGGCGAGCGTAGTCAGGTCGATGCACTGGATTGCACGGATAAGCCATGCTGCCTGATATTCTTTCTTGATCGAACGTCGCGCTGGCAGCGTTGCAGCGCGACGTTCCGAGGCGCTGCGGTTCACGACAACATCTTCAAACCATTCAGGCTTGAGCGGCGTGCCATTATTGCGGGGAAGGGTTTCGGTCATTGTATTGTCCGTCTGTGAGGTTTGTTGACGTTCAAGAGCACTTAGGCGCGTTCGATCAAAGGCGCGTGGTCACGGCAGAACGTTTCAAATTCATCGGCACTGGCATAAGCCTTTTGCGTGCCGGGTCGGGTGATGGAATGAGCGGCATAAAGGGAGGCTTTGCGAAGGGCCGCTTCCACATCGCCGGTCTCTGCATAAAAGCGTGCAAACGAGCCGATAAAAGCATCGCCTGCGCCTGTCGTATCTTTCGGTGTGACTTTGACCGGCGGGATATTGACGATCTCAGTTGCGGTAATCATGCGTGCGCCACGTCCGCCCAGTGTCACGATGACCGTGCGGATCCCACGCGCAATCAGCGAGCGGGCGGCAACGACAATCTCATCATCCGTGCTGGTTGGTAGGCCAGACAAAAGAGCAAGCTCGCTCTCGTTGGGCACGAGGAAGGTCACTTGCCGGATGCGTTCCGGATCAAGATCAGCCGCCGCAGGCGCAGGGTTCAAAATGGTTTCGATGCCGTTTTCAGCTGCAAAAGCGATGGTGTGGTAGACGGTCTCGACCGGCACTTCCATCTGCATGAGGATCAGGCCGCATTCCTTCAGATCATCGGCAGCCTTATCGACTTCGGCGGGCAGGAGGTCTGCATTTGCACCTTTGACGATCAGGATCGAGTTTTCGCCTGAAGGTTCGACGAAGATGGGGGCTACACCGCTCGACTTGCCCGATACCTTGAGAACGTGTCGCGTATCGACGCCAAAGCTATTGAGATTGCGGATCGTATTATCGGCAAAGACGTCGTCGCCAACACGCGTTACCATCATCACGTCGGCACCGAGGCGTGCAGCTGCAACAGCCTGATTTGCCCCCTTGCCGCCGCAGCCAATTTCGAACGTTGGTGCTTCAAGCGTCTCGCCGGGGCCAGGCATACGGTTCACATAGGTGATGAGATCCACCATGTTGGAGCCGACCACTCCGATCTTTCTGGTCATAAGAAGTTCCTTTGAAATTTCAGAGTGCCCTGATCTTGGCTTCAAACTGTTCGGCGGCAGGCTGATCTAGATAGCCAAGGCGCACGGGGAAGATGGCGCGCTCACCCGACGCCAGTATCCGCACATTGTTCTTGGCTTTTTCGGCGAGATAGCCTTCCGGCTCGCAAGTGGATGGCAGGGCAAAGGCTGCAACCTGCGCATCACCGTTGACGAGAATCCACCGCACGGTTTTCGGGAAAGCCTCAACCGGATAGGAGATCGCAAAGCCGTCACCATCGGCTAACTGCATCATCTGATGGGTCTTGCCATCGGCATCGGACGGTAAGCCACGAATGTAGAAAACCTGCTCGGGATCGTAGCGCTCCGGCTCATCGAGCACTTCCATCACGGAAGGATCTGCGGCCAGTTCATCAATCAAGGAGAGGTAATCGTCATTGGGCGTCACATGGCCCGGAACGGCCGTGCGAACCTGCACCTGATCTGGTGTAAAGGCGACCGGCTGCACAATGCGCGCGTCTTCGTCATAGGCGAAATTGACGTGGCACATATACATCAGCTCCATCGGAGCCGATGACAGGTTTTCAACATCCATGGTGATGTCGAAGAGCGTTTCCTTCGCATGAAGCCGAACGTTTGGCCGAGCGAGATAATGCGCGCCAAAGCCCATGACATATTCATATTCGCCAGTGACTTCGACAAAGCTGCCATGTTCATCCGCTCCGAATAAAAGCCCTGCCTTGTCCATCTTTGCGCAGGCCATCTCACCATGCAGAAGGTGATTATCCTGCGGTGAAGGGCAGCCATTGCGCAAGATTCCGCTGTGAAAAGCAAAGCATCCGTAAGTCTCGACGATGGTTGTTGCCGGGCGCGGCATGGAGAAGCTGTTGCCCATGGTGAGATCAATGCCGTCGAACTCTGCGCCCCATACCATCTGCCCCATGAATGGAAGCACAATGATATTGCCGCGCTCGTTTTCGATCAGCAGAGCTTCAATACCGCTTGGATAGCGAAATGCCGTCACACTCAGCCCGTCTGCACTGGCAATGACATGCGGCTGTTCGACAAAGTCCTGACGACGAAGATGAAATTCAATATCCTGCATTTGAGATCACCTGCCTTGATTGCGCGAAGCATTGATCGCGATAACGAGGATGAGGAACGCACCCCAGATGAAGTCGATCAGGTGGTTGGAGAACCGCATCATCTGAAAGCCGGAGGAAAGAAGCATGAGAGCGATCAGCGCGATTGCGATGCCCAGCACACGCCCCTTGCCGCCTGCCGGATTCGTGCCGCCAAGCACGGCGATCAAAACCGCCTGCAACAGATAGGATGCGCCGTAATCGGATTTGGCCGCATTGGTACGTCCCGACAAAATGATGCCCGCAAGCGAAGCGAGAACGCCCGTCAGCATGTAGGAATAAAGGATCATGCGTTCTTTGCGGATGCCAGCAAACACGGCTGCGCGCGGGTTGGTGCCGATCAGCATCAGATTGATACCAAGCGTGGTGCGGGTCAGCAAAATTCCGACGAGAATGCAGACCACAATGAATAGAAGGAAAGGCGTGGCGATGCCCATGATCTTGCCATTGCCTACCCAGTTCCAAGCATCTGGGAAACCAACGATGGCAGGCCCACCGGTAAGCACCAGCGCCAGTCCCATCAGAACCTGGCCTGTGCCGAGTGTTGCGAGGATCGGCGTGATGCGCAGCTTGGCGATCAGCAATCCATTCACAAGGCCTGATAGAAGCCCGATGAGTATCGCAAGCAGGATACCAATGACCGTGTAGAATAACATTCCAGAGCCTGAAGTCTGGGCTGCCTGCACCATGGATGAATGGAAATAGACGCCAGCGACAATACCCGCCAGATTGGCAATGCCGACGACCGAAAGATCAATGCCGCCCGTCAACATGGCAATCATCATGGCGATGGAGAGGATGCCCAGCTCCGGCATGATGTAGCTGATTGATTCAAAATTGTAGTAGCGCAGGAACTTGTCCGGGTTCATCCAGGTCATCAGCGCGAACACGAGCACGGTGATCACAACGAGCTGGATGATATTGTTGTCTCCGCCAAGGATGCGGCGCATGTCGAAAGACTGTTTCATGTCGCTTTCTCCCTTCAGGCGATGCTTTTGCGATCACGCCACGCCGTGATGGCGGTTGCTGCGATGATAATGAGGCCCACAACGACACGCTGCCATGTGGTGTCGACCTTCATGATGATGAGCGAGTTTTTGACCATCACGAGCATGAAGACGCCCATGAGTGTGCCGAGTACCGTTCCGCGTCCGCCGAAAATCGAGGCGCCACCGAGAACCACGGCTGCGATCACATCGAGTTCTAGGCCTACAAAATCGCGCGGATTGGCAAGCCAGATCATGGATGAATGCAGCAGCCCCGCAAAACCTGCCAAGGCACCCGCCACGCAATAAACGAAGAAGATCGTGCGGCGCGTGTTAAAGCCGACGCGCTTTGCGGCTTCCGGCGAGCCGCCATAGGCATAAACACTGCGTCCGATCATCGTATGGCTGAGTATCAGGTGGATCAGCAATGCAAGCGTGAGATAGACGAGGAACATCGCGGTCAGACCAAAGGCTGTACCGGAGGCTGAGGTGAGCGAAATTACGTCCGTCTTGCCAAACTCGATCAGCTCTTTTGGCATCTTGTTGATATTGACGATGCTGGTGCCAACGAGACCCAGCACAAGGCCGCGTACAATGGAGCCGGTGCCGAGCGTCACGATCAGCGGGATCATCTTGAAGCGATGGATGATGAAGCCGTTAAAGGCACCGAGCAGCAAGCCGATAAGCGTTGCCGCGACAAACGGAATGAACACACCATCATAGCCAAGGTAAACCATAGCGCGGACGGTCAGATACATTGCCGCAATAGCAAAGGCCGTAAACGATACGTCGATGCCGCCGGAAATCATCACCAGCAGAACGCCAAGCGCCATGATGCCGATCACGACATTGGAACGTAGAAGCCCGAAAATATTATCCAGTGACCAGAAGGCGGGGTTGATAAGACCAATGATAATCATTGCGGCGAGAAGCACACAGGCAATGATGAATTCGGTACTGCGAATGAATTTCATGTGCCGGTTCCTCAATTCAACGTCTTGAGCCGGTCATTGACGGCGTCTTCAGTCATGTTTTCACCGGAGAGTTCATCGACGAAACGTCCACGATGCATCACCAGCACACGATTACAGTTCTGAACCAGCTCCGGCACATCATCGGAAATCATCAGAACGGACAGACCTTCATCCTGTGCGAGTTTGTGGATGATGTTGTGAATCTGAGCCTTTGAACCCACATCAACGCCAACCGTTGGCCCGTTGAGGATCAGGATTTTAGCGCCAGTCAAAAGCCATCGCGCCAACACAACGCGTTGCGCGTTGCCGCCGGAGAGATGGTTGACGGGTGTATGCGGGCCGGGCGCAACAATATTCATTGCCGAGAACATGTCGCGCGTCGTTGCATCGGCCTTTTTGCGATTGATGAACAAGCCGCGTACGAATTTCTCAATCGACGTCACAATGATATTGCGCTCAATCGACTGGGTGAGGAACAGCCCTTCCGTAAGACGATCTTCCGGCACATAAGCAACGCCGCAGGCAATACCTTCCTGCACGGTTTTGGGGTGAACGGGCTTGCCGTCGATCCGCACATTACCGGTAAAGCCAGGCTTCATTCCAAAGAGAGCCAAGGCAAGCTCGGTACGGCCAGAACCGATCAGGCCGGAAATGCCAACAATCTCGCCTGCATGAAGCGTGAGGCTGGCTTTTTCCACTGAACCTGGAACCGAGAGATTGTCGACCTCAAGGCTCGGGACACTGGTGGCGCTGTCACGGGCAACCCATTGGTAGCTGTGTGCTGTCAGTTCCTGGCCCGTCATGGCGCGGGTGATCGCCGGTTCGTCAAACTCGTTAATCGGGCCTTCCGCGACTTTCTTGCCGTTGCGGAAAACAGTCAGCCGCTCGCTGATTTCCAGCATTTCGCGCATCTTGTGGCTGACGAACAGCACAGCGATGCCCTGTGCCTGAATATCGCGCACGATCTTGAACAGCGCGTCGACTTCATGTCGGGTAAGCGCAGTGGTTGGTTCATCCATGATCAAAAGCCGCGCATCGGCCATAACGGCGCGCGCTATTGCTACGATCTGCTTGCCGGATGTTGGCAGGCTATCCACATCGGCATCCAGATCCATCTGAACACCGAGACGATCAAGCGCCTGCTGCGCAAGTTCGCGCACGCGCTTCCAATCGACAGCTTTTCGACCTTCCATGAGAAATGTATTGATCGCGAGGTTTTCCGCGACCGTCAGGTTCCCGAACAGCGAGAAATCCTGATAAATCACCTGAATGCCATGATGTACGGATTTGACAGGATCGAGCTTGCCGACCGTCTTGCCGTCGATCAGAATTTCGCCGTCTTCGGGTGTGTAAACACCGGACATGATCTTGATTACAGTGGATTTGCCAGAGCCGTTTTCGCCAGCTAGGCAGTGAATTTCGCCGGGCTTGATGGCAAAGGACACGTCGTCCAGTGCTTTCACGCCGCCAAAGCGCTTCCCGATATGGCGCAATTCGATCAGATTTTCAGTCATAGAGGCCTCGTGCAAGGCTGCAAATGCAGATGGAATGGGGAGAAAGAGGCGGGGGCCTCTTTCTCCTGTTCAGCAACGATTAGAAGTCGTACTGATCCATGTTTTCCTTGGTCACGCCGACCCAGCCCGCGCCGTAGAGCAGATTTGGCTTCGAAGCGTCGGGAGCGATCAGGCTTTCATAGCCAGGCAGACCGAGATTAAGGCCAGCCTTGATTTGCTCGTTCTTCTTTTCAAGAGCTGCAACGGCCAGCATATTCATGGCATAGCCAGCGACTGCCGGGTCCCAAAACTGAATATACTGAACATCGTCATTCTTGATGTATTCACCGGCAACCGACACAAGACCGGTGCCAGCGAATGAGACTTTACCCTTTAGTCCGCCTTCAGCAATCAGACGACCGGCACCGGCTGAAGTAGGCATTGGCGCGCCCAGAATACCGGTGATGTCCGGATAGGCGGTCATCGCTTCCTTGAGCTTATTGTAGTCGGTATTTGCATCGTCATAGGTTTCGAGACGTTCAGTCGCCTGTGACATTTCCGGGAAATTGGCCTTCTGATACTCAACGGCACCATCAACCCATTCCATCTGTGACTTCGAGGTCAGGCTGCCAACGGTGGCAACATATTTGCCCTTGCCGCCCATCGACTTGCCGAGTTCCTTCATAAGGTTGGCGCCGTAGGCCTTATTGTCGAAAGCTTCGATGTCATAGTCGACATTCTGAATGTTGGAAGCTTCATGGCTGATAACGACGATGCCGCGTTCACGAGCCTTCTTCAAGACTGGTTCCACAGCCTCGACCGAGAACGGCACGATGGCAATAGCGTCAACGCCCTGTGCAATAAGGTTTTCGACGATCTGAACCTGAGCGGCCGCATCTGCCTGACTTGGACCAACCATCCAGACGTCATTGCCGGTATCGGCCTTGAACTGCTCAACGCCGTCACGCATACGGTCGAACCAGGCAATCCCGTCAACCTTCACAACTGTCGCGATCGTATATTTCTTGTCGTTTGCCGTCGTGATGAGGTCTTTATTGATTTTCGACGTATCGACGACACCTTCCGCAAAAGCATGTGGCACGGCAACAGACATCGTAACAGACGCGGCAATAGCCATGGACGCGATAAACTTCTTCACCGGTATTTCCTCCCTGGAAACGAATAGCCCCCGCCAAAAACGCATCCGCGCAGGCGAGATTGGTGACTACTGATTTTTACGCTGATGCTTTGCAGACTGCTGCTGACATCAGTGTCTCCTCCATTGCGACCATCAACACTGGATAAGTCGCAAATTCCTCTTTCTTGGCGCAGGCTGCCTGAAGCTTTCTGGCCTGCTGCAAATTCCTGTTGTCAGATCCTCCCGATAATGCGAACTATAATGTTACAATCCGATCATTATGTTTGGATCGTTTCATATTTCTGTTTGACCTGTCAAGTATGCACCATCGCAATTGCACCAATTGATGTGGCAAGCTAAACGGGGGTGAACCGCAACCGAAATGGGGAATCAGTGAGCAGGATCAGTCGTAAAGACGAACGGATTGCCGAACTTGCGGCTCTTGTTGAGGAAGCGGGAGTGCTGCGTCTTCGCGATGCAGCCACGCGGCTGGGCGTTTCGGAAATGACAATTCGCCGCGATATCGGGACAGATTCCGGGCCGCTCAATTGTTTGGGTGGTTACATTATTCCTGTGCAGGATAACGGTAACGGCAGCGATTATGTCTTTGATCTTGAAAAAGATTGCCATGCCAATGCAAAAGCGCAAGCCTGTGCGGCAGCTGCAGCACTTATAGAAGCGCATGACACCGTTTTTATCGATTGTGGCACCACAACGCCATATCTCGCGCAGCAAATACCGCAAAACCAGCACATCACCGTGGTCTGTTATTCGCTGAATATCGCCGAGATTCTATCGCGCCGGGATGATGTCCGGCTCATCGTGCTCGGTGGGGTTTACCACCCGGAAGCCGCGTCTTTCTCAAGTGATGAAGGCATCGAAGTTCTCAAGCGCGTCAATATCAACAAGGCTTTCTTGTCGGCAGGCGGTGTTGATGAGCAACACGGAGTAACCTGCTCGCATTTTCATGAGGTGCCGGTAAAGCAGATGGCGATGCAGCGCGCGCTGCAGAAACATCTGGTTGTTGATGAAAGCAAATTCGGCAAAGTCCGCGCTGCACGCTTTGCCGGAATGGTAGATTTCGATTCCATCGTTTCAGGCTGAAATACACGTCCGTCGTCCCGCAATTAGGAAGCTTTGGTGCAGTTCAAATTTTCGAAATCGGCGCTGGTCATCACGATCATGATCTTCTTTGGTCTTTTGCTGTTGGCGACCGCAGGCGCTGGCCTTGGCTGGATAAGAAGCTTCTTAGGCGATGTTATTGCTGTAATCTTCGTCTACTTTGCATTCCGTACGGTGCTTGACGGAAACCGAGTTTTGTTGGCTCTGGCGGCATTTTTTGTAGGCGTGGCGGTTGAGGCCGGGCAATATCTGTCCAAAGTATTCGGTATTGAAATCAGCAACCGAGCGCTGCGGATCATTCTGGGAGCGACGCCGGATTGGCTCGATGTTCTGGCTTATGGAATCGGTGGGTTGCTGATTATCGCGTGCCTTGGAGTAGGCGCTTTATTGAAGCGCGATCTAAGAACGTGATTTTTCAGCAAGCAGACTTTCTTTGAACACAATGCTCTCTTATACCTCTGTTTATAGGCTTTGCTGATGAGCGCTGGAACGCGTCTGTCGCTCGCAATAGCCTTCATCAATTCAAGCTTTTGACCACGGATGTACTGGCACTGGTAGACATTGATGATCAGGAAGGTCGGTGCATTTTTGCCCCGGCCTTTTTTGTTGCGTAAAATTCGATTGAATACGCGCACAGTACTTCAAGCGCGAAGATCGATCAGCTCATCTACCGACGTTGATGCTACGAGCATGTTTGCTTGGATTGTCCGCGCATATGCACATTCTTAACGAAGAATAGCACGTGTAGCGCGCAAAATCGCGTGGCAGCGCGCGCAAGATCGAGTGGCAACAGTTTTACGATGTCAAAGAACTGAGCGGAAGGCTCATTGAAGGTAGCTTAAAGAGCGCCTCAAGCTCCGTTCATAATAATGAGTTCCTTGACGGCTTTTCCTTTTCCGCCAGCTGCCGTGTAGGTCAGGTCAACGCCTTCAATATTGAAGGCCGAAAAGATGGACCGTATTTCCGGCACGTCATTGATTGACAGGATGAACCAGCCTTTGATGCGGCCGAGGCGCTCAGCCAAGATTTCGAACTGATCCCGGCCGAATAGTTCCTTACCATAAACGCCTTCCGTGCCCCAATAAGGCGGATCAAGATAAAACAGCGTTTCTGGTCTATCGTATCGATCGATGAAAGCTTGCCAGTCCAGGTTCTCGATAACGACCGAAGCAAGCCGCTCATGAACCTCCTGAAGCAATGGAGCGAGCGTCGTCAAATTGAAGCGCGATGAGCCACTGTAATTGATGCCGAATGATCTTCCAGCCACCTTGCCTCCGAACGTCAGGCGCTGAAGATAGATGAAGCGCGCTGCCCGCTCCAGATCAGTGAGTGTGTCCGGATCGGTAACAGTCAGGCGTTCGAAGTCCGAGCGGCTCGTAATTTGGAACCGAAGCGTGTCCATAAGCTGCGGATAATGACGCTGGAGAATGCGAAACAGGTTTGCCACGTCTTTCGAACGGTCATTGATGAACTCGGCGCGGGGCGCGGCTGTACGTCTGAAGAACACTCCGCCCATGCCGACAAACGGCTCGGCATAAAGCGAATGCGGGATAGTATCGATCTTCTGGCAGATGCGCTTTGCAAGCTGCCGCTTGCCTCCGATATAGGCGGCGGGCGGCGAAACAGGATCGAAGGATGTGAAATCGGCCTTCTGGCTCATGTACGTTCCTAAGAGAATCGGTCACAAACCAATTGCCCGAAAGGGCAAGGATGCGACGGTTATCTTGGATGGCTGTCGGGCGGGTTGCTCTTGCCGGAATGGCCCGCCGCCACGAATTGACGTGGCCGTCCCTAGTTCGGCTTTCAGCCGAGATGCGTTCAGTTGTTCAGTTTGAACCGATGATCAGAACGGCGCGCTCCGCGTTTCATCGACTGTCGTCTTTCCTCAAATTCGCGCTCGACCAGCTCTGCCTTTTTCTGCTGATGAAACTCCAGTTCGGTTCGAGTGAGGATTTCCCTATCGCGCAACGTCAGATCGCCAACCAGCCTTTGGCCGGTTAGATCGGGCCAGTATTCGCCCGCACCGAGCTTCCACAGGTGGCGCATTGGCAGGCTATTCACTACATTGCTGTGTGGCGGATAGACCTCAATAGCCACGACATCAGGCCCGAAATACTTGTTCTTCAGCTCCTGCAGCTCGTCCCATGTGATTGTGCCGTCATGTTCAACGGACATGAGGCCGCGTAGTTCGTCAAGCAACACGCCCACAACCGCCGTCATGACTGCACCTGTGCGGAAGGCCAGACGATAGCATCAACAATCGCACGGGCCGCGGCTTCATCTTCCGCCGCATCAATGTCGCGCTTGGCACCAAGGCGGATGCTTTCGATCATTGCGCCAATTTGCTGCCATTGTGCGAAGGCAGCAAGAACTACGTCTGCAACCTCGCCAATCGTTTCAGCAGTGATGCCGACTTCTGATGATAGGATCGGATAGTCTGATGGCTGCGGATTGGTTGTAGCTTTGAACGCCTGCGCCTCAGTCACCTTCTGCTGATACGTCATCGCCTGACCATGGCCGGGCGTGATGTATTTCAAGCGTTCAGCTTCTGCGGCTGCATCAATGCCGACTTTAAGCGCCGACTTGATCTGTAAGAGCGTTGCCGCTGGCTGCATACGTGCAGCGTCTATTCCGGCCTGCCACTCGGTTTCCGACATTTCAGTCGCATCCTCGGGCAAGACCGGACCAGAACCCCAAACCTCGCGGCCATCAACGATTATATGGAAATACTTCATAGCTGGCCTCAATCTGAAAGAGCGCGAATGTAGGTGTCCAGGACGACAATCGGACCTGTTGCGAGATCCTTTTCCACCATCAGGTAAAGGGTGTATGTCGCCGTTGGATCAAGGTTGTTGAACTCAGCCGAAAGCGTCATTGGCTGCTGGATGCTGCTCGCTTCTGAACCGGAGCCGTTTGTGTAAAGGCCAAGATACTGTGAACCTTGATCTGCCTGACCAGTGCGCCTCAAAACCAGATAGCCAATGACGCCAGCAAATGTTGTGCTGATATTCTTAACGCCGCAATATGCTGAAACCGACAAGTAGGTCACGCCGGTAATCGACGCGATGCTTTGAGCGCTGTTAGCAGATTTCACACCGGAAATATCAGAAAGAGCGACGCCAGGAGTAAAAGCATTCCATCGTCTTGCGGCTTTTGGTGCAAGCTTCTCAAAATACAGCATCGGGTTCATGAGAATGAACGCGGTACCATCGTAATAGAAGACCGCATCGCGTCCTGATGCCAATTCTCCTGCGAACACACCGCGACCATTGCTATAACGGATCGGCTTTGCACCCAGACCGTTCAGATTAAGCGTTGGGCCATCAGCAGTATTTGTCGTTGAAATACGCACACGCGCAACCAGACCAGCCGCATAAGCCTGTGTTGCAGGAGTGAGCGTGGCTGTAAGCGCATTTGCCGATCCACCCGCTACGGCATAGCTCCATTTGCCGGACTGGGCATCAAGCGCGAGCTTTTCTACATAGGCACCGCCCACTTTCTCGAACACACGCCCATCCGGCAGGCTGATGCCGTGGCCGTCTCTCGCATTGACAATGCGCCATGACGACCCGGTCCATTCGGCCAGTTTTTGCTGATTGCCAGACCATACGCCCGTTGCACCTGCCGGAATGATGTAGGCATCACCGAGAACGGCATCATTCGGAGGCGCTGTCGTCGTCATGGAGATTACAGGAAACCAAGCCACGCGATTTGCAAAACCCGGTGCAGCAATTAATTGCAATGCCTCCCAAAGCTGTTGCTGATTTTCGGGATCAAGCACTAAGCCTGCGTTTTCAACGACCGCGCAGATTTCCTCCTGTACGTCATTGAGAATTTTATCTGTAACCTCGGTACCGGCAATGCCAGCTGCAGCATTCTGTGAGCGAAAGCCACGACGGCCTGAGCCGATATCGACAGTATTCGCACCGTTAACGCGATCCATGTCAGTTCTCCACGTATGAGAATACAAGCTGAGTGTGCGCAGGCTTTAGCCGCCGCAACTCACATTCAATGTCACTGATTTCAAAGCCACCAAGCGGCTGGCCTGCCGTGTTGACGCCCGCTCGGAATATCCATTCCGAGATCAGCTGCAGCTTTACGCGCCAGGTGAATTGTTCGCCTTCTGCGATCAGCGGCTGACCGGCCAGAAGAACGCCTGCATTGGACGGCCAGAACTCTTCAATTTCGATGGTGTGGCCGAGGCTTGCAGCCATTTTGACGAAGTAAGGAATGCTTGCGCCGCCCTTGGCGATCCAGCGCTGATGTGCACGGCGCTGGCGCTGTTCAATGGTTTGATTGCCAAGATCACGACCACAAGGATCAGGACCAAGAACACGCTCGAAATCCGGCAATAGCGCATTTGCAGTGCGCGGATCGATCTCGTCCATCAGTTTTTCAGCATCGGCCTCGGCCTGAACAAGAACCTTGGCAATGCTGTCGAGAAGAGCATCCAGAACGCCGCCGCGCTTACCGAGGGCAAAGCCGCGTGGCAGCTTTCCGATCAGGCTGGCGAGAATGGTTGATTGCGGTCTGGTCATCATGGGTCCTCAAAAGTAACGAGGCCGGGAAGCGGATATTCATCGCGCTCCAAACGGAACGGAGCTGACGGTGAAATCAGATCATGCGCGTATTCGCCGGAGGCCGCAGAGATGGCTTCCGATATGCGCGATGGCTCAATCAGCGCTCCGATCGGACTGTCGTTCTGATCGTCGCTCTCATCACCTATGGTAGCGATGAATGCCGCAAAGGCTTCCTCGACAGCTGCGCGGGTCGAAACCCCATCAGGGCGAAGCCGCACGGTGATCGGGATCGCACGCATCTTTGCAGGCACAATCACGACATAGGCTGTGACGGGACGAACGCCGGACGAAGAACCGGGTGCGCCGAGATATTCAAGCTGCTCGGCCATTTCCGATACGGTTGGTGCACGGGCTGATGTGCCGTCTTTCATTGCGACGATAACGCCGACCGAACCACGGCCCACCCAATCGGTGATAGGCTTGACAGCGCGAACGTCAAACTGCTCGCGCAGCCAGCTCATATAGTCAAAGCCAGCACCTCCATGTGGACGCTGACGGATATAAGCCATGACAGCGGCTGCAAGTTCTGCAGGCGTCTCGGCAACCGCTCCACCTGCAAAGCCGCCCTCGGCAACCGTGATGCGATTGATCTCAGGAAAGGCATTGACTGTGCGAAGGCGAATGCCAGCTTCGAGATTGCCGATAGGACCAGCTGCAACGGCTTTTGCAGGCACAAGGATGCTCCCGCCTACGGGAATGACAGCGAGAGCTGTAGTGCGGAATATAGTGCCATCGGAACCGGCGATCTCAAGATCAGCGGGTAACTGCGCACCGGCTGCACCTTCGATGTTAATATTTCCAACTGCATATGTGGCCGGTCGCGCCGCAATGCCCCAGATATTGGCATGTCGATCGACAAACTCACCCTCTGCGGTGTCCACGAAATACTGTCTGCCCCACCATGCGACATGATCGTGGATCTCGCGCGCTTCCAGTGCGACAGCCCGACCGATCATGGCGAGCGTTCCGCGCGCCGAACGAACGGCACGGGAAATCGCCAGTGGATCGACCAGAGGCCGCACAACGGAAATGCTGAACTCCATGGCCGAGGCGATACGTTCAGCGATGGTCTTTGCGGATGGAACGGGCCAAGGCATCAGGCAGTCCTCCGGCCGGAAATAGCGGTGTCATCGACCAGGACGCGCCAGCCGAGCATTTGCGGCGCGACCCATTCCGTCTCGATCTCGGCCGGAATGCCGGTATCGGAGGTCACCCATTCAAGGCTTTCGGCAAGCCAGCTCTGGTAAAGAAGGCGGGTGGTTTCGGTTTCCTTGGCGCGATCAAGCAGCCAACAGCGCGAACCGATACGCTCACCATAAGGATCGAGCGCATCGGCAGCAGCACCGCGACGGACATCGATGCCTGACCCTGTCAGGAATTGCGAGCGGCCTTCCGGCAGCGGATCGTCTGGATTGGCACGGCGATCAAGGCCGACAGAAAGAAGCACCGGCGTGATCGGGGTTTCATCAATGATGAGATCGCCATCCGCGCCGATCTCCAGATCAGCGCGGCGGGTTTCCGGGTCATAGATGAGTGCCACATCGTAAAACATGCCCCGGTTCTATCGCGCGCGCGCGAAAACGATCATGCCCGCCAAGGCGGGCACGAAACAGATTATCCTTGTGGAACGCCAGTGGTACTGTTTCCGGGAGAGACACCAATATGAACATGGGTTGAGCCGATGTTCTTGCCGTCATGGGTGACGGTTCCGCCCTCGATGTCAACGCCACCAGCCGAGACCGTCACGGTAACGCCACCAACCTTCAGCACGATCGACGCTCCGGCCTGGACACTGATGGTTCCGTCTGCACCCACAAGAATACCGTCGCCGTGCTGATTATAAAGTGCAGCTTCACCCGGCTTCAGCCCACCCATACGAGCGGATGGATTCCCGACTGGCAAGAGTACGATGTCATCCTCATTGCCGCCAATGGCAACGGCGACGGCAAGTGCGCCATCTTCCGGTGCCGAGGTCGCCAGCCCGTAAGGCTGCATGATCTCGACCTTGTCGCGCCAGACGCCAGGAGCAACTTCCACCGAGGCGGTCTGTGTTTCGCCATCGTCATTGATGTTCTTCAGAACGACGCGGCGAGCGATCCCGCGAACCTTGCTGGCTGTTTCATGATCCATGGTTGACCTCGTGTTGTTCAAGTTCACAGGGCCGAAGCGGTTCCGTCCAGCGGCCCGCCCGATCCCTTGCCCTTGCTCTTTTTGCTGCTCTTCTTACGGCCCTTAACGTTCTTTCGACGGCCCTTTACAGGCTTGTTGTCGAAGGCCTCCGGTGAGGTGACAGCGATTTCGGTTTCGCAGCCGCTTTCCTCCTGCAGGAGGAAGGTCACGCGGGAAATCAGCATGTCGCGGAACACGTCCTGAAAGGAATCGGAGACCTCAACCATTTCGTTGACGCGCCACAGACGCCCGTTCGCCTTGTAGCCATGAACGCGATAGGAGATTTCCTCGCTCTCGCCGCGCTTGGTGCGCATGCGCCAGTCGGCTTCATCCTTGCAGCCCTTGTCATCGGCCTTGGAACGGGCCAGATGAACGATCGGGCGATAGCGCCTGATCTCGTCGTCTGTCGCCTCGCCACTGGCAACAACGCCGCGTCGTTCGCGTTCGGTGGCCGAACCGTCGGTTGCCCCTCTGTCTTCCGGCTTTACCGGAGCGCTGCCGCCCAGAAGCGGTGCTGCACGACCGTCGCGAACGGTAGCAGCCTTTTCCGACTGACCACGCACGATAACCTTGGAATGACGGTCCTTATGGGTGAACTGGCCGGAGGAGCCTTTCACGTTCCCAGGCAGCGAAAGTGCTGCCGGAGCGCGATTGGCTCCGGTCCGGGTGATGACGACACCGCCGACGCCATCCGACATGACAAGGGCATGGCGCTGGCGTGTGCCTTTATCGATGGCGCTCAAGCCGGTTTCAGAAAGATCGATGCCGTAGCGCGGAAATGCATCGCCGGTATCGATCTCCGAGCGGACGGAAAGCCCGAACGGTTCTGCGATGCGCTTGACGGCCTCTTCCAGCTTCACATTGTTGAACTCGGACGGACCAGTTGGCGCGGCCGTACTGTCGACCAGATCACCCGCCTTGTCCTTGCCCGATATCGAGACCATGGCGCGCTCTTCATCGATGTCGGGTGAAACGGTTTCGATATAGCCTTTCAGGACAAGCTGATCCTCGACATAAGCTTCCGCCTCCATACCGGGCTTCAGCTTGAACACCGCATTTGCAGGCGATGCAAAATCGAAGGTGGAGAGCGCCCGAGTGTAATCGCGCAGCTCGAAACTGAAGGAGCCGCTGAAGTCCTTCAGGTCGCGGGTGATGTTGGCATTCGTCCACTGGTCGAATATCTGCCCGTTCACCTTCAGCCAGATCGAGCGCGCCATTATTCCGTCACCTCGACGCGGCCAGCAGGAATGCGGGCTGGATGGCGCGGCCGGTTCCGCTCGATGATCGAGAGGTAGCCGTCCTCGATCGCGGACGGATCGTCACCATAGATATGGTTGGCGATCTGGAAGGCATCTGACGGTCGATCGGTTTCGATGATACGCGATGCTGGCAAGCGTCCGATCGCTTCATTGATATCGGCAATCAGGCGCAAGCGAACGTCGCGGGTAGCGCGGATGGTGGCGCTGGCCTCGGCAGCAAAATCGGAATCGGAAAGGCTGGATAGCAGATCGGTATAGGCATCCAGTTGGCCGACCAGGCTGTCGCGCAGCACGCTTGCTTCCGCTCGTGAACCGAACTCGACATAGGCAGCGAGCTGTCCGGCCTTGGCAAGCGCATCGCCTGCCGTTCCGGCCAACAGCACCGTGTCCGGACGCGACACGGTATCACCGGCAAGAACGACAAAAGCAGCACCGGCACTGGCGTTGATGTCGAGTGCCTGACGTGCCGACAGGCCGGTGTGGGAACTGGTTGCCTCTGCCGCCGGAGCAACCGCAGGCATTCCGGCGAGATCGGGAACGAGATTGACAATCATGTCCGTCACCGAGCTGGCGGCGCTGGACAAGGCTTCAGGTGTGGCAGGCAAGGATTGCGGCAGGACTGCGGAGATCAGGGCAGAAGCCCTTCCGGCGCTGGACTGCCAGTAGGAAACAACCTGTCGGGCGGTGCGCTGTGTGGCGTCAGTGCGAAGCCGGGACAGGGTTCGCCTCGATGTCGATGTGGTGAGAGACGCGGCAAGCGAGACAAGCGAAAGGGCAGCACCGATCAATGCCGAGGCGGTTGAAGCAAAGCCTGAAAGTCCCATGCCATTATAGCGCTTGAAGGTGGCGCTGAAGCGGACGACGCGCAGCTCGTGCGCGGCGAAGGAAATCTCGGCCGTCTCTTCCATGATGACCTGCATCGGGCCAAGCCATGGATGAATAAGCGTACCCGGTCCCGGCGTCTCGAACGCGGCCTTCAGAGCCTGTGCCTGGGCAATATAGGAATCGCTGACGATCAGTCCTTCGACCTGGACGGTTTGGGTTGCAAGGCCGAAATCGTCATAGGCAGCTTGGTCGATACCGGGGAACAGATGCTCGGCAACGCGACGGCCGACCTGTGTCGAAGTATCGGGCACGTGGAAGGAAATACCACGATAAGAAGCTGGAAGCAGTCCAGGCAGAACGTCACTGATGCTGTCGAAGATCATGGGAACCTCTATGCCCTGCCGATGACGCGGCCACGATCGGTCGTTAGCCCGACATTCTTGTTGTCAGACGTGGCGCTTGCGAGCCTGCCCGGACCATCAACCTTGATGCGGATATCACCACCGACATTGATCGACTGCGCCGGACCGGCGACAGCTGCAAGGCGTGTCGGCGTCGAGAGACTGGCCCGCTGATCAGGATTATTGCCGTTGGCAGGCGTGGGCCGCGGCAACTCTGGCAATGGGGGAACCACAAGGTTTCCGTTCAACGCACCGCGAGCATCTTTTCCGGTGATCTGACCGTTGAAGTCTTTCATATCTGCCGGAACGCCGAGGATAGCTTGCTTTACGGCATTGACTGCGCTGACGATACCGTCGAGCCAGCCCTTGATCTTGTTGTAGACAGGCTCGAAGCCCGCAGCGAGCGCGTCCCAGGCAAGCACCGGCAGCTCGATCGGCATTTTCAGGAAGCCCCAAAGCTTCTCTACGCCGGAAGCAAGAGACGATACAACGAACGTTGCCGTTTCAGGGAAGATGCGCGCCCAGTCTGGCATTTCCTGTTTGCCTGCTGCCCAATTTGCAAGTTCGGCCAGTCCCTTCGTCAGTGCCGATATGCCCTGCCAGATTTTCTCAAGTCCGGTGAACTTCAACAGTTCCAGCTTGCCGAGCCATTCGCCCATGGTGCGGGCAAAGCCGCTCATCTTGCTGGTGTCAAAACCGACAAGCTGCATCAAGTTGCTGGCAAGCGTACCGAGAGCGCTACCCAAATCCTTCAGGTTGTTCCACGTATCGCCCATATGGCCGAAGGTGCGCTTCAGGCTTTCGCCGATCGGCGCTAGCGACGGCTCGATGCCCTTGCCGATATCCTTCAGCGCGGTCCAGGCGGTTTGAAGCCCGTTGAAGACGCCTTCAAGAACCTTCAAACTGCCAACCTTCAGGCTATCAAAATTGATGTTGGCGAAGATAGAGCGGGCACCATTCGAAATCCGCGACCATGCGCGTGGCGCAGCATCCGCGACATAGTTCCAGGCACGAACCGCCCCGTCCGACACGCGCGACCAGACGCGGGAAAGATAAGGCTGTGCCTGTCCCCACAGACGCTTCGTGCCTTCCCATGCCTTGGAGGCGCGATCCTTCAGGCCGTCCCAGAACTTCATGAGCCTGGGCGCGACCTTGTCCCAGTTCTTCGCAATCAGGACGCCAGCGCCAGCCAGCAGGCCGATCACAATGCCAAGCGGTGATAGGATCACGCCGATCAACGCGCCGATTGCACCAAGACCCGCACCGATAATCGGAAGGACAAGGCCGAGCGCCCCAAGCGCCGTGACCAGGAGAACGACACCGCCAGTGCCGGTCAGCAGGGTTTTCATCCAGCCGCCTGTTGCCTGATCGATCTGCCGCACCCAGCGGATACCGGCGAGCAACCATTCGTTGATGGTCGGAAGCCATTCACCGAAAGCAAAACCGACCTCCCGAATGGACTGTGTGCCGATTTCGTTGAGGATCGTTAGCTGCCGGTTCATGCCCGCCATCTGCGTTTCGAAGTCGGTATCGATCGCTGCACCCGTCGCGGCGGCGACCTTTTCCTTGATGTCCTTGTATTCCTGCACGTTCGCCATGAACGGCACGATGAAATCCAGAACCTGCTGATCGGAGAACAGCTCGGAAACCTTGCTAGCTGCGCCGATCGCTTCCAACTGTTGGCGAACATAGGCAAGAGCCTCGGCACCCTTGAGGCCGTTCTTTTCTGCGGCCTTCATGTATTTGCCGATCTGCTCTTCGCCGACGCCGGTGAGCTTTCCGACCTTCTGCAGCATGGCTTCCAGCGGGTTGATGCCCTTGGATGCAGCGTCCAGCATGACGGCCTGAATATCGACGCCCATGCCCGCAAAGTTCTTGATGGTGCGCTCAGACAGTGCCTTCGACAGGAAGTTCGAAAGATTGTTCGCCGCGATCGACGGATCGGATGTTCCCTTCATAGCGATCTGGAGTGCCGAGCCGAGGAAGTTGACAGCCTCGCGGCCCTTCACACCGAATTTTGCTACCTGTGAAGTCAGGCGCGGGAAATGCTGTGCCATGTCCTTCAGCTCGAAGGAACCTTCCTTACCGGCGATCACAAGCGCACCAAGACTGTCGCGCATCTGATCGGCGGGAAGCTTCAGGTTGTTGAGCATGGCCGTGCCAACGCCAGCCATGTCGGAAAATTCCGCATTCGCAGCCGTGGCAGCGCGGCCGATATCGCCAATGGTGGCGTCGATTAGTTTCTGATCGACGCCCGCAGCAATCATCTGGCCTGCACCGGCCGCAATCGTTTCCGACGCCTGACCGATGACAAGGGCCAGTTCTTCATACTCAACCTTGGCCTTGGCCGCGAAATCAAACGCGGCCTTGCCAGAGAGTTCGGCGGTGCCTGCAATATCGAGCAGCTGTTGCTGGAAGGCTGCGGCTTCCTGAACCGGCCCCATGAAGGAAATAGCGGCAACCGCCGTACCGAGTATCCCGATACGGCGCGCAAAGCCGGTCAATTTCTGAAGGTTGCCTGTAAGGCGGCGCATCGGACTTGAGAGCTGATCGCGAAGTCTGACTAGAACATCGAGCGCCATTGATTTTGATGCCATGGTCTAGCCCTCTGCCTCTTTGATCCTGTTCCGAAAAGCCATGATGCTATTCCACCAGAAGGTGGCGGTTGCCGCGTCCATCGTGTCGATTTCAGCGGCAGAGAAGCCCGATCCATCGGCGATCCCGCCGAGGATTACTTGCCAGTCTTCCGGCCACTCGCCAAAAAAGAGGATAGCACCTGCGCAGATGCGGTGATGTCGGCCGCATCAAGCCTGTCATAGAGCACGTTCATGATGGCCTGGCTGATCCGTGTCGAACGCGAAAACGCGACGACGTTCATCGAATCTTCGGAGGTGGCCGAAATTGCCCGCTGATCAGCGCCGGTCAGACGATGGAAAGTCAGCTCGGAATATTTCTCCTCGCGTACTTTCCCGCCCTTCTTGATCTCCAGCGTCCGAGGGTAAAGCAGTGGCAACGTGACCGAACCATTGTCATTCTGGATGGCATGATCCGGCAGGCGATCATTCGGATCGATGTCCTCATCGACATCGGCGACCACGCCAGCCTTGGTGGAAACAGGTCTGTCCAGGTCCACCACTGCGTCCGTGACAGGACGCTCTTCGTCGGTGAGATCGAGATCGACAACATTCTTAGCCATTAAAGCACCTCTTCAGGAGCGCCGCCCGCCCACTTGAGNCTTCGCCGCCGGTGATGTCCGGATGGTCGGTCAGGAAGGCGTCAGCGAAAATGAAGGTCTGGCCGGTATCGCAGACAACCTGCAATTCGCCTTCGCCCTCATCCCAGAGACCGCCGTAGCGCTGTCCCTTTTCGAGGTTCGTTGTCGCGGTGACTTCCGAAGCCTCGAA
Source organism: Brucella pseudogrignonensis (assembly GCF_002252525.1). Lineage (GTDB taxonomy): Bacteria > Pseudomonadota > Alphaproteobacteria > Rhizobiales > Rhizobiaceae > Brucella > Brucella pseudogrignonensis. Next base: position 205,489 of record NZ_NNRM01000021.1, read on the forward strand.
CTCCTGGGCGCGACCGACCTTGCGGCCATAGGTGACGGCATTGTTCTTGATGCCGCCCACCTTGATCTTCGCGCCCTTTTCGACGGGGATGTTTCGGCCCCGCCAGACAATGTCCACAATGCCAAGTACCTGTGCCATGGTTCTCGTTCCTTACCTTTAGACCTGGAATTCCAGCGAACCGGCGAGCACCATCAGATTGCCGACAATGTTGATCTGCTGTCGGCTTTCGAGGCGGTTCTTGTCGCTGGACGAGCGCTGGAAGGCGCTCTGTTTGATGGTGGCCTCGACATTCTGTATCCAGACCAGATCGCCATAGCGGCGGCAGCGGCCCGCCCAGGAGGCATGCATACGGCGCGGTGTGACAACCGAGGACCCCGTTTCCTCGTCATTGCCGACATTGGTCGCGAACGCCGCGCTGTCGTCATCATCCGTGAGCTTGGCACGCGGATAGAGAAGCGAAACATAGGAGTTCCAGTCGTAGCGGATACGCGACAAGGTGGCAGGCACCATGATGTCGAGCCACGCTTCATCATCCACATTGAGGTTGGATTTCCGGTATGTGGTAATGAGGCGCGAGATCGTGACTGAACCATCAGAAAGGCTTTCGAAGGTCGAGATACCACGGCGCAGTAGCAGATCGCGTTCCGTCTCGATGAACTGGTCGGCGGGACTTGGCGCTTCTACGCCTGGCACAACAAGCGAGCGCAGCTGGCGCGCAGGATCGTTAGCGAGGTGGAAGCTCGCAAGCCCCATGACTGCCGCCGACAACACCCACGAACTGGTCGGCGAGCCATTCAGTCCCACTGCCGTCAGGAACGGGCAGTTCGTCAGCTGACCCCAGGTGCCAAGATCGGCAAACGTGCCGCTCTTGCCGACATAGCCATGTGCATCGAGCTTCGACATCGCGGTGAAGCGATTGGTCAGGAAGTCTGCGAACACGCCCATATTGGTCGGATCACTAAACGGCTGCTGGATTGCCGTGTACCAGGTGTTGGCGATCACATCGAGCGCAGGCGTCAGATCGGGATTGCCGGAACCGCCCGCCATCTTGGTCGTTGCAACGTTGAGGCCGGTCGGTAGAGGCTGCGCCTCGATGTCCACGCGCAGATCGATGTCGTTGCCGACTTCACCGCCATGGCGGCTCGTGACAGTGACGACACCGGCAGCGGCTGCGGCTGTGACCGGCAGGCTGACGTTCTCGTTGATCGCAGCGGCGAGCGATGCTGCAAGCTGTGCGACGGTGGCCGTGGACTGCGCAGTGAAACGCACCTGCTGGCCTGCAATCTTGAAGCGAAGGACAAGAGCCTGCGAGACTGCGCCGGTGAATGTAATGGTGCCGCTGGCCTTTACCGCGTCTTCATCGTCAGCGATCGCCATGACGAAGAGGCTTTGCGTCTTGTTGGCCTTGCGGAACGCCTTCACCTGTTCGGCTCCGATCGAACCGATACCGAACAGCGCCTGACCTTCGGTGTCGCGAACGACTTCCGTGATGGTGCCGGGCTGCAAGGTGCCGGTGGCGAGCTTCAGGCCGATAATCAGGTTCTGCACCGGATAATCGAAGATGCCAAGATTGCGATAGTTCGGCTTGACCTCAAGATAGGTGCCGGGAGAGCGCCAGTCGGTCGGGATTTCGTCAAAAACGAAGTCAGCCATGATTATTTACCTCCGTTCTTGGCCTTTGCGGCCGCGTCATCGTTGGCGTTGCTGTCAGTGCCGGTTGGCGCTGGTGTGATCGGAGCCTTGACGCCAACCTCGACCAGATCGCCGTCTGCGATGCGGCGGCGTATATAAAGAGTGACGGGAACCGTCGCGCCGCCTTCAGGCCAGTCGCGGCCATCTTCCATGGGCACGGTGCGGCCGGGTGCGAGCTTCAGCTTTTTCTCAAGCATGGCTTTCCTCGGGGTTGATGGTTTCGGTGATGACAGGTTCTTCCGCATCATTCGTGATCCAGGTGATACCGAGCGACTTGAGATCGTCGGCAGTCTTGATCTGGAAGGCGGAAAGCGGCGATGTGAAGCGCACATCGAAATCGATCTGGGCAAGCACGGTGGCGTCGTCAGCCCATCCGTCCGCATAGACCGCTTCGGCACGTGTGACCGTGCAAGTGCCAATGTCAGACAAGGTGCAGCCGCTCAAAAGCACGCTTGACACATCGATCATGGCATCAAGGCCGATATCGAACCGATCGCCCTTGAAGCGGGCATCGAGATTGCTCGATGCTTTCACGACCAGGACAAGCCGCCAGTTGGCAGCGCCCGACAGCAAGCGGCCGTGGTCCCGATCCGGCTGAAGGCCCATCCAGGCGAGACCGATAAACGGCTTCAGGCGAACGATGCGTTCAAATTCCTTGACGGTCAGAACGGCAGGAACACGCGCGATCTGGAATTTCTTTTCCGGGAATGCGAGGCGCAGCCGCGCGATGATGGCGGCTTCCATGACCCTGATCGGCGCTTTGGTGAGTTCAGGTTCAGCCATCTCACCAGCCCTTCAGCGATTCATCGGAGAATATGGCGGGACGGCCGGAAAAGCGTGGGCCGTTGGACTTCCCAAAGTTTCCGGCCGAAGCGGCCTCAATGGAAATCAGCCCCTTGGCAATATTCTCCAACCAGGTGATGACTTCCTTGCGTTCAAGGCGCATCTGTTCGGTCGGCTCGGTACGCTCACCCTTCGCAAGATCATAGCGAGCGAGAACACATGCAGCGCGCACGATATCCTTCGGAACTTCTGCAAGCGGCACCTTGTAACGGCCGCGCAGATAGCCGTCGATCAGCGCCGTGGCATCTGCCAGGGCAACTTCGATCTTGGCCGGGTCAAGGGTTTCGGTTTCACGGTCTTCCGGCATGGAAAGCCGGACCATTTCCGTGTTGCCGAACCGCTCGATCATATTTGCGACTGTGGCGTACAAGTGCCGTTCTCCGGTTTAAGGTGGAAGCCGCCTGCCGCGACGGCTTCCGGGTCATGGCCTGTTTCAGCGGCGGCCCGTTATTAGTCTTCGAGTTCGATCAGTTCAGTGACCAGATCAGGATCGCCCAAAATCTGGTTGAGCTGGATCGGCTCAAACATGTCGATCTGATATTCACTCGTTCCATTGTGCCGACGACCGCCACGGCGAATGCCTTCGACCTTTGCCGTAATGCGAATGCCGTTGCATGCAAACTTGCCGTGCTTGACGGCATAGGCTTCGACAGCAGCTGCGATGAAATCAAAGCCAGCGTCTTTCGCGGCCTGGACGGATGCAGCGACAATCGCATCAATCTCAATCTCCGAAGCTTCTACCGTCTGGTCGCTGACGGGACCGACCGGATTGCCGGTCCCGTCATTGGTCGCAGTCGCCGGGGAGGTATTGGTTGTCGTTGCGTCACCCTGGACGGCACCGCCGTTCTGACCGGTGTTGTCGGGGGTGTTCGGCAGAGGGCCACCAACCGGCTCGGCAGCGGGTACTTTCTTGGTGTCTTCTGTGGGCTTTGCAGCTTTCGCCATCGTGTTGCTCCGTTGCTTCAGGGCTTTTCAAAAGGGCTTCGAAGCCTCTTTGAGAAACCCTCCCGCCCGTTATGGCGGGAGTGCTTTTCAGTTCTTCTCGATCTGCTATTCGATGAGCGTTCGGGGCACTGGAAGTGGCAGGCGCACATCCATGCTTTTCGACTTGGCAAGGATGGAAACGTCGGTCGGACGAAGCATCGCGACGAAGGCCAGACCAGAAGCTGGTTGAAGGCTCATGTCCTGACTGACGGACGTCACCAGTGCCGAGGCGGGCACGGGCGCTTCGCTGTTGGCAAGATAGAAATCAACAGGATTGGAGAGGATTTTTTCATAGGCAGGGATATCGACAGCCGATGCAGACGCGATCGATGTGAAGGCGAAAGCCGCCACAATCGCGAACATGCTGCCGAAAAACAGACCCACTTTCCTCATGGTAAAACTCCGGGTTTAAGTGCAGTGACAGGGGTAGTCCGGTATGCGCCGCCCGCTGTCGGTGCGGGCGGAACTCTTGGGACGCGCTGGATTAGGCCAGCAGCGGGATGACGACCGGCTCGGCCGTGCCCTTCCACTCGTTGCTCTCTCCATTCGCGGCCAGCTCGTTGAGCAGCAGCTTGCGGGCTGCACCTTCCAGTGTGGACGGTACGAGCAACTTGCGTGGATTAATGGAGATCACTTCGCCGTTGCGTTTGCGGATGGAAGTCATCGCGGCGCGGGCAGCGGCGTAGTTCTCGGCATTCAACGGCAGCTTGGACTTGTAAATCAGCTGCCAGAGGCCATAGCCGGCATTGCAGCGACCATCGACGCCATAAACCGCCTTGCCGCCGAAGAAGACGGTATCGTCGGTCGCCTGATCCTTGCGGATAAGCTGGAAGCTCTTGCGGCTCTGATAGATGATCGGCTTGATGACCTGGCTGTCATCGACCAGGTACCAAGCCGGAGAGGAACCGGCAGCGAAATTGGAGACCGAAGTTTCCTTGCCGTCCTCATCGTAACCGGGATGGTCGGTGTCGAAGAAGTTCTGGCCATCATAGCACTTGGTTGTTTCGCCCTTCTTCAGGAGCGGGAAAACCAGCTGATCCGGGAATTGCGCGGCATTCTGACCGAGCTGTGCCGCCATGGATGAGAGGAAGCCCAACTGATCGTCTTCCACCTGGGAGATGCGAACGCCGATCGTGCCTTCAAATTCCCTGTTGCGGATCGTGTAGGTCTGCATCGACAGGTCATGAACGATGCGGTCGCCGATCCATTCACGAATCCCCGGCAGATCGTCCATACGCGGATATTCGTTTGCCGCCGTGGTCGATGGAACGGTCATGGCGACGGTCTGATAATGCGTCGTCGTGGAACCAAGCTGCGCG
>NZ_NNRM01000022.1 GCF_002252525.1 Brucella pseudogrignonensis
GCAGGCCCGCGCCACACGATAACGCATCATCACGTCATCAAACGCAGCATCCATGTCGGCAAAGGTGGCGCGCTTCTGTTCGATGATCTCGCGACACCACAAGACATCGCCGATCTCTTCCCATACCCAGATCACATGAAGGTCATTGCGTCGGCCGATATCGCGCCCGACATAGCAGGCGTTGCCCTGATATCCGTCCGGGCTTCCTGCATTGTCGTCTTCGACCGATGAAATCAATTCGTAGGAGAGCCAGGCGCTCGCCTCATCGAGATACTGCAGCTCATATTCCTGCGCCCAGGCATCTTCGTCGGCAATACCGGCGCGCAGCTCCTCGATGTTGCGCGGCAAGCCGTCCCTGACCGCCTGATAGATATCGACAACATGCCGTGACCAAGTATCGTCATTGGCGGTGTCCAGCTCGAAGAATTTCCCGCTCTTGCCATTCGGTGTCGATGTGACGCGCAGCTTCCAGTTGGCCGAGATTACCGGAAAGAGCGCTTTCCAGATCGCGCTACTATCTTTGTGGAACGCGAACTCATCGAGAAATACGTTGGCAGAAAAGCCGCGCGCCGTATCGGGATTTGCTGGAAGGGCTGTAATACGGGTGCCGTACGGCAATGTCACTTCCAGCGCCTTGTAGCTGCCGGTATCGCCCTGCCAATCAAACTCGTTGGCGTCAAATGCCATGCCGTAAGCCTTGGCATGAGGGTATATACCTTCCAACATGGCTTCACGGGCTTGTCGCTCGCCACGGCTCAATATCACCCACCGTGTACGCTGGCTCTTTACGGCATGCTCAAAACTGTCATCAACACATTCCAGTGTCGTGGTGAACGTCTTGCCGGTTTGGCGTGCAAACTTGCCAAATTTAAAGCGGCTTTTATCGGTGAGCCAGCGGCGCTGATAGCCGTAAAGCAAAGGCTGTGTCATCAAGATGTCCCATAAGCTTCACGGATCATGCGCAGGATTTCTTCGCCATCCACCTTGCGGCCTGCTTTCTCAACAGCGTCGGTCGCATCACCGACAGCCTTCGCCAGCTTGGCTGTGGCTTCTTCCTCGGCCTTGCGGCGATGTTCGGCAGAATGGCGTTGCGCAACCACGGTTTCCTTATAGGCGCGTGCCAGTTCCATGGCGTTTTTGGAATTGAGGCCATCGCCGTCGAGCAGCTCATCAATAAGCGTTTTGAGGAACTCGCCGAGAACAATATCGGACTTGCTGATTTCTTCAGGCGTAAGCTTCTCCGCGATGCCAGCATAGATGTAACGGCGTTCCTCCAGCTGAGAGGCGCGGCGGGACAGGCGCATCGCTTTACGGTTGAAAGCCGACTTCGATATCGGTCCGATGCCCTTGACTTCCAGACGATCGTTCAGCTCAAAAAGAATGTCCGCCTGACTGCGGCGGCGTTCATTCAGCTGACTGATTGCCCAGACGACGTCGTCCTGGGCATCTTCCGGTAGCAACTCCAGACTGTCCAGCCTGGAACGGCCGCGCCTATCTTCTGTCATGGCTCATCACTCCACGTCGCCCGGTCGCTGGACACCTTCGAGAACGATGCGGCGCTCGACATGATCGCGGCCTGTCCTGGTCAAGGTGGCGATAAGAGCTGTGCCTGCGGTGCTGATGCGAACAGCGCCAGCTTCGGTTTCAAGCCAGCGCATCTGATTGCGCAGATATTCGCGGGTGCGTTTGTAGCCGAACACCTCCAGCTCGCGTTCAAGCAGGCTGTCGTTCAGACTGGCATTCGTCTCCATCGCGAGCGCCTTCAGGATGATGAGGCGTACATTCTGATCGACAAAATCCTTGTAACCCGCCGTCATTCCTAACGTCCTTTCTGCATCAAAAATTCTTCAACACGGCGTGTCGTCCGTTCGGTCGCCTCTGACGACTTTGCCATTATGCCCATCTGGCCCTTGATCTCGGTGATCGCGAGCTGGAGCTGATGGACGGTTTCAGTGTTCGGCATGTGCGACAGATCATTCTCGACCTTCGACAGTCGGTGCTCGTGATCCGAAACCTTGGCCGATATCTCCTTGGCGCCCTTACCGATGTAACCGCTGACCACGCCGAGGAAGGCCGCAGCCGCCAGCAAGAAATTGATGAGCTGCCCGATCTGGGCGAGTGAGATATTCTCCAGCATTAACGACGCCCCCTGGACTGCTCGCGTTCAAGTTTGCTCTGACAGTCCACACACCGGCGCGCCGATGGCAGGGCTGCAAGCCGCTCCGGCTCGATCTCTTCGCCGCAGCGGACGCAGATGTCCGATCCGTCGCCAATCAATGCAGCTGACGCGGCAGCGATTCCCGCATCCCGCTCTTGCTCGGCGCGCAGATCGGCCAGCTCATGTGCCTTGTTGCCCGCTTCCATCACTTCGGCCGCTCAGCAGGAACTGGCACCGCGTCGATCGCGGCAATGGCTGCACCGCGCCGCTGCTCGCAGACGGCAAGTGCGGCTCGATCCTTACCCCACAGCGGCGTCAGCTCTTTTGCCGACAATGCGCGATCAGGCAGAGTGACAGGCGGATCGCATGGCTTGCGCGCCTCAGACGGCACTTGCCCCCTGACGAATTCAGTACGGAGGATTGGCTTTCCCTCCGAGGAACTGGTTGTTGAGCAGCCGTGAGCGATCGACATCGATGCCACTGCCAGGAGTGTCAGAAAGTGCCGCATTGGCATCCTCCAGTTCTAGGACCTTGTTGTTGAGACGGTTGATTTCGGCCTGGGCTTTTTCCTGTGCGGCCTGGGAGGCTTTCATCTGCTCGATGATGTTCTTGGCGGCAGCTTCATTGGCCTCGGCGATCTGTTGGGACCAATACGCATCACGGGATTTTTCGGCGGTTGCAACCGCATCGCTGATCGTATCGCGGAGCGCGCGGGCAGCACCGAAAGCCAACGTCGCCGCCGCCAGCAATATGATGGCGGCGACAACAATCTGGGAGGTCCACTTGGCGAACCATGCCGAGAACCATGCGATCATGGCCGGTCCTCCCGCCGATCGGTGAATAGCGTTTTTGCCTGCGCCCAATAATCGACAGACCCGAAGCCGCGATGGACGCCGAGAACGCCGACGATCAGCGCGACCATGGAAGGCACCACGATCGGAGCAATCGCAACGGCCTGTTCGGAGCCGACAGATGCAGCGCCGACAAGAATGATGATGACAGTCCAGGCGAGATAGAAACTGCCCCAGAGATAGCGGCGGCTGGAAGTATAGCCCGGTTCCTTGATCGGCTCGCTCATGTCAGATCCTCCGGCATGAAACGCTGAAGGCTCTTCATCGTCTTCGGTCCGACCAGGCCATCGGCGACCAGACGATGATCACGCTGGAAGGCCTTCACGGCTTGCTCAGTTCCGGGTCCAAAAATCCCGTCGATCGACAGATGGTAAAAACCAGCAGCACGAAGGCCGCGCTGGAGATCAGCAACGGAAAGCCCCCGCATGCCACGACGCAACACAGTGTCTCCCGGCTCGAAGGCGATAGCGTCGGCGCTGATCTCCGCAACGATGTCCTTGGCCTTGGCAAGATATGCTGCGCGGTCGCTCAAACCATTCGTGCCACCGTTGATGCGCTTGGTGATGGCGACAAGATCATCTCGGTCGGCAAGGTCGTTGAGATTGCGGGTAGACCAGAAATAGAAGACAGCCCATGCAGCCCACGGCCACGTCGCCACCAGTTCGGGCTTTGCCTCGAAACCCGGCGCATCGGCGACATATTGGCGTATCCACTTGGTGAAGGCGCGATAATTGGCGCGGCCGGTCAACTGGATCGGGCCACGGCCCTTGAAGCGTTTACCGTCACCGGGCTGTGTATTGCCGAGATCGGCGCGACCTTCATAGGCGGCACCGCTGGCGTATTCTTCCATCGCGCAAAAGCCATCGCTCTCGTGGGCGAGCTGTGCGAGGAAATGAACGATGCGAAGTGAGGTCGTCACTTGAAACCGCTTCAGCAGTTCCGGCAACAAAGGCCCAAACGATGAAATGATGGATTGCTGTTGTGCGATCTTTTTGACCGCGACGCGCGGAGCGAGCGCGGCCAGCACCGTGTGATTGATCTGGGATGCAAGGTCGGTCACATCACGCCCTCCGCGAAACTGTCTTCTTTGGCTGTTGCCGTGGCCAAGATTGGCCGGTTCAAGACAGTTTTACGTGGGTGCGCGGACGCTAATCATGCCGCACATGTCCGTGGGGCAGACTTAGAATTTATTCAGAGGGAAACATTTCTATCTGACGGTCGTCAGTTTTCTTGGTGCGGTATTTGACCGGCGAGCGGTTGAAGAGTTTTTCAACACCGCTTTCAGTGATGCCTAACCTACGTGCAATTTGCGAATTCGACAAGCCATCCTGATCCCGGTATCGGCGCGCACGAAGATCGCGAACCATGGGCACGCTGATATAGTCTCCGCCATAGCGGCGTGAGAGCTTGTTTGCAATATCGATCCCGACAGTATCGATAAGTTGAGAGCGATCAATATTCGATGGCACGTAAAGGCGAATACCTGCATGCTCTTCGGCAAGGCGGATGAGGCCGTCCTCACCCAGCAAACCAAGCAGCTCTGCTACAAGACGATGATCCTTCAATGCTGCCTCCCGATCTCTGCGGAGAGCGCCAGTTGTTGCGCGGTAATGAGGCGCAAGCGGGCTTCCAGCTCGACACGCTTATGGCAGTGTGGCCGGAGCGCATGGATACGTCGCTGCAGGGTATTGCGCTCAGTCTGAAGCCGCTCGATCTCGGCCAGTTCAGGCGCTATGAACAGAGGCAGATTAACCAGAGGCGCGGATTGCTGAACCATGATCATGCCCTCACCATTGCCAAAACGCGCACGGCGCGCTTTATTGGAGGAAATTTCAGGGGGTTGATATGAAACTGGCACTGGCTGGATTGGCACTTTTGGCGAGCAGCGCGATTGCCTCGTCCGCAAATTTTGACGAACAGAAAGTCGCTAACGACCTCGGTACTGTTCTTGCCGCCGAAGAGGCCTGCGGTCTGAGTTACGACCAAGATGCGATACAAAAGTACGTCACCGAAATTGTTCCAAGTGACGTGACTAGTTTTCCCGGAACTTTGGGACTGTGGACGCGCACCCGAAAAGATCAGATGCAAACGATGACAGGCTCCGAGAAGACTGCGCAATGTGCGTCCATCAAGAGCATCGCAAAGACCTACGGCTTCATTAAATAGCCGCGCCGCCCGCCCGGATTTCTCCCGGCGAATTGATATCGTTTTTGATATGGCGCGGATCGTGAAAATCATGGCCGCGCCGTTTTTCTGATCTCTGCGCCAAGCGCATTCATGACCGGTTGCCAGTGCTGCGGCTTCAGCTCTTCAAAATCGAACTGGTCATCAAGGCTGAGAACTGCCCGGACGTATCGGGTGAAGCTACCCGGCTCCGGCAGTCTGCCTTGCTGAGAAAGCACACTCCATTGCGCTGCCGCAACTTTCGCGCCGTCTGCGCGCCTCCAGCCCTGCATGAACATATCTTCCTGCCAGACCGGACCGACTTCGCGTTCGATCCACTTCTTGATGCTCTCGATCGCTACGCGCGCATCGGCCCAATCATGAACAAAACGAACATGATCGATTTTCGTCTGGCGCTTTACGAAGGCCAGCAAAGCTTCATCGGCGGGGTTATCAAAAACCCCAAGGTTCCAGCCTGCGATCCACAGAGCTTGGAGCTTTCCGGCGAACTTGCCTTCAAGGCGCTTTCGAGACCCTTTTGAAGCGGGCTTGAAGCCCTGGCGACGAAACTCATCAATCAGCTTCAGGCGCTCGCCTTCAGTCATGGCCGCAGACGAATGCTTGCCGGTGACGCGAATGCAGATCGCGCGATAGGTATCGTCGTCAAGGTCTAGCTGCTTTTTCGCAACGTGTATGGCGGCGGTGGATTTCATATCAATTTTCCCTCGGCGCGATGGGAACTGGACCGGACCCGAACGGATTAAAGGTGTCCGCTTCCCGAATATGCTCTACGGCCTTCAATGGGTCCGCGTGTCTCCAATCCGGCCACCGGCGAATGAAGTTGCATGCCTGTTTCGCGACGATGATTTTGATGATCTGTTCGGGCGACAAATCGAGCCGCGCCATGCCGTTAAGTGCCAACAGGACAATGTCAGCCCATTCCTTCGGATCAGTTGGATTTGTCTCGATCTCGATCAGTTCTTTGCGGATATGATCGATTGTGCCTTCCGTCCGCCGCCCAGGGCCGAAGGTGGCAAAATTCCATTTGATGAACTCTTCTAGCCAGACGGCATTAATTACGGGAATAGTCATGCTGCACCTGCCTTCGTTGGACGCACGAAGACACGGCGATGATGATGCTCGCAGAAGCTGGAGCCGATTTTCACCGGATGGCCGCAAAACAAATGCTGTTCGCCTTTGGCGGCGTTGTTGACCGCGAACCGGCATTGGCGAAGGTTTAGGTCCGCTAACGGCAGGCCGAGCGGATCGATCGGCGTTTCGATCGAGGCAACGTCCTCGCAAATGAACACCGGTTCCGGCTTTATAGCTGCGGCGACCGGCGCGGGCTGTGACTGCCGGGCTGGAGATCGTCGGGCAGCAGTTTTCATGCGGCCGGATTTATAAGGTGACGATTCCGCCTTTGGCTTTCGTGCGCCACCGACACCGGCTCGAAGCCCGATTTCACTCAGCATCTTGTCGCGGTGAATGACGCTGATGATCGCATTGCGGCTGATACCGAGGCGCTTGCTCATCTGACCGGCAGAGAGACCTTCGCGCAGCAGCTCGGCTACGACCTGCTTGCGATCGTCAGTCCAGGTCTTTTGAGAATGGTTGCTCATTTAAGAATTACCTTTCGGCGGAACAATGCCGTCACAGCGGCATGGAGCGTCATCACGAAGCGTGAGAAATTGAATCGGGCCGATTTCGGTGTGGGCCGCTCTGCGGTGTGAGGGTGAGCGTATCGATCAACCATGTTGCGGCAGAAGGTCGGGCCGTCGATGCCTTCAGGCACGGCATAGAAATCCGTGCCTGAAGGGCTAAACACCACACAAACACCAGACAGCAGAACACCTGATACGCGACCTTGCTGATGGCGAGTACGAGATTTCTGGGTGGTGCTCATGCCGCACCTGCCTTGGCCCGCTGGCGCTCATGATGTTCTTCGGCCGCAGCTATTATCGCGTCGAAACCGGCATCAATCTCGTCCGCGTACACCCAGATCGTGGCCCGGTAGCCGGGGCCGCTGACAAAGGAGCTGTCACTCAAATACCGGCGAATCTCCCAATCGCCGTAAAAGAGGTAACCCTTTTCATCGCCATACTGGATGGCATCAAGAAACTCTTCATCTGTGGGAAGTTCATCTTGTGCGACCATTTTCCCCAAAACAGGGAGCGCCTGAAAAAGCGGGAAATCGGCCTTGCGATCGATGATGAATTGAATGAATTCTTCCAACCATTCGGGAACCCGTTCCGTGCTGAGGCCCTTCAATGGATGAATAGAAAGGACGTTTGCCTGAGCATTGAAAAGGCGGTTCTGGCGTTCTGTAACCAACATGTCAGCACCTCACGCCTTGGCGATGTCTACGGTAACAGCCGTCCACTCATCCTGAACGGAAGCCCGCTCGTAGAACCGGACGTACTGTTTGGAATATTGAACATCGATGGCGTCCTCGATGGCGCGCATAGCGTCCTTCCAACGCTGATCGGAAATATCGAGCTTGGTCAGCTTCTTGATTTCCTTCAGGTTGATCTTGCCTTCCTTGTCCGTGTCAAATGCACGTGTGATGATGGCGCGGATTTCGGCGCGCGCCCCATCAGTCCATTCATTCAGGCATTCATCAATGAGGCTTTTCGCGACCTGAAGTTCGGGACCAGCAACCTCGAAATCATTGATGCTGACCTTGACCATCTTCAAGCCGTCAATGGTCTGATAGGTCCGGTTTCCCTTCACGCCGCCTGGGCGGGCGTTGTATTCCTGCTCCAACACTTCATCCAGGCTGTCGAGGTCCGTCATGCTGTGCTTGCGGAACCGGCTGATCTGTGCCGAGATGTCCTTCGCGTACCCCATCACCTTGCGGACCGTCTCATCACGAAGCTTGTCGGCTGGCTTCACCAGTTCCAGCGGTACGAGTGCTCCCTTGGCATTAGCCATATAGGGTTTACCGTTCACCATGGTGATGCCCTGTTCTGGCTGTTCTTCCAGGATGCAGGCTGCAAGTGCTTCGGTCATTGTCGTTTCCTTATGTTCAGGTGGATCAGGCGCGGTCGGCGCGTAGGGTGAAATCGGGTTTGAAGAGGACGATGTTGGAATCAGGCCGGAAGAGTTCATCCAGGAGGGCCTGCCGTGTCTTGTCACCGGTGCGGCCCATGCCGTTCCAGCGATGTCGGCTGATTTCATGCTCGCGGTTCATTGCGAGCGCGGCGCAGCCATAAAGAGTGGCGGTAACAGCACGAACATCAGCCGGAGTGAGGAACACCCCCTGATTTTCGTAGCGGAGGAACTCGCGACGCCATGCGAAAAGGGTGTCGCTGAGTTCGTAAAGATCGGCATCCATGGTTATGCTCCTTCCTTGATAAGGCTGTGTGGGCATCCACTCCGGCATGCCTGAAACATGCGGATGCGATGGGCGTTGGTTGTTGCGAATGGCTTGCGCTGCCAAAGCACACAGGTGTTCCGTGGCAGATCGCCGAGGACCGGGCAGTCAACGGTCTCAGCCATCAGGGCTCCGCGAACAGCTTGTTCAACGCGGCCGATATCGCCGTTCTGGTAGCTGTTGGAGAGAACCTGACTGACGGCTGAAGCCGAATAGCCAACCTTGCGAGAAATCGCAGACTGGCTTTCACGATCACAGGCTTCCGCCAGAATGACGATCCAGTCCGGGATGATGTCTCCCCAGGCGGTGCGCGCCTTGTCGATGTTGGAAAGCTTGGCGGCGATCATGGTTGCACCTCTTCGGTGACAACCGGGCCGACAATCTCATGCCGGTTCTGATCAAAGACGCCCTTGGCGCGCAGGATAATCGGCGGCAGCGGCCCAGTGTTCATGTCCGGCGAAAGCCGATAAATACCGAGGTTACCGGATTTCCCCTTCTGCATCTCAATCAGGTAGCCTGCTTTGGCCAGAAACTTGATGTAAGATTTCGCCGCCTCGATGCCGATGCGTGTTTCATCGGTCGAAGCCCAGATGGAAATATCCTGCGCAGTGAAACCTTGTGCACCTGCACTCATGCGCATGTGGTTCCACATGGCTTTCTGTTTGCTGACGCCTTCGATCACGGTGCCGTCGCGACGTACTTTCGGGGTCATCGACTGGCGGATGGCGACTTTGAATGTCTCACCATCCCGGTCAGAAACAACTGGCTCGATAAAGCCTGCCTTCACCAGACGCCGCATGAAATCGTTGATGTCGGATTGTGTCGCGTCTGAACGATTGAACACGTCGCGAGCTGTAAAGCTGCGGTCGGCTACTGCGTAGTCCATCATGACAGTCCAGTAGTGATCGAAGCCACGCTTGGGGCTTTTGCCTTTGACGGCGGTGACCTTGAGAACGATGCCCATCAAGCGGCCCTCCGGTTGCGGGAGGGAACCGCGCCGGTGCAGAAATAACCCGCGCCATGCTCCTGATACTGCGCAAGGCTGATTTCCTTCAGGCCGAGTTCGTCGGCGGTGTTGGCGATGGAATGGAGGGTGTTACAGATGCGGCGGACGCGGCCGTCACCTTCAATGCGCGCCTGATCGAGAAGATCATCCCTGACATCGATGTGACGGCAGAACGTTCGGGCAAGCGTGCGCGTGTCGTCCAGGTCGCAAGGCTGCGCATAACCCCATTCCAGAACGAGGTCGCGGAACCGATCGACACGCTCCAGCTTCTTCGGGAACAGCTCTTCACCGATCAGCAGCACCGGAACGTTGCTCTTCTTGGCGATCATGCGCACCAGTTCGATCATGTTCCGATCGACCAGCTTGTCAGATTCATCAATGATGAGCGGACGCTTCGGATCACGGGCCAGGATGCCGATGATGTCGTCCTCCAGATCGGAAAGCGTACCGCGCGCATCCGGATGGCCAAGCTCCGACAGGATGGCGGTGAGCAGCTTCTTTTTCGTCCAAGTGTCGGAAACCTCGACATAGGCCGCAGCCGTCTTGTTCATGGCATAGAGCGCAGCCACGCTCTTGCCATAGCCGGAGAACCCGGCAAAAACGCCGAGGTTGGGCTGCAGCGGGTGGCGGTTCTGCAACGACCGGACCAGAGTGAGGCATGCAGCCACATTCTTGATCGGTGCAGTATCGCCGCCATTGACAATCGGTTCGTTAGCAGTCATTTTTTCCTCATTGTCTTGGAATTTGCATTTGAAACCCCGCTCCAACGGGGTTTTATTTTTTAGCGAGCGATCTTCAGCGCTTGCTCCAGTCCAAAATCCTTTGCTGTGTCTTTGATGGTTCGGTATGCGGCCGTGGCCTGGAAGCGGACGAGCTGCGCGGCAGTGTCTGCATCCAGTTCGACGCCAGCGGCGATCTTGGTTTCGAGGTCCATGGCCCATTTGAAGCGGCGCGCATTGGCGCTTAGGCCCGCATCGGGATCGAGGTGGACAACCGTCGATACCTTCCGATCCTCAGCTTCGCGTTTGATCGCTTCATGCAACTCTGCCGCCTTTTCGTTGAGCGGCTTCGGCTGGATACCTGCCTGCGGAAGTGTGGCGGCATCGATGGCGGCGACGATGGCCGGTGTGGTGTGCTGCTCTTCGCGCTTCGGCAACTGGATGACGTTGGCGGTCTGCCCGGCCTTCTCAGCAGCCTTGCGCTTTGCAAGCCGGATTGTGCGCTCGATGCCCGACGGGCCTTTTTTCAGCTCGCGTATATCGGCCTTGATCTCGCGTTCACGCTGACGAACGATATCGGCGGCAATGTCCTTCTGCGCCTTGACGTATTCCTGCGGATTGACGCCTGCCAGCTCTGGGCAGATCGCTACATCGAGGAACTCACCGCCTTCAGCGGAGAATACGTACATCTTGCCCATGTCGAGCGGATCGCGTCGGCAGAACACTTCGGTTCCAACCATGATCGTACCGGAGACGTAATGCAGGCCGTTGTCCTTGATGCCCTGTTTGGTCATCTTGCGCAGTCCGTTCTTTCCAGCGACTGGCATCAGCAGGGTATCGAGCGCACGTTCGTCTATGCGGCGGATCGGCGTGGTGGAAGCCTGGGCGACTTCGTTAGGTGTCCGTCCTTTCAGGCCGCTATGGGCGCTTTCGTGGTAGACGAACTCCAGCCAGTCATCAATGTGCTGCTGGAGCTGCGCGGCCGTAAGTGAAACTTCGAACAGTTCGTGTTCGTCAGCACCAAGGCGCTGTGCAAAGCTCTTCCGGCCCTCGATTGCCTTACGATCGGCGACAGAGTGCCCGATATAACCCGGCAACTGCGGGCAGACGTTGTGCTGGAATGTCTTGATAACGCGCTCAACATGGCCTTTCTGCTCAGGGCTGTAGGCATCCGAAATGTCGGCGGTGATGTCGAGATTGCTGAAAAGGCGCTTGGTCGCGATGGCTACGAAATCGGAGCCATTGTCCGTCTTGATGACGGTGGCGGCACCCATCTGCAGAATGGCTTTGCGGATCAGCAGGGCAACAGCCGATGCGCGCGGCGTCTTCGAAAGCGTTATGACCAGACGGCGGGTCGCGATATCAATGCAGGCATACATCGAATAGCGCCCATCCACGCACAAGGCATCAACGGGCGATGCGTCGATCATCCAGAGCGCGTTCGGCTCATCAACATGGCGATACGTGCCGGTGCCAGACAGCTTCATCGTGGAGCGGAACTTGTCTGGGTCCGTGATCTTGGTCAGGACCACCTTTTCAGCCGCCTTCAGGTTTGCAATAAAATGCTGGAAGGTACGAACTGGCGGCAAAGGCTTCACCTCGCCGTTGCGGTCGGTTAGCTCGGGTCCGAAATGGTCCTCGCAATATCCACGGATGATATCGGCGGACAGGTGCGGATTGGACGCAAGCCACGCGAGTATGAATGCTCGAACCTCGCCGTTATTGGCGGTCTCCAGCAAACCTTTGCCCTTGCGGGCCTCAGAACGATCAACGGCAAGCGCATCTTTCGCACCTTTTGCCTTGGTTGCTCGCCAACGGAAAACTGAACGTTGCGAAATGCGCGGCAGGGTTTCCTTGACCCATGGGTCCACCTGGATCATGCCAACATTGTAGCGGTCGCAGAATACGAACAAAGCGCCTTGAACGCTCAGATTAAGGCCCTTCAAGAACAGTTCAAAAGCCGCAACTACAGCAAGGCGCGCATCACGCTCACGTTGGGCGCGGTCGCTCAAGGGTGCTGTTGTGTGGCTGACTGGTTCGACCTGCGGCAGCGCCTCGACACGACCCGTGACCATGTAGCGTTGGACATATGTGATCTGGGCGAGCGTTGGAAACAGACGATAGTTGTACTCCAGTCCACCGCCCCGACCTTTTCGGCGGCGAACGCAACCCGGATAGTTGGTCCAACCTTCACGCTCTGCATATATTTGTATTCCACGCTCACTGTCCGGTAAATCTGGAAGAGCTTCGACCGCGATTTCGCGCGCAGTTAGCCACTCCTTGGGCCGGGCAATTTCGTTTGGTGTGATGCGTATTAGCTCGTTCATCGACGCGCCTTTCGCTTCGCTGACAGCATCTGCCGCCGCGCCTGCAATTCTTCGATGTGATCTTCAAGCAACCTGTCTTCGATCAGGTCTGCGTATTCGTTTTCGATAACCGTCAGGCCGAACATGCCAGGCACAAACCCGAGCAGTTCCTTGGCGTCGGTCGCATGCACAAGGGCGATGAAAGCGTCGAGCGGAATACGATGTTCACCGCTGGCTTCGGACGCCCATTTGTCGAGCATCGTCGTTGAGATTGACCGATCGAGAAACCGCGTCATTGAAGCGGCGATTTCCGACCGTCCCTTGTTATCGTCACGCGCATCGCGAAGAGCGCGAGCTACAAGGCGCGCAATCTGGTTATCGAGCGAGCCGCGACCGGTCACACCTTCTTCGTAGCGGATTGCCACCTGGGGAGGCGTCCACTCGAACAAGTCTTTGGTGAGAGGGTCGCGGCGCTTGGTCATTAAAGTGCAGCCTGCCGCTCTGCGAACCAGCGCAGCACCGCCGCTTCATGCAGCGCAAAGAAATGATCCTGCTCAGCAGGCTTCAGCCGTGCGAAACGATCAGCAATCTTTTCCCAACGGGCCGGTACGTTCGGCTTCGGCGTACCGTCGATCTGGATAATTGCTTCAGTTACGGTCTGCACCTTGCCATCAAGCATCAGCTCAATGATTGCTGATGCGCGCTCATATGGTTCGTTTGCAATAGACAGTAGCGCCTGCTGGTTGTCGCAGAGCGGCACGAAGATCGCCATGCGATCCCGCAGGTCCGCCGGAATGCCAGCAATCTTGATGGAGCGGAAAACTTCGTTGCGACCGATCTTCAGGAAGCGCTGCGCTGCCTCGGAAAAGCTCAGCGCAAACGTCTCGCTTTCTTCCATGATTTCAGCGTCGGTCGAATTAAGTACCAAGTTGGTACTAAACTCCGTTTCCGGTTTCGCCTGTGTTTTAGGCCCGCGCTTTACGGGGTGAGCAGCCCGCCAGATCGCGCACCAGTCGGCAACATCTACACTGCGTTCCAGAACAGTTAGGCTATGGCGATAGAAATTCTCCGCAATACCGGTGAGCCGAATTTCAGCCTGATCGGCAAATTCGTCCGGCTGGCGTATCGCCGCGATTACGGTTGTATTTAGCAGCGCGGCAGCTGCAAGACGCTTCGCGCCAAAAACCAGCTGGTAGCGTCCGTTCTTCTGTTCGATCACTTCGATTGGTTGGCGTTGGCCGCGAACCTTGAAGTCTTCGGCAATGGCAAAGGAAGCGTCTGGCGACACCTTCTTGTGTTCGGCGGAAACGTCCACGAGCGACGGGTTAATGTCAGCAATAATCATGTTGGATGCTTTCGATTGTCAGGATGATGGAAAATGGCTGACGGATTAGTCAGGCAGCCGTCTGTGCACCGTCAGCATTCGCGTGACGTTTTGGCCTTCCGCCGCCAGACTTGTTGCTGCTACTATCCACCCCGTCATGACGACCGCGCGTGTACATGTCGGGAAACATCTCGCGGAACGGAACGCCAAGGGCAGCGGCAATCGCTTCCGCTCCAGGCCGACTGGCTCCAATGATCCCGGCCCGGCAAGCTGCGGGATACATGCCAGCATCGCGGGCTATTCCGGTCAGAGTTTTATTCTGCCGCAGTAGCTCGTCCTTGATCGCTGCACGGTCCCACTTTTTTGGGTTCGTCATGGTTGCTCCCTGTTTTCTGACCTGTGCAAGAGGTCGGTTGGCTTGGGTGTAGGTGTTGAAACAGTGTCGCAACGGATATTCGCAATATAGTGCTCATTAGTCAAGCCCTATACGGCGAATTTCGAGTTCGGAGTTGACTGATCAGGCACTATGGTGCGAAATGCAGTATTATTGTTGAATAACAATAATTTAGCGCCTTTACTGCCGTGACTTGTTAACTCCGAACCAATTTCGGAGTTCGTACTTTGGTGAACGATACGTTCGCAGAGCGCCTTAAAGTGCTTATCGGGAATCAGTCGGCAAATGCGTTCGCACGCGAGGTCGATATCGGTGAAAGCTTGATGCGCAAGTATTTGGCAGGCGCGACCCCTGGGATCGATAAGGTGGCGCAAATCGCCAAGGTGAAAGGCGTGGCGCTAGACTGGCTCATCAATGGCGAAGGCGAAATGAGCACCGTCGAACTCCCTCAGCTTCCGCAGAGGGTCCAAGCTACTGAACTGGAAGCGAAATCAGAGTTTACACTCGTCCCTCGGCTCGACGTTCAGGCTTCGGCTGGAGCGGGTCGGGTGACGATCGGTGAAGACCCATTGGAATATCTTGCGTTCCAGTCAACCTGGCTGCGCAGCCGTAATATCAATCCAGCTTTTGCACGGATTTTGACTGCGCGCGGCGACAGTATGGAGGAAACGATTCGAGACGGTGACGTCTTATTGGTCGACACCTCAGTCAATCGCATCAGAGACAATACTATCTACGTTATTGTTTATGGAGATATGGTTCTCGTTAAGCGCGTCCACGGGCGATTAAATGGCTCTTTACAGCTGATAAGTGACAATCCGCGATATCCGGCCGAAGAAGTTTCGGCTGGCGAGATCGAGCAATTGCATGTTGCCGGTCGTGTAATGTGGTTCGGGCGGTCGATTTAAATTTGATGTCAAAGGCTCGCCCTGCCATTTGATCTTGCGCAGCCGTTTTGCGATAGGCGGTTCGTCGATTTCTCGAAAGTCCCGGATTTTCGGGGTTTTTCCGTTATAAATCGCGAAATCCCACCTATTCCCGGATAATCCCGGTCACTGCCATATGATATTGCGGGTTACAGCACGCAAACTACCGGCGCAGGCCGCTTCGCACACTCGACGAACTTTGAGAGAAAAACTTTTTAGAGGATTGTTGGTCTACAGGGCCAGGCGAGGTTTATTGAACCTAAAGTAAACTTCATACTTTCGATCTAAGTGATTGGAAAATATGGTGGGCGATGAGAGACTCGAACTCCCGACATCTTCGGTGTAAACGAAGCGCTCTACCAACTGAGCTAATCGCCCGACTGACTTGTCAGCCGCTGTGAGAGCCGTTTAGGCTGTTCGTTTGGAGAGTGCAAGCGGAAAAATTAGAAAAATGCATTTTTTTAGTTCTCCGGCTAAAATCGATAGGCCCGCTGGGGATAACTCAAATCGGCGCTCTTATAAGAACTACGTGTGAGAGCCTGATTCATGCACTTGATCATGCAACGCGATTCTATTTTCCATTTAATTTGAATGCGTTCGGGCGATACATGCAGAGATGTGGATAAAAGCTCCCCTATAAGAAAGCCCGCAAAATGGGGGCTTTTAAAATAAAATCGAATTTCTTCTTTTTTCTTCAGACCACTCGCTTGACACTCGTGAGAGAACCCCTTAAACGACCGCTCACACCGAACGGAAACGCCGGTGACTACCCAGCCAAACGGCTGAAAATGAAATGCGCGGGTGTAGCTCAGTTGGTTAGAGTGCCGGCCTGTCACGCCGGAGGTCGCGGGTTCGAGCCCCGTCACTCGCGCCATTTTCTTTCAAGAATTCGATCATAAAATCTTGAAGAAAATGGCGCTTCTCGCGTTTTTATTCCCCATGATGAAACATTCAAATCTTATGCTCAGTCATGCCTGATAGAGAGCTTTATCTCGCCGCGTGCTTAGCCGCGCAAGCGAATTAGCGTCATCATTCATATTGTCAGGGTGGGGCTATTTCGCTTTACGCTTCCAGGAGAGATAGGCGACAGACAAAATCCCGGCCAGAATGACCAGAACGTCGCCACTTGTGAGCAGGTATGTGCTCAAATCTCTCTCCTTTTATTAAGCTCAGACTTTGATGTCGAAGCGATGAGGTGTTCGTACCTGCAGTTTCGTCAGCATTTGATTCTTATGCCAATGCGAAAGCGCTACGATCCTGAGGGGCAATTCTAAAAAATAGTGGCTGATTGCTGAAGGCACGCGAAACCACTCATTGAATCGCTGGCGCTAATTCATTTCAAGAATCGTGGACATGACGATGAGAATTTTCCGCCGGTAGCGACAGGTCGGCAGAAGTGAGGAGAGGGCTGTTTTGCACTTTATATATAAGTGTGATTTTCACTCTCTATATATAAAGAGTGCTCAGCGACTTTCCTGAAGCGAAGCTGCGCCTCAATTTATTCCGCATTCGAAAGCAAGCGAGTGAATCGCATCCCGGTTTGCGCTTCGCAATGAATGTGAGCAATAGAAATGAATCGGAGGCATTTGCGGTGAATGACAGGTGCGAACTTGATTGAAAATCCGCCGTCAGTTTTGTCGCTCGCATCTAAATCGATTGATTCTATTCGCCTCAAAATGGCGAAAGACGGTTTGTCTCTAAATACTCACGAAATTATGATGTTTTCGTGCTATACGAAAATAGGGTGGCATATATGGGCTTGATGTTGCCTCTTATTAAGCATCTTGACCGGACTATACCCGCCTGATCGCGTTGGAGGGCTTGCGCTTGCGCGCATGCTGCGCTAACCGTCCCCGCGAAATGAACTAAGTTCGCACGGCATGCCTTTTGAAGCTGCTTGAGGCGACGAGGTCGCAATAGATGCAATGTGTCGCATGGTGGTAAGCTTCAAAAAGCTTATGACAGGCGGCGCAGCCTCGTATTCAAGCCGGATAAGGATCATGAACGAGCTTTTAAGTTCCTATTTGCCGATTGTCATCTTTCTCGGCATCGCAATGGTAATCGGTGTAGCCCTTCTGGTTGCGCCGTTTCTAGTCGCGTACAGACAGCCCGACCCGGAAAAGCTTTCAGCTTACGAGTGCGGCTTCAATGCCTTTGATGACGCCCGTATGAAATTCGACATCCGTTTCTATCTGGTGTCGATTCTCTTTATCATCTTCGATCTCGAAGTCGCCTTCCTGTTCCCGTGGGCAGTGTCCTTCGGTGCAATCGGCTGGTTTGGTTTCCTGTCGATGATGTTGTTCCTTGGTGTTCTGACCATCGGCTTCATCTATGAATGGAAGAAGGGAGCGCTGGAATGGGATTGACCGGCACAAATCAGTCGTCGGGTTCGACGCTCATTGCTCCGCAGCCAAAGGGTATTCTCGACCCTCGCACGGGCAAGCCTGTTGGCTCCGACGATGCGTTTTTCAACGATCTGAACAGCGAACTGTCTGACAAGGGTTTCATCGTCACATCTGCTGACGCTCTGATCACCTGGGCACGTACTGGCTCGCTGATGTGGATGACCTTCGGTCTCGCATGTTGCGCTGTGGAAATGATGCACATTTCCATGCCGCGCTATGACGCCGAGCGTTTCGGTATCGCGCCGCGCGCATCTCCACGCCAGTCCGATGTTATGATCGTAGCAGGTACGCTGACCAACAAGATGGCTCCGGCTCTCCGCAAGGTCTACGACCAGATGCCTGAGCCACGTTACGTCATTTCGATGGGTTCATGCGCCAACGGCGGCGGCTATTACCACTACTCTTATTCTGTAGTGCGTGGCTGCGACCGCGTTGTTCCGGTCGATATTTATGTTCCAGGCTGCCCGCCAACGGCGGAAGCTCTGCTCTACGGCATTCTGATGCTGCAGAAGAAAATACGTCGTACAGGTACGATCGAGCGTTAATAGGGCTTTCGCAGTCCCGTTGGTGCAAGAGGGTTTATTAGAGTTCGATCCGTTTTCCCAAGGATGGGTCGAAATCTAAAAGAGGAAGTTAGAGATATGAGCGAAGAAGCTCTTGGTGAACTTTCCGGCTATGTAAAAGAACGTCTCGGCGATGCGATCGAAGAGGCGAAGCTGGCCTATGGCGAGCTTACTCTTAATGTTCCGGTTACGAGCCTGATCAGCGTTCTGACGTTTCTGCGCGATGACGTGCAGTGCCAGTTCGTGAACCTGACGGATATTTCCGGCGTAGACTATCCGCAGCGCGTTCAGCGCTTCGATGTTGTCTATCAGCTCATGTCTCCACGCCAGAACCTCCGCATTCGTGTGAAGGTTAAGGCCGATGAAGATACGCTGGTTCCTTCAGCTGTCGGCGTTTACGTCGGTGCTGAGTGGTTTGAACGTGAAACATACGACATGTATGGCGTTCTGTTCTCTGGCCACCCGGATCTGCGTCGCATTCTGACCGATTACGGTTTTGAAGGTCATCCGCTGCGCAAAGACTTCCCAACGACTGGTTTTGTTGAAGTTCGCTATAGCGATGAAGCAAAGCGTGTCGTTTATGAGCCTGTCATGCTGCGACAGGAATTCCGCAATTTTGATTTTCTCTCGCCATGGGAAGGGACGGATTACGTCCTGCCGGGCGATGAGAAAGCCAAGACGAACTGAGCGACAGGAAGCTGAACATGGCTGAGACTCAGGTCCGCAACTTTAATATCAACTTTGGTCCGCAGCATCCTGCTGCGCACGGCGTTTTGCGTCTTGTTCTTGAACTCGACGGCGAAGTCGTGGAACGCGTCGATCCGCATATCGGTCTGCTGCATCGCGGCACTGAAAAGCTGATGGAAACGAAGACCTATCTTCAGGCACTTCCTTATCTCGACCGCCTCGATTACGTAGCGCCGATGAACCAGGAACACGCCTACGCTTTGGCTGTTGAGCGTCTGCTCGGCATCACAGTGCCGAAACGTGGCCAGCTGATCCGCGTTCTTTTTTCGGAAATCGGCCGTATCCTGAACCACATTCTGAACGTGACCACGCAGGCCATGGACGTCGGCGCACTGACGCCGCCGCTCTGGGGCTTCGAAGAGCGTGAAAAGCTGATGGTGTTCTACGAGCGCGCTTGTGGCGCCCGTATGCACGCAGCTTACTTCCGTCCAGGTGGCGTTCATCAGGATCTGCCTGATCAGCTCATTGAAGATATCGGCAAATGGATTGATCCATTTTTGTCGACGACGCTTACGAACCTCGATGATCTGATTACGCCAAACCGCATTTTCAAGCAGCGTAACGTCGATATTGGCGTTGTTTCGCTCGAAGATGCATGGGCATGGGGCTTCTCGGGCGTCATGGTTCGCGGTTCGGGTGCAGCATGGGATCTGCGTAAGTCGCAGCCTTATGAATGCTACAACGAAATGGAATTCGATATTCCTATCGGCAAGAACGGTGACTGCTATGACCGTTACCTGATCCGTATGGAAGAAATGCGCCAGTCGGCTCGCATCATGCGCCAGTGCGTAGATCTTCTGCTTGGCAAGGAACGCGTCGGTCCTGTTTCGAACACCGACAACAAGATCGTGCCGCCGAAGCGCGGCGAGATGAAGCGCTCGATGGAAGCGCTCATCCATCACTTCAAACTTTACACGGAAGGCTACCATGTGCCTGCAGGTGAAGTTTACGCAGCAGTTGAAGCACCAAAGGGTGAATTTGGCGTCTTCCTCGTATCGGATGGCTCCAACAAGCCTTACCGCTGCAAGCTGCGCGCACCGGGCTTTGCCCATCTTCAGGCTATGGATTTCCTGTGCCGCGGCCACATGTTGGCTGACGTGTCGGCAATTCTTGGCTCGCTCGATATCGTGTTTGGTGAGGTTGACCGCTGATGTCCGTTCGCCGTCTCGCAGATGATGCCGTCCAGCCGGCTGGTTTCGCTTTCAACGCGGAAAACCAGGCCTGGGCGCACAAGACGATCGCAAAATATCCGGAAGGCCGTCAGCAGTCGGCTGTTATTCCGCTGCTCATGCGTGCGCAGGAACAGGATGGCTGGGTCACGAAAGCCGCTATTGAACATGTCGCTGATATGCTCGATATGCCGCTGATCCGCGTTCTAGAAGTTGCGACTTTCTATACGCAGTTCCAGCTCAAGCCAGTTGGCACTCGCGCGCACATTCAGGTTTGCGGCACCACGCCATGCATGTTGCGTGGTTCGGAAGCCCTGATGGATGTTTGCCGTCATAAAATCCACCACGATCCTTTCGAGCTTAATGCCGAAGGCACGCTGTCGTGGGAAGAAGTCGAATGCCAGGGCGCTTGCGTCAATGCACCGATGGTCATGATCTTCAAGGACGCTTATGAAGATCTGACGCCAGAACGCCTGGCTGAAATCATCGATACGTTCGAAGCAGGCAAGGGCGACACTGTTAAGCCAGGTCCACAGGATGGCCGCATCACGTCTGAGCCTATGGGCGGACTGACGGCTTTGACCGAAGATCTGGACTACAGAAAAGTTGGTCTGGAAACCCGTAAGGCATCGGATGCCGCAGTTGCCAAAGCCAAGGCGGAAGCCGAAGCAAAGGCAAAGGCGGAAGCTGAAGCCGCAACCAAAGACGGAAGCAGGTGAGACATGCTGGCTGATAAAGATCGCATCTTCACCAATATTTATGGCTTTAAAGACCAGTCGCTGAAAGGCGCTATGTCGCGTGGCCATTGGGATAACACCAAGGGCTTCATCGAAAAGGGCCGCGACTGGATCATCAACGAAATGAAGGCTTCCAACCTTCGTGGACGTGGTGGTGCAGGCTTCCCGACTGGCCTCAAATGGTCATTCATGCCGAAGGAAGTGACGGATCGTCCGCATTACCTCGTCGTGAATGCCGATGAATCAGAGCCGGGCACTTGTAAGGACCGCGAAATTCTGCGCCACGATCCGCATACGCTGATCGAAGGCTGCGTGATCGCCGGTTGTGCCATGAGCGCCCATACCGCTTACATCTATCTGCGCGGCGAATTCATGCGTGAGCGTGAAGCGCTGCAGGCAGCAATTGATGAGTGCTATGACGCTGGCCTTCTGGGCAAGAACAATAAGTGCGGCTGGGATATGGATATTTTCCTCCATCACGGCGCTGGCGCTTATATCTGCGGTGAAGAAACAGCTCTTCTCGAAAGCCTTGAAGGCAAGAAGGGCCAGCCACGTCTGAAGCCTCCGTTCCCTGCGAACATGGGCCTTTATGGCTGCCCAACGACTGTTAACAACGTTGAATCGATTGCTGTTGCTCCGACAATCTTGCGTCGCGGCGGTGCATGGTTCTCGTCTATTGGTCGTCCGAACAACGTCGGCACCAAGCTGTTCCAGATTTCTGGTCATGTGAACACGCCTTGCACCGTTGAAGAAAGCCTCGGCATTACTTTCCGCGAGCTGATCGAAAAGCACGCTGGCGGTATCCGTGGTGGCTGGGACAATCTGCTCGGTGTTATTCCTGGCGGTGCTTCCTGCCCGATTATCAAGGGCGAAGACATGATGGATGCCATCATGGACTTTGACGGTATGCGCGAAAAGAAATCTTCGTTCGGTACGGGCGGCGTGATCGTCATGGACAAGTCCACTGACGTGATTAAGGCAATTGCCCGTCTTTCAGCTTTCTTCAAGCATGAAAGCTGCGGCCAGTGCACGCCTTGCCGTGAAGGCACGGGCTGGATGTGGCGCGTCATGGAACGCATGGTCAAGGGTAACGCGCAGAAGCGCGAAATCGACATGCTTCTCGACGTAACCAAGCAGATTGAAGGTCACACGATCTGCGCGCTTGGTGATGCTGCTGCATGGCCTATTCAGGGCTTGATCCGCAATTTCCGTCCGGAAATTGAAAAGCGCATTGACGATTATACACGCAACGCTGTTCAGAGCCGCAACATCCGCCTCGAAGCGGCTGAGTAAGCGGAAGAATACGTTGTATGTCCGCCCGGGAAGGGCGGACTTTAGAGTTTGACATCTGGAAGATGCGGCAAGAGCCGCAGGTTTGGATAAGCGATGGCAAATATTAAGGTTGACGGCACAGAGATCGAAGTACCCGATCACTATACGCTCCTTCAGGCTGCCGAAGCCGCGGGGGCTGAAGTCCCGCGTTTTTGTTTCCACGAACGGCTTTCCATCGCTGGAAACTGCCGCATGTGCCTTGTTGAAGTGAAGGGTGGACCGCCAAAGCCGGCAGCATCCTGCGCTATGGGTGTTCGCGATCTGCGTCCTGGCCCGAACGGCGAAGCACCTGAAATTTTCACCAACACGCCTATGGTCAAGAAGGCCCGCGAAGGCGTGATGGAATTCCTGCTCATCAACCATCCGCTCGATTGCCCGATTTGCGATCAGGCAGGTGAGTGCGATCTGCAGGATCAGGCAATGGCATTTGGTACCGATGGCTCGCGCTATCGTGAAAACAAGCGTGCTGTTGAGAACAAGTATATTGGTCCACTCGTCAAGACCGTGATGACACGCTGCATTCACTGCACGCGCTGCGTCCGCTTCACGACTGAAGTGGCTGGCATTTCTGAGCTCGGCCTTATCGGTCGCGGTGAAGATGCTGAAATCACCACCTATCTTGAACGCGCAATGACCTCGGAACTGCAGGGCAATGTTATCGACCTTTGCCCGGTTGGTGCTCTGACTTCGCGTCCATATGAATTCCAGGCTCGTCCGTGGGAACTGAACAAGACTGAAACCATCGACGTGATGGATGCTGTCGGTTCGAACATCCGCGTTGATACCCGTGGCCGTGAAGTGATGCGCATCATGCCGCGCGTCAATGAAGCGGTGAACGAAGAGTGGATTTCCGACAAGACCCGCTTCATCTGGGATGGTCTGCGCACCCAGCGCCTTGATCGCCCATATGTTCGCAAGGATGGTCGTCTTGTTGCAGCATCGTGGCCAGAAGCTTTCGCAGCAATCGCTGCCAAGGTTTCCGCTACTTCCGCTGACAAGATTGGTGCAGTCGCTGGCGATCTGGCTTCGGTTGAAGAACTCTATGCTCTGAAAAGCCTCATTGCATCGCTCGGCTCGAAGAATATCGATAGCCGTCAGGATGGCGTAGCACTTGATCCAGCTTTGGGTCGTTCAAGCTATCTCTTTAACACAACGATCGAAGGCATTGAAAATGCTGACGCTCTTCTGATCATCGGCTCCAACCCACGCGTTGAAGCCGCTGTTCTGAACGCTCGTATTCGCAAGCGTCAGCGCATGGGCCATTTCCCGATCGCTCTGATCGGCGAACAGGCTGAACTGCGTTACGACTACGAATATCTGGGTGCAGGCGCAGACACACTCGCAGCAGTTGCTTCGGGTAAGAACGCATTCCGCGACGTGCTGGCAAAGGCTGAACGCCCACTGATCATCATTGGTCAGGGCGCACTCACCGGCGAAAACGGTGCAGCAGTTCTCGCATCCGCTGCAAAACTTGCTCAGGATGTTGGTGCAATCAACGGTGAGTGGAACGGTTTCTCGGTTCTTCACACAGCTGCTTCCCGGGTCGGTGCTCTTGATCTCGGCGTTGTTCCGGGTGAGGGCGGCAAGGCTGCTCGCGATATGTTGGGCAATCTCGATGTTGTGTTCCTGCTCGGTGCAGACGAACTCGACATGACGACCAAGGGTTCGAGCTTTGTTGTTTATATCGGTACGCATGGCGATGCCGGTGCACATGCCGCTGACGTTATCCTCCCAGGTGCAGCTTATACCGAAAAGTCGGGTACATGGCTCAACACTGAAGGTCGCGTACAGCTCGGCAACCGTGCTGGTTTCGCACCGGGCGAAGCAAAGGAAGATTGGGCAATCCTGCGCGCTCTTTCCGACACGCTCGGCAAGCGTCTGCCATTTGACAGCCTCGCACAGCTTCGCGCCAAGCTCTATGCAGACTTCCCGCATATGATGGCGATCGACACTATTGCGCCTGCTTCGGCCGACGACATCGTCGCGCTGGCTGCAAAGGCATCCAACATTTCCGGCGGCGCTGCGTTCGTTTCGCCGGTCAAGGATTTCTACCTGACGAACCCAATCGCGCGTGCTTCCGCTGTCATGGCCGAGTGCTCGGCGCTTGCGGCCGGCAGCTTCCAACAGGCAGCTGAGTAAGCGAGAGAGAGACGGAATAATGGACGGAATTTTTGCAGCTTACGTCTTGCCCGCGCTAATCATGGCGCTGAAGTCGGTCGTTCTGCTTGTCGTATTGCTGATCGTCGTGGCTTACCTGCTGTATGCGGATCGTAAGATCTGGGCAGCTGTTCAGCTTCGCCGCGGACCAAACGTTGTTGGTCCATGGGGTCTCTTTCAGGCTTTCGCCGATCTTTTGAAGTTCGTCTTCAAGGAACCAATCATTCCTTCGGGCGCAAACAAGGGCGTGTTCCTTCTTGCACCGTTTGTTTCAGCGGTTCTGGCAATGGCAACCTGGGCAGTCATCCCGGTCAATGAAGGCTGGGCGATTGCTAATATTAATGTCGGCATTCTCTATATCTTCGCCATTTCTTCGCTTGAAGTTTACGGCGTGATCATGGGCGGCTGGGCCTCGAACTCGAAGTACCCATTCCTCGGGGCACTTCGTTCGGCAGCACAGATGGTCTCTTATGAAGTGTCGATCGGTTTCGTGATTGTCACGGTTCTTCTGACGGTTGGCTCGCTCAACCTGACTGATATCGTGCTGTCGCAGAATACGGGTCTCGGTACATCGCTCGGCCTGCCTGCTTCGTTCCTCGACTGGAACTGGCTGGTACTGTTCCCGATGTTCGTGATCTTCTTCATTTCGGCGCTTGCTGAAACGAACCGTCCGCCATTCGATCTTGTCGAAGCTGAATCTGAACTCGTGGCCGGTCACATGATCGAATATTCGTCCACGCCGTTCCTTCTGTTCTTCCTCGGCGAGTATGTGGCGATCACGCTGATGTGCGCCCTGATGACCACACTCTTCCTTGGCGGCTGGTTGCCTCCGGTTGACGTATGGTTCCTCAACTGGGTTCCGGGCATCATCTGGTTCATGCTCAAGCTCTGCTTCTGCTTCTTCATGTTCGCCATGGTGAAGGCTTTCGTACCGCGTTACCGTTACGACCAGCTGATGCGTCTGGGTTGGAAAGTGTTCCTGCCGATTTCGCTGGCAATGGTTGTTCTGACCGCGACCGTCATCAAAGTCTTCGATCTGGTGTAAGGAGAAAGACAAATGGCTTCATTCGCACAAGCCGCGAAATCCCTCCTTCTCAAGGAATTCGTCGGTGCTTTCTTCCTCTCCATGCGTCAGTTCTTTGCGCCCAAGGCGACACTGAATTACCCGCATGAAAAAGGTCCCGTTTCGCCACGTTTCCGTGGCGAGCACGCGCTGCGCCGTTATCCCAACGGTGAAGAACGCTGCATTGCCTGCAAGCTCTGCGAAGCGATCTGCCCGGCGCAGGCAATCACCATTGAGGCGGGTCCACGCCGCAATGACGGCACGCGCCGCACTGTGCGTTACGACATCGATATGGTGAAGTGCATCTATTGCGGTTTCTGTCAGGAAGCCTGTCCGGTGGATGCAATCGTTGAAGGTCCGAACTTCGAGTTTGCGACCGAAACCCGCGAAGAGCTGTACTATGACAAGGACAAACTCCTTGCCAATGGCGATCGCTGGGAACGCGAAATTGCGCGCAACATCGCGATGGATGCGCCATATCGCTGATTGGTTTTGCTGAAACTTTGTTTCGGCATCCGGTTTGAAAAGCGGCAACAAGAAGGGGCGGCCCGTCTTGTTGCTGGAATTTAAGTTTCGCGATTATTCGCGGCAAACAAAGACTAAAGCGGATGAAGCAATCAGGCTTTGTCCACGGAAAGGTGTTGGGGGATCCCCATGCTGACAGGTATTGCGGCAGCGTTCTTCTATCTGTTCGCCTTTATCATGATCGCAAGCGCGTTCATGGTGATTGCGGCACGCAACCCCGTGCATTCGGTGCTGTTTCTGATCCTCGCTTTCTTCAATGCAGCGGCGCTGTTCCTGCTGACGGGGGCCGAGTTCCTCGCCATGATCCTGCTCGTCGTTTATGTCGGTGCTGTGGCGGTTCTCTTCCTCTTCGTTGTCATGATGCTGGATGTTGACTTCTCCGAATTGAAGCGCGGTGCGCTGCAATATGCGCCGGTTGGCGCTCTGGTCGGTCTCATTCTTTTGGGCGAGCTGATTGTTGTTTTTGCGGGTTCGATGTTCACGCCTAAGCTGGGGCAGGGCGCCGTTCCGATACCTGATCTTGCTGAACGCACCAACACCGCAGCCCTCGGTGATATTCTTTACACCGACTTCGTCTTCCACTTCCAGATTGCAGGATTGGTCCTTCTCGTAGCCATGATTGGCGCGATCGTTCTGACGCTGCGGCACAAGCCGAATGTTAAGCGCCAGTCGATCCCGGATCAGGTCGCTCGTACGCCTGAGACGGCGATCGAGATCAAGAAGGTCGAACCGGGCAAGGGCATCTGAGGATAAGAATATGGAAATCGGTATTTCTCATTATCTGACCGTTTCGGCCATCCTGTTCACCCTTGGCGTTTTCGGTATCTTCTTAAACCGTAAGAACGTCATCGTTATCCTGATGTCTGTCGAATTGATCCTTCTCTCGGTCAATCTCAATTTCGTGGCGTTTTCTTCTGTGCTTGGCGATATGGTCGGACAGGTTTTCGCGCTCTTCGTTCTGACTGTTGCGGCTGCTGAAGCAGCTATCGGTCTGGCAATCCTCGTTGTTTTCTTCCGTAATCGCGGCTCCATCGCGGTGGAAGACGTCAATGTTATGAAAGGTTGACGGGCAAATGCTCTACTACGCGATCGTCTTCCTTCCGCTTATCGGCTTTCTTGTTGCTGGCCTGTTCGGCAACAAGATCGGAGCCAAAGCGAGTGAATACATCACTTCCGGCCTGATGGTGATCGTCGCGATCCTGTCATGGGTCGTGTTCTTCAAGATCCCACTTGGCCACGATGCCGAAACAATTCGTATCCCTGTTCTTCACTGGGTTACGTCCGGTTCGCTGTCGTTTGATTGGGCTCTGCGTGTTGATACGCTGACTGGCGTTATGCTCGTCGTGATCAACTCGGTGTCGGCATTGGTGCATATTTATTCGATCGGATACATGCACCACGATCCACATCGTCCGCGCTTCTTTGCTTATCTTTCGCTCTTCACCTTTGCCATGCTCATGCTGGTAACGTCGGACAATCTGATCCAGATGTTCTTCGGCTGGGAAGGCGTTGGTCTCGCATCCTACCTTCTGATCGGTTTCTGGTTCCAGAAGCCATCGGCAAATGCTGCTGCAATGAAGGCATTCGTGGTCAACCGCGTTGGTGACTTCGGCTTCCTGCTCGGCATCTTCGGTCTGTTCGCGCTGTTCCAGTCGGTTGATTACAACACGATCTTCTCAGCTGCAGCGACCTATCTGCCAGCTGAAGGTGCGAGCGATGCCGGTTCGGTTGTTCTTAACTTCCTCGGCTATGAGCTGCACAAGGAAACCGCTCTGACGGTTGTCTGCCTTCTGCTCTTCATGGGTGCTATGGGTAAGTCCGCGCAGTTCCTGCTGCACACCTGGCTTCCTGACGCGATGGAAGGCCCGACACCTGTTTCCGCGCTTATTCACGCGGCAACGATGGTGACCGCGGGTGTGTTCATGGTTGCGCGCCTGTCGCCGATCTTCGAACTCTCGCACACTGCTCTGCTGATCGTGACGATCATCGGTGCAACAACAGCTTTCTTCGCTGCAACAGTTGCTCTGGTTCAGAACGACATCAAGCGCGTTATCGCTTACTCGACCTGTTCGCAGCTTGGTTACATGTTTGCGGCTCTGGGTGTTGGCGCTTACGGTGCTGCTGTATTCCACCTGTTCACGCACGCTTTCTTCAAGGCTCTTCTGTTCCTTTGCGCAGGCTCGGTTATCCATGCCGTGTCTGAAGAACAGGACATGCGTCGCATGGGTGGTCTGCGTAAGCTGATCCCGATCACCTACTGGATGATGATGATTGGTACTGTTGCGATTACGGGTCTGGGTGTACCAGGCACGATCATCGGTACCGCTGGCTTCTTCTCGAAGGATGCCATCATCGAGTCGGTCTTTGCATCGCACAGCCTCGCATCGGGCTACGCTTTCACGCTCCTCGTGATCGCGGCAATGTTCACCAGCTTCTACTCATGGCGTCTGATTTTCATGACCTTCTATGGCAAGCCACGCGCTTCCGCTGAAGTCATGCATCACGTCCATGAATCGCCTCCGGTGATGCTGGTACCGTTGCTGATCCTCGCTGTTGGCGCTCTGCTTGCAGGTGTCGTATTCAAGGAATTCTTCTTCGGTCACGAATATGCCGAGTTCTGGAAGGGTGCGCTCTTCACGTTGCCAAGCAACGAAATCCTGGAGCATTATCACCATGTTCCACTGTGGGTTAAGTTGTCGCCGTTCATCGCTATGCTGATCGGTCTGGTAACGGCTTGGATTTTCTATATCCGTGCGCCGCACATTCCAAAGGCACTCGCAGAACGTCATCGTGGTCTGTACCAGTTCCTTCTCAACAAGTGGTACTTCGACGAATTGTATGACTTTATCTTCGTGCGTCCTGCTCGTTTCCTCGGCCGCTTCTTCTGGAAGGTCGGTGATGGCAAGATTATCGATGGATACGGTCCTAATGGTGTCGCCGCACGCGTTCTTGATGTTACGGGTCGCGTTGTGAAGATGCAGTCGGGTTACCTTTATCACTACGCATTCGCGATGCTTATCGGCGTCGCCGCGCTCGTCACCTGGATGATGCTCGGGAGCTCTTTCTGATGACCGATTGGCCAATTCTTTCTACGGTCACATTCCTGCCGCTCGTCGGCGCCTTGTTGATCCTTCTCATCAAGGATGACAGCGAAGCCTCGCGTCGCAACATCAAGAATGTTGCGCTGCTGACCACGGTTTTCGTCTTCATTCTATCCCTGGTTATCTGGGCCGGATTTGATAATTCAAATCCAGGCTTCCAGATGGTCGAGCAGATTGACTGGCTCGGTGGTGGCATTTCCTACCACATGGGCGTTGACGGCATTTCCATGCTGTTTGTCGTGCTCTCCGCTTTCCTCATGCCGTTCTGCATCTTGGCAAGCTGGTTGGCTATCGACAAGCGCGTCAAGGAATACATGATCGCTTTCCTTATTCTGGAAACGCTCATGATCGGCGTGTTCTGCGCGCTCGATCTGTTCCTGTTCTACGTGTTCTTTGAAGCAAGCCTTATCCCGATGTTCATCATCATCGGTGTTTGGGGTGGCAAGCGCCGCGTTTATGCAAGCTTCAAGTTCTTCCTCTACACGTTGCTCGGCTCCGTGCTGATGCTGATCGCGATCATGGCAATGTACTGGCAGGCCGGTACGCTCAATATCGTCGAACTGCTGAAGTACGACTTCCCGGCAGGTATGCAGACGTGGCTGTGGCTGGCGTTCTTCGCGTCCTTCGCGGTCAAGATGCCAATGTGGCCGGTTCATACCTGGTTGCCTGATGCGCACGTTGAAGCGCCGACGGCAGGCTCGGTCATTCTGGCTGGTATTCTTCTGAAGCTCGGCGGCTACGGCTTCCTGCGCTTCTCGCTGCCGATGTTCCCGCTTGCATCTGCCGATTTTGCACCATTCGTCTTTGCATTATCTGCAATTGCTATCGTCTACACCTCGCTCGTGGCGTTGGTGCAGGAAGATATCAAGAAGTTGATTGCTTACTCGTCGGTTGCGCACATGGGATATGTGACCATGGGTATCTTTGCCGCCAACGAGCAGGGCGTGCAGGGTGCAATCTTCCAGATGCTCTCGCATGGTATTGTTTCGGGCGCGCTCTTCCTTTGCGTAGGCGTCATCTATGACCGTATGCATACCCGTGAGATTTCGGCCTTTGGCGGTCTCGTCAACAACATGCCGAAATATGCGGTTGCCTTCCTCATCTTGACAATGGCGAATGTGGGTCTTCCGGGTACTTCGGGCTTTGTGGGTGAATTCCTCACGCTGTTCGGTGTCTTCCGCGTCAATACGTGGGTTGCACTGTTCGCGACATCGGGTGTGATCCTGTCGGCAGCTTATGCGCTGTGGCTCTATCGCAACGTGGTGTTTGGTGCGCTGACCAAGGAAAGCCTCAAGGGCCTTCTCGACCTCAGCCCGCGTGAAAAGCTGATCCTGTATCCGCTTGTGATCCTCACTATCTTCTTCGGTGTGTATCCGGTTCCGGTCTTTGATGCGACCGCAAGCGCCGTGCATGCACTGGTTACTAATTACGACGCAGCGCTGGCAAATGCCGCTAGCGCTACGCTGGCGCAGTAAGTAAAGGCGTAGGCTTGATGCAAACCGACCTGATTGCTTCCCTGTCTCTCGCAGCTCCCGAGGTTCTCCTCGCGCTGAGCGGACTGGCATTGCTCATGATCGGCGTGTTCTCCGGAGAGCGCGCCTCAACCCTCGTCAATGGACTTGCAGTCGCTGTTTTGATTGCAGCACTGGCTCTTGTCGTGATCTTCCCGCACAACGGCACTGCTTTCGGCGGTGGCTTTGTAAGCGATGGCTTCGCACGTTTCATGAAGGCGCTGACACTGATTGGCTCCATCGTGACACTCGTTATGTCCGTTGGCTTTGCGCGTGAAGAGAAGTTCGACAAGTTCGAATTCCCAGTGCTGATCGTGCTTTCGACGCTCGGCATGCTCATCATGGTGTCGGCATCGAACATGCTGACGCTTTATATGGGGCTCGAACTGCAGTCGCTTGCACTCTATGTGCTTGCTGCCTTCAACCGTGACAGCGTTCGTTCGACAGAAGCTGGCCTCAAGTACTTCGTACTGGGTGCGCTTTCGTCGGGTATGCTGCTCTACGGTATCAGCCTTGTTTACGGTTACACCGGCCATATCGGCTTTGCCGAAATCGCAACCGCAATCAGCGGCGGCGAGCGTCAGCTTGGTCTGGTCTTCGGTCTGGTGTTCATTCTGGCAGGTCTCTGCTTCAAGATTTCCGCTGTTCCATTCCATATGTGGACGCCGGACGTTTATGAAGGTTCGCCAACGCCTGTAACCGCATTCTTTGCAGCCGCTCCAAAGATGGCAGCGATGGCTCTGATCGTTCGTGTTGTTGAAGGCGCATTTGCTCCTGTGACTCACGACTGGCAGCAGGTTATCACTTTCGTCGCGATCGCTTCGATGGTGCTGGGTGCTTTTGCCGCTATCGGTCAGCGCAACATCAAGCGCCTGATGGCCTACTCGTCGATCAGCCACATGGGCTATGCTCTCGTTGGTCTGGCTGCCGGTACGGTTGTTGGTGTTAAGGGTGTCGCTCTTTACATGGCGATCTATCTCGTCATGACGCTGGGTAGCTTTGCCTTCATCCTGTCCATGCGGACCAAGGACGGCAATGTTGAGCAGATCGAAGATCTTGCTGGTCTGTCGCGCACCAATCCGGTGATGGCAACCATCATGACCATGATGCTGTTCTCGCTTGCTGGTATTCCGCCGCTCGCTGGCTTCTTCGGTAAGTGGTACACCTTCGTTGCGGCCGTTGAAGTGGGTCTTTATCCGCTGGCAATCATCGGTATCGTCGCTTCGGTTGTTGGT
Source organism: Brucella pseudogrignonensis (assembly GCF_002252525.1). Taxonomy (GTDB): domain Bacteria; phylum Pseudomonadota; class Alphaproteobacteria; order Rhizobiales; family Rhizobiaceae; genus Brucella; species Brucella pseudogrignonensis. The sequence continues at coordinate 31,766 of NZ_NNRM01000022.1, forward strand.
GCATTCTACTACCTGCGCATGATCAAGATCATGTGGTTCGATGAGCCAACAACGACTTTCGTTCCAGCAGCAATTGAGCTGCGTCTGGTACTGCTCGTTTCGGGTGCTTTCGTTCTGTTCTATGGACTGATCGGTGGCTGGCTCGGCGGCTTGGCTGAAACTGCAGCGAAGACGTTCTTCTGAGCATGACAATGAATAAGGCCGCAGGTGATGGCATGGGTTTCACGCTGGCACCTGCGGCTTTAGCAGACGAATACCGACTGGAGTTTTTTCCGGTCGTTGGTTCTACCAATGCAGAGGCGCTTGCACAGGCTAATGCCGGGGATGCTGGGCGCCTCTGGTTCGTTTCTCCCAAACAGGAGAGCGGACGAGGGCGTCGTGGCCGTACGTGGACCGCGCCCGAAGGCAATCTTGCCGCCACTCTGCTTCTCGTTGAACGTTTTGATCCCAAAACTGCCGCCACACTCGGTTTTGTCGCAGGTCTCGCCTTGGCGGATGCTGTTGACGCCGTTTTGCCAGAAGCTGTAGCTGCCCGCGTCAATGTCGCGCTCAAATGGCCGAATGATGTGCTGGTTGATGGCGCAAAGCTTTCCGGGATTCTGCTTGAATCAACCATGCTCTCGGATGGACGTTTCGGAATAGCGATTGGCATGGGCACGAATGTCGTTGCAGCGCCTGAGGGCTTGCCTTACGCCGCAACCTCGATCAACGGATTGGGCGGCAATACGGATGCTGCTACGCTGTTTCTGGCACTTTCCGATGCATGGTGCCAATATTACCGCATCTGGGATCAAGGGCGGGGATTGAACAATATTCGCGAACTTTGGCTCAAGCGCGCGCATGGTCTCGGCCAGCCTGTTGCTATGCAGCTCAATGGCCGGATTGTTGAAGGCGTTTTTGAAACTATCGATTCGGAGTGTCGGCTGGTCATCCGTGAGGACGATGGAACACGCGTGCCTGTGACCGCTGGCGATGTCTATTTTGGAACGGCAGCATCTGTTAAAGCCGTTTCCTGAAGCAATATATGTGCACAATAGGCCTCAGTTTGCGCCGTTCCGGGCTTGCAAACTATCGGTAGTCGGTTCAACAGAGGCATAATCAGAGCATCTTCGGTGAAGAATTGTTTTCTCTTCCGGAACAGGATGCGCATTATATCAAAAAGTTAGAGTGTTAAGCTGAATCAATTTGCTAAGAAGACACTCTAAAACGAAGTTAGAACAGGGAGGCATTATGCCCCGCTCACCATCGACGCAATTTGTCTTCCTGCCGCTCGGCGGTGTCGGCGAAATCGGCATGAACCTCGCCATGTATGGCTTTGGTCCTGAAGACAATCGTGAATGGATCGTGGTTGACATGGGCGTAAGCTTTGCCGGACCGGAACATCCGGGCGCGGACCTTATTCTCCCTGACATTCGTTTTCTCGAAGCTGAAAAGCACAATCTGCGCGGCATCGTCATCACGCATGCGCACGAAGACCACTACGGCGCATTGCTTGATCTGTGGCCGCGCCTGAAGGCACCCGTCTATGCAACGCCATTCACGGCTGGCCTGCTCGAAGCCAAGCGCCAGTCTGAATTCGGTGCGCCGGAAATCCCGATGAATATTTTCAAGGCGGGTGAAAGCTTTGAAATCGGCCCGTTCAAGTTGGAAGCGATTGCAGTTACGCACTCGATCCCTGAACCTGTTTCGCTGGCGATTACCACGCCACTTGGCACGGTCGTTCATACCGGCGACTGGAAGATGGATCCGGACCCTTCAATGGGGCCGTTGATTGATGAAGCACGTTTCCGTGCGCTTGGTGATCAGGGTGTTCTGGCGCTCGTCTGCGACTCCACCAATGCGATGCGCGAAGGGGAATCTCCATCCGAGCGTCAAGTCGGCGAAAGCCTGCGCGAACTCATTGAAAACGCGCGTGGACGCGTTGCCATTACGACTTTCTCGTCGAATGTTGGGCGTATTCGCTCGATCACCGAAGCCGCACGCGATGCGGGTCGTCAGGTGCTGGTGGTTGGTCGTTCCATGAAACGCACAATCGCTGTGGCGACCGAGCTTGGCTATATGGAAGGCCTGCCTGAGTTCCTCAGCGAAGACGATTATGGCTATATCCCGCGTGAAAACGTCGTGATGATCCTCACGGGCAGTCAGGGCGAGCCGCGTGCAGCGCTTGCGAAGCTGGCACGTGATGAAATGCGCAGCATTGCGCTTTCGGCTGGCGATACAGTTATTTTCTCGTCGCGTCCAATTCCGGGCAATGAAAAGGCCATTCTAGACATCAAGAACAAGCTTATCGATCAGGGTATCAAGCTGATCAGCGATGATGATGCGCTTGTGCATGTTTCAGGCCATCCGCGAAGAGCTGAGTTGAAGCGCATGTATTCATGGGTGCGCCCGAAGATTCTTGTGCCTGTTCATGGAGAAGCCGCGCATCTGGTTGCTCAGGGTTCGCTTGGTGCAATGGAAGGCATCGAAGAGATTGCGCAGGTGCGCGACGGCGATATGCTGCGCCTTGCTCCCGGCAAGGCTGAAATCATCGATGAAGCCCCGATTGGTCGTATATACAAGGACGGCAAGCTGATCGGTGACGAAGACGAAATCGGTATGGTTGAGCGTCGCAAGCTTGCCTATGTCGGTCATGTTGCTGTTTCCGTGCTGCTTGATCGCGATTTCAAGATCATGGACGAGCCTGATCTCGTGGCTTTCGGTCTGCCGGAAGAAGATGCGCAGGGCGATCTGATGGAAGATATTCTGCTCGATTCCGCAATCGAAGCTATCGACAGCATTCCGCGCGCCCGCCGCAAGGATCTGGAAGTCGTCCGTGAATCTGTTCGCCGCGCTGTTCGCGCTGCGACAAATGAGGCATGGGGCAAAAAGCCGGTAGTGACGGTGTTTATCAACCGGATAAAGTAGGCTTCAGTTTTCGGGAGGAGGACACTGATGCTTGAACGCCTGAACCATGTCGCAATCGCGGTTCCGGATATAAAGACCGCGTCTGCGCTCTATAGCGGGCAGCTGGGCGCGAAAGTTACCGCGCCACAGGCTTTGCCTGAACATGGTGTGACTGTGGTTTTCATCGACGTCGGCAATACCAAGATCGAGTTGCTTGAGCCTTTGGGCGAGAGATCGCCCATCGCAAGCTTCTTGGAAAAGAACCCTTCCGGCGGTATGCATCATCTTTGCTATGAAGTTGCAGATATTATCGCCGCTCGTGACCATCTTAAAGCGGAAGGCGCACGCATTCTCGGTAACGGCGAGCCAAAGATCGGTGCTCACGGAAAGCCCGTACTATTTTTGCATCCCAAGGACTTCAATGGGACACTGATCGAGCTTGAGGAGGCATGAAATGACCATCGTTTCCGGCGTCGCAATGTATTTTATCTTCTGGTGGATAACGTTGTTTGCCCTTCTACCAGTTGGTTTGCGCACACAGGCTGAAGAAAAAGAAGTCACATTGGGCACCGTTGCCAGTGCTCCTGCAAAGCCACGCATCGGTCTCGCCTTTCTGCGTACGACATTTGTCGCGACCGCTATCTTCTGCCTCTATTATTACATGACGCAGGTCCAGGGTTTTGGGCTTGATGATATTCCGCACTTCTTTCCCGATCTGAAGTAAAAGCGGACACTCTATTTTCAGAGATTTGTAAGATGAAAAAACCAAATGCCTATTTTTTAGGCATTTGGTTCACGCTAGGCATTTTCGCGGCTGTTGCTGCCTACAGGCTATGAATCTAAAACTCATCAATTCTTTATAACTGTTTGAATCGATAGAAAATTAGCGCTTAGAGAAACTCGCTCTACGATGAAAATCGGCTGTCGATATCATGGTGTTCAAGTCAATAAAAAAGAGCACCCGACGCTGCGTTTTGCAGTCAGAGAAATAATAAAACTATCAATGGGTTAATTCTGCGGGAGTTGGCTTTTTGTATTGTGAGTTAAGTAAAGCCAAAAAAAAAGCAAGGCTTTCGCCTTGCTAGTCGAATACGCGTTCGACCCGTTTCCATTTTACTGGCGGCAGCGAGTAATCGCGCCTGGATCCATCCTCCCAAGACTTTGACCGCGTGAACCAACGGTTAATTCCGTTGTTAGGCTTATTGATGAAAAAAATAGCGGACTGCACAGCTTTTGTCACCAAAAATCTTTCACAATGTCATATTTCGTTCGTAATTTTTCCCAGAAGGATGTGCAGTTTAATTAATGTATTGAAATTGAATATAAATCTCGCTGTGTATAGTTTCTTGCGATCTACTTTCATGTTTAGGTGATGTTTGTGGATGGCAAAAACCCATATCAGCAAAGCGGAGGCGGGCGGGTTTTCAACAGCGGCATAACCCGTTATGAAACCGGCAAGTTTGCTTAATTTTTGCCTGATTCTACACGCACTCAGTTGATATTCAGGCAATCTCTCTCTTGATCGGTGGTCACGATGCGTCTGTCGCAGTATTTTTTGCCCATTCTGAAGGAAAACCCAAAAGAGGCAGAAATTGTCTCTCATAGGTTGATGCTGCGCGCGGGTATGATCCGTCAGCAGTCGGCAGGCATTTATTCATGGCTTCCGCTTGGTCTGAAAGTGCTCAACAAGGTTTGCAACATCATTCGTGAAGAGCAGAACCGTGCTGGCGCGAATGAAATTCTTATGCCGACGATCCAGTCCGCCGACCTTTGGCGTGAAAGCGGTCGTTATGATGCATACGGCAAAGAAATGCTGCGCATTCAGGACCGTCAGGAGCGTGAAATGCTCTTCGGACCGACGAATGAGGAAATGGTCACGGATATTTTCCGTTCCTACGTGCGTTCCTATAAGGATCTGCCGCTTAACCTCTACCACATTCAGTGGAAATTCCGCGACGAAGTGCGCCCGCGTTTCGGCGTGATGCGCTCGCGTGAGTTCCTTATGAAAGACGCCTATTCGTTCGACCTCGATTATGAGGGCGCGAAGATGGCTTACTACCGCATGTTCGTCTCATATCTGCGCACCTTTGCTCGCGTTGGTCTGCAGGCAATTCCGATGCGTGCCGATACCGGCCCGATCGGTGGTGATCTCAGCCACGAATTCATCATTCTGGCTGAAACCGGCGAAAGCCAGGTTTATTGCGATAAAGCCTATCTCGATCTCGCCGTTCCGGGCGCAGATACGGATTTCCGAAATGACGAACAGCTGACGGATATCGTCACTCGCTGGACGACGCCTTACGCGGCAACTGACGAAATGCATGATGAAGCGGAATGGTCAGCGGTGAAAGCCGGCGATCAGGTTTCCGCGCGTGGCATTGAAGTCGGCCATATCTTCCATTTTGGCACCAAGTATTCCGAGCCAATGGGCGCAAAAGTGCAGGGCCCAGATGGCAAGGAACACCTTGTTTCGATGGGCTCTTACGGTATCGGTCCTTCGCGTCTGGTGGCGGCTGCTATTGAAGCGTCCCACGACGAAGCAGGCATCATCTGGCCAAAGGCGATTGCGCCTTTCGGTGTTGGCATTGTCAACATGAAGCCGGGCGATGAAGGCTGCGATGGCGTGAGCGAAAAGCTTTATGAAGCATTCACCAATGCTGGGATCGATCCGCTTCTCGACGACACGGATAACCGTCCGGGTTCCAAGTTTGCGACAATGGATCTGATCGGCTTGCCTTATCAGGTTATCGTCGGCCCGCGTGGCGTTGCGGCTGGCGAAGTCGAGGTCAAGGACCGTAAGACCGGTGAGCGTCAGAATCTCACCGTCGAAGCAGCAATCAACCTTTTGACGGCTTAAACATGAGCAGTGCGGCGGCAGCAAAATCTGATGGTAAGCAGAAGGCGTCTGATAAGGCACCTTCTTCTGGCCCATTCTCAGCCTTTGAGCGGATGATCGCATGGCGCTATCTGCGAGCGCGCCGCCGCGAAACGTTTATTTCGGTGATTGCCGGTTTCTCGTTCACCGGTATCATGCTCGGCGTCGCTACACTCATCATCGTTATGGCGGTGATGAATGGTTTCCGCGCTGAGCTTCTGAATAGAATTCTGGGCATCAACGGACATCTCATCATGCAGCCGATAGATCGGCCACTTGATGATTATGCCAGCCTGATTACCCGCATTGACGGCATTTCCGGTGTGAAATTTGCTATTCCTGTCGTCGAAGGACAGGCTTTGGTGCAGGGCAATATCGGCGCAGGCACTGGTGCTCTGGTTCGTGGTCTTCGTGAGGAAGATCTTGCCAAGCTCAAGCTCGTTTCTGACAATATCAAGCAAGGCACTTTGCAGGGCTTTGATCAGGGCGGCGGCGTGGCAATTGGCACACGTATGGCTGAAAACCTTGGCCTTTCTATTGGCGATACGCTGCGCGTTATCTCACCCGATGGCGATGTGACGCCATTTGGCGTCAACCCGCGCGTCAAAGCCTACCCGATTGTCGCGATTTTTGAGATCGGTATGTCGGAATATGATGCGTCCATCGTCATGATGCCGCTATCGGAAGCGCAGCTTTTCTTCAATCAGGAAGGCAAAGTTCAGTCGCTGGAAATCTTTGTCGATAATCCTGATAAAGTAGACGCCATGCGCGCACCTGTTGAGGAAGTTGCAGCGCGTCAAATCTCCATGGTCGATTGGCGTCAGCGCAACCAGACGTTCTTCTCTGCCTTGCAGGTTGAGCGTAACGTCATGTTCATGATCCTGACGCTGATCGTGCTTGTGGCCGCACTCAATATCATTTCCGGCCTTATCATGCTGGTGAAGGATAAAGGGCGCGACATTGCTATCCTTCGAACCATGGGGGCAACGCGTGGCGCGGTCATGCGAATATTCCTGATGACGGGTGCCGCGATTGGCGTGACGGGTACGCTTGCAGGCGTGGTTCTCGGTGTCGTCGTATGTCTCAATGTAGAGCGGATTCGCCAGTTTTTCTCGTGGCTTTCGGGCACGACCCTGTTTAATCCGGAGCTTTATTTCCTGAGCACGCTGCCCGCGAAGATGGATGTTGGTGAAACATTCTCCGTTATAGCAATGGCTTTGGTCCTTTCTTTTATTGCCACCATTTTGCCGGCATGGCGCGCTGCCAAGCTCGATCCGGTCGAAGCCCTGAGGTATGAATAATGGCGGCTGAAGTCATTCTGCGTCTGGAAAATGTCAGCCGTGCCTATAAGGAAGCTGATCGCGAACTCGTTATTCTGAAGGACGCGAACTTTACACTGCGTCGCGGAGAGATGGTGGCACTTGTTGCGCCGTCTGGCGCTGGCAAGTCGACCCTGCTGCACACGGCGGGTCTGCTTGAGCGTCCGGATGCAGGCGACGTCATTCTTGATGGCCGTTCATGTGGCGGCCTGTCGGAAGACGAGCGAACTGCTGTTCGTCGCAACGATGTCGGCTTTGTTTATCAGTTTCATCACCTGCTGCCGGAGTTCTCGGCTCTGGAAAACGTGATGATGCCACAGATGATCCGCGGCCTTCCACCGAAGGCTGCAACTGTGCGTGCGCAACAGTTGCTCGACTATATGAAGATCGGCAAACGTGCGTCGCATCGTCCTGCCGAGCTTTCTGGTGGTGAGCAGCAACGTGTTGCAATTGCGCGTGCGGTGGCTAACGCACCGCTGGTTCTGCTGGCGGATGAACCGACAGGCAACCTTGACCCGACCACGTCGTCCTACGTCTTTGGGGCGCTTGAGGCGCTCGTGCGGCAGTCGGGACTGGCAGCTCTGATCGCGACCCATAACCATGAGCTCGCTCGTCGTATGGATCGTCGCGTCACCCTTAAAGAGGGCAAGGTCGTCGATGTCTGATGTCCAAAGGGAAGTTTAAAAGTATTTCCAGCAAAAGTGCGAAGCGCCTCTGCATGGAAATCAGTTCGTCGGACTGATTTCTTTTCCTGCTGCGATGCGTCGGATAATACATAAAGCCAAATAGTTGCAGCGGTTCCAACGTTCATTCTCAACTGGAACCGCTGTAAAAGCAGCTATAGATCGCATTTCCAATGGTTCAGTTTAAACCGTGGATGCTTTAGCATTCTGCGTCAGCTGTTCTCCGCATGACATCTCATATTGTTGATCATTGAACGCCGGTGGCCATGCTGCCGGCGATTGCATGTTTATTTTTCATAAACCTTAAATACATGACTGCAGCAGAACGGGTGTTGACTTTAGAACAAAAATGGAACAAAAAATAAACATACGTGAACAAAGAGGAGTTATTCCAATGACCGATCTCGTCTACGACGTTTTGTCTTTCGTCTCCGTCAGCCTGTTCGTTGCTACCTTTGCTATCTGGGTAAGCGTAATCTGAAAGCGTAATGCGGGTTCTTCTGTGAACCCCGATGATAGTAGCGACCGTCACGCTGGACATCGTTGCGGTATTCCCCGAAACTGCCTAAATGGGCGATAAGAGTCGCCCGTTAGAGTGTGCAAATCCATATAGTGATTGGCACGCGGATGGCGCTGAAGGCATGATGTCGTTGTCATGATATTGCAGTGCGTTTAGCTCTGCAAAGATCGGGGAAATAGTATGAATGATAAAGCAAGCATTTTAGCGGGCGGGGGCAAGTCGTCACCTCGTTTCGTTCATCTGCGAGTTCATTCTGCTTACTCCTTGTTGGAAGGCGCGCTGCCTGTCGGCAAGATCATCAAACAGGCGATTGCCGATCAAGCACCGGCCATCGCGATAACTGACAGCAACAACCTTTTCGGCGCTCTCGAGTTTGCACAAAAGGCGTCAAAGGATGGTTTGCAGCCAATCATAGGCTGCCAGCTGGATGTTGCTTTTGGCGATCACAACGATAACAGCCGCAGTGCAAACCGGCGATTGGTTCTCGATCTTGCACCTCTGGTTTTCCTCGCTTCGACTGAGGAAGGTTATGCGAACGTTGTAAGGCTCGTCAGCCGTGCGTTTCTTGATACGCAATCGGGAGACCCAGTGCATGTCGATGCAAGCTGGTTATCTGATCTGTCAGAAGACGTGATTGTTCTTTCAGGCGGCCCTCTGGGGCCAATCGGACGCGCATTTGCTGCTGATCGTCCCGATCGCGCTGAAAGCCGTTTGGCCTTTTTGAAAGAAGCATTCGGTGATCGGCTTTATGTCGAGTTGCAGCGGCAGGCGGGCTATGATCGCGCGCTTGAGGCAAAGACCGTCGAGTTAGCATATGCGATGGAACTGCCGCTCGTCGCGACCAATGAAGCTTTCTTTTTGAAAGCCGAGGATTTTGAAGCGCACGACGCGCTTCTTGCCATCGCTGAAGGTCAAATTCTATCCAATGATGATCGGCGTCGTTTGACGCCGGATCATCATTTGAAAAGCCGTTCGGAAATGGCTGCCCTGTTTGCAGACCTGCCCGAAGCGCTCGAAAACACGATTGAAATCGCCGAGCGGTGCAGCTGGTTCACGCAGACACGTCAGCCGATCCTACCGCGTTTCACCGGCGAATCTGACGATCCTGAAGCAGCCATTCAGGCGGAAGCTGACGAGCTGGCACGTCAGGCGCGTGAAGGCCTGCAGATGCGGTTGGAAACAGCAGGTCTTGCTGAAGGCTATACAGAAGAACAATATGCCGAACGTCTCGATTACGAGATCGGCATTATTACCCGCATGAAATTCCCGGGTTACTTCCTGATCGTTGCGGACTTTATCAAATGGGCCAAACAACAGGGTATTCCTGTAGGACCGGGGCGTGGTTCTGGTGCGGGTTCGCTCGTCGCTTATGCTTTGACGATTACAGACGTTGATCCGCTGCGCTTCTCGCTTCTGTTCGAACGCTTCCTCAATCCAGATCGCGTATCGATGCCCGACTTCGATATCGACTTCTGTCAGGATCGCCGCGAAGAAGTTATTCGCTACGTTCAGGAGAAATACGGGCGCGATCAGGTCGCGCAGATCATCACCTTCGGTACTTTGCAGGCGCGTGCTGTGCTACGCGACGTGGGCCGTGTTCTCGAAATGCCATACGGTCAGGTTGATCGTCTCTGTAAGCTTGTACCGCAGAACCCGGCCAATCCGGTGTCTCTGGCACAAGCCATCGAGACTGAGCCAAAGATCAATGAAGAGCGCGAGAAGGAGCCCGTTGTTGGCCGTCTTCTTGATATGGCGCTGAAGCTTGAAGGACTGTATCGCCACGCCTCGACCCACGCCGCCGGTATCGTCATCGGCGATCGTCCGCTTTCTGAACTCGTGCCGATGTATCGCGATCCACGTTCCGATATGCCGGTCACTCAGTTCAATATGAAATGGGTCGAGCAAGCCGGGTTGGTCAAGTTCGACTTTCTGGGTCTGAAAACACTGACGGTTCTCGAAACAGCCGTAAAGCTCGTTGCACGCAAGGGCATCGATATAGACCTGTCGCGCCTGCCGCTCGATGATGAACTCACCTATGAAATGCTGTCGCGCGGCGAAACGGTCGGCGTGTTCCAGGTGGAAAGTGCCGGTATGCGTAAGGCGTTGCTTGGTATGCGTCCCGACCGTATCGAAGATATTATTGCGCTTGTTGCGCTTTATCGCCCTGGTCCGATGGAAAACATCCCGACCTATAATGCGCGCAAGAACGGTGAGGAGGAAATCGCCTCCATTCATCCAAAAATCGACGACCTGATCAAGGAAACGCAAGGCGTTATCGTTTATCAGGAACAGGTGATGCAGATCGCACAGGTGCTTTCCGGCTATTCGCTCGGTGAAGCTGATCTTCTGCGCCGCGCGATGGGTAAAAAAATCCGCGAAGAAATGGACAAGCAGCGTGTCCGTTTTGTTGATGGTGCGATCGAAGGTGGTGTTGATAAGGCTCAGGCGAATATGATTTTCGACCTGTTGGCTAAGTTCGCTGACTACGGCTTCAACAAGTCGCACGCTGCCGCCTATGCGATTGTCTCCTACCAAACTGCCTATATGAAGGCGCATTATCCAGTTGAGTTTCTAGCGGCATCGATGACCTATGATATGTCGAACGCAGATAAGCTCAATGATTTCCGTCGTGATGCAAATCGTTTGGCAATCGATGTTGTGACACCTTCCGTCATGACATCGTTCCGTCCTTTCGAGGTGGGCGAGAAGAAGATTTTCTATTCTTTGGCAGCAATCAAGGGCGTGGGCGAAGCTGCCGTTGATCATATCGTCAGTGTGCGGTCCGAAAAGCCGTTTGAAAGCCTTGAGGATTTCTGTGAGCGGATCGATCCGAAAATCGTCAATCGCCGCGTAACGGAAAGCCTGATCAATGCAGGCGCACTTGATTGCTTTGGTCGCGACCGTGCTGCAATGAGCGCGGGTATGGACCGCATTATGGGCTTCGCGCAGCGCACGCAGGAAAATGCGGCCAGCGGCCAGTCCGATATTTTTGGGCTTTCAGGCGCTCCGAAAGAAACACTGATTCTTCCGCAGGCAGCGCCATGGCTCCCTTCGGAAAAGTTGCATCGCGAGTTTCAGGCAGTTGGCTTTTATTTGTCCGCCCATCCGCTCGATGAATATCGTCAGGTCCTTGACCGGATGCGTGTGCAGAGCTGGGCCGATTTCTCGGCGGCGGTGAAGCGTGGTGCAAATGCAGGTCGTCTTGCCGGAACAATAACCACCAGACAGGAGCGTAAGACGCGCACAGGCAACAAAATGGGCATTGTGCAGCTGTCGGATGCCACCGGCCAGTTTGAAGCGGTACTTTTCTCGGAAGGTCTCGCGCAGTACCGCGATCTGCTTGAAAGCGGTAAATCGGTGGTGATCACAGTTGCCGCGGAAAACCGTCCAGAAGGGATTGGCCTCAGAATTCAGACGGTGCAGTCGCTCGAGGACGAAGCCTGCCGGATGCAGAAGGCACTCCGGCTCTATCTTCGTTCAGCGGAAGCGGTGAAGCATATTGTTCCGCATTTCAACACGCGCGGCGACGGTCAGGTGAGCCTGATTGTCATTAAGGAAGAAGGTCAGCGCGAAGTCGAGATTGAGCTTCCCCATCGCTATCGTGTCAGTCCGCAAATTGCGAGCGCGATGAAGGCAATTCCAGGTGTCGTTGAAGTTGAACTGGTCTAATAAAAAAAAGCCGGCTGGGAATATCCCGCCGGCTTTTGTTTTAAGCGGGTGTTCGCATGCTCAAGGCCTTGCGGACTTCCGGCGCAACCTTGGTCCCGAACAGCTCAATTGATTTCATCGTATTTTTGTGCGGCAGATTGCCGAGGGCTGTCTGCAGCAAGAACCGGTCATGCTTGAAATAGCTATGCTGGCTCAAGATTTTGTCGACGATCTGTTGCGGGCTTCCGACGAGCAATGATCCTCGTGGTTGGCACATTGCATCAAATTGCTCACGGGTGGTCGGCGGCCAGCCACGCTCACGCCCGAGTTTGCTCATGACATAGGCGTATGAACTGTAGAATTCGTCGCCAGCTTGTTGAGAGTTTTCCGCAATATAGCCGTGAGAGTTGATTCCAACTTTGAGCTTTTCTGGTGCGTGTCCGGCTTTAAGACCTGCTTCGCGATAGAAATCGGTCAATTGTGCGAAACGCTCCGGATACCCTCCGATAATCGCGATGGCGAGAGGCAGGCCAAGAAGTGCTGCTCGCCCCACTGAGGCGGGCGTACCACCCACTGCGAGCCAGATGGGTAAGGAATCCGGTAGTGCGCGCGGATAGACACCACGTCCGTCAATTGCTGCGCGCATGGTGCCAGTCCAACTAACCCGCTCATTCTCGCGAATATTAAGCAACAGGTCGAGTTTTTCGGCAAAAAGCGTGTCGTAATCGTCGAGATTATAACCAAAAAGGGGGAAGGACTCGATGAACGAGCCGCGACCTGCCATGATTTCAGCACGCCCGTTGGAGATGAGATCAAGCGTTGAAAATTGCTGATACACCCGCACCGGATCGTCAGACGAAAGAACCGTCACCGCACTGGTCAGCTTAATGTTTTTCGTGCGTGATGCTGCCGCTGCCAGCACGACAGGCGGTGCAGAAATCGCGTAATCCGGGCGATGATGCTCGCCTACGCCGAATACATCGAGGCCGACCTGATCGGCGAGTTCAATCTCTTCTATGAGATTGCTGAGCCGTTGTTGCGGCGAAAGGGGGCGACTGGTTTCGGGATCAGGCCCGATATCGCCGAAAGTATAAATACCGAGTTCCATGGCGTTCCATCGATCTGTTGGCTGTTGCGCTTTAATTAAGGCGCTTCATGCCGCTTGTTAAGAACGCACTGAAAGGTGATCGGATTACCTTGAGGAAACCGGGCGGTTGCCCGCCCGGCAATCGATTGCCTTAGTATGCAGCGGTGAAACGCTTGCCGATGTGCTTGCCCTGTTCTGCTTCATCAACAATCGCAACAGCCAAATCTTCGACGGAGATTTTGCTTTCGCCATTGTCATCAAACACAGGCTCGTCAGCACCAAGACGATATTTTCCGGTGCGTTCGCCCGGCTGAAGAATGATCGCAGGCGAAACGAACGTCCAATCGAGGTCTTTTTCATCACGCAATTCGTGCAATGCCTGACGTGCGCCAAGTGCGCCTTCTTTCCACTCGGCCGGAAATTCGGGTGAATCCACCAGCTGATGGCCATTGATAGCAAGGCTGCCTGCACCGCCGACTGCGATGAGACGCTTAACGCCAGCCTTTTTGGCAGCTTCGTTGATGGAGCGGCTGCCCTTGATATGGTTTTCGCGAATGTTGGCATCGGTCCAGCCGGGGTTGAAGGCTGAAATAACGATGTCGTGGCCTGCAAGTTGTTTGGCGAGCGCGTCAGTGTCGAATACGTCTGTCTTCACTGCTGTAACATTATCAAGTTTCTCAACCTTGTCCGTGTTGCGGACGAGGGCCGTTACGGTATGGCCGCGAGATACGGCTTCCTTGAGGACAGCTGCGCCTACAAAGCCGGTAGCGCCGATCAGTGCAATTTTAGCCATGACATTTTCCTTTTCAGTTAAACCTAGAGAAGTGATGTTTAATAATCAGGTTCTTTATGGTAACTAGGTAGTCGAGATGAGAAGCCTTGTGAAGAACGCACTTTTTCATGTTTAAGGTACATGGAAGTAACCGCGTTGCTGGCAAGAGCAGAAATCGCCGATAAAAACTGTAGGCTTTGGCGCGCGTACGACTTCCCCAAGTGCAAAACGTCTTTGGGGAAAGAGGTGTCTGGAAGCGATGATTTAAAGCGTGCCGCCTGAACTCGATTAAGCGCGATGCGCTTTAAGGAGTAAGAATGAAAAATACGACCGAGCCAAATGCGAGCTCGCCCTTATTGTCTTCAACACCCGCTTTTCAGGCCGATCCCGAAGGTGAGGGCTCATGCCCTATTCGCGAGGTGCTGGATCGCGTCGGTGATACCTGGAGCATTCTCGTGGTTTTCAATCTGCAAACGGGTTCATTGCGTTTCAACGCTTTACGTCGCGCGATTGAGGGCATTTCCCAGCGAATGCTGACCGTTACCCTGCGATCTCTCGAACGCGATGGATTGGTCGCGCGTCATGTACGTCCAACATCTCCACCGGAAGTGACTTATTCACTTACCGAGCTTGGTCATTCGCTGGCCGTGCCGATTGATGTGTTGGGCCAGTGGGCGGTTAAAAATCGCGAGGAAATGCGTAGCGCCCGTTCACGCTTTGATGCAGCTACGGAAGATTAAGGAACCTGATATCGGCGCGCTCGTTGTTCTCTTGAAAAAGGGAGTAAGGATCATGCCAGCAAAATCACAGGCGCAGCAAAAAGCTGCCGGTGCAGCACTCGCTGCCAAGCGCGGTGAAATCAAAAAGAGTGAGCTGATCGGTGCATCGAAAGAAATGTATGAGTCGATGACCGAGAAGGAACTGGAAGAATTTGCGGAAACCAAACGCAAGGGCTTGCCGGAGCATGTTTCAGACAAGAAGAGCAGCTGACTTTTAATCAGCTGCTCTCCAAGATTACAAAACTATAGCCTATTTTGCGCCTTTTCCGGGCGCAAGCTCAATAGCTTTCAGCTTGCCGCCGGTAATTCCACAGCGCAAAGTGATTGTATCCCACTGCGCACCGCTTCTATTGCGCGCTTCTCCCGGAACGGAAATCACCGCAGAAACCTTGCTTGCGTCTTTCGCGCTGAATTTCGATGATTTGTCATTCGTAGTGGCTGCTGCAATGTCCGCTTTGGTGAAGCCAAGGCGGTCGTATTTCTTGCTTTTCTTCACATAGTCATAGGCGCTTGCAATGCAGTCGGCCACCTGCGGCGATGCCTGCTGATCTTTTGCGAGCGTTTGGTAGTTTCCGGTAAAATCTTGCGAGCGCTTAGGTACCGCATCTGCATGGGCTGCGCCCGCAATTCCAAGTGTAAAAATTGCAGAAAGTATAAGTTGGGTCGATTTCATGGATCGCTTCCTTTGAACAGCTACCGCGCAAAGTGCGGTAAGCAAATCGATAATGACGATGCTATTAGAAACGCAGATTGGATTTTTTTGTGTTTTCCCCGTCACCTAGAGCGCATCCCGAAAAGTGCGAAGCGGTTTTCGGAAAAAGATGCGCGTAGAAACAAATGGATAGAGCATTTCCAATAATTCAATCAAAACAGGAAATGCTCTAGCAGAATATCTTACTGGCAGATTCGAGCAAGGCAGGATTTGCCGTGACAGCCCTGATCCAGATGCATGTTTGTGCGATGCGCAGCATCGCCGTCGGGCCCGATCACAGTCATGAAAAGCTTGCAGCTCGCACCATGCACCGCGCGCCAGAAAGTTTTCTCTTTTTCAGACCCATTCCAACCGCTTTCGAGCTCCGTCTTCGAGCCATCTGAAAACTTAAATGACATGATATCAAGCGCATTGGCGAAAGCGTGTTCTGACACTCGCCCCGTCGAAGCACCATTGACCTTGCGGCACTGGTAATCCGAACCGGTGCCGATTTCAGTGATCTTGATGCTGTCGCCGTACACTTTCTTCGCGGCGTCACTGACATCTTTCGACCACTCAGCAAGCGTCACAGCCATGGCGCAATTTGTCGTGACTGCGGTGGCGAATTTCAGCGGCTCGGTTTTTCCTATAGCTGTGAGCGATAGAGGCGAACGAGCGCTGCATTGCGGGCCGTCTTCAATCGGTGACAACAGTTTGCCCTCTACGTCTCCAGCCATCAGCGCAGGACATGACACTTGATAGACACGTTCGGGCTTTGCAGGGGGTGCTGGTGCGGGGGGTGGTTCAGCGCTTTCTACCGGTTGTTCTGGTTTTTTATCGGGAAGTGGAGCCTTTTCAGTAGGAGGTGTTTGAGTGGGCTCCGATTGTTCAGGCTGCTTTGCTGTTTCCTCTTCGCGGCGAGGTGATGGCGTCGGTAACGGAATAACCACGGGTGCGGGGGTAGCTGATGGGCTAGGCGCAGCAGGCAATGCTTTTGATTGCTTTTGTTTGGCTATACGCTTTTTCTTCGGTCGCTTGTGGGAAGATGTGTGTCTGGCGTTACCGTTTAACATCCTTTCGATAAGGTTCTGCGCGTTAGCGCTCGAAAGACTGCCCCAGTTCTCTTGCGGAAACACCACAATCGCGAAAGTAGCGAAGGCGATAATCATCGGCCTTTGAAGGAAAGCGAAGGAAACGGCCATATTCACCTCTTTTGATATCGGGCGCTAACGAGTAATGTTGAAAGGTGATATGTCGTTCCTTCACGCTTGATGGCAGAACGTTGCAATTGGCCTCGATCAGACCCAGTTCGACGTGCTTCTTCTATAAATGATGCCTTGTGCCATTTAAGATCCGCTTTGAACTAGCCAAATGGCTTAAAATCAGGGCTTCAGCCTTGACAAGATGACACTCCAATGACTAAAAGCCGCCATCGCTGGAGCCTAAACGCTCCGGCGTTTCATTTGACGTGTCCCGTGGATGAGGATCGCAGCTGCGCGCTTCATTCTGTCAGTCCTTGAAACCCAAGGGCAGAGGAGGGCGCGTTTCCTGTCTGCGCCGTAAGGTGCACTAACTTTTTAAAGGAAATGCGATGAGCAAGCGCGAATCCGCTAAGTACAAAATTGATCGCCGCCTTGGCGAAAACATCTGGGGCCGTCCGAAGTCCCCTGTAAACCGTCGTGAATATGGCCCAGGCCAGCACGGTCAGCGCCGTAAGGGCAAGCTGTCCGACTTCGGTGTACAGCTCCGCGCAAAGCAGAAGCTCAAGGGCTTCTACGGCGATATCTCGGAAAAGCAGTTCCGCAAGACCTATGACGAAGCAGCTCGCCGCAAGGGCGATACCGGTGAAAACCTCATCGGCCTGCTCGAATCGCGTCTGGACGCTGTTGTGTACCGCGCAAAGTTCGTTCCAACGATCTTCGCTGCACGCCAGTTCATCAACCACGGTCACGTCAACGTAAACGGCCGCCGCGTCAACATTCAGTCCTACCGCCTGAAGGCTGGTGACGTTGTTGAAGTTCGCGAAAAGTCGAAGCAGCTCGTTGTTGTTCTCGAAGCTGTTGCGCTCGCAGAACGCGATGTTCCTGACTACGTTGAAGTCGATCACAACAAGATGGTTGCGACCTTCGCACGCGTTCCAGTTCTCGGCGACGTTCCATACGCCGTTCAGATGGAACCAAACCTCGTCGTCGAATTCTATTCGCGTTAATTTTGAGCCTCTGGCTCATTTAGCTGAAATAAATGGCCGCCCTCGGTTTTCCCGAGGGCGGCTTTTCTGTATGTAAACATAATCTCTCTTATTCGCAGGAAGCATCATGAACGCTTTTGATCCTAACATCGGGTCAGATATCGCAGACGAAAACGGAGGCGATGGCTGCCACCCACTTTTCCGCGATGTGCCAGCCTCGGTTGAGTTCAACAAGCTGCGTAAACGTCTCCTGCGTCATACGCGCCAGGCTATCGAAGACTTTGCCATGGTAAAGCCCGGTGAGCGTTGGATGGTTTGCCTTTCCGGAGGTAAGGATTCCTACGGTCTGTTGGCGCTTCTGCTCGATCTCAAATGGCGCGGTGTGCTGCCGGTGGAATTGCTGGCGGTCAATCTCGATCAGGGCCAGCCAAATTTTCCGAAGCACATTCTGCCGGATTTCCTGAACAGCTACGGTATTAAGCATCGCATCGAGTATCAGGACACCTATTCCATTGTTACTGAAAAGCTGCCTGAAAACAGCACCTATTGCTCCCTTTGCTCGCGTTTGCGCCGCGGCAATCTATATCGCATAGCGCGAGAAGAAGGCTGCTCGGCCGTTGTTCTCGGCCATCATCGCGAAGACATTCTCGAAACCTTCTTCATGAATCTTTTCCATGGTGGCCGTCTTGCCGCCATGCCGCCGAAGCTTCTCAATGACGAAGGTGATCTCATGGTTTTCCGTCCGCTCGCCTATGCGGCGGAAGAGGATATGGAAAAGTTTGCGACTGCGATGCAGTTTCCGATCATTCCTTGCGATCTCTGCGGTAGCCAGGAAGGTCTGCAGCGCAATGCAATGAAGGCGATGCTGACCGATATCGAAAAGCGTATGCCGGGCCGTAAGGACACGATGATCCGCGCCATGACCAATGTGCGCCCGAGCCATCTTCTCGACCGCAAACTGTTCGATTTCGCAGGCCTGATGGCAAATTCCGACGTGGAGAATGATAGTGCAGTTTGATGAAAAGCAGATTGATTGGCTGGCCGATCTTCTGGCAGACGCAGCCAACGAAGAAATCATGCCTCGCTTTCGCCAGCTGGGGCAGGGCGATATTCGCCAAAAGACCTCTGCTGCCGATCTCGTCACAGAAGCCGATGTGAATGCCGAGCGCTATATCACGGCGCGCCTCAATGAACGCTTTCCCAACGCGCTGATCGTGGGGGAAGAGGCTTGTTCTGATGATGAGGCTTTGCTTGATGGGCTCGGTGATGCGGATCTTGCATTCACGATCGATCCAGTCGATGGCACCTTCAATTTTGCTTCAGGTGTTCCCCTTTTCGGCGTAATGCTGGCGGTTGTTGCCAAAGGCGAGACAGTTGCCGGCATTATCTACGACCCAGTCGGCAAGGACTGGATTCTTGCTTCAAAGGGTAGTGGCGCGCATATTCGCCATGCCAATGGTTCAACGAGCCGCGTGAGTGTGGCTGAGCCTGTTGATATTTCGCAGATGACCGGTGCGGTTTCCTGGCAATATACTGTCGATCCGATCCGTTCGCGCCTTGCACGCAACCAGACGAAGTTTCTCTCCAAGATCGGCTATCGCTGTGCGGCACATGAATATCGTATTATCGCGACGGGTGGCGCGCATTTCGCAGTCTATAACAAGCTGATGCCGTGGGATCATTTGCCCGGTGCGCTTATCCATCAGGAAGCGGGTGGGTATCTCGCACGCTGGGATGAAAGCGACTATCTGCCGTCGCACACCGGCGGTGGGCTGCTGATTGCACCTGACAAGGAAAGCTGGAAAGCCATTCAGGCCGCTCTTTGGGAAGAATAAGAAAAGCCCGCCATTTGGCGGGCTTTTCAGTTTCTACTCAGATTGGCTTGTTGTGCGGCTTGAACATCTTGCCGCGCTCTGCAATCAAAACGCAGATGAATGCGATGAAGCCCAGCACACAATAGCCTGCGGCGACCGGTGTTGTCGTTCCATCGAATGCCTGACCGATGACTGCGCCGAGTGCTGCGCCGATGACTGTCTGTGCAAAGCCCAAAACGGAAGATGCCGTACCGGCGACTTCGCCCAGAGGCTCCATAGCCAGCGCATTGAAGTTAGCCGTTACAAGGCTGAACGAGAACATGATGGTCATATAGATCGTCATCAGCATCCAGAATGGCACGGGACCGCTGAACGTCACAGAAAGCACGACCCAAAGCAGGCTGAAGCCGACAAATACCAGCAGCATCGTCTGTGAAATGCGGCGCATACCGTAGCGACCGACAAGGCGGGAGTTGAGGAACGATGCGAGAGCAAGCGTCATGGCGACGGCAGCAAAGGCCAGCGGAAACAGCGATCCAAGCTTGTAGATATCAACAAAGATCTGCTGCGCCGAGTTGATGTAGCCGAACAGCGCTCCAAGAATGAACGAGGTGCCGAGCATGTAGAAGAGCGCCACGCGGTTGGACAGAACGATGCCAAAACCACCGATTACACTCTTGACTGTCAAAGGACGACGATGGCTGACGGGCAGCGTTTCGGGCAGGCGCAAATATGCCCATACACCGATTATAACAGCCATAAGCGCCATAGACAGAAAGATCAGATGCCATTCACCGAACAGCATAATCAGCTGACCGGTTGCTGGAGCGACCACTGGCAGGATCATGAAGACCATCATGACGAGCGACATGACTTCAGCCATCTGGCGCCCGGCAAACTTATCGCGAACAACTGAAACGGCAATTACACGCGTTGCTGCGGCACCCAGTCCCTGCAATACGCGCAGAACAATAAGTGTTGTGAAATCCGTTGCAACGGCTGCACCAAGTGCTGCGAGTATATAGATCAGCAAACCGCCAAAGAGAGGTAATCTTCTGCCGAAACGGTCGCTCAGCGGACCATAGAACAGTTGCGATACGCCAAAGCCGAGCAGATAGGCCGTAATGACAAACTGTGCGTGATTTTCTGAGAGCACGCCAAGGCTGGCACCAATTTGCGGCAGACCAGGCAGCATAATATCCACTGCCAACGCATTGATTGCCATGATCGCTGCAATGAGAGCGATGAACTCGCCGCGCCCGCGCATGGAAGTCTTCTGGTCCGGAGAACCATTTTGAATGTCGATTGGCATTTGGGTAGTCCTCGATAAACGGCACACCGGTCAGGGGAGTGCCGGTGTAGTAGTCAGAATTTAGAAAACAGCGGCCCGGCAGCAGATGCTGCCTATGATGGCTATGCATCGGGCAATAGAAAAGGCGCCATGAAACGGCGCCTTTTAGAAAAGGTGAGCTTTAAAAGCCGTATGAGGGGTAATTAATCCTCAAGCGGCCTTGGTTGCAATACCCTTATCGGTAAAAAGTGCCTGTAGTTCGCTGGACTGGAACATTTCGCGGATGATGTCGCAACCGCCAACAAATTCGCCCTTTACATAGAGCTGAGGAATGGTTGGCCAGTTGGAGTAATCCTTGATGCCCTGACGGATTTCGTCGGAAGCAAGAACGTTCACGCCCTTATAATCGACGCCGATATAGTCGAGAATCTGAACGACCTGACCGGAGAAACCGCACTGTGGGAAACCTGGTGTGCCCTTCATGAACAGCACGACGTCGTTGGTCTTCACTTCATTGTCGATGAAATCGTTGATTCCGGTCATTTTAGTTCCTTTCAGGATGCCGGTTCAAATCCCGGCCCGCGTAGGGAGAGGTTCTACCCCAATATAGTAAGCTGAGCTTTGGTAATCACCCTCTAAAGGTGAAAGCAAGTCAAATTAGCGCGAAATCAGGCTGTTTTGGGGGCAACATCTTGCCGCAGGAAGAAAATCACCGCCCGGATTGTCGTTTCCAAGTGCCAATGCGTGTATTTCAACACTTGGCTAAAGGCTGGAAAGCTCAACCGAGGGCGGTGTTGGATTAGTTTATTCTGGTACGCTGGTCTGGAGGGCAAGGGCGTGAAGCACGCCGCCCATGTTGCCCTTGAGGGCGTCATAGACCATCTGGTGCTGCTGCACGCGTGACTTGCCACGGAAACTTTCCGCAACAACTTCCGCCGCATAATGATCTCCGTCTCCGGCAAGGTCGCGGATCGTAACCTTTGCGCCGGGAATACCTTCGCGTATCAGTTTTTCGATCTCATGAGCGTCCATAGCCATGCAAAATCTCCTGCCTTTTAGGGCTTCTTCTTGTTCGTTTCGAATCGTAACGCATCATCGTGATACGTCAATATTCAACTGTCTAACGTTTAAATTGCCGACAAGCAAACGCCCGGCGCGGTGTTCCCGGCCGGGCGTCAATTGGTAACAGTTCTAACCAATAACGATTAGTTGTCGACTGCAGCTTCTCCACTCATGAAGCCTGGGAACCAGCCTTCAAAAGCATTGTTAAGCTCTGCAACTGCGACATCAACCGTTGCACCGAACTTCAGGCGGTCGCCGCCGACCGTGCCGAGTACACGGAACGGAACGCCAGCACCTTCTGCATTGAGCGCAATGAGTTTCGCCATTTCAGGTGTTGCTGCAACAACATAACGCGACTGATCTTCGCCAAACAGCGCGGCATGTGGCAGGCCGTCGCCCGCATCAAGAACCGCACCCTTGCCGGATTTGATTGCCATTTCAGCAACAGCAACGGCAAGACCACCATCGGAGAGGTCGTGACAGGCTGTCACCTGGCCATTGCGGATCGCCGAACGGACGAACTCGCCGTTACGCTTTTCAAGCGCAAGATCAACCGTTGGAGCAGGGCCATCAGCACGATCAAAAAGATCGCGCAGATAGACTGACTGACCCAAATGGGTGCCGTCGCCGCCCAGCAGAACCAGCGTGTCGCCATCCTGCATTCCGCCGATCTTGGCCATCTGCGACCAGTCAGGAATGAGGCCGACGCCGGCAATGGTCGGAGTTGGCAGGATCGCCTGACCGTTGGTTTCGTTGTAGAGCGATACGTTGCCCGAAACGATTGGGAAATCGAGCGCACGGCAAGCTTCGCCGATACCTTCAATTGCCTTGACCAGCTGGCCCATGATTTCCGGCTTTTCAGGATTGCCGAAGTTGAGGTTGTCGGTCGATGCAAGCGGCTCAGCACCGGTTGCGGTAATGTTGCGCCAGCATTCGGCAACAGCCTGCTTGCCGCCTTCAAACGGATCAGCTTCGCAATAGCGTGGCGTTACGTCAGACGAGAAAGCGAGTGCCTTGGTGGCGTGACCTTCAACGCGGATCACACCAGCATCGCCACCCGGGAGCTGCAGCGAGTTGCCCTGAATGAGTGTGTCATACTGTTCGTAAACCCAGCGGCGCGATGAACCATCCGGCGAGCCAACGAGCTTGAGCAGCGCATCCGAATAGTCTTCAACCTGTGGCACATTGCTGGCAGGCAGCGGTGCATGCTTGCCCGGTTCCATCCATGGACGATCATACTCAGGAGCTTCGTCACCGAGTTCCTTGATCGGAAGGTTTGCAACTTCTTCGCCCTGATGGATGACGCGGAAGCGCAGATCATCAGTAGTCTTGCCGACGATTGCGAAATCAAGACCCCACTTACGGAAGATCGCCTGTGCTTCTTCTTCCATTTCTGGCTTGAGAACCATGAGCATACGCTCCTGGCTTTCCGACAGCATCATTTCGTAAGCTGTCATGTTTACTTCGCGAACCGGAACATGGTCGAGAATGAGCTCGATACCGAGATCGCCCTTCGCACCCATTTCAACGGCAGAACAGGTGAGACCTGCAGCACCCATATCCTGAATGGCGATAACCGCACCCGAAGCCATCAGCTCAAGGCAGGCTTCCAGAAGGCACTTCTCAGTGAATGGATCGCCAACCTGAACGGTTGGGCGCTTTTCTTCAATCGATTCGTCAAATTCAGCCGATGCCATCGTTGCACCGCCAACGCCATCACGGCCCGTCTTGGCACCGAGATAGACAACCGGGAGGCCAACGCCCTTGGCTTCGGACAGGAAGATGCCGTCATGCTTGGCAAGGCCAGCCGCGAATGCATTGACGAGGATATTGCCGTTATAGCGCTTGTCGAAGTTCACTTCGCCGCCAACGGTCGGAACGCCGAAAGCATTGCCATAACCGCCAACGCCAGACACGACGCCCGATACGAGGTGGCGGGTCTTTGGATGGTCAGGCTCACCGAAACGCAGGGCATTCATGGCTGCAATTGGACGAGCACCCATTGTGAAAACGTCGCGCAGAATGCCACCAACGCCTGTCGCCGCGCCCTGATAAGGCTCGATATACGACGGGTGGTTATGGCTTTCCATCTTGAAGACGACGCAGTCGCCATCGCCAATGTCAACAACGCCAGCGTTTTCACCCGGACCCTGGATAACGCGTGAGCCGGTTGTCGGGAGAGTACGCAGCCACTTCTTCGACGATTTGTAGGAACAATGTTCATTCCACATGGCCGAGAAAATGCCGAGCTCCGTGAAGCTCGGTTCGCGTCCGATCAGATCGAGAATACGCTGATATTCGTCCGGCTTGAGGCCGTGAGCAGAGATAAGTTCCGGCGTGATGTCGCGCTTATTGGAAATAGTCATGGAGATGAGGGACCCCGTCGCAGGCTGCGGTACCCGGAAACTTCTGCCGAAGGGCGGACACCTAAGGTTTCAAGGGGCCTCTTTAACCTAACTCTGTTGGAAGCGCGACAGGAAAATGCCGATTTCCCGGCTCAAATGCTGCCTTCATAGCCTACTTGTTCATTTTCCAGCAATTGCCGCAAAGTTGCGAAGCCATTTTCGACCAGATTCCGATCCGTCGGTGAGGAAAAAGCAATGCGAACCCGGTGGTACGTTCGATCAATGCGACCGGCTTTGAACTCGTCTTCATCGTCGATCAGTAGTCCGTTTTCATAGGCGGCTGCTTTGAATGTACTGGCAAGCCATGGTTCCGGCAGTTTCAGCCAGAGGATCGGAACATGCGGTGAAGAAACAAAGTCGTAACCGGCGAAGACCTTGCGCGCCAATTGCTCGCGCCATTCGATTTCAGCCGAGCACTTGTCCAGCAGGGCATTCGCCTGACCTGAAAGTACCATCTGTGCGGTAGTTTCAGCGAGCAGAAACGAAACGCCGCCCGTCATCAGCTTGTGGGTCACGCGTAAACGTTGCGCGCAATGCGGCGGGCAGGCCACCCAACCGCAGCGCAGGCCAGCCGTTACGGCCTTTGAAAGACTGCCGAGAAGAAATGTGCGTTCCGGTGCAATATCGGCAATCTTCGGGATATTTGACCGGGTCATAACCCCGTATGTGTCATCTTCAATGAGCCAGACATTGTGTCGAGCCGCGATATTGGCAATCGCCACTCGGCGCTCATAGGGCATGGTCGCAAGCGTCGGATTGTGGATGCTTGGCATGAGAAACGCCATTGTCGGGTGCTGCTGGTTGCAGACCCGCTCGAATTCTTCCGGGATCATGCCATATTCATCGCTCGCGGCAATCGCGACGCGGCGTCCGGCAATTTTCACGGACCGGCTCACTTGTGTGTAAGTGAGATCTTCAAAAACAATCCTGTCGCCGGGCGAGGTGAAAGCCGTAATCGCCGCAATTGCACCAGCATGTGCGCCGTTGGTGATAACAATATTGCTCGCATCGGCAGGAGCGTTTTCCTGATTGAGCCATTGACGTCCGGCTTCAAGCCAGTGTTGCGGGAAATGTCGCGTGTAGTTGACAACTTCATGCGGGAAATTGCGTATGACAGACGCAATCAGAGGCTCAAGTATCGTATTTTGTCCGACGTCAGGAGCTGCCGTCGTATCGAAGCGTCCCTTGTCGAGTGGTGCGTCCTGAATACGTGTGCCAGCAATGCCATCGCTCGAATAGGCAGGTGGCGCATTCTTGCCGTCGGCCCTGCCAAGCACATAAGTTCCGCGACCAACTTCGCCGGTTACAAGTCCACGCTCATGCGCGAGAGCATAGGCGCGCCCGATTGTACCGATTGTCACCTTCAGATCATAAGCCAGATTGCGTTGCGGCGGTAGCTTCTGTCCCGCAGGCAAAGTTCCAAGGGCGATCGCTTCTTCAATTGCGTCAGCGAGTTGAAGATAGAGTGGGCCGGATTTTCCGGTGAGGTCGGGAAGCCAATTTGTCATGGTCACAATATAAGCATTGTACCGATATTTGAGTCAATTGTATTTACGTTTCACGCATCAGATTGATGCATAATATCGGCTAAGCCCAGTTTAAAAGGCTCTTTGCTATGACATATACGTCAGTTAAGCACGATGAGATAGATACAATTGATACAATCCAGACAAGGGAAAGCGATTTTTGTTACGCTTCTCGTTCTGTCTGGCAGCGTTTCATTGAATGGTGCTCTCTGCGTCTCATGCTGCGCCGCAGCCGCATTGAATTGATTGATCTGACGGACGAGCAGCTTCGCGATATAGGTATTACACGGAACGAGGCAGATGTGGAATCGCGCAAGGTCCGTTTCCACATCCGTTAAATTTGAACGTCAGCAGCCTTTTTGGCCCGATGCCCAACGATTAATGTCAGCACTTATACGGCTGCTATGACCCTGCTGCATCATCGGGCCAAAGGCTTCAATGCGTGCTGGATTGCCTTCTGCCTGCACAACCAGGAGCGGGCGTCCCGCCAGATTTCGAGCAGGAACCACCAACATACGTGGACGCCCTGAAAAAGAATTAAGTTCCGGCGCAAATGCATAGCCGCGAAAATCCTTATCATTGGATTTGAACCAACAGCTATTCGCTCCCACAGCGATCCGCTCCATGGTTGCCAAGGCTGCTTTGCTAACACTTGTGGGAGTAGGAGGCGTCGGTTTCGGCGTGCAGGCTGCAAAGAGTGCCAGAGCAGGCAGTGCAACGAGCGCAATGGTCTTGTTCTTCAAGGAAGGCTCCATAAGAACGTTTTCGGCAAGACCAACAAAAGAGTGGCTTGCCGATAAACGCATAGAAACAATGTGTTAAAGCGCATTTTCAGAAATGCGCTTTCTATTGGACGGGATAATTCAGGCAAGCTGCGGCATGAAAGCCTTTAACCCGTCACTCATCTCATTCCATATGAGTTCGAACGCAGGGTCCTGCTTTGCTTTCACCGCATATGTGTCGAATTTTGGGTAAGCAGCCAGCAAATCGTCTTTCCCCGAAAGCTTCTTGAGCGGCTCCATGAGGAAGCGTACTGGCAGCAGCCATGCATCAGCAAGTGTCGGCGCATCGTTGAGTGCAAAATCGTGATCGGTGAGACGTGATTCAACCACGCTCAAGCCTTTGTGGAGCTTGGTAAACAGCCGCTCGATAGTGGCCTCGTCCCTTTCAGGTTTGCTCTGAAGAATGAAGAGTTTCATCGCAGGGCCGAGAACTTCCAGCTCCGTCACACGCGCCAGAAGGCGGATCAGAGCACGCTCGCGCGGGCTGCCGGGCAGAACGGGAGTGTCCGGAAAATGGTCTTCCAGATATTCCGCAATGACAGCTGCTTCAAACAATGTCTCGCCAGAGCCGGTAATCAGCACCGGGACACGCTTTAAAGGTGTCACATGAATGAAGTCTTCGGGAAATGGATAGGGGAGGTTAATAGGTTTGAACGGCAGTTCCTTGAGATAAAGAACACCGCGCACAAAAGCGGAATAGGGGGAGAGTGGGCGTGAATATAACTGCATCGATATCGTTCCCCGATTCGGTTTACTCAGGAAGTATCTATCGATCAAGCTGCCACGATTTTGTGCGTGGCGCTAGAGCGCATTCCGAAAAGTGGGATCGGTTTTCGAAACCAGATGCGCGTAGAAACAAAAATATCGAGAGGTTTCAACGCTTCGATATCAACTGGAACTGCTCCAGAGTGTCGTGTGCCTTATTGGATCAGAAAGATCGCTCTAAAACTCTGTTTTTACAGCATAATTTATCTTAGATCGAGTCGATTTTAAGGAACTATGCTCTAGGTCCTGAAAGGACTGTTCTCTTTTGCGGCCCCAATTGTGCATCTCGTTTGTGCAATAAAAAATGGCCTCCGTTATTCAACGAAGGCCATTTAATCTGCTTGGTCGAGCTTTAAAGCTTTAAGCTGCGATACCCAATGCGCCTGCAAAAAGTGCACGGCCGTCATCGCCGCCATGTGCACCTTCGATCAGGTTTTCAGGATGTGGCATCATGCCGAGAACATTGCCGCGCGCATTGACGATGCCGGCAATGTCATTGACCGAACCGTTCGGATTGGTGCTGTCTGCATAACGGAACACAACTTGGCCTTCGCCTTCGACGCGCTTCAGTGTTTCTGCATCAGCAAAATAGTTGCCGTCATGATGGGCAACCGGGCAACGGATGATCTGGCCTGGCTGATAACCGCGTGTGAACGAGGTATTCGCATTGCTGACTTCGAGCTTCACTTCGCGGCAGACGAACTTCAGCGACGTGTTGCGCATCAGCGCACCTGGCAGCATTCCTGCTTCGACGAGAATCTGGAAGCCGTTGCAGACGCCAATAACCATGACACCCTTGTCGGCCTTCTCGCGAATGGCCTGCATTACCGGCATACGCGCTGCAATTGCACCGCAACGCAGGTAATCGCCATAAGAGAAACCGCCGGGAATCAGGATCAGATCAACATCATCGGGGATGCTCGTGTCTGTCTGCCATACGGTGATTGGTGCCTGACCGGAAATCTTAGTGATGGCCGCAATCATGTCGCGGTCACGGTTGAGGCCCGGAAGAAGAACGACTGCTGCTTTCATGGCGTTTTACGTCTCTTTGAATTTGAGTGCCCTTCAAACCCGCTGTGAAGCGGTGTGAAGGCGCGCAAAAAACTATACTTAAGCCGCAGCGCGTCAGGCGATGACGATTGCGTAATCTTCAATAACCGTGTTGGCGAGCAGCTTCTCGCACATGGCCTTGATTTCGGCTTCAGCTTTCGCCTTGTCCGAGCCTCCGAGTTCGAGATCGAAGACCTTGCCCTGACGGGCGGAATTGATGCCTTCGAAGCCCAGGCTGCCGAGCGCGCCGACAATAGCTTTGCCCTGCGGGTCGAGAACGCCGTTTTTCAGTGTAACGGTGACGCGTGCCTTGATCACTCTGTAGTTCCTGCTGATTTAATTTAACAACAATGAAAACAGCCCGGAACGCGAGTTACCGGGCTGTGCGGATCTTTACTTCACAAGCGTAGGGCCGGAAGGACGGGGCGTGTCGTTCTCGTTCATGATGCCGAGACGGCGCGCTACTTCCTGATAGGCCTCAACCAGCCCGCCCATATCGCGGCGGAAACGGTCCTTATCGAGCTTGTCATTTGTGTTGACATCCCAAAGGCGCGCCGAGTCTGGCGAAATTTCGTCGGCAACGACGATGCGCATCATGTCGCCTTCAAACAGACGTCCGCATTCCATCTTGAAATCAACAAGCTGGATGCCGATGCCCAGGAACAGACCGGTGAGGAAGTCGTTGACGCGGATGGCGAGAGCCATGATGTCGTCGATTTCCTGCGGGCTGGCCCAGCCGAAAGCGGTGATGTGTTCTTCGGTGACCATTGGGTCATCGAGGGCGTCTGCCTTGTAATAGAACTCGATGATCGAGCGGGGCAGAACCGTGCCTTCTTCGAGGCCCAGACGCTTGGACATCGAGCCTGCGGCGACGTTGCGAACAACGACTTCAAGCGGGATGATCTCAACTTCCTTGATCAGCTGCTCACGCATGTTGAGGCGGCGGATGAAGTGGGTTGGAATACCAATGCGGTTCAGCTGGGTGAAAATGTGCTCGGAGATGCGGTTGTTCAACACGCCTTTTCCGTCAACAACTTCATGCTTCTTCGCGTTGAACGCGGTTGCGTCATCTTTGAAGAACTGGACAAGAGTACCGGGTTCAGGGCCTTCATAAAGAATCTTGGCCTTGCCCTCGTAAATACGGCGGCGACGGTTCATGGCTTTTCTCGGATTTCCAAAAATGTGATGATCGGCTTTTGCCGCTATTCTCGCGGGCTACGTATAGCAATTGTGGGCTTTTAACAATCCTGCTTTGTACCCGTTCCCCCGTTTTAAGCGTTTCAGAGCCAGATAAATCAATAAAGTGACTTTTGGCTCTTGTATAATCTTGCGCCCCTTGCCAGCTTTAGGCAAGAGAACGGTTGACGATCTCACATAACTTAAAGTCTTGGGAGTTGTATGAATGGCCACTGGCATGGATGATCGCCGCAACGCATTTGAAAGCAAATTCGCACTGGATGCAGAACTTCGCTTCAAGGCAGAGGCCCGCCGTAACAAGATCCTCGGCCTCTGGGCTGCACAGCTTCTTGGCAAGCACGATGCAGACGCTGATGCCTATGCTCGTGAAGTTGTTGCTGCTGACTTTGAAGAAGCTGGCGATGAAGACGTTTTCCGCAAACTACGCGCCGATTTTGATGCGGCAGATGTGAAGGTAACGGACGAAACTATTCGCGAGAAAATGTTTGCTTTCCTTGAGGAAGCGATCCAGCAGGTTCAGAAAGACTAACTCGTAGTATAAAGGGCGGAAATGCAAAATGCGTTTCCGCCCTTAGTTTTTTGTAATGCAGGGGAATAAGCATGTCTTTGTCTTCGCGTCTTCGTGCCGGAGAAACAGTTCTTTCCGCGTGGTCATCTCTACCGGAAGCACTGACAGTTGAAGTTCTGGCGCACAGCTCCTTTGAAGCAGTTACGCTTGATATGCAGCATGGCGGCCATGATGAGCAGAGCGTGTTGCGCAGTCTCGGATTGATCCTCAATGCTGGTAAGCCGCCAGTCGTTCGTATTCCGGTTGGTCGCTTCGATATGGCAAGCCGCGCACTCGATTTTGGCGCGCAGGCCGTGATTGCGCCAATGATCAACTCGGTTGAAGACGCGCGTAAGTTTGCAGCCGCAATGAAGTACCCGCCGATTGGCGAGCGTTCATGGGGTGTTTTCCGCGCCAATGCTGATTACGGAGCGCCGGGCTCGAACGATTATCTCGTAACTGCCAATCAGGATACGCTGGCTTTCGCCATGATCGAAACACGCGATGCCTATGATGCGCTGGATGCGATTCTTGACGTGCGCGGTATCGATGGCGTTTTCGTGGGTCCTGCCGACTTCTCGATTGCCTGGAGCAATGGCCGTGAAGCCAATCCGGATTCCGAAGTGATCATCGAGCCAGTGAGCACCATCGCTCGTAAGGCCGCAGCTGCTGGAAAATTCGCTGGCATTTATTCGCCGTCAGCAGAGTTCGCACGGCGCTACATCCCGCTTGGCTTCCAGTTCCTGACACTTGGAAACGATAGCGGCTATCTGCGCCTCGGCGCAAAAACGCTCGTTGACGCTGTCCGGGCTTAAATAAATAAGCGGCAGATCATTCAATCTGCCGCTTTCAAAACTGTTCTGAATCTATTTAATCAGAAAATTAGATAACTCTTTGATTCAATGCATTTTTGGCGGCTGAAGATTGGTCATAAATTCAGCAAAAACCATAGAGCCTTCCGGCCACGGACCATGTCCGGATTCCGAATTGATATGCCCTGCATCGCCTGCATCGATGAGCAGCGCACCCCAGTCCTTCACGATATCTTCTGCGGCTTCAAAGCTTGAGAAGGGATCATTGCGGCTGACGACGGTAATCGTCGGAAATGGCAGGCGCTCACGCGGATAAGGGCCGAATGTCATCAGGTGCTTTGGCCGGATCTTTTCGTTCGACACATCGGGAGGCGCTACAAAGAAAGCACCGGCTACCTTGTGCTGAATTTGCGGAAGAGCGTGAAGCGCAGTTGCAACGCCAAGCGAATGAGCAACAAGCACGATCGGCTTCGTCGTCTCATTGGCTGCTTTGACCAGCTGTGCCACCCAATCGTCTTTGACTGGCTTCGACCATTCGGCCTGTTCGACACGTCGTGCCGTCGAGAGTTTATTCTCCCAGCGCGTCTGCCAATGATCAGGTCCGGAATTGGTGTAGCCGGGGATGATAAGAATATCTGCGTCTTTGACTTTCATGCCCCCTATTTAGAGCCGTTTCAACGCATCTTCAAGCTCAGCTATAGCGCGTCAAAAAGAACTTAGATGTCGCAAATGATGAACAGCTTGTTCGCTGATCGCTATCTTGTGAAACACTCGCTAAATTGTGATCTTTAGCGGGAAGATAATTACGGAGAGGATTTGACGGCCATGACGATAAGCAGAAGAACGATACTTGGTTCTGCAGGTGCTGCCGTCATGAGCAATATTCTTTCCGCGCGCGCAGAAATGCCGCCGAAGGAGAATGAAATGACTGAAACACTGAAGATGGCCGCTGCTGATAAGGGTGGTTCGACCGCTGCCACTGTAAAGAGCGCTCCTTTGCCTTTTGCTATGACGACACCGGTACGTGTGGCGCGCATTGGCTTAAAGGCGCGCGATGCAGAAACTCTGGCTGAGTATTATCGTGATGTCGTAGGCTTGCGTGAAATGACGCGTCGTGGCGCTTCCATTGTATTGGGTGCGGGCGACCGTGAACTGATGGAAATCGAGCAGTTTTCGGCTGCTAAGCCTGATGATCCACGCAGCGCTGGTCTCTACCACACGGCTTTCTTGCTGCCGACTCGTGGCGATCTCGCCCGCTGGTCGCGCCGCGCCATCGACAAGCAGCTGCCTGTTGCCGGTGCGTCGGATCATAATGTCAGCGAAGCGATCTACCTGACAGATCCTGAAGGCAACGGCATTGAGATCTATTCCGACCGTCCACACAATACGTGGCAGTGGAATGGTGATCGCGTGAAGATGGGCACCGAGGCGCTCGACGTGAAGAACCTTCTCGACCTTATTGATCGTGAAGGTGGTGAATGGAACGGCGCACCGCAAAACACGGTTGTTGGTCACGTTCACTTGCGCGTTGGCAACGCGAAGGATGCTGAATCCTTTTGGCATCAGCAGTTGGGCTTTGACACCGTTCAGACCTATGGCGACAAGGCCGTGTTTCTGTCCACTGGCGGCTATCACCACCACATTGGTGCTAATGCCTGGCAGAGTTCAGGTGCCGGCTTGCGCGATAAGGATCGCACAGGTCTTGCATGGGTCGAAATGGAAGATACGCGTGGCGGTAATAACCACGTCTTTGAAGACCCATGGGGCAATGTGATCAATACGATCAAAAAGAGCGCCTAATCCGAATTAATAAAAAGCCCCATGTTTACAGAAACATGGGGCTTTTTGCAGATTCAATTTATCAGCGTTAGTGATTTTGGTTATGGCGTCCGAAAATCGTGGCTTTCGAGAACCGGAGCGCAGCGTACTCAAGGTACGTGATCACCGGAGGCGCTCCGCATAATCCCGAAAAGTTGCAGACTTTTCGGAGAAAATTATGCGGTTTTAAAAAATTCACGCGATTTGCAGGCCGCCAGAGCCTAAATCTCAGCCGAAAACGCGCTTGAAGATCGTATCAACATGTTTGGTGTGATAGCCAAGATCGAACTTTTCGCGGATTTGTTCTTCGGAAAGTGCTGCACGCACTTCCGCGTCACCGAGCAGTTCTTCGAGGAAGTCCGCACCCTGTTCCCAGACCTTCATGGCATTGCGCTGCACGAGGCGGTAGGAATCTTCACGCGAAACGCCAGCCTGTGTGAGTGCGAGCAGAACGCGCTGCGAATGCACAAGACCACGGAACTTGTTCATGTTTTTCAGCATGTTTTCCGGGTAGATCACCAGCTTTTCGACAACGCCAGCCAGACGGTTCAGCGCAAAGTCGAGTGTGATGGTGGTGTCTGGGCCAATTGCGCGTTCAACGCTCGAATGCGAAATATCGCGTTCATGCCAGAGGGCAACATTTTCCATTGCAGGCACAACCGACATACGTACCAGACGGGCGAGGCCGGTCAGGTTTTCGGTCAGGACAGGGTTGCGCTTGTGCGGCATCGCCGACGAGCCTTTCTGGCCGGGCGAGAAGAACTCTTCCGCTTCCAGAACTTCCGTACGCTGCATGTGACGGATTTCGATGGCTACGTTCTCAATCGACGAAGCGATGACGCCGAGCGTTGCAAAGAACATGGCGTGACGGTCGCGCGGAATAACCTGCGTTGAAACTGGCTCTGCTTCGAGACCGAGCTTTTCGCAGACATATTCTTCAACGCGTGGATCGATATTGGCGAAGGTGCCAACAGCGCCCGATACGGCACCGGTCGCGATTTCTGCGCGTGCTGCAACGAGACGCGCGCGGTTCCGTTCCATTTCGGCGTAGAAACGTGCGAAAGTCAGACCCATTGTGGTTGGTTCGGCATGAATGCCATGGCTACGGCCGATACGAACGGTATCCTTGTGTTCAAATGCGCGCTTCTTAAGCGCTGCAAGCACACGATCCATGTCTGCGAGAAGCAGATCAGCTGCGCGAACGAGCTGCACATTGAGCGTGGTGTCGAGTACGTCCGACGAGGTCATGCCCTGATGCACGAAGCGGCTGTCTGGGCCGATGAATTCTGCCAGATGCGTGAGGAACGCGATGACGTCATGTTTGGTGACGGCTTCGATTTCGTCGATGCGCGCGACGTCGAACTTGGCGGCATCACCCTTTTCCCAGATGGTCTTTGCGGCTTCTTTAGGGATTACGCCGAGTTCGGCAAGCGCCTCACATGCATAGGCCTCAATTTCGAACCAGATGCGGAATTTGGTTTCGGGAGACCAGATGGCGACCATTTCTGGTCGGGAATAGCGCGGGATCATGGGCATATCCTGTTTTGGCGGCCCGTCTGCCGGGCTGCAGGTCTTGGGTAAAGGGAATGCGCGGTGTTTAGCAGAGCCTGATGCTCAGCTCAACGCACTCCCCCGGAAAAGTGGCTTCAGTTTATCGTCCAGCTTCTGCTGCTTCGCGAATGGCTTTGATGTTAGCGGCATAACTCTCAACTGAGTTGCCTTTGTAAACGGCAGAACCCGCAACGAGAATATTTGCACCGGCTGCAACAACCGATCCGGCAGTCTCAGGCGTGATACCGCCATCCACTTCGATATCGATCGGGCGGTCGCCAATCATCTCACGCACTTGGCTGATCTTGTCGAGCATCGGCGCAATGAACTTCTGGCCGCCGAAACCCGGATTGACCGTCATGACGAGAACGAGATCAACGTCATCAATGACGTTGGTCAATGCTTCAACAGGGGTTGCTGGATTGAGCGCCAGACCAGACTTTTTGCCCAAAGCGCGGATGCTCTGGAGCGAGCGGTGCGTATGTGCGCCAGCTTCTGCGTGGATTGTAATGAGATCGCAGCCCGCATCCGCAAATGGTTCAAGATATGGATCGCAAGGGGCGATCATCAGATGCGTGTCGAAGAAAGCCTTGGTGCGTGGACGAATTGCTTTCACCACCTGCGGACCGAACGTGATGTTCGGCACGAAATGACCATCCATGACATCGATGTGAATCCAGTCGGCACCGGCTTCAAGCACGGCATCAACTTCTTCTCCCAGACGCGCAAAGTCGGCCGAAAGGATGGATGGGGCGATAGCGATAGGACGCATGGTTGTCTCCCTTGCAGGATGTTTTCACATCATAAAATAAAAATGCGTCCGGCCAGTTTTGACCGAACGCAGATATTGAGTCTCTAGCCCCAGCGCTTGTGGAACCACATCCACTGGCCAGGATATTCGCGCACCCATTCCTCAACGGTATCGTTGAGAAGCTGCGCGGTCGCGGCGATATCGATTTCGCCTTTTTCGTCGCGTGGCAGCTCCATGCGCTCTTTCAGCTCAAGCCGGTATCGACCGCCAGGCAGGCGTATGCAGCGCGCCGGATAGACATCGCAATCATACTGTCGCGCGAGCTTTGCGAGCAACGGATTGGTTTTTACCGGGCGATCAAAGAAGGTGGAGGGAACGCCACGCTGGAACTTCTGGTCCACCAGCATCCCGACATTACCGCCAGCATCCAGAACACGCGCCAGCGACCATGCGGCACCGGCCTTTGATGGCACCAGATGACCCATATTGGTTTTGCGCGCTTTGAGAACGGTCTTCGCGATATAGGGATTGTTCGGTGGGCGGAAGAGGGCCGTCACATCAAGGCCGAACGTACCGGCACAGATCGGCAGAAGCTCGAAATTGCCGGTATGCGCGGTGAAGAAAATATGCGGCTTGGTCTCGTTGCGGAGACGTTCGAAAATCGGAATGCCGTCAACTTCGATAAGACCGGGTTCGGTCGCATTGGGATCAAAATCGAAGATCGCATCAAGGAAGATGTATTCCGCGAAAAGACGCGCCATAGAATCCCACATTTCGACGGCGATCTTTTCAATTTCAGCATCGCTCTTCTCAGGATAGGCAAGGCGCAGATTGTTGGTTGCAACCTTGTGCCGTGGCGTCAGCGGTCCCACCTTGCGCGCAAACCATGCGGAAAAGCGGATTGCGCTTTTCGCAGGCAGGAGACGGAGAAGTGCGAGCGCGATAAACACAGCCTGCGCCCAAAGCCAGTAGTTGAACTGCTTGAGCTTACGCGACCATTTAAAGAGAAGAAGCTTAATCTTGAACATAAAGGCTTAGTCGATCTGCAACACGATCTTGCCGAACACGTCGCGGCCTTCCATGCGCTTGAGAGCCGTACCGATGTCGTCAAAGCCGACAATGGTGTCGATCACTGGATGAACAACGCCCTGCGCCATTTTCTGCATCGCATCAGCCATGTTTTCCATGCGGCAACCGAACGAGCCGAGGATTTTAAGCTGCTGCTGGAAGAGCTGCATCAGGTTCATGTTCGTTGAAACACCAGAGGTCGAACCACAGGTGACGAGACGCGCGCCGCGCTTCATGCAGAGCATCGAGCCTGCCCATGTGTCGGCACCAACGTGTTCGAACACGACATCGACGCCCTTCTTCTTGGTGAGCTTGCGTACAACACCTTCAAAGCGATCGACACGGTAGTTGATGACGTGATCGGCACCGAGCGCCTTAGCCTTTTCGATCTTATCGTCAGAGCCAACCGTTGTGATGACGGTGCAGCCCATTTTCTTGGCAAGCTGGATCGCAGCCGAACCAATGCCGGAACCGCCAGCCTGAACCAGAACGGTTTCGCCCGGCTGGAGTTTCGCATTGTCAAACAGCATATGCTCGACCGTCCCAAAGGTAACAGGAGCGACCGCAGCACCGATTGCGTCAACGCCGGGAGGTGCTGGAACGAGCAGACGTGCTGGCAGATTAACGGCTTCACAGGCAAAGCCATCGAGATGGAAGCCATGAACGCCGCCAACGTGTTCACAGAGATTATCGCGACCTTCGCGGCAGGCCTTGCACAGACCACATGTGCGTGCGCCATAGATCGACACGAGCTGGCCTGGCAGAACATTTGATACGCCCGGGCCGATTGCATCGACAACGCCGGAAGCTTCCGCACCGATGACCAGTGGCATCTTACGCTTGGCAAATGCCATGCCGCGCCAGCCCCATACGTCGATATGGTTGAGTGCTACAGCCTTGATCCGGACTGTCACTTCGCCATTGCCGGGTGCCGGTGGCGGAGCGATATCGGTCATTTCGAGACGACGATCGTCGAGAAGCTGCAAGGCGCGCATGAATTTATCCTTTTCAAGACATAATCCCGGAAAGCATTTTGCTGACCGGGATTACCGAGAATATATAACTGCAGATCCGATTAATTCGGATTTGCCGTCAAAACAAGGCTCGTGTTCTGTCCACCAAAGCCAAATGAGTTGGAAAGCACGGCAGAAACCTGTCCATCACGCTTAACATTTGGCACGACATCCAGCGGAATTGCCGGATCTGGATTGTCGTAATTGATGGTCGGAGGCAATGTGCCGGTTTCAATCGTCAGCAGCGAGAATACGGCTTCAATCGCACCAGCGGCGGTCAGTGTGTGACCGATCATCGACTTGTTGGACGAAACAGGAATCGAAGAAAGCCGCTCACCAAACACGGTTGAAAGGGCAAGATATTCCATCTTGTCATTTTCAGGTGTCGAAGTGCCGTGAGCATTGACATAGGAAAGCTGATCTTCGGTCAGTCCCGCATCTGCAAGTGCTGCGCGTACCGTGCCGATTGCAGGTGAGGCATCCGGCTTGGAGCGGGTGCGATGGAAATCATCAGCCTTTTCACCGCAACCAGCGAGAATGCCGAGCACCTTTGCACCGCGTGCGATGGCGCTTTCAAGCGATTCCATAACCAGAGCGCCGGAGCCTTCAGCCATGGCAAAGCCGTCACGATCCTTGGAGAATGGCTTGGATGCCTTTTCCGGCTTGTCATTCTGCGTGGACAGCGCCGATAGCAGCGAGAAACGGATCAGAGCTTCAGCCGAGACCGATCCGTCGGTGCCGATTGAGAGAACACGATCACTTTCGCCGCGACGAATGGCTTCAACGCCAAGCTGAATCGCGGTTGCGCCCGAAGCACATGCGGTCGACAGCGTCACCGGCAGGCCGCGTGTTCCAAAAGCCTCAGACAGACGTTCGGCGATGTAGCCAAACTGCGTCGTATTGAAGAGGGCATCCTGACGGGCACGGCGGCAGGCTTCAAGCAGAAGCTGATAGCTTGCGGGGCCTTCATCCTTGATGCTGGCATCAAGTGCAAAGCGGCTTTTCCAGTCGAGTTCAACCGGAGGAGCTGCGAGGAAAAGCGGTCCGCCAAAATTGGTCACTGAAAGACCGGACTGGGCGAGGGCTTCTTCACCGGCAAGCCGTGCAAGCGCTTCCGAAAGAGGCGATGCACCAACTTCGCTTTCAGGCAGAAAATCAACAGTACCCGCAAAGCGCGTGTTGAGATTATCGGACGGGAAGCGTGTGATTTTATGAATTCCGGAACGCCCACCGGTCAGTGCAGCCCAGTTGTCTTCCTTGCCCTGTCCAAGGGAGGAAACAACGCCTGCACCGGTAATTGCAACAATGGGACGGCCGAGATGGTCTGTATATTTGGTCATCTTATGCTCTCACCAGCTTTGCAGCACCTTCGGCGCGTGTTGCGCCAATGGTGGTGACGATGGCTTCACTGACGGCTCCGTCTACGGCCTTCTCAGATGGGCCCGATGGAGCAAAGGCTTCGCCCTTCCAGACCGAAATGGCTGCAAGTGCCAAGGCCAGCGGGAACTGCGCTTCGCGCAGGTGGCCGGTCAGGCTAGCAACGCCGCGATATGCGGCTGAAACGCCTTCAAGAGCTGCTTTTTCAGCGGCCGTTGCTTCATGTGCGCCGGAAGCGCCGGAGACAACATAGCCAGGCTCTGCGCCGCCATTGGCTGCGAGCACCAGTTCATGCACGGTTTTGGCAAGATCAGCCGCATCACGGCGGATCTGCGCGCTTTCGATGCTGGCAATCTCTGCATAGGCGCGTGCGCCGCGTTTTTGCGCATGGTCTGCGCTTTCGAGCACGAGGAAAACACCCCCAGAGCCGGAAATCATGCCGCCACCGGCACTGCCTTCACGTTCCCAGAGCGATGCCCAGCCGTCGTGCTTGAGCAAGCCGCCAAGCTCGTGACCGAGAATCATGTCGAAATGTTCGGAATTGTAAGAGCCGCCGACCAGCGCATGGGTGCTCTGGCCTGAACGAATACGTGCAGCAGCTGTTTCAATCGCCGCGATGCCGGAACCTTCTTCGCCCATGAAGGTACGGGAAGAACCAGTCACTTTATGGACGATGGAAATGTTGCCTGCCAGCAGATTGGAAAGCTGGGCAAGAAACAGGGTAGGGCGCAGCTCCGTCGACAGCTTTTCATTGAGCATCACACCGCGATTGTTGCTGGTGCGACCTTCTTCGAGGATCTGCATATCGACAGTAATGTCGCGCTCGCCGCCACCGGCACCCACGATCATATCCATGCTTGCGCAAAGCGCTTCGTCGTCCTTGATACCTGCATCGTCAAGCGCCAGGCCTGCCGCATAGGTTCCAAGTCGCTGCCATGTCTCCATCTGGCGCTGGTCGCCACGCTTGGGGATTTGCAAACCCCAGTCGACTTCGCCAAGGGGATGAACTGTGTAAGGCGCAAAGTTTTCTCTTTCGAGGCGAGGTTCAGTACCTGCCTTGGAGAAAGCGTTCCAATGCGCATCCAGTCCTTCGCCTAGCGAGGAGATGATGCCAATGCCGGTTATGACGACTTTATTGCTCTGCATGGTTCGGTCTGCCCGTAAATGCTGTGCTCAAGAATGCTTGCTTGTTCCAGAAACGGAATCAGGGCGAACACGGATGTTCACCCTTCAATACCGTCAGCTTGCGTGGCTGTTCAGCCCTTCTTGGCTGCGACCAGCTCGTCAATCTTGGCGCAGAGGTTCTTCAGAACGAAGTATTCTTCGGTCGGAGCCTTGCCTTCGTTAACTTCCTGCGTCCACTGTTCCAGCGGAATCTTGATGCCGAAAGCTTTGTCGATAGCGAATACGATGTCGAGGAAGTCGAGGCTGTCAATGCCAAGATCGTCGATGGTATGGCTATCCGGCGTGATGGTGTCACGGTCGATTTCGCTGGTTTCGGCGATGATGTCGGCGACTTTGTCAAAAGTAGAGGACAAGTTTCGATTCCTTTATTCTTGGCGATGCCTCAACAGGCATGCGTCTGAGTATCTGCGCGTGTCTAGCGTGTTTCCGGCGATAGGGAAAGTCATATTGCTTTCACAATAGCCAGAGCGTTAATTGCGCATATAAGGTGCCTGCTAGGCTAAGCGCAACATAAAGCGAATTACAAATTTTTGAAATATTGTTGGAAAAGAGTTGTTCACGGTTCGCTTCTTACGCGCTTTATGAAGTACCAAAGCCCGACCGCAGTACAGGCAAGCATCACAATCGCGAGCGCATATTGTACCGGTCCATTGCCGGAAGCGATGGCTGCGAGACCTGATGCCGCACTTCCCAGAGTTCCCAGTGCTTCAGGGTGTTTAAGCACAGTCTTAACCGCCGTATCGCATTGCTTTGCTTTGGGTGAAGCATTGGCATTCGGTTTGGCAAGTTCTGTCACAGTTGGTTTCGCTGCCAGCATCAATGCGCGTGACCGAACCCGTTCAACCCGGGCCAGCCAGCCTGCGCCAAATGTCGAAGCTGTGGACAATCCTTTAAGCCAGGCGGCGCGAGCATCGCAAAGCGCATTGATAACCGCCTCGGGAGAGCGGCCGGAAAGGGCGGAAATCGTTTTGACGCCGATGACCCCATCCTGGGGCATGTTGAGGGTGGCCTGCAATGTTTTGGCAGCTCTTCCGGGGCCGGAGTTCACAGCAAAGTCGAACACAGCATAATCAATACCTGACGGAAGACTGTCACCGTCGATCTTGTTCCAGAATTGCTGTTGGTAGATTTTCGTTGCGGTTGAGCTTGAAAGGCTCTTCACGTCGGCAGCCGAAACTGTATGGCCTTCCCATGCGGAAAGTGTAGACAGAGTAATTCCCATATTCGTGGCGCCGCCGGGATCGCGAGGATTGTCAACATAGCCACCTTCTTCACTAAAAATATAGGGTATAACTTTTTGGAAATTTTCCTTCATTGCTAAAATTCCTAATTTATATTATGAAGATAAAGTAAGTATTGTTAATATGGTTAGTTTAAACTATCATGTGACGGAATAATATTTATTTGTTTCTGTATTACCGAATAAAATTGGATCCTAGTTTGGTTCGAGCTAAGCGGGTATCGATAAGATTATTCTTCAAATAGAGATGGTTAAGCCGGAGTGGCGATTGAATTTTTTCAAGGCGTGGATAGCGCCAGCATCTTGAGACGCCCTTGGTATAACGCGCTGATTTGATGCACTCAGATCAAAATGCATTCCAAGGGGCAGTGTTGCTGCGAATGCCTCTTGCGCAGGTTCAAATGATACGGCTTGATGCGGCTCTCATAAATGCATCAAAACGGGCGAACAAAGTGACATCGGAAATTTTCGGATATGCACCGGACGGGCAGGCGGTTCATCGGCTTACGATCGCAAACGGTCCACTTGAAGCAAAAATCATTACATGGGGCGCATCCATACAGGATCTCCGCATGGAAGGGCATGATGCTCCTTTGGTCATAGGTTATCGTGACTTTGCGGATTACCCGGCGCATTCGCCCCATTTAGGCTCGATTGCCGGCCGTTTTTCCAACCGCATCCGCAATGCGCGCTTTGTGCTCGACGGAAAGGTCTATGAGGTAGAGCCGAATTTTCAGGGAATCCACAATCTGCATGGCGGCAGCAAAGGTCTCGGAAATCGTGTCTGGAAAATCACCGGCTCAGGTGCTGATTTCGTGACACTTGCGACGCTTGCGGCCGATGGAGAGATGGGTTTTCCGGGTAATCTCAACGTGAGCTGCACTTATATGCTCAACGCAAAAGGCACATTGATTGTGCGTTTGGAAGCAGTGACCGATAAGCCAACAGTCTGCAATCTATTGCATCATAGCTATTTCAACCTCGACGACGGCGGCGAAGGCGATATTCTCGATCACCAGCTCAAGATTGAGGCTGATGCCTATATGCCGGTCGATGAGGCACTGATTCCTGATGGGCGTGTTTTGCCAGTCAAAGGAACGGCTTATGATTTCCGGGATTTCCGCCCTATCCGTTTCGAAGAGGACGGCAAACAGGTCGAGTATGACAGCAATTTCTGCATGACGGCTGCGCGCGGCCCGTTACGGCCATGCGCTTCCGTTAAAGGAGCTCGCTCAGGGATTAGGCTTGATATCGAGACGACAGAACCCGGTGTTCAGTTCTACGCGGGCAATACGATGGCGAATGATTGCATTGGCCTGACCGGAAAGCCTTACGGCAAACATGCAGGTTTTTGCCTTGAGCCGCAGGTCTGGCCCGGTTCTCTCGAATATCCATACGTGCCGCAGGCAATTCTCCGTCCGGGCGAAGTTTACGCCCAGACAAGCCATTTCACTTTTTCGCGGGATTAAATCACGCTGAATAAGCGGCGCGCGCTGTTTCCATGGGAGCAAGCGCGCCGCGGATTTCAACGACCCGAGCCGCAACTGCGTGGGCTTTGTGGGCAGCATCGACAGGTGACAGGCCTTCGAGGCGTGCAGCAAGATAACCGCCGTTAAAGCTGTCGCCAGCGCCTGTCGTATCAACGGCATTGGCTTTCACCGACGGAACAAGCGTTTGTCTGCCATCGGCAATGATGAGCGCAGGTTCGGTGCCGTCTTTGACCACGATTTCCTTCACACCCAATCCGATCAACCGATCAGCGCAGGCTTGAGCGGTTTCATCGCCAAATAGTGCCTGTTCGTCGGGGAAGGTCGGCAGGGCAATATCCGCGATCTTCATTGCTTCGCTGATGATCTTTTTTGCTTCTTCCCGATCCGGCCAAAGCTGGTGGCGGAAATTGGGATCGAAAGCAATAAGCGCGCCTTCCGCGCGGCATTCGCGCAGGGTCTCAAAAAGCGTTTCCCGGTGTTCTGCAAACACAATTGCTACCGAAATGCCGGAGAAATAAATCATGTCGCGCCCGGCAAGGCTGGCCTTCAGCGCCTGACGGTCGCTTGCAAGGCGCTTTGCAGCGGCATCGCTACGCCAATAGGTAAATGAGCGCTCCGCACCATTGAGTGTGATCGCATAAAGCCCGGGGTGTACGCCCTGAATGACCGGGCTTTGCGCAATGCCAATGCCATTGGAAGCAAGGAATGCCCGTTGCTTCTGCGAGAAATCGTCCTCACCGAAGGCACTGACTTAGTCCACGGGGTATGATTGCTCGGTCAGAGCGCGCATGTACCAGGCCGTATTCAGCGTGTCGCCGGCATATCCCATGCGCCATTGATCGCCATCATTGCCTGAAAGCTCGATCATGCACTCACCGATCGACGCAAAACCACCCATAGTCATCTCCTCATTTTTAACCGGACGTAGGCCTATACCAATTTGCCGTGATGTAAAATCCCGATGTCATCTACCCTTTATCGACTTGCCACATTCCGCGTGTAAGCATCGCGCCAAAAGAGGAATCACTATGCGTTACGCGATTTATTTCACGCCGCCGTCGGGCGATGCGCTTCTTAAAGTGGCTGCAAACTGGCTTGGGCGCAGCGCGTTTAGCGGTGAGGCGGTAAAGGTTCCGGCGATTCGCACTCTCGCCGCAGAAGATGTCGCAGCATTGACCGAAGAGCCGCGTCGTTATGGTTTTCATGGGACGCTGAAAGCGCCTTTCCGGCTGGATGAGGCATATCAGGAGAGCGATCTGCTTTCGGCGCTGATGTATTTTGCGTCATCAAGCGCACCGTTTGTTATCCCGCGTTTGAAACTGCAGGGCATTGGCCCGTTCTTCGCACTTGTGCCTGAAGAACCGGTTGCAGAGCTCAATCAGCTCGCCAATGACATCGTAGTGTCATTTGATCGTTTTCGTGCGCCTTTGCGTGACGCGGAAATCGCCAAGCGCCGTCCAGAGCGTCTCAGCGAAGCGCAGCTGCAGAATCTTGACCGTTGGGGCTACCCTTATGTGTTCGACGAGTTCCGCTTTCATATGACGCTCACCGGTCCGGTGGATGAGAAGCAGCGCTCACAGGTGGAGCGCACGCTCGACGATTTTTTTGCACCCGTGCTGGAGGATCAGGTCGAGGTAGCCAATGTGGCTTTGTTCGTTGAACCAGAAAAAGGTGCACCGTTTGAGATTCATTCGCTGCATCCGCTGACGGGTGGTAATAAGGTGTCGAAACGGTCTTCACGGGCCGTGGGGAGGCCTTGAAGAATGACGACGGAAACAGTTCTTAAAAATGCAAATATCGTGTTGCCTGATGAAGTTATCAGCGGCACCGTTAAAATCGTTGATGGCATTATTGTCGACATCACGTCTGGTTCGTCCGTATCTGGCGAAGATATGGAAGGCGATTATCTGACACCCGGTCTGGTGGAATTGCACACCGACCATTTGGAAGGCCATTATGCACCGCGCCCGAAGGTGCGTTGGAACCCGATTGCAGCAGTTCAGGCCCACGATGCTCAGATTGCAGCTTCCGGTATTACGACCGTGTTCGATGCATTACGGATCGGCTTTGATCAGGAAGCGCAGACGGGCATCGATGATATGCGCAAGCTATCTTCGGCAATTGCTGAAGGTCGGGAAGCGGGGCGCTTGCGTGCGGATCATTTTCTGCATTTGCGCTGCGAGGTTTCAGCGCCTGATTGTTTGAGCGCATTCGAGCGCTTTGGCGTTCACCCGCTGGTAAAGCTTGTGTCGCTGATGGATCATGCACCCGGACAACGCCAGTTCACGGATATCGAGACCTACAAATCTTACTATATGAGCAAGCTCAAGGTCTCGGAAGAAGAGTTCATTCGCTATTGCGAAAAGCGCATGGGGCTATCGCAGCAATATTCGGCTTCGACGCGCAAAGCGATTGCCAA
Source organism: Brucella pseudogrignonensis (assembly GCF_002252525.1). Lineage (GTDB taxonomy): Bacteria > Pseudomonadota > Alphaproteobacteria > Rhizobiales > Rhizobiaceae > Brucella > Brucella pseudogrignonensis. The sequence continues at coordinate 76,377 of NZ_NNRM01000022.1, forward strand.
TGCCTGCACGGAACGTGGCATTGTCCTTGCCAGCCATGACGATGCAACAGTGGATCATGTTGCAGAAGCAACGGAGCAGGGCATTCGCGTGGCCGAGTTTCCGACCACGCATCTGGCCGCAAAGGCATCGAAAGAATCCGGGATGTCTGTTCTGATGGGCGCGCCAAACGTGGTGCGTGGCGGCTCGCATTCCGGCAATGTTTCGGCGCGAGAACTGGCCGAAGCGGGGCATCTCGACATCATTTCTTCGGATTATATCCCGGCAAGCATGATGCAATCGGCGTTTTTCATGGCTGACGTGATGGATGCAATCACGCTCCCACAAGCAATCAAATTCGTTTCAAGCAACCCTGCGAAGGCTGTTGGTCTTCAGGACCGAGGCGAAATTGCTATTGGTAAGCGTGGCGATCTGGTGCGTGTGCAGATTGCCGAACATGTGCCGATCATCCGTACTGTTTGGCGTGAAGGACGGCGCGTGATCTAGAGCGCATCCCGAAACGTGCGAAGCGGTTTTCGGAACAAGATGCGCGTAAGAACAAATGGATAGAGCATTTCCAATGGTTCAATCAAAACAGGAAATGCTCTAGAGAGCCGTGCGCCCTGTTGGGCGCACAAAGGTCGCTCTTAAAGTGCCGTTCTCATCATATCAAATAGTGGCGTCTGCCAGCGAAAGTATTCCTGTTTCAGCATCTACTGACAGCTTCAACTCTTTATAGCTGTTGATGCTCTTATGCGATGTTTCTGGTGAATGCGGATGTGTGGCAGTCACAACAACGACGCGTGCGCCAGCAGTTTCGCCGGCAACAATGCCCGCAGGCGCATCTTCAAACACAAGACAATTGTGCGGATCGAAGCCAAGCCGCTTTGCGCCCAGCTGGAAGCATTCAGGGCTTGGCTTTCCGCGCTGAACATCTTCAGCGGAGACGATTGTTTTTGGCATTGGAAGGCCAGCAGCCTGAAGACGACGGCGAGCCAGCTCGATTGGCGCAGAGGTTACGATTGCCCAGCGGTCTTCGGGTAGCGAGTTCAGGAAGTCCAGCACGCCTTCAATCGCGACGATACCATCAAGATCTGCCATTTCCGCATCAAGCAGGATTTTAGCTTCCGTATCTGGATCAAGATGTGGCAAGCCGAGCCGACGGACAGTATCGACCGCACGCACGCCATGAATTGTTGGAACAAATGTTACCGGATCAATGCCATGACGGATGGCCCATTGGCCCCAGACGCGCTCGGTTGCAGCAATAGAGCTAAGCACAGTGCCGTCCATATCAAACAGAAAGGCGTCGAACGGCTTATCGAAGGGGGACAGATCGGTCAAAATAAGGTCCTCGGAATTTCATGCCAATTGTGGGCCAAGAATCGGGTGGGTTTGTTCGTCAGAGATCATAATGCGGAAATGCGAGCAAAGTCACAGTATTCGACGGATGAATCGCGTTTGTCATAGCGTGAGTATGAAAAATCAGATGCGCCACCTATATTGAGAGTGCTGGATCTGGCGACAAAACTTGATCATTTGCCATCTTTGTGGCTTTTTGCGCCACCTGACACCACCTCTAAAAGACGAGAACGAATAGCGGCGTGAATCGCATTCTCAGGATTGTTGTTTAAATGACTGAAATAACAGATAAAAATCGCAATTATCCGGACTATCGGTTTTCGGTCGCGCCCATGCTCGACTGGTCGGACAGGCATTGTCGCTATTTTCATCGCCTGTTTTCCAAACATGCGCTGCTTTATACGGAAATGGTTGTGGCTGACGCCGCGATCCACGGCCCGCGCGACCGTCTCATGGGGTTTGACAATACAGAACATCCTATTGCTTTGCAGCTCGGTGGCTCTGATCCCGTAAAATTGCAGGAAGCGGCACGCATCGGCGAAGGTTTCGGTTACGATGAAATCAATCTGAATGTCGGATGTCCGTCTGATCGCGTTCAATCGGGAACGTTCGGCGCCTGCCTGATGCAGACACCTGATGTCGTTGCGCGTTGCGTTGCGGCGATGAAAGAGGTTGTTTCTGTGCCGGTCACAGTGAAATGCCGGATTGGCGTTGATGACCAGGATCCAGAATCTGCACTTGATGCCGTTGCAGATCAGGTGCTTCAAGCGGGCGCAGATGCGCTTTGGGTTCATGCCCGCAAAGCATGGCTGAAAGGCCTGTCACCGAAAGAAAACCGCGATATTCCGCCACTTGATTATGACCGTGTTTATCGCCTCAAGCAGCGTCTCAATACGCCGTTTGTGGGCATCAATGGCGGTATAGGCACGCTGGAAGAAGCTGCTTTGCATCTCAACCATGTAGATGGCGTCATGTTGGGGCGTGCCGCTTATCATAATCCGGCGCTTCTGGCTGACGTTGACCAGCTCATCTATGGTAGCGCCGAAAAGCCGAAAGACATCGCGGAAGTTATTGAAGCCATGTGCGAATATGTCGACCGGCATATTGCCGATGGAGGCAGGCTTTCACATATAGGTCGCCATATGGTTGGCCTGTTCATGGGGCAACCCGGTGCACGTCGTTGGCGCCAAATATTATCGACCGATGCGACCAAACCCGGTGCAAACAGCGATGTGTTGCGTCAGGCTTATGCGTCCGTCATCGAAGCGTGCAACGAAGCAGCCTGATTAGAGCGCTGATTTGCTTCATTCAGATCGAAACGCGCTCTAATCCATCATGATCAGCTGGTCGCCGCGAACGCTGAAACCACCAAGGGTCTGAAGGAAGTTCATGCCGAGCAGGCTGCCGGTCATTAGACCTTCCTGTGTCACCATCGCTCGAATATCGTGCCGCTGAATGTCGCCGATCTGTAGGGTCGCGATTGTGATGCTGGCTGCAGTCGCTCTGCCGTTAGCCGTATTGATCGGCACATTATAGGCAAGGGACGATGTGTCGATACCTGCCCGCTCGGCATCTTCCTTGGAAAGCACCACTGACGATGCGCCCGTATCGACAAGGAAATGCACACGGGCATCGTTGACGCGACCATTGACTTCAAAATGACCGCTAGCCGATTTTGCCAGCGTGACTGTCAGTGATCCATCAGATGCACGACCAGAAATCGGGCTGCCTGGAATAAGGCCAGCTGTTATGCGACTTCCAACGTCCTGAAGCTCATAGCGATATTGATAGGCTGCAACGAGACCGAGAATAATGACAGCCCAAACAGCCATGTTGCGCACGAAGTCGGTAAGTTTGATACCGGAGCCGAGCAGACCAGCTGCAAGCACAACGCCCCATATGCCCATATAGGCGGCTTGACCGAAGGCGTCATTGGCAATGCCAAGCGTTGTGCCGCTGTCATTATTGGCCATCAGTAGCAAAATAACGACTGCAATGGCTGCAATCACAATCCAGAACAAACGCCCCATCAGCCTTCCTTCTTTTCCAGTCTTTCATGTCGCGTCGGTAAAAGCGCCATGATTGCTCGCCGTTCGTCTTGGCCCATGGAGGACCAATCGGCAATTTCATCGAGTGTGCGGGCGCAGCCAAGACAGAATCCTGTCCGACTGTCGATTACGCATACCAGAATACATGGCGATTCGATTGTTGCCGTGTTCATGAAATGAATGTGGTTGCCTCAAAGCGCGCTGACAAGGCCAAGCAGCACTGCAGCAACGCCAATCTGTTGAGCGGCACCCAGTGTATCACCTGTTTGCCCGCCAATTTTCGCAGTGCAGAGCTTTGCAAAGCCGAAGATCAATACAATGCTGAAGAGCAGAGCTTTGATAAAACCTGCAAGACCGGCGACCGGAATAGTCGTCACAATAAGGATGCCAAGTCCCAGCGAGCAGGCGCAGACGAGGGTTTCCCAGCTTGGTTGCCCAAGGTTATCGGCGAGTCCACCGGGGCGTGCGGATGGCAGCCCATACCAAAGCGAGAGCATGGCAGCGCGGCTTGCAGCTTCTGCACCGATAAGCGCAAGTGCTGCATAGCACGGACCTGCGCGATCAATGATAGCGGCCAGCAGTGCCACCTTGAGGCCTGTCCAGATGATGAGTGTCAGTGCTGCAAAGGTCCCAATGCGTGAGTCCTTCATGATGTCGAGGCGACGTTCTGGGTTGGATGAGCCAAAAAAACCGTCCGCTGTATCACCCAGCCCGTCTTCGTGCAGTGCGCCGGTCATGGCGGCCAGTGCGCCAACGGCGATTAGGCCCGAAACAACCGAAGGCAGGCCGAGATGATCTGAAACCAGAAGGGCGATACTTGCCAAAAGGCCAAGAACAGCGCCAGCCAAAGGAAACGCACGCAAGCTTTTCCGGAGCGAATCGCCCATGCTATCGTCAGTTGTGGTCAGCCAGTTTTGAGGCAATGGCAAACGGCTAAGAAAGCCCAGAGAACGAAATGTGTCTCTTATAAAGCTATTTCGCTGCAACGATTTGCTCCGCTTTAAAACTACAACGTCGACTGGGTCGAATATTTGCGGCCAATAAGGCTTGGCGCAAAGAGGTGATTTGAAAATTTGATTAAGTGCTTATAGGACGAGCACAACAGTTTTGCATCCTCCATTGATTGATTGGACTAGACGATATGAGCGCCAGTGGCCTTCCTTTTGACGATTTTCGCGAACTCATCCGCAATCTGCCGGGGCCTGATCTTGGTGCCGAAGCAGCTGTACGAGCACGAGACGCCACTCTGACCAAGCCTGCTGGCTCGCTCGGGCAGCTTGAAGAAATTGTTGCTTGGCTGGCTGCATGGACCGGCAAGTCCATACCGCAGATCAATCGTCCGCTGGTCGCAGTTTTTGCTGGCAACCACGGCGTAACTGCCAAGAACATCACGCCATTCCCATCAAGCGTTACTGCGCAGATGGTGGAGAATTTTGCGGCAGGCGGTGCAGCAATCAATCAGATCTGCATTGCACATGATCTTGGCCTAAAGGTTTTCGATCTCGCACTGGAGCATCCGACGGGCGATATCACTGAAGAAGCTGCAATGGACGAACGCACCTGTGCAGCTACCATGGCATTTGGCATGGAAGGCATCGCGGGCGGTACGGATCTTCTTTGCATCGGTGAAATGGGAATCGGCAACACCACGATTGCCGCTGCAATTTCTTTGGCGCTTTTCGGTGGCACTGCTGAGGATTGGGTCGGGCCAGGCACAGGTTCAACCGGTGAGCTTCTGCAACGCAAGCTTGCTGCTGTTCGTGCTGCGGTCAATCTTCATCAGGATCACCTCAAAGACCCGCTGGAAGTGCTGCGCCGTCTGGGTGGCCGAGAAATCGCTGCTATGGCAGGCGCAATCCTCGCTGCACGCATGGAAAAAATTCCGGTTATCGTCGATGGTTTTGTCGCAAGTGCCGCAGCAGCAGTACTTTATGCAGCAAACCCAACGGCTGTCGACCATTGCCTGTTCGGCCATGTATCTGCTGAACCGGGCCACAGGCTGCTTCTGGAGAAGATGGGCAAAAAGCCACTTCTCGATCTTGGGATGCGTCTTGGCGAAGGTACGGGTGCTGCTTTGGCTGCAGGGATCGTCAAAGCCGCAGCGCTTTGCCATAGTGGAATGGCAACATTTGAACAAGCTGGTGTCACAAGTTCCACAAAATGAACACAAAAAAGCCCGGAGTTTTCCGGGCTTTTATGTGGCTATAAGCGCTTAATTGCTCTCTTTATCGAGCACCATGTAGTCGAGCGGAAGCTCGGTCGTGTACTTGATTTGCTCCATCGCGAACGACGAAGAGACGTCACGAATTTCGATCTTACCGATCAGACGCTTGTAGAATGCATCATATGCAGCAATGTCCGGTACCGCCACGCGCAGAAGATAATCAACGTCACCGCTCATGCGGTAAAACTCGATAACTTCAGGAAATTCCTGAACCACTTCCGAGAAGCGCTTGAGCCATTCATTGCTGTGCGAGCTGGTGCGGACAGAGACGAAGACCGTTACGCGCGTGTTGACACGCACTGGGTCGAGAATGGCGACACGGCGTTTAATGACGCCGTCTTCCTCAAGTTTCTGGATGCGGCGCCAGCAAGGGGTCGTGGATAGGCCAACCTTTTTGGCGACATCAGCGACCGCCAAAGTTGCGTCTTCCTGCAGCAAGCGCAGTATTTTTCTATCGAGCCTGTCCATACGTTTTTAATCCCGGTATTAGAAATCGTTTCCCGAAGTGTCCGGATGAGTGAAACTTCATACCTTATCGTTTGCATTCGCTCGAATTTACAGGAAAAAAATTCCATTGAGAACTGAAGTTCTAAAAATTATTTTCCGGGATTAATCAGTTTGCGTATTTTCTGCTGAAGAGCTGGTACGGTTTCCGCATCAAACCACGGATTTCGTTTAAGCCAGCCACTGTTGCGCCACGACGGATGCGGCAGAGGTAAAACCGTTCGACCATCGGCATTTGGCGATTCCATGAAGCTGCGCCAGTTCTGAACCGTTTGGGTGAGACTGGTTTTGCGCCATTCAGGCAAATGATAGGCAAGGGCGTATTGCCCGACGACGAGAATGAACTCCAGTTGCGGCATGGTGGCAAATACGCGGTCATGCCACGTCTGCCGACACTCTCGCCGTGGAGGAAGATCTCCGCCATGTTTGTCATAGCCTGGAAAGCAAAAGCCCATGGGCACAATTGCAAAACGTGCGGGATCGTAAAACTCTTCTCGCGTGGTACCGAGCCATTGCCGCAGACGGTCACCTGATGGGTCGTTGAAGGGCAGGGAGCTGTTATGCACGCGAATACCCGGCGCCTGCCCGCAAATGGCGATGCGTGCAGTATCCGATATGATGCAGACGGGATTGGGTTCGTGCGGCAAAGGCGGCAGATATTGAGGCGTGTCACGACAAATACGACACGCCTGGATCGAGTGTCTGAGCTCGTCCAGATTTTTCATTATCGCAGTGCCGCTCCGCATCAGAGTGAATTAATAAACGAAAATAGCCGATCTTTGATATAGTTGATGGTGCCGCTGATTACATCGGTTGATGGTGCCTTATGGCCTGTTTCGGGTTCAGCATTCGGCTTTTGGTGTTCCCTGCGCCATTGAAAGGGCATTTCAAAGCTGCCAGCCCATATACCGCGTTTCTCGCGACGGGCGGAAGCTTCTGCGCTGCGATAGTCGCCATAAGATACCGCCCAGCCTTGTTCCACCATCCACTGGTTGAGATCCGTATCGCCCAGATAGCAACGCCCGAGATCTCGACCATATTTATCAAAGCCTTCTTTTTCACACCGAATCGCGGCTTTGCCGATTCTGATTTTCAGCGCATCGCGGGCATCTCGACCGCAGGCATAGTCACTGCCTTCGATCCGACAGGTCTGCTCCATCTCAGGTGCGTCGATACCGAGAAGGCGGATATGTACCTTATTCAGTATGACTGTATCGCCATCAATGACATAGACTGATCCTGTCGCAGATTCCCGCGGCTGTCGGTTAACAGGTAGGGAAACAATGACGGCCCCAAGAATTAAAAAGATTAGTAAAGTTAAGAGGATGCCGCCAAATCCTCCACCCTTTTTTCGGCTTCTTGTTTGATATGGCCGCTTATAATAGCGCCGCCTTTTGTTCATTGTTTCATGCCCCCAATCGCGCCCCACACTTAACGCATCTGCAGCTTTTTGCGAAGTTCAGCGTATTTTGGATTGAAGATGCACGGCAACTTATTGGGATCAACTCAGAGCGGTTTTGTGTTGATTCAGCAACAGTCTTTACCATTGCTTTAGTCTAAAAAGACGGGACGCACATTTTGCCCATTTCCCGCCACAAAGGCACGTCACCGGATAGGAAAGGCAAAAGCTATTAAACACTTCTGGGAAACTTTGGTTCCCTCAGGACAGGCGAAAAATGAAGCAAGGCGCATTGTTATATAACGATCCGTTTTCGAGCAGTGGAAAGACTGCCTCAGCTTCTTTTTCTTATGCGCACAATAGCCGAGCTTTTTTCCGTCAAAATCGGGTCTCAGTGTTGACGAAAAGACAATGCATTCTGTCGTTTATGTCATCAACTTCCACCCAATGTGAAAGACCAGCGTTGTGATGCGTATCCGCAGTTTTTCATATCCCCTTATCGCTGCGGCACTTGGCTTGGCCATTGTCTGCAACAGCGCTTCGGCTTTTGATTTAAACGATGACTCGGAAAAATCACGCAGTCCGTTCGAGCTCTTCAAATTCGGTTTCTCCGCTTACAAAAGCGGCCATAAGGACGAAGCCATCAAAGCTCTTCGTTATGCTGCTGAACGCGGTCATCAGGGCGCTAAGTGGAAACTGGCTCGCATGTATGCCGACGGTGACGGTGTTGCCGAGAATGACTACGAAGCTTACCAGATTTTTGAAAAGATCGTCCGTGACGGTGCAGAACCAGGTTCCGAGAACGAGCCCTATGTTGCTGACGCGCTGGTCGCGCTTGCTGGTTACGTGAAAGTAGGCATCCCGGGTTCCCCGGTGAAGTCCAATCCAAAGTTTGCTCGCGATCTTTATGTGCAGGCAGCGTCGAATTTTGGCGATTCGGCTGCCCAGTATGAGCTCGGCAAGATGCTCCTGGATGGCGAAGGCGGTGAACGCAACTCTGTTCAGGCTGCTGGTTGGTTCCAGTTGGCTGCCAAAAAGGGCAATGCCAGTGCCCAGGCAATGCTTGGAAACATGCTCTTTCAGGCTGGCAAGACCGTTCGTGGTCTGGCTATGCTGACCGCAGCATTTGAACGCTGCCCCACGGAAGATTGCACATGGATCCGCGATATGCAGGAACAGGCATTCTCAATTGCAGGTGAAGCAGATCGCCGTAATGCCATTGCTCTCGCAGGCGACTATGCCGTCAAGGGCGACTACTAATCATGCTTTATTCCTTGAACTGATCCAAGTTTAAGGAATTATGCTCTATACATTTGTTTTTACGCGCATCTTGTTCCGATAACCGCTTCGCCCTTTTCGGGATTCACTCTAGCGGTGTGATTACACCGCCAATGTGACTGTGACCGGAACATGGTCGGACGGCTTTTCCCACGCTCTGACGTGCTTCTCTATATCCGCAGCAACAAAATGGTTGGCCGCTTCTGGTGAGAGCATCAGATGGTCGATGCGAATGCCATTATTTTTCTGCCAGGCTCCCGCCTGATAATCCCAGAACGTATAGACGCCATCTTCATCAGTTGAAGCGCGCACAGCTTCCGTGAAACCCAGATTTTCAAGTCGGCGAAACGCCTGACGTGATTGAGGTTGAAACAGCGCATCGCCCAGCCACTGCTGCGGGTTCTTCGCATCGTTTGGCTCTGGTATGACGTTATAGTCACCGGCAAGTACTAGCGGTTCTTCGAGCTCAAGCCTGTCTTTGGCCCATGCTTCAAGGCGCTGCATCCAAGAAAGCTTGTATGGAAATTTTTCTGTGTCGATCGGATTGCCGTTTGGCAAATAGAGCGAGACCACACGGAGAACGCCCTTATCTGTCGAGAATACCGCCTCGATAAAGCGCGCTTGTTCATCGCTATCGTCGCCCGGCAAGCCACGATTAACCTCATCAGGCGACTTCTTGGACAGAATCGCAACGCCGTTGAAGCCTTTCTGGCCGTGCGTTTCCACATGATAGCCGAGCGCTTCAATCTCCAGCCGTGGGAACAGTTCGTCCACCGACTTGATTTCCTGAAGGCAAGCAATGTCAGGCGACGATTCCTTCAGCCAATGCTGGAGGTTTTCGATACGCGCCTTGACGCCATTAATGTTCCATGTCGCGATTTTCATCTGCAAATGATTAGGCGGAAGACGAGGCGAGGGCAAGCGCCGCTCACTCTCCATCACAGAATTTCGCCTCTGTCTGATAATTATTCAAATGCCATTTGTATTGCCGCTTTTGCGTTCCTATCTCCATGAAACCGTAGCCAAACAGGAGATTTTAATGTTCGACGCCAAAAAGCTTCTCGATCAGTTTCTGGGATCGCAAATACCGGGCATGTCAGGAAGCGTTCGTGACAAGGCAGGGCAGGCCACTGATCTCGCGAAGAAAAACCCATTGGCTACGGGGGCGATTGCGGCTGCAATCTTGGGCACAAAAACCGGACGTAAGCTTGCAGGTAATGTGGCAACTGCGGGCGGTATCGCTGCAATCGCGGGCCTTGGTTATCTCGCCTACAAAAATTATAAGTCCGGCCAGTCGCCACAGACCGCTGAACAGCCTGTAGCAAAAGAGCCAGAGCTGCTGCCGCCACCGCCAGCGGATTCTCCATTTCATCCGCAGTCCCCGACGATGAGCAATAGCTTCGCGCTTACACTCATTCAGGCAATGATTGCCGCTGCAAAGGCTGATGGCCATATCGATGACGCTGAACGCGCACATATCATGGAGAAGGTGCAGATTTCGGGTCTCGACAATGAGGCTGAAGCCTTCTTCGAGAAAGAATTGGCTGATCCGATTGATATTGATGCGCTGGTCGCTGCAGCACAGACCGAAGAACAGAAGGTCGAGCTTTATACTGCTTCCCGTCTGACGATTGATCCGGACACCCGTGCGGAGCGCGGTTATCTCGATATGCTGGCCGGTCGTCTTGGCCTTCCGGATGCGCTGGTCGATCATATTGATGCGACCGTTTCATCGGTAAAAGCCTGATAAAATAAAGCGGCTCCAGTCCAACTGGAGCCGCTTTATACAGCTGAATCTTACTTAGGAATTAGAGCGCATCCCGAAAAGTGTGTAACGGTTTTCGGATAAAGATGCGCGTTACAGCGGTTCCAGTTAAGAAAGAATCGTTGGAACCGCTGTAACTATTTGTTTTTACGCATTATCCGACGCAAAACCGCTTCGCACTTTTGCTGGAAATGCTATAAAACAAGGATTTAGAGCGACAATCTGATTCAATCAGATCGAAATGCGCTCTAAAGTCTGATCAGATCGCGAAGCTTGTGCCGCAACCGCACGATGCAGTCGCGTTAGGATTGCGTATCTGGAACGATTGCCCCATCAGATCATCAACGAAGTCGATTTCCGATCCATCCATGTACGGCACAGAGATTGAATCAATCAGCACCTTGGCGCCGAGCTTTTCAATAACAATGTCATCGTCGGATTGATCGTCTACGAGGTCGTACTTGTAAGAAAATCCGGAGCAGCCGCCGCCTTCGACCGAAACGCGAAGTGCAGTTTTGCCCGGTTCAGAACCGATAATTTTTGCAATCCGCTTGGCTGCGGATTCGGAAACGGTAATGTCTGTCATCTGCCTTGTTCCGCTTGCAATTGCGAGTGCCGAATTGGAATTGTCTGGATTTACGACAAACGCATACTTGCCTTCATGTTTAGCTGATAGCTATGAACGCAACGTGTGGAAGTCAATGTCCGCACGATATTTGCGTAATCATATTACAGTGAGGAATGCATCGCAATGTCCGCTGAAGAAATAGGGCAACTGGAAGGAATTGGCTTCGGCTATCGCGAAAGAGCGCCCTATGCCAGTAATCCTGCGCTGAGCCGAGGTCGGCTGGTGCCGGAGCCTGAAAGCGCTACACGAACGCCTTTCCAGCGGGATCGCGATAGAATCATCCATTCCACCGCTTTTCGCCGTCTCAAGCATAAGACACAGGTGTTCATCGCCCATGAGGGGGATCATTATCGAACCCGCCTGACCCACACGATTGAAGTGGCGCAGATTGCCCGTGCTTTGGCGCGCGCTCTGAGGCTTGATGAAGATCTCGCTGAAGCCGTAGCACTCGTGCATGACTTTGGTCACACGCCTTTTGGGCATACCGGCGAAGATGCGCTGAATGAGCGGATGAAAGCCTATTGCGGCTTCGATCATAATGCGCAGTCTTTGCGTATCGTGACCAAGCTTGAACATCGCTATGCAGATTTTGACGGATTAAACCTTTCTTGGGAAACGCTTGAGGGACTGGTCAAACATAACGGCCCCCTTGTTGGTCCATTCGCCACGCATTCAGATGAGCTGGTCCCGCAACCGATCCTTGATTTCAACGAACGTTATGATCTCGAATTATCGCGATTTGCGAGCCTTGAAGCGCAATGTGCCGCGATTGCCGACGATATTGCCTATAACGCCCATGACATTGACGATGGTCTTCGGTCGGGTCTGCTTAAGCTGGAGGGGCTTGATGAGGTGCCGCTCACAAAACGCCTTCTGGATATCGTGAGGACGCGCTATCCGGCGCTTGATGCGGTGCGCACCGGTCACGAACTGGTCCGCCGCCAGATTACCATCATGGTCGAGGATGTGATCGCTGAATCGCAGCGCCGTATTGCGGCAGCCAATCCGCAGAGCGTTGAGGATGTACAGGCACAACCGCGTGCGCTTGTTGGCTTTTCAGATCAGATGCGGGATGAAGAAAAAGTCCTGAAACGCTTTTTGTTCAAGAACCTGTATTTTCATGACAGCGTCGTTGTTCGCAGGCACGCTGCAGACAAGATCGTTCAGGACCTGTTCGATATCTGCTTCAGTGATCCATCAATCATGCCGTCAGAATGGCAATCAGGCTGCGAAACGCTTGATGATGCGGGGCGCGCGCGCCGCGTCGCCGACTATCTTGCGGGGATGACTGACAATTATGCAGTGCGAGAACACCGACGATTGTTTGACCATACACCCGATTTAGCTTAATCGGGGCGGGACGAAGCGGGTCTCGAAGCGCAAATGCCTCCGGGATCGCCGCTATTTTTATGACGAACAGAAGCCGGACAGCAGAAATTAACCGGACGGAAGCCTCACAGGACGAACCATGAATATCTTTGCAGATTTCGACGCGCGTATCAAAAAAACGTTGCAAGATATTGATCTTAAAGCAAAGGACGGTGGCGATCTCGATTTATCTCGTATCACCGTTGAGCCTCCGCGCGATGCAACGCATGGTGACATCGCCACCAATGCCGCGATGGTGCTTTCCAAGGCTGTCGGTCAGAACCCGCGTGAGCTTGCGACAATTATTGCTGATGCGCTGAAGGCTGATGCCGATGTTGCAACGGTCGATGTGGCTGGCCCTGGCTTCATTAATCTCCGTCTGAAAGATGCTTATTGGCAGCGCGAACTGTTTGCGATGCTCAATGAAGCAACCGACTTCGGCCGCTCCAAGCTTGGTGCTGGTACGAAGGTCAATGTCGAGTATGTTTCCGCCAACCCGACAGGACCGATGCATGTTGGTCATTGCCGCGGTGCAGTGGTTGGTGACGTGCTGGCAAATCTGCTGAAATTCGCAGGCTTCGACGTTACTAAAGAATATTACATCAATGATGCTGGTGCGCAGATTGATGTTCTTGCCCGTTCGGCGATCCTTCGCTACCGCGAAGCGCTTGGGGAGAACATTGGCGAGATCCCAGCGGGTCTTTATCCGGGCGATTATCTGGTGCCGGTTGGTGAGGCGCTTGCCAAAGAGTTTGGCAACAAGCTTCTTGAAATGCCGGAAGATGAAGTGCTCGTTATCGTTAAAGATCGCACGATTGATGCCATGATGGGCATGATCCGTGCCGATCTGGAAGCGCTGAACGTTCATCATGACGTTTTCTACTCCGAGCGCACGCTCCATGTTGATCATGCACGCGTCATTCGCGCCGCAATCAACGATCTGACGCTCAAGGGCCATGTTTACAAGGGCAAGCTGCCGCCGCCAAAGGGGCAACTGCCTGAAGAATGGGAAGACCGCGAGCAGACCTTGTTCCGTTCGACAGAAGTCGGTGACGATATTGATCGCCCGCTGATGAAGTCTGATGGCACTTTCACTTATTTTGCGGCTGACGTTGCTTATTTCAAAGACAAGTATGACCGCGGCTTCAACGAGATGATCTATGTGCTGGGCGCCGACCACGGTGGCTATGTCAAGCGTCTGGAAGCTGTCGCTCGAGCCGTTTCCGACGGTAAGGCCAAGCTGACAGTTCTGCTGTGCCAGCTCGTCAAGCTGTTCCGTGACGGCGAACCAGTTCGTATGTCCAAGCGCTCTGGCGAATTCATCACTCTGCGTGATGTGGTCGATGAGGTTGGTCGTGATCCGGTCCGCTTCATGATGCTTTACCGGAAGAACGATGCGCCGCTCGACTTCGATTTTGCGAAAGTGACTGAGCAGTCGAAAGACAATCCGGTGTTCTACGTGCAGTATGCGTCCGCGCGTTGCCACTCGGTTTTCCGTCAGGCAGTCGACCAGCTTGGTCTGTCGGGTCTTGATCGCGTTTCTATGGCTGAACATTTCGGCAAACTGACCGACGAAAGCGAAATCGCACTCGTGCGTAAGCTTGCAGAATATCCGCGTCTGATCGAATCTGCAGCCACGCATCAGGAGCCACATCGCCTGGCTTTTTACCTCTATGACCTAGCCAGCGCGTTCCATTCGCAATGGAATAAGGGCACTGAGAACCCAGACTTACGTTTTATTAAGGTTAACGATCCAGAATTGTCTCTAGCAAGGCTAGGGCTAGTACAGGTCGTTTCCGATGTGCTGACTTCCGGTTTGACTATAATCGGTGCGGATGCTCCAACGGAAATGCGCTAGGACGGTTTCTATACGCGCAAGTTCAACCAGAGTGTTGAGCGGGTATAGATAAGTCAAAATGATGGAAGATCAGCGAGTATCCAAGTCGTCGATCTTCCTTCAGGCGCAGGAAACTTCCGTCAACTTTTGCCCACATTGCCTCGCTACAACGTAATGTATCGAGACGTCTTGCGGCGTCCAGGGTTTGAGTTAGGAACACACCATGACGGACAGCAGTGCTAATCCCCGTAGTTACGGCGAGCGTCCGCTGCACGAAGACGATCCGCTGATGGAACTTTCACGGATCATGGATTTCGGCGCGTCTGCAGATAATAACGTTGCTCGAAGCGAATATAGACCCGAACCAAATTTTGATTCTGGCGACAATGACCTTTCGTTCGATCTCGAGCGAGAGTTGCTTGGTGATTTCGGTAATTCAATCGAACCGGAACAGCATTCGGCTCCATATGTGACGCCAGCTTACGAGCCGCATTCCTATCAAGACGCAGAACCTGCGATGCAGGAAGACGCGCTGGTGTCTGCACTTGAAGAAGAGTTCGATCTTCATCTCGATGCAAACGAGCCGCTTGCTCCTGCTGAATCTTTTGAATTTGTTGAAGCTGATCGTTCCGAGCCTGTGCCTCAGTTCGATTACAACGACTATTCAGAAGCCCGCACGGCTTATGAAGAAACTCATCCGGATGCCTATGCTGCACAAGCGCCTGTAGAGCCGCTGGAACAGAACTATTCGAACTATAATCCGTCTGCCTATCAGCCGTCGGAAGATCCTTACGACAATACCTATGCGACGGAACCTGCACCGCTGCCGTCCGATGGCAATGATTGGGAATTCCAATCCGCCAAGCCATTCGAGGCCAGCTACGCCGCAGAGCCATCGCATCAGCCGCTTTCGTTAGAAGACGAGCTGGAAAACCTGCTGTTCAGCGACGAGCCTCAGTCTGCTCCAGTAGCCGAGACGGCTTACGATGAACAACCTGAGCCGTTTTCGGCGTATACGCCACGTTATGCTGAACCTGCAGCAGAAGCCCCAACTTCGGCTTATGCAGAGCCTGCTTATCGCGAAGAATCTGACCCTGTGTTTGATGACTTCCAGCTGGATGAGCCAGAGGCTTATGAACCAGTCGAAGCCGCTGCAAACTATGCGCCGGAATCAGTAGAAGAGCCACAGGCTGCTTCACAATCTGCACAGACACCGATCTATCCGCATTACGCACTCAGCAACTTCGCGGCGGGTGCCGCAACGGCTGGCGTCTTGTCGCCAGAACCTACGCAGGCTGCTGCAGAATACGAATCAGAACAAGTCGAACTCGACGATGATTTCTCTTTCGACGACTTCACGCTTGAGACCGAACAGTCATTTGCTCCTGTCGCGGTTGAAGCAACCGGCGATGAACTTTCCGGCCTTGATGAAATCTCGTTCAATGAAGACGATTTCGGTTTCGAAGCCTCGGGCGATGCATCTTCGCCAGTTGCGACTGACGATGCGAACCTCTTCACTGAAGAAGACTTCTTCACAGCCGATGATCTTGATCTGAGCGTGGAAGCCGAGAGTGAACAGGTGGAAACACCTTACGCTCACGCTACCTATTCCGAGGAAGAGCAGCATCCTGCCGCTCCGTCCTTCACGAACTACGCCGACCCGCGTTCTTCGTTTGCAGCACCAGCACCCGAAATCGAAACGCTGAGTGTTGCTGACAGCAAGGTGGAGCAGACCCATTCGCTCGATTTGCCGGAAGTCAGCTATGGCGAAGAAGAAAATAATGCAGGTCTGACTGATCTTGAGACTGAGTTTGCAGAAGTTTTCAACACGATTGGAGTTGATGAGACCGCTGCAAAAACAGATGCTCAGAGCGAAGCTGACAAGGCGTTTGAAGATATTTTCCGCGAAAGCGCTTCGTCCTACATGCCAAACGCAGGTGTTGCAGCTGGTACCGCGCTAGGAGTTGGAGCGGCTGCAGCTGCTGCAACAATGGCTTATGGACGAGCCAATCCTACGGCACAACCAGCATCACCGCAGAACCCAAGCGGTAGCAGCGATGATTTCTATAATCACTGGGCCGCGCAGGGTGCGCAGACTATGGAAAGTGGCGAGTTCGGCACTCGTGCTGCAATGCAGCCCGAAGATGATCTCGGTAGCGCTGCGGAAGCCTATCGCAATCGTCCGGTGCGCGGCCGCCGTGGTCTTATCCTCGCAAGTGTTGCTGGTATCGCTGTCCTTATCGGCGGTATTGGCTACCATTTCCTCGGCGGTAGCGGATCCGGTGAGCCGGTTGTGATTCGCGCTGATAATCAGCCAATCAAGGTTCAGCCGGAAAATCCGGGTGGCGCTACGGTTCCTAATCAGGACAAGGCTGTCTATGACCGTGTCGCTGGTACATTGCCAAACAATCCTGAGCAGAAGTCATTGATTTCTGCCGGCGAAGAGCCTGTTGATCTTGGTGCAACACAGGACAATGAAGTCGGCACGGATGATGCACCTGAGCCTAATCAGGCTGCCGGAAACTCCGCTGAATCCGGTCAGGAATCACCGTTGATCCAGCCTCGTGAAGTTGAAACGATGATCGTTCGTCCTGATGGCACCATTGTTCAGGCCCAGCAGCCTGCGCAGACACCTCCACAGGCCGCTCCAGTCAATACTGCAAACAATTCAGCACCAATCGCGCCTCCAGCGGAAACTGATGAGATTGCAGCTCTTGCTGCAGGTAATGCGCCTCAGGAACCAGTTGCAAACACGCCTGTAACGCAGCCGACACCTGCAACTCAGGCTCCAGCGCCTCAGGTGCGGGCACCTGTCGTGCCTTCACGCCCGGCTGAACAGCCAACCACTATCGTGGGTAATGTTCCGCAGCGTACTCAGGCACAGGCTCCTGCTGCAGCACCTCAGGTTGCTTCTGCAGCCGGTGCAGGCGGTTACTTCATTCAGATCGCTTCGCAGCCGTCTGCTGAACTGGCACAGAAGTCTTACGCCAACATGGCGCAGCGTTATGGCAGCGTGATTGGTGGCCGTGCAGTCGATATCAAGCGCGCTGACATTCCGAACAAGGGCACTTATTACCGTGTTCGAGTTCAGGCTGGTTCGAAGGATGATGCATCCGCACTATGTGGTCGTCTCAAGACTGCTGGCGGTAGCTGCTTCGTGACGCAGTAAACGCTTCAAGATTGTGAATTGAGAGAAGGGCGACACCAGTCGCCCTTTTTCGTGTGACTACCATGCTCACTGTTTTTGGGTTAAACCGTTACCGCTGATTTGAAGGCGACGAACAGATCGAAGGAATGCTGCATGAAAGAGTGCAAGGCGTGGATTGCTGGTGTAGCCGGAACGAAGTTGACGCCGGACGAGGTGGCCTTTTTCCGGGATGAAAAGCCTTGGGGTTTTATTCTCTTTGCGCGCAATGTTGAAAGCCTTGAACAGGTTGCCGAGCTCACTGCGCAGTTGCGCGAAGTGACAGACAGGCCTCAGACGCCTGTTTTCATTGATCAGGAAGGTGGTCGTGTTCAGCGTCTTCGTCCGCCACTGGTTCCTAACTATCCAGCCGCAGCTCAAATTGGTGCGATCTATGATCGTGATCCCGAAGCAGGGCTTCGTGCTGCTTGGCTTCATGCACGCCTTCATGCTTTCGATCTTTTGAAGGTCGGCGTGAATGCCGATTGCCTGCCGGTTCTCGATGTTCCAATCGAGGGCGCTCATGACGTGATCGGCGCGCGCGCTTATTCCAAGAATCCGCACAATGTTGCGGCCATGGGAAGGGCTGCCGCAGAAGGTCTTCTCGCTGGTGGCGTGTTGCCTGTGGTGAAACATATGCCGGGGCATGGCCGCGCATTCAGCGATACGCACAAGGAGCTGGCGCGCGTTAGTGTGCCGTTGAGCGAGCTGGTAGCCCACGACTTTGTGCCGTTTAAGGCATTGAATGACTTGCCAATGGCAATGACGGCGCATGTGATCTTTGACAGTCTCGATCCAGAACGCCCTTCGACTATGTCGCCTACGGTCATTAACACGGTTATCCGTGACGTTATCCAGTTCGATGGTCTGGTGATTAGCGACGACATTTCGATGAAGGCGCTTTCAGGTGATCTGGGCGATATCGCTGAAGGCATCACAAATGCCGGTTGCGACATCGTTCTTTATTGCGCGGGCGTTATGGAAGAGCTGGTGAAAGTTGCTGCTCGCGTTCCCGTCCTTGACGGAAAGTCGCGCAAACGTGCCGATCTTGCAGAAGTTTATGCAGGCGACCCTGATCTTTCCGATGAAGCGGAATTGCGCGAAGAGTTTGGACAAATGTTCGAACTGATGGCGTAACCGCCAAAACTTGGTAGACTATAAACGCCGGCGCTGTTCACGCGCCGGACAGAATCTACAAACAGGACGAGCGGGTGGCTGAATCTGAAGCGAACACAGGCGGAAAAGACGGTGCTAACGTGCCGATGGATGCTTTGTGGCAAGGTGAAGCCGAGCGTGCAGAGAGCGAACCATCGCTGCTGATCGACGTGCAGGGGTTTGAAGGCCCGCTTGATCTTCTGCTGCATCTGGCCCGCAATCAGCGTGTCGATCTTTCACGTATTTCTGTTCTCGCACTTGCCGAGCAGTATCTCGGTTTTGTGGAACAGGCACAGGCGCTTCGGCTCGAGCTGGCAGCAGACTATCTGGTTATGGCCGCATGGCTGGCTTACCTTAAATCCAGATTGCTTATTCCCAAGCAACAGGATGATGATGGTGCCACAGGCGAAGAACTGGTTGCTTCGCTGCAATTTCGTCTCAAGCGCCTCGAAGCGATGCGGGATGCTTCCGCAAAGCTTGTAAATCGCAACCGCTTGGGCAGTGACGTTTTCGCCCGCGGTATGCCTGAACTGGTCGTCGTCGATCGATCAAGCCAGTTTGCTGCTTCACTTTATGATCTGTTGACGGCTTATACATCGCAACGCCAGCGACAAGCCGTATCTCATGTGCAGATTGAAAAGCGCGCGGTATGGTCGTTGAGAGAGGCGCGTGTTGCTCTTGTAAGATTGATGGGAGTGAGCGGGGACTGGGTTTCCCTCGATCGCTTTCTTATTGATTATACGTTGTCTCCACAGGAGAGAGCGTCAGCCTTGGCAAGCTCATTTGCCGCAAGTCTGGAGCTTGTTCGTGAGGGTAAGCTGGAGGTGCGACAGAACGCGCCTTTCGCGCCAATCTATATGCGGGCGTCGGGCGAACTGAATGAACTGGATGAGGGCGACAATGTCTGAAGCGGAAGCGGCAATGGATGAATATGAAGACGATGCTCAGCATCCGGCTTCGTCGCTAACTTTGGCCGAGCTGGCTCGCATGGTTGAAGCAATAATCTTTGCATCATCCGAGCCCGTATCCGAGCGTGCTTTAGCCGAGAGACTGCCGAATGCGACTGATCTTTCTGCAGCACTTACTCATCTGCAGAAGGTGTATGAGGGACGTGGTGTGCATCTCGTTCAGGTTGGCACGGCATGGGCTTTTCGCACCGCTCCTGATCTCGGCTTTCTTATGAGCCGCGAGAGGGTGCAGCAGCGCAAACTTTCGCGCGCTGCCATGGAAGTGCTTGCAATCATTGCATATCATCAGCCGGTGACGCGCGCGGAACTTGAAGATATTCGCGGTGTGGAAACCTCCAAAGGGACGCTTGATGTGCTGATGGAGACGGGCTGGATCAAATTGCGCGGACGTCGGCGCACGCCTGGCCGCCCTGTGACTTACGGCACGACGGACACGTTTCTGGATCATTTCGGTCTGCCGGAAATCCGTGATCTGCCTGGATTGGAAGAACTGCGTGGGGCAGGGCTGTTGTCTGCCCGCATCCCATCCAGTTTCTCGGTTCCGGTTCCAAATGTTGATCCGGATGAATTGACGGATGAGGAAGAGCCACTCGAAGATATCGATCTTGAAGGGCTCGGACTGTTAGCACCACGCGGAGATTGATAAGAAAATTGAGCTACAACAAATAAATTCGTTGTATCTTGGTTCACAGTCATACTTCTGTTTGAAAGATTTGTTGAAAGCGCTTAAATCGTAATCAGCAATACAGGAATAGGCCGTGCTCTAACGGCGATGAGAGGAATGAAATGGGTAGCTTTTCTATTTGGCACTGGCTGATCGTTCTCGCGGTTGTGCTGCTTCTTTTTGGCCGTGGCAAAATTCCAGAACTGATGGGCGACGTCGCCAAGGGCATCAAGAACTTCAAGCAGGGCATGTCTGAAGAAGACGCTGCTAAGGAAGACGCCAAGGCAGATGCACGTACAATTGATGCGCGGGCGGATGAAACCGTCAACGATGTCAAGAAGACGACAAAGTCCTGATGTGATCTAGATGCTGCTGCGTGCAATATGGTGCGCAGCATGTTTTGTCATGACAGCATGATCCCGTGAGTTGAACGCCGGTTTTCGGGACCCATCATGCGCAATAATAACAGGTTGATTGCAGGGCTTTCTCACCAGAGATGCATTTGTAATCTGGATTGCGGTTTTCCGCCGAAAGACGGGACGCGCGCGTCAGAAGCGCGGAGTATCAAATTATGTTCGATATCGGTTGGTCTGAACTGCTGATAATCGCAATCGTGATGATTGTGGTCGTTGGTCCCAAGGATTTGCCGAAGATGCTCAGAGCTTTCGGTAAGGCGACAGCGCGTATGCGCAGCACCGCCAACGAGTTCCGGCATCAGTTCAACGAAGCTTTGAAGGAAGCTGAACTTGAAGATGTGAAAAACATCGTTGATGAAGCTCGCAAGCTTGATCCGCGTTCGAAGCTTACTCAGGTTTTTGATCCGATTCGCAGCGCCGGTGAAGATATTCGTTCCGGTCTCCAGTCTACGACATCAATGTCTCCTGCTGAGCCTGCAAAGGTTGCCGAGGTGACGACACCTGTCGAAGCGAATGGTACGACGGTCCCTGTCGAAGCTCCTGCAGAAAAGCCTGCGCCAAAAGCACAGGCAGCCAAGCCTAAAGCCCCGCGCAAGAAGGCTGCTCCAGCTGTTGAAGTAGAGGTTCCGGCTGCATCCAAGCCTGTCAAAGCTAAGGCAGTGGCTGCAAAACCTAGAGCTGCCGCCAAGGTTGAGCCTGTTGCAAAGGCAGTGGCTCCGAAGAAAACTGCTTCGGCAAAGCCCGCAACGCCAAAAGCAGCAGTGCCTGCTGCTAAAAAGACCACCAAAAAGACGACTGAAAAGACAGGAACCAAAGCGTGAAACGGGACGAGGACGAAATTGAACAGAGCGCCGCTCCTCTGCTCGAACACCTGATCGAACTGCGCCGCCGCCTGATTTGGGCGATTCTGGCGTTTTTTGTCGCTTTTGTTATCTGCTTCGCCTTTGCAAAGCATCTCTTCAATATGCTCGTGGTGCCTTACCAGTGGGCTATCGACTGGGCTGGTATGGATCGCTCGAAGGCTGAGCTGATTTATACCGCGCCGCAGGAATTCTTCTTCACGCAGGTCAAGGTCGCGATGTTTGGCGGTCTTGTGCTGGCTTTCCCGATCATCGCCGCACAGATCTACAAGTTTGTGGCGCCGGGCCTGTATAAGCACGAGCGTATGGCATTTTTGCCGTTCCTTATTGCTTCGCCGATCCTGTTTCTGATTGGTGGCGCGCTCGTCTATTTCTTCTTCACGCCGATGGTGATGTGGTTCTTCCTGGCCATGCAGCAAAGTGGCGGCAATGGTGAAGTGCAGATTTCGCTGCTGCCGAAGGTTTCCGAATATCTGAGCCTCATCATGACGCTCATTTTCGCTTTCGGTCTCGTTTTCCAGCTTCCGGTCGTTACAAGCCTTATGGCACGCGTTGGCTTGATTACGTCAGCGGGCCTGAAAGACAAACGCAAGTATGCAATCGTCATTGCCTTTGTGGTGGCAGCGGTTCTGACACCGCCGGATCCGGCAAGCCAGATCGGTCTTGCCATACCGACGATCCTTCTCTACGAGATTTCCATCATATTGGCTCGAATGATTGAGAAGCAGCGCGAAGAAGCTAAGGATGAAGCCGAAGGCGATCCTGATGCTGAAGATAGCGCTCCGACTTCCTGATCCGGACATATGTTAAACAGAGGCTGCGGGATCGCAGCCTCTCTTCTTGTTAAATTTCATGAAACGGCTTTTCCCATGCTCGATATCAAATGGATTCGCGAAAACCCTGAAGCTCTCGACAAGGCGCTTGCAAAGCGCGGAGCAGGGGCACTCTCGTCCGAACTGATCGCGCTGGACGAGAAGCGTCGTGAGCACGTCGGTAAGGTTCAGGCCGCGCAGGAACGCCGCAACGCGGCTTCCAAGGAAATTGGCAAAGCCATGGCCGAGAAGGACGCGGCAACTGCTGAAAAGCTCAAGGCTGAAGTTGGTGAGCTGAAGACCTTTCTGGCCGAAGCTGAGGAAGCAGAACGCCGTCTGGTCAAGGAACTGAACGACGCGCTTTCGAGCCTGCCAAATGTGCCAGCAGATGATGTGCCGCTTGGTAAGGACGAGGCAGATAATGTCGAAGTCCGCCGCATTGGCAATCAGCGTAATTTCTCGTTCCAACCAAAAGAACATTATGAGCTGGGCGAAGCACTTGGCTACATGGATTTCGAGCGCGCGGCAAAGATCGCCGGTGCGCGGTTTACGATTCTCAAAGGCCCGCTCGCCCGTCTTGAACGTGCGCTTGGCCAGTTCATGCTTGATCTGCACACCACCGAAAACGGCTATACTGAAACCATGCCGCCACTGATGGTGCGCGACGAAGCCGTTTATGGCACAGGCCAGCTGCCGAAATTTTCGGAAGACCTGTTCCGCACCACGGATGGTCGTTGGTTGATTCCAACGGCGGAAGTACCGTTGACCAATCTGGTTGCGGACGAGATTGTCGATCTCAAGTCGCTGCCTCAGCGTTATACCGCGCTGACACCTTGCTTCCGTTCGGAAGCGGGTTCTGCAGGCCGAGACACCCGCGGAATGCTGCGCCAGCATCAATTCATGAAGGTCGAGATGGTTTCTGTCACTGACGCAGACAGCTCGGCTGCTGAACATGAACGCATGACAGCCTGTGCGGAAGAAGTTCTCAAGCGCCTTGGTCTTCCGTTCCGTACTGTTGTTTTGTGTACGGGTGATATGGGCTTTGGCGCGCAGAAGACTTACGACATCGAAGTATGGATGCCTGGACAGAACGCTTATCGCGAAATTTCCAGCTGCTCGGTCTGCGGCGACTTCCAGGGCCGCCGTATGAACGCGCGCTATCGCCCGGAAGGTGAGAAAGCCACGCGTTTTGTTCATACCCTCAACGGTTCGGGTGTTGCTGTTGGTCGCGCTCTGATTGCTGTGATGGAAAATTATCAGCAGGAAGACGGCAGCATTCATATTCCTGAAGTATTGCAGCCATACATGGGCGGCCTCACGCGCATTGAGAAAGCCGCGTGAACTAAAACATTAATGATGTGAATGAAGGAGAGACGACGTGCGAATTCTGCTGACGAACGATGATGGTATCCACGCTGAAGGCCTCGCAGTTCTGGAGCGTATCGCACGCCAGCTCTCCGATGATGTCTGGGTCGTCGCTCCTGAAACTGACCAGAGCGGTCTTGCACACTCGTTGACGCTGTCAGAGCCTCTGCGCCTGCGCAAGATTGACGATCGTCATTTTGCACTGCGCGGCACGCCGACTGATTGCGTTATCATGGGCGTTCGCCATGTTCTGCCAGAAGCGCCGGACCTCATCCTGTCGGGTGTAAATTCGGGTGCCAATATGGCTGATGACGTAACCTATTCAGGCACGGTCGCCGGTGCGATGGAAGGCACGCTTCTCGGTGTAAAGGCAATCGCGCTGTCGCAGGAATACGACTACGAAGATGGTCGCCGTATTCTGCCATGGGAAACAGCGGAGGCTCACGCACCTGGGCTTATCAAGAAGCTGGTTGAAGCTGGTTGGCCAGAAGGCGTCCTGCTCAATCTGAATTTCCCGAATTGCGCACCGGATAAAGTCAAAGGCACACGCGTCACTGCACAGGGCAAGCTGAGCCACGATGCACGGCTCGATGAGCGTCGCGACGGTCGTGGTTTCCCATATTTCTGGCTGCAGTTCGGTCGCACCAAGGCAGAAGTCGCCAGCGATAGCGACATTGCCGCAATCCGCGCTGATTACATCTCGGTGACGCCGCTGCATCTCGACCTGACAGCTCAGAAGGTTCGCGCTGAATTGAGCAAGACTCTTGGGGTTGAAGCATGAATCAGGCTGTGTCTGAACGCCCGCAGCTTTCGGACAGGGAAGGATTTGCATCCTTCGTAATGCGTATGAGAGCGCGTGGCATCAATGATGCCCGCCTCTTTGCGGCAATTGAAGCGACCCCGCGACAGAGCTTCATGGGCTCTTCATGGGCCCATCTTGCTTTCAGCCAGCGCACCGCACCGCTTGATTGCGGTGAGTATATTGAAGGTATCGACGATCAGGCGCGGGTTATCTCTGCGCTCAATCTGGAAGCGGGACACCGTGTTCTGGAAATCGGTACAGGTTCGGGCTTTACAGCCGCCGTTATGTCTATGCTTTCTGGCCGCGTGACGACGGTTGAACGTTATCGTAAGCTCTGCGACCGAGCCTTGCAGCAATTCGTGACGCTCAAGCGCGAAAATATCATGGTGAAGCACGCGGATGGTCGCCACGGAATGCCGGGTGGACCATTTGATCGTATCGTGATCTGGCTGGCCTGTGAGGATATACCGCGCCATTTTGTGGAGCTTCTGGCAACGCATGGTGTTCTCGTTGCGCCAGTGGGGCCGGGCGATGGTATGCAGATAGTAACGCGCATCGCAAAAGTGGGTAGCCGTTTCGAGCAGGAAAACATTATGCCTGTTCGTTATCAGCCGTTTATCGAGGGCATTTCCTCCGTTTTGTGAGGAAGTGGCCCGCGTATTTATCCTTTATAAGCTCAGGGTTTGTGGAGCATTGCGGGCAATGCCGTGGCACTTTTGTGTGCTTATGGTGTTTAATTGGTGAATATTTTTTCGAAGAAATCTCGATTCTTAACCAGCGAGTAACATTAACGCGTTTTAATGAGTCCAAGTGAGTTTTAGAGTTGGGCGAGTTGAACATGCGTTTTCCAATATTGCAGCATACGTCCGAACGTCTTCTGCGGAATGCAGCGATCGTTCTCATTGCCGGTTTTGGTGCAGGGTGTAGCGCCGATACAATGCGCTTCACGGATGGTCTTTACACAGGCTCCACGTCTAATCAGCGTGTTGTGCAACAACAGCCTGCTGGCGATGTTTACGCATCTGCGCCAGTGGCGGCGGCTCAGCCGGTTTCGAGTGGGTCCGTACAGCGTAACAGCCTGCCTCCTGTGTCGTCTGCACCGGTCGCGGCTGCTGCAACGCAGGCACAGAATCAGGTTTATCAGGCACAAAATAATGCCGCCAATCACGTGAATGGCGCCGTTAACAATGCCGGAACTCAGGTCGCCAGTGCTGCCGGTGCTGCAAATAATGCAGCTGCCAATGCGAAGTCGCAGGTTCTGGGTCAGCTGCCAGCCACCGCAAATGGCGTCCCTCTGCCTGCCGCAAATCATACTGTTTCTCCTGCTCCAGTCGCGAACGCTGCTCCACAGCCAGCTGCAGCTGGTGGTGGTTACACGGTTAAGTCAGGTGATTCGCTCTTCTCGATTGCACAGAAGCACAACGTACCGGTTGAACAGTTGAAGCAGGCAAATGGCCTGACAAACGGAGCAATCCGTGTCGGTCAGAATCTGGCTATCCCATCGGCAGCAGGCGCGGCAACGCAGGTTGCAGCCGCTGCACCTCAGCCAGTGAAACCTGCAGCTCCTGCACCTGTGCAGACCGCTTCGGTTGCACCTGACGCAGCATCGAACGTCAAGCCTTACACGCCGCCTCAGGCGAGCAACAAGGTCATTGAAGATGCAGAAAAGGATCAGTCCGCTGCACCATCTTCAACCGGTATCTCGCAGATGCGGTGGCCAGTTCGCGGTCGCGTTCTCGCAAGCTTCGGTCAGCGTGACGGCACTTCCGTGAATGATGGCATCGACATTATGGTGCCGGAAGGTACCGCTGTTAAGGCTGCTGAAAACGGCGTCGTTATTTATGCAGGTGACGGTCTGAAAGAATTCGGCCAGACAGTTCTTATCCGCCACGACAATGGTCTGGTTACGGTTTACGGCCACAACAGCCAGATTCTCGTGCAGCGCGGTCAGAAGGTTCGTCGCGGTGAAGATATCGCCAAGTCTGGCATGAGCGGCAACGCAAAGTCGCCAAAGCTGCACTTTGAAGTGCGCAAGAACTCTTCGCCGGTCAACCCGTCCAAGTATCTGGAATCCTGATCGGAATTGCATCGCGTAAATAAAAAAGGCGGGTCTCGGACCCGCCTTTTCTTTATGCTTCCAGTTACAGTGGTTCCAGTTAAGAATGAATCGTTGGACCGGCTATAACTGCCTGTTTTTACGCATCATCCGACACACAGCCGCTTCGCAATTTTGCTGGAAATGCTTTAAATCGCTTTGCCGATCCGACCAGCGAGATCCTGAATATACTGCCAGGCAACACGGCCTGAGCGATTGCCACGCGTGGTTGACCAGGTCAGCGCCTCTGCGTGCATCGCCTGCGGATCGTAATCCAGCTTGTAATGCGCGGCATAGCCGTCAACCATCGCCAGATAGTCATCCTGACTGCATTTATGGAAACCAAGCCACAGACCAAAACGGTCAGACAGCGAAACCTTTTCTTCAATCGCTTCCGATGGATTAACGGCAGTCGAGCGCTCGTTATCGATCATATCGCGCGGCATTAGATGACGACGATTGGACGTCGCATAGAAAATTACGTTGTCTGGACGGCCTTCAACGCCACCTTCAAGTGCAGCTTTCAGCGACTTATAGGACGTATCATCGTGATCGAACGAAAGATCATCGCAGAACAGAATGAAGCGATAGTCCGTTTCCTTGATGATATTCATCAGGGCAGGCAGGCTGTCGATATCTTCGCGGTGGATTTCAACGAGCTTGAGCGGCAGTTTGTCGGCCTGTTCGGCGTTGACGCTGGCTTGAGCAGCCTTGACGAGCGATGATTTGCCCATGCCGCGCGCGCCCCAGAGCAGGACATTGTTTGCCGGATAACCTTTGGCAAAACGGCGGGTATTGTCGACAAGCTGGTCACGCACCAAATCAACGCCACGAATGAGCGCTATATCGACGCGATTAACACGTTTGACCGGATCAAGTGTCAGTCGCTCCGGTGTCCAGACGAAGCAGTCAGCGGCTTCAAGATCAGGTATGCCTGGTTGTGGTGGTGCGATGCGCTCCAAAGCAGCAATCAGGCGGTCTAGTTTCTGGCTGAGTATATTTTCGGTGGTCATTCCAAGCCCTCAAATAGTGAGGATCAGGGCTTAACATGCCACAGCAGGCGGGAAAAGTGTGTGACCTTGGCGCAGTAGGGCCTTCGCCGGTTGCAATTGTCGCGCTAACCATTGTAATGCCGTAAAGAATTTGTCTTCGAGACTTCAGAGGAGTTCCTAATGTTCGTAACACCGGCTTTTGCACAAGCCTCCGGCGGCGCCGCTGGACCAGACATGCTCATGAGCATCCTGCCTTTCGTCCTGATTTTCGTAATCATGTATTTCCTCATCATCCGCCCTCAGCGTACCCAGATGAAGAAGCGTCAGGAAATGCTGGCAGCAGTTCGTCGCGGCGACACGGTTGTGACCGGTGGCGGCATCGTCGGTAAGGTCCAGAAGGTCCATGACGACGGCGAACTCGATGTGGAAATCGCTGAAGGCGTTAAGATCCGCGTTCTGCGCAGCGCTCTTTCTGAAGTGCGCGTTAAGGGCGAACCAGTCGCCGACAACAAGAACAAGTAATTTTTACCAGACTAATCGAGCCCCGGTAAGGTTTCCATAACCGGGGCTCGATCATTATCGTGCATGTGCCTTGTCTTTGGATATGGCGCGTTCACAAAGCCGGAGGGCAGTTCGCGAATGCACTCCTCCAGCACGATCTACCCAAGCCGAAACGGATTTGCTGCTCGATGCTTTATTTTTCACGTTGGAAATCGGCTCTGATCTGGTTGGCAATCATTGCCAGCTTCATCATTGCGTCGCCCAATTTTTTCTCGCGTGAAACACTGGCAAATCTGCCCGGATTTTTGCCCACAAAGCAGGTCGCACTCGGCCTTGATCTTTCGGGTGGTTCTCGACTCGTCCTTCAGGTGCAGAATGCTGCCAGTGGCGATCTTGATCGCACTAAAGACATTATGCGGCAGCGTCTGGAAGAACTTGGCTACGGCAGCCCTATCGTCGAGGAAGAGGGCCGTAATCGGATTCGCGTTGAAGTCCCGGGCCTTTATGACGCCCAGCTTCTGAAAGATATTCTCAGTATTCGTGGCAATCTCTCGTTCCGTTCGGTTGATGACAGCATGTCTCCCGACGATGCGATCCGCGGAGAACCACCAGCTGACAGCGCGGTGGTCTATTCCTATGACGATCCACCAGTCGGCTATCTCGTCAAGAACGAGCCAATTTTTACCGGTGAAGATGTCACCGATGCAAAAGCAACCCTTGCCGAAGACGATAATGAACCAGTCATTACGCTGACGCTGGACGAGAAGGGGCGCAGCAGTCTCGCTGCTGCGACCGCTCAGGCCGCTGGCAAGAGCTTCGCAATTGTCATCGATAATCAGGTTGTTTCAGCGCCTGTCGTAGACGGACAGCTAGACACGAATGAGCTTGAAATTTCTGGCGGCTTTGATCTGCAGGCAGCCAATAACATGGCCGTCGTTCTGCGTTCGGGCGCATTGCCAAAGGCTGTTTCGGTTCTTGAAGAACGTACCATCGCTTCGGCTCTGGGTGACGATTATGCAAGTGCAGCGGTATCCGCAGCACTTCTGGCGGCGCTGCTAGTCGGCCTCTTCATGATCCTGTCCTATGGCATCCTCGGCGTGATCGCCATGGTGGCGCTTGTCGTCAACATGATCATTCTGATAGCGATCATATCACTGATTGGAGCATCGATAACGCTTGCCAGCGTTGCGGGTCTGGTGCTGATCATCGGTATGGCCGTTGATGCCAATATTCTGATTTACGAACGTGTGCGAGAAGATCGCCGCAAAGGCTATTCCGTTGTTCAGGCAATGGAATCTGGCTTCTATCGCGCGCTTTCGACCATCGTTGACGCCAACCTCACTACGATGATTGCAGCTCTCGTTCTGTTCCTGCTTGGCTCAGGTCCGGTACATGGCTTTGCGCTCACCGTGACAATCGGTATCCTTACAACACTATTCACGACGCTGACCTTCACGCGTTTGCTGATCGCCCAGTGGGTGCGCACGGCAAAGCCAAAAGAAATCCCGAAGCGTCGACTGAAGCTCGTTCCGACCGTTACGCATATTCCGTTCATGCGTCTTCAGTTCGTGACCCTCGGCATTTCCGTTCTGGCTTCAGCAATCGTTGTCGCTCTCTTCGTCAATATCGGCATCAATTACGGCATCGATTTCCGTGGTGGTTCGATGGTCGAATTGCAGGCGCGCAGCGGTGACGCCAATCTGGCTGACATTGAAGAACGCATGAGCGAACTCAATATTGAGAGCGCGCGCGTGCTGCCTGTCAAATCCCCACGTTCTGCGCTTGTCCTTATTGGTAGCCAGGAAGTGGGCGACGATGCGGAACAGACCGTTGCGGTGAAGCTGCGCGGTGAATTCGAGCAGGACTACTCGTTCCAGCGTGTCGAGGTTGTCGGGCCAACCGTTTCGGAGCAGCTGTCACAGGCAGGTCTTCTTGCGCTGTTCCTGTCGCTTGCCGGTATCTTCGTCTATGTCTGGATCAGGTTCCGTTGGCAGCTGGCGCTTGGCGCTGTTCTTTCGACGCTGCACGACGTCATCATTCTGGCGGGTGTCTTCATTGTCTTCCGTATGGAATTCAATCTTTGGAGTGTTGCGGCGGTTCTGACAATCATCGGTTACTCGCTGAATGATACCATCGTGATTTATGACCGCGTGCGTGAAAACTTGAAGCGCTATAACAGTGCGCCGCTGCCCGCAATTATTGATGCCTCCATCAATCAGACCTTGTCGCGTACATTGCCGACAGCCTTTGTGACTTTCATTGCGCATATTCCGCTCTATATGTTTGGTGGAGCAGATATCCGCATGTTTGCACTGGCATTGAGCGTGGGCATCATCGTGGCAACCTATTCTTCGATCTTTATCGCAGCACCTTTGCTGGTACAGTTCGGCCTCAAGCCGCGCGCTGCTGATGGTGACGATGCAATGGGCGATGATCTTGCACAGTCGCTCAATCTGGATAATTAGACATGGCTAAGGGTATAGAAATTCGTGAGGCCCACTTTCCGGGCCGCGCACCAATTGATGCATATGGCAATGGCGGTTTCCGCTTCGCCGATATGTCGCATATTGGCTCTATTCTGTGCCTGCCATCCGGCATTCATGGCTGGGAACCGCAGACGCCGCCAATCCTGTCACGCCGTGATCTGGGCGCCATTCTTGAACAGGCGAGTGACATTGAAATCCTGTTGGTGGGAACGGGAATGGATCTTCGCCGCATTCCGGAAGATGTGCGCGCTATGCTGCGTGAGCATCGTATTTCCTCTGATCCAATGAGTACGGGCGCTGCGGTGCGCACATATAATGTGCTGCTCGCCGAAGATCGTGCAGTAGCAGCGGCGCTGATTGCGGTAGACTGATTTCCATGAACCAGAATGAGGCACATTGCCTGGCGCTTCTGCGCGAAGCTGACCGGGATCGTTATCTTTCGGTGCTCTATGCGCCGGAAGAAAAACGCGGCGCGCTTGCGGCGCTTTATGCGTTTAATGCAGAAATTGCTCGGATTCGCGATCTGGTACACGAGCCACTACCCGGTGAAGTCCGTCTTCAATGGTGGCGCGATCTCATCAATGGTGAGGAACGGGGCAGTGCAGATGCCCACCCTGTTGCTGCAGCGCTGATCGATACGATTACCAAATATGATCTGCCGCGCGTGGCTTTCGACAATTATTGCGATGCCCGCATTTTCGATCTCTATGACGACCCAATGCCAAGCCGGAACGATCTGGAAGGCTATTGCGGCGAAACCGCGTCGGCACTTATCCAGCTAGCCGGTTTCATTCTTGATCGTGATGCGGCGCAGGCCCATACCGAGACAGTCGGCCATGCCGGAGTTGCACAGGCCGTGACTGGCCTCTTGCGCCTTATGCCGATTCATCGTCGTCGCGGGCAGCTTTATGTGCCTGCCGATATGCTGCAGGCGGTTGGCGTGACGCGCGAAGCCTTCCTCGGCAACGACGACAAATCCGCTCATGAGCGCGTCATCACTGTGATGATGGCTCTCGCGCGTGAACATCTGGCAATCTTTGATAAGGCCAAGAAAGATCTGCCCAAAAGCCTCAGCCCTGCATTTCTGCCGCTGGCGCTTGTTCCGGCCTATCTCAGCTCTGTTGAACGGCTTGGTAGTAAAGCTGCTGATCAGGTGGCTGACCTGTCAGCCATACGCAAACAATGGCTGATGTTTCGCTCTAATTTTTAAAACAGATAAGGCGGTTTTCCTGAATAAGAAAACCGCCTTATCTTTTTGAATTAAAACTGTAAATTTCTTTCGAAACTTACGCGTTGTTGCCGAGCCATTCCTGGAAATCGGCGAGTGCGCGTGCAGATAGCGCACGCTTTTTTGCAAGCGTCTTTTCCTTGCCGCGCAGCCGCTTGCCTTCTGGTTTAGGCACGTCGATTGGTGGGAACAGACCAAAATTCACGTTCATTGGCTGGAATGAGCGTTTACCCGGTTCATCGTCGTCAGCAACAATGTGGCCGCCAGTGATATGGCCGAGCAGCGCACCAAAAGCTGTGGTCTGCGGCGGTGCCACCGGTGTCTTGCCAAGCTTTTCAGCAGCGGTGAAACGTCCGGCCAGCAGTCCGATTGCCGATGATTCGACGTAACCTTCACAGCCGGTAATCTGGCCAGCGAAGCGCAGGTTTTCGCGAGACTTCAACCGCAGCACATTATCGAGCAGCACTGGCGAATTGAGATAGGTGTTGCGGTGCAGGCCGCCAAGACGCGCAAATTCTGCATTCTCAAGGCCGGGGATCATTTTGAAGATGCCGGTCTGCGAGCCGTATTTCAATTTCGTCTGGAAACCGACCATATTGTAGAGTGTGCCAAGCGCATTATCCTGACGCAACTGCACGACCGCATAGGCCTTGACCGTCGGATTGTGCTCATTGGTGAGGCCCATTGGCTTCATCGGGCCATGGCGCAAGGTTTCCGGGCCGCGTTCGGCCATCACTTCGATAGGCAGACAGCCATCGAAATAGGGCGTGCCTTCCCATTCCTTGAAATCGGTCGTGTCGCCTTCGATGAGGGCAGCAACGAAAGCCTCATACTGCTCCTTGTCCATAGGGCAGTTGATGTAGTCCTTACCGGTGCCGCCCGGCCCAACCT
The DNA here is from genome assembly GCF_002252525.1 of Brucella pseudogrignonensis. GTDB lineage: Bacteria > Pseudomonadota > Alphaproteobacteria > Rhizobiales > Rhizobiaceae > Brucella > Brucella pseudogrignonensis. The sequence goes on from NZ_NNRM01000022.1 coordinate 109,186, forward strand.
TGTCATAGCGCGACTGGAACCAGCACACATCCATATTGATCGAATCAAAATGAATGATCGGCGCGATGGCATCAAAGAAAGCGAGCGCATCAGCACCTGTTTGTGCTTGAATCGCTTCTGCAAGAGTCGGCGCAGTCAGTGGGCCGGTCGCAACAATCGTCGTGCCCCAGTCTTCGGGCGGTAGGCCGGTGACTTCTTCGCGCTCGATTGTAATCAGCGGGTGCGCTTCTAGTTTTGCAGTCACTGCCTGCGAAAAGCCTTCGCGATCGACCGCGAGTGCGCCACCAGCTGGGACCTGATGTGCGTCGGCACAAGCCATAATCAGCGAGCCTGCAAGGCGCATTTCGGCATGAAGTACGCCGACGGCATTGGTCTCAGCGTCGTCCGAGCGGAAAGAATTCGAGCAGACCAGCTCTGCAAGCTGCTCCGTCTTATGCGCGTCTGTGCCGCGAACGGGGCGCATTTCATGCAAAACCACAGGAACGCCAGCCTGCGCAATTTGCCACGCGGCTTCGGAGCCTGCGAGGCCGCCGCCGACGACATGTACGGGGGAGAGATTGGTATCTTTTGACATGGCAAATCCCTTACCTCCTTTGAATGTCGCCTTCAATGGGAGAAGCGCATCAGAGCAGGGAACCTATACCACAAAAACAAATGGCATCCGGCGCGGGAGGAGGTGCGACGGATGCCATTATTGTCAGACCGGAATTGGGAGGAGGAGAGACCGGTCTAGGTATCGCAAAGCATGGGAGGAGGAGTGCTTTGCGACGAACCGGGCCTGATGGGAGGAGGATTCAGGCCCAGCAAAGTCAAATCTGATTAGCGTCCCTTGGACTGACGTGCGACAAACGGAATGTCTGCGCGGGAAATGCCAAGATCGTTAAGTTCGCGAGTCGAAAGCTGGTTAAGCTCGTTGACAGTATCGCGGTAACGGCGCCAGTTGTTGTATGAGCGAAGCAGGTTCATCGTTTTATTCCTTCATCTTTGAGGAACTGTGGTTCAATTCATCTCGTTGTGTTGCCCATTATATAACTCATTGTTTTCGCTACTTGCAGACCCGAGTTTGCATAGCTGCTCTGCGGGTTCTGCACGACGGACTAAATCGATTAGACTGTTCAGGCACAAAATTGCCGTAAAGGACCTCGACCTAACTATTTGCCGGCTGGCGAGTTTCTTATATGTTTCCTAGTGGATTGAATTTGACGTTTGGACACGGACCGACATACATGCTGCTCCAAACGTCAAATTCGAAAAATCCACTAGATTCATAATATTGCTGGTGGTTTTTAGGTTCCGATATTTGTTCAACGCGAGTCTCATCCGGTTGCAAATATCGGAATCTAACCACCAGCCACTTGGATTAAACTTCGTATCAACGGATAGATTGTTCGGGAGTTGTTTTGTCGTTTTCAGTTTCAGTAGAGCGCCTGATCGAGCGATGGCAGCATGATGGCCTTATCGATGCCGACACGGCTTCGCGGCTGAATGCCGATCTTGAAAAACGTGGCCCCCGGTTCAGTCTCGGCTCGGTTCTCGCAACACTTGGCGGGCTGTTGCTTGGCGCTGCGGTCATCATGCTGGTTGCAGCCAACTGGCAGGATATGCCGCGCATCATGCGTATCGGTCTTATCTTCGCATTGATCTGGGTGTGCTATATTGGCGGCGCATGGCGTGAGCTGCGCGGCGACAAGCTGTTACCGCAGGTGCTCTATATAATAGCTGCAGCATCATTCGGCGCAGGCATCGCACTTGTTGGTCAGATGTATCACCTGTCAGGCGATGTTCATTCGGCGGCTGTGGTCTGGGCGGGCGGTGTTCTTGTAGCAGCGTTTCTGCTGCGCTCTCCGGTTCTGACTGTGTTTGGTGCAGCCGTCGCCTGCTTTTATTTGGGGACCTATGCGTTCAGCAACGAATATGGCGACCTGAATTACCGATGGGTAGGCCCGTTGCTGGTTCTGGTTGGAGCAGTTGCTGCGCGTTTCACGCAATCCCGCCACGCAGCCCATTTATGGTGCCTGTTCGTTCTCGGCTGGGCGGTGCTTCTTTATTCTGAAAACGAAAGCCGGGCGATTCTCGGCATGATGCTGGTTATCGGTATTGCTTTCATGCTCGCCGACGCCTTTGCCCATGATGCGCTTCAGAAGCTCACACGCTTTGCGCATCCGCTGGCATCTTATGGCCTGCTGCTTGCGCTGTTGGCGCTTGGCATTCTGCAAGTCGACAAGATGCTTTCCATCATCTTTGATAAGAACATCACGCAGGATGTCGTCTATGGCATTCTCATTCTGGCGCTATCGATCGGTTCGTTAGCTGTATGCGGGCGAGACAATGGCAGCTTGCGTTCCATTGCCTATGCAGCTTTCTCGTTTGAAGTGCTTTATCTGGCCTTCTCGACGGTGGGTTCGATGATCGGTACATCAGGTTTCTTCCTCACGGCAGGTGTGCTGGTGCTGCTCCTTGCAGCCTTCGTGCGACGTATGGAGAGCCGGTTCGGGCGAAAGCGCCAAGTGGAGGCAAAACCATGAGCTTATTCAAGAGTAAGTGGCTTTATGCCGGTGCCGTTGTCGCTGCAGTGCTCCAGACAGGCATTCTTTATGCAAGTATTGAGAAACGCGCCTCAGTGCTTCGGGCTGGCAATGAGATCGTGCTGCAGACACGACCGATTGATCCGCGTGATCTGATGCGTGGTGATTACGTTATCCTCGGCTATGACATCACATCGATCAACCGCAACATCATTCAGGGCAAGCCTGAGGACGGTGCCCGCACAGTCTATGTAGCGCTGAAGCCCGACGCTCAGGGCTTGTGGCATCTTTCGCGTGCGTCCTTTGAATCGTTTACTGATCTCGCTTTTGACGAGAAGCAGATTCGCGGCCATTCGGTCTATGCTATTTCTGATTATCCTGATGCGACAATCAGTATGCGTTACGGCATAGAACGCTATTACGTGCCGGAGGGTGAGGGGCGTGCAATTGAGGATAGCCAGCGTGATTTACAGATCACTGCCGTGGTTGCCGTTGACGATACAGGCACGGCTGTCATGAAAGGTTTACGTGATAATGGCGAGCAACTTTATCAGGAGCCGCTCTATTAATCAGCTTCTGAACGAAAAGGGCTTGGCTAAGGCGACAAGATCGCTATATAGGGGCGGAAAGCACGAAAGCGCTTCGGCTTGAAAGAGCTGGCAAATCTATGCCGGTAAAACGGCTTTTTTCCTTTGAACCGGGAAAATTGAATGATATAGAGACGCGCGCTTTCGAGAGGCGGTTCAATATCTGAGGCGAATTTAGTGCGTTCGGTGGAATGCACTTCGGTTCAGAGGCGGATATGGCGAAATTGGTAGACGCACCAGATTTAGGTTCTGGCGGGAGACCGTGGGGGTTCGAGTCCCTCTATCCGCACCAACTGCCTTAAGGCAAAAGAATTTCTCTCCCGCGACGAGGCACAAACGCCGGAAACGGCGGGACAATGACAAGAAGTGAAGGTTTGAACATGCAGGTTACCGAAACGCTCAATGAAGGGCTGAAGCGCGAGATTAAAGTCGTGGTTCCGGCCGGAGATCTCGAAGCCAAGCTCTCTGAGCGGCTCGAAACTGCCCGTGGTCGCGCCAAGATCAATGGCTTCCGTCCAGGCAAGGTGCCAACGGCACACCTGCGCAAGACCTACGGCAAGTCCTTCATGGCTGAGATCGTGAACGAAATCCTCAATGATTCGTCGCGTTCGATTCTTGCTGACCGCAATGAAAAGTCGGCAACACAGCCTGTCGTTTCGATGTCGGAAGACGAAAAAGAAGCTGAACAGGTTCTGGACGGCAAGGCCGATTTCGTTTTCTCGCTGACTTACGAAGTTCTGCCAGCGATTGAAGTCAAGGACTTCTCGAAGATTGCAGTGACCCGTGAAGTCGTAGACATCTCGGACGAAGAAGTTGACGAACAGGTTAAGCGCGTTGCTGCTTCGACCCGCACTTTTGAAGCCAAGAAGGGCAAGGCAGAAAATGAAGATCGTGTAACGATCGACTATCTCGGCAAACTCGACGGCGAGCCATTTGAAGGCGGCGCAGACACCGATGCGCAGCTCGTTCTCGGTTCGGGTCAGTTCATTCCAGGCTTTGAAGAACAGCTCATTGGCCTCAAGGCTGGCGACGAAAAGGTTATCAACGTAACTTTCCCTGCTGAATACGGTGCCGCGCACCTCGCAGGTAAGGAAGCAACCTTCGACATCACCGTTAAGGGCGTTGAAAAGGCTGGCGAACTCGTTCTCGACGACGAAACCGCTAAGAAGCTCGGCATCGAGTCGCTTGAGCGTCTGCGTCAGGTTGTTCGTGAACAGATCGAAAGCCAGTACGGCCAGATCACCCGTCAGAAGGTAAAGCGTCAGATTCTCGACGCACTCGATGGCGATTACCAGTTCGAAACGCCAGAAAAGCTCGTTGAAGCAGAATTCAACAACATCTGGCAGCAGATCAACTTCGATCTGCAGCAGGCTGGCCGCACATTTGAAGACGAAGAAACCACTGAAGAAGCTGCTCGCGAAGAATACCGCAAGCTTGCTGAGCGCCGCGTTCGCCTCGGTCTGGTTCTCTCCGAAATCGGTGAAAAGGCAGGCGTAGAAGTTTCTGAAGAAGAACTGCAGCGCGCTGTTTACGACCAGGTACGTCGCTACCCAGGTCAGGAAAAGGAAATCTACGAATTCCTGCGCAAGACGCCGGATGCAGTTGCTAACCTTCGCGCACCTATCTTCGAAGAAAAGGTCGTTGACCATCTGCTCGCAAACATCAACGTGACCGACAAGAAGGTCTCGAAGGAAGAGCTGACTGCAGAAGACGAAGATGCAGCTTCGGAAGCAAAGCCAGCCAAGAAGGCTGCTGCGAAGAAGAAGGCCGCTCCTAAGAAGAAGGCAGAAGAAAAGTCCGACGAGGCTTAATTCTTCCAAGTCTGAACTATTCGAGAAGGCCGCGCACTGCGCGGCCTTTTCATTTGAAGCTTAGTTCGTCCGTTAAAGGTGTGACATGAATGGATTGCCATATCTCCATTTGGAGCTGACGATGCAGGAAGAGCCACGCCAACCCGCATGGCCAGCCGATGTCAGTGTAGTTACCTTCTCTGATGAATATGCACGAGCTGCCCATGATTTGCTGCTTCGGGGCTATGCCAGCGGCGGCGGTTCGGTCACTGATTTCGACAACTGGTACAATGGTTTGATAGCCGATAGCGAATATGATCCGGAACTGGCCGTTCTGGTTCTCGATCAGGTCCGTCGCCCTGTAGCATTTGTGCAGTGTTGGAATAGTGCTTTCATAAAGGATTTGGTTGTCGATCAAAGCAGGCGGCGGGAAGGGGTCGGCGAAGCGCTTTTGCTTTGTGTGCTTCGGCTTTTCTTTCAACGTAATCAGACAACGATTAGTTTGAAAGTGGAGCAGAATAACCCCTCTGGAGCTGAAAAGCTTTACAGGCGTATCGGCTTTAGCGAAGTTTCAGTGACGAAACTGCCTATGAAACCTTGAGCAAATTACACTGAAGGGCAGAGAAGGCTTGCCAGTCCTCGCCGTTTGTTTTAGCCAAAGTCAGATAGAATTTTTGCTGCGCATTGCGTCGCACAGGAAGAGATAGACGAGTTACTATGACCCTTATTGATACGCGTACGCCTGAACCAAAACGTTTCATCTCTGGCGCCACCGGCGACTGGGAAATCGTCATTGGCATGGAAGTCCACGCTCAGGTCACGTCCGAGTCCAAGCTATTTTCCGGCGCTTCCACATCCTTCGGTGCAGATCCGAATGCGAATGTGTCTCTGGTGGATGCCGCGATGCCGGGCATGTTGCCTGTCATTAATATTGAATGCGTCAAACAGGCTGTGCGTACCGGCATTGGCCTGAATGCTCAGATCAATCTGAAGTCGGTTTTCGATCGCAAGAACTATTTCTACCCCGATTTGCCGCAGGGCTATCAGATTTCGCAGTTCAAGCAGCCAATCGTCGGCGAAGGCAAGATCATGATCTCCGTTGGTCCTGACAATAAGGGCCAGTTCGAAGACGTAGAGATCGGTATTGAGCGTTTGCATCTGGAGCAGGATGCGGGCAAGTCGCTGCACGACCAGCATCCAACGATGTCCTATGTCGATCTCAATCGTTCCGGTGTGGCGCTTATGGAAATCGTTTCCAAGCCAGACCTGCGTTCGTCGGATGAGGCCCGCGCTTATCTGACCAAGCTGCGCACGATTGTCCGTTATCTCGGCACTTGTGATGGCAATATGGACGAAGGTTCGATGCGCGCAGACGTGAACGTTTCCGTTCGTCGTCCGGGCGGCGAATTCGGCACCCGTTGCGAAATCAAGAACGTCAACTCGATCCGCTTCGTTGGTCAGGCGATTGAATATGAAGCGCGCCGTCAGATCGCTATTCTGGAAGACGGTGGCTCTATTGATCAGGAAACGCGCCTGTTTGATCCTGTGAAGGGCGAAACCCGTTCGATGCGCTCCAAGGAAGAAGCGCATGACTATCGCTATTTCCCTGATCCAGATCTTCTGCCACTCGAATTCGATCAGGCCTTCGTTGATGCGCTTGCCGCAGATCTTCCTGAGCTACCGGATGTCAAGAAAGACCGTCTGGTCGAAAAACTCGGTATCTCGGTTTATGACGCGTCGATTCTGGTCTCGGAAAAGGCCATTGCGGACTATTACGAAGCAGTATCCGATGGTCGTGATGGCAAGCTGGCTGCAAACTGGGTCATCAACGATCTACTTGGTGCGCTGAACAAGACGGGCAAGGACATTGAAACATCGCCTGTTTCACCGGTTCAGCTCGGCGCGATCATCGATCTGATCAAAGATGGTACGATTTCCGGCAAGATCGCTAAGGAACTGTTTGAAATCGTCTGGAATGAAGGTGGCGACCCGAAAAGCCTCGTTGAAGAACGCGGCATGAAGCAGGTTACGGATACCGGTGCGATTGAAAAGGCCGTTGACGATATTATCGCAGCCAACCCGGATAAGGTCGAACAGGCCAAAGCCAAGCCAAGCATGGCTGGCTGGTTTGTCGGTCAGGTGATGAAGGCAACGGGTGGCAAGGCCAACCCGCAGGCCGTTAATGATCTGGTCAAGTCCAAGCTCGGGATTGAAGAATAATGTGGGTTCGCAGCGCCAGTGAGGCAGATCTTAAGGCCGTGCACGAATTGCTGGTCTCGACCTGGCACGCGACTTTCGACGATATTCTTGGCCGGGAAACGGTGAATGCCGTCACCGGCAAATGGCACTCGGTTGCGGCGCTGAAAGCCAATCTCAAGAAGCCGTATTCTGAATTCATCGTTGCAGATAACGGCGAGGGCGGTATCGACGGCATGGCTTTTGCGAGCCAGACCGGAGAGGGCAAGGCCTCGCTCCATCAGCTCTATGTGCGTCCTGAATCGCAGGTGCAGGGCATCGGCACAATGCTTCTGGCGGAAGTCGAAATGGCTTTTCCGGGCGTAAACACGATGCGGCTTGAAGTGATCGAACGCAATGAGAAGTCGGTGCGCTTTTACGAGCGCAAAGGCTATGCCCGCGCGGGCCGCAGTGAAGATTGGGGCGATCCCAATTGCAAGGAGCCCGTGCTGATTATGGAAAAGTCTCTCGAAGGCTGGAGTATGTAGTCTTTTGCTTTAACGCGCATCATATCCGAAAACCACTTCACACTTTTCGGGATGCGCTTCATACTCTTGTGACAGCGGCAACTTGCCCCTTGCCTTGGGCCTTTGATAGGGCCATAAGCGTTGAAAACCCGGCAGTTAATCTGCCTGTGGCAATAACGGATCTGGATAGGTCATGAAGAAATTTCTTACGCAAGTCTTCACCTGGTGGAATGGCCAAACGCTTGGCACCCGCCTTCACACCTGGCGCAAAGGCGAACGGGTCGGCGAAGATGAGTTCGGCAATGTCTACTATCAGGGTGGCAAGGACTCTGAAGGTCGCACCCGCCGCTGGGTCATTTTCAATGGCTATACGGAAGCAAGTGCTATTCCTCCGGGCTGGCATGGCTGGATGCATCACCGCGTTGATACGCCGCCAAGCAAGGAAGACTACAAGCCGCGTGACTGGCAGAAGCCACACCTGCAGAACCTGACTGGTTCGTCGCTGGCTTATCGTCCGAAGGGATCGATCGCGATTCCGGGAACCACTCCTGCCGAGCGCCCACGCGTAACCGGCGAATACGATGCCTGGACACCGGGCAGCTGATTTGAGGCTTTAAACCGGCATGGATTTCATGCCGGTTTTTCTCTTTTGCGGTATGAGAGCACAATTCGACCGGAGTGAAACGAGGGTCGATAAGATTATGCTCAACATCAAAAATTTTAGAGCGCCGATTTGATTCATTCAGATCGAAACGGCGTTTAGCGCAAAAGGTTTGAGGATAGTTGGATCGCACATACGGTAGCAAAGCATTGCTGCTTGCAGCTGGGCCACGAATCGTCACAATTGACGATTAGGAGTTGTTCCGGCTCATTATTTAACCAGATTAATACGGATATCCGTTTTGACGAAGCATTCCACCGGCACGGCTATTAACGGAAAGAACTGGTTCAAGCAGGCAGCAAAGGTGGCTTTGCTTACTCTGCTCGCCGGCACTTCAAGCTTTAATGCAGCTTATGCTGAACGTATTTCCAATCCTGTTGCAGAATTTTCGGGTCTCGACAAGATCACCGGCCGCATCACCAGTTTCGATGTTTACATCAATGAAACTGTGCAGTTCGGTGCGCTTCAGGTAACGCCGAAGGTTTGCTATTCGCGTACCGAAAACGAAGCGCCGCGCACAGACGGTTTTGTCGAAGTTGATGAAATCACCCTCGACCGCAAAATTCGCCGTATCTTTACCGGATGGATGTTTGCCGATAGTCCGGGTCTCAACGCTGTTGAACATCCGATTTATGACGTGTGGCTTAAAGACTGCAAGCAGAAGTCCGACGTTCCGCCGCCAGATCAGCGCAAATAATCTTTCATTTCAGAAAATGGCGACGCCCTGGAGTGCTTCATCGAGAAGCCCTTCATATTTTTTGCGCCTCACTTCGATTGCACCGAAGCGCTCCAGATGGGCTGTCGTGAACTGCGTATCAAGCAGTACAAATCCCTGTCGTTTCAGATGCTCGACCAGATAGGTGAGGCAGACTTTTGAAGCGTCGCGCTTACGTGTAAACATGCTCTCGCCAAAGAAGGCGCGTCCGAGCGTGACGCCATAAAGCCCACCCACGAGTTGGCCGTCATGCCATGCTTCGACTGTGTGGCAATGACCAGCGTCAAAGAGTTTCCGATAGGCTTCGCGGATCGGCGCGTTGATCCATGTCCGCGCACGTTCGCCGGTACCGCTTGCGCAGCCGTCGATAACGCCCTCAAAGTCATTATCGAGCCGGATTTCAAAAACTGCTTGTCTGATGGTTTTCTGCAGGCTTTTCGGAATGTGAAAGCCATCGAGCGGGATGATACCGCGCTTTTCAGGACGAACCCAGAAAATCTCAGGATCGTCTGCTTCTTCGGCCATCGGGAAAACCCCGGTGGCATAGGCCCGCAGGAGCAGCTCCGGTTCGATTGTATAGTCGTCCGGTGAGGCTCCTGCGGTCACTTTATCTATGCACCCATGTTCTTATGTATTTGGAGTTTCTGACTGCTTGGCCAGATACTTTTCCAGCCAATGGATGTCGTAATCACCATTGGCAATGTCCTGATTGGAAATCAGGTCCTGGAACAGGGGCAGGGTCGTCTTGACGCCATCGACCACGAACTCATCAAGCGCACGACGCAGACGCATCATGCATTCAACGCGGTTGCGGCCATGTACGATCAGCTTGCCGATGAGGCTGTCATAATATGGCGGGATGCGGTAGCCGGAATAAACACCTGAATCCACGCGAATACCAAGGCCACCTGGCGTATGGTAATGGGTGATCAGGCCCGGTGAAGGCGTGAAGTTACGCGGGTCTTCCGCATTGATGCGGCATTCAATGGCATGGCCATGGAAGCGTACATCTTCCTGCTTGACGGAAAGGCCCAAGCCTGCTGCAACACGGATCTGCTCGTGAACGAGGTCGATGCCGGTGATTGCTTCGGTAACTGGGTGCTCCACCTGAAGACGGGTGTTCATTTCGATGAAATAGAACTCGCCGTTTTCATAAAGGAACTCGATCGTGCCTGCACCGCGATAGCCCATATCAGCAACAGCATTGGCACAGATCATGCCGATCTTGTCGCGTGCTTCGGCATTCAATGCTGGAGAGTTGGCTTCTTCCCAGACCTTCTGGTGACGACGCTGCAACGAACAATCGCGCTCACCCAGATGGATTGCATTGCCTGCACCATCGCCCATGACCTGCACTTCGATGTGGCGCGGCTTTTCGAGATATTTCTCGATGTAAACGGCATCATCACCAAATGCTGCACCAGCCTCGGTACGCGCGGTAGCAAGCGCTACGGCCAGATCTTCTTCGGTCTTCGCAACCTTCATGCCGCGACCACCACCACCGGCGGATGCCTTGATGATGACCGGATAGCCGATTTCTTTTGCGATACGCTTGGCTTCGTTTTCATCGGTTACGCCACCGTCCGAACCCGGAACGACTGGAATGCCAAGGCGCTTTGCAGTGCGCTTGGCTTCAATCTTGTCGCCCATGGTGCGGATATGCGAAGAGGTCGGTCCGATGAAAGTAATGCCGTGTGCTTCAAGAATTTCAGCAAACTTGGCATTTTCCGAAAGGAAGCCGTAGCCCGGATGGATTGCATCCGCGCCGGTGATTTCGCAAGCAGCAACGATTTGATGAATATTCAGATAGCTGTCGCGTGATGGAGGCGGTCCAATGCAAACGCTTTCGTCCGCAAGGCGAACATGCATCGCATCGGCGTCGGCTGTGGAATGAACTGCGACCGTCTTGATGCCCAGTTCTTTACAAGCCCTGAGCACACGAAGAGCGATTTCGCCACGATTGGCTATGAGTATCTTTTGAAACATTGCGCTTTGCTGCCCGTTCATTGAATAAGCCTGAATTCTACTGACCAATGGGTCGTCTTATTCAATGACGACAAGCGGTTCGCCGAATTCAACAGGCGCTGCATCTTCAACCAGAATAGCCTTGACCGTACCGGCGCGAGGCGCGGAAATCTGGTTCATAGTCTTCATGGCTTCGATGATGAGAAGGGTCTGGCCTTCCTTGACCTGTGTGCCAACTTCGATGAAGTTGCGTGCGCCAGGAGCAGGGGCGAGATAGGCGGTACCGACCATTGGCGAAGGAACAGCATTTTTGCTGAGTTCTGCCTTTGTTGGTTCTGCTGCAACAGCAGCAGCCACCGGCGCTGCAACTGCGGCTGGTGCAGCCTGCATCACAGTAGCCGCAGCCTGAACCGTTACATTGCGCGAAACGCGGATACGCAATTCACCATGTTCGACTTCGATGTCGGTCAGGTCGGTTTCATTGAGAATGTTCGCGAGATCGCGAATGGTTTCTTTGTCGATGACGGAATTTTTGCTGGACATATAAAGGCCCCTTTACGCTTGCCCGTTGTTTTCTTCTTCTTTGGCAATTGCCGCGAGTGCGCGCAGGCCGAGCAGGTATCCTTCCGCGCCAAAGCCGCAGATGACGCCTTTGGCGACTGCGGAGACATAGGAGTGATGCCGGAAAGCTTCACGCGCATGAATGTTCGACAGATGCACTTCCACGACCGTAACTTTGGCCGAACGGATGGCATCGTGAATAGCAACCGAAGTGTGGCTGTAAGCTGCGGGATTGATCAGGACATAAGCGTTCTTATCGCCCGCTTCCTGAATCCAGCTAACCAGATCACCTTCGTAATTAGTCTGGCGAAAATCGACAGCAAGGCCCAATTGTTCAGCCTCGCGCTTGCAGCCCGCTTCGATATCTTCGAGCGTTGCCACACCGTAGATGCCCGGCTCGCGCTTCCCAAGAAGATTGAGATTGGGGCCGTTCAGAACAAAAACCGTTTTCACCATATTCGTCCGTGATCGATAACGGGCCTATTACGAAAATTCAATTACACTTCGCATTTCATATAGAGGGCTTGGACGCAAGTCGAAACCCTCTAATTTAATGCTAATGTTTCACCACAGCGTTTTTCCCGCTATTCTTTGTGGAATGAACGCTATTTGTGGCAAAAATAGTCATTTATCACTTCTGATTTATTGAATGTACCTTGCCAATAATCAACAAGACGCGATCTCAATCAGATCAGCTTTTTTTGGCTGAGCGCGCTGCAGCGATTCTTTCAATCAGGCCTTCTGCGCCGATTGCACCGGGAACGAGGTCGTTTCCGATGATGTAGGACGGCGTGCCGGTGATGTTGAGCTTCTGGGCGAGCTGATAGGTTTCCTGAAAGGCATTGGTGATTGCCGGGTCTTTCATCTTCTCGCGAAGTTGTGCTTCATCTGCGCCGAGCTTGACCGCATCAGCAATCGCCGAAGCTTCTGTTGCGCGTTCCTGCGCACCGAGAAGAACTTCGTGATACTCGGCATATTTCTCCGGCATAAGGGCTTTAAACGCCTGCGCTACAATGTGGGCGCGCATGGAGTCCGGTCCGAGGATCGGGAATTCCTTCATAACGAAGCGGACGTTTGGATCGTTCTTCAGGATTGCTTCCATGTCTGGAAGCGCGCGCTTGCAGTAGCCGCAATTGTAATCGAAGAACTCGTAAACGGTGACATCGCCGTTTGGATTGCCGAAGACAGCATCGTGTGACGGATTGAAAAGCTGATCCTGACTTGATGCCAGAACCTGCTTGACCTGCTCCTGAGCAGCTTCCGCCTGCTTGGTTTCAAGTGCGGTCTGCACCTCAACCATGATCTCTGGGTTCTTCAGCAGATAATTGCGAACGATTGTCTCTACCGCCTGCTGGTCCAATTGCGGCGCAGCAGCCATTTCCACAGGTGCAACTGTAGGGGCTACGGGCGCTGGCTGATGTGCGGTGCCGGCATAATAGCCGAGTGCAAGTGCAGCTGCACCGACGACGGCACCACCGATTGAACCAAGAATGACGTTCTTCATACCGATCACTTTCATACGTTCTGAAATCTCACTTAAAGTGCGGCTTGGGTAGCCTCTTAAGTGGCTTACTTTTTAGCTTTGGCGTTGATGATGTCCTGCGCACGCAGCCAGTCGGGAGTTCCTGACTTCATTTGCTTTTGCGCGCGAATGGCAAATATCTGGGCCTGCTGCAGCTTCCCGGAATAGTAGTTCATGTCGGCTGTGGCAAGGTCAGCGCGGGCCATATCGCCAGACTGGCCATAGGCTTGCGCTAGATATCCATATCCGCCGGGAAACTCTGGGTCGGCCGCAATACCTGCTTTCAGCTCCTTGATAGCATTGGGCATATTGGCCTTGGTGCCAGTAAGCATCAAGGCGCGGCCGTAGCTCATGCGCAGCAGTGGAGACTTGCGCGTATCAAGAGAAACTGCACGTTGGAAAGCTTTTGCAGCACCTTGTGGGTTGTTAGCCTTAATCAGCACTTCGCCCATCATTTCCTGGAAATATGGATTCTTTGGCTGTTCTTTGATGAGTGCCTCAAACTTCGGGAGTGCGGCACGGGCCGAGCCATTCAGATAAGTGGTGATTGCGCTGCCATAACGGGCCGGTAGGCCACCGGGATTACCGCGGAACATGCGCTGCAAAGCGCCCATATTGTTGGAGTAGGCTGCGATCTTGGCGCGTGCCATATCATGTCGGAGTTGCAGCGCTGCGGAATCCGTCTTGTTATAGTTCGGGCTTTTTTTGGCCAGTTCTTCAAGGTTGGAAATTCGCTCGCGGGGCAACGGATGGCTGATACGATACTGATCGATCTGGGTGCCGGACAGTGAAAGTGCCGACGCGAAGCGCTGGAACGTATCAAGCATTCCTTTTGTCGACTGGCCAGTGGCATTGAGATAATTAACAGCCAGACGGTCGGCGGTCATTTCTTCGGTACGCTGATAGCTGAGCAGGCTGCGCATTGCCATTTCCGTACTGCCCATTGCAATGCCGCCACCTGCACCCGCAGCAGCACCGCTGCCTGAAGCTGCACCGGCAACGCCTGCGCCGACGCCCAGAAGCATACCAATAACTGCCATGGTGCGTGCGCGGCTCAACTGTTCACGCAAGCGATCCTGATGCCCGCCAGCGATATGACCGGCTTCATGCGCAATGACGCCGATGATTTCGTTCGGTGTTTCTGCCTGCATGATGGCGCCTGTATTAATGAAAATACGACGGCCATCGACAAAGGCGTTGAAGCTCTGGGAATTGACGAGAATAACGCGGACACCACGTCCGCCTAATCCGGCGACTTTGAGGATCGGAGCTGCATAATCGGCGACAAGCGCTTCGATTTCAGCATCGCGTACGATTGGAACGCCGCCACCGCCACGCGATTGCGCCTGTGCAGGCAGGACGCCTGTAACGGCAACAGCTAGGGCTGCAAAGGCAGCAACTGAACGGCGCATCACATTCTGAAAAGAAAACGCTTTGGTCGTGAAAGTTGCAGTCATGCTCCCCATAGTGCTCCTCATCCTGCTCAAACGAAACAAAAGCGAATCTTACAAATCCGGCCTAGTTTAAGGGCTTTATATCAATCTTCATCGCTGTTTTTACTACAGCGCTGTTGCTTTACCAATCCGGCGATTATAGGGCGGGTGAGTTGCATTGCATTACCCGCTTTTCTGGAGGCTAAGTTGAATACTCTTTCCAACCGTAGCGCAGTCGAACCGTTTCACGCCATGGATGTTCTGGCAGAGGCCAATCGTCGTCGCGCTGCGGGCCATCCAATCATTTCGATGGCAGTCGGGCAACCGGCAGACCCCGCACCGCAAATCGTGCGGCTGGCTGCAGAACGCGCCCTGAAAGATGGCCGTATCGGTTATACCGATGCTCTAGGGCTGATAGAGCTGCGTGAAGCAATTGCCGCGCATTATGCTGACAACTATGGCGTAACCGTCTCGCCGGAACGCATTGCGATTACGACAGGGTCATCGGCCGCGTTCAATCTGGCGTTTCTTGTCTATTTCGATCCAGGCGATCGCGTTGCAATCACGCGCCCGGGCTATCCAGCCTATCGCAATATTCTGACAGCGCTTGGCCTCGAAGTGGTTGAAATCGCCAATGAAGGCGGCGCATCAGGTGCACTGACCGCTCAGGCATTGGCTGCCGCTCATGCCGAGAAACCGTTGAAGGGCGTACTTTTTGCAAGTCCCGCCAATCCAACCGGCGCTGTGATTGACAAGCCGGAACTCAAGGCCATCATTGAAACTGCGCGCGATCTTGGTATCCGCGTAATTTCTGACGAAATCTATCACCGTCTTTCATATGAGAGCGAAGATGTGACGGCACTGCAGATCTCGGACGATGTCACCATCATCAATTCATTCTCAAAATACTACTGCATGACCGGCTGGCGTATTGGCTGGATGGTTCTGCCAAGTGCTGATGTGCGTGCCATCGAACGCCTCGGCCAGAGCCTTTATATTTCCGCGCCTGAACTTTCGCAGCGCGCGGCAATTGAAGCGTTTCACGCCACCGCAGAGCTGGAACGCGTGAAAGACCGCTATCGGCAGAACCGACAAATCCTGCTCGAACACCTGCCGCGCATGGGGCTAAGCCTCGCCGCGCCCATGGACGGCGCGTTCTATGCCTATTGCGATGTTTCGCGCTTTACCAATGACAGCATGGAATTTGCGCGACGCATGATTGCCGAAACCAACATTGCGGCTACTCCGGGACAGGATTTTGATCCGATCGACGGGCACCGCACCATGCGCTTTTCTTATGCAGGCAGCATAGAAGAAATTGAGGAAGTGGTTCGCCGTCTTGAAGAGTGGCTTCCACAACAGCGCGCCTGATAGCTAGAGCATTTCCTGTTTTAATTGAGTCATTGGAAATGCTCTATCTATTTGTTTTTGCGCGCATCTTGTTCCGAAAACCGCTTCGCACTTTTCGGGATGCGGTCTAGAGCGGTTCCAGTTAATATTGAATCGTGGAACCGCTCTATCTTTCTGTTTTATGCATTATCCTTGCGCAGAACCGCTTCGCACTCTTGCGGGAATGCTTTAATTGCTAAAACAAAAAGAAAACCGGCGTTTCCGCCGGTTTTCTTATATTCTACATCAGAAGTGAGCAGGGCTTAGAAAAAGCCCTTCTTCTGCCACCAGCCGCCGCGCTTCGGCTTCTGCTCTTCCGTATCGCTGGAGGTGACGACAGGCTCGGTAACCTTCTGCGCTTCTGCAACAGGCGCTGCCTCTGGTTCCACCGCAACTTCCTCAACTTCCGGCTTTACAGCAGCCTTGCGTGTACGACGCTTAGGCTTTGCGGTTTCTGCATCTTCAGCTGGAGCTGCGACTTCTTCCTCAACAGCCTTCTTGCGCGAACGTGTTTTGCGAGCAGGCTTTGCAGGTTCTTCTGCTGGCTCTGCAACGACGACATCGTCATTCGCCGCTTCTTCGCTCTTTGCAGTCTTACGACCGCGTGGCTTGCGCGCTGGCTTCGCAGGCTTTTCGTCTGCAACTGTTTCAGCAGCCGGAGCAGCTTCAGTCGCTTCAACAGTGACGGTTTCAACCGCAACGGCCTCAGCAACAACCACATCAACAGGCTGTTTTTCTACCTTCGCAGGAATGACAGGCGTGTAACCGACGAATTCAGGATCAGGTATTTTGTTGAACTGAATATCGTCTTCACGACGGTTCTTGCGACCGCCACGACGACCACGACGACGCTTCTTGCGACGATCTTCATCGCTCTGCGAGGCATTGCTCGAAGATGCGTTGTCTTCTTCATCGTCTTCGTCTGAATCGTCAGAGCCTGCTTCAACCTGCTCAGTCTGTTCGCGATTGTCGCGATCACGACCACCACGACGGCGACGGCGACGACGGCGCTTGCGATCGCCTTCTTCGCTGCTTTCTTCGCGAGCAGGGGCTTCAGCCTTGATTTCTTCTTCGGCGTCGTCGTCCTCAAGTGGAATCTCAGGATCTTCGATATCGTCTTCGTAAATCATCGGCTGTACAGGCTGGATGGTTACTGGACGTGTCGAAGGCGCACCCTTGTCGATGACAAAATGCTGATGTCCGACGCTTTCATCGGCATCGATGCTGATATTGGCACCGAAACGGCCTTCCAGATCAGCAAGCAGCTGGCGCTTGTGATTGAGGACATAGAGAGCAGACGCTGCAGGCGTGCGAACGACAATGTCGTAGCCCGAATGACGCAGCAGATAATCTTCGATGCCACGAATGATATGGAGCGCCATGGACGAGTCGGAACGGATATGACCGGTGCCGCCGCAATGCTGGCAAACCTGCATCGTGCTTTCGAGAACGGATGCGCGAATACGCTGACGCGACATTTCCAGAAGGCCGAAATGCGAGATACGGCCGACCTGAATGCGAGCACGGTCGTCTTTCAGGCAGTCCTTCATCTTCTTTTCGACAGCGCGATTGTTGCGCTTTTCTTCCATGTCGATGAAGTCGACGACGATAAGACCTGCAAGGTCGCGCAGACGCAGCTGGCGTGCAACTTCTTCCGCTGCTTCCAGATTTGTCTGCAGTGCAGTGTCTTCAATCGAATGTTCACGGGTCGAACGCCCGGAGTTCACGTCGATTGCAACCAGAGCTTCGGTCTGGTTGATGATGAGATAACCGCCGGATTTCAGCGTTACCT
Source organism: Brucella pseudogrignonensis (assembly GCF_002252525.1). Lineage (GTDB taxonomy): Bacteria > Pseudomonadota > Alphaproteobacteria > Rhizobiales > Rhizobiaceae > Brucella > Brucella pseudogrignonensis. Next base: position 126,828 of record NZ_NNRM01000022.1, read on the forward strand.
GTGGCAGAAGCATACGATCAAGCTGTGCTTCCAGACCATAGCGCGTGAAGACTGGCACTTGTTCGCGGTAAGGCTGAACGACCTTGGCGTGGCTCGGCATGAGCATACGCATGAAGTCCTTCGCTTCGCGATAACCGGTTTCACCCGATACGAGAATCTCGGTGATGTCTTTGTTATAAAGATCGCGGATCGAGCGCTTGATCAGGCTGCCTTCTTCGTAGACGAGGGAAGGCGCTGTCGACTGCAATGTCAGCGTGCGGACATTTTCCCACATGCGCATCAGATATTCGTAGTCGCGCTTGACTTCCGCCTTGGTGCGGTTTGCGCCAGCGGTACGAAGGATCACGCCCATGCCCTGCGGCACTTCGAGTTCCTTGACGATTTCCTTCAGGCGCTTGCGATCCTGCGGATTGGTGATCTTGCGCGAAATGCCGCCACCGCGCGCGGTGTTTGGCATCAGAACCGAGTAACGGCCAGCAAGCGACAGATACGTGGTGAGAGCTGCGCCCTTATTGCCGCGCTCTTCCTTAACGACCTGAACCAGAATGATCTGGCGGCGCTTGATGACTTCCTGAATATTGTACTGACGACGGCTGGTGCGGCCATGCGAAGGAAGTTCTTCCATCGCATCTTCCGAGCCGACCGATTCAACGATGTCTTCTTCGTTCTCAACATCATTGTCGTCATCATCGTCACCATTGTCGGTGTCGATTGCTTCGGAAATGACATGTCCAGCCTGCTTCATCAATACGATGGCAGGAGTGCCAGGAACGTAATTTTCAAAAGCCGGTCCGACAGGTTCAGCTGCAGGCAAGCCGCTATTCGAACTGCCTGAATGCGAATCACCGTTCTGGCCATCACGACGTCCGCGACGGCGATGACGGCGCGAACGGTCGTTCTTTGCCTTTGGCTCTTCATCTTCATCTTCTGCGCGCGCAGCTTTTGCTTCCGCTTCGAGCAGGGCCAGACGATCAGCAACCGGGATTTGGTAATAATCCGGATGAATTTCAGAGAATGCGAGGAAGCCGTGGCGATTGCCGCCATATTCCACGAACGCAGCCTGAAGAGATGGTTCGACGCGGGTAACGCGTGCGAGATAGATATTACCCTTCAGCTGCTTCTTATGTTCCGACTCGAAGTCGAATTCTTCAATCTTGTTCCCACGCGTTACGATAACGCGCGTCTCCTCCGGGTGGGAGGCATCTATAAGCATTTTGTTGGACATTATTGTCTTTCCTGCCGGCGCTAAGACGCAAGCCGCGTGCGCCGGACGAAACCCTGAAGGCTGTCGTCCTGGCTGGGATGCGTCTGCCGGATGATAATGGGTTCGTCGGAATAAAAGCTGCTGTCCTTGCGCGCGATGGCCTCATGGCGATCACGGTCTTCAGGCTTGCGATGGTCAGTCTTGCTTGACCCATAGCTGTTCCGAACGAAACGACCTCATATATGACCCGAAAAAGCCGGGCCGACCTCTTTGCTCTTTTCAGAGCACTGGCGACAGCGCGTATCAGTACGCAGTCGGCCGATTAAAAAACGGAGGCGGCAGGGGAGCCGTATTCCGTTGAATTCTGTGCGGGCTATTGGAGCAACAAACGTATATGCCACTGTTTTCGCTGCTTTTAGTAACGGTTCAAATTGAGAACCGGCAAACGATTCTGGCAGTTGCTCCATAACCTAACTAAGCTTTTATGGCGTCAATTGAACTATGACAAGTACGAATATCAGTTGACACCTTCATCGTAATTTTGCCGAAAGATGATTATAGGGCTCAAAATGCCCTGCTAGTGGTCTGATTTCGACATTTGCGTCCCTCTGATGCAGGCGCCGAGCAAATGTCGAAATCGCAAAGACCACTAGTAACTTTAAGCATCTACTGGATTTTTCGCATTTGACGTTTGAAACAGCATCTCATTCAGCGGGGATTCAAGCGTCAAATTCAATCCAATCGAGCCATCAAATGCGAGCGGAAAAGTGTTCATTAACTATAATTTTGTACGGGTAGATTTATGAAGTGCGCGCAATCATAGGTCTTGGCTGAAATGTCAGGATTTGAGATTATTCGATAATATCTGGATCGCGATTACGGATGCATTGTCTGAGCTTTAAAAACGCAGCAAACAAAATTTCGGCAGTTCGAAGCACGCTCGCGCTTCTGGCGATGGTTTTTGCCGCTATTTTCCATGTTGGTTCGGCAGTAGCAGCTGACGAAGCGCCACTTTCTGCTCTTACATATCGTATGGCGGGGGACGATCTGCGAATGCGGGTCGTTGTGATGTTTGATCGTAAGCCCGAAGTTTCGACGTTGCTGCTCGACAATCCGCATCGCCTGGTTTTTGATCTTCCAGAAACGCGTTTCGGCTTTGATGAAAAAAGCCTGGAGGCGAGGGGGATTGTATCGCGCGTGCGCTATGGCCTGGTTGGAAAAAGCCGGTCACGTCTTATTCTCACCTTGCGTGGACCATTCAACGTCGAAAACGTTCAGGTGATCCAAAACGAAACAACGTCGGGTTATCGGCTTGTCGCGGATATCATTGCGTCCTCTGATCGCGAGTTTTCTGAAAGGCTCAAGTCGCAGCATGAGGTTACTGGCTCAACTGAGCGTAAGTCCGCAACGGCTGCTAAGGCACTTGCATCTGAATCCGGCGGGGCGCGGCCATTCATCGTGATGTTAGATCCCGGCCATGGCGGTATCGATAGCGGTGCTGAAAGCCTGAGTGGTATTAAAGAAAAAGATCTGACACTTGCCTTTGGTCAGGAGCTGCGCGATCGGTTGGGTAAGGAGAAGAATATCAAAGTCATGATGACGCGAGATGACGACACATTCCTGCGTCTCTCAGAGCGCGTGCGACTGGCTCGCCAGTACGAGGCTGATCTTTTCATTTCCATCCATGCCGATACGATCAATCAGGGCGATATACGCGGGGCGACGGTATATACAATTTCCGACAAGGCCTCTGACTCCGTTGCGCGAGCTATGGCTGAACGTGAAAATAAGTCGGATAGCGTTGCGGGCGCCGTTCCAGAAGAACTCCCGGAAGTTGCCGATATTTTGCTCGACCTGACTCGCCGGGAAACGCATACATTTTCGTTGAGCTTTGCCGAGAAGGTCATCAGTTCCCTGCAGGGTGAGGTAAACCTCATCAATAATCCGCATCGCTTTGCCGGTTTTCAGGTTCTGCGTGCGCCTGATGTGCCATCAGTGCTTATCGAAATCGGATACCTCTCCAATGCTGAAGACGAAAAACTAATCAGTAATCCTGAGTGGCGTCGCAAATTGGCTGACCGTATTGCCCGGGCGGTAAAAGCGTTCGAAATCCAAAAACATCCGGACACTTTGTCAAAAGGCTAGAATTATGTAATGTTTAGTGGGGGCTCATATTCATCCCTGCTGATAAGATGCATGGTTGCAACAGTTTCTTGGATTTTTGTCGCTGCCCGGCATTTGCATGCGTTAAATTGGTAAAAACATAGAAACGATCTTGCCTTTGACGCATTTGATGGTCACTAAACCAGCTTGTTGCCAATGCGGCATAGGTCGACGGGTGCTCGTTTTGATTGCCCCTAAATATATGCGAATGATCTGAAGGCAGGATCCCGGATTTATGGTAAGGCTTATCGGATATTTCTTCGGAATTGGTACGGTTCTGGCACTTTTGGTTGCTGGCGGCGTTGCCGTCTATATCGGTAGCGTCACAAAGGAACTGCCTGATTACGAAGTGCTCGCAAAGTACGAGCCTCCTGTCATGACGCGTGTTCATGCATCTGACGGTAGTCTGATGTCGGAATTTGCGCGTGAACGCCGAATGTATTTACCGATTCAGGCCGTGCCAAATCGCGTCAAAGCTGCTTTCATTTCTGCTGAAGACAAAACATTCTACGAACACCATGGTCTGGATTTTGGTGGTCTCGCGCGGGCAGTGCTGACGAATGTTAAGAACATGGGTTCTGGCCGTCGCCCGGTTGGCGCATCGACCATCACGCAGCAGGTCGCAAAGAACTTCCTTCTAAGCTCTAACCAGACCTATGACCGCAAGATCAAAGAAGCGATTCTTGCGATGCGCATCGAGCAGGCCTATTCCAAAGATCGTATTCTCGAGCTCTATCTCAATGAAATCTTTTTTGGTCTCGGTTCCTACGGCATCGCCAGCGCTGCACTCACTTATTTCGACAAGTCTGTTGGTGAGTTGAGCATTGCTGATAGCGCGTATCTCGCCGCACTGCCAAAAGGTCCAAACAACTATCATCCGTTCCGCTACCCAGATCGCGCGATCGAACGCCGCAACTGGGTTATCGATCGTATGGCCGAAAACGGCTACATCACGATGCAGGAAGCGGATGAAGCGAAGAAAGAACCGCTCGGCGTAAAGACCCGTACTGCTACCCATTATCTGTTTGCTTCGGAATACTTCAGTGAAGAAGTGCGTCGCCAGATCATCCAGAAATATGGCGTCGATGCCCTTTATGAGGGTGGTCTTTCGGTTCGTACAACTCTTAACCCAACCATGCAGGTCGAAGCGCGCAAGGCGCTGCAAGCAGCTCTGCTCCGTTACGACGAAGCACGCGGCTGGCGCGGCCCTGTAAAGCACGCCGAGCTTGGTAGCGACTGGGCTTCTGCCTTCGGTGATTTGCAGGCATATCCTGATGTGCCTGAATGGCAGCTCGCAGTTGTACTCAATGTATCCGCTGCAGGCGCTGATATCGGGCTTCAGCCTGAAGTCGAAGGTTCTGGTTCCCGCAGCAAGGAGCGCACGCGTGCCTTTATTGCGGCTGATGACATGAAATGGGCAATGCGGGTCACCAATATCGGTGGCAAGCGCAGCAGCGCCAAGTCGCCGGAAGGTGTGTTAAACACTGGCGATATTATCTATGTATCCAAGGTCGGTGACGGCGGTTCGCGTTTCCGTCTGCAACAGCCGCCAAAGCTACAGGGCGCGCTTGTCGCGATGGACCCTCATACCGGTCGTGTGCTGTCGATGGTTGGCGGATTCTCATTTGGTGAATCTGAATTCAACCGCGCGACACAGGCCTATCGCCAGCCAGGTTCATCGTTCAAGCCGTTCGTCTATGCTGCTGCACTCGACAATGGTTATACGCCGGCTTCCGTTGTGCTGGATGGTCCGTTGGAAGTTAATCAGGGTGGCGCACTCGGTGTGTGGGCTCCGAAAAACTACTCTGGTAAGTTCTCTGGCCCTTCGACGCTCCGCTACGGTATTGAACAGTCGCGTAACGTCATGACCGTGCGCCTCGCGCAGGACATGGGCATGAAGACAGTTGCAGAATATGCAGAACGCTTCGGTGTTTACGACAAGATGTTGCCGGTTCTGTCGATGTCGCTCGGCGCTGGTGAAACAACGGTTCTGCGGATGGTTACGGCCTATTCTGTGATCGCAAATGGCGGACAGAGCATCACACCTTCGATGATTGACCGTATTCAGGATCGCTACGGCAAGACGGTGTTCAAGCACGATGGACGCCAGTGCGAAGGCTGCAATGCCCAGCAATGGTCCAATCAGGAAGAGCCAACTCTGATCGATAATCGCGATCAGGTGCTTGATCCGATGACCGCTTACCAGATCACATCCATGATGGAAGGCGTCGTTCAGCGCGGTACTGCTCAGCTTCTTAAGAGCCTTGATCGTCCACTTGCCGGTAAGACCGGTACGACCAACGACGAAAAAGACGCCTGGTTTGTCGGCTTCACGCCTGACCTGGTTGTCGGTGTATTCATGGGTTATGACACGCCAACTCCGCTTGGTCGCGGGGGAACTGGTGGTGGTCTCGCTGCTCCGGTCTTCAAGGAGTTTATGGGCCAGGCTCTGGCTGGAACGCCGAAGGTTGATTTCCGTGTCCCTGAAGGCATGACGCTGATTGCGATCAACCGTAAAACCGGTATGCGCACGAATAAGGGTGATCCGAACCTGATCATGGAAGCCTTCAAGCCTGGGACTGGACCGTCTGATACCTATTCGGTCATTGGTATGGATCAGTTCCGCGAAGGATCACCGGTTCAGCCGCAGTCGCCACAGGCAACCCGCGCTATCAATTCGGGTTCAGGCGGACTTTACTGACGTCAGCCTCTTTACACTGCGCCGCGTGCTAATTATGGTCCGCGGCGCTTGAATGGTTTTAACTTTAGCCATTCTGCGTTGAGGCAGAGCGCATCGCTTTGGTGGGATGCGCTTCAGAACAAAGCGGCTCGCTTCGAGCCTCTGTTCTCTCCATCCACGACTGAATTATTGAAGGAACGATTTGCCCATGCGCGCGGAAATCGAGACGCTGGTTGACGAAATCCAGCAGGCCATAAGCCTGCTGAGGAGGCATCTTTGACTGGGATCAGGCAATCAAACGTCTGGGCTATCTGAATCAGAGAGCTGAAGATCCGACCCTTTGGAATGATGCACAGGAAGCCCAGAAGCTGATGCGTGAGCGCCAGCAGTTGGAAGATAGCATCAATGGCATTAACGCTCTGAAGCAGACGCTTAACGACAGTATCGAACTCATCGCCATGGGCGAAGAAGAAGATGACAAGTCGATTATCGCGGATGCTGAAAACACCATTCGCGATCTGAAGAAGGAAGTCGACAGCCGACAGATCGACATGCTGCTTTCAGGTGAAGCGGATGCCAACGACACCTATCTTGAAGTCCATGCTGGTGCAGGCGGCACGGAAAGTCAGGATTGGGCGTCGATGCTTCTGCGTATGTACACACGCTGGGCCGAACGCAGCGGGCGTAAAGTTGAAGTGATGGAAGTGCATTACGGGGAAGAAGCAGGCATCAAGTCTGCAACGATCCTGATCAAGGGCCATAATTCATACGGTATGGCGAAGACGGAATCCGGCGTGCACCGTCTGGTTCGTATTTCGCCTTACGATTCGAATGCCCGTCGTCACACGTCGTTTGCGAGTATCTGGGTTTATCCGGTCATTGATGACAACATCGATGTGCAGGTAACGGAAGCGGATGTCCGTATCGATACCTACCGCGCATCGGGTGCCGGTGGTCAGCACGTCAATACGACTGACTCGGCCGTGCGTATTACGCATATTGCGTCGGGTATCGTGGTGCAGTGTCAGGCCGAACGTTCGCAGCACAAGAACCGCGAAAAGGCTTGGTCGATGTTGCGTGCGCGTCTTTACGAGGAAGAACTCAAGAAGCGCGAAGAAGCAACTGACGCGGCTAATGCTACCAAAACCGATATCGGTTGGGGGCATCAGATCCGCTCTTACGTGCTTCAGCCGTATCAGCTCGTTAAAGACCTTCGTACGGGCGTTGAAAGCACAAACCCGCAAGAAGTGCTTGATGGCGCGGTCACACCGTTCATGGAAGCAGCCCTCGCACATCGCATTCAGGGTGGTGGCGAAGCAATCGAAGATATTGATTGATCGCTTCCCGATGACGCTAAATAGAAAACCCGGCCTTGTGCCGGGTTTTTTGCATATGTATGTCAGATTATGCCGGGGAAACTTGCGGCCCTTACTAAGCGTCAGGAATCTTTTGACGCCGTGCGCTTGATCTCAGCTCTTGGCTTATAGGCCCGCGGACCAGTGATAATGGGATCAATACCCTGAACATTTGGCGCATTATCGGGAATAAGCAGCTCTTGCTGCGCAGAAATATTCGGCATGGGCTCAGATGGCATTTCTGGCAACGGCTGCATCGCCGAAGAACCTTTTAACAGCGACGCGAGCTTGCTGTTCTGCGGTTTATCCGAATTGCCACCATCAGTATTGAGATAGATACCAACGCCAAAGCAAAGGGCGACCGTAACAGCGCTAAATCCAAGAACTTTAGATCGAATTCCGAACATGCCGATTGCTTTCCATGCTTTCGAATCAACGAAATCCTATCATGGTAAACAAAGCTTATCCGAAGCTTTTGTGGTCAGATCGAAACAGGTGATTAGTTGCGATAAATGCGTGCGCCAGTTCATTGAACGGTGGCTGGAGGTCACTCGCGGAAATTGCCCTGATGGCATTTCCGCGCAGGAACTGTTCAGATGTTTGCATTTCAGAGTGCGCGTGCTGCCTCAAGAACGGCTTCAGCGTGACCTGAGACTTTTACTTTTTCCCAGACGTGGGCGACGCGGCCATCTGCATCAATAAGAAAAGTGGCGCGTTCAACGCCCATGTATTTACGGCCATACATGCTCTTTTCTACCCAAACACCGTAGGCTTCCAAAGCGGTTCGGTCTTCATCTGCTGCAAGCTCGACTGTCAGGTCATGTTTTTTGCGAAACTTGGCATGTTTTTCCGCGCTGTCGGGCGACAGACCAATGATGCGAGCGCCGATCTTGTCGAATTCAGGCTTTAGCTGCGAAAACGCAATCGCCTCTTTGGTGCAGCCGGATGTGTCGTCTTTCGGATAGAAATAAACGACAACTGGTCCGCCTTTAAGTGAAGACAACGAGATTGCACCATTATCGGATGGCAATGAAAAATCCGGTGCCAGATCTCCAACTTGGGGACGAGCCATATCTAGGCCTTTCTTTTATGGATAAACGGGGAAACTGCCTGTTACACTCAAATCTATCGCATTCGGGGTAAGCTCATGCAACCATTCAAGTGCAGCTTGCAGAGACCTTTGACGGGTGTTGATAATTCATCGGATTCGATCAAGAATGTTTCGGATGCGATGAGGAAGTGAAATAAAAACAGAAAGTTATTGAGCTCTTATAAACCGTCTCGTGAGGTCTTCCATTTGCGGAAATATGTAGTTCGGCTGGAATATTGACAGATAAACCGCGCCAGATCCGCTTTACAAAGCGGGAGATGAAAAGAATCGAACGCCTCGCAGCTGAAGGCGAGGATTGTGCTGCGCTTGGGCTAACGCGGCCTCGGCGCTCGTTTGTCACCTGGTGTTCTCACGCTTTTCTTTCTTTGTGCATCGTGCTCGTCCTCATCGGTGGCGCAGGATTTGTCATTTTACGTGGCGGCGTAAACAGCGATCTCTTGCGCGACGAAGCGCAAAAGAGCCTTAGCGGAATTCTCGGTGAAGAAGCATCGGCTTCCATTGCGAGTGCGGGTTTGTCGCTTGACCAAAACAGTCTGGTTGCACTTGAAGCGCGGGGCGTGTCAATTTCTGAGCCAAAGCAGGGGCTGGAGATCAAAGATATCAGATCGGTAAGATTGGGACTGGCCCCACTGCCGCTGTTGACGGGCAAAGTCCGCGTTGCAGAGCTTGAAATCGACGGTGCGAGTTTTGACCTACCTGAGCAGAAGGGCGCAGGTTTCTGGAAGTCTCTGCCTTACGACAACAACGGCTATATAGATTTTGATGCGGTTTCAAACGAGCTGTTCTCGACAATGCGCCGCAATCTCGAATTGCTGAGGGATCAGAATACTCAGGCAATTGGCCTTCTGAATACGACTATCCGATTTAAGACAGGCGACACGCAACAAAGTGTTGAAGTTAAAAAGCTTCGACTGGTCGAAAACAATGGCAAGATTTCAATCGAAGGCAGTGTTGTCTGGCAAAATAAAACCATAGCAATTGATGGGAATATTGATCGCAAAGGGCAGGAAAATGATCTTGACGCTTTCCAGATCAAGGTCAGCAACCTCCCGATTGACCTTGGTTCGCCCGAAGAAGTGGCGCCAATAATTGATGGAAATCGGGTTAATCCAGCTCATTTCGATTTGCAGGGTAAGGCGAGCCTCGCCCTGTCAGGCAAGGCAGCGAACGGTGAGAACCCAGAACGCATAACCGCCGATCTCGCCGTTGATGGCATCGAGATGGAAATTGGTCGCGTTAATGATGTGCTCGGTAAAGCGGCTCTCCGCATTGAGCATTCTGTTGGGAGTGGCAAACTTGAAATCAAGCCGTCCCGAATCCAGCTTGGCGGAATGAACGCGGCGTTTAACGGAGCGTTTGGACCAGATCCTGATTCTGAAAACAATGCGGGTGGTCCGAGCTATCGTTTTGAAGTCGTGACAAGTTCAGCCACCAGTATGCCAGCCGAATCGAGCGATCCTGAATTGCCGTTTGGTGTTAAAATTGCGGGTCGGTTTCTTGCCAATCAGCAACGACTGCAGTTCTCCAATCTGGATGTCAAGACTGAAACAGGGGAACTTTACGGGCAGGGCAGCATGGCCTTCGGCAATGGTTCGCCCGAGATGATTTTCATGCTGCGTATTCCCGAAATGCCTGTAGCGGACGCAAAACATCTCTGGCCGATTGATGTCGCTGACGGCGCGCGCGAATGGGTACTGAAGAACCTCTACGGCGGCATTCTGAAAGACAGCCGCATTGATATTTCTCTGGCGGGTGGACGTTTTAACGGTCCAGGCTTACCGCCTCCATTGACCGGTGAAGAGATCAAAGCAGACTTCAATGTGTCGGATACGCGCTTTGATGTGATCGGTGAATTGCCGCCCGTTCGCGATGTTACGGGGAACATCTCGGTGCGCGGTGCGCATACGACGATCAAGCTGGAAAAGGGTGTGGCCTACACACCGGATAATCGGAAGGCATCCGTTTCGGACGGCACGCTGATTATCCCATGGGGGCCGCAGCGCCCCGTTATTGCTGATCTTGATCTGTTGGTATCTGGGGATGCAGCGGCAATTGCTGAGATTGCAGGCAAAAAGCCGATTGATGTGCTGAAAAGCGTGCCGTTTGTGCCAGAAGATGTGACCGGCGATGTCAAGGCAAAGGTGAAAGTCGGGTTTGCTGTTTCCAAGGGCGCTCCTCCCGGAACATTGACATGGAATGCCGATATAGGATTCACCGACCTTGCGATTGCCAAGCCCGTTGGCGGCTCCAATGTGAGCGATGCGACGGGCAGCATCAAAGTTGATCAATCTGCTGCGCTCATAACAGCAGATGCAAAGCTTGATGGCGTCCCTGCCAAGATATCGATGACTGAGCCGGTGGATCGTTCTGGCCCCGTCAAGCGCGAGCAGAAGATTAAGCTTGAGCTCGATGATAGCTCCCGGGACAAGCTTTTGCCCGGATTAAAAGATCTCTTCTCTGGCCCGATATCCGTTGATCTCGGTATGGAGAATAACGGCCAAAGACGCGTTTCTGCGGATTTGGACAAGACACAAATAAGCTTGCCCTGGCTTGGTTGGCGCAAAGGTAGCGGCGTTCCGGCTAAGGCGACATTCGATCTGGTAAAAGCCAGCGGCACTGACGGCAAGCTTGATATCCGCAATTTGGTTCTGACGGGCGATGCATTCGGCGCGAAGGGCAATCTTTCGATATTGGGCGGCGATTTCCAGTCGGCTGACTTCAGCGAAATTCGACTAACGCGTTCGGACCGAATGAGTGTAAAAGCCACCAAAAGCTCCGGCGGCTATCGTGTGACCGTTCGCGGCTCGCAGTTCGATGCTCGTTCAATCATCAAACAGATATCTGATATCCAGAAGAAGAGCGAAAGTTCGGGGGGTAAAAGCCCACGCATTGTCGTCAGCGCCCAGGTTGATGAAGTGAGCGGGTTCAACGATGAAAAACTTCGTAACGTAGCTGTTTCTTATGAGAATGCAGGCAACAAGATTTCCGGCGTTTCCGTGAATGCCGTTACCTCATCTGGTGCAGCTTTCGTTGCGACAAACAACGATCAGGGTGATGCCCGTTCGGTCTCGCTGCAATCCAATGATGCCGGTGCAGTTCTGCGCTTTTTCGATTTTTATGACAAAATGCGCGGCGGGAAAATTACCGTTGGTCTTGCCGGCCAGGGCAATGGACCATTGAGTGGGCAGATTGATGCGCGTAATTTCGCGATTATCAATGAGCCGCGATTGGCCAAGATCGTTTCCAGCTCTCCTTCAAGCGGTGGCACCAGCCTCAATCAGGCAGTTAAGCGGGATATCGACGTCTCACGGGTTGACGTTGAACGTGGGTTCTCTCTGATCGAAAAAGGTGAGGGTTATCTCAAGCTTTCCAAGGGTGTGGTACGCGGCCCATCTGTAGGGACGACCTTCCAAGGCACGCTTTATGATCAACGTGGCAATATGTCGATCACCGGCACATTCATGCCCGCTTATGGCGTGAATCGTATTTTTGGTGAGGTTCCAATCTTCGGCGCGCTGCTTGGCAATGGCCGTGATCGTGGACTTCTCGGCATTACCTTCAAGCTTGAAGGCAGCGCTAAACAGCCGCAAGTAATGGTCAATCCAATCTCGATTATTGCACCGGGCATTTTCCGCTCGATCTTCGAGTTCTAAAGCGCATCCCGAAAAGTGCTAAGCGGTTTTCGGAACAAGATGCGCGTAAAGACAAATGTATAGAGCATTTCCAATGACTCAATCAAAACAGGAAATGCTCTAAGAGAGACCAAATCAGAGCATAAAAAAAGCCGGGCTTAGCCCGGCTTTTTTCGTTATGCGATAAGCCCTTACGCTGGGCGGATCAGAACGTGACGCTTCTTGCCGAGCGATACCTTGATAACGCCCTGATCGTTGAGAGCGGAAGCGTTGATCGTCAGGCGCGGATCGGTAACAGGCTCGTCATTGATGCGAACTGCGCCACCTTCGATGTGACGACGTGCTTCGCCGTTGGTTGCACAGAGTTCTGCAAGGACCATGAGCGCCAACACACCAATACCATCATTTAGCGTTGCTTTGTGGACGCCAACCGTTGGCAGATTTTCCGACAGTTCACCGTCTTCAAAGGTCTTGCGCGCGGTTTCCGCAGCTTCTTCGGCAGCGGTACGGCCATGCAGGATTGCGGTAATCTCGGTTGCAAGGATCTTCTTTGCTTCGTTGATTTCCGAACCACCCAGTGCTGCAAGCTTTGCAATCTCATCCATAGGCAGCGTCGTGTAGAGCTTCAGGAAGCGTTCTACGTCCGCATCTTCCGTATTGCGCCAGTACTGCCAGAAATCGTAGGCGCTGAGCATATCGGCGTTAAGCCAGATTGCACCACCTAGCGACTTACCCATCTTCTGGCCGGAAGCCGTGGTGAGCAAAGGAGAGGTCAGAGCGTAAAGCTGCGGCGTGCCCATGCGATGGCCGAGGTCAATACCGTTGATGATATTGCCCCATTGATCCGAACCACCCATCTGCAGGCGAATGCCATGACGCTTGTTCAGTTCTACGAAGTCGTAGGCCTGAAGGATCATGTAGTTGAATTCGAGGAACGACAGCGACTGCTCACGATCAAGACGTGTCTTTACCGAATCAAACGACAACATGCGGTTGACCGAGAAATGACGGCCGACATCGCGCAGGAATTCGAGGTAGTTGATGTTGCGCAGCCAGTCGGCATTGTTGACCATCATGGCGTCGTTAGGACCGTCACCGAAGGTCAGGTAATTTGCGAAAACGCGTTTGATGCCGGCAATGTTCTCGGCAATCGTGTCTTCGGTCATCAGCTTGCGTGCTTCATCCTTGAAGGATGGATCGCCAACCATGCCTGTACCGCCGCCCATAAGGGCTATGGCCTTGTGGCCGGTCTGCTGGAACCAGTGCAGCATCATGATCTGGATCAGACTGCCAACGTGGAGACTCGGCGCTGTAGGATCGAAGCCAATATAGGCCGTCACGGTTTCCTTGGCCAACAATTCGTCGAGGCCGCTTTCATCGGAAATCTGATGAATAAAGCCGCGCTCGGAAAGTGTGCGAAGAAAATCGGATTTAAAACCGGACATGCCCTTTTCCTGACTGATTAGGCGAGAATGGAAACAACAGTAATCAAGTGCTTACCGCCTTATGATATTTTGCCTTTAGCATCATTCAAGCGGGAATAACAAGGAAAGTCCGGTATGGCCGATTTGAAACGCGCAATAGGACTGATGAGCGGTACTTCGATGGATGGTATCGATATTGCGCTTCTGACCACCGATGGTGAAAATTGGGTCGAGCGTGGACCATCCAGTGCTGTGTCTTATTCGGAAGGGTTTCGTGGGCGCTTGAAGGCAGCGCTGGTTGATGCGCGCAGTATCAACAAACGCAGTGAACGCCCCGGGGTTCTTAAACAGCTTGAACACGACCAGACCCTTCTTCATGCGATAGCGATCCAGGATTTCCTATACGCGCATTCGTTAAGGCCTGATGAGATCGATGTGATCGGTTTCCATGGTCAAACCGTGCTACATCGTCCGCGTGAGGCGCTGACTGTGCAGATAGGCGATGGACAGCTGCTGGCTGAAGAGACGGGCATTCCCGTCGTCTATGATATGCGTGCCGAAGATATGCGGCACGGCGGCGAAGGTGCCCCTCTGATTCCGGCCTATCACGCAGCTTTAGCGGCCAATCTTCCGTTTGGCCTCGATGGGCCAGTAGTCTTCGTCAATATCGGTGGCATATCCAATCTGACCTATGTTGGCGAGGGCGGTGTGCTGATGGCCTATGACAGTGGGCCAGGCAATATGCTGATCGATCAGTGGATGGAGCTGCATGAACAGGGAAGCTTTGATCCAGGCGGCATCACGGCGATGAGTGGCACTGTGGATGAGACCTTGGCTTTGAAATATCTCGATCACGAGTTTTTCAAAGGGAATCATCGTCGTTCTTTGGATCGGGGTGATTTTGTCGTTCCTGCGAAAGATGAAGCGAACTTGGCAACAGGCGCACGCACGCTTGCTTATGTCAGTGCGGCCGCCATTCTGCGGTCGGCTTCGCATCTGCCGTCGAAGCCTCGAACCTATGTCGTCAGTGGCGGCGGACGTAAGAATGCAGCGATCATGGCTGAACTGAGTGCGCTTGCAGAGCGTGAAGGCGCACGCGTTTTGGATGCTGATAATGCGGGTTTTGATGGCGACGCAATGGAAGCAGAAGCATGGGCCTATCTGGCTGTGCGCTCAATGCGTGGGCTACCGCTCACCTATCCGACGACAACGGGCTGCGATAAGCCTGTTTCCGGCGGTGTTCTTGCACTTCCGCCAAACTAAAAGCCCGGTGAGAACAATCACCGGGCTTCAGTAGGATCAGCCTTTTAAGGCTTTTAGCGCAGACGCTTCTGGCGGACTTCAACCAGTTCGCCAGCAAGACGGCGCTCCAGATATTCCGAGCATTCGTCGATCAGCTGATCGCCCATGCCGGTGAAGAAGTGGTTCGCACCCGGGATGGTATTCTGGGTAATGGTGATACCCTTCTGCGTCTTGAGCTTATCAACGAGCCCCTGAACATCCTTTGGCGGTGCAACCTTATCCTGATCGCCATGAATGATCAGGCCCGAGGACGGGCAAGGCGCGAGGAATGCAAAGTCGTAGGTGTTTGGCTGCGGCGCGACCGAGATAAAGCCTTCGATTTCCGGACGGCGCATGAGAAGCTGCATACCGATCCACGAACCAAACGAATAACCGGCGACCCAGCAATTCTTCGAATCCGGATGCAGAGCCTGCACCCAGTCGAGCGCGCTTGCCGCATCCGACAATTCACCTGCACCGTGGTCGAACTCGCCCTGACTGCGGCCAATGCCACGGAAATTGAAGCGAAGCGTCGTAAAACCGCGCTGCTGGAACATGTAGAACAGATCATAGACGATCTTGTTGTTCATGGTTCCACCGAACTGCGGGTGCGGATGCAGGATAAGGGCTATAGGCGCATTCTTTTCCCGTGAAGGCTGATAGCGGCCTTCAAGGCGTCCGGCAGGGCCGTTGAAAATGACTTCTGGCATGTGTACTCCGCTGGTGATCGGAAGATCGGCTTCAGAGTGGCGAACTTGACGTGGGGGTGCGCCGCTTCTAGAACCGATTTGAAATTTCGTTAGACTGGACCGTAGTTCAGTACCTAATGTGGCTTAATAGGCTTTTCCTGATTGAAAATTCAAGAAAATTGCGCTTCTGGCCACTTTATGGTGTCGCTTAGGAGATAGTATCGGTGATCGGAACCGGCAAGAGGCTCTATCTGGACTATAATGCCAGTGCGCCTTTGCTTGATGAAGCGCGCAATGCAGTCATCGAGGCATTAGGCATAACCGGCAACCCTTCATCCGTGCATCGCGAGGGCAGGGCTGCCCGCGCGCTGGTCGAATCGGCTCGCCGTAGTGTGGCAGCACTCGTGAACGCCAAGCCAGAGCATGTCTTTTTCACATCTGGCGCCACCGAAGCCGCATCCACCTTGTTGACGCCGATCTATATGATGGGGCGTTCGCCGGTGCGTCTGTCGCATCTTTACGTAAGTGCAACTGAGCACCCCTGTATGTTGGCGGGCGGACAATTTGCTCCAGACAACATCACGGTTCTTCCGGTCGATGAAAATGGTATCCTTCGTCTGGATGCGCTTGAACAAGCGCTGAAAGCGCACGACAAGAGCGCGGGCTTGCCGCTGGTTGCTGTGCAGGCCGCCAATAATGAAACCGGAGTAATTCAGCCCATTCGCGAGATCGCAGCACTCGTCAAAACGTCAGGCGGTATCTTCGTTGTCGATGCGGTACAGGCAGCTGGACGTATTAAGATCGATATTACAGAGGGTTGTGGCGATTATCTCATAATCTCTTCACATAAGATCGGTGGTCCGAAGGGTGTTGGTGCCGTGATCGCAATCTCCGATCTCATGATGCCGAAGGCGTTGGTCCGGGGTGGCGGTCAGGAAAAGGGACATCGCGCAGGCACAGAAGCGCTTCCATTGATTGCAGGCTTTGGTGCGGCTGCGGATGTTGCAGCCACCCGACTGAATGGCAATGGCTGGTCTTTCGAAGCGCGTGACCGGCTTGAAACCGGTCTCATGGAGATTGCACCAAGTGCCACGATCCACGGTAAATCCGTTGATCGTCTCCCGAACACGACCTTCTTCTCGCTGGATGGACAAAAAGCTGAAACCGTTCAAATCGCATTTGACCTTGGCGGAATAGCTCTGTCGGCAGGATCAGCCTGTTCTTCGGGAAAGGTCGGACCAAGTCATGTGCTGGCTGCAATGGGCCTTGAGGAAGGGCCGGGCGCGATCCGTGTTTCGCTCGAACCAAACGCTCCAATAGAATCTGTTGATCAGTTTCTTGACGTTTTGCGCAAAATCGTTGCCCGTCACGAGCGCTCAAAGGCCAGTTAAACGCCTAATCGGGCCTAACCTCGTAAATTATTCTTGAATTTTACCAGCAAATTTAAAGCCGGGCTTGAAATTTAGTTTAGAGAGGTTTTAAAGAAGCGTCACGCACACTATATTGTGGCGAGGATAGCGACTATCATCGCCCTGACGTTTGCAACTGTCGAACCTTGAATTCGACGAGGATGGAGAACGCCAATGCCTGCAGTGCAGGAGACCATTGATCAGGTTCGCGGCTTGGACGTGGACCAGTATAAGTACGGCTTCGAAACAACGATCGAATCCGAGAAGGCCCCAAAGGGTCTTAATGAAGATATCATTCGCTTCATTTCCGCTAAAAAAGAAGAGCCGGAATGGATGCTTGAGTGGCGTCTGAAGGCCTATGAACGCTGGCTCACCATGGAAGAGCCATCATGGGCGCGCGTGGATTATCCAAAGATCGATTTCCAGGATGCGTATTATTACGCAGCCCCAAAGAATCAGACAGGCCCGAAATCGCTGGATGAAGTCGATCCGGAATTGCTTCGCACATATGAAAAGCTTGGTATTCCCCTGCGTGAGCAGGAAATCCTCGCTGGCGTGCGCAAGCAGGGCGATCCAAGCGAAATCGACGGCAATCCATCGGACAACGTTTATGCATCGGGCCGCGTGGCTGTTGATGCTGTGTTCGACAGTGTTTCCGTTGTCACGACCTTTAAGGCAGAGCTTGCCAAAGCGGGCGTGATCTTCTGCTCGATTTCGGAAGCCATTCGCGAGCATCCTGAACTGGTTCAGAAGTATCTCGCTTCGGTTGTTCCGGTTTCGGACAACTATTATGCGACGCTGAACTCGGCTGTCTTCACTGATGGTTCGTTCGTCTATGTACCAAAGGGCGTCCGCTGCCCGATGGAGCTTTCGACCTATTTCCGTATCAATGAGAAGAATACGGGCCAGTTCGAGCGCACGCTGATCATCGCGGAAGAAGGCGCCTACGTCTCCTATCTCGAAGGCTGCACCGCACCACAGCGCGACGAAAACCAGCTCCACGCAGCAGTCGTTGAACTAATCGCGCTCGATAATGCCGAGATCAAGTATTCGACCGTTCAGAACTGGTATCCGGGCGATAGCAGCGGCAAGGGCGGCATCTATAACTTCGTTACCAAGCGTGGCGATTGCCGTGGTGATAATTCCAAGATTTCGTGGACGCAGGTTGAAACCGGCTCCGCTGTAACGTGGAAATATCCTTCCTGCATACTGCGCGGTGACAATTCGCGTGGCGAATTCTACTCGATTGCCGTTTCCAACGGCTATCAGCAGATCGACAGCGGCACCAAGATGATCCACCTCGGTAAAAACACGTCGAGCCGCATCATCTCCAAGGGTATTTCGGCAGGCAATTCCAACAATACCTATCGCGGTCAGGTTTCAGCCCATCGTAAGGCTGAAAATGCCCGCAACTTCACCCAGTGCGACTCGCTCCTGATCGGCAACGATTGCGGTGCGCATACCGTGCCATATATCGAGGCGAAGAACGCCACGGCACAGTTTGAGCACGAGGCAACCACCTCCAAGATTTCCGAAGACCAGCTGTTCTACGTTATGCAGCGCGGCATTCCGGAAGAGGAGGCTATCGCCCTCATCGTCAATGGTTTTGTGAAGGAAGTTATTCAGGAACTGCCAATGGAATTCGCCGTCGAGGCGCAGAAGCTCATTGGCATTTCGCTTGAAGGCAGCGTCGGTTAATCCGGCGCGCTTTACTGCCTTATCACATCCGATTTTCTGGCCAGCCCTTTAACTGGCATAAGCAGCTCTTCGTGAGTCTGCGCTGAGAGACAAGGTTTATACCCATGCTTGAGATCAAGAACCTTCATGCAAAGATCGCTGACACGGATACAGAAATTATCCGTGGTCTGAACCTCACTGTGAACAAGGGCGAAGTTGCCGCCATCATGGGCCCGAACGGCTCGGGCAAGTCGACACTGTCCTACATCCTTGCTGGTCGCGATGATTATGAAGTGACCGAAGGCGACATTCTTTACAACGGCGAGTCGATCCTCGAGCTCGATCCGGCTGAACGCGCTGCCAAGGGCATCTTCCTTGCGTTCCAGTATCCGATGGAAATTCCAGGCGTTGCCACGATGGAGTTCCTGAAGGTTGCGATGAACAGCCAGCGCAAGGCGCGTGGCGAAGCGGAACTGAAGATTCCTGAATTCATCAAGCGCGTGAAGGAAGCCGCTGGCGGCCTTAACATCGACATGGACATGCTGAAGCGTCCGCTCAATGTCGGCTTCTCAGGTGGCGAAAAGAAGCGTGCTGAAATTCTTCAGATGCAGCTTCTCGAACCAAGCCTTTGCGTTCTCGATGAAACCGACTCTGGCCTCGATATTGACGCGCTGAAGATCGTTTCGGATGGCGTGAATGCTCTTCGTTCGCCAGACCGCGCCGTGATCGTGATTACCCACTATCAGCGTCTGCTCGATTACATCGTGCCGGATAGCGTCCATGTTCTTTACAAGGGACAGGTCATCAAGTCGGGTGATAAGACCCTCGCAAACCACCTTGAAGAAAATGGCTATGCCGACATTATCGGCGAAGTGGCCTGAGGAGCGGATTATGAACATCCAGACCTCTAAACCAAGGACACCAGCTGAAAGCGCGCTGATCGACAGCTTCGCCACTCGTATGGGCGAACTGCCGGGCAATGGCGATGTCGTCGTTGCACGCGACAACGCGCTGGAATCGCTGAAAGTGCATGGTCTTCCGTCACGCCGCATTGAAAGCTGGCACTACACGGATTTCCGTACGCTGCTTAAAGGCGTTGCTGATTTCAATCCGACTGCTGGAACCAATGCGCTTCCTGCACTTCTCGCAGGCTCGTCCATCATTGCTGCAAGCAATGGTGCAGCACTTGACGCAAAGGCTCCGGAAGGTGTGACCCTGACTGCTGTGCGCGACGCACTTGCTGATGGCTCGCTCGTTCCGCAGCTTACCGTTAGGGGAACCGATGACACGATCGGCCAGATCAACGCTGCTTATGTAAGCGATGGCTGGGCGTTGTCGATTGCCGATGACGTTGAGCTTGAAGCACCGCTTGAGCTGCAGAACATCCAGAAGACCGGGCAGGGCCACACGCGCTTCCCAGTCGAAATCGGTTCGAACGTCAAGGCAACGATCATTGAGCGTCAGTCAGGTGGTGAAGGCGATGCTTTCTCGACCTCTGTAAGCCATGTGAGCGTTGGCGATGGCGCTGATGTCATCTGGGTTATCCTGCGTGATTTTGGTCAGGCAACGCAGCTTGCCCAGTTCAACGCAACGATTGGCGCAGGATCGAAGCTTACGCTTTACATCGTCAATGCTGGTGGCAAACTGGTTCGTCAGGAAGTGCATCTGACTGTTGCAGGCGAAGATTCGGATTTTGAACTTCGCGGCCTCAATCTTCTGTCTGACGATTCCCACACCGACATCACAATGACGGTGGCGCATCTGGTCGAAAATACACGTTCGACCCAGATCATCCGCAACGTCGTCAAAGATCGCGCGCGTGGTGTGTTCCAGGGCATGATCCGTGTCGCACAGATCGCCCAGAAGACCGACGCCCGCATGGCCTGCAACACGCTGCTGTTGTCTGACGATGGCGAGTTTGATGCAAAGCCTGAGCTGGAAATCTTTGCGGATGACGTGGCTTGCGGCCACGGTGCAACGGTTACGGAGCTGTCGAAAGACTATCTCTTCTATTTGATGGCACGCGGCGTTCCTGAAAACGAAGCCCGCGGCCTGCTGATCAAGGCTTTCATCGCCGAGATCATTGAAGAGCTGGAAAACGAAGCTCTCGTTGAAGCACTGGAAGAAGTGCTCTCGAACTGGCTTGCAGCCCACGCTTGAGTAAATAAGGCGGAGTAATAATTGCTCCGCCTTTTCTGCCTGAATGGTAGAAGGAGCGATCATGGATCAGAAGAATCCAATTGTTGCGGCTTACGATGTCGAAGCGATCCGCAGAGACTTCCCCATCCTGTCACGACAGGTTCATGGCAAGCCGCTCGTTTATCTCGATAATGGCGCATCTGCGCAAAAGCCGCAAAGCGTCATCGACGCTGTTACGCATGCTTATGCGAATGAATATGCCAATGTGCATCGCGGCCTGCATTTTCTTTCCAATGCTGCAACCGATTCTTACGAAAAGTCGCGCGAAACGGTTCGTCGCTTTCTGAATGCCGGTTCCGTTGACGAAATCGTCTTCACCAAGAATGCGACTGAAGCGATCAATACGGTCGCTTACGGTTACGGTATGCCCAATATCGGCGAGGGCGATGAAATCCTTCTGTCGATTATGGAACATCACTCCAATATCGTTCCATGGCACTTCATCCGTGAGAGGCAGGGCGCAAAGCTTGTCTTTACACCGGTCGATGACGAAGGCGTGTTCCATATCGAGGAATTCGAAAAGCGTCTGACCGAGCGTACGAAGCTTGTTGCAATCACCCACATGTCCAACGCGCTTGGCACAGTCACTCCGATCAAGAAGATCGTTGAACTTGCTCATGCGCGCGGCATTCCCGTGCTGGTCGATGGTAGCCAGGGCGCTGTCCACCTGCCGGTCGACGTGCAGGATCTCGGCTGTGACTGGTATGTCTTTACCGGCCATAAAGTCTATGGCCCGTCAGGCATCGGCGTTCTTTATGGTCGCGCTGAAATGCTCGAAAAGATGCGCCCGTTTCAGGGTGGTGGCGAAATGATCGAGGAAGTGACAGAAGAAAACGTCACTTACAATCACCCGCCGCATCGTTTCGAAGCTGGCACACCGCCGATCGTTCAAGCGATTGGCCTTGGCGCTGCGCTTGAATATATGGAAAAAATCGGCCGTCATGCGATCGCAGCCCACGAAGAAGACTTGCGTATTTATGCGCATGAACAACTGGGCAAGATCAATAGCTTGCGCATTTATGGCAATGCTCCGGACAAGGGGGCGATCATCTCGTTTGCGCTTGATGGAATTCACGCGCATGACGTGTCAATGGTCATTGACCGGGCAGGGGTTGCGGTGCGTGCCGGCACGCATTGCGCACAACCGCTCTTGAAACGCTTTGGTGTCACCTCTACATGCCGTGCATCTTTTGGGATGTATAACACCCGTGCTGAAGTGGACGCGCTGGCAGAAGCCTTGGAAAAGGCAAGGAAGTTTTTCGGATGACCGAGATCGAACAAAAAGTTCAGGAACAGACTGAAACCAAGACGGACGATGCAAGCGCATCGGCAGATGGAAAGTCTGTTTTCTCCGCCTCTGCTATTCCGCAGGAAGAGCTGCTTCGGCTGACCGATGATATCATCAGCGCGTTGAAGACTGTTTATGATCCTGAAATACCAGCGGATATTTACGAGCTCGGTCTGATTTACAAGATCGACATCGAAGATGATCGCACGGTCAAAATCGAAATGACGCTGACTGCCCCTGGTTGCCCTGTTGCTGGCGAAATGCCGGGCTGGGTCGAGAATGCCGTTGGTGCAGTTGAAGGTGTTTCGATGGTCGAAGTAACCATGACATTTGATCCGCCATGGTCTGCTGACCGCATGTCGGAAGAAGCGCAGGTCGCTGTCGGCTGGTACTAAGAATGAAAAAGCCCCGCACAATGCGGGGCTTTTTATTTGGTCAGAAGCCTGTCGTGTTCGCGTAGTGCAGGGAATTCTTTCCGATACTTCCCTGTATGAGGCCAACTAGCCCGCCTAGCGCCGTGGCCGCTGATACGAGCCCTTGGCCGCCTCGGAAAGATATAGACAGTACGGCACCCATAAATTTGAGTGCACGGCCTACGATCTTCATTGGCAATTTTTTCAATGTCTTGTTCGGGTTTTCGCGATAACGAGCGCCGAACTCTGTGATGTTGTGGTCACGGTTGCGACGATAATGATAGCTCAGCGTCAGTCGAGACGACGGCACTGTTTCATAGACGATCGCATCGCAAGCCCAGCCGGTTCTTGCGCCAAGCGATTTTGCTTTCGCCCAGAGGTTCCAGTCTTCACCCCCGGTCAGCCCGAAATGGGAATCGAAACGCAGTCCGGTGTTGCGGAAGAAATCTAGTCGTCCCATCCAGCTGCCTGTGGCAACTTTGATGGAGTCACCGCGACCTGCAGCACATTTGCGGCGGCATCTTTTCTCAGCGTTATAACCACTGCGTTTAATACCCGACCAGACAAGCTTTTGAAGAATTGTCAGGTTCTCATCAAAAGGTTTTGGTCTTACCGGGGAGCCTATAATATCGAGCTCCAGTCGATCTCGTTCTGCGAGCAATGTCACAAGCCAGTTTGGCTCAACAAATTCATCGTCATCAACGTAGACTAGAAAGTCAAAACCCTGTTCGATTGCGTGATTCAACGCTCGATTTCGTGCCGAAGAAATGCCTAAAACACCTTCCACGATATAATCGATATGATCGCCTGGCATTTGCGCGCGAAACGTTTCGACGGTCTCATCAAGCGTCGGTAAAGAGTTATTCTCGACAATGAGAAATGAAACGTTGACGTTGTTAGGCTTCTGAATGAAAGCAAGTGATGAAAAAAGGTTGCAGAGCATTTTCGGTCTGCTGCGAGTTACGACGGAAACACAAATGCGCCGTTGACACATGATATATTAAACCAAAAAAGTTTATTTGCGATATTATGCAAGCTTAATATGTATTTGTTATGAATGCAATAGTTGTAAAAAAGAAACGTTGCAACCGCAGGAAAGAGAAAGCAGTCTCTTATTCTTGCAGCTATTTGAATTTGTAAGGGAAAAAAACGAGCATATGATAAATGCGCTAGTGGTGCCCCCAGAGAGACTCGAACTCCCGACCCCCTGATTACAAATCAGGTGCTCTACCAACTGAGCTATAAGGGCAGCACAGGCGTGGAATTAGCATAATTTTCAGCCGTGTAAAGCGAAAATTCACATTCAGCGGGTGATGGTAAGCAGGTTTTGCATATGATAGCCATCATGTCTGTGGAAAATGCACGCTTTGGCTCGCTGGAACGGATAAAAATGAACGATACATCCTTGGCGCTTCACTTCGTTTCTTCAGGGACAGAAGAATCACTCGCAGCTCAGAAAGAGCTGGTGAAGCGTTATGGTCATGTTGCTGCAGAAGACGCCGACACAGTTGTCGCGCTGGGTGGCGATGGTACAATGCTGCAGGCCTTGCGGGATTTCATGAACAGCGGCATTCCCGTTTACGGTATGAACCGTGGTTCAGTGGGCTTTCTAATGAACGAGTTCAGCGTCGAAGATTTGCCTGCGCGCATTCATGCAGCGCAGAAAGAAACAATTCGCCCTCTGGAAATGATTGCGGAAACGGAATCTGCTCCGCCATTCAAGGCTTTGGCAATAAATGAGGTTTCGCTTTTCAGGCAGTCCTATCAGGCCGCCAAGGTGCGGATCACCATTGATGGTAAGGTTCGGCTGGAGGAGCTCGTTTGTGACGGTGTGATGGTCGCGACGCCTGCAGGGTCCACCGCCTATAATCTTTCGGCGCAGGGGCCAATCCTTCCGCTGGAAGCGCCACTTCTAGCTTTGACACCCGTAAGCCCTTTTCGACCAAGGCGATGGGGTGGGGCACTTTTGCCAAAGCATGTAACCCTGCGCATGGACTTGCTTGAAACTGAAAAGCGACCAGTGAATGCAGTTGCTGACAATAACGAAGTTAAATCCGTGAAGGCAGTTACTGTGCGTGAAGACCCGGATAGTCGGGTTGCTATCTTGTTTGATCAAAATCATTCATGGGATGAGCGCATTCTGACAGAACAGTTTAGACATTAGTTGGCTATGAATTTAGTAGTTTCACGCTTTAGTGTTCGGTGAAACATAATAAAATACAAATAAATAAGCATTTTTATATTCTCTCCGGGTATTTTAGTTGACTTTTGCACGTTCTGGACGTAGGCGATGCTGCAAGAAAACGCGTATAGCGTTGCAGATGCCTTTTCTGCCTTGGTTCCTGCGCCGGATGACGCGGCTGCAATGACAGGATGGGTGGAACTCACTTCCAAACAGAGAGCTGCGCTTCCATTGACAACATTTGCCGAACTCGGTCTTTCCCCGAAAGTGCTCGCTGCTGTTGAAGCTGCGGGATACACCGCGCCTACGCCTATCCAAGCGGGAGCAATTCCTCCAGCGCTTGAGCGTAAGGATGTGCTTGGTATTGCACAGACGGGCACCGGAAAGACTGCATCTTTCGTTCTGCCTATGCTCACGCTTTTGGAAAAAGGCCGTGCTCGCGCTCGTATGCCTCGCACACTCATTCTCGAACCAACGCGCGAACTCGCAGCGCAGGTCGAAGAAAACTTTGTGAAATATGGCATTAATCAGCGTTTGAATGTTGCTCTGCTCATCGGCGGTGTTTCGTTTGACGAGCAGGAACGCAAGCTTGAACGCGGCGCAGATGTGCTGATCGCCACGCCTGGTCGTCTTCTCGACCATTTTGAGCGCGGCAAACTGCTCCTGACTGGTGTTGAAATTCTCGTCATCGACGAAGCTGACCGTATGCTCGACATGGGTTTCATTCCCGACATCGAGCGTATCTGCAAGCTGATCCCGTTTACCCGTCAGACGCTGTTTTTCTCGGCAACCATGCCGCCAGAAATTACCAAGTTGACCGAACAGTTCCTGCATTCGCCAACGCGTATCGAAGTTGCCAAGGCTTCTTCAACCGCAAAGACTGTGACGCAGCGTCTGGTCAAGTCGGGTAAGAAGGACTGGGACAAGCGCGCAGCTCTGCGTGATCTGATCCGCAGCGAACAAGATTCGCTCAAGAACGCGATCATCTTCTGTAATCGTAAGAAAGATGTGTCCGAGCTGTTCCGTTCGCTTGTTCGTCATGAGTTCAATGCAGGCGCTTTGCATGGAGATATGGATCAGCGCGCACGCATGACGATGTTGGCAAACTTCAAGGAAGGCAAGTTGCAACTGCTGGTTGCCTCTGATGTTGCTGCACGCGGCCTTGATATCCCTGATGTGAGCCACGTCTTCAATTACGATATTCCGATTCATTCGGAGGACTATGTCCATCGTATTGGTCGTACTGGTCGTGCCGGTCGTTCAGGCAAAGCATTTACGCTGGTAACCACTGCAGACACGAAGTATCTGACCGCAATCGAATCCATGATTGGTGAAAAGATCGAATGGGTGGACGGTGATCTTTCTACATTGCCAGCGGCTGACGAATCTGAAGATACGTCACGCAAGGGCAAGAATGCCCGAGGTAAAGGCAAAGATGCCAAGGGTAAGTCGAAAGACAAACAGAAGGTCGAGGCACCTGTGATCGTTCAGGCCGATGAACCGCAACCAGTTATCAATGAAATAAAAGATCGCCGCGATGCAATCCGTCATTCAAATGACGACCGTCGCGGCAAGCCGCAGCACGATAATCATAAGCGGCGCCGTGATCGCGATGATGATGATGGTCCAGTGCCGATTGGCTTCGGTAACGACATTCCAGCATTCATGCTGATCCCGACAGGGATACTGGCGTAAGGCTTAGAAGAAACAAAAAGCCGCTCAATTCAGTGAGCGGCTTTTATTTTTTTGCTTCTGATCTGAGGCTGGCTGCAAATGCAAGTCGCGCCCATTCGGTCATGATTTCCGGATCATCATAAGCTTCGTCCGGCACACTCCAATAGGGCATTGCAATGGTTTTTCCGTTCTTGCGGCCGTCGTAAGTCCACTGTGTCGATCCCGCAGCGATGAAAGCCGGTGCGCTTTCCTGATCTACCTTTAAAAGCAACTCATCCTGAACAACAAGCGCTACGATCAAACCTTGATGGTATATACCTTTGCCGCCAAACATGCGGCGGATGCTGATCGTCCCTAAGCCTTCAAAAAGGTCTCGTAGAGATTGATCATCCATGGAATGGGTAATCCTGAACGGTTAAGCAGCGCCCTGCATCTGGCGAAGGCTTTCTGGTGACGCTGCTGTGAGCTCGACAGACTCACCGCAACCGCAAGCCGATGTCTGGTTTGGATTATTGAAAACAAAACCAGTGCGCAACGTGGTCACTTCGAAATCCATTTGAGTGCCAAGCAGGAATAACACGGCTTCTGGAGCAATATAGACCTTAGCTCCGTTCTTTTCGACGGAATCATCACCGGCCTTTGGCTCAGTGACGAGATCAATCGTATATTCCATGCCAGCGCAGCCGCCTTTTTTTACGCCTACGCGGATACCGAGGGCACCGTCACGGGAAGCCATGATTTCATTAACGCGCGCTGCGGCTGCATCGGTAAGCGTCAAGACTGAGAAACGGCCCATGTTCATCTCTTCCGGTGTTATGCTGGTTTGTGACTGAAGAATCATCCAGTCTGTTCGCAACGTTGCGCTTTTCTGCGCGATTGCCACGTTTTTACTATAGTTAGTGTTGTAACATCATTACTGCAAGACACCAAATCAGTCGTTGTCCTGGCTGGCAAACACATCTTGGTGTGCTGCAACCAAAGAATTGCTGGAAGAGGAGACGCGTATGTTGATTGAACGCATGAAGCCTTTGATGCTTGCCGGGATTGCTGGCGTTTTCAGCACGATGATTTTGGTCTCTGGCACGCAAGCGCAGGAAGCGCCTAAGAAAGCAGCTCCTGAGCAGGAACAGACCAAGCCGGTCGAAGAGACAAAACCGTCTGAGCAGACGCAGGACGCGTCTGATGGCGTTACGGTGCCTGATTATCGCGATGATAGGTCCACGCCGCAGGCGTTAATGGAATCCTATTATAATGCGATCAACCGCAAGGAATATGCTCGCGCTTATAGCTATTACTCGGAAGAAGGACGTGAACCGGACTTTAAGGTCTTCGTTAAAGGTTATGAGAAAACTAAGAGCGTGAAGGTTGCAGTTCGTAAGACTGATCCAGATCCGGGGGCAGGGCAGATTTACTGGAGTCTTCCGATTGCAATCGAATCCGAAAGCGATGATGGCAAGAAGGAAGTTTATACCGGCTGCTATACAATTCGCCTTACCAATCCCGGTATGCAGGAAGAGCCACCATATAAGCCCATGCAGATTATGACCGGTTCGCTCACCAAGTCGCCGCTTGAAATTGAGAAAAGCGTTCCGGAAAGCTGCGAAGCGCCATAATGAAAGATGTTGCTTGACCTTACCACGATGGGAAGCTGCATTGTGGGTATAGTGAAAGCAAGGAGTGATTTGAATGGTTACGTTTTCAATTCCCAAGATGAAATGTGGCGGTTGTGCTGAGAGCGTTACAAATGCACTGCACAAGATCGATGGAGCATCCACGGTGGATATTGATCTCGATAAGAAAGAGGCCAAATTCGTAAGCAAAGCTTCAAATGACGATGCACTCAACGCACTTGCTGCAGCGGGCTATCCAGCAACGATCACGCAATAATGTGATCAACCTCACAAGCGTTTTGATAATGCATGACTTGTAAGACGCTTATCCAAAGCCTAAGTGCCGGACGCAGATGCGCCCGGCATTTTTGTTTTGATAGAATGATATACGGTGCGGAGAGGCGACCAAGTGCTGCAGCTGGGCCTGCAAAACTTGTGTTTGATTGACTGGAAGGCCGATTTTTGCCACATCAGCGGCAAATCTCGTTTATGGTGCCCCGTAACGACAGCGAACTGAGATGATAGCATTGGATGCGTTATCCAGGCTCTGTTCATAAAGGGTGCCAGAAGGCATAATCATCGCGTTATCGCGATATAGAAGGATGTAGGGCATGGCTATGGCAGCCGATTTCCAGGATCTTCGCACGAAGATGGTCGATAACCAGATCCGTACCACGGATGTAACGGACCTTCGGGTCATCGACGCTTTTCTGACCGTTCCGCGCGAAGTTTTTGTTCCGGCAAACCGTCAGGTGCTTGCCTATATCGACGAAGACCAGCTTCTCGAAGGCGAGGGCAGTGCACCACGCTATCTGATGGAGCCGTCACCTTTTGCAAAGCTTATTCAGCTCGCAAAGGTAAATAAGAACGACGTCGTTCTCGATATCGGCTGTGGCACTGGTTACTCTTCGGCCATCCTTTCTGAGCTGGCAGGTTCGGTTATTGGTCTTGAAAGTGATTCCTCTTTGTCAGCTATTGCAGCGGCTCGTTTGCAGGAATTGGGCCATGACAATGTTGTGATCGTTTCAGGCGATTTGAAAGCAGGCTACCCTTCTGAAGCGCCTTACGATGTGATTTTCATCGAGGGTGCAGTTGATTTTGTACCGGAAGTACTTTTCAATCAGCTAAAGGAAGGTGGTCGTTTGATCGCCGTCGAAGGCCGTGGAAACGCCGGAGTTGCAAGGATTTACGTGAAAGAAAACGGCGTGGCTTCTGGTCGTAGCGTTTTCAACACTGCAGTTCGTCCGCTTCCAGGTTTTGAGCGTGTTGAGCAGTTCGAGTTCTAATCCAGAGCATGGGGCAATTCTGCAACGATGCGGAAATTGTTTGTGAAAGCACTGGCGGGAAAGATGGAAATAGCGGAATTTACACGTTATTAAGTCTTCCCGAACCGATCGGTTCGATTATAGATTCGTTTGTTCTTATATGAGGTATACGGTGTTCAAAGCGTGCAAAGGACTTATGGCGGCGGCAATACTCCTGTCGGGCACCGTTTTATCGGGCCAGGCCGCTTTGTCAGAGACGCTGAACGGCGCTCTCATGAAGGCGTATAAGAACAATGCTACCCTGAACTCATCGCGGGCAGGTGTGCGTATTCAGGACGAAAATGTTGCGATTGCAAAATCCGGCTATCGTCCACAGATCACCGGTAGCTATAACGTAGCTCGTGGCAAGTCGCCTACCTCTGATTATAGAACGACCGGCACTTACGGCATTGAGCTGAACCAGATGTTGTTCGATGGTTTTCAGACCAAGAACAACGTTGCTTCAGCAGAAACCACAGTTTTTGCTCAGCGCGAGAATCTCCGAAATGACGAACAGAACACGCTCCTAGAGGCCGTTCAGGCCTATATGAACGTGTATCAGCTTCGCCAGATTGCGGCTTTGCGCGAGAAAAATCTGGCCGCTATGAATGAGCAGGTACGCGCCTCGCGTGCTCGCCTTGACGTAGGTGAAGGCACTCGTACCGATGTTGCTCAGTCAGAATCGCAGCGTTCTACTGCAATCGCGCAACTCAACTCTGCTCGTGCAGACGTTAAGTCTGCCGAAGCGACCTATGTTCAGGTTATCGGCTCACAGCCAGATCGCCTTTCTACGGCACCAGCTGCAAAAAATCTGCCACGTTCACCAGACCAAGCCTACGCGAATGCAGTGACTGTGCATCCTGGTATTCTTGCCACTCAATATGCAGTTAACGCGCAAGGCTTTAACGTCAAGGCCAAGGAAGGCGCTTTGCTGCCGACTGTCGGTCTGACGGCAAGTGCCAGCCATCTCGACACCTATGCCGGTACGAGTGTAGGCGACGGTAACTCTGCTTCGGTCGGTGTAGGTGTAAGCATTCCAATCTATACCGGTGGCCGCACTTCTGCGCAGGTCCGCCAGGCAAAGGAACAGCTCGGTCAGGCACGTATCGAAGTCGATATCGTTCAGGATAAAGTTCGTCAGGCAATCAGCTCTGCTTGGTCGCAGCTTGAAGCAGCTCGTGCATCCGTGAAAGCGAACCGCGATGGCATCGCTGCAGCTCAGCTTGCTCTTGATGGTGTGATTGAAGAACGTAAAGTTGGTCAGCGCACGACGCTAGACGTATTGAATGCTCAGAATGATCTCGTCAGCGTACAGATCGCACTCGTTCAGGCTGAACATGACTCGATTGTTGCAAGCTATGCGCTTCTGAATGCCAGTGGACGTATGACGGCACAGGACATGCAGTTGCAGGTCGCTCAGTACAAGCCTGAAGAACATTACAATGCAGTCAAGGACAAATGGTTCGGTTTGCGTACACCGGATGGTCGCTGAGCCCTATCATAAGCATTAGTAAAAACGGCGCCCTCATCGGCGCCGTTTTTGTATGATTCGTCTTTCGGTTCGTAATTCTTAATAAAATGATAAAGCTGTGGGTTCGGATCACACATACCTGTGCAGGGATTCTCAAATCGCTGCATGTCCGATACCCTTAATCCATTGATTCTCTGCCTGTGTGAGTAATTGGCAAAAAGGGAAAGACGGACAGCTATGGCACAAACATCCAGCGCAGCACGCGAACCGTCGATGGAAGAAATCTTGGCTTCCATTCGCCGGATTATCGAAGATAGCGATGTTACGCGTCATCCGGCGCCTGCCGCATCCGCATTTCCTTCTCGTGGTGAGGTTGCCAAATTCCGCCGACCTGCAACGATAGAAGAGCAACAGCCTGAAGCCGTGGAGAAGCCGGTGGCAAAAGCCCCGATTTTCTCTGAGGAACCAATCCTGCGCGGCCCGATTGCCGAACCTGCAAAAGAGGTTTCTGTTGTTGACGAAACTGTCGATGCTGACGAGGAAGAGGCTGATTTCATTCCTGACGCGCAAAACGATGACAATCGTAGCGGAATCGTCGAAGCCACTGCTGAGATAGACAATACCGTGTCCGCTGAAGCTCAAGTTGACGATAAGATCAGTGCGTCATGGACCGAAGACGTGTCAGAACCAGAGGCTGAAGTGGCTCCAGTTGCTGAGGCGCAGCCTGCTGACTTGAAAGCGCAGGGCGCAGCACATATTTTGTCGGAAGGCACAGGACGTAAAGTAGCTGCAGCATTTCAGGATTTGAATCACGCTGTTCATTCCGAACCGCGCCGTTCCTTTGATGAAATCGCATCAGATCTTTTGCGTCCAATGCTACAAGATTGGCTCGATACCAATCTGCCTCCGCTTGTCGAGCGACTTGTTCGCGAAGAAATCGAACGTGTGGTGAGAGGCGAACGCTAACCGTCGCACGTCAGATTGGACTCTTTAACCCGTCTGTCATGCAGGCGGGTTTTCACTTTTAGGGTGATTTGTCGGCTGTTAGTTGCTATTCACCCGTCAATCAATTCATTCCGCATAAAGACCGGACGTTTCCATGCTTGAGAAGACTTATGACGCCGCGGCCGTAGAGCCGAAAATCGCTGAACGCTGGGAAGAAGCTGGCGCATTCAAGGCGGGTGCAGGTTCAAAGCCTGGCGCCGATCCATTTGCTGTGGTTATTCCTCCGCCGAATGTGACGGGGTCGCTTCACATGGGCCACGCGCTCAACAATACGATTCAGGACATCATGGTCCGTTTTGAACGTATGCGCGGCAAGAACGTTCTTTGGCAGCCAGGCATGGATCATGCGGGTATTGCCACGCAGATGGTTGTTGAGCGCCAGCTCGCTGAGCGTCAGGAACCAAATCGCCATGCCATGGGCCGCGAAAAATTCATTGAACGCATCTGGCAGTGGAAGTCGGAATCCGGAGGCTTGATTTCCAATCAGCTTCGTCGCCTCGGCGCATCATGCGATTGGTCGCGTGAACGTTTTACGATGGACGAGGGGCTGTCACGCGCTGTTCTTGAAGTGTTTGTCTCTCTTTACAAGCAGGGACTGATTTATCGCGACAAGCGCTTGGTCAACTGGGATCCGAAGTTGCTTACCGCAATTTCCGATATTGAAGTCGAATCCCGCGAGATCAAAGGCCACCTGTGGCATTTGCGTTATCCGCTGGAAAACATTCCTTTCGATCCAGAAAACCCACATACATTCATTGTTGTCGCCACCACGCGGCCTGAAACAATGCTTGGTGATACGGGTGTTGCTGTTAATCCGAAGGATGAGCGTTATCACGCTTCAATTGGCAACAATATCGTACTGCCACTCGTTGGCCGCCGTATTCCGATTGTTGCGGATGATTATGCTGACCCGGAAGCAGGTTCCGGTGCGGTTAAAATTACGCCTGCTCATGACTTCAACGACTTTGAAGTTGGCAAGCGTAATGACCTGCGCGTCATCAATATTCTCACGCCTTCTGCTGCGATCACTCTCAAGGGCAACGTTGATTTCCTTGAAGGTCTGGAAGTAACGCCTGAGCTCAATGCGCTTATCAACGAGTTTGAAGGACTAGACCGTTTTGCTGCGCGCAAACGTCTTGTCGAAACGCTTGAAGAGCGGGGTTATCTCGAAAAGATCGAGGATCACACGCATGCGGTTCCGCATGGTGATCGCGGTGGCGTACCGATTGAGCCTTACCTGACCGACCAGTGGTATGTGAATGCGGCTGAACTTGCAAAGCCAGCTATGGCTGCGGTTCGTGATGGGCGCACGCAGATTGTGCCGAAGAACTGGGAAAAGACCTACTTTGACTGGATGGAAAACATTCAGCCATGGTGTGTTTCGCGTCAGCTCTGGTGGGGCCATCAGATCCCGGCATGGTATGGACCAGATGGAAAGTGGTTCGTCGAGAAGAGTGAAGAGGAAGCCAAAGCTGCGGCTCTCGCACATTACGGCGAAAACGTTGCTCTGGAACGCGATACGGACGTTCTGGATACCTGGTTCTCATCAGGTCTCTGGCCGTTCTCCACACTCGGCTGGCCTGACAAGACACCTGAACTCGCGGCCTATTATCCAACCAGCGTTCTGGTAACTGGTTTCGATATTCTGTTCTTCTGGGTTGCCCGCATGATGATGATGGGCATGCACTTCATGGAGGAGATTCCGTTCCACACGGTTTATCTCCACGCACTCGTGCGCGATAAGCACGGCGCAAAGATGTCGAAGTCCAAGGGCAATGTTATCGATCCGCTTGAGCTGATGGATGAGTATGGCGCAGATGCTCTGCGCTTCACACTTGCGATCATGGCGGCTCAGGGACGCGACGTGAAGCTCGATCCAGCGCGTATTGCTGGCTATCGTAACTTCGGCACCAAGCTCTGGAATGCAACACGTTTCGCGCAGATGAATGGTGTTAAGCTCGACCCGAACTTCAAGCCTGATGATGCGAAACTCGCTGTTAATCGCTGGATTCTGACTGAGCTTACGAAAGCAACAAGCGCAGTTACTGACGGCATTGCGAACTATCGTTTCAACGAAGCAGCAAGCGCTGCCTATCGTTTTGTCTGGAACCAGTTCTGCGATTGGTATCTGGAACTGCTCAAGCCGATCTTTATGGGCGATGATGAGGCTGCCAAGGCAGAAGCACAGGCAACGGCTGCCTACTGTCTGGATGAGATCTATAAAATCCTGCATCCGTTCATGCCGTTCATGACCGAAGAGCTTTGGACATTGACCGCAGGCGATGATGCAAAGCGCGATACAGTTCTTGCTTTGGCAGAATGGCCAGAACTGTCGTTTGAGGATGAAGAGTCCGCCGCAGATATCAACTGGCTGGTTGATCTTGTCATGGGCATTCGTTCTGTTCGTGCGGAGATGAATGTTCCGGCAGGTGCTGTTGCACCGATTGTTGTTCTCGAAGCGAATGAAACAACCATTGATCGTTTCGCGCGTCATGATGCTGCTATCAAGCGTCTTGCGCGTGTGGAATCGGTTTCCTTTGCTAATGAAGCACCAAAAGGCTCTGCTCAGCTGGTGCATGGCGAAGCCACGATTTGTCTTCCTTTGGGCAGTCTGATTGATCTGAAAGCTGAAGCCGCTCGCATGGCGAAGGAAGCAGGTAAGATCGCGGCCGAAATGGAAAAAATCGAGAAGAAGCTCTCAAACGAAAAGTTCGTGGAGAACGCCAAGGAAGAAGTTGTTCAGGCAGAACGTGAGCGGCTCGCTGAGCTCAAAGATGCGGCTGCACGCGTTGCAACCGCCGAAGCACGTATCCGTGAAGCAGGCTGATTTCGGCAGTTAGCAACAGCTTTACCTCGAATCACAAGCCCGGCAATTTCGCATTGCCGGGCTTTTCTGTGTCGGTGGGTCACAATTAGCTTGTTTCAAGGCGCTCTAAAGTTCATCGAACCGCCGTTTCGATTGTTTTTCCGCGCTGTTGCGCTTTAGCAACAAGGCGTGATTTGGGCCGAAAAGTGGCTAAAATTGGCGTTTTAAAGGAGGTTAGAACCAAGAAATTTAGAAGAATTCGCAATTAGCATGCTAATTTTGTGCTTTTCGCCAAAACACATCTTCGCTACTCGCTGTTCTCCCAATTTATCTATCTTGCGGGCTGAATCCTTCCTGATTTACGTTTGCGTCAAAGTAAATTGCTGAAGTTCATTGCATTCTGTTTGGGAGGACACTTTATGAAACTGCAGCGCATGAAAGCTGTCGGAATCGCAGCCGGTCTGTTGGGGAGTGCCGTAAGTGCACATGCAGGCGGTTTGGAGCGTAGCTCGCAGGATTTTGATATCCTGTTTGAGCAAGGAACCGTGATCGACACGACGGGGACTTTCGTTTCGCCACAGCGTAAGCTGAAGAACATTCGTGGTCCAATTGGCGACAGAACCGGTAACATCAACCCGTTGAGCGGTCGTCCTTATTCCTCTGACGTCGATGAGGCCAAGAGCTATTGGGTTCCGAAGTTTTCGGCAAAGGTTGATCTTACTGACGATCTCGCTTGTGCGGCCCAGTACCGTCAGCCTTGGGGTATTCATACGGATGTTGGTACAGACAACCTTCGTATGTTTACGGCAATCGAGCAGAAGATTTCCTCCAACGATTACGGCCTGAACTGTTCTTATCGGTTCAATGCGGGGGAAAAGGGTTACTTCCGTCTTCTCGGTGGCGTTAGCTATCAGGAGCTGAAGGGTGAGCAGACCCGTATGATCCCTCCGGGTTCAGCTTTCGGTGGCACGTTCCGTGTCGCTTCTCTTGATGTTGAAGACAAAGCTTTTGGCTGGCGTATCGGTGCTGCCTACGAACTTCCTGAATACGCAATTCGCGCAAGCGTCGTGTATCAGTCTGAAGTCAAGTACAATCTGGAAGGCACTATTGATAACCTGGCTCTGAGCCCGCTCACTGGGCGCTCGCTTCCAATCGCTGTCGCAGGTGATGTTGCTACGCCGCAGTCTGTAGAGTTCAAGTTCCAGACGGGTATTGCTCCTGACTGGCTC
Organism: Brucella pseudogrignonensis; assembly: GCF_002252525.1. Lineage (GTDB taxonomy): Bacteria > Pseudomonadota > Alphaproteobacteria > Rhizobiales > Rhizobiaceae > Brucella > Brucella pseudogrignonensis. The sequence goes on from NZ_NNRM01000022.1 coordinate 162,634, forward strand.
GCATTCGGTTCGGTCAAGTGGACCGATTGGTCGAGTGTTGAAACTGTTGCGTTCGACTCTTCTGCCAATCTTCAGCTGGCGCCTGGTGTAATTGTTCCTAAGGGAACGAATATCACAAACCTGAACCTCTACTATCAGGATGGCTGGACTGTCAGTGGCGGTGTTGGTCACAAGTTCAACGAACAGTGGTCTGCTGCTGCAACCGTTACCTGGGATCGTGGAACGACAACCGGTTTGACATCGCAGACCGACCTCTGGCTCTTTGGTCTGGGCACAAACTACAAGGCAACGGAAAACTTTGAAATCCGTCTCGCTGGTGCTGCTGGCTGGCTCACGTCGGGCGAAATGGACGATACCATCGTGAACGGTAAGCCAAACGCTACCGGCTCGAAGGGTGAGTTTGGTAATGATTTCGTCGGCGGTCTGTCGCTGACGGCCAAAGTTAAGTTCTGATCGTCTGAACACCACAATGAAAAGCCCGGCTTCGAGCCGGGCTTTTTTGTTTCAAGCTTAGTATCTTATTGCTCAAGTCGAGCGAGCAGAGAGGAGGTATCCCAGCGACCGCCGCCGATCTTCTGCACTTCTTTATAGAACTGATCAACAAGGGCTGTTACCGGAAGAAGCGCGCCGTTGCGGTTGGCTTCCTCAAGGCAAATCCCAAGATCCTTGCGCATCCAATCAACAGCGAATCCAAACTCATATTTGCCTTGGTTCATCGTGTTATGACGATTTTCCATCTGCCAGGAGCCTGCAGCACCTTTGGAAATAACGGCAACCAGTTTCTCGATATCGAGACCAGCTTTTTTACCAAAGTGAATACCTTCCGCCAGTCCTTGCACCAGACCTGCGATGCAAATCTGATTGACCATCTTGGCAAGTTGTCCAGAGCCAACAGGCCCCATAAGCCCGACCGAGCGCGCATAGGATTCAATGATCGGCTTTGCTTTTTCAAAGACCGCCTCTGATGCGCCGACCATAACCGTAAGGACGCCGTTTTCAGCTCCAGCTTGACCGCCGGAAACTGGCGCATCTATGAAGTGAAAACCGCGCTTTTGCGCTTCCCCGTCAAGCTCGCGTGCAACTTCGGCTGAAGCTGTCGTGTTATCGATGAACACGGCATTCTTTTTCATTGTTGCAAAGGCGCCGTTCGGCCCGGTTGTCACTTCACGTAGATCGTCGTCATTGCCCACGCAGCTGAAAACAAAATCTGCATCACGAGCTGCTTCCGCCGGGGTGGCCGCATGATTTCCACCAAACTGTTCTGCCCACTTGGAAGCTTTTGCACTTGTTCGATTATAAACGGTAACGTCGTAGCCGCCCTTGGTTTTCAGGTGACCAGCCATTGGATAGCCCATCACGCCGAGGCCGAGGAAGGCCACTTTAATTGCTGTCATTGTCAGATACCTCCGGAGGGAATGCGTAGAAACATCGATTAGGTGAGGGGTGTCATCACTGCCTTACGATAGGCTGCACGCTGCGTAAGACGCTGATACCAGCCTTCAAGGCGCGGCATTGAGGGGCGTGTGATGGGTAATTCGAACCAAGCATAGGCATAGCAACCAAGTGGAATATCACCTATGCCGAAATTATCGCCGGAAAACCACGGTTGTACGGCAAGTGCTTCTTCCGCAATTTGGAGCGATCGAGCCATGCCTTCAATGCCGCGCTGCAAAATCGCTGGATCGCGCTTGTCTTCAGGTAAACGGATCAGATGCATCATCACATCTCGGAAATCGCCAAACAGGGTGGTCGACGACCAATCCATCCACTTTTCAGCTTGGGCGCGCTTGGCAGGATTTTCGATCCATAAGCTGCCATTGGCGCGGCTAGCTGCAAGATAGCGTACAATGACGTTGGATTCCCAAAGTGTTGTGTCACCATCCTGTAGAAGTGGAATGAGGCCGTTGGGGTTTAGCGCAAGAAAGTCGGCATCCTGTAAGCCGCCAAATGGACCGCCAATGTTGACCTGTTCATATTCAAGGCCAAGCTCTTCAGCCGCCCAAAGCGCTTTTCTTACATTGGTGGAATTAATTCGACCCCAGATTTTCAGCATGATGTAGCCTATCGCATTGCTATGAAAACGCGCGAGCAGCGCATTTGAATAAGTATGCATTTAAAGCAGATCGCCCCCGGTAGCTGCAAGGCTAACGGGGGCGATAAATTTTCTTTTGTTCCGATGATTAGCGGACCAAATGTCTTGTCAGTCGCCGTTCAATGAAATCCCATATATGTCGCAAACACTCGACGATCAGCAGATAAATAACTGCCGCCCAGAGGTAGGTCTGGAAGTCGAATGTGCGCGAATAAGCACGGCGCGTTTCACCCATTAGATCAAGGATCGTGATGATCGAGACAATCGCAGAACCTTTAATCATCAGAATGATTTCATTGCCGTAAGGACGCAGAGCCACGATCAGTGCCTGAGGCAGAATGACCTTCCAGAATGTCACGCGTTTGGAAATACCAAGCGCTGCTGCACCTTCCCATTGCCCGAGAGCCACACTCTGAATCGCACCGCGAAGAATTTCGGCCTGATAGGCAGCTGTATTGAGCGAGAATGCGAGGATAGCGCAATTCCAAGCATCCCGGAAAAACACCCAGAGACCAATGCTTTCGAGAAACGGACGGAACGTACCGAAGCCGTAATAGATCAAGAATGTCTGCGCGAGCAGTGGCGTGCCGCGGAAGAAGTAGACATAGCCAAACGCAATGCCACGCAACCAGCGATTATTGGACATACGCGCTGCGGTAATTGGCAGGGAAAGCAGTGCACCGATGACGATAGACACTGCAACCAGTTGCAGCGTCGTCAGCAGACCCGACCAATAACGCGGTGCATAGGTTTCAAAAAGATCGATGCGCCACGTATTATAAAGATAAATGGCAAGTCCTGCGAAAAGCAGAGCCCAGAAGGCCACGATGAGGTGGCCAGCGATGCGGATGCCTGTCCAGCTTTTAACGACTGGCGGCGGTGCGAGAACTTCTGCTGCGCCTCGTGATGTGATCTCACTCATGATCATGCACCCCGCGACGCATTGTTGCCGGCATCAGCCCAACGAGCGATGCGGTTGATGAAGTAGGACGAAATGATCGCAAGGCCGAGATAGAGAAGACAAGCCACGCCGAAGAACAGGAATGGCTCTTTCGTAACGCGTGCTGCAATCGAAGTCTGGCGCAAGATGTCTGACAAAGTGATCACGGACACCAGTGATGTATCCTTCAGCAGAACGAGCCAGAGATTGGCGAGACCCGGAAGGGCGATACGGATCAACTGCGGCAGCACGACTTTGCGCATGGTCTGCCAATGGGAAAGACCGACAGCATAGCCGCCCTCATATTGACCGCGCGGGATCGCACGAAATGCGGACAGGAAGACTTCACTCGAATAGGATGAGAACACGAAACCAAGCGCCACCATACCGGCGGCAAAAGCATTGATTTCAACATTTGCATCAACGCCAAACAGACTAAGTAGGCGCTGCAAGCCCAAAGATGCACCAAAATAAACCAGGAAAAGCGTCAGAAGCTCAGGCAGTCCGCGGAAAATGGTGGTGTAGATATTGCTGGCGAGTCGGATGGATGGTTCTTGCGATTGTTTGCCCAAGGCAACAAGAAATCCGAGCGCCAGGCCGACTGGCAGAGTTGCTATTGCCAAAGATATCGTGACCAGAAGGCCCCAGGCAATACTCATCCCCCAACCGTCGGGACCGAAACTTAACAAGGTGGCGTAGTGTTCCATGCGCCTAATCTCTTCCTAGGGCTTCTCAGGTCTGCTGGTAGCAAAGCCCGATAACTTTTGAAGTTTCTCTTTATAGCCCAAATAGTTACGCCGGCTTACTTGGGAGTAAACCGGCGTTTTGATGTTAAAATATCTTAGTTTTCTGCACCGTAAGCGTCGAAATCAAAGTACTTGTCGTTGACTTCCTTGTACTTACCGTTTGCGCGGATCGCTTTGATTGCTTCGTTGAACTTTTCAATCAGCTCAGGGCGACCCTTTTTGAAGGCAACGCCGGCACCAGGACCGTGAATCTCGATCACTGGAGGGAAGGTGCCAACCATCTTACAGCAAGCGCCATCTGGCGTCTTCAGCCATTCAGCCAAGGTCACGCTATCATCGTTGACGGCATCGAGACGACCATTCGCGAGATCAAGACGATATTCTTCGGCCGTCGGATAAGCCTTGATGGTGCTGTCGGTGAAGGTCTTTTCCGAATAGTTTGCGTGCGTGGTCGAAACCTGAACACCAATCGTCTTGCCAGCGAGATCTTCCTTGGTCACGCCCTTGATGTCCGTGTCCTTAGGTGCGGCGATACCTGGAGGTGTGTTGTAATACTTGTTCGAGAAGTCGACCTGCTTCTTGCGCTCATCCGTAATGGACATGGATGCGATGAAGGCATCGAATTTGCCGGACTGAAGGGCTGGAATAGCGCCGTCCCACTCCTGGGTGACGAACTCGCATTCAGCCTTCATTTCTTCGCAGAGCGCTCTGGCGATATCGACGTCGAAGCCCGACAGCGTGCCATCTGGCTTGATAAAGTTAAACGGAGGATACGCACCTTCCGTGCCGATCTTGAGCTTCAGTGGTTCCTGAGCGGTCGCAGTGCCTGCGGTCATGGAGCCAATGGTAATTGCAAGTGCTGCAACTGATGCTGCTGCGGCGATACGCTTTAATACGCGCATTCTAAGTCCTCTCGTTTGTTAAGGCTGGTTCCCTGATTATTCTTCTGGTTCAGCCGCTTCAAGGTACACTGTCATTCTAAACTTTAAGTAGCAATTCTGACAGTGAATCCCTTGTTGTCTACAATTAGATGCTAGAGCTGACAACGCGCAATATTTTTTCGCACTTATGCCCAATCATCCGCCCGTAATCTGATATTCCCACCATTTTCCATGTCATGGCAATACGGCTAGAGTAATTTAATTGTGCATGCAAAAAGGCTGATTTAAAAGGATATCCGTGCCATATCTGCGCGTGGTAGAATTTTACCCTATAGTTTAACGTTTAGATGGGGAAATTCTCAAAGCTCCATCAGCTCTACGATGAAATCGGCAATTTCTTCAATTTTATCGATATGGAAAACGGGCAATCTTTCATCATTGGAGAGATGGTCACTGGCCAGTGCAACGATGCTCGGATCATCATCAGAAAGCGGTGGTCCATCATGCCCGCCGATACGCCTCAGCTCGATCTTCCTATGAGATTCGCGCTTATAGCCCTCGATCAAAACGAGATCGCATGGGGCCAGCTTGCTAACGATGGCTTGTAGTGAAGGTTCTTCTTCACCCATGTTTTCATGCATAATCGCGTAGCGAGCTGATGAGACTATGGCGACTTCGGAAGCTCCGGCATTTCTGTGTCGCCACGAATCCGTACCGACGTGATCGATATCGAAGTTATGGTGGGCGTGTTTCACGGTCGAAATTTTATAACCGCGCTTGGTCAGTTCCTGAACCAGCCGTTCGGTCATGGTGGTTTTGCCCGAGTTTTTCCAGCCGGTGATACCGAATAGTTTATGGGTCATCTCAGAGCCTCATTCAGCCGTTTTGCTTCAGCAAGATCGTCTGGTGTGTTGATGTTGAAGAATGGATCAAATGTTTCGCCATTGGCAAGTTCTACCAAAGGGAACTCTACCTCTTCAAAACCGATATGCCGTGCGAAAGCAAAGACACTGGCTCTTTCAGCCTGTGCCAACCAGTCATTGAGCGGCTGCGCCAAATCAGTTTTCCATAGCCCGAAGATTGGGTGAACACGTCCGCCGGAACTTGCCAGCACGATAGAAGCACCGGTTTTCTTTTGCCGTTCACAAAGTCGAGTCGCAAGATCGAGCGGAAGAGAGGGGCTGTCAGCTGCGACGCTCAACAGAAATGGAAAACCAGATGCATATTCGAATGCTGTTCGAAGACCGACAAGCGGCCCGCCATGAGTGGAGGGCAAATCTGAGACAATCGGAATATTAAGCTTTGCTAGACGGTTAGGGTCGCCATTTGCATTGACAAAGAGATTGCTCACCTGCGGCGAAAGCCTTGAAGCGACGTGTTCAATTATCGTTCGGGAATCAAGTGATTGGAGAAACTTGTCGCCTGCGATGCCACCTTCCTGCATACGGCTGGATAAGCCACCTGCGATGATAACCCCTGCAAGTCTGATCCCGTCTGGTGTCACGACGGCTCTACTCCTGTCGGTGTTGTGGCCAAGGTGCTCTTGTTCTGTTCGCGTCTTTTGCGAATGTTCTCGCGGTAAACCATATAGATACCGCTGCCAACGACAAGGATTGAGCCGGCAATTGTGTAGGAGTCCGGGGCTTCGTTGAAAACGACGGTGCTCAACAAAATGGCCCATAACAGGCTCGAATAACGGAATGGCGATACGAAAGAGATTTCGCCTTCACGCATCGCCATGATGATAAAATGATAACCTACCAGCAATAGCCCGGCGGCCAGCGCCATAATCAGCACTGGTCCAATACCAACCGGTTGCCATCCGCCCATCGGGTGAATGAGCCCTCCGCCTGTCAATGCTATGGCGCCAGCAGTCAGCGTTGAGAGATAAAGGGTAGGGACATGCGCTGGCACGCGACGCGTTGCGATATCCCGCATAGCCGCGAAGCAAACGCTGGATAGCAAAATTCCGACGGCTGCGAGACTTGCTGAGCTATCGGTGCCGGGGCGGATGATGATGATAACCCCCACAAGGCCAAAGGAAATACACATCCAGCGCCGCCAGCCGACTTTTTCGTTGAGGAAAAGAACAGCGCCAAGGGTTACGACCAAAGGGGTTGCCTGAAAAACTGCAGAGCAGAAAGCCTGCGAAAGGTGACCAAGAGAAAAGATATAGGTGACTGTCGCTAAAACCTCGCCGAGAACGCGAAGAACGGTCATTAAATCCAAAGAAAGGTTGCGAAGGGCGCCGTTGCGCCAGGCGAGTAAGCCAATTGCAATTGTCGCGAATATGCCCCGGATGAACATATACTGACCGCTATTCATCTGGGTCAGCAGATATTTCGTCATAGTATCGCCGATGGTGAATGTACCCATAGCGAGAAGCATAAAAATACTTGCACGGAAGTTTGCTGACTGCGGCACGATATGAAATCCGGTTTAGGATTGTATATCGCTATCGTATCATTTGGATTCGGTCCAATTTATACTTGTTGCAAATCCATCTAAATTATTTATCCGCCGGTAAGGCTCATATGGCGTGCGACTGCCGGGCGATTATGGTCGCGATCAATAATGAAATCATGGCCCTTGGGCTTACGTGAGATTGCCTCGTCAATCGCATCGTTTAGAACGCTGTCACCTTCACTTGCACGCACCGCCGCACGCAAGTCTGCATCATCATTCTGGCCAAGGCACATATAAAGCATACCTGTGCAGGTGAGGCGCACGCGATTGCAGCTCTCGCAGAAATTATGCGTAAGCGGCGTGATGAAACCGAGACGCCCGCCCGTTTCTGCAATTGTGACATAGCGGGCAGGGCCGCCGGTGCGATACGGGATATCGGACAGGATGAACTGTTGGCCGAGGTCGTCGCGGAGCTGCGAAAGCGGGAGATATTGATCGGTGCGATCAAATTCGATTTCGCCCATCGGCATAGTTTCGATCAGAGTCATGTCCATGTCGCGGCCATGCGCCCAGCGGATCAGTTCAGGAATTTCAAATTCATTGAAATTCTTGAGTGCTACCGCGTTGATTTTGACGCGAATGCCAGCCTTTTGCGCGGCCTCGATGCCTTCGATGACGCGGTTAAGATCGCCCCAGCGGGTAATCGTGCGAAATTTTTCAGGATCAAGCGTGTCCATAGAGACATTGATGCGCCGCACACCGCAATCTGCGAGTTCGTCAGCATAGCGCGCAAGCTGTGAACCATTGGTGGTCAGCGTCAGCTCGTCCAACGCACCTGTCTTCAGATGCCGCGAAAGCTCGCGAATGAGATGCATGATATTCTTGCGAACAAGCGGTTCACCACCTGTCAGACGCAGTTTACGAACACCCTTCTCGATAAATGCGCTGCAGATGCGGTCGAGTTCTTCCAGTGTCAGCAGATCTTTTTTCGGCAGGAAAGTCATGTGTTCCGCCATGCAGTATGTGCAGCGGAAATCGCAACGGTCAGTAACGGAAACGCGCAAATAGGTGATGGCACGCCCGAACGGATCAATCATTTGTCCGGTCGGAGAAACAACAGGCAGAGTTTGAGAACGTTGCATAGAGTAAGCCATTGTTTCCACATACTGCAGAGCCTGTCTGCATCTTAGTCCTAGAGATAGGTTCCGCGAAGCGCTTTGTCCAGTTTACACCTTGGTATAGCAGCTTCAAGCAAGAGCACATTAATCGAACAGATCGATCCCTTGGCTCTTCTCATAATGGATAAAGATCAATATCTCTTTGATTTGACGCAATTCGAAGCGGCTACTGCAGTATTTATATGCAAGCCGTCATATATTGCAGAATGAAACGCCGCTGGAATGACGGAGAACAATTATGAGTGATGTCTGGCCTACCGAATTGCGGGTCTCTAAGGATCGCAAGCTTTTGACGGTGGCTTTTGAAAGCGGTGAACGTTTTGAGCTGACTGCAGAACTTTTGCGGGTTCTGTCACCTTCAGCGGAAGTGCAGGGGCATTCACCTGAACAACGTGTGACGGTCGGTGGCAAGCGCGAAGTCGAAATCATGCGCATGGACCCGATTGGCAATTATGCCGTCCGCATCACCTTTGACGACATGCACGATACCGGGCTGTTCTCATGGACCTATCTTCATAAGCTGGGCACCGAGAAAGACACGCTTTGGCAGACTTATCTGGACGAGCTTGCGGAAAAAGGTCTGAAACGCGATCGGCGATGAGGAAAAGGGCGGACTTTATTTTTTGCGCATCCCGAAAGCCGCTGCACAGTTTTCGGGATGCGCTTAAGCCGCCCTTTTTTCTTTAACCGAGATTGAGTTCCTTGAAGAAGTCGTTGCCCTTATCGTCGATGACGATAAAGGCTGGGAAGTCGACGACTTCAATACGCCAGATGGCTTCCATACCTAGCTCTGGATATTCGACAACTTCGACCTTCTTGATGCAGTCTTGCGCGAGACGAGCGGCTGGGCCACCAATCGAGCCAAGATAGAAGCCACCATGCGTGCCACAGGCTTCGCGAACCTGACGCGAACGATTGCCCTTGGCGAGCATTACCATCGAGCCACCGAACGACTGGAACTGATCGACATAAGAATCCATACGACCAGCAGTGGTTGGGCCGAACGAACCAGATGCGTAGCCGGTTGGTGTCTTGGCCGGGCCTGCATAATAGATCGGATGGTTCTTGAAATAATCCGGCATAGCTTCGCCGTTTTCCAGACGTTCGCGGATTTTCGCATGCGCGAGATCGCGCGCAACAATAATCGAGCCGGTCAAGGAAAGCTGCGTCTTCACCGGATGCTTCGACAATTCCTTGAGAATGTCTTCCATCGGTTGATTGAGGTCTATCTTGACCACATGTGACGACAACTTTTCTTCGTCGATTTCCGGCATGTATTGTGCTGGATTGGTTTCAAGCTGCTCTAGGAAAATACCTTCCTTGGTGATCTTTCCCTTGGCCTGACGATCCGCCGAGCAGGAAACACCGAGGCCAATCGGCAGCGATGCGCCATGACGTGGCAGACGGATAACGCGCACATCATGGCAGAAATATTTGCCACCAAACTGCGCACCAACGCCGAGCGACTGGGTCAGTTTGTGGATTTCAGCTTCCATTTCCAGATCACGGAACGCATGGCCGTTATCGGAGCCTTCGGTTGGAAGCTCATCGAGATAGCGGGTGGAAGCGAGCTTCACCGTCTTCAGGTTCATTTCAGCCGAAGTGCCACCAATGACAATCGCCAGATGATAAGGCGGGCAGGCGGCTGTACCGAGACTGAGGATCTTATCCTTAAGGAAGTCGATCATGCGGTCATGCGTCAACAGCGATGGCGTTCCTTGAAACAGGAACGTCTTGTTAGCCGAACCGCCGCCCTTGGCAACAAACAGGAATTTGTAGGCGTCTTCACCTTCTTCGTAGATGTCGATCTGCGCAGGCAAATTGTTCTTGGTGTTCTTTTCCTCGAACATCGACAGCGGAGCGAGCTGCGAATAGCGCAGATTCTTCTTATTATAGGCATCGAGCACGCCAGCACCCAAAGCATCGGCATCGCCACCTTCGGTCCAGACGCGACGGCCCTTCTTGCCCATGATGATCGCTGTGCCCGTATCCTGACACATAGGTAGAACGCCGCCCGCTGCAATATTTGCGTTCTTCAAGAGATCATAAGCCACGAAGCGGTCGTTATCGGTTGCTTCGGGGTCCTTCATGATATTTGCGAGCTGTTGCAAATGGCCTGGGCGCAGAAGGTGATTGATGTCAGCAAAGGCAGCTTCCGAAAGGATGCGCAGCCCTTCAGCGTCGACGCTCAGAATTTCCTGTCCCTTAAACGTATCGACCGACACATGATCGGAAGTCAGTTTGCGGTAAGGGGTTTTGTCTTCGCCAAGTGGGAATAGATCGGCGGCGCTTGCTTCTGCCATTGTGGTACCTCGCTTGCTTGCCTGCCGCATCCAAGTGCCGCCTTCGGCCCAACGGATGCGCTCCGTGATTCAGCCCTGACAAAGTCAGGGGCATATTCTGCGGGGCTTTTAGCGCGATGCAGTCCGGAATCCACTGCGGCACATTGTTCTGTTCGACGCGAAACGGAGCTCGAGTGTGTCCGCAAAATCGCTTTTCAAGAAAAATTGATAGAGTTGGGCGCAAAATAATAGGAGGATGCGTTAACGTTAAAAGATTCTATACGAGATTCATCAATTCTATGGGCAAAGATTGACGCGGCTTCGCTTAATAGCGGTTGCATTGAATTGGCGGTTGGAATGCAGTTCTCCAGAAATTTGAATCGGAACATTAAAGATAATCGCAAGCGCGGTCCTTATGTCCGTAACGCGATGGCTTTCGCACTGGCAGCATCGACACTTTTCTCGACAGCGCAGGCGCAGGCAGCTAACTCTCTGCTTGAGCTGTTCCAGCAGCGTCGTCAGCAACAGGCCCAGCCGGTTCAGCCGCCTGTGCAGGTCGCCCCAGCACCAAATACTGCTAAGCCAGTTTCCGTGCCGAGAGCTGCCGTGCCGCCAGCACAGCGCGTCACGGTTAAAGGACCGCAGATCTACAATTATAAGCCGGATGCTTTGATCAAGGTCGATTTCAGCGCTCTTGATATGCAGGTGACAGCGGCAGTTGATCCCGCGCGCGTCGATCCTCTGACATCGGGAATGTCGCCGATTGGTCCGGTAAAAAAGACCGACGAATCCCAGGGTGAGCTCGCTTTCGATGCCGCAACTGATTATCTGAAGACCGTCGACGTCAAAGCGGAAAAGCAAATTGCTGAAGCTATCGTCAGCTTCTATTCCGAAAAGCGCACCTTTCTTTGGTCGGCAGACAACAAGGCGCTTGATAAAGCCCGCAATGTTGCAGCCTTCTTTGCACAGGCTGACGATGATGGTCTGAACCCGGAAGAATATGCCGTCACTATTCCTGGCGATCATTTCGAAGAAGCACAGCTTGCCGAACGTCAGCAAAAACTTGCTGACTTTGAAATTCGCATGTCTGCGCGTGCATTGCGCTATGCAATTGATGCGGGCGAGGGCCGTGTGATTGCAGACCGCCTCAGTGGTTTTTATGATCTGCCGCGTAATCGCGTCGATCCTAAAGCTGTTCTGGCCCGTCTGGCATCTGAAACCGACCCGGTGGCTTATCTGAAAAGCTTCCAGCCGAACAACGAAGCCTATGCTTCATTGAAGCGTGAACTGGCTAATACGGAAGCGCCAGCTGGCGAACCTATTCGCATTTCGCTTGATAAAGCTATTCGTCCGGGTGATTCCAGCGATCAGCTTGCAAATGTTGTCGCGCTCATCACGAGACATGCTCCAGCCAGCTATCTGGAACAGCATCGCAATGTTCTGCAGGCTCACGCAGATGGAAGCATCTATGATCCGGAACTGGCCGCTGCCATCAAGGATTACCAGAAGCTTTCAGGCAGCACGCCCGATGGCATCATTGGTAAGAACACGATTGCAGCCCTTCAAGGCGAGCAGGATTCGGTGAAGCGTGATCGCATTCTCTATTCGATGGAACGCCTGCGCTGGCTGCCACATGATTTCGGCTCGCGTTACGTGATGGTCAATCAGCCATCCTACCGCGCCGAATATTTTGAAGACGGCAAAGAAAAGCTGGCCATGAATGTGGTCATCGGTTCGCCAACCCATCAGACCTATTTCTTCTATAACAAGGTCCAGACGGTTGTTTTCAATCCATCCTGGGGCGTGCCGCGTTCGATTATTCTGAACGAAATGCTGCCAAAGGTGATGCGTGATACGAGCTATCTCGATCGCAACGGCTATGAAGTTTATGTCGGCGGCAAGAAGGTTTCGGCGAGCGCTGTAAACTGGAGTGCAGTTGCTGCAGGCAAGGCGCATGTCGGCATCCGCCAGAAGCCAAGTCTCGATAATGCTCTGGGCGAACTGAAGATTCTTTTCCCAAACGCTCATGACATTTACATGCATGACACTCCGGCGAAATCCTATTTCAGCCGTGATATGCGTGCCTTGAGCCATGGCTGCATCCGTCTGGAGCGCCCGCGCGATATGGCAGCAGCAGTGCTTGGTAAGCCGGTTGAAGAGTTAAGCAAATATTTCGGTAAGGACGAACGCGGCTTGAAGGTTGCTAATCCGGTTCCGGTCTATATCGCTTACTTCACGGCTTGGCCTGATTCCAATGGTAACGTTCGTTACTTCAGCGACGTTTACGACCGCGACGCGGGTATGCAGAAAGCTTTCGATAAGACGGCAGAGTCACGTTTGGCCGCTCTTTGAGCGGTCGGCGGTAACTCGGCTAAAGAATGTTTTTATCGTACAGTGCTGCTTGCATAGACAAATAACATCAAGAAAAAAGCGGACTTAAAGCAATTTCAGCAAAAGTGCGAAGCGTCTCCGCAGGGAAATCAGTTTGCCGGACTGATTTCTTTTTCTGCTGCGATGCGTCGGATAGTACTATAAAAACAAATAGATAGAGCGGTTTCAAAGATTCAGTATTAACTGGAACCGCTCTACCCCTCTTTTCGTTCTTAATTCTGAATGAAACAGGCTTTTCCGACACCGCGTGCTGGATCACCGAAAGCACGGTTGTCACATCGTACGCCATCACGGAATACGCGCTCTACAAAACGCCCCTTCGCTCCGTAACGTACGACCTTACGACCATAGAAATCGCAGAAGCCTTTTTCTTTTGCGCATTGCTGCCACTCGCCACGACGACGATCATCGCGTCTGTTATCACGCCAATCATCCCGACGGTCGTCACGCCAATCATTTCGGCGATCATCACGACGATTGTCGCGCCAATCGTTGCGACGATCATCGCGTCGATCTTCATAACGATCACGGACAACGAATGAGCAGCTTTTCTGTGCGCCAGGGGCCGGATCACCGAAAACTTGATTTGAGCAGCGCACATTCGGACCATCGATAAACTGAGACGTGCCCCGGCCATTCGCGCCATAGATCACTTCAGTTGGATACGGAAGTCTGCAGGTTTCATTTTCACCGGCGCAACGCTGCAATTGCGCAGCCTCAGCGGGTGCAGGAGCAATTACGTACATAGATGCAATAAAAGCTGACATGCCTGCGACGAGGCTAAGTTTATTAGACAGAAGAGCTGCCATGGCTAACACCATTGTTTGAATGTCTGATGAGTTCTTATAGATTTCAGTTCTTGAACATAGAATGAACGGCGACTTACGTTTCAACTGGTCAATATCGCGAATGATTGTAAATATTTGAACGCAAATCGTGTAAAAATTCCAGATAGATAGTTCCCTTTTTTTGCTGAATCCGCAAGAGTGCGAATAGATGTTTCTCGTCAGCAAGGTCGTAAGAAAATGCATGGTGAATACAAGGTCCACGGTGGCAAGCTGGTTGTTATCGATCTCGAAGTTCAGGATAACAAACTGAGCCAGGTTCAGGTCGCGGGGGACTTTTTCCTCGAGCCTGCAGAAGCCCTTGATGACATTCGTGATGCATTGAACGGTTTGCCTGCGACTGCCTCATCGGAAGAAATTGCTAATGCGGTCCGCAAAGGACTTCGCCCAGACGCTTTCATGATCGGTTTCAGCCCTGAAGCTGTCGCTATTGCTGTGCGTCGAGCTCTTGGCGTTGCACGTACCTGGCGCGACTACGAATGGCAGATCATCGATATTCCGCCGCTGACGCCAACGATGCATCTCGCGCTTGACGAAGTTCTGGCACGTGAAGTGGCCGCTGGACGTCGCGCGCCGACTTTGCGCTTTTGGGAGTGGGAGCGTCCATCCATTATCATCGGAGCGTTTCAGTCGCTGCGTAATGAAGTGGATATGGAAGCGACTGCTGAGCTCGGCGTCGAAACAGTTCGTCGCGTAACAGGCGGCGGCGCAATGTTTGTGGAGCCGGGCAACTCGATTACCTATTCTCTTTATGCGCCGGGTGAACTCGTGCGTGATATGAGTTTCGCCGATTCCTACGCATTCCTCGACGAATGGGTCCTGAAGTCGCTTAATTCGCTTGGCATCGACGCGTTTTATAAGCCGCTCAATGATATTTCGAGCTCGAAAGGCAAGATCGGTGGAGCGGCCCAGAAGCGCTATTCAGGCGGAACTGTTCTGCATCACGTCACCATGGCTTATGACATGGACGCCGAGAAAATGGTGAAGGTGTTGCGCATTGGCCGGGAAAAGCTGTCTGACAAGGGTACGGCCAGCGCGGTCAAACGCGTCGATCCTGTCCGCAGCCAGACGGGCTTGCCGCGCCGCGAAGTCATTGATCGCATGAAAGAGATGTTCGTTTCGTTGAATGGCGGTGTCACCGGGACGATAACACCGGAAGAATACGCAGCAGCCGAGAAGCTCATTGAAGAAAAATTTGCCACGAAGGAATGGCTGCATCACATTCCGTAAGTAAACATGGCTCGCAATGTCATCGCGCCGCGTGACAGCGGGGGCAAGCCATGTCATAGGGAGGCCAAGTTATCACAAGGCCTCCCACGCACATGATCCGCATCGACAGCATCAGCAAGTCCAACAGCCACCGTATTCTCTTTATCGAAGCTTCTGCCGCGTTGAATCGTGGGGAAAAAATAGGTCTCGTCGGCCCAAACGGTGCCGGTAAAACTACGCTTTTCCGCATGATTACCGGCGAAGAACTGCCCGATGAAGGGCAGGTGAATGTCGAAAAAGGCGTGACGATCGGCTATTTCAACCAGAATGTTGGTGAAATGGGTGGTCGTTCGGCTGTCGCGGAAGTGATGGACGGCGCAGGTCCGGTCAGTGTTGTGGCCGCAGAGTTGCGCGAACTTGAAGCCGCGATGTGCGATCCTGATCGTCTTGACGAAATGGACGCGATTATCGAGCGATACGGCGAAGTGCAGGCTCGCTATGAAGAACTCGACGGCTATGGATTGGATGGTCGTGCGCGCGAAGTGCTTGCGGGTCTGAGTTTCAGCCAGGAAATGATGGATGGCGATGTCGGCAAATTGTCCGGCGGCTGGAAAATGCGCGTGGCTCTCGCTCGCATTCTTCTCATGCGCCCCGACGTTATGCTTCTCGACGAACCGAGCAACCATCTCGATCTTGAAAGCCTTATCTGGCTTGAAGCTTTCCTCAAAAACTATGATGGCGCATTGCTGATGACCTCCCACGACCGCGAGTTTATGAACCGCATCGTGACCAAGATCATTGAAATCGACGGCGGCTCGCTCACGAGCTATTCCGGTGATTATGCCTTTTATGAAGGCCAGCGTGCGCTGAACGAAAAGCAGCAGCAAGCGCAGTTTGAACGCCAGCAAGCAATGCTTGCCAAGGAAATCAAATTCATCGAACGCTTCAAGGCACGCGCATCACACGCATCTCAGGTACAGAGCCGTGTGAAGAAGCTTGAAAAGATTGATCGCGTGGAACCGCCACGTCGTCGCCAGACGGTGGCTTTCGACTTCGCACCAGCGCCACGATCCGGCGAAGATGTCGTCAGCCTCAAGGGTGTCAACAAAAGCTATGGCAGCCGCACGATTTATGACGGGCTGGATTTCATGGTTCGTCGTCGTGAGCGGTGGTGCATCATGGGCGTCAATGGTGCAGGCAAGTCGACATTGCTCAAGCTTGTCACCGGCACAACGGAGCCTGATCAGGGGATCGTCAATCTCGGCGCGAGTGTGAAGCTTGGCTATTTCGCACAGCACGCCATGGATATTCTGGACGGGGACAGCACTATTCTCGAATGGCTGGAACAACGCTTTCCAAAGGCAGGGCAGGCACCTTTGCGTGCACTTGCAGGCTGCTTCGGCTTTTCTGGCGATGATATTGAAAAGAAATGCCGTGTGCTTTCTGGCGGTGAGAAAGCGCGATTGGTCATGGCAGCAATGCTGTTTGATCCGCCAAATTTCCTTGTACTCGATGAGCCGACTAACCATCTGGATCTCGACACCAAGGAAATGCTCATTCGGGCGCTTTCCGCTTACGAAGGCACAATGCTTTTCGTATCGCACGATCGTCGCTTTTTGTCGGCGCTCTCCAATCGCGTACTGGAACTCACGCCGGACGGCATTCACCAATATGGCGGCGGCTATACGGAATATGTTGAAAGCACAGGCCAGGAAGCGCCGGGCTTACACGTTGGATAAGAATAAGGCGGGAAATTTCCCGCCTTTTCTTTTGTCATCTGCTTAGCGGTAAACAATGCCGCCATCAGTCAGGATAGCCTGTCCGGTAATATAATCTGAATCCGGGCCCGAGAGGAACGATACCAGCGAGGCAACGTCTTCCGGGGTCTGGGCGCGGCCAAGAGCGATGCCTTCAACATACTTCTTGTAGGTTTCGCCCTTTGGCGCACCGGTGATTTCCGAGAAGCGCTCATCGATCTCAACCCACATATCGGTGCCGACGATGCCCGGGCAATAAGCGTTCACCGTTATGCCTGCGCTCGCATATTCTTTGGCGGCGGCTTGAGTCAGCGCACGCACAGCGAATTTCGTCGCCGAATAAACACCCAGCATTGCGAAGCCATCATGGCCAGCAATCGACGAGGCATTAATAATCTTGCCCTTATGTCCGCGCGCTTTGAATTTGGCTGCTGCTGCCTGAATGCCCCACAGAACACCTTCGACATTGATTTTCAGGATACGGTCGACTTCTTCGGGCTTAACATCGGAAATAGGCTGAACCTGTGCGATGCCCGCATTGTTGACGATGACGTCGAAGCCGCCGAGTTCCTTTTCTGCATGGTCAATTGCTGCGTAGACATCATCGCGCTTGCTCACATCTGCTGAGAACGTAGAGGCCTTGCGACCCAGTGCTTCAACTTCCTTTTTTACGGATTCAAGCTTGTCTGCTTTCAGGTCGACCAGTGCAATATCAAAGCCGTCTTTTGCAAGGCGCAGAGCGATACCGCGACCAATGCCCTGTGCTGCACCTGTGACCAATGCAACTTTAGCTGTGTTTGACATGATTTATCCTTTTCTGCTGTTAAGCTGATAAGCAGTCGGGAGAACTGCTATTGTACAAGCTGGCATTGCCAGATGACATGCACAAGACTGTAGAACGCCGTGCTTTCTGTTCATTGATCACAATCAAGTGCGCGCTAAATTATTGATGTGCCAATCAGAAACAGCTTCTTAATTAGATTGGTAAGCAGTATAGTGGATTAAATTTATCAACTTTTAGAATGTGCCATGCGCTTCCGTTTCGACAACAGAAAAACATCCTCAAAAATTGAACTACAACGCCGTCGTTTTCTCGCGATATCAACGATGGCTTTCGCTACAAGCTTGCTGCCATCGGTACTCTATGCCGAAGAGAGGCAGTCTCTACGTATTGCGCTTGCAACCAGTGTTTCCAACCAAGCTGCGGAGGTGGCAGCGACTGAAGCAAAAGAGCAGGGGCTCGATGTCGAACTGATCGAATTCAGTGATTGGAATACGCCGAATACGGCAGTTGCCGATAAGACTGTTGACGCCAATCTTTTTCAACATATTCCCTATCTGGATTACACCAACTCCAAGACCGGAAACGGGCTCGTACCGATAGCGCCTGCTTTCAGCACGCCATTCGGGCTTTACTCGAAGAAATATTCAAAGCTCGAAGATCTTCCGGATAATGCGCAGATCGCGTTTTCAGGCGATGTGATCAATACCGGCCGGTCGCTTCTTCTTCTGCAGAAGGCGGGCTTTCTGGAGTTGAAGCCAGACACAGATCATCGTGCGAGCCTCGAGGATGTTGTTATCTGGAAGAAACCGCTCAAGATCGTGCAACTGGACGGTCCACAAATCGCGCGATTACTGGACGAGGTGGATGCTGCGGCGACCTATCCCACTTTTGCAAAACTCGCAGGGCTGGAAGCGTCATCAGGACTGATCTTCGAGAACGAACCGATCTACGCCTTTCAGTTCGTCACACGTCCGGAATTGCGAGATGATGTTCGATTAAAAAAGTTCATCGAGATTTATCAGAACTCACCCGCTGTTAAAGCAAAGCTGCAGGAGCTCTATGGGGATATGGTTTCGTTCCCGCGTTTAAAGTGCGTAGAGCGCTTGCATTTGATCTCTGGTGGAACATGCGGTTTTTAGTGGTCATTTTGCCAAATAGACCATTGATGCAGAGACGTGGTTCAGCTAGAAACGCCTAGATTGAGGCGATCACGCCTCCCGGCGATGCACCCGTAGCTCAGCTGGATAGAGTGCTGCCCTCCGAAGGCAGAGGTCACAGGTTCGAATCCTGTCGGGTGCGCCATATAATCAATGACTTAACGTAAATTTATGTTGTGCTCACAGGTTCGTTGAACCTTCTGGTCAAATGTTAAATTCGCGTTTGGATCTAGCCTGCAAAGATTCGATACGAGTTTCGTTGCGCTGACGCCGTTACTTTTAACTTTACTAATTCTTATTGTTGCTCCAAGAGCGCTCGCGCCTTGTCTCATTAGAAGACTCAGGTTTTATTACGCCCAACTTTAAGAGGGTAAGGTAATATGACTAAGAAAAGTGTGGCGGGTGCTCCAGCCGTTATGGCTGTGGTAGGAGTAATACTCTTGGGTGGCGGGTTTTATCTCCAGTCCAGCGGATCGGGTGTTTCACCGGCCGATCAGTCGCGCTGTGAGGAAAACGTCAAGAATCTCTACAAAGATAGCGCTGAAGCCCAGCAAACATTTATATCCAAATGCAATGAACCGGGTGTTGTTGCGATGATTGATGCACGGGTAAATGGCTCTGGTGCGTCTGATACAGCTGCGGCCATTGCGTCGGCCAACCAGTCCGAGATCGGCTCTGGCGCTCTTGGTTACGGTATCATGGGTGTGGGCGTAGCACTGCTTATTTCAGGGCTTTTCGGCCTGTCTCGCGCCAAAAAGCGTGGTTGAAGCCACCGTTTAATACCAGCTCTCCGCAGCTGGTATTAAACAACGAATATGGAATAATTCACATCTTTGAAATCGGCTGAATCAGCCGATTATGTCGCTATTTTCCGTAAAGATCTGAAAGTAGGTGATGAGCAGAACTGCGAATGCATCCTGCAAAACGGGTTCCGGCTTCCAATCTAGTATGCTTTAAGAAGCCCAACGTATTTTAGCAGGAGTTCGACGTGCGCTTATTCAGCAAAGCAGCCTTAACCAGCGTGATCCCTTTTCTGATGGTTTCTGCGGCGCTTGCCGATGCAAAAACGGATTCGCTTCAACTTAGAAAAACCGTGGTCGATGGGCTTTATACCTATATCGAACTGGGCGAAAATTCCGAAGGGCGATCAAAAGCTCTCGGTGTCGAGATGGAAGACAAGGTAAAGGTACCTGTTGCAAAAGCGCAATCGGAGTGGCGGGAGATAGCGCAGAACAGTACAGATCAGGCTGGCTATCAAACCTATAAAATGTGCGATACGGCAGCCAGCTCGCTTCAAGATATTATTGATACAATTGCTGGCTATATTAAAAGCGACAGCACGCAAGAGCCTGACTACGAAGCCACTTTGACCAAGTTTGGCGCGGATTTGACCGAGTGCGAAAAGGCACTGGATGTGCAGTTAACTTTCTAGCTTTCAGGATAATGGCGGCATCCATATTTCGAACGCCGCCATTCGGATAATTACTTTAGTTCAGCAATCATATCATCATAGACTTTGCATGCGCTCGTTGGATCAGAAGCGAGCTGCGACTGCGCGCCGGAAAGCTTCTGAGCAACTTCAGCTGCTTTCTGAGGGTCCTTTGCTGCCAGTTCTTGCATCTTTGTAGAAAATTCTGTCGCTTTTGCAGTAACGTCTTCAGCTGTGCAGGCGAGCGAAGGTGAAGCAGCGGCCATCACAACAGCGATTGCGAGAAGGTATGCTTTCATTGTTCTTTCCTCGTGACTAGTCAAAGTTATATTAGACAAATCCCTATAACCGGCTGAATATAAGAGGGAAATAATATTTGAATCACATAGTGTGTACAGATTTAACAATATTCCGGAGCATTATGTACGAGGTGCTTCCGCGCCGCATTTCGGATAATTTTGTTAATATCGGTTCTGCTTGATTAGAATAGATCTAGTAAGATCAAAATAGTTGTCGATACTCGAACATTAAGCTTCGTTTTGTTTTCAATTCTCTGAGTTTTGCGCTTATTGAGCACTTATTAATTAAGCGTAACAGGAGATGATATGCGTCATATTCCAACTGCTATTGCCGCATTTATCGGCTTAGCCATTTTGAGTGTCGTTCTGGGGTCCTGGTATACTGTCGACGAGGGGGAACGTGGCGTCATTCTGCGTTATGGAGCCGTGGCCGGCGTTGCACAGCCGGGGCTTGGTTTCAAAATTCCATTGATAGATTCCGTCGTTCGCGTTTCGGTTCAATCCAAGGCAGCTATCTATAACGGCATGGAGGCCTATAGCCGGGACCAGCAACCAGCAACGATGAACCTCTCGGTCAACTATCGTATTCCGCCGGACCGCGTTGAAGAAGTTTACGCCACCTATGGCGGTGAAGATGGACTTCTGTCGCGTTTGGTTGAACGGCGCGTGTTCGAGGAAAGCAAGACTGTATTCGGTCGCTTTGCAGCTGTAACAGCCATTCAGGAGCGCGGTCGCCTTAATCAGGAAATCGCAGACGCTATCCAGAAAAGCGTAAGCGGTCCGGTCATCATCGATAGCGTGCAGATCGAGAATATTGATTTCTCTGATGCCTACGAGGCTAGTATTGAGCAGCGTATGCTTGCTGAGGTCGAAGTTCAGCGTCTGCGTCAGAATGCAGAACGTGAAAAGGTGCAGGCGGAAATTACCGTGACGCAGGCTAATGCGCAGGCTGACGCCCGTCGTGCAGATGCGCAGGCGCAAGCTGATTCTGTGAGGCTTCAGGCACAAGCTGATGCAGAAGCTATTCGTCTGAAGGGTGACGCTGAAGCTCAGGCCATCAAGGCGCGTGGTGATGCATTGCGCGATAACCCAGGTCTGGTTTCGCTCACACAGGCCGAAAAGTGGAACGGACAACTACCCACGACAATGCTGCCGAACGGCGCCATTCCGATGTTGAACCTTACGCAGGAATAAGACGTTTTGATTAAATGGCGGGTCGCGAGGCTCGCCATTTTTCGTTCGTCCGAAAACAAAGAAAACGCGCAAAGCTTCCGCTCTGCGTTTACATTATCTAATTCAACTATCTACTTGATAAAGAAGGAAACTTTGTCCCTGAACATTCCTCTATCTAAGAGAGGAATGGCGCGAGTGACGGGGCTCGAACCCGCGACCTCCGGCGTGACAGGCCGGCACTCTAACCAACTGAGCTACACCCGCGCATTGTTCCGATGCTTTCGATCAGGAACGGTGCTCATGTATGCGGGAACGGGATCAGCGTCAATCGTTTCTATGCGTAAGACCATAAAAAAATTCGGATAATTCTAATTTAAGGCTGATCTTGTGGAAAAGATGGAGGAATGGGAGCATTTCAGCGGCTAAAAAAGCGTATCAAATGGCGGTTTCACTAAGAAGCGGCACATCTGACTAATGTGCCGCCTGCTGGAGATTCGTTTTATCGAACAGATTCGCCCGTTTTGGGATCGATCTTGATTTCGACCTTTGCCCCATTCTTCATAAAATATTCGATTTCATAATAACCGCGATCATTCCAATCGACTTCATCAATATATTGCACATCGGCTGTTTGCTCGATTTTGGCGATTATCTCGGATAGCTTTGCGCCTTCTGGCGCGGCTGCAAAAGCGCCGACGGAAGTCGCAGTGAGAAGAATGGCTGCAAGCATGGTGCGCATGAAGAACTCCTTTGATCGTTACAACCTCTAGGTAAGGCCGCAAATTCACTAATCAAGGATACGCTTCGCTGGATCTCTTATTGCCACGAGCCGAAGTGTGTCTGCAGAAAGCAGCCAAACACGAGGAAGGCCGCTATGGCCAGGGCGATCAAGAGTATTTTCATTTTTTGATCATCCGCATTGTTCAGATCACATACAAGAAAACTGTATGTGATCTGAAGCTGTCAGATAGACCGCCTTAAGGAAATGATTTCGATCAACGGTTACGATTATCGACTGAAAATGCGCCAGCGCCAGTTGCGACGAGCGTCAGGAATACGAAGCAGAACAGAATTGCCGCATCGCCACCATTTGCAACTGGGAAGAAGCTTTTCGGAAAATGCGCCATGAAATAGGCAAAAGCCATATGACCCGATAGGATGAAGGCGACAGGACGGGTGAACCAGCCCAGCAAGATCAACGCGCCGCCAACAACCTCCAGCAAGGCTGATGCGATTTGCAATGCAGACAGGCTATCAGGGCCGGCAATAGGAAAACTGAATGCTTTCTGCGTGCCATGCTCGATATAAAGCAATGCCGTCACAATACGAAGGATGCCAATGGCATGAGGTTGATATTTGTTGAGCGAGCTGGTTTCTGCCATTAGTTTCTCCAAACATGAGTTTAAAATTCAACAAACCCATGAAGCCGGAAACAGGAAGAAATGCAAGCAATTGATAATTAGAAATTGCGGGTGATGTCAGCGACAACGAGATTGTCCCAACTTCACATCAAACTGGCGCGGACCGACTATCCCATTTTTCATAGACTTTGAAACGATCGTCGCTCTTACGGAACAAGGGCCAGCGATTACCTGATACTGATCTTCTTTTTGATAGATGACCTTGCTGATCGGGTAATTCGGAATGGCTTGCGCAACCGCTTCAATAACAGCGTTCAGTTCCTTTGCGCGCTGATAATTTGGTGCAAGCGCCGCATAGGATACATGGGTCGCAGCCAATAGAGAAACTGCGCCGAGCATGAGTGTTAACCGTGCCATTGCAATCTCCATCCAATAGCAAGTGAGTTACATTGGAGCGGGTAGCGGGAATCGAACCCGCGCATTCAGCTTGGGAAGCTGACAAGCTACCATTACATCATACCCGCCGCCGTGGTGATAAGGTAACATCAAGTCAGAGCGTTTTCATAATTGAAATTGATGGTATTCGCGACACTCAGTTTGATCCTGGTGCATTCATTAAAAGCCGTAAAAAGAATTCATCTCGTTTCCCCATTGATATCCGAGAATCCATCGCCATTTCCGGTGTTCGATAATTCAACTTGAATATTCAATGGGTAGTTTATGGCCATAGCTTCCAAACGCCGAGCATTGCTGATCGTCAATCCGAAAGCCCGAAATGGTAAAGGGTTCAGCGCTGACATGCGCACGATACTTGAGCGGGGCGGAATATCGCTGGTAGAGAAGACTGCAAAAAGCGACGAAACAATTTCAGATGTCATTCTTGGCAATCGCGATGTTGATTTGGTGATTGTCGGCGGAGGCGACGGTACACTCAATGCAGCCGCAAAAGGACTTATGGAAACGAAACTGCCACTGGCTATTCTGCCCTTAGGTACTGCGAATGACTTTGCTCGTACGATTGGCATCCCCGCAGACCCAACGGAAGCCACGCGCCAATTACTGAATTATCAGCAACTCCCCATCGATCTGGGTGAGGTCAACGGTCATCTCTACTTCAACGTCGCAAGCATCGGTTTTAGTGCTGAATTGGCGCAAAAACTCAGTGCCGATGCCAAGAAGAAATGGGGCAAGCTTGGCTATGCCATCGCCGCTAGCCGTATTCTGATGAGATCCGAGCTTTTCACGGCCTATCTTGAACATGACGGCATAACCGAAAAGATAAAGACGCTTCAGGTGTCGGTTGGAAATGGCAAGTTTTATGGTGGTGGCATGGCTGTCGAAAAAGATGCAGCCATTGACGATGGAAAGCTCGATTTTTATAGCCTTGAAGTCGATCATTGGTGGAAGCTGTTGCGGCTCCTGCCAAGTCTTCGACAGGGTACCCAGTCCAAATGGGATGATGTGCGCGCATTTCCTACGACGGAAGTTATCATACGCACCAAAAAACCACGCCCGGTGAATACCGATGGCGAGCTCTCGACCTGGACGCCGGCTCATTTCCGCCTGCACCGCAAAGCAATCGAAGCATACCGGCCAGCATCATTCTAAGATAAGATAAAAAATGGCCCGCTCTCATAGAACGGGCCCAATTCATGACGTTAGGTGACTGGCTCGGAGGTCATAAGAGCCGTATAAGTAACGGCTCAACTCCGGGATTGTTCCCGGACTAGAAGAAAAAGTACCAGATAAACAGCACTACAATAAAAGGCACGCCAAGAAGCCAAAGGATAAGTGCACGGAACATTTTGTTTCTCCTTCATGTTGAAAAATCAACGCGCTAGAAGCACCAAAGTTCCCTGTTCGTTGAGACAGATATTTAACCATCCACAACGACTCAATTGTGGGATTTGCAAAAGCTTTAATGATCCGTCAATAATTCGGTGACATCACTAATTCCTAATAGATATTTTCGATCGACTGGTCGTGTGTAGAGTTGCGGGCGTGTGGCGTATGAGTTCGAACCGGTGGCAAAACCGTGCTGGAAACGTAGAGCTATCGATTAAGCGTGAAAAACGCGGATCGACTGCAATGTTGACATTCATGGCATTAGCCGTGGCTCTCGTGGGTTGTGCGAGCGCTCCTCAACCGAAGTCATCGAAGAAAAAGCACCCCAAAGAATATTTTGCCGAATCCAAGTACGGCGTCAAAGCCAGCCCCCGAGTTACCAATGTTCAAGGGAAGCCTCTGCCTCGCGGCGGTGGGCGCAACCAGATCGGTCAACCCTATCAGGTTAAAGGCCGTTGGTATTATCCAAAAGAAAACAAGAACTACGCCTCGACAGGCCGCGCCTCTTGGTATGGCAGCGCTTTTCATGGCCGTCTGACCGCCAATGGCGAAATCTACGACATGACGCATCTGACGGCAGCGCATCCAACAATGCCGCTGCCAAGTTATGCGCGTGTCACCAACACTTTCAATGGCAGCTCCATCATCGTTCGCGTGAATGATCGTGGGCCATTCGAGCGTGATCGCGTTATCGATCTGTCGCAGAAGGCTGCCGAAATGCTGGATTACCAGCATCATGGTACCGCTGATGTGAAGGTTGAATATGTTGGGCGTGCGCCGCTTGATGGGCAGGATGATGCTTATCTGATGGCGTCTTACCGTTCGGGCAATGGCGATCCTATCGGACAGCCAGCCACGGGCGTCATGATGGCCATGAATGCGCCGACACCAACACCTGCGGGTATCGCAGCCATGCCGGTTCCACAATCTTCGCCATTTGAAGTTAATCCCGCTTATGGCGATGGTGAAATGCCGTTGCTTCCTGCCAACGTTCCAGTTCCATCGCAGCGTCCGGCTGGCAGCTTTGGCGTTGCCACAGCAGCGCGTATTGGCGGTCTTGGCTATGCGTCGGATCGCCTGGCTGCATCAGCCTATGCAGAAGAGCGTACCTATGGCAGCATCCTGACAGCAAACGCTGTTTCCGATGCATGGAAGCGTCGCAATACGGAAGATCAGCGTGAATATGTCGAAATCGGCATGTTTAATTCGCTGGAAGATGCGATGAAGCTCGAAAAATCTCTGCCTCGCTCTGCGCGCGTAACGCGCACAAAAATACCGACAGAGCAGGGTGATATTTACGAGCTGACAGCTTTTGCCGAAAAGGGCAATAACGACGATCTGCTTCGCGCTGCATGGAAGGCTGGAGCGACCGACGCCTTTGTCGTTCGTGCGGACTGATTTCGGCCAGAAACGCCGCGTAGCTTCGTCAAAGAAGAAGCATGACGGGTGTAAGATGGGGCGTTTCTCGATAAGCATAAAGCTTGCATCGGCGGTTGCCGCTGCTGTTTTAATAGCCGCACCGAGCTATGCGCAGACGGTGCAGGCAGGCTTTGCAACGAAAGCGCCACAGGTGCTTTTGTTAGACGACAAGAGCGGCACAGTCCTTCTTTCAAAAAATCCGGATATGAAAGTCCCACCGGCATCGCTTGCCAAGCTGATGACGGCTGAAGTTGTCTTTGAGGCGCTTGAAAAAGGCAAAACGACACTCGAAACGACCTATCCGGTTACTGAGTATGCCTGGCGTACCGGCGGGGCGCCGTCCGGCACATCGACCATGTTCGCTGCCATCAAATCCACCCCGACCGTTGCTGATCTTCTTCAGGGCATGATCGTGCAGGCGGCCAATGATGGCGCCATCATTCTCGCCGAAGGCCTGTCTGGTAGTGAAGGTGCTTTTGCTCAAGCAATGAATGAGCGTGCGAAAGAGCTTGGTTTGACTAGCTCGAATTTCGTGAACTCCACCGGATTACCCGCTCCCGGACAAACGGTGACGCTGTCGGACCTGATAAAACTCGCGCGCCACATCCACAGCGCTCATCCGGAACGCTATAAATATTACGCGCAAGAAGCGTTTACCTGGAACAAGATCATGCAGCGCAATCGAAACCCGCTTTTGCGGCTCGATATCGGTGCTGATGGCATGGGAACGGGTTACACTGAAGCGTCCGGTTATGCGCTTGTTGGATCGGCCGAACAGAACGGGCGTCGGCTTTTCCTGGCGATGAGTGGTCTAACAAGCATTAAAGAGCGTGAAGAAGAGGCCAAAAAGCTCATTCAGTGGGGTATGACTTCATTCGATACGGTCGATATTTATGCGGCTAATGAAGAGATCAGCACGGCGCAGGTTTTTGGTGGTTCGGCGTCCAGTGTTCCGCTGAAAGTGAAAGATGGCGTTGAATTGTTGCTCCCCAAGGAAGGGCGCGACAAGCTAAAAGCGCGTATTACATATCAGGGACCGCTCAGTGCACCTGTTTTAGCCAATACTGAGGTCGGGACGCTGCAGTTTGAACTGAATGGCAATGTCGTTCAGCAAATGCCACTTTACACGGCGCAGGAAGTACCTGTTGGTACGCTATCGCAGCGAGCCATGAGCGCAGTCATGGAACTCTCCACCGGTTGGTTGAGGAAGTATCTTTAACGCGCATCCCGAAAAGTGCGTACCGGTTTTCGGATGTGATGCGCGTTAGAAGAGATATTTGACGTGCCGATCTGATGTAATCGTTCAAAAGCGGTCCAGATACTCGACCTTGCGAACAAACGCCGCTAAATAGATTAGGAGCCTGAACAGGCGATAATTCAGTTTGCGGAAGTCAATTTGACCGGATTATTCATTACATTCGAGGGTGGGGAAGGCGCGGGTAAATCGACCCAGATCGCCTTGCTGGCAGAGCATTTGCGCGCTCTTGGGCTTGATCCATTGATAACACGCGAACCCGGTGGTTCTGCGGGTGCAGAGGCTGTTCGCCATGTGATTCTGAGCGGTAATGCCGAAAACTATGGTCCGGCCATGGAAGCATTGCTGTTTGCCGCCGCGCGTGCCGATCATGTTGATCAGCTGATCCGTCCTGCGCTTGCTGAAAACCGCATTGTGCTTTGCGACCGCTTCATCGATTCGAGCCGCGCCTATCAGGGTGTTACAGGCAATCTCAATGCCACCTATATGGCGGCGATTGAGCGTATCGCCATCGACGGTGCCATGCCTGATCTCACGATCATTCTCGATATTCCTGCGGAAAAAGGTCTTTCACGAGCCAACAAGCGGCGAGGGGCTGACGTGGCGGATCGTTTCGAGAAAGAAGCGATTGCCGTGCATGAAGCGCGCCGTCAGGCGTTTCTTGCCATTGCAAAAGCTGAACCCGACCGCTGCAGTGTCGTCGATGCGGACCGCGCTCAAGATGTAATTTCTGCCGACATCATCGCCATCGCTGATGAAATTTTGAAGAAAAGAGGTCTTCTGTGATCGAAGAACTCGATGTCCCAAAAGCCCATGATTCCATTGAGGGTGTCGCCGAACCGGCGGCAAGCGACTTTCTCACCGGCCATAGTGAAATCGCGGCTTTTCTCGCACAGGCCTATCGCGAAGGCCGTATGCATCATGCGCTGCTTTTTGAGGGCGAGCAGGGTATAGGCAAGGCAACGCTGGGCTTTCATCTGGCAGGCCATATGCTGGCCAATGCAGATCAGGCACTTGCCCCTGAAACTATCGGCGTACCTGATTTCAGTAAGCCACTCTGGCGACAGATCGCAGGCGGTATGCATCCAGCTGTGCTGCATATCAACCGCCCCTTTGATCAGAAGACTGGCAAGTTTAAAACCGGTATTCCCGTTGAGGAAATTCGCCGTGTTACCCATTTTCTGACCCGCACGGCATCGGACGGCGCATGGCGTATAGTAATTGTCGATCCCGCAGACGACATGAACCGCAACGCTGCCAATGCGCTTCTCAAAACGCTGGAAGAGCCGCCAGCCCGCGCAATCTTCATTCTGATTTCGCATTCGTCGGGGCGATTATTGCCGACGATCCGTTCACGCTGCCAGAGCATCCAGTTCAAGCCACTTGCGGATGAGCCACTCACCAATGCATTGGAACATATCGGGCCGAGCGTTGGCCTTGATGCGGGTGACATCACGCCAGCGCTGCTCACGCGTTCAGAAGGCAGCGTGCGCAAGGCGCTGCTGCTTGTGGCGCATGGTGGGCTGGAAATATCCGATACGGTTGATGCCATCTTGCAGGGACAGAATTTCGACCTGCCGAAAGCACAGGCGCTATCAGGTGTTCTCAATGGCCGTGAGGCGGAGGTTCAATATGAGCTGTTCCGCGATTATCTCATGAGCCGGATCGCCGATGAAGCTCGCCGCTATGCAGATTCGGGCCAGCTGCGCGAAGCCGATCAGTGGTCACGCTACTGGAGCGAACTGACACGCGAAATTTTCAATGCCGAGACCTATAATCTCGACCGCAAGCAGGCCGTTATGATCCTTTTGGAAAAAACGCATCGCGCTTTTCGATCTGGCGTGCCTCCGCTTACGTGACATGCCGACTTAGTTGCGTTATGTCACCGCTAACGTTTTTTAAACATCACACTTGAAGAAGCCGGATTTCTGATGAGCCGCGAAAAATTCTACATCACCACCGCGATTGCTTACCCGAATGGCAAGCCGCATATCGGCCATGCTTATGAGTTGATTGCGACCGATGCCATGGCGCGTTTTCAGCGTCTGGATGGCAAGGACGTTCACTTCCTGACCGGCTCGGATGAACACGGCATCAAGATGTTGCAGAGCGCGCGCAAGGAAGGCATCACGCCCCGCGAACTCGCAGATCGCAACACGGCTGCTTTCCAGCGCATGGGTGAGTTTCTGAACAGCTCGCACGACGATTATATCCGCACCTCGGAAGAGCGTCACTACAAGGCCAGTCAGGCAATCTGGCAGGCAATGTCGGCCAATGGCGATATTTATAAGGGCGGTTATGCGGGCTGGTATTCAGTTCGTGATGAAGCCTACTACGGCGAAGAAGAAACTGAGGTGCGCGGCGACAATGTTCGCTACGGTCCACAGGGCACGCCGGTCGAATGGGTTGAAGAAGAAAGCTATTTCTTCCGCCTGTCGAATTATCAGGACAAGCTCCTTGAACTCTATGAAAACAATCCCGGCTTCATCATGCCTGCGGAGCGTCGCAACGAGATCGTTAGCTTCGTAAAGTCGGGCCTGAAGGATCTGTCAATTTCGCGCACAACGTTCGACTGGGGTATTCCTGTTCCGGGCGATGAAAAGCACGTCATGTATGTGTGGGTCGATGCGTTGACCAACTATATTACCGCTCTCGGTTATCCTGATACGACTGACGAGAAGTGGGCTTACTGGCCTGCGGATGCGCATATTATCGGCAAGGATATTTCGCGTTTCCACGCGGTTTACTGGCCTGCATTCCTGATGTCGGCAGGCGTTCCGCTGCCGAAGCGTGTATTCGCGCATGGCTTCCTGTTCAATCGCGGTGAAAAAATGTCGAAGTCTCTCGGCAATGTCATCGATCCGTTTGAACTGGTCCAGCGCTACGGCCTTGATCAGCTGCGTTACTTCCTGATGCGTGAAGTGCCGTTCGGTCAGGATGGCAGCTACAGTCACGATGCAATCGTCAACCGCACCAATGCCGATCTCGCCAATGATCTTGGCAACCTCGCACAACGTTCGCTGTCGATGATTGCAAAGAACTGCGAAGGCAAGGTTCCGGTTCCGGCTGCATTCACGGATGCCGATAAGGCCATTCTCGATCAGGCTGATGCTGCATTGGAAACCGCACGTAAGGCCGTCGGTGATCAGGCATTGCACATCGCGCTCGGCGCTATCTTTGCCGTTGTTGCAGAAGCAAACCGTTACTTTGCGGGGCAGGAGCCTTGGGCACTACGCAAGACTGACATGGAACGCATGGGCACAGTGCTCTATGTGACGGCAGAAGTGATCCGCCGTGTTGGCATCATGGTTCAGCCTTTCATTCCGCAGTCGGCAGAAAAGCTGCTCGATATTCTGGCAATCCCGGCAGACAAGCGTCAGTTCTCTGACGTTGCAGCAAGCCCGCTCGTTGGCGGCGCAGAACTGCCTGCACCGCAGCCGGTTTTCCCGCGCTATGTGGAAGCGGAAGAACAGAACTGAGCTGAATATGCTGGTTGATAGTCACTGCCATCTAGACTTTGCGGACTTCGAGCCCGAGCGCGACGCTATTGTAAACCGCGCGCTCGAGGCTGGCATCAAACGCATGGTCACGATTTCGACGCGAGTACGCAAGTTCGATACGATCCTCGCACTGACCAAGAAATATGATTCAGTCTATTGTTCGGTTGGTACGCATCCGAACAATGCACATGAAGAACTGGATGTTACTGCCGATGATCTCGTGCGGCTGGCAGAGCATACGAAAGTTGTCGCCATAGGCGAGGCGGGGCTTGATTATCATTATGATTATGCGCCGCCAGAAGCCCAACGTCAGGGCTTCCTCGTGCATATTGAAGCTGCACGTCGTACGCAGTTGCCGCTTGTGATCCACGCACGCAGCGCGGATCAGGACATGGCTGACATTCTAGAATCTGAGACAGCGAAGGGTGCATTTCCCTTCATCCTGCATTGCTTTTCGTCAGGGCGCGCTCTGGCCGAAAAGGGCGTCGAGCTGGGCGGCTACGTGTCATTCTCGGGCATTCTGACTTTTAAGAACTCGGCTGATATTCGCGAAATTGCACAGATAGTTCCGCGTGATCGTTTGCTGGTTGAGACTGATGCGCCTTATCTCGCGCCTATGCCGCATCGCGGCCAGCGCAATGAGCCTTCATTCGTGCAGCACACAGCAGCCGTGTTGGCTGAAACGATTGGTGTAAGCCGCGAAGAAATCGCTGACATTACCAGCGAAAATGTCTTCCGGCTTTTCTCCAAAATGCCAAAGCCTGCCGGGGAATAATCATCGTGGTATCGCCTCGCAATTGTCTGCGTTTCACAATTCTCGGGTGCGGTTCGTCTCCCGGTGTGCCACGCATCAATGGTGATTGGGGCAACTGCGATCCCAAAAATCCAAAGAACAAGCGCCGCCGCGCGGCTTTGCTTGTTGAACGGTTCGACGCCGACGGGAACAGCACGGTCGTTGTTATCGACACGGGCCCGAATTTCCGGGACCAGATGATTGATGCCAACGTGCCGTCGCTTGACGCTGCCGTCTATACGCATCCCCATGCCGACCATATCCACGGCATCGATGACTTACGAACCTATGTCGTTGAAAACCGTCGACTGATGGATGTGTATGCCAACCGGCTGACACGCAACCGCCTGTTTGAAGCCTTCGGCTATTGTTTTGAGACGCCAGTGGGATCGAGCTATCCGCCGATCCTTTCGATGCATGATATCATGGCAGAAACAGCATTCTCGATCACGGGTGCGGGCGGGTCGATCCGCTTTGAGCCATTTATGCAGGTGCATGGCGATATTGAATCGCTTGGCTTCCGCATTGGCAATGTCGCTTACTGCACGGATGTCAGCGCGTTTCCGGATGAGAGCCTGAAATATATCCGCCATGCCGATGTGCTGATTATTGGTGCGCTGCAATATCGCCCGCATCCAAGCCATTTCTCGTTAGAACAGGCGTTGGAATGGATCGAATTCTTCGGACCAAAACGCGCAATCCTGACGCATATGCATGTGCCGCTCGATTACGACACGGTTATGCGGGACACGCCTGATCACGTAGAACCCGGCTATGACGGGTTAAGATTTGAAGTGCCTCTTTAGTAAGAAAAAGCCCGCTGTGAAATTCGCAGCGGGCTTTTTTCATTGATACGCAACGGTATCAGGCAACAGAGCCCTTAACCGGGAATGGCATCACATTGCTTTCTTCAGCTTCTTCGTTCTGAGCCTTTTCAGACTTGTCTTCAAGCTGCAGACCGCCAGCACGAAGCAGGTCAGAGAAGCGGCCACCACGCGCAGCCAGTTCATCGAAGCTGCCGCGTTCGACCAGATGACCCTTGTCCATGAACAGCACAATATCGGCAGAACGGACGGTCGACAGACGGTGCGCAATAATGAAGGTCGTGCGGTTCTGGCTCAGATCATCAACAGCCTGCTTGACCTTTTCTTCGGTCTCGACGTCAAGCGCACTGGTCGCCTCGTCGAGTACGAGGATTGGCGAATCTTTCAGGATAGCGCGGGCGATCGCCAGACGCTGACGTTCACCACCCGAAAGCTGCGAACCACGTTCACCTACAACTGTATCGTAACCATTGCCCTTTGCGAGAATGAAGTCGTGGGCAGCAGCGGCCTTGGCAGCAGCATGAACCATTTCATGAGACGCATCTTCATTACCGACGCGGATGTTTTCTTCAACCGAACGATTAAACAGACCGGCATCCTGAAACACGGTTGCAATGGCATGGCGCAGCGAACGACGGCTGACAGTACGCGTATCGGTGCCATCAATTAGAATGCGACCAGCGGCAGGATCGAACACGCGCTGAAGGATATTGATCAGCGTGGTCTTACCGGCACCTGTCGGACCAACAATAGCGACGGTCTGTCCCGGCTTCACTTCAAACGAAACGTCATAGACGCCCTGACCCGAATTCGGGAATTCGAAGGTCACATTGTCGAACACAATGCCACCCTTGACATTTTCAAGATCGGTTGCGCCTTGCGGTTCCTGACGGTCGGCCGTCGCGTCTTCCATCTCGAAGAATTCTTCAAGCTTGGCACGGGCGGTCACAGTCTGGTTGATGAAGGCGCTGATCTGGTCAAGACGACCGATCATCAGCTGCGCAAAGCCGATAAAGGCAATCACG
Source organism: Brucella pseudogrignonensis (assembly GCF_002252525.1). Lineage (GTDB taxonomy): Bacteria > Pseudomonadota > Alphaproteobacteria > Rhizobiales > Rhizobiaceae > Brucella > Brucella pseudogrignonensis. The sequence continues at coordinate 196,225 of NZ_NNRM01000022.1, forward strand.
TCACCAACGCGCATCTGGCCCTTGGTCACAAAATATGCGCCAAGCAAAAGCACGATAACCATCGAGAAGGTCGAGGCCATACGGTTAAGACCGCTGGCGAGCGCCCACCAGTTGAGAACCGGGAACTGGACGTTTTCGAGGTTTTTGGCATAGGTACGCAGCGCCTGCGTTTCAGAGGCAATGCGGTTATAGCTCTGCACGACAGAAACGTTGCTGATCGTGTCGCTCACATGCTCGAACAGCTTGTGGTGATGCTTTTCAACGGCGGTCTGGCCATCTTTGGTCTTACGCATGACGAGCTGACCGATCATCACGTAGATGACGCCGAGCACGATAAGAACCATGGACATGCGAAGGTCCATGCTCATTGCAACAGGAATAAGCGCGCCCAGAGCCACAATCGTGGTCAGGTGCTGACGCATGAATTCAAGCCAGAGAGTGAAGAGCGAGTCTGTCGCGCGGATCAGCGTATGCAGTGCATTCGACGTACCGCGCTTCTGGTGCCATGCAAGAGGCATGGTGATGATGCGCTCATAGGAGTCGATCATTACGCCCAGACGGCGACGATGGGCGAGGCGGTCAGCCCCACGCGCAACGAAGACTGCTGCAATGATGTTAAACCCGCCAAGTGCGGCCCACATGGCGAGCTGCGTAACGATATCTCCCTTGTCGGAGATAGCCTGAATGACCCGACCGAAAAGGATCGGTTCGGCCAGCATGACAAGGGCAACCAATACGCTTGCTATACACATGGTTATGGTTGCAGCTTTCTCAGCCGCAAGATATTCCATGGCACGCCAGTAGATTTTGAGCAATGACACCTTCGGACTCCCGCTCGTTCTATTTCACTGGACTAAATGGTGCAGTCCCGTTGTTCTATCAATATGCAATGACGGCAAGAAGTGGCGATTGGGTGTCAAGGTTGACCATAAATTAAAAATAGATGTAACCGACCGTGAAGAGTCTAAGGCAGTTTTGTTACAGTGGCAGATTGTTGTTTTCGTCGATTATGCCTAGCAATCCGGCCTTGGCGCGTCTATTGACAGATTTAAAGCGCATTCCGGCGACCCGCTGACGGTTACGGCCTGTAAGACGCACCAGAGACAGGCACGCGAAGCTCGTGCCCCTAAGAAGTATTGATCGGGTTTTCCATGGCAGGCGTTGAACAAAAGAATGTGGCTGCAGACGAGACGGGTATGCGTCTTGATCGCTGGTTCAAGGTCCATTTTCCCGGACTTGGGTTCGGACACCTGCAGAAACTGCTGCGTTCCGGACAGGTTCGTGTGGATGGCGGGCGCGTAAAAGCAGATACACGTCTGCAGGCAGGCCAGTCGGTCCGTATTCCGCCATTGGGCGTTGATGAGAAGGCCACCGGTCCTGTAACTGCGCGCACCATTCGCAGTCAGGAAGATGGTGATGTCCTCAAGCAGATGTTGATTTATGAAGACGCCAAGGTCTTTGTTTTCAATAAGCCTGCGGGTCTGGCAGTGCAGGGCGGTTCCGGCCTTGTCCGGCATGTGGACGGTATGCTTGAAGCATGGCGCAATAAGAAGGGTGAAAAGCCTCGCCTCGTACATCGTATTGACCGAGATACTTCGGGCTGCCTTGTTGTTGCGAAGACACGCGGTGCTGCACAGGCTTTGACCGCTGCATTCCGCGAACGTGACACCAAGAAGACTTACTGGGCACTTGTGAAGGGCGTTCCACGCAAGCGCGAAGACAAGATTTCAACTTGGTTGGTCAAAGAACAAACGCCGGATGGCGATAAGATGCGTGTTTGCCAGCATGGTGAACCGGATTCCGATCATGCCGTCTCTTATTATCGGATCATCGAAAAGGTCGGTAACAACCTGACGTGGTTGGAAATGGAGCCTTACACGGGCCGCACCCATCAGCTGCGTGTTCATGCAGCGCATATTGGTCATCCAATCATCGGCGACCCTAAATACTTTGAAGCTGACCAGAACTGGGAATTCCCGGGCGGCATTCAGAAGAAATTGCATCTTCACGCCCGCCGCATTCGCATCCCAAATCCATCGGGTGGCACTATTGATGTCACGGCACCGCTGCCACCGCATATGGTGCAGTCGTGGAACTTGCTTGGCTTTGATGAGGCAGACGCGGAAGAGTAAAGATGTCGGCTACGGGGGGAGGATCGGTTCAGGGCCGGGTGTCGTTCGACGGGCTGGCAATTGCCCTCGTCATGTTCATCATGTTCACCTGGGGGCTTAACCAGGTTGCCATCAAGATAGGCAATCGCGGCTTTAATCCCATGCTCATGGCCGCAGGTCGTGCAGCTTTGGGCGGCCTTTGCGTTTTTCTCTGGTGTTACTGGAAGCGCATTCCGCTGTTTGGCCGTGATGGCACGCTGAAGCCCGGCATTCTGGCCGGTCTTCTTTTTGGTGTCGAATTTGTTCTGATCTTTCTGGCGATGGAACTGACCAGTGTGGGACGTGTCACGCTGATGATGAATGTCATGCCGTTCTGGGTAGCCATCGGCAGTCATTTTCTTTTAGGTGAACGAATGTCCATGCGTGCCTTCATAGGCATGTGCGTGGCGTTTCTTGGTGTTTTCGTGGTCTTTTCAGATCATATCAGCCGTCCCGGCCCCAATGCGGTCTACGGCGATCTGCTCGCGCTCATTTCCGGTATGCTTTGGGGAATGACCACGCTCGTCATTAAGCGATCAAAGCTTGCAAGTGCTGCGCCTGAGAAGACGTTGCTTTATCAGCTTGCCGTAGCAGCACTCGTGCCGTTGCCATTCATGACTTTGAGCGGACCATTGATCCGCGATCCCGATATGCTCTCGGTTCTGTCATTTCTGTTTCAGTCAATGTTCGTGGTAGCTGTGACATATCCATTGTGGTTCTGGATGGTGCGTCGCTATCCGGCGTCCAAACTGTCTAACTTTGCATTCCTAACGCCAGCTTTCGGCGTACTCCTCAGCGGACTGCTGCTCAATGAACCACTGGGTTGGAAAATCTTTGCGGCACTCGGTCTGATCGGGCTAGGCCTCATTATCATCAATCGACCAGCAAAAGCCGGAGCCGCCCGATGAAACTCGTTCTCTTTGATTGTGATGGCACGCTTGTCGATAGTGGTGACACTATTCACCATTGCATGGTCGCCAGTTTTAATGACGCTGGACTTGTTCCGCCTGAAATCGAGCAGACCCACTCAATCATCGGTCTTTCTCTTCCAATCGCCATTGCGCAGTTGCTCGGTCGCGAAGTTGACGAACAGGCACACTGGCTCACGCAGCGTTACAAAGAAAACTTTGTAAAATACCGTCAGAACCCTGATTTTGCAGAGCCGCTTTATGATGGCATTCTGCCACTTCTGACTGAGCTTGGTAGTCGCGATGATTTGTTGTTGGGCATCGTTACCGGTAAGTCGCAGCGCGGCGTGCGTTCGATTTTCGAACGTCATGGCATTGGACATCATTTCATGACCGTTCGTACCGCCGATGATTGCCCGTCGAAGCCTCATCCGGCTATGGTGCTTGAATCCTGTGTCGAAATGGGGATAGAACCAGAGCGAACAATCGTGATCGGCGATGCGATTTACGATATGCAAATGGCTCGTTCAGCGGGTGCGCGTGCCGCTGGTGTTTCGTGGGGCTATCATAAGCCCAACGCACTGAAAGATGCAGGCGCCCATTATGTCATGAACAAGCCTGAAGAGCTCCATGCGATTCTGCATGAAATGGATGCTTTCGCATCCTGACCTACAATAATTGGATATTATTATGCGCGACACTCTGAGCGATCCCCAAGCTGAAATGCCGATTTCGCAAACCGACCCGGTAAAGCGCTCTCAGGAATTGATGCGCACACCGCTGCCGAAGCGCTTTTATGAAAAAGCTGAAGTTGCCGAAACCGAAGGCGGGTTCACCGTGCATCTCGATGGTCGTCCGGTCAAAACACCGGCACGGGCTGTTCTGCTTCTCCCAACAAGCGAAGCTGCGGAAATCATTGCGGAAGAATTCCGTGCACAGGTGGAAGTTATAGATCCTTCCAAAATGCCTGCAACGCGTTTGGTGAACACCGCGATTGACGGCATTGCACAAGACCCGCAAGCGGTTTTCGAAGACATTCTGCGTTTTGCCGGAACGGACATGATCTGTTACCGCGCCGCAAGCCCGAAAGAGCTTGTTGCGCGTCAGACCGAACAATGGGACCCGCTGATCGATTGGGCTGAGAGCCTTGGCGCACGTTTTGCACTTGCAGAAGGTGTGATGCATGTTGAACAGTCACGAGAAGCGATTTCAGCTTTCGGCATTCATCTGTCGGAATTCAAAAATCCTATTGCACTGGCATCGCTCCATACGATGACGACGCTGACCGGCTCCGCACTGATTGCTTTGGCAATTGCCAAAGGCGAAGTCTCTGTCGAAGACGGTTGGAGCCGTGCCCATCTCGATGAAGACTGGACTGTCGAACATTGGGGCGAAGACGCTGAAGCGCAGGCACGTCGTAAGACACGTCTAGGCGAAATGATGATCGCAGCCCGCGTACTTCAAGCGCTCTAGTTATTATTTATCTAATAGCTGTAACAAACTGTATAAAAAGAGAAAACCCGGCTTTCGCCGGGTTTTCTTTCGCGCGCCTTCTGGCACGTCGTTCCCCTCGGTAACTCAAACGCATCCCCAAAATCGTAAAACGGTTTTCGGATAAGAGGCGCTTTAAAGAAGTAACCGGAGCGCGCGACAATCGCTGATTGCCACGCGCAATCCCGATTAAACCGAGTAGTACATGTCGAACTCAACTGGATGCGGCGTTGTTTCATAACGCAGCACTTCAGCCATCTTGAGTTCGATGAAGCTATCGATCTGGTCGTCCTCGAATACGCCACCAGCCTTGAGGAATTCGCGATCCTTGTCGAGCGCCTGCAGAGCTTCACGAAGCGAACCGCAAACGGTTGGGATCTTCTTGAGTTCCTTTGCAGGCAGATCGTAGAGATCCTTGTCCATGGCCTGGCCCGGATGAATCTTGTTCTTGATGCCGTCAAGTCCAGCCATCAGCAGCGCTGAGAAGCAGAGATATGGATTTGCTGATGGATCCGGGAAGCGAACTTCAAGACGCTTCGACTTCGGCGACGAACCGAATGGAATACGGCAGGAAGCAGAACGGTTGCGAGCCGAGTAAGCCAGCAGGACTGGAGCTTCATAGCCAGGGACCAGACGCTTGTAGGAGTTGGTCGATGGGTTGGTGAATGCGTTCACAGCCTTGGCGTGCTTGATGACGCCGCCGATGAAGTACAGGCAGTTTTCCGACAGACCGGCATATTCATTGCCAGCGAAGGTTGGCTTGCCGTCTTTCCAGATTGAGAAGTGAACGTGCATACCCGAGCCGTTGTCGCCGAAAACTGGCTTTGGCATGAAGGTTGCAGTCTTGCCGTAGGCATTGGCCACCTGATGCACGACATATTTCTGGATCTGCATCTTGTCCGCATTGCGGACGAGCGTGTCGAACTTTGTGCCCAGCTCGTGCTGAGCCGAAGCAACTTCGTGGTGATGCTTTTCAACCGTTACGCCCATTTCCGTCAGAACGGTGAGCATTTCGGAGCGCATGTCCTGAAGGCTGTCCACTGGTGGAACAGGGAAGTAACCACCCTTGACGCGTGGGCGATGGCCCATATTGCCGGTTTCGTAATCGGTATCATCGTTCGATGGCAGTTCGGTCGAATCGAGCTTGAAGCCGGTGTTGAACGGATCGACCTTGTATTTGACGTCATCGAATACGAAGAATTCAGCTTCCGGGCCGACGTAAACAGTGTCGCCAATGCCGAGCGACTTCATGTAGGACTCAGCCTTCTTTGCAGTCGTGCGTGGATCGCGGCCATAAGCTTCACCCGAAATCGGATCAAGAATGTCGCAGAGAATTACCAGCGTGGACTGAGCAAAGAACGGATCAATGTGAGCGGTTTCCGGATCTGGCATGAGAACCATGTCGGATTCATTAATAGCCTTCCAGCCACCAATCGAAGAGCCGTCGAACATGACGCCATCTTCAAACATCTCTTCATCGATCAGGCCGACATCCATCGTAACGTGATGCAGTTTGCCTTTTGGGTCTGTGAAGCGGAGGTCAACAAACTTGACGTCGTTGTCTTTGATCTGTTTCAGAATGTCATTGGCAGTCGTCATTTTGGTATCCTGTTTGCACGACGATGGTCGGTAGACTTGGTTTCGTTAGATCGCGTCCACGCCGGATTCGCCGGTACGGATACGGATAACTTCTTCGATATTGGAGACGAAAATCTTACCGTCACCAATGCGGCCCGTCTGGGCTGCCTTGCGGATAGCTTCAATGGCGCCATCGACGGTTTCGTCGGCGACGATGACTTCGACTTTCACTTTTGGAAGAAAATCGACGACATATTCCGCGCCACGGTAAAGCTCGGTATGGCCCTTCTGTCGGCCGAAACCCTTGGCTTCAATTACAGTAATACCCTGCAAACCAACTTCCTGAAGGGCTTCCTTCACTTCATCGAGCTTGAAAGGCTTAATGATGGCTTCGATCTTTTTCATCAGAGAATTGTCTCCGCTCTTGTTCGGAAATGGACATTGTGCCCGTTTCGTAAATATAGAAGCATGAACTGTGCCAACTCGATCTATGCCGATCAAATTTTTTAAGTTCCTTGCTTTTTCAAGCAAAAATTCCCGAAGTTGCCCTGTCACTCCCAGAGAAAATGGCACCAAAGTCAAGGCTAGCGCATTTTCAGTAATTTCAGAAGTGCAACTTTCTTTGGCCCAGAGTGGCATTATTATTGTCATTGAGACAAGGCTGTCCGTATGAAAGATATTCAACAAGGTTTCGAGCTTGTTAGCGATGCATAAAAAATAGACAAAATGCGCAGAAGTTAATCAACCTTGATGGAGCGCAAGTGCCGCGTAATTAATCACTTCGATAATAAGGGGAAGTGGAAGCCATGTTTGAACTGCTGACGCCAGCGGAAATGTCGAGTGCGGATAGACTGACTATCGAATCTGGCACGCGTGATGGTTTTTCACTGATGCTTGCCGCCGGTCATGCGGTCGCGCATGTGGCTCTGGGCATGTTTGCAGGTAAGGGGCCGATAGCCGTTCTTTGCGGACCCGGAAATAATGGTGGCGATGGTTATGTAGCCGCGCAGTTTCTGCTTGAGGCTGGCATGGATGTCATGTGCTTTGGAACTGCGCAGCCCCGGCAGGGCTCCGACGCGATGCGGGCATTGCTGTTCTATAAAGGAGAAGTGCGTCGGCTCAGTGCGTTTTCGCCGGTCGATTTTGCAGGCGTTATTGATGCGCTATACGGTGCAGGTCTCACGCGTAGCATCGGGGGTGTTGAAGCTTCCATTATTGGAGAATTAAACGCATCCGGCATTCCGGTTATAGCTGTCGATTTACCGAGCGGTATTTCCGGCGAGAACGGACAAATATCGGGTGTAGCCGTCAATGCACGCGCAACGGTGACGTTTTTCCGCAAGAAGCCGGGCCATCTGCTGCAACCGGGCAGGGCACATTGCGGAATTCTTCATGTTGCAGATATTGGCATTGCTGATGACGTTCTGACCACTATCAAACCCCAGACATTTGAAAACTCACCTGAGCTTTGGCGAGGTCAGCTGCCGCAGCTTTCAATCAACGCGCACAAATATAGTCGTGGTCACGCGGTTGTCTTTTCCGGACCTGCGCATTCAACCGGTGCCGCGCGACTGTCAGCAATGGCTGCGGCACGGAGTGGTGCCGGGGCAGTTACACTTTTATCGCCGCCTGATGCACTTCTGACAAATGCCGCGCATCTGACGAGCATCATGGTACGCGAAACCCGCAATATCAAAGATGTAGAGACATTCGTGAAGGATCGCAAAGTAGCTGCCTGTGTGCTCGGTCCGGGATATGGCAGCCCGTCATTTGCGCGAGATCATGCTTTGGCACTCTTTTCCGCCATTGATGGGCAGGCAGAATATCTGAAAGGGGTGGTGCTCGATGCGGATGGCATAACGGCATTTGAAAATAAGCCAGATCAGCTTTTTAAGGCCAAGCGTAGTGCGCATACGGCTCTTGTGCTCACGCCACATGAAGGCGAGTTCAGACGTCTTTTCCCGGATATTGCTGCGGAAGCAGATAGTTCAAAGACGGATAAAGCGCGTCAAGCCGCAAGCCGTGCAAATGCCGTCGTGATCTATAAAGGTCCTGATACGGTGATTGCTGCGCCTGACGGTCGTGCCATTATCAACGCAAACGGTACAGCGTTTCTCGCAACAGCTGGATCCGGCGATGTACTGGCGGGTATTGTTTGCGGACTGCTTTCACAGGGGATGCCAGCCTTTGAGGCGGCAAGTGCAGCTGTGTGGATACACGCTGACGCTGGACGACGCTTCGGTCACGGGCTTATTGCAGAGGATTTGCCGAACCAACTTCGCGCTGTCTTGTCTGCACTTGAACGTTTAGCGCCCTGAGCTGCGACTGCCACCGGTTCCGACATCGACTGTAACACTGCCGGAAATCGAAACATCGGTATTACCGACGCGGAAGTTTTTCCAGCTTCCGGCGGGTTGCGAATTGGGTTCCGGGGCAGGCGGAGGCGCAGATACAATAGGCTTCTGCGGTTCTACGCCTGGCAATCCTGTCGGTGCTTGGTCTTGAGCAAAAGCGCTAGCTGATAATACTGTTGAGGAAACAGCAGTAAATATTAGAAATCGCTTCATATTCTCAATCCTTATTTCAGACCTGATCTGCAACTGCTTCCAGAAGCTGTTCAGCCATACTGAGCGTGAACTCATCATAGTGAGAGATGACGCGGCTCGGTTCATAGTGCTGTACCGGCAAGTCAGTATAACCGAAATCTACGGCAACCACAGGAATACCAGCTGCCTTGGCCGTGTCGATGTCTGTACGGCTGTCGCCAACCATGATGGCGCGGTCGCGATTTCCGCCCGCTTTTGCGATCGTATCTGTCAGGTGGCGTGGGTCAGGCTTGCGATAAGCAAAGGTATCTGCACCACAAATTGCTGCAAAACGGTTTGCTTCACCCATAGAAGTCAGCAATTTGACGGCCAGAGCCTCAAACTTGTTTGTGCAAACAGCCAAGGTGTAACAATTCGCGCTGAAGCGATCCATCGCTTCAAGAACGCCAGGATAAAATGTCGAGTGACCCGGCATATGCGCTGCATAATGTTCGCGGAACTCTTCGACAAGGTGATCAAGCTTCACGTCATCGACCTGCTTCTGCTGCGCTGCAAAAGCGCGCTCGATCATGACGCGGCCGCCTTGTCCAACGAAGCGGCGCAGAGATTCACTATCAGCGGTCCGCAGGCCTGAAATAGCAAGGCAATGATTCAGACTGTCCAAAAGGTCCGGAGCCGTTTCGACCAGGGTTCCGTCGAGATCGAAAACGATAATGGGCTTGGAATTGACAGCAGACATGTGACTTCCTTCAGGAATGATACTTGCGAGCGCATTGCTAAACGCTTTCTCAAATAGGCCAAATTGCTCGCAGAAACGAGAGCCTATCGCAAAAATCGCGATATTTTGTATTGAGCCCTTTGTTGCGCTGCACGCACATGCTAGAGGCGTTCACGGAGCCGGGTGAGAATCTGCTGGGAATATAGGAATTCAGGCATGGATGAAGCACGCAAGCTGAAAATCGCCGCCGCTGCAGAGGCACTGACGCACGTCAAGGACGGAATGCGTCTGGGAATTGGAACAGGCTCAACTGCCGAAGAATTCGTGCGTCTGCTGGCCGAAAAGGTAAACGGTGGTTTCAAGATCATCGGTGTGCCGACATCTGAGCGGACTGCTGCTCTTTGCGCTGAACTCGGTGTTCCACTGACGACACTCGAAGAAACGCCGCATCTCGATCTGACCATTGACGGTGCAGACGAAGTCGATGCCAATCTGTCGCTTATAAAGGGTGGCGGTGGTGCGCTTCTTCGTGAAAAGATCGTCGCGGCTGCATCCGACTCAATGATTGTTATTGCGGACGGATCGAAGGTTGTTGAAGCGCTTGGACGCTTTCCGCTGCCGATTGAGGTTAATCGTTTCGGTCTTGGCGCAACTTTGCGCAGCATTGAGTTGGCAGCATCGCAATGTGGCCTTGCAGGTCCACTGGTCCTGCGGTTAAAAGATGGCTCGCCGTTTGTAACGGATGGTGGACATTATATCGTGGATGCATCTTTTGGCCGCATTCCCGATCCAAAGATTCTATCTGACGCTCTCTTCGCCATACCGGGCGTTGTTGAGCATGGACTTTTCATCGGACTGGCACGGGCCGCGATTATCGCAGGCGCTGACGGTATCCGAACCATGAACCGGCCTTGAAGCGCCGACACGAATTGTTTGAACGGAGTACCGACCATATGATCCCGGCAACTGGCTTCCGCCGTCTGATTGCACCGTTTTCCGCACTCGTCCTGATGTCAGGCGTTCATGCGGCTTCTGCACAGGAAATTTCCGCTTCGCATCTGGAAGCTGCACGCGCAGCAATCGCTTCTATCAATGCGACGGAGCAGTTTGATGAGATCCTGCCAAGTGCAGCTCGCGCTCTGAAGGGCGAACTCATCCAGAAAGATCCGAATCTCGAAGCTCTCATCACCAAGACCGTTGATGACAAGGCTCTCGCTCTTGCGTCGCGTCGCGCAGACCTCGAAACCGAATCTGCCCGCGCTTATGCAAACGCATTCAGCGAAGATGAACTCAAGGCAATTTCGGCTTTCTACACCTCGGAAGCAGGCAAGAAGCTTCTCGCTGAAGGCCCAATCGTGACTCGTGAAGTCGTTAAGGCTGCAAATATCTGGCAGAACGGCATTGCTCGTGACCTCGCAACCGGTGTTGCAGAAGTTCTCGCAGCGCAGGCTGGCGCAACTGCTGCCCCAGCTACCCCTGAGCAGCCAGCGCAGCAGTAATTGCTTGCAGTAAACTAAAATTTAGAAGCCCGGCGACTTGGCCGGGCTTTTTCTTTTGCTTACATAAAGCGCAGTGTTGATTTTGAATGGAGAGCACCATGGCCGACTACGATTATGATCTTTTTGTTATCGGCGGTGGTTCCGGCGGTGTCCGGGCAGGGCGTCTGGCCGGTGCCATGGGCAAGAAGGTTGGTCTGGCCGAAGAATATCGCATGGGTGGAACATGCGTTATCCGTGGTTGTGTTCCCAAGAAGCTCTTTGTCTACGCTTCGCAATTTCCCGAGCATTTTGAAGACGCCGTTGGCTATGGCTGGGAAGTTGGCAAATCGAGCTTTGACTGGAAGAAACTGATCGAAGCCAAGGACAACGAAATTACCCGCCTTGAGGGCCTTTATCGAAAAGGCCTGGAAAATTCCAAGGTCGATATTTTTGCAAGCCGCGCCGAGCTTATCGATGAGCATACTATTGAGCTGAAAGCAGATGGTCGTCGCGTAACCGCTGACCAGATTCTGATTGCAACCGGTGGGCACCCAAGCGTGCACGACTCTCTACCGGGCGCAGAATATTGCATCACCTCCAACGAAGCATTTCATTTGGAAGAACTGCCGAAAGCAATCGTCATTGCAGGCGGCGGTTATATCGCGGTCGAGTTTGCCAATATTTTCCATGGTCTCGGCGTTGAAACCACGATTGTCTACCGCGGCAAAGAAATCCTGTCGCGCTTTGATCCTGACCTCCGTCATCTGCTCCAGGAAACAATGGTAGCAAAAGGCATCCGTATCATCTGTGGTGCAGTTTTTGAGAAGGTCGAAAAGCAGTCTGACGGCGAACTGAAAGTTTCACTGACTAATGGTGAGACACTCAATGTCGGTCAGGTCATGATGGCTATCGGCCGCAAGCCTAACACGAAGGGCCTTGGTCTCGAAAAGGCTGGCGTTAAAACCGACGCGCAGGGTGCTATCGAAGTCGATGACTATTCGCGCACCAGTGTTTCCAATATTTGGGCCGTCGGTGACGTTATCAATCGCGTTCAGCTGACACCGGTGGCAATCCATGAGGCCATGTGCTTCCTCGAGACCGCCTTCAAGGACAATCCAACCAAGCCGGATCATGAGCTGATCGCCACTGCAGTCTTCTCGCAGCCTGAAATCGGCACCGTTGGATTGCCGGAGGATGAAGCTGCGAAGAAGTATCCAGAATTGGAAGTCTATCGCGCCTTGTTTCGCCCGATGAAGAACACGCTGTCTGGCCGTAACGAAAAGATGCTGATGAAGCTCATCGTTGACGCCAAGAGCCGCAGGGTTGTTGGCGCCCACATCATGGGGCCGGATGCCGGTGAAATGGCACAGCTTCTGGGCATTTCGCTCAAGGCTGGCGCAACGAAGGATGACTTCGACCGCACCATGGCCGTTCACCCCACAGCGGCTGAAGAACTGGTCACGATGTACAAGCCGACCTACCGCGTTGTGAACGGAGAAAAGGTCGACGGCTAAATCTTTCGTCGCACGCTGATCCTGTTAACGATTCTTGCTGGTATAAAGCGAGCGACTACATTATATCAACGCGATCACGTATGCCGGTTTCCGTGTTTGGGCATTGAGTTGTCCAATAGAAATGGATGCCGGCTTTCGTGTTAAGGAGGACAAAATCCGAGAGAAATCGCGCGGATAATTAAAACAGGTGTGAAATGACGAAGAACTGGACCCCGAATTCCTGGAGAGACAAACCGATCAAGCAAGTGCCGTTTTATCCAGACGCACAGGCTCTGACCGATGTTGAAGCTCGCCTTCGTACCTATCCACCGCTCGTATTTGCAGGTGAAGCCCGCAAGCTGAAGAACCAGCTCGCGGATGTTGCCGAAGGCAAGGCATTTCTGCTTCAGGGCGGCGATTGTGCGGAGAGTTTCGCAGAACATGGCGCGGATAATATCCGCGACTTTTTCCGCGTCTTTTTGCAGATGGCCGTTGTTCTGACGTTTGGTGCCTCCAAGCCTGTTGTTAAGGTTGGCCGTATTGCTGGTCAGTTCGCCAAGCCGCGTTCTTCCGATATGGAAACGCTCAATGGCGTCGAGCTGCCATCATACCGTGGCGACATCATCAACGGCATCGATTTCGATGAAGCTTCGCGTATCCCTGATCCGCAGCGTCAGGACATGGCTTATCGCCAGTCTGCTGCAACGCTGAACCTGCTGCGTGCATTCGCGCAGGGTGGTTACGCTAACCTTGAGAACGTGCATCAGTGGATGCTCGGCTTTGTTGGCAAAAGCCCGCAGGCAGAGCGTTATGCAGCTCTCGCACAGCGCATTTCGGAAACGATGAACTTCATGCGTGCCATTGGGATCACTTCCGATAGCAATCATTCGCTCCGTGAAACCGATTTCTACACCAGCCATGAAGCATTGCTGCTTGGCTATGAAGAAGCGCTCACACGCGTCGATTCGACTTCTGGCGACTGGTACGGCACTTCAGGTCACATGATCTGGATTGGCGACCGCACACGTCAGGCCGATCATGCGCATATCGAATATTGCCGTGGCATCAAGAATCCGCTCGGTCTGAAATGTGGCCCATCGCTGCAGCCGGATGATCTCATCCGTCTGATCGATCTTCTCAACCCAGAAAACGAAGCAGGTCGTCTGACGCTCATTGCTCGTTTCGGTTACGACAAGGTCGGCGATCATCTGCCACAGCTCATCCGTGCTGTTGAACGTGAAGGCCGCAAGGTCGTCTGGTCTTGTGACCCGATGCATGGCAACACGATCACCGCAGGCGGTTACAAGACGCGCCCGTTCGACCGCATCCTCAAGGAAGTGGAATCCTTCTTCGCGATTCATCGTGCCGAAGGTTCGCATCCGGGCGGAATCCATGTCGAAATGACTGGCAAGAACGTCACCGAATGCACCGGCGGCGCTCGCGCAATTTCGGCGGAAGACCTGCACGACCGTTACCACACGCATTGCGATCCACGTCTCAACGCGGATCAGGCGCTGGAACTGGCCTTCCTTCTGGCAGAATTGCTCAAGAAGGAACGTGACTCAGGTGCGGAAAAGCAGGCCGTTAACGCCTAGTCGGATCAAACCACACCAATTCAATACAGGGCGGAGGATTTATCCTCCGCCCTGTTGTGTTTCGGCTGAATTCGCTTATTGATTTTGGCGAAAACTCACTTGGGGGCATCGATGAAGCGGATTATTCTGGCGTTTCTCAATTCAATGCGTGCTCTCCGGCATTTGGCCAAGCACGAGAAAGCGGTTCAGCAGGAGCTTGTCCTGTTTCTGCTTTCGTTGCCAATCGCATTTTTCCTGGCTCCTAGTGCGCTGGCATTCTTGCTGATGACGGGATCGATCCTGTTCCTCATTCTGGTTGAAGTGCTCAACACGGGTATTGAGGCCACTTGCGATGCAGTCTCGCGTGATTTTCATAAAGAAATTCAGATTGCCAAGGATTGCGGGTCGCTCGCCGTCCTGATCGCGATTGTGTTTGTAGCTGCCACATGGGGTTATATTCTGATTACGACCTATATGATCTGACAAAGAACAACCGTTCTTGAACTCCATCCGTTGCAATTAATTGCACAAGCGCGCTAAAGCTTGGGCATGATCAGCACCAGCGAGAATCTCGATATGCTTCGTATTGCCGTTGCACAGCTCAATCCTGTTATGGGCGACATCGCCGGAAATCTTGCAAAGGCTCGTGCAGCCCGCGCAGAAGCAGCCAAAATGAACGCCGACCTTGTGATGTTCACCGAGTTGTTCATTGCAGGTTATCCGCCGGAAGATCTTGTTCTGAAGACTGCCTTTGTCGCGGCCTGTGAAAAGGCCGTTGGTGAGCTAGCAAAAGACACCGCTGATGGCGGTCCGGGCGTTATTATCGGCACGCCTATGCAACGCAATAGCGGTTTGCATAATTCGATTGCTGTACTGGATGGCGGCGAAATTATTGCCGAGCGTTTTAAGGTCGATCTGCCGAACTACGGCGAATTTGACGAAAAGCGCGTTTTCCAACCGGGTCCAATGCCAGGTCCGGTGAATTTCCGCGGTGTGCGCATTGGTATTCCGATTTGCGAGGATATCTGGGGCGATCTCGGAGTAGCCGAAACGCTAGCTGAAAGCGGCGCTGAATTTCTCTTGGTGCCAAACGGCTCGCCTTATCACCGCGCCAAGATCGAACGCCGCTATCAGGTTGTTCTGAAACAGGTTATCGAAACCGAACTTCCGATGCTCTACGCCAATCAGGTTGGCGGGCAGGATGAGCTGGTCTTCGATGGTGGTTCCTTTGTGTTCAATGCCGACAAGACTCTTAGCCTGCAGATGCCGCAATTTGCGGAAGCGATTACGCTGACTGTCTGGAAGCGGGACGGCGAGGGCTGGCATTGCGAAGCAGCTGAAAAGGCAAAGCTGCCAGAAGGTTTGGAAGCTGATTATGCGGCCTGTATACTGGGTCTGCGTGATTATGTGAACAAGAACGGCTTCAAGGATGTCGTGCTTGGCCTGTCAGGTGGTATCGACTCCGCAATCTGCGCGGCGTTAGGTGTCGATGCGCTTGGCAAGGATCGCGTGCGCTGCGTGATGCTGCCATATCGCTACACCTCGGAAGAGTCGTTGAAAGACGCTGCCGATTGCGCGAAGGCGCTCGGCGTGCGTTACGATATTGTGCCTATCGCAGAGCCTGTCGAAGGCTTCCTTTCTGCATTGAAGCCAATGTTTGAGGGCACTGAGAGCGGCGTTACTGAGGAAAATCTGCAAAGCCGCGCACGCGGCACTATCCTTATGGCAATTTCCAACAAGTTCGGTTCGATGGTTGTGACCACGGGCAACAAGTCAGAAATGTCGGTGGGCTATGCAACGCTTTATGGCGACATGAATGGTGGCTTCAACCCCATCAAGGACGTCTATAAGATGCAGGTTTTTGCCCTGTCCGAATGGCGCAACAACAATGTTCCGGTTGGCAGCCTTGGCCCTTCTGGCGAGGTTATCCCGACAAACATCATCACAAAAGCGCCATCCGCAGAATTGCGTGAAAACCAGACAGATCAGGACAGTTTGCCACCTTATCCGGTGCTGGACGACATTCTCGAATGCCTCGTTGAAAACGAAATGAGCAATGCCGAGATCGTCGCGCGTGGCCATCAACTTGAGACGGTGCAACGGATCGAGCACCTGCTTAATCTGGCAGAATACAAGCGCCGCCAATCTGCGCCTGGTGTCAAAATTACCAAGAAGAATTTCGGACGTGATCGTCGTTATCCAATAACGAACCGCTTCCGCGACCGCTGAGAGATTTCATAATGACCGTAACAGTTCGTTTTGCACCGTCGCCGACGGGGTATATTCATATTGGCAATACACGTACCGCACTTTCAAACTGGCTTTACGCCAAGAAGAACGGCGGCAATTTCATTCTGCGTTACGACGATACGGACGTTGAACGCTCCAGGCAGGAATATGCCGATGCTATTGCCATTGATCTCGCATGGTTGGGTGTCACGCCTGACCGGGTCGAATATCAGTCAAAGCGCTTTGATGTGTATGCCAAGGCTGTCGAGAAGCTGAAGCAGGCCGGTCTTCTCTATGCCTGCTATGAAACAGCCGACGAACTCGAACGCCGTCGCAAGCTGCGACTAGCGCGTCGTTTGCCGCCAGTCTATGGCCGCGAAGCTCTGAAGCTGACCAATGATGAAAAGGCAGCTTTCGAAGCTGAGGGCCGCAAGCCGCACTGGCGCTTCCTTCTACCAAACTTTGAAAGCGATCCTTTCGCAACCACGCGCACTGAAGTCCATTGGGATGATCTGGTGCGTGGACCACAGACTGTCGATCTGGCTTCCATGTCCGATCCGGTTCTGGTTCGCGAAGATGGCACTTATCTCTACACGCTGCCATCAGTTGTTGATGATATCGATCTTGGCATCACCCACATCATCCGTGGCGACGACCATGTCACTAATTCGGGCGTGCAGATTGCAATCTTCAAGGCGCTC
Source organism: Brucella pseudogrignonensis (assembly GCF_002252525.1). Taxonomy (GTDB): domain Bacteria; phylum Pseudomonadota; class Alphaproteobacteria; order Rhizobiales; family Rhizobiaceae; genus Brucella; species Brucella pseudogrignonensis. The sequence continues at coordinate 213,091 of NZ_NNRM01000022.1, forward strand.
GGTGCCGAACCGCCGGTCTTTGGCCACCACAACCTGCTCACCACGGTTTCGGGCGAAGGGCTTTCCAAGCGCTCTGGCGCTCTTTCGGTCGGTAGCTTACGTGAAAGCGGTTATGAGCCGATGTCTGTCGCTTCGCTGGCCATTCTGATCGGAACATCCGAGTCCGTTTCGGCTGCGATCGATATGGATGCCTTGGCAGAACGTTTTGATCTGGCTGCGATTTCAAAATCATCGGCAAAGTTTGACCCAGCAGAACTTGATACGCTTAACCGCGCTTTGCTGCATGATATGCCTTTTGAGAAAGCGAAAGAGCGTCTCGAAGCACTCGGCATTTCAGGCGATCAGGCAGAGGCTTTTTGGGCAACTGTTCGTGGTAACCTTGAGCGTTTCAACGATGCGGCTCATTGGTGGCAGATCATCAATGGCGATCTGCCGGAAAAGCCGGAGCTAGCCGAAGAAGATCAGGTGTTTGTGCAGGAAGCCTTTAAACTGCTACCTGCTGCTCCTTGGGATAAGCAGACCTGGAAAACATGGACCGATGCTGTGAAGATCGCGACGGGACGCAAGGGCAAGACATTATTCATGCCCCTGCGTATCGCACTTACGGGGCAGGCGCATGGTCCGGAGCTTGCGGACCTACTGGTTTTGATTGGTCCGGATAGAACGAAGACCCGACTACTCTAACTTTCGAGCTTTCCGTATAGGTGCGCTCCGCTGGCGGTGTGGTTGCTGTCGGAGCGATATAGTCAGTTGGTTGAACTTTTGGTTGTGATGTCGGCGCGTAACTCGATTCCGATGCTTCGTATGGTGGAACAACGAAATCTTCGACCGGTTCACTTACGGTTTTCGCGACTTTAGTCTGGTCGTGTTTAGATATTTTGTTTGAGGCTGTTTTTCTGGGAGCAGCCTTCTGCGCTTTTCGAGCGGGTGCCCAAGTCGCTGAACATGCCTGAACATATCGACCAGCGTGCGATCTGCCAGCAATCGTTGCGTTTAGCTCAGAGAGCTGGTTTTCAAGAGTTTTAACGTCCGACTGCAGTTTATCGGCTCGCGTCTTAAGGCGCGTGCACGATGTGGATTTGCCCGCACTGAAACAGCTTTGCTTTGATAGTTCAGTACGAGTCCGTGCAAGCTGAGCTTTGCTTTGTTCAAGTTTTGCTTTCGTCGATGCAACATTGCTCGACAATCGCGCTTTCTCTTTTGGAGAGCATTGCTGCACCGGTTGGGTGGTTGTACAGCCGGCTATCAATAATGCGGTCGTTAACACCATCGCTGGCGATGCTAGGCGAAAAAAACGTCTACAAGCAATCTTCATAGAACAAGCCCGTCCTGTTTGTTCGTACGTATCGATTGTTATGTATTGTATTTAAGAAAGCATAAACGCCAAGTATGATTATGCATACTTGGCGTTTATTATACATTGATAATATATATTATGGCAAGTTCTTATTCTATTTTACTTCTTCAACTCTCCCGAGCGCTGAAGTGCTTCAACAACTGCCAGTGCCGTCATATTCACCACACCACGCGATGTAACTGACGGCGTAAGGATGTGAGCAGGGCGCGCCGTGCCGAGCAGAATTGGCCCAACATGCAGTGCATCAGTCACCGTCTTGACCACGTTTAGCGTGATGTTTGCTGCGTCAAGGTTCGGGAAAACCAGAAGGTTTGCTTCGCCCTTGAGGCGCGAGTTCGGGAATACACGATCCCGCAAAGCTTGCGAAAGCGCAGAGTCGCCATGCATTTCACCATCAGATTCAAGCTCTGGAGCTTTTTCTGCCAGCAACGCTGCGGCCCGACGCATCTTCTCTGCACTTGCGGATTCTTTCGATCCGAAGTTGGAATGTGAAACGAGTGCAGCCTTTGGTTCAATTCCGAAACGGCTGATTTCCTTGGCAGCCAGAATTGCCATTTCAGCGATTTCTTCGGCTTCCGGTTCTACGCTGACATAAGTGTCGGTGAGGAACAGTGCGCCGCGCTGCGAAATTAGCAGGCTGAGGGCAGAATAATCGCTGATACCTGGAAGCTTGCCGATAATCTGCTTCACGACGCGCATATGGCGCTCAAAGCGTCCTTCCAGACCACAGATCATGGCATCTGCTTCATCGCGCATCACAGCCAGCGCTGCAATTGCCGTCGAGTTGGTACGTACGATTGTACGTGCCGCCTCAGGGGTCACACCCTGACGGCCCGTATAGGACAGATAAAGGTCGACATAATCACGGTAACGTGGATCATCTTCCGGATTGATAAGATCGAAATCCGTGCCTGGACGAATCTTTAGACCATAGCGCTGAAGGCGTGTTTCGATAACGTGTGGACGACCAACGAGGATTGGTGCAGCAATACGTTCTTCGATAACCACCTGAGCAGCACGCAATACACGTTCATCTTCACCGTCAGCATAGATGACGCGCATCGGCTTGCTCTGCGCGCGGGCTGCCGCGAAGACTGGCTTCATGATGAGGCCGGAACGGAAGACGAAGCGGTTCAGCCTGTCGGTATAAGCTTCCCAGTCTTCGATTGGACGCGTTGCAACACCGCTTTCCATCGCAGCCTTGGCAACCGCAGGAGCGATACGCAGGATCAAACGCTGATCGAATGGCGATGGGATAATGTGATCTGGTCCGAAAGTCGGTGTATCACCCGAATAGGCCCGGGCAGCAACATCAGAAGGTTCTTCGCGAGCCAATGCTGCAATAGCACGAACCGCTGCGAGCTTCATTTCTTCATTGATTGCAGTCGCACCCACATCAAGTGCGCCACGGAAGATGTAAGGGAAGCAGAGGACGTTGTTGACCTGGTTCGGATAGTCTGAACGTCCTGTGCAGATCATAGCATCGGCGCGTGCTTCGCGCGCAGCTTCCGGCATGATTTCTGGATTTGGATTAGCCAGTGCCATGATCAATGGCTTTTCAGCCATCTGCTTGAGAAGCTCAGGCTTCAGAACACCAGCCGCCGACAAGCCGAGGAAAACGTCTGCGCCGCCGATAACATCGGCCAGCACGCGTGCGTCGGTCTTCTGTGCGTACACTTCCTTCCAGCGATCCATAAGCGTATTGCGGCCTTCATAGACCACGCCTTCAATATCGCAGACAAAGATGTTTTCGCGCTTGGCGCCAAGATTAACCAGCAGGTTAAGACAGGCAAGCGCCGCAGCACCAGCGCCTGAAGTTACAATCTTGGCAGTGCCAATTTCTTTTCCAGCCAATTCCAGTCCATTGAGCACTGCGGCGGCGACAATAATTGCCGTTCCATGCTGATCGTCATGGAAGACCGGAATATTCATTTTGGCGCGCAGTTGCTCTTCAACTTCAAAGCATTCAGGTGCCTTGATGTCTTCGAGGTTGATACCACCAAAGGTCGGTTCGAGCGCGGAAACAACATCAACGATACGGTTGATTTCATGTGCATCGACTTCAATGTCGAAAACATCGATATCTGCAAATTTCTTAAAGAGAACGGCCTTGCCTTCCATCACTGGCTTGGATGCAAGTGCGCCGATATTGCCAAGGCCAAGAACCGCGGTGCCGTTTGAAATAACTGCGACCAGATTGCCACGCGCCGTATATTCGGCAGCTGCAGCGGGATCTTCATGGATTGCGAGGCAGGGGGCGGCGACACCAGGTGAATAAGCAAGTGCAAGGTCGCGCTGATTGCCGAGCGGCTTGGTGGCTTGAATTTCCAGCTTGCCCGGCTTCGGGTAGCGGTGGAAGAACAGGGCCGCTTCGTCAAAATCCGAACGCGTGGAAGTGGAGGGGGTCTTTTTATTCGTCATTATCGCATCGCTTTCCGGTTCATGCGCGCAGCTGGGGGAGGAAACCGCGCAGGGACGCTTATTTGCGTCTTTTGAGCCATTATCGTTCTTATCTCAAACTATCAAATCACTATAGGCCCGATTTCGAGAAGCAGTTATTCCGCAGTTGAATGGTATTTCGAGTGAAACAGCTTCTTTTATGGCAACAGACATGCCACCAAGCCAATGTCGCAATCAACCGGATTTTGGTTGACGCGCGGAAATGTCCACCTGTTCCGCGCTTTTTTACCACTCAAATAATTGCGACCTTAATTTTACCGGGAATATCGCTTCGATTTTGAAAATTTGTATTCCTCATTATCTGGGATAATTTATATAAGAAATTACTTTAATAGCTAACTATATAGCACTGTTTCGTTTAATTTTTGGAGGCTTATACTTAGTAAAATTCAGTAAACAGACTAGGATATATGTGTCATGCGCAGTGGCCTTGAAAATATTGTCGTCGCCGAAACCGTTTTGTCGGATGTCGATGGTCTTTCGGGAAAACTCATCATTCGTGGGCGATCGCTCGATAATCTTGTTCCTCATACCAGTTTTGAGGATTGTATTGAGCTTCTATGGGATGGCTTGTTTGATGACCTTCCCAAGGGAGAGGAACTTCAGCGTGCGCTCGGTGAGGCTCGTGCTCAGATTTTTCATCACACCGATGCAATAGACGATGTGTTGCTTGAACTGCCGCCGATAGAAGTCGTGCGTGCGCTGATGGCCAGAATCCCCGACGGAGATGACCTTACAGCCGCTCTTTATATGGTTGCAGCTCCGGCTGTTTTCACTCCTGCCATTATGCGTATGAAACGTGGACGACAGATGCTGTCTCCCGATCCTTCTCTTCCGCATAGCGTCGACTTTCTACGTATGATGAATGTCAGGATGCCGGAGGAAATTGATGTTCAGGCCCTCAATAGCTACCTCGTATCTGTTTCTGATCACGGTTTGAATGCATCGACCTTCGCTGCCCGTGTGGTTGCTTCGACACAGGCGGGGATGACGTCATCAATTCTGGCCGCAATCGGCGCTTTGAAAGGCCCACTTCACGGCGGAGCACCTGCTCCTGTGCTTGATATGTTGGACGCGATTGGAAATGCCAAAAATGCAGAAGTTTGGCTGGATAGGGCTGTTTCCAAAGGTGAGCGCTTAATGGGTTTTGGTCATCGGATTTACCGCATTCGTGATCCCCGGGCCGACGTAATCAAAGCTGCGCTTCATCGCATTATAGAGTGCAAAAACGCTAACAAAGACAGGCTGCATTTGGCTGAAGCGGTGGAAACTGCAGCAATCGCTGTGCTGAATAAGCATAAGCCGGAACGAATGCTGTCAACCAATGTCGAATATTATACGGCTTTACTGCTTGAACAGCTTGATATCCCTCGCGCAGCTTTCACCTCCGTATTTGCCATGGGGCGAACTTTGGGTTGGGTTGCACACTGCCGTGAACAAATAAAAGAGAACAAACTTATTCGTCCACAGTCGATCTATGTTGGCCCAAAGCTTGATACGGCCACTTAGTTTTACTTCGACATATTTGATCTCAGCCTCTGAGATAAACATTCAGATATATTGAAAATTCTATTTGAGAGACGCGAAGTTATTGGCTTTGCGTCTCTTTTTTAACCGTCATATGTCTGTGACATGAATCGGGTTTTCTGCGCTCAAATCCGGGTTGCCATCGGAAGGACAACCAAATGAGCGATGAACAGACTGAGTCAAAGAAATACCGCACTCTGTTTATTTCTGACGTGCATCTTGGCTCCAAAGCGGCTCAGGCCGAACTTTTGCTGGACTTCCTGCGTTGCCATGATGCTGAAACGATCTATCTGGTTGGTGATATCGTTGATGGCTGGCGTCTGCGACGCAACTGGCATTGGCCACAGGAACACAACGATGTTGTGCAGAAACTTCTGCGCAAAAGCCGCAAGGGCGCGACAATCATTTATATTGCCGGCAATCACGATGAGTTCCTGCGCAATTTTCAAGGTACGCATTTTGGCGGCATCGAAGTGATGAACCGCGCTATTCATGAAGCGGCGGACGGACGTAAATTCCTCGTCATTCACGGCGATCAGTTCGATGTTGTGGTGCGCAATGCCCGTTTCATCGCCTATCTCGGTGACTGGGCTTACGATACGGCCATCTGGATCAACACGATCATGAGCCGCGTGCGTGCAATGTTTGGTCTGCGTTACTGGTCGTTTTCGGCTTGGGCTAAATTCCGCGTCAAGAAAGCGGTCAACTTCATCGGCAAGTTTGAAGACGTGGTTTCAGAAGAAGCGCAACGCATCGGCGTCGACGGTGTTATCTGCGGTCACATCCATCATGCGACCATCGAGAAGATGAACGGCGTTGAATATATCAACACCGGCGATTGGGTAGAAAGCTGCACAGCGGTTGTCGAGCATTTCGATGGACGTATGGAGTTGCTGGAATGGACTGAGCGTCTGGGCCAGCAACCATCACTCCCTGCCGTGCAAGACGCAAATGCAGGTGGAAGAATAATCAGGCTTCCGAGAGCAGCCCGAAAAGCGGTGAATGGCAGCAGATGAAGAAACTGGTCATCGTAACAGACGCCTGGCATCCACAAGTAAATGGCGTTGTGAGAACGCTGGCAAAATGCTGTGAACTGATGACCGAACGTGGCTATGAGGTGATTGTCATCTCTCCACAAGATTACCGTTCGGTACCTTGTCCGACATATCCCGAAATTCGTCTGGCCATGACGACCCCATCAGCCTTCCGCCGACGGCTCGTGAAATTGCAGCCGGACTATGTGCATATAGCCACCGAAGGTCCGCTGGGCTTCATGGCGCGGCGTGCATGTCTTAAAATGGGTTGGAGCTTTACAACAAGCTTTCACACCCGCTTTCCTGAATATCTTCAGGACAGGTTTCCAATTCCGCCAAAGTGGACTTATGCGTTCTTGCGCCGCTTTCATAATGCGGCGTCGCATACACTTGTTCCAACCCAATCAATCCTCGACGATTTGCATGGACGTGGTTTTACAGGGCTGGAGCTTTGGACCCGCGGTGTTGATCGCACGCTTTTTCATCCACGCGACGATGTTAAAAGGGACTTGCCGCAGCCGGTCTTTATCTGCGTCGGGCGCGTCGCTACAGAAAAGAACCTGCCAGCATTTTTGGAGTTGAAACTACCGGGAACGAAATTGATCGTCGGTGATGGTCCGGCACTCGACGATTTGAAAACCCGTTTTCCGGAAACCGTTTTCATTGGCAAGAAAGAGGGCAAAGACCTCGCGCGTGTCTATGCATCGGCGGATGTGTTTGTGTTTCCAAGCAGAACCGACACGTTTGGCCTCGTTCTGCTGGAAGCCATTTCGTCGGGCCTGCCTGTGGCGGCATTTCCCGTACCGGGATCATCCGATGTTGTGGGCGCAACAGGAGCGGGGATTTTGTCCGAAGATTTGCATGAAGCATGCATTGCGGCACTTGAAATGCCAGCCTTTGACCCCGCTGAAGTGCTCAAGCCTTTCACATGGGAAGCCTGTGCGGACATCTTCGAAAACGTTCTGTCGTCAACGAAGAGTGTCGCACAACCTTTCAGCAGAACCGAGAATCAACCCCAGACAGTCGCCTCTGGCGGATAAACCAGCGCCCCGTCATAGCGCAGTCCCGGATCACGGTCGTGTGCCAATAACAGCGGACCGTCCAGATCAACGACATCGGCTTTCTGTGCAAGCAAAACGGCAGGCGCCATGCCAAGCGATGTACCAACCATACAGCCAACCATGATTTGCAGTCCGAGCGAAGTAGCCTTGTCGCGCATAATCAAACCTTCGGTCAGGCCACCAGCCTTATCGAGCTTGATATTCACGGCATCATAGCGCTTGGCGAGATCTTCCAACCCGACAGACGTATGAACGCTTTCATCGGCGCATATAATCACCGGGCGTTCGATGCGGCTTAGAATATCATCTTTACCGGCGGGCAGAGGCTGTTCAATCAGAACCACGCCTGCTTTGGCTGCGGCAGCCATATTTTCTTCGATATTATCTTCAGTCCAGCCTTCATTTGCATCGATAATGATGCGGCTGTTTGGCGCCGCATTGGCAACTGCGTGAATACGCTCGATATCGTTGTCGCCGCCCATTTTCACTTTGATTAGAGGATAATGCGCGACCTTCGCAGTCGATTCCGCCATTTCTTCGGGTGTTCCAAGCGACACTGTAATGGCGGTTTCCAGCGCCCGCGTCGGTGCGCCAAGTGTATCGGCGACACTCTTGCCAGAGAGTTTGGCTTCCAGATCCCACATTGCACAATCAACCGCATTGCGGGCTGCACCTGCTGGCATGAGCGTCTGAATATCCTGACGTGTGGCACCGCTTTCAATAGCTGAGCGCACGGCTTCAATCTGTTCGCTTACGCTCTCAATTGATTCGCCATAACGTGCATATGGAACGCATTCGCCGCGCCCCAATAGGCCATTATGCCCGATCTCGCATACGATCACAGCGGCTTCAGTCTTCGAGCCGCGGGAGATTGTGAATTTCCCGGCGATGGGATAGCGTTCATGAATGATTTTCAAGCTATTGTGCATGGATATGCCCTTTAGGACGCAGTATTTCGGTCGTGCAACGACTCGTGTATGAGGTTAGGCCATGTTGACCGACACTGCCGACAAAGCAAGTACTGCTGCCAATGTCGCGCCAAAGATTGATTTGGCCGAGCACGATGGCGCGCGTCTTGTTAGCCTGAGCGGACGCTGGGTTTCCCAAAGCGTCAACTTCGTGGACAAGAAAATGCGCGAGCTTGAAAAAGTTGGCGGTTCGCAGGCAGTCATCATAGATGCGACTGACGTGGCAAGCCTCGACACTGCTGGTGCATGGCTCATAGAGCGTCTGCGTCAGAGGCTGAAGTCTCAAAATATCGATGTTCGTCTTGAGGGTGTTAAGCCCGCCTGGCTTCCGCTTATGGAAGAGGTCGGTAATGCCGTCGAGCGTACACTTGATGTGCCGCAATTCAAAAAGCCATTCGTCATTATTCGTATGCTGGAATCGCTGGGCCGAGGCGTCGTCTCGATCTATGACGATTTCAAAATGGCCATGCATATTCTTGGCGCTACCATCCGTGGAGCGCAGCTGAAAGCTGGTCGCGGCAGTGGTATTCCTATCCCGGCCATTGTCACACAGATGGATCGTATGGGCGTTGGTGCCATTCCGATCATTATACTTATGTCGACGATTGTTGGTGCGATTATCGCACAGCAGGGTGCCTTTCAGCTCCGCTATTTCGGCGCTGAAATCTTTGTTGTCGATCTGGTCGGTATTCTTGTACTGCGCGAACTGGGTGTCTTGTTGACCGCCATCATGATCGCGGGCCGTTCAGGAAGTGCGATTACCGCTGAAATTGGTTCGATGAAAATGCGCGAGGAAACAGACGCGCTTACGGTTATCGGTCTTAATCCGGTCGGCGTTTTGGTGTTTCCGCGTCTTGTGGCACTCGTCGTCGTTCTGCCGCTGCTGACAATCATCGCCGATCTTGCGGCTTTGATTGGTGCTGCAGGCGTTGCCTGGTTTTACTCAAATATTTCACCGGAAGCTTTTATCAGCCGTCTGCATGATGCAGTGGCGCTCAATACATATTTCGCTGGCCTCATTAAAGCGCCGTTTATGGCAATGATCATTGGCATTCTCGCCTCTGTTGAAGGCATGAAGGTCGGCGGCAGCGCAGAATCGCTTGGGCGTCGCGTTACTGCTTCTGTGGTCAAAGCGATCTTTGTCGTAATCGTAGTAGATGGCATGTTTGCCATGTTCTATGCCGCTATTGATTTTTAAAAGTGTGACGATCCGTTGTTTTTATGGGCTATTTCGGACACAGTCAGAGATAAATCAGACTTGAGATTCTCGCTTGCGGTTCAGTCTCAGAGCAAGCTCGGATAAAGAATAGGTATGGAGAGCAGTATCGATCAGCAGCCACAATCACACGACGAGGAAAGCAATCAGGCGCCCGTGCCGATCATATCGGTGCGTGATGTTACTGTTTCTTTCGGCGGTCGTGCGCCTGTTCTCGATAAGCTGTCGCTTGATATATACAAGGGCGAGGTGCTTGGCTTCATCGGACCGTCCGGTTCCGGTAAGTCGGTGCTTATGCGCACAATTCTCGGACTGAATAAAAAGCAGTCTGGAGATATCGAGATATTGGGCAAAAACATCGATCGTCTGGGCGACGTCGAGAAAATGGCCATCGATATGCGCATGGGTGTTCTGTTCCAGCATGGTGCGCTTTTCTCAGCGTTGAATGTACTGGAAAACATTCAGGTGCCGATGCGTGAATATCTCGATCTTTCACCAAAGCTTATGGATGAGCTTGCGCGTTTGAAGATCGATCTGGTGGGACTGAAACCGGATACAGCTGAGAAATTCCCGTCGGAGCTTTCAGGCGGCATGATCAAGCGCGCAGCTCTAGCCCGCGCACTGGCTCTTGATCCCGATATCGTCTTCCTTGATGAGCCGACTTCGGGTCTTGATCCGATCGGTGCAGCAGACTTTGACGAGCTGATTGCGAACCTTCGCGATACAATGGGACTGACTGTCTATATGGTCACCCACGACCTCGACAGTCTGTTTGCGATTTGCGATCGCATTGCAGTTTTGGGCAACAAAAAAGTGTTGGTTAGCGGTTCCATTGAAGACATGCTGACTGTAGACGATCCATGGGTTAAATCCTATTTTCAAGGCAAGCGCGCGCGCCAGATTGACACTTCGGCGCCAAGCAGACGGCGGCCGGGTAGCCGCTTGCAGACTGGATAAGGTATGGAAACGAGAGCCAATTACGTACTGGTAGGAGTGTTCACGCTGATCGTCAGTCTACTGGCGTTCGGTTTCGTGTACTGGATCGCCCGCTTCGGTGAAGCGAGGGATTCTCTTGAGCTTGATGTTCGTATTCCCGGTTCTGTGACGGGATTGTCGCTCGGTAGCCAGGTTTTGTTCAACGGTATCAAAGTTGGTGATGTTCGGGCGCTTAAACTTGATGAAACTAATCCGGAAATGGTGATCGTCAAAACGCGCGTCAATGCGACAACACCGATTACCCGTTCAACTGCAGCGACGCTTGGTTTTCAAGGTTTGACCGGGCAGGCCTATATCGAGCTGAAGGGCGGGCGTCTCGATGAACCCAATCTTCTGACCGAAGCTGCAAAGGAAGACACGGTTGCGCGTATCGATGCTGATCCTTCCTCAATCAACAATCTTCTCGCCACCGCACAGGATATCGCGGCGCGCGCTAATTCTGTAATCGGTCAGCTGGAAGGCTTCGTGAAGGATGCTCGTGGGCCACTTACGGATACCATCAACAATACAAAGACTTTTACGGACGCGCTGGCGAAGAATGCCAACATCATTCAAGAGCTGGGCGAGAACACCGGGAATATCAACCAGATTGTCACTGATGCCAAGGATATGATGGCACGTTTGAACGCGGCTTCAGTGCGCGTTGAAGGTATTTTAGCCAAAACAGATAAGCTTCTGTCTAGCGACGACAAGGATGGCGTTGTAGCGCAGGCAAAAGCCACGCTTGAATCAATCCGTCAGACCTCAACCAATCTCGACAAGCGTCTCGGACCGATTGCAGACAATCTGCAGCGTTTCTCAGGCCAAGGTCTGCGCGATGTTCAGTCGGTTGTGGTTGACAGCCGTCGTTCGATCCAGCGAATTGAACAGGCAATTACAGATCTCGAACGCAATCCGCAGCGTCTGATTTTCGGCGGACAAGGTAACGTACCGCAGTATAACGGGAGGGCGCGTCATTGATTTCCAGAATCGGTTCCGTTGATATGAAATCACGCCGCTCGCTCATCAAAGCTTCTGCTGTGTCTGCACTCGTTGTGGGCCTTCTTACAGGCTGTGGAACGACAACGCCCCTCGATACTTTCAACCTTTCGGCACCGCAGCCCAATGTTTCTTCCCCTAGTCGGAAGAGCATTCAGTTGCTGATACCGACTCCTACGGCGTTGAAAGCCCTCGACAGCGAAAATATCGTTATCAGTTCTTCACCGGGCTCAATCGAATATCTAAAGGGCGCACAATGGGGCGACCGCCTGACGAATATCGTCCAGTCGCGAATTGTGCAGGCCTATGAAAATACGGGTGTCTTTGGTGGTGTAGGTCGTCCTGGCGACGGCTTGGCAATCAATTATCAGATACTCACCGATCTGCGCATGTTCGGCGTTCAGGTCTACGGTGGACAGCGTGTTGCAGTCGTAGAGCTTGCCGTGAAGCTGATGAATGACAAGAATGGTGAAGTACGCTCAACGCGCGTGTTCCGCTCATCCGTTCCGGTCAGTGGCGCGACAAACAGCGCCTATGTCAAAGCACTGGACGCTGCGTTTGATCGGACTGTAAGCGAGGTCGTGGGCTGGACGATATCGTCGCTCTAATCATTTCAGAACGCGTCTAAAGTCAAAGCATAATCCTATCGGGGTGAAACGAGGATCTATAAGATTATGCTTCAAATAAAAAGGCTTAGGGCGTCGATCTAATCAAATCAAATCGAAACACACTCCAAAGCAGGTCGGATAATCTCCGGCCTGCTTTTTTCGTGCCAGCCTAAAGCATGTTGCAGCTAAATGGATTCATTTAGCGTTCGCGAACATGCGACAACTAACAGAATCGGGAGCGAGCACCATGGGTGCGATTAAGCGTGACACGCTCTAGTGCATGACGCGGAAACGTCGGAGCCGGATTTGCGTGTAATCAGTCCAATGGACTGGTTATTCACCCCGAGACCGCTCCACCTTAAACTCGTTTCACTCTGTTGCTCGGTTTCGATAATTTGCGACTTGCAACTTCGATAATCCGTCTTCATTCCATAACAAAAAACGCGGCCCGAGAGCCGCGTTTTTCTTTCATTCGATATGGTCCGCGATTAGCGCAGACGTCCGCTTGCGTGAGCGAGCATGGTGTAAACCTTGCCGGTATCCGACGTGAGATAGGTCTGTGTGACCATGTTATCACGATCGTTGCGTGCAACGTCTTCAAGCAAGCGCTGGAAGTCGTCCATGTAACGGTCTACAGCGCGGCGGAATTCACCATCGGTCTGATACTTGCGCTTGATGTCATCAAAGGTCTGCTGACCCTTCAGCGTGTAAAGACGGCGGGTGAAGACATTGCGTTCGCCACGGCGGTAGCGGTCCCAGAGTTCAACCGACGCTTCATGATCGATTGCACGCGCAATATCGACCGAAAGCGAGTTGAGCGATTCAACGACGTGGCTCGGTGAACGCGGAGCCTGTGTCGACTGCGGCTGGGATGGCGCTGCAGCTTCATCGTCACGGGAGGCGCGAGCCAGAAGGTCCGAAACCCAACCGCGAGGCTTTTCAGCCGATTGTGCAGGCTGAGCGGCCTTTGGTGCCTCTACAGGGCGGCTACGGACTGCAACATCAGCCTGTGTTGCCTGAGCCTGTGGGCGTGGCGCGACAGGAGCTTGAACTGGTGTCGGAGCTGGAGCAGCGCGCTGGGTCTGAACCGGGCGGGAAACCGAGCGGTCTGCACGGCTTTCGCCAACATCGACCAGACGTCCCGATTTGTTGACGATCTCAGCAAGCTCCTTGAGAGCATTGATCTGCTCGCCAACCGCCTTGCGCATGGCACTCGTCGTTTCTTTTGCTTCTGCAGGCATGTCGAGAACGCCACGCTTGAGCTCGCCACGGGTTGTGTCGAGTTCGCTGCGAATTTCCGAAGCTGTGCGACGGATATCGTCGGTGGCAGCAGAGAACTTCTGCGAAGCCTGTTCCACGATCTCGGAAACGCTTTCGCGCATCTTTTCAGCAGAAACGCGAGTCTGTCCTTCAGCACGCTGGAAGGCAGATGCAACAACCGTTTCAAACGACTGCATCAGCTTCTCGATGCCTTCCGACTTTTCAACCAGACCGGAAGCTAGCTTGTCGAGCGCCAGGTGACGGTCTTCAAGAGTACCTGCAAGGCCATTCTGAGCCGAGTTGATCATGTCTGAAGCAGACGAGAGAACCTTGCCGTGTTCTTCAAAGCGTTCCGCAATATCAGCGATCTGCGACAGGGTACCATCCGAAAGCGCACGCAGCGTTCCGATGTTGTTGTCGATGAGACCGGTCGAAGCCTGGAACATCTGTGCAGCGCGGTTTGCGTTTTCAACGAAGCTGCTGGTTGTTTCAACGAGACGACCATCAATGTCTGTCAGGTTGCGGGCAGCAGCGTCGATCAGCTTGCCGAGTTCACCATTTGAAGCGGCGAGGCGGTCGATCAGTTCGCTGACATTGTCCGAAAGGCCAGACTTCGCCTGCTGAACAGCAGCAATTGTTTCAGCCGTACGGCTGGCCAATGCGTTGACCAGTGCTGCATTTTCCGAACGAAGACGGTCAGTTGCTGCATGGGTTGCTTCTTCAAGCTGCTGAGCAAGGCCGCGACCGCTATCTGCAAGACGCTGTACAAGCGGTTCAGCAGTATCATTGAGGATCTGCGTGATTTCCTGTGAACGTGCAGCGAGGACAGCATTCAGCTCACGGGTACGTTCTTCAAGCGTAACGGCAGTCGTATCGGTAACTTGAGCGATACGGGCTTCAACCGAACCCAGTTCCATCGTGATGCGCGAACCGATGTCGCCGAGGCGCGTTGCAATGGCATCTGCGCGTTCAGCAAGGCGAGCTTCAGTGCCGGAAAGATTTTCCGTAACACTTGAAGAGAATGCTTCGCTATGACCGGCCAGTGTTTCACTGGTTTTGGTAGCAGTGTCTGCGATACGGGCTTCAATTGCTGAAAGCTCACCGGTGAGGCGGCTTTCAATGGCTTCGAGACCGCCGGCAATCGCGCTTGCACGTTCATTCAGGCGAGCTTCTGTGCCAGCCAGGTTATCGGCAACGCTTGCGGCAAATGCTTCACTGTGACCAGCAAGCGTATCGCTTGTCTTGGTTGCGGTATCAGCAATGCTGCTTTCGATCTGCGACAGACGTTCTGCAATCGCATTTGCGCGTTCGCCGAGGCGTTCTTCAGTGCCGGAGAGGTTCGCGATGAGATCGGCGCTGAAGCTCTGACCAAAGCCGTCGAGAGCCTGACCAGCCTTCGCTGCTTCAGCGGAAAGCGTGCTGGCTGCTTCCGTGATCTTCTCACGCAGCGAGCCTGCGACGACACCAGCACTCTGTTCGAGTGCGCGACGAACATTGTCGACGCCAATCGAAAGCGCCTTTTCCATGGTCTGGGTGCGTTCTTCGATAATGCCGGTCTGGCCTTCGAAAGCGCGGCTGATCGCATCGCTGCTGTTCTCAATCGCGTTGTGCAGATTGGTCGTGCGCTGCGAAAGGATATCGCCATGATCCTGAAGGGTCTGGCTGAGCGACGCAGTGCTTTCAGTCAGAGTTTCGCGGATCGCAGCGGTGCGGCCTTCAATCGTCTGTTCATGCCCATCAAGGATATGGACGAGGGCGCTGTTGTGATCGTTGAGAACCGAGCGCAGTCCATTCGTGCGTTCTTCGACGTGCTGAACGTGATCATTGAACGTTGCTTCAAAGGCAGAACGGCTTGCGCCGATTGTTTGGCTAAGTGTCTGCGAGCGTTCGTCGAATACGCGTGCCAGCTCCTGCTGATTGTCAGCAATAAGAGACTGCAGCGAATTGACCCGTTCATCAAAAGTACGAGCGATCAGTTCACGATTTTCGTTGAAATTATCGCGCAATACGCTTGTACGTTCATCCATCAGCTGAGCAAGCATTGCCTGATTGCCAGCGATGACACCCTGCAGAGAGGCTGCACGCTCTTCCAGCGAACGCGAGTGATCTGCGAAGGTCGCATCGAGGCGCGAAGCGCTGTTTGCCATTTCTTCCTGAAGAACACTTGTTCTGTCAGCAAGAATAGCCGCGTGCCGCTCAGCAGCCGAATCCAGAGCCGAAGCGCTGTTGTTAATTGCGTTTTCGATATCGCTTGTGCGTGCGGCAAGCGTATCAGCATGGCCACGGATAACCGCTGAAACGCGTTCAGTTTCACCTTCAAGCGAAGACGCCAGAACATCGCGGCTTTCTGCAAGCTTGCCAGCAAAAGCCGAAGCTTTTTCGTTGAGAACGTTACCAACGCTTTCGCTGATCGAAGTCAGATCATCGCTGATCTTGGTCTTCGTTTCATCGATCATTGCGCTCAGTGCATTGCGGCCACCAGAGAAGGTTTCTGCAATTTCACGAGTACGTGCAATGAGATTTTCGTTGATCTGACGCGAACGGGTTTCAAGAGCCGCGTTCAGCTTTTCAGTGCTGCTATCAAGCGCATGGGCGCGTGTTTCAAACTCGGAAAGGAGCGAGCGGCCACGTTCGTTCAGCGTTGTGTCGAGCTGGGTCAGGCGTGCGTCGAACTCGCTGACCATCGACTGCGTGGCGCCGCCAAGCAGAGTTGCGATGCCAGCTGTACGCTCATCAAGCGCCGAGCTTACGCGTTCCGAAATTTCACGCGACTGCTGATCGAGCGTCGCAATACGTGTATCCAGTTCGCTTGCAAAAGCTTCGCCGGAAGTCGTGATGCGTGTTGCAATATCGCCGGTACGCTTTTCAATGGCGTCAGCAATTGCGCCGCCGCTTTCGTTGATGCTGCCGATCAGACGTTCGCCAGAATCGCCGAGAAGCGAGCTGAGCTGCTGAGATGCAGATACAACATTATCGCGTATGATATTGGCAGCGCTCGACAATTCTTCCTTGAGCTGCTCATGAGCGCCAGTAATGGAAGAGCGAACGCGTTCGGCATGGCTGACAACAGCTTCGCGCTCATTGCCCAGATCGCTGACAAGCGAGCGAATGCGCACTTCATTGTCGCTATAAGCGCGTTCAAGCTGATTAACTTCGGATTGAACGAGTGTTTCAAGTTCGACAGCGCGTGCGAGCGTGCGCTCGATGCCTTCGTTCATCGCTGCAACTTCGCGGCGAACAGCCTGGCTCAGCGTGGAAACGCGGTCGCCTGCAGCGGCTTCAGGCTGCAAAAGCTTGAGCGCTGCTTCCGACATGCTGCGTGCTGCAACGTGCATTTCCTGCGCACGACGCACCAGATGCGCGAAGCCCCAGAACATGATGACGGGCAGCGCGACGCCAGCTGTTACGCCGAGACCGGCAGGGGATGTGAAGAAGTCTTTTGTTGCCTGAAGGCTGGAGAATACATCAGGGCTGATTGCCTTGCTGATCGCAACGCCGCCGGCGGCCCAAAGGACGCTCATGGCAGTCGTTGTCCAGAAAAGCTTGGACGAGCGTTCGGTAATGCGACGCGGTGCTGCAGCAACGGCTCTGCCATTGCGCGAATCGTCGTTGGCAGGCGTAAGAGCGGCGGCAGGCGTGGCGGCTACAACGGATGGCGCAGGAGAAACAGGAGCTGTTGCAGCTTTTGGTGCTGCGTCCTGAACTGGCGCCTTGGCTTTGTTGACTGGCTTCGATGCAGTGTTAGCGGCTTCCGGCGTGGCGGATGGAAGCACTGCACTGACGACTGGAGGCACAGGTGGCGCAGCAGGGCTCGCAATGACTGAAACGGTAGAAATCGTTTCCGCCTTCGCTGTTCCTTCGGTGGTAATGTTTACAGGAGAGACTTTCGCGGCTTCGACCACTTTCGTGTTCTGCTCTGCGACCAGTTCTTCGGCCGCACGCGAAATCTGCTCTTCAAGGTCATCGACGGAGAATTCTTCGTCAATTGCACTCAGGTCCATATCAATATCGAAATCGTCACCGAAATCGATGTCGAGTGCCTGTTCAAGTGCCTGTTCAACCTCGTGGTCGAGCTTTTGCGCCTTGGATTTAGAAGCCATAGCCTTGCCTACCTCGTACTCATTACTGCGACGGCCGGATCAACATAGAGCCGTTACAAAACTTACTCCGCCATTTTTCATCGTATCGGCTCGGGCTTGTTAAGGAAATAGGTGCCCGCGCCGGATGTCTAAAACTTTAAATACAAGGTTAACAAAAAAGGGTTCAGTTTAAAAAAATCCCGGTTTTCCGGCGCTTTCAAGTTAACGATCATTCTGTGGAAATCAAACCGAAACGACAAACCACTATAATGCATCTGCTACAAATCGTTAACAAAAATGCACGTTAAAAGAGAGCTGTTATTTTTATTCTACCAATAGTTTGATTCATGCGGCAAAAAAATAACGCTACACGGACTGATAATTTCAACTTGATGATAATGCCTATATCACCCATGCAGCAAGAGCTCTCGTCCAAATAGGTGATCTAGGGCAGGAACGTTGAAAAGGAACGGCATTTTGGCGCAGTTTTCCGTCCAAAGCGCTGCAATGGTTGAACTTGAACCGATTACACCGTATCTGCCTCAGCAAGATATTCAAGAAGCCTGTTGTTTCCTTCAAGGAAGTCGGAACAAAAGCTATCAATAGCGCCGTGTAAGGTGCGCAGGAACTGACAATGACAAAAATTATCTTCGTGTCCGCTGACGGCGCTTCGCGAACTGAAGTCGAAGCCGATAATGGATCGAGCGTGATGGAAGCAGCCATTCGCAACGGCATTCCCGGCATTGATGCTGAATGCGGCGGTGCCTGCGCCTGCGCCACATGCCATGTCTATGTGGATGAAGACTGGACTGAAACTGTTGGCGGTCCGGATGCGATGGAAGAAGACATGCTGGATTTCGCTTATGAAGTGCAGCCAAACTCACGTCTTTCATGCCAGATCCGTGTAAGCGATGAGATCGACGGTCTAGTCGTTAAGGTGCCTGAGCGCCAGAACTAGAATAAAAGGAAAGAGCGGCGATACATTAGGGAGCGCAGATGGAAGTCGAACGTCATTCAGACATCGCTATCATCGGCACCGGGCCTGTCGCTCTTTTTTCAGTTTTTCAGCTGGGCCTGTTCGGCCTTACGTGCCGTTTGTTTGATTCAGCGAGCCGAGCAGGCGGTCAGTGTACTGCGCTTTATGCAGACAAGCCCATTTTTGATGTTCCAGCTTTTGCAAAGATCATGGGTGAAGAGCTTATTGAGCGGCTATTGACTCAAATAGAGCCTTACAAGCCTGCCTTTGAATTCGATCAGCTTGTGATCGACGTTTCAGCTAGTGAAAACGGTATTCAGCTCAAAACGGTCAGCGGAACATCATTCAGCTCAAAATGCCTGGTGATTGCTTCGGGGCTTGGGGCATTTACCTCAGAAGGCCAGATCGTTCGTCCAGATCCACTTGGCACATTTGATCTGCAGCGTTTCGGCAATTCAATTGTCGTGAATACTGAAACGTTTTGCACGTCGCAGCCAAAAATCTATGCGATTGGCGATGTTTGCCATTACCCCGGAAAACTGAAACTCATTCTTTCAGGTTTCCACGAGGCTGCCCTGATGACACAAGCCATCAGGAAAAATTTGCAACAAGCTAAATAGACCCTGGCGTTACTGGGTCATTTTCTCAAGTCGATAAGTCAAAAGACGCTCAAAGCGTCGTTCAAAGTTGATCGTCTCAACACGATCAAAACGCTCCTGCGCTTTATCATGCGCTGCCATAAGCCGTTCCGTCACCTTATCGATGTCTGCACGCAACGTGGCGCAGTCTGTTCGGCTCCGCAATGAGCGTATCTGACGTTCCATTTCACTCGCATGGCTGCGTGCGATAACGATATGGCTTTCCTCGTGACGACGAATATCCTGATACAAAGTATCCCAGATCAATGCGAGTTCAGGGCCAGCCTTGCGGCGCTGTTTCCAGCGCGGCAGCATGACCTTTGCATGAACATTCACATAAACGCCCTGAACCTTGCAGGCGCGATCACCCGTAGCACGCCCATAGCGTACCTTGGCATCGAAGCGGATTTCTGCAGCGCCAGGATGATGCTGACCGGTCTTCTTGAGAAACGGGCCACTGCGCGACAGTGCCTTGTCGAGATCTGCAGCTGTCTTCCCGTTGACATTATAATAGCTGAACGTCCGGAAAATGGAGGCAGCTTCTGCCTGTGGAGCAACAACAGCGAGGGCTAAGCCCAAAGCCAGAACTCGTTTTTTAAAGGACATGTTCTGGCACCTCTTCATAAAACCAGAAAGAAACTCGTACATTCACTGATGTGCAACATGGCATGCAATCGTCAAGAGAACTATAACGACCATCAATAAACGCCATATCGCCCGTTTGGCTGCATAAAGTCCGACAGAAAAGACAATTGGAATATTCTTCAATGATAAAACAATGGCAACTTGCCCATGGTCGTAACCTCCAATTGGGCGCAAAATCTGTCATTATGGGCATTTTAAACGTCACACCGGATTCATTTTCCGATGGTGGACATCACAATGATCTGGATAAGGCATTGATTGTTGCGAAAACCATGCTGGACGATGGCGCAACGATTATCGACGTCGGAGGGGAATCGACTCGCCCTGGTGCTGCTTTAGTTGATGCCGAAACAGAATCCGCACGTGTTGTTCCAGTCATACGTGCGCTTGCGAAAGAGTTTGGCTGCACAATCTCAATCGATACCTATCGCGCATCAACAGCTAGGCTTGCGGTAGAGGCGGGCGCCCATATCGTCAATGATGTATGGGGGCTTCAGCGAGAACCGGAAATCGCTCAGGTTGCGAAAGATACTGGTGCCGGACTGGTCATCATGCATACGAGCCGCGATAGAAATACCGACCCCGATGTGATTGCTGATCAGTTCGCCTTTCTCGATGTATCTCTGGAAATTGCGAGCAGGG
Source organism: Brucella pseudogrignonensis (assembly GCF_002252525.1). Lineage (GTDB taxonomy): Bacteria > Pseudomonadota > Alphaproteobacteria > Rhizobiales > Rhizobiaceae > Brucella > Brucella pseudogrignonensis. The sequence continues at coordinate 233,536 of NZ_NNRM01000022.1, forward strand.
CAGGTATTGATGCTGGCAGTATCGTGCTTGATCCGGGCTTTGGCTTTGGCAAAAACAAGGATGAAGACATCGCTTTGATGGCACGCATGGAAGAATTGCAGCGTTTCAGCTATCCTCTATTGGTGGGAACGTCGCGCAAACGTTTCATTGGTGCCATCACAGAACAGGCTGATCCATTGATGCGGGATATCGGAACGGCTGCGACGTCGGTTGCAATGCGATTGGCAGGAGCCGACATCTTCCGTGTTCACAATGTCGCTTTTAATAGGGACGCACTTGCAGTTGCCGATGCTATCCTGCAAAGCAGATTAAAGAATTAATAGGAAACAGGGCCGTGTACACCATCCGCATCATGAACTGCGCATTTTTCGCGCATCACGGCGTCTTTGACGAAGAACATAAACTTGGTCAGCGTTTCTACGTTGATGCGATCCTGGATGTCGATCCCGGTGACTCGCTTGAAAATGACGACATCGAAGGCACGGTCCATTATGGCATCGCCTTCACAGTCATTCAGGACATCATCACCGGCAGCCAGCGCTATCTCATTGAAACATTGGCACTTGATGTCGGCAAGGCACTGACTGCGCGTTTCCCGCAGATCAAACGTGCTGAAATCACCATTCGCAAGCCTAACGCACCAGTTCCAGGTGTGCTTGATCATGTTGAAGTAACGGTGGTTTATCCACGCTGATGAGCATTGCTTTGCCTTATCGCGCCTGGCTTGGGCTTGGCGGCAATATCGATGATCCTGTCGCTTCGATGGCCAAGGCGCTGAAACTCCTTGATGCGCGCACCGATACCAATGTTATCGCGGTTTCTCAGGTCTATCGCACACCGCCATGGGGAAAGACCGATCAGGCCTGGTTTCACAATGCCTGTGCGCAGATCGAAACCGCACTTGCACCGCTTCAGCTCATCGATACCTGTCTTGATGTAGAGCGTTCGCTCAAACGCGTTCGGCTGGAGCGATGGGGGCCGCGTATCATCGATATTGATATTCTCGCGATGCAGGATGATGCAGGCGAGGCGATTATCATGAACGAACCTGCACTGGAGCTTCCACACCCGCGTATTCAGGAGCGCGCATTTGTGCTCGTGCCGCTCAATGATATTGCGCCGTCACTTCAGATTGCGGGTAAAACTGTTTCGGAGTGGGAAAAGGCCTGTGCCACTTTTGAAATAGAAAAAGCCCGCACTGATGCGGGCTGGTGGCTGGATTAGATTGTAACCGCTCTAATCCCTATTTTTACACAGAGCCGCTTAATTTTTGGCGATGCTGCCAACAGCGATATTATCGATGCGCTTGAGGCTCATACCGATTACCGGAACAAGTTCCTTCTCAACGCGGACCGAAACAGTCACATTCATAGTGTTCTTGTCGGCAACGCGAGCAAGCATCGCGCCATTGAGCTCTTTACGGTTAAGACCGAGAACCACCTTGTTGCCGGTTACGGAGCCAGAGGTAACGTTGAGGCCTTTACCTTCAGCGCCGTCATTAAACTTGCCCGAATAGTTGGAGCCGACGCGCGTCACGGTTGCCTTCATAGGCTGCGAGAAAACACCAACGCGGCAAGAACCATCAAGCGTCATTCCAACCGCATTGTCAGGGGTAGTGCCTGCGAGCGTGCAGACAAATTTTGTGCCCTTGTATTTTCCGGCAACAATTTCGCCCGGACCGGACCATTGGCCTTCAATCGTCTGAAAAAACTGTTCATCCTTGTCTGCAGCCAGAGCTGGCGCAGCAAAAAGCGATGCGGGCAGTAGCGTAAGGCATGCAGCGATGTAGTTTTTCATATTCAGCTCTGTCCCGGAATCTCGACCGCTAGGCACCATTCCAATAGATGATCTACAAACACTCCGCAACCGAACGTCAGGGTGTTTTGTTGGCGCAAGGATCACAGATTCGAGCACCTGATAGTGAAGCTTATAATCGTTTCGAATGGTTAACGCTTCGTTTTCATGGCGGCTGAAGTCACAGAGATTATTGGGAAGAGCTCATTATTTTCGGTCAGTCGGCTTGTTGACCTTTTCACCATTGATGCGGGCAATATCACCAATAAAGTCGCCTACGCCGGGACGTTTTTCAGCATTGAACGGGAAGGGGCGTACAACATCCATCGCTGCAATCCCGATACGCGCAGTCATTAGGCCATTGACCACGCCTTCACCCAGTTTTGCGGAAAGACGCGATGCCAGACCATGACCTATCAGCTGCTGGATAACGCTATCTCCCATAGCAATCGTTCCGGTAACGGCCAAATGCGCTACGACACGTCGCGCAAGCTTGAGAAAGCCCAATGTGCCGGGACGGCCACCATAGAGCTGTGACAATCGGCGTATAAGGCGTGCAGATTCAAAGATCACATAGCCAATATCAACAAGAGCCCGCGGGCTGATAGCTGTTACGATGGAAACACGCTTGGAAGCATTGAGAATGAGTGCGCGTGCCTCGCGATCAAGTGGTTTCAGAATTTCCGTTTCGGCAAGACGAATAAGATTACGGCCATCGATGATTTCATCGGTCAGTCCATCAAGCATCTGACGGCCGCGAGCGGTTTCCGGCAAGCCGGCCGCTATTGTCCGTAATTCATCGACCGCCTTTCGCGCAGCGGCCATATCATCACGTTCCGCTGCATCGGCCGCGTCTTTGCGCAAATGTTGAACAGAGGCGAGCCGTCTTAATGCGATCAGCTCGCGCACGATGATGGCGACGAAAGAAGCAAGCGCAATCATTGCAACGCCAAGCGCCGTCCAGCCGAGCCAGTCTGCGCGCGTGAAGAGCGCCTGAATGAGATCTTCGGTCCAGATGCCGATCGCAAATGAAACAAGGATGCCCAACGCACCAAACAATATTTTGCTCAACGACCATCGCCGGCGAGGCGGAGCTTCAAATGAAGGGTCCAGAACTTCCAGCTCTGCAGCCTCTTCATCCGTCAGGGCGAAGACATCGACCTCGGGAATGACCTTCTCAAGATCGGTAACCGCACGCGGGCGGCGCGGCGCATCATTCGGTGCTCCAGAGGGCGAAATCGTATCCGTCGGCTTTTGAACGGTAAATGCTGCGGGTTTGCGTGGAGGCTGTTCACTCATGCCAGACGATCCCCGATTAGAAACTGCAATGCACGATCAAGCCGAATATGCGGCAACGAAAGCGTTATGCCTTCCGCCGTGCGCTCCAGCCGCGGAGGTCGGAAACGAACAAATCGAATGGCTGGTTCATCACTCGAAATCGATGGTTCGAATATTACATTAGGATTTTTTGGTAAATCACCGGGAAATATAGCTGTTTCTGTTTCACCGTCGAATATTTCAGCGTCGATACGCTCGCCTTCCAGCGGTGTTCCGATAATGACAGGCAAGGTATCCTTGCCTTCCTTTACTGTCGCCTCACGCGTGGCGCGGACAGCCGCCATAGCCAATACGTCGATATCGGCACCCGAAAAATCAGCGCGTTCAATCGCCCGCTCAACAAGACGGCGAACGATTGCCTGCAACCGGTCGTGGCTTTCGTGGTGAAGATGATCGGCCTTTGTAGCAGCAACCAGAATGCGTCCGATACGCCGCTGAATGAGCCCGGTCAGCAGATTTGCCCGCCCCGGACGGAAACAGGAGAGAATATCGGTCAGCGCACGCTCCAGATCGGCAACCACAGCGCCACCGGCATTCATGGCCTGCATGGCATCGATGAGGATAATCTGTCGATCAAGCCGCGCGATATGTTCCCGAAAAAATGGTTTGATCACATGCGTCTTATAGGCCTCGTAGCGACGCTCCATCATTGCGGCCAGACTGCCGGTTTTAAAATCGTCAGGTTTTAGGTCGGGTAGAGGGGCAAAAGTAAGCGCTGGCGAACCTTCAAGATCGCCAGGCATCAAAAAGCGCCCCGGAGGCAGAGTGGAGAGCGCACGCTCATCAGCTTTGCCTGCGCGCAGATAGGCAGTGAAGCTTTTGGCCAGCCTTTGCGCTGTCAGCTCATCTGCGTTTTCAGAGGGAACAATTGCTTTTGCTTCATTAATCCAAGCTTGAGCAAGATCGATATGCGTCGGCTCATGAGCCAGAGCGAAGGAGTCTGCACTGAACTCACCATAGGTTTTGCCCAGCAAGGGCAGATCAAGCAGCCATTCGCCGGGGTAGTCGACAATATCTACCGAAAGTCGCCCCGGTGATAGCCAGCGCCCCCAGACAGAAGCTGTTTCATATTCGATTGTCAGACGGAGTTGTGAAATGGCACGCGTAGAATCCGGCCAGATACGCTCGTCAAGCAGTGCCGAAAGATGCTCTTCATATTGAAAACGCGGAACTGCATCATCGGGCTGCGGCTCAAGCATGGAACGCGAGATGCGTCCCGACTTGTAAGCTTCAAACAGGGGCAGGCGACCGCCATGCACCATATTATGCACCAGAGCCGTGATGAAAACCGTTTTACCAGCGCGAGAAAGCCCTGTTACCCCCAATCTCAGCGACGGAGACATCAAGCCTGTGGCTCGGTCTGTCAGCGTGTCGAGCGCGATCCTTGCTTCATCGCCGAAACTGGTCAGTTTTGCCAATTGTTTCCTCGTGAAAATTACGTCCTGTCACAGCCATAGATAGGAATTCATGAGCCGTATCAACAAGGAGGCCGCAGATAGAATGATGAAGCGTCTTAACGCGGCAAAGGAAAATTCTCCAGAAAACCACGATCACGCGCGATTTCCGATAGCGGCCCATCGAAGGTTATTGTCGCAAGAGCAGCGGTAGGAAAGCCAGCTTCAAGACGCGAAAGGCTCGAAGGTTCACCGTCGCCACATAGCGCCAAAGCCAAATCTTCTATGCTGGGATTATGCCCAACAAGCATGAGTTGATCAGAGGCGGCATTGTTCTTGATGGCCTTCATGTATTCTCCTGCGCCACCGCTATAGATTGTTTCATCGACAACGGTTTCAACATCAATACCAAGCCGCTCAATAAGCCCAAACGCCGTTTCGCGTGTCCGACAGGAGGCGGAGAGCACAACCCTGTCAGGCAAAATACCAGACATCTTCATAGCTTGTGCCAACTGGTCCAGTGAGGAAATACCTTCCTCATCCAGCGGCCTGTCGAAGTCTTTCATCGCGGGCTTGGCCCAAATTGCCTTGGCATGACGGAGTAGAAAAAGGCGACTCATGAAAGGCTCCAAACAACATTTTGAGGCTTCTGAAGCGTAATCCATGCCACAATTTCTGCAAGATTGCTCCCACCACCTGCAGTTTCAGACGATTTTTCGACGAACACTCACAATATACACAGGTAGTTTTGCTGCAATAATGGGCAAAAACGAGAGCATAGGCTATGCTAATTCGGCAATTATATTTCTTAAGCAGCAACCGATCTAAAATATTGAAGTTTTTTACGAAAACAAAATTGAATTAATTATCTGTGTTTTAAAAAATGCTTATTTTTTCATCAAAATCACACAATTTTGATGAATTAAAAAGTAGTGAGACGCGTGTGTTTGATGTTGTGTCCTTGTTGCGATCGACTTATATAACCGCTCGCGTCTCCTAGATGTGGGGTGATTCAGAATGAGTGAATTGATCGACCTTGACTATAGGCCCACTGAAGACGAGCCGTTCATGAATGAACGGCAGAAGTCTTACTTTCGTGCAAAACTTGTTGCATGGAAGAATGATATTCTGCGCGAAGCGCGCGAAACATTAGAAGCGCTGCAGCAGGAAAATGCAAATCACCCGGACCTGGCGGATAGGGCATCCTCCGAAACGGATCGGGCAATTGAACTTCGCGCTCGCGACAGACAGCGCAAACTGATTTCCAAAATCGATGCAGCTCTCGGCCGTATTGACGAGGGGACCTATGGTTTTTGTGAGGAGACCGGCGATCCTATCAGTTTAAAACGACTTGATGCACGACCAATCGCAACGCTTTCTATTGAAGCACAAGAGCGCCACGAGCGCCGCGAAAAGGTCTATCGCGACGATTGATCTTCATCCAGTCGAATAAGAAATTTCAAGGCTGCGGTTTACCGCAGCCTTTTTTATTGGTTGGTTCTACTGCTGAAAAGAAAAAGTCACCGGTCTATTCGACGGATTGTCGTCATTCTTGAACCTAGCTCGGATGGCATCAATTAAGGCGCCAGCAGTGCTAACTGCTTTCCGATTTTACTTTTCATCATCGCTCACTTATCAGCCCTTACCCGTTCAATCTCTTCGGGAGAAAATACGGATTAATCCGGCAACTGCGCTTCGATTACTGAATAATACACGTCCCCGGCCAATCGCGGCATGATCGATTGGCACAGCCAGTAACGACAGCCGTAAACGCGATTAGGCAAATAAGGATTGTTATTCTTTTCATATATGCTGCCCCGCTAAATTCTCGTCGCTCCAACACAGATTTATATCAGGGATACGTGTAGATTGCCGGTGCTGAAAGCCGCATACGTTTTGAATAATACCAAGAGACCGAAGACGGGCCATCACAAAGCCTAAAACGACAAGCGTTCCCGCTAAGCCAGTTCTACCTTGCAAACTCTCAACATAGATACCACTCGCGATCAAAGTCGCCACTCGGGCTTAACCAAAAACTCCTGAGTCATGCTCAGGAGTTTGGTATTATCCGCAAATCAGAATTTGCGTGTTTCGTCCTTGGTCAGTTCACCAAGCAGCTTTTCCATTTCGTCCTCGATATCGTCGCTTGGCTTGCCACCGTTCGGCGAAATATCGAGAGATCCTAGAAGTTCTTCTTCAAAAATATCGACTTCCAGCATTTCCGGCTCTTTGTTGCCAGATGTGGCAGACGTATCGGTTTCGAGATCTGCCATGATCGCGTCATGCAGTGCTCCGCCCAGATCTTCGAGACCATCGTCTGTTTCTGTTTCTTGATCAGAAACAACAGCTACAGGTTCCAATTTCGGGGCTGCAGGCGTGAAATCAGGCGCTGATGAGGTTGTGACTGCAGGGCTCTGGAGAATGTCGCCAATCTCTGGTGCCGGGGTTTTCGCGCTTGGCGTCACTTCACGCTCAGGCGTCACGCTACCAAGATCAGCTGCAGCAACCGTTGCTGCTGCGGCTGCACTGGCACCAAGACCTGATGTCGAACTCAAAACACCACGCGAAACCTGGCTAAGCGGATAGGCAGGATGCAAACGCGGTGCCTGCGGCTGCTCTGCAGGGCGTGCAGCAGGAAGAACGGTGCGTGGCTGTGGGGGATAGTTCGGCGTTGGACGGGGCGGCTGCTGAGGACGGGCTGGCGCAACCGGCGTTTCAGAAACCTTTGGCGCCTGAGGCGTTACTGGAGGCACAGGAGGGCGCGGAGGCGCACGGAATTGCGGCGTTTCGGGTGCAGCCTGTTGCACAGGCGTTTCACGGACTGGCTCGGGCTTGCGTTGAACAGACGTATCAATTGGAGAATTGAGCTGAATGGCTTCGTCTTTTTGAATCGTCTGCTGGCTCTGCTGGGAAAGGGCCGGGCGCTCGCTTACCTCAGTTGTGATGCTGGCTTCGTGCTGGCGAAAACGTTCGATATGTTCCGGTTCGATACGTGACGCTTGCGACCGCGCGTTGGCGCGCGATTCCATAACGATGTTCTGTTCAACAACGACATCTGTCGGACCACCGATGAGTAGAAGGTGTTCAACATCGTCGCGACGAATAAGAACGAGTTTACGACGGCTGTCGACCGCCGCTGCATCCATCACTGAAAGTCTAGGCTGGCGTCCTGTTCGACCGTTCGTGGCAAAAGTCCCGCCTCCAAAGCGACGGATAATACTAAGAACAACGAAAATTCCGCCAAGAATGATCGCAAAAATAAGGATAAAGCCGACAATATTTGCGGCACTTTCTCCAACAAGACCGCTGAGCCATTCCTTCATGCGGGTAACCCTCTCATACTAAAAACGAATAATGTCCAGTCGATGAAGCCACACTTCCCCGCGCTCCATCTACTGCGACAACACATATCTCGCAGAACACTAGTTCAATTTGCCTGACTTGGGAATGTTCCATCAATTTACGAGAAACATATGATCCCCAGCCAAAACAGTGCAAAACACATTGGTTCATGCTGTTTTGAGGTCGGGATGCTTGTGCTGTCAGGCAATTAACGCATTCTGCGAATCGGATATACCCTGCAATATGCGTCAAAATCTGGCACAAGACATAAAGCAGGGAACGTGATTGGTTTTGCTTGATGAATAAGATAGCGCTTGAGCTGGAAGAAACGGCGAACGGACGGTTTATCGTCCATGCAGTTCAGCCAAATAGCATGAAAGGGCAGTGGGCCTGATGTCGCGACAGACGGACAATAATTATCCGAAACCGCTCGTCATGCCGAAGCGTGGCTCAAGTGCAGCTCTGCGGCTTTTGATTATCGGCGTCGTGTTGACGGTCGCAGCGCTCGTCTATTTTGTATTCCGCGACCAGCTTGGTGATGGCTTCGCCATCATACTCATGGGCATTCTGTCCATGATCGGCGTTTTCTATCTCTTTGGCGCAGCAACTGGGCTGATCCATTTCAGCCAGCGGCATGGTGAGCAGGATCTCGCACACACTTTCATGGATACGTTGCCTGAAGGCACTGTTATTTCGGATGCTCGCGGCCAGATCGTTTATGCAAACCACGCCTATGCGGGCATGACTGGTATTGCGAGCGCTGATGGTATTCGGTCGCTCGATAATATTCTGACCAGTGAGCCAGCCGCCTCTGACGCTATTTATCGCCTCACAAATGCAGTTCGCGACGGTCATTCGGCGCAGGAAGAAGTACGCATTTCCGGCGGCCTCTCGCGTGAAGGTCAAAGTTCAGCCGCGCCCGTCTGGTATCGGATCAAGGCGCGCCCTGTTGATGGCGGACAGGATTTTAAGGGACAACTCGTCGCCTGGCAGATTGCTGATATTTCCGATGAACGCGCCGAACAGGAGCGCTTTTTTCAGGAACTGCAGGAAGCGATCAACCACCTCGATCACGCACCAGCAGGCTTCTTCTCGGCTGATCCTTCAGGCCGGATCATCTATCTCAATGCGACGCTCGCCGAATGGCTTGGCGTTGACCTGACACAGTTCACACCCGGCTCGCTTACGCTCAATGACATTGTTGCGGGCAGTGGCATGGCATTGATCAAAGCCGTCAAAGCAGAGCCAGGCACCAGCCGTAACACAGTCATCGATCTTGATCTTATCAAGCGCAATGGCCAGAGCCTCGCTGTTCGCTTTTATCACCGCGTTCAGGCCGCTCGTGATGGCACGCGTGGCACAAGCCGTACAATCGTGCTGGATCGTGCCGAGGGCGAGGATTCATCGGCAGCATTGCGTTCCGCTGAAGTACGTTTCACGCGCTTCTTCAATTCGGCTCCAATGGCCATTGCAGCAGTGGATGCTGAAGGTCATACGCTGCGGACCAATGCGCGCTTCCTCGATATTTTCGCCCCTGTGGTTGATCGCGATGCGGTCGATAATCGCGTCAAGCTTGAAAATGTCGTTCATGAACGCGACCGCGAAACCTTCAATAAGGCACTGGCTGCAGCCTTTGCAGGGCAGGCCAGTATCTCGCCTGTCGACACGGTTCTGCCGGGTAATGAAGACCGTCACATTCGCTTCTATATGAGTGCTGTCACCGATCTTGGTGAAACAAGCGAAGAAGCAGCGATCATTTCTGCTGTCGAAACCACTGAGCAGAAGGCGCTTGAAAATCAGATGGCGCAGAGCCAGAAGATGCAGGCTGTCGGTCAGCTTGCTGGTGGTATCGCGCACGACTTCAACAATGTGCTGACCGCGATCATCATGTCTTCGGATTTGCTGCTGAGCAATTACCGCGCTTCCGATCCGTCCTTCCCGGACATCATGAACATCAAGCAGAACGCCAATCGTGCAGCCTCGCTCGTGCGGCAGCTGCTCGCGTTCTCGCGCCGTCAGACGCTCCGCCCGGAGGTTCTCGATCTTACAGACGTTCTGGCCGATCTGCGTATGCTTCTCGCGCGTCTTGTCGGCAAGGATATTGGCCTCAAGATCGAACACGGACGCGATGTCTGGCCTGTTAAGGCCGATCTTGGTCAATTCGAACAGGTTGCCGTCAATCTCGCTGTAAACGCCCGCGACGCGATGCCGGAGGGCGGCGAGATCACACTGCGCACACGCAATGTCAAAGCGAACGAAGCAGCAAAGCTCAACTATCGTGATCTGCCAGAAGCCGACTATGTAGTCTTTGAAGTTGAAGACACCGGCACGGGTATCCCAGCCGATGTGCTCGAAAAAATCTTCGAGCCATTCTTCACGACAAAGGAAGTCGGAAAGGGCACCGGTCTTGGTCTCTCGATGGTCTATGGCATCATCAAGCAGACCGGCGGCTTCATCTATTGCGATTCCGAGGTTGGAAAAGGCACGACGTTCAAAATCTTCCTGCCACGCCATATTGAAGAAAAGGGCGCAGACAATGCACCCGTGGCGGTCAAGGAAAAGAAGATCGAAAAGGCTGCCGATCTTTCCGGTTCCGCAACTGTGCTTCTCGTTGAAGACGAAGACGCGGTGCGCATGGGCGGCGTACGTGCGCTGCAATCTCGCGGCTATACCGTGCACGAAGCAGCATCCGGTGTTGAAGCACTCGAGGTGCTTGAAGAGCTGAACGGTCAGGTGGACATCGTCGTCTCCGACGTTGTGATGCCGGAAATGGACGGACCGACTCTGTTGCGCGAATTGCGCAAGACGCATCCAGACATCAAGTTCATCTTTGTTTCGGGCTATGCAGAAGACGCTTTTGCACGCAATCTGCCGGCCGATGCCAAGTTTGGATTCCTGCCAAAGCCTTTCTCTCTCAAGCAGTTAGCAACTGCTGTTAAAGAAATGCTGGAGAAAGAAGATTGATGTGTGAGTGCGGTGCAGACAGCGATGCGTGAGCGCGTGATTGCGATTTTCGGTGGCGGACCAGCAGGACTGTTCGCCGCCGAGCATTTGTCTGCGCTTGGATATTCGGTCACAATTTACGAGCAGACGCCGACGGTCGGACGCAAGTTTCTTCTGGCGGGAAAATCCGGTCTCAACATCACCCATTCAGAAGATTTTGCGCAATTTTCCCAGCGCTATGGTGCGAGCAATGATCGCCTCTGGCCTGCATTGCAGCAATTCACACCGCAGAATTTGCGCGACTGGGCGGATGCGCTTGGCGCTGAAACCTTTGTGGGTTCTTCAGGACGCGTGTTCCCCAAGGCCATGAAAGCATCACCGCTTCTTCGCGCATGGGTGCGAAAACTGGAAGCGCAGGGCGTCAAAATACTGACCCGTCATAAATGGATCGGATTTCAGTCCGGAAAGCCACTCATTGAATCTCCGGCGGGTATCGGGCCCATATCCTGCGATGCAGCATTGTTTGCGTTTGGTGGCGCAAGCTGGCCCAAGCTAGGCTCCAACAGTGCATGGCTTGAACCTTTCACCGAGCAGGGTATTCAGATTGCTCCTATGCGTCCGGCCAATTGCGGCTTTGATGTCAGCTGGAGCGAACTCTTTGCAGAACGTTTTGCGGGAGAACCGCTCAAGTCGGTAACGATCTCCAGCAAGGCTGGTGTAACGCAGGGCGAATTCGTCATCACGCGTGGCGGCGTGGAAGGCAGTCTTGTCTATGCACATTCAGCTGCTTTGCGTGATGACCTTGAACGCGATGGCCATGCCAACCTTATTCTCGATCTGGCACCGGGCCGTACGCTTGAACGATTGACACTTGATCTTTCGCGTCAGGATAAGAAGCTAAGTATTAGTAATCTCTTGCGAAAGGGTGCGGGCCTTACCGGTGTAAAGGCCGCACTTGTGCTCGAGTTTCAGCGCGAAAAAGACCCCGCCAAACTGGCGCAAACCATCAAGGCACTGGAAGTTCCGCTCCTTCGTCCACGCCCCATTCAGGAAGCTATATCTTCCGCAGGCGGCATAGAATGGAGCGAAATCGATGAGCATTATATGCTCACAAAGCTACCCGGCGTGTTTGTCGCTGGTGAAATGATTGACTGGGAAGCACCTACAGGCGGCTATCTTCTCACCGCATGTTTTGCGATTGCGAAGGCCGCAGCAGAAGGCATGGATTACTGGCTCTCGAGAGGCAGTTAGACGCCTCACTATTCAGGCTCATGGGAGGGAATATGATACGCTTTTTGAAAATTGCCGGTTCCATTGTCCTCTTAATCCTGTTGGGTGTCGTTTTGTGGCTCGGCTTTCGGCCACCGGAGCTTCTCAAAGTCGGCACCGGCTATGCCGCAAAGATCGTCTGCTCCAATGTATTTCTGGCAAACCGCAACCCGCAGGAGGTTCTGGCGCTTGATGTGCAGGCGCCGGGCCACCCGCTTTTAAAATTTGTCGATGTGTCAGTCGATAACGGAAGTGAAACAGTCACTGCGCATATCTTTGGCTTTTTCGCGCCAAGCAAAGCTGTCTATCGTCCGGGCCTTGGCTGCGCCAACGTACATGATGAAGATCTGCGTCCTCAACTGACGATGCCCATGGATGCAGCCGCTCTCATAGCAGACATCAATATCAACCCGGCCGTTCAAAACATCATCGAAACCCCAGCATTAGCAGGCCCCGGTATGCGAGCCGTGGCTGTGCTGAAAGACGGCCAGATCATAGCCGAAACCTATGCGCAGGGCTTTGACGCCGATACGCCTCTCTTGGGCTGGTCCATGACGAAATCGGTAATGGCAACACTGATCGGAATGCGCATTTCGGAAGCCAAAATGGACCTGCAGCGCGACCATCTTCTGCCAGAGTGGGAAGGTGACGACCGCTCGAAGATCAAGCTTGCCGATCTTCTTGGGATGCAAAGCGGCCTTAAATTCGATGAAGACTATGGCAATGTCACAGACGTTACCCGTATGCTTTTCCTCGAAAACAACATGACCGAATTTGCAGCTTCACTGCCACTGGAAGCTCAGCCAGGCACCAAATTCAACTATTCGAGCGGCACGGCCAATATCCTGTCAAAGCTCTATATGGAAAGCTTCGACACGCCTGAAGAAGCATTTACCTACGCGCAGAAAGTGCTCTTTGAACCATTGGGCATTGCAAGCGCCACGCTGGAAGCAGATGCGAGCGGCATATTCGTCGGCTCTTCTTATCTTTATGCCAATGCGCGCGACTGGCTCTCCATCGCCCGCCTTCTGCTCGATAAGGGGAAGGTCGGCGAAAAGCAGCTCTTGAACGAGGATTTTGTGCGTCTGATGCAGACGCCAGCCATAGCATCGCAGGGGCGTTACGGATCAGCTCAAACATGGCTGCAAAGTGCGGGCATTCAAGCGGGTACAGAAGGCATCCCGGCGGACGCCTTCTGGATGTCGGGACATGATGGCCAGAGCCTGATCATTGTACCTTCGATGAACCTGGCCATTATTCGCCTTGGTCTCACACCATCGCGGACGGGTTACAAGGTTCCCGAACTTCAGACCGCTATCATCAAGGCTTTGCAGTGACGGCAGGCAAATCCGCAAGACTTAGCTTGCGGAAATCACCGCCGCTTGGATTCTGGAACGGATAGAGGCCGAATTCCGGCATCACTGCATAGAGATGGTCGAAAATATCGGACTGGATCTGTTCATAAGACGCCCAGACGGTCGTATTGGTGAAGCAATAGATTTCGAGCGGTAGACCATCCGGTGTCGGGTCCATCTGGCGCACGAGAAGCGTCATGCCCTTGTGAACGCCAGGATGGTTTCGCAAATAGGTTTCTACATAGGCGCGGAACGTTCCGATATTGGTGAAGCGGCGCGTATTGACCGGGTTCTTTGCCTTGTCGCCAAGCTTTGCATTCCAGTCGGCGATTTCCTTTTCCTTCTTTGAAAGATAGCCTGTGAGCTGATCGATCGAGGCAAGGCTCTGGAGTTCATTTTCGTTCAGAAAGCGGATTGTCGCCTGATCGATAAACAGCGCGCGTTTAATGCGTCGGCCACCGGATTGCTGCATTCCGCGATAATTTTTCATAGGCTCGGTGATGAGCTTGCGGATCGGAATCGTGGTGATTGTCTTATCGAAATTCTGCACCTTGACCGTATAAAGCGCGATCTCGACCACATCGCCATTGGCGTCGAGATTTTTCATCTCGATCCAGTCGCCGACGCGAACCATGTTCGATGAAGCAATCTGCATACTGGCAACGAGCGAGAGCAGCGTATCCTGAAACACCAGAATAAGAACCGCAGCCATGGCACCCACACCAGACAGCAGGATCACAGGTGATCGATCAAGAAGCGTCGCGATGATCAACACGATCGCAATAATGTAGATTACGAGCTTGCTGACCTGAATATAACCTTTGATCGGGCGATCTTTGGACTCTTCGCGGCGGCTGTAAAGCGTATCAACCACGCTCAGAACAGCGCTTACCGTGAAAGCCAGTGTCAGAATAATAAATGCCGTCGCCACATTGCTGATTACTGTCAGTGCCGTCTGTGGCAGTTCAGGTACAGCGGCGATGCCCGACGAAATAATCAATGCCGGAACGATATTAGCGAGATGGCCAATTACGCCATTCTGCTTGAGCTCTTCATCCTGACCAAATGCCGTCCGTTGAACGATCCTGTCGAGAACCTTCAGTAGTATCGCTTTGATAAGGAAGTTTGCGACAAACGCCGCAAGAAAAAGACCGCCAAGGGATGCAACCGTTTGCGCCCAGGGATGGGCAATGAAGAATTCCGACAATAGACTTTCCCGAATAAACTAAGCCAAATGATCTGGTGATTGTGAAACACTGGTACGTGGATGAGTTTCTGAAATCAACCTTCGAGCCTCATTTCAAATAAAAGCCCCGGCCAAAGGCCAGGACTTTTACCATACAGGACACAAGGATTTTTAAGTTACTGCGCGGGGGCAGGTGTGGCTGGTGCGGGTGCTGGGTCAGCTGCTGGCGTATCTGCGGCCGGCGCATTGGTTTCGCCAGTCGCTGTTTTATCAGCAACACCGTCCGCAAAGAGGGCGGATCGATCAAAAGCCGGAGCTTCTGTCAGCTGTTCCTTTGAAGCCTTGATGACAAGCCACTTTTTACCATCACTACGCGTTGCAAGCTGAAGCTGATCTGGGCTTACCGCGACATCCTTTTCACCAACGCCTAGGAAACCACCGACGCCGATCACGGCTGCTTCAATCTCACCTTCTGGACTTGCAATCAGATCGTTCAACTTACCGACTGAGGCTGCGTCAGGTGCATCACTCTCATAAACACTCTGTCCGATGAAGCTCGAAACGAGCATCTGTCCATCCTTGGCTTCCATAAAGCCAACCTGATCGGCATTTTCCGCTGGCGGGCTGCCAAACATATTCTGGGACGAAACCGGCATTTCCGGTGCTGCGGCGGGCGCATCTGTGGGGGCGGGTGTCGCAGTCTGCGCGAAGGCTGTGCCACCAATAAACAATGCACACGTCGTTGTCAGAAGCGCTGTTCTAAGCATAATTATCTCCTTTATACGCTCGGTTGCATTAGTTGAACGTAGAGAAGACAATTGAGTTCCAATATTTTTAATTTTCTTCTTACAAAGAACACTGACTAATTTAACTGATATCCGGCTAATAATCTCTAATATAAAATAAGACAGGCCGGAAAAACCCGGCCTGTCTTTTATATCATCTCTAATCTTTAAAGTATTTCCAGCAAATGTTCATATCGGTTTTGCGTAGAATAATAAGAATAGACGAATAATTAGAGCGTTACCTATGATTCAATCGAAACAGGTGCATAGGCACCCAAAATCAGCACGACGCCCCATTGAATTTATTGGATAATTTCGATGCCGTACATAGTGAATATTGCGGCATTGAAGGGAAAAACCTGCACATTTTTGATATGGCGTGTTGGCGCTTTTTTCCGGCCAAACGCAAAAAAACCGCGGCCTTTTCGACCGCGGCAGTGCTTGGATTTAATAGAGCTGTTTAAAGTGTGTCAGGTATTTGGGCGCGCCGGTAAACTTTCAAGCCCAGTGCTTCGGCTGCCGCAATGGGGGTAACTCCAGCTGCTTTGAGTGATTTTTTTGCCCTGAGAAAATGAACCTGGTGTTCAGTCGATATCTGAGTAATCGTCGCATAAGTCTTCTGAAACTCGATCAGTTCGGCTGACGGAATTACAAGAATCGGACACCGGTTGAGAGGGTTGATTATGGTCGTACGAGAAAGTAGGCCTGCATTGACAATCTTTGCCATTGTATTGCTGGACACGCCGATTTTTTCGGCAGCTCTCTGTAGCGTCAAGCCTTCTGAGCGGGGCAATTGCGTCAGCCGTTTAATTTCGTCGACGTTGACAAGAATGGATTTATACCCGGTCGTTGATAAGTCGCGGCCAATCCATTCGAGTTTCTTGCCGAGAATCAAATCCAAGACTTCTTTCGATGAGCAACATGCCCGTTTTGCCGCATAACCGATCCACGATTGATCAGGTTCAGGCTGATCAATCGGCATTGATCCTTCGAGAAGGCGGTTAAAGAAGGCCTCGGCCTCGCTTCGCGGAAAGTAATGGTTTAGACCTTTATCTTTGCCGCGTCGCAAAAACAGAGGGGTCAAGTAATCCATAACAAACTGATCGTGCGGCCTCGGTACGTTAAATTCGCGTATGAGGTCGGTTCGGGAGAGACTGGATGACATGCTCTCCAATATCGCCGCACTATTTTCGCGTACGACAGATACGTCAAGTTCGGTAATTTCCGCGCCGTCTCCCGGCAGGTGGTTTGCCTCGCGCAACGCTTTACGTGCGGTGAGGGGATGTAAGCCATGGGCCACAGCAATTGCAGAAATAGAGTTAGGTATGCGCTTTCCGCTCTTAATTTCGTCGTGACTTAGGCCATACGTGTCTTGGATGTATGACGAAAATGAAGCGCGTAACAGTGAATAGTCGGTTTGATCGGTGTCCGCATATAGCCAGCGGTACAGCGGTCCAAAATCTGATCGAGGTGATTTGTTCTGTCCTCGCCGAGAAAACCTGCACCGAGCATCATCCAGGCTGGCGTGCAGATGAGGTTCGCCGCACGACAAAGTCCGATAGCCTTCGGACGTGGCAATCCGAAGCTCATAATTGGACCTCGGCATAACAAAGCGGCGACCGCCGCATAGATATGCACCAATCATCTCAGAGGCGCGAACCACCTCAAAGAACGCGAAGTTATCAAGCCAGTTGCCGCTTAATTTTCCCTCAATTCTTTCAAATAGGTACATTTCGAATTGAGTGGGCGTTTGCGGCCTAACCTTGGGGGTGAGCGTAGTCGCATCGATGTTCCGGCCAAAAAGGATCGCGGAAAAGTCATGCGGGCGCTCACCAGCCTTCACTTCGCCGACCCGGACGAGGGCCGTATGGTGTCGGATACAGGTTTCAATTGGCTTGATGGTCCAGATTGCGCGGCCGAACATCGCGATGTCCGCGGGCAGATTTGAACCGGTAACGTCGTCGCACAGGCAAAGTGGGCACACTCTTATATTGGCGCGGCAAAGCTGGTTCTTTTCAAGCCTCTGCCCACGGTAATCGTATCTTGTACCGCGCGGTTGAATGCGATGCTCGAGCAATGCTCGGGAATCTACGCCGGCGATATCGGCGAGGCGTTCGATGATCGCCAAGTCGCCCGCGATAATCCTCGAAAAAGGGATTTGTATATCGGAACCAAAGTGTTCTGCATTTACGGTGCCATTTCTCGCCGCAACGCGAGACATAAACGACGTCGCAGATTCGCCATCACCTATCGGAACTGTCAATTTCAATTTTATCATCTGTCCGCCCTTCTAACCTTGGCGCGCTTTGGTCGGCCAGAACGGGGGACTACCCTTTCGTCGACATGCGTTTCGTGGTGAATGGTTGTCATATTGTCGTTCAGTCGACGCCAATCATGGATCAAGAAAGGATTGGCTGTCACTTCTGCATCGGTAACAGCTTGATAGACATCGGCAAAATGACAGGGCGCCAAAGATTGTGCACCTTCACGGCGAGCATGAAACGCCGCCGCTTTTGCCGTTTCAAGCGTTAAACCCAGCGAATGTCCGGCGGCATGGATCAGCCGCCTCGCGAGATCGTCGATCAGGTCCGTGACGATGGGGACGCCACAGACGGCAGCGTATTTCTGGATCATTTCCCCGATCATGACAGGGTCTTCACCATGCGGTTCCAGTGGTGAAAAATTGACGTACTGGTTACGGCGCAACAACTGTCCGTCCTGTTCTATCAATCGTTTGGATCGGGGCAGCCCCACCAATAGTAGGTTTGTAGTGCGGTTCGGCCCGACCAGAATGGACTTAAGGCGGTCCTGCAGGCGGGCGATCTCCATCTCGACTGTCGATGTCGGCCCCTTCAGTATAATGTCTGCATGCTGGATTTCGTCGATGATAATGAGTGCCGGATTTTGTACAGCCAATTGTGCATCGACGCGTTCCCAGACTGCAGTCACAGTTAGGTCCCTCAGTAAAGGATATCCCAATGCCGCGAGCAAACAGCGGCCGAGACCCTTGAGCGAAAACGGAACGGGTGCAACGATACGCAAAACACGGCCGGCGGCAGCAAATCCTCCCGGATCCCGTGTTAACAGTCGATCGACCGCCATGGTCTTGCCTGCACCGGTTGTCCCGGTCACCGTTAACAGGCGACCTTCCGGCTCTTGACCGGGCAGAGTGCCACTGAAGCGCCCATTCATAAGCTCGCGGTAGGCCAGCTCGAGGTCGTGGTCACGTCCAGTCGCCAGATATTGTGAGCGGAGTTTTTTACGAATCTCGGTCAGGGGCCCGACATCGCCATCTATAAAGGTAGACAGGACGTTACTCATCGTCGCCCTCCGAAATCCAGGTTTTGCGGACCGGTGCGCGCACCTGCGGTTCCGGGACAGACGAAGGGGCAGGGACGTCCGGCGCAGGCAATGCTAAACTGGCGCGTTCGAGAATGGCACCGAGGACATCGTCGGCGTCGAGGTCTTCGGGCGATACGTCACCCATAGTGAAGCCTATAGTTAATCCATCTTCGATGCGGTCAATCTCTTCCTGTGTTGGCGCGAGGTGAATGATGCCGGATTGTTCGCGGGCTGCCTGAGAAATATCTTGAATACGTTTGCGAACGTCGTTGAGAATATCCTTATGCGCCTCTTGACGAGCCTTCATCCGGCGCTGGATTTCACGGCTCATCAACTTGATACCGTCTATGGACGCGCCTTCGAACCGCCTGTGTGTCGGCACAATAATCCACTCATTGTCGGTGTGTGCGGAAAGTCGACCAAGGTTCTGTGGATCAACCCGGACCTCGATTTTCTTGTCTCCGTGTCGTCGACGCCATGCTTGCAGCGCCGTCGAATTGTAGTAGAGACCCATAAAATAGATGCCTGACGAGCTTAAGGTGCGAATATATGTTGCGCCAAACACTGCTCGGGAATCATCATAATCAAGACTTTCAGCTGGCTCACCATAAAGATCCACAAGCCGTTGCCATTCTTCGGCGGGCGTATATCCGCCCAGTGCCTCCAGCGCCATATTATGATAGCCATCGACTACGTAGCTGAAAAAAGCGATCAGAAAGTTCTGGAGAGAAACAGACGCGCGTGCTTGTGCAGGGTAATCGCCCTTGTCCACGACATTGCTAAAGGTTCGACCAGTGAAATCCTGTAAGAAATCGCGGGCAAATTTTTTAAAAGCGCCCTCAATTCGCGACCTTAACCAAGGAATACCACCAACGGTAACCGCATAGCTGATACGACAATCAGCAAGTGCACGTCGGAAGACCGTGTCAATAAATGCTGATCCATTATCAAAAACGAGTAGCTCTGGTTTGCCGTTCATGTGCCAGAGACTTGCAGCCCCGACTGAGCACGCAAGTTTGCTTTTGTCCTGCATGATCATTCTGAACGACTGCATGGCTGCGTTGGCGTTTTCGGTGAGAGATGGCCAAAGCGAAACGATACACTGAGATCGATAATCAATCGCCGCAATGACACAGACGCGTGCCGCTTTGATCGCTTCCTGAAGGTCTTCAGGTAGCTCATTCCACTCGGGCTCTTTTTGGAGAAGAACATGCAGTTGAACTTGCCAACCGTCCATCTCCACGCGTTGAAGCGCACGTGTGATGGTATCATCCAGGCCATTGCCAATCATTCGATATTTGCGACGCGCTGCATCGAGCGTGTGGCGCGACGCATACGTTATGAATTGATCAAGTTTGCTGATATCCGCTCGGAAACGCGTTAATGAAGGGTAGCTTAAAGCGTACTCACCCCTGCTGGCACGCTCGGCGTTCAAGGTATCGACGTCATTTTTCAAATCTTTATAGAGATGGCTCGCGCTGGGCCTATTCTCGTTTTGGAAAAAGCGTGCGTGCCTGGCGAGCAACTCGCATATCTCCTGGGATATCTTTGGTCCATGGCCTGACCGAAAGCGTCCATCCCTTAGAGAGATCGGGTTATAGTTTCCTTTCCTCAATGTACGAAGCCATCGTCGTACCGCGCCAAGTGTTGTCTTCTCACTCGTCACGATTGGCGTGCCACCCTGCCTCTTACGCGAAAATGATTTCTGGAGGTCGCGTTCTTCGACCGGCTTCATTGTCTTGCGTTCGTTGCTATTAGCTTTGGCCCAGTTTAGGCCGATCGATGTTCCCTCAAGTTCTTGCTGGATATCGTCGACAATTTGTTGCAGACAACGACTGCCTTTCTTTTTCTTCGCCTGCATAAATTTCTGACAGACGGTGAACTTGTATTCGATCTTTGCCTGGTCAGATTCCGACAACTCAAAGAGATGATCGACCTTCGATTTTGTGCGAGCGAACGTTTCTTCTATCGTATAGTAATCTTTCCTCACCGAGAGTTTTCCACGGGAGTGAAGCGCAGCGATCTCCTCGTGGCTGAAGAATTTATGTTCGCCGGTCGATAACAACCGAAGAATATGCCCCAAGGGTGTTGGCTCAAAGATCGTGTGATGGCGGCCATTGATCGTAATCTGATCGAAAGGTCCGAACTTAAACTGGCGTACTGGGGTGTCTGTCTTGGTCATCACACCGCCTCCGAAGCAGAAACGGACACAAGTGAAGTCGGTTCAATCCGGCCCTTTTCGAGCGGGAACAGTTTGCGTAATGCAATAAACCTGACCACTGTTCGAAACGCTATGCGCGCGCCGCCACACATTTCTGCAAGGTCCTTGATTGCGATTGCAGACTTTAGCGTTGAACAGATTTGATCAAGTTGCGCCTCGACATCGGGCTTGTTGCTGTTCAGGCCAGCTTGAAGCAACTCCGCATTATGTAGCGCCACCGGATTGATATCGCGATCTGTGACAAGCAGAATCCCGTCCGCGTCACGTTGATCCAGTTGTTCAGTCATCAACTTGAGAATTGATTGAAGGCTGCGCTTTTGCACGATCGCCCACGGTTTTACATAAAGGTAAAAGCGACGCCCATCGTTGAAGGTCACCAAAAAATCGAAAGTGTGGGCAAAGGATTTCCCGCTAGCGTCGATAAAGCTGCGCGCTGGCGGTTGCTCGGCCAAGTCGGCGACATTGGCCGAAGCCAGAAAGGTCAATGCGACCTTATATTCCAGGTGAGACTCCAATCGTATAACGCGATCAAACCTGTGAGCGATAATCTCCCCACGATTGCTGAAAGTGCTCCGGCTATGAAAATTACGGGTAGAGACGGAGTTTTGGGGCGGACGGAATGTGACACCAGCCTTTTCTCGGCCCTGCAGGAACATCTCCTGCAGCGAAGCGAACACGTTTTTGGTTGTAGGTCGCAAACTTGGGGCAGGGTTGTGTGAAGGGGGTAGTGAGGATCCGTCCGGTGTTATGCCGGGATTGTACTGTGTTTTCGCGCCGTTTTTGGGGAATTGATCATGAGATATTCGGTCAGAGCTTGGCATACAGTTCTCCTGCAGCCGCACGCACCGAAAATTTGGTCGTGACTCTTGACGAAGAGTCATGGGAGACCATATACTTCAGAGCGTAGCGACAGTTGTGGCTACTTTGTCCTTCCCCGCTTATTCTGGAGAGGTCGGACGATGGGTTTTTGAAGGACGCTGAGGTTGCCGCCTCAGCGTCTTTCTGTTTTTGGCGAACGCAGTTGCGTCCAGAACATCATTTGCGCTGCACCCACATCTGGGCGTAACGAAGTAAATGCGGACAACCGATCAGATTTCCAAACAAAATAAGTCGCTTGGCTGTATTTCCTGATCGCGGCGTCTCCAAAAAAGATAGCGATTTATTTCCCGATTTTGGAGTCCCTGGCTGTTGCAAAATTGCAAATCGCAGGAAATTTTTGACGTCTGCCTCTTGAAATGGCAAAATTGCGACGATAATTAAAGAATCGATAATTTGAAGATGGGGCCCTTCTAGGGCCCTTTCGATTCTTGGGGGTGGTCGTTTTTTTGACATTGGCCTATTTGCATTTTTTTTGTAATGGCCGTGAAAATGTGTGGCTTTGACTGTCGAAAGCCGATTTTGATGCGAACGCTCACAGAAAAATCGACACAATAGACATAAGTTTGAATGCTTCTCGTCGCCCACATATCGGCACGTGCGCGGCAGTAATTGGCCCATCTGCTCGCGCACGGCGACCGGTCTACGAATGGGCCAAAATTTTCTCACATATTGATATTGTGGCGGCTTATTAAAGAGAAATATCGGCTGCCGAACCATTGTATCAAACGACCCTGTTGTTGCGCAGTGGAGAGCTCCGAGTTGATCAGAACTTTAGATTCGGGCAGTTGCACTGATGCACAAGCGCAATTTTAACTTGTGAACGAACTTCACAAGGGGAAAAGAAGCCGCCAAACGCAACTCTAACTAGAACACCGAGCGAATCTGTGTAAGTTTTCTTGCGGGTAAGGAAAACGTGGCAGCTTCTAAAGTCAGCATAGCGTTCTCCGTTGTGACGTGGGCGCAGAACAGATGATAAGTACTCTTGGCCTGAACCTCATTGCAGAACTAATGCAATGGGATAATGATGAAGCAACTTCGGAATATGGCTGGCTACAGCTGATGTCATCTGTCAAATATGACGGCTATGCGGACTTTAGAGCTGGTGTAAGGTTTTTTGAGAGTCTAGCTACCTGGCTTCGTCAGTTCGCCCAGGCCGATCGCAAAACTGCTTATGATTTTGTACGCCGACGCCTCGTCTACATTTCAGCAGCGGAGATGCAGCGCGTTATTGAGATATTCGTCCCAGAGACTGTTACGCCATTTCTGCGCAGGGCCGCCGCGATCGATGCCGGTATCAAGCCCTATGAAGTTTGGGGACGTAAAGAAGGGGTTGAAGCTTTCAACAGGGTACTGCGGCGGTCTCTGTTCATCGGTCTCAGCGATGGTAGCCGCATCGATGTCTTGCGCAGGGCTAACGCCGGTCGTCTGTCACAAGAACAAATCGTTCCAATGATGAACATCAGTCGAGAGAAGTGGGAGGATCTTGGCAAGGAACTGCGCAATGAGCAGGGGGATGAGGCCCGCTTCGATAATGTCTATTTGATCGACGATTTTACGGCGTCGGGTACCACCTTTATTCGTGAAGTCAATGGTAAGTGGAAAGGTAAGCTCAAAAAGTTCAATGACATGATCTGTGAAGCACGAAAGCACGAAAGTTTCCCGATTGCCGAGGGCTATAAGCTTCACATCCACCACTATGTCTCGACAGATCAGGCGCGCGCCGCGTTAACAGAGCGCGTAGCACATGCCAGCACGAACTGGGACGAAAAGTCCTTTGCAGATGTCGATATTACGGAAGGATGTCTGCTGCCGACCCAGTTAAAGCTCACTCACCCTGCTGATACATCGATGCTCAAATTGTGTGAAAGCTATTACGACGATCAGCTGTACAATCGACTTAAGAAACACTGTGATGAAGCCGGACAGAGTCACATGAAATTCGGATACGCTGATTGCGCTATTCCACTTGTGCTTGAGCACAACACGCCCAACAATAGTCTTTCCATTCTATGGGCCGAGACAAGTGGCAGGCATGGGCATCCGATGGAGCCCTTATTCCGACGTAGGGACCGTCACGGATAAAAAATGGCAAATCCCTTTCTTCGCAGAGCCACGGAATATGTACGCGATGACGCTTCTTTTCTAGCGATCGTCAGTCCAGCACCTCTGACGACTTTTCTTGCCAAAAGTGAGCATAAGGACGCGATGTTCGAACTTCCGGTACGTATCATCGGCGAACCGGGCAGCGGCAAGACGATGCTGGCAACGTTAGCAGAATTCAAAATGGTGGAGACGGTCATGCGCGATTTGTCCACCGAAAACCATCGCGGATTGGCTACTGCTCTAGCGGACGCCGGCTTCCTGCGAGACGGAAAACCACGTGTTGCCGCTGTTCGCATTCCAATGGAATCCGACTATCGCGACTTTTGGGAACTGCCTTACGAGCCCGCCATCAAAACTAAGCTCGCGCTTTGGCTCGTGCAGGCTCGCGCTATGCTCGGCCTATTGCGCAACTTAACCGCTAACCGGCGTCGGGGTCTGCACGACATTCGCTTTATTGCTCGCGAATCTTCCGAAGCGCAGATCGAACAGATCGGTGGTCTCACGGCGCAAGGCATTCGCGACCGCGCATTAGAAGTTCAAAAGGCGATATACGCAATTTCCGCCGGTTTGAGGCCGCCCGCGTTCGAAAATCTGCCGATTGAAGCGACTTCACCTTATCAGCCCTTCGAAGCCATCCGGGCAATCGAGATTGATTGGCGGGGAGAGGTCTTGTCACTTAGTCCGCTCGTTATGCTCGATGACGTTCATGCGCTGCACCCCGATCAGCGTGATGACATGTTTGCAGCTCTATCGCGGCGCGAAATTCGGTTTGGACGCTGGCTTATGATGCGGCTTGACGCACTGAGCCCGGGGGCAGTGCTTGGGGCTCCAGGTAGCCAGGAGACACACAATCTGACAACGGGCCGAGACTTCGTTGATATTCGCATGCAGGGCCATTCGGAGCGGGGTACCGAGCGACGCCAGTTCCGTAGTATGGCACTCGACATGGCCAACAGGTATCTACCGCTCGTCCAGTCGCTTAAAAACCGCAATGCGGATTTCGCAGCGTTGTTGCCTAGTGAGCCCCCTATACTTTCACCTGGACGTTTAACAGAGCTTACATCACAGATAGAGCGCGAGCAGGCCAAGCTTGGTATCACGCCCGCCAGACGTCGAGAGATCGAGACAATCGTCTCAGAACATCTTTCAGGATCGCAGTCTTACGACAAGCGTGCAGAGGTCCATCTTTCAATGGTACGCATCCTGATGCATCGATATGCAAATCGCGTCCAGCATATGACACCGTCCCTCTTTGAGGATTTCGACCCGGATCCGAAATCACCGTTGAAAGCTGATTCCGGCGTTTCTGAGGCCGCCCGCTTTCATCTAAGCGACAATTGGAAGCGGGCCTATCACTATGGCATCTCGGACCTTTGTGATGCGAGTAATGAAAATGCCGAGCTGTTTCTTCAATTTGCGGGCGCGCTCGTCGCGCGCATGGAAACGCGAGTGATTCGTGGCAAGAATCCGGGCCTCAACGCCGCAGCACAAGAAAACGTTTTGGTGGAAAAGGCAAGGTCGATCATGGACGGGTGGTCTTTTGCCTTTGCAAGACGCGTACGTCTTTTTGTCGACGCAATTGCAAGAGAATGCCTTGAAGTATCGCGCTCACCGAACGCTCGGCTAGGCGCCGGTGCCAATGCGATCGGGATTCCGGAAGAGGAAATCCAAGAACTGCTGCGTGGTGAAAGCGAACTCGCTTTCGTGTTGAAACATGCGCTCGCCAACGGTGCGATCATCGTCCGTCGAAATTACGGCCAGGGCGGCCGATCATGGTGTTTAATCGAGCTTTCGGGCACGGTTTGTCTCGCACATGGGCTAACCTTCAAGCGCGGAGGCTTCCTTGAGAAGCGGATCAGTTATCTTCTGGAAGCGAGTAATTGAATGAGACGCCACTGGAGTAACTGCATCACGCATTTTGACACTGAGGTAGAAGGCTTCATTCAATCCTATTTCGGGGAACAGGAGCGCCAATGCCTACTCGTCGCTGCGGCCGGTTTCGATCCCAGATCGCAGCGTATTGCAACGATGCTTGCTAATGTACTTGGGCCAAGACTGAGCGGGATTTTTATCCGCGAAGAGCGTGGACAACCCGACCCGGCACTGCGTGATCGGGCGAACGACAATGCCAAGGCACTCAAAGCATTGGTTCCGAATTGTGAAATTCTTGATGTAGAGGTGTTTGGTGACGATGGCGCGGCAATCGGTGGGCCACGCATTGCCGCCACGCTCGGCGCTTTACTCATTGATCCAAAGATTACAGATATCGTCCTCGACATGAGTGCGCTTTCGATTGGAATCGGCTTTCCAGCCGCTAAGTTGCTACTTTCAGAATGCGAAACTGTTGGCCGCTCGTTCCATCTCCTGATAGTCTCCAATCCCGAACTTGACGACAACATTGTAAGTGAACCAGCAGATCGGCCAATGCCCGTCAAGGGATTCTCCGGTTCGGTGGCTCTGGACGGTTTGCTAGATCCCGCACGAATTTGGATCCCCCAGCTTGCGAAGGGTCGCAAGGCGGCGTTAACGAAAATCGGCCTCTCCGTCGGAGAATGTTATAAAATCTGTCCAGTAGTTCCTTTTCCCGCTCGTGATCCGAGGCGCGCAGACGGCCTCATCAGTGAATATGAGAACGAGCTCGTAAATGAATGGCAGGTCGATCCGCGCGATCTAGTCTATGTTTCGGAGCGCAATCCCCTCGATTGTTATCGCACTCTCTCAACACTCAAGCAGCGCTACGACAAGACGGTTAGTGGCAGTTTCGAACCACGTGTTATACTCTCTCCCATTGGCAGTAAGGTTATGGCGGCAGGCGCATTAATGGCTGCAATCGAGCATGATTTAACAGTTCAGTATCTTGAAACGGTGCGATACGAATTTAATGCGCCGGACGATTCGGATCAGGAGAAGGAGGACATGATGGTGCATGTGCTTCTATCGGGGCCCGCTTACGGCGACTACGATGCGTTGGTTCGAACGGAAGAGATATGAGAAGTCGTTTCAGCGAGAAGCTTGATCGGATCGGCGACACTGTGGCGCTAGGCGTCGAAGGCGACGCAAGGGCGTTGGCAAAAGCTCTGGACGAAGGCCGCGCAAGGCCTACGATTGCCGTTGGATCGGGTGGTTCGGCTATTGCCGCGGAGTATTTCGCACGCTGCAGGGAAACGCTGTTTTCAGTCCGTACCTCCGTAGAAACCCCAATGCAGTTCGTGCTTGGAGCTTCAGGCATTGCCGACTGCGATGTGTGGATTTTTTCGGCAAGCAGCGACAACGCAGATATCGTGGCTGCGGTGGAAACTGCCGTGAGGAGGCGGGCGCATTCTATTCAACTTGTCACCCGCAACCCAGGCGGTCAGGCCGCTACAAAAGTAAGTATCGCGGGTGGCCAAATCCACACTGTATCTGTGGTCGACCTGAAAGATGGGTATCTGGCAACGCATTCACTCGTCGCGATGACGACTACGCTCTTATTTGCAAGCGACCTTGTTTGCGGCGAGCCGGTTGGACCAGAACTTGCAGTTAACTACCTCGCGAGCGTTCAGGAGAGACTGGCGCTGGGAGCCCGTGGTGGTCAACAAGACCGTTTCCGTTCGCTGAATAATGGCGATACATTGCTTGTGCTCGCCGATCCCCAGGCTAAGCCGGTCGCAACGCTAATCGACACGTCGCTTTGGGAATCTGGTATTTGCCCAGTTCAGACGACTGACTTTCGCAATTTCGCTCATGGGCGCCATGCGTGGATCCATCAACGTAGCTCGTCATCGATAGTTCTTGCGTTGGTCAGTCAGGATAGCCATGCCGTATGGCGGGCGTTGAAGAAAAATCTGCCCGGAGACTTGCGCGTAGTCGAGATTGATCTTGGCCTCTCCGGCCGGCTCGCTAATGCGCTGGGGGTGATTGATGCACTTGTACTGGTCGAGGCCATGGGGGCAGCGGTCAATATCGATCCGGGCCGCCCGCCGATCGGGTCCTATGCCAAGAGTATATATGAGGACCAGGCGTTATTGTCGCTTTCGGCGGAACTTTCTCCACCAGTTGAACACAAAAGAGCGGCCGTTCTCAGGTATGATGATCTCTCATCACAACATCTGCTTTTGGTCGAAGCTCAAAGGAATTGGCTTGCCGGCATTTCGGATGCTGTGTTTGGCGGGCTTGTTCTCGATTACGACGGAACCATCGTTCGAACGACTGAACGCTTTTCTCCTCCCGCAAATGACCTGATTGACGAACTCGAACGGCTATTGTCTCAAGGGCTGAAGATCGTGATCGCGACAGGTCGAGGCAGCTCTGCTGGTAAGGATCTGAGAGAGGTACTTCGGCCGGAACTCCATGCCAGTGTAGTCGTTTCCTACTACAATGGTGGCTATTCCCGCACACTCGACGTCGATACGAACGTTGAACGACCTTCTGCCGATCCGGCAATTGACGAATCTATCGCTTGGCTTCGGGCCAACAACGGCCTCTTCGCAAGCGAATGTTCATTCGAACCAGGGATTCAGGTGACAATCCAAAAGGACGACCTGAAAAATGCGGCGACGTTTTTGGCAGATGTAGGAACGTGCCCTCCGATTGTCGACGGGCGCGTTCGATTGACGTCGTCGGCCCATAGTTTTGATCTTATACCATCCACGACTTCCAAACTTGCTGCAGTCAAAGCGATCAAAGCAGAGATCAATGAGGGAGCCTCGGTGCTTTGTATAGGGGATAGCGGCTCGCGGAACGGCAACGACTATGCGATTTTGGCAACGCCTCATGGTATAAGTGTGGGAGACGTATGCGGCATGGCCAATGGATGCTGGTCTTTTTTTGGAGATCATCTATTAGGACCTGACGCACTTCTGGAACTGTTGCGTGCTTTGAAGCCTTACGGATCCAAAGGGATGAAGATTGATGTTGCAGCACTCGCATTCGACAGGAACTGGGCCAAGACTTGAGACGCGTTTTGGCGCCAACCCGCAGCGTCGAGCAGACGTTGTTGGCACCGGCTTCACCGTTCTCGACAGATTATACCAGGATGGCCAATTTTTTGACGAAAGCCTTGGGGGCTCGTGCGGAAACATTCTCGTTTCGCTTGCAATGCTCCATAGGGCCGTCGCACCAGTCCTGCGGTTAGGACTCGACCTCGCAGGCGAAAGGCTGATGACAGAGTTCTGCGAGGCCGGCGCTATCATCGAACATATTCACCGCAGACCTGAACTACGCTCTCCTATACTTGCTGAGAAACTCGACACTGCTTCAGGCATCCACCGTTTTTCGTTCACATGCCCGGAAACCGATACCGATCTTCCCCGTTATGAACCAATCGGTGAATCCGAGCTAAATGAAGCGCTTCCTCTCCTCCAGACGTGTTCAATTTTTTATGCCGACCGCCTGTCGGATAGCATTCTGGGAGCCATGCGCGTTGCACGGGCCGGAGGTGCCGTAGTATTTTTTGAACCCTCGGAGATTGGCGACAAAGAGTTGTTTCAGCGAGCGCTCAGGCTTTCGACGATACTTAAGTATTCCAGTGATCGACTCGATGACGATCTTGACGGAATTTCCGTCGAATGTATCAAGATCGTCACTCATGGCTCGTCAGGTCTGGAGGTTCATGACGGGACGTTGAGAATCTGGTGCAGTGCTATTGACGCCGACGATGTAATCGACACCTGCGGCTCGGGCGATATGGTGAGTGTCGGAGTTATCGATTGGCTGCTTACCGAAGAACTTACCGTTCACGAATTGAATGGTCGCCTTCTTGTTGCTGGCGTTGTCGCCGGGCAAAGGCTGGCTGCAGCCAACTGCGCCTATGCGGGCGCACGCGGACTTTTTAAAAATCGTGGTGCGTCCCACGCCCGATCACTCCTGCATACAGAGTGATTTGTTGATCATTCGGCAGCGACCAAGCAGGTTTCTGCGGCTTCCTTTCGGAGCTTCTCTCGAAGCTCCATTAGGAATACGCCGAGCATGTTCTTGCCAACACCGTTGACTTCACCCCAAAGACGATTGACTGGGTT
The DNA here is from genome assembly GCF_002252525.1 of Brucella pseudogrignonensis. Classification (GTDB taxonomy): domain Bacteria; phylum Pseudomonadota; class Alphaproteobacteria; order Rhizobiales; family Rhizobiaceae; genus Brucella; species Brucella pseudogrignonensis. The sequence continues at coordinate 263,483 of NZ_NNRM01000022.1, forward strand.
ATCTACAGTTGCTGTCTCTACGAGACGGGCGTTTCCCGTCGACAGAAGAAGAGCTTTAAGATCTTCATGCTGGGTAAACTTGGCATAGAGAACCGCTCGCATTCTGTCGAACTTCATATTTGCCCACCCAGGACTAATATCCCAATAATAAAGACCATGAGCTGCCATCGCGAGGAGCGCCGGGCTTGGGGCTTCCATAAGCCATTTACGAACGGCGGGCTTTCGCGCTTTTCCGGCCTGATAAGCATGTTCCGACGTTACGAAGATTTCGCCCTCAAACGAAATGTTTCGACGATAGAGATTGCTCAGTGGCCCGAATGGCTTTTCATTGGCCCGATAAAATCGAATTTCCATTTGGTCAACCATGTGGTCATCTTCCTTGAAAAAACCTACGATTTAGTATATGTAATTTTGCATGAAACTCAATCCCAAAGAGCTTAAGAGACTCGTTGCCGCCATTGAGATGCGTCGGGTAGAGGAGGGACTTTCTGTGTCCGCACTCGCAGAAGCTTCTGGGGTTGAGCAAAGTCAGACGAGCCGGATTTGCACAGGCCAGTTTGCGTCGATTGGCTCGAATGTTATGCAAATTTGCATAACTCTTGGACTTCATCCGCAACCAAACGGCGTCTTACTCAGCAACGCACTTGCCGTAGGGCTAGCCTCACTTTGGGACGGAAGCAAAGAAGATGAAGAAAGGCTCCTTAACCTCTTGAAGGCGATAGCAATGATCAAGGCAGGATGACACAAAAAGAATAAGTCGAGTTTGGTCGTTAGACTCGGTTCAGGAGGGCCTCTTGAAGATTGCTCCAAAATGAGCACTAATTGTTGAGTTTCAGCTGAGTGTAAACCATTCTTCCAGCTCGCGTTGAACCTTCAGTGAAGTATAATCTATTTTTTCAAAGACTTGAGATACTTCTTTGGATCACTACCGAATGGAAAACTGGCCGATTTCATGCTCCAAATCAACACTTAGTAGCTTCATTCTATCTTGCGCTACTGGTTTGTCGGCTGTCCAGCCTTGCTCACCGAGATTCTGGAAACGCTCAATCGTTTCATTAATAATAGAGATGCTTAAACATTCTGCATCCACGATCATTTCCAGACCTATCCCATATTGATAGTTTGGCATGATTTCAAAATACTCAAAAATTGACGGCGGTTTATCCTCCGCGATTTCTGTCATGGTTTTATCTACGTATTCGAGATAGCTCAGGTCGCCGAGTGCTTGATGCCGCTTTTCTTTTTGGCCGATCACCGCATAAGCTTTGATATTACCTGGTTTGCGAATTTCCCTCCATTCCCAGTCAACCAGGCGCTCCTTTTCCGGCAACAGCTTGCTTGCCCGCTCCATGGCCAGATTTTCAACTTCTTCATAGAAGCTCATGTTTGCCGTTTGGATCGTAGCATTCCAGATAGTGCGCCCGTTTAGGCCGAGAAAGTAAAAATCCATCCACTGGCCGGCACATCCATCCTCGTCGACCGAATGGTCTGAAATAAACATTCCGCCGTAATAATGCTGCTCGCGCCTGATCGCACATCGGAGTTTGATATATTCGTCTCGCTGACGTCGAGCTGATAGCTGAGCAAATGGCTTGTATTTTTTTGCAATTCGTCTCGCCATTACGCGCTCCTTCTCAATCTAACGTTGAATATATAGTTTGTATCAATTCCTTCGGAGCTCATTCTTCAGACCCAGACTTGGCCGCAAGACGGTGTCGCACCGCCGCCACCATTGCAGCGCTCGCGAAAACATCAATCCACATTTGCTGTTCAACCCTCAGTATCGTGATCGAAGTCGTGATATGCTTCTGGTGGCACAGGTGTGCGATTAGACCAGAATGACAACCCTCGTTTCTCCAGGATTCTCTGAGCGGTAGCGCGCGGACGTTCTTCCTGCATTCGCTTCCGGATTGCCTCTCGAAGTGCAGAAATCACTGCGTTTGTGATGGTGGTACGATCTATTCGGGCCAGTTCTCTTGCCAGACGGTCGGCTTCTTGGTTCCGGATATGCAGAGGCATCTGAGTATCTCCATACATGCAGCCCAAAAATCTGGTGTCGCTCACTGAAAGCGTACGGTGAGGCAGATGTCCGCTCTATTTTGGTTGACAAAGTTGCAGTTAGCGCCATTTTGATTCAAACGAGGTAATCAAGCCATGCCAGATATCCATAAGATAGAGATTAGGGCAAACGAGCTCATCGCGCTGGAAAATGCTAATCTGCCTGACGATACAAAGCTCGAAATCACGTTTCCAGACAAGGAAATTTTAAAAATAGCAGAGAAAGAACTCAAATCCTTTCGAGAGCACCGAGGGCAGCCGGACCGTAAATTCCGCCTAAAAGGATGCGCAAAACGGCGGGCTACTAGAAGTAAGCGGCATACGCAAGAAAAGCACTTTGGCATACCGCAACATGCTTATCATCCCAATGCGTTCGCCATGGCAACATTGCGCGGAAAGCAGATTGCAGCGGCAGACCTTGAGATATCTGGCGGCGCATATTCGCTTGAACAAGTCCAGGAGCTGATGAATGGCATTTCCAGACAAGCAATTGACAAACGCGTACAGGAAGGCTCGCTTTTTACAGTTCCGGGGCCCAATAATCGCAAACACTACCCTGTCATTCAGTTCAATCCTGATGGCCAACCCGTCAAAGGACTGAAAGACGTTATCAAGGCTCTACCATCCGACAGCTCCTGGGATATTCTAAATTTTCTCGCCAACGTTGATCACATGCTTGATGATCGAAAACCGATAGACGTTCTCAAAAGTGGCGATATCGAGAAGGTGCTGTTCTCGGCTTCGCGTATAGGCGAAATGGGAAACTAATGCCTTTTCCAAGCACCTAGTGCGCCTTATGGAAACGGCTTCTTTCCCATGTGCAAGGCGCGCTTAAACTTGGCAAATGCGGGCGAAATGGGTCTCAAAACGACTTCGCGCTCCTCGGTTTTACGGTTTGCTGCCGCGATCGGGCTGGTTGTTGATTTCCACGCAGAGTGAGCCAAATCAACATGGGTTCAATTAGTTGCAGTTTTGACGCCGTGCTGCTGAACTATTTTCCGTATCTGCGTGCATACCGGGCCGAGCCTAGCAGGCAAGTCTTTAACTTCGCCTGGAAGATAGGACGCGGGTGTTAGCCCATGCAGGTCGGAGGGAAGTGCTAATCCCTTTAAATTGGGATACACTAGGATGCTTCTTCTCCGTCCGAGCCGTCCCATGAACATGCCGAGTTCGAATAGGACGTTGTCACGGATTGTGGGTTTGCGATCTCCACGACCTGTTTCGACGATGTCTTCGAAGAGTGCGACTGCGACCCCGAAATCGCTTTCTGCGACCGCCGTTTCCAAAGACTCTAAGGGGTATCCACCGGCCCAAAACACGCCATTCGGCCAGACTGTCGCCATAACGTCGTGTTGCAAGCCCGCCTGGATTTCGTGGGCCACATCCAACCCTTCCACTGAGGACATTATGAACATGCGCGGTTTTTCGTTTGGAGCAACCATATGCCTATTTCGATCATAAAGCCGACGAGAAAGTTCTTGCGCAACCGAGCGCCATATCAATGGGGGAAATCTGTCTGCCAACTTCATGAAAGCGGCCCCTGTCATCTTCACGGCTACAACCGTTTCGGCCGCAATGACAGAAGCAGCGCGCCGTTGCGAGGGTTCGATCGCAGCCATTTCTCCAACATGGTCGCCACTTTTGAGCTGACGAACCTCCTGTCCCTTCACAACGACAGATACCTGACCGGAAACAAGGAAGAAAACATCGTTATCCTCCGCGCCTTCGTCAATCAACGCATCGCCCGCTTTAAACTCGATGAGTTCACCTCCAGAGGCGATTGATTCTGCGACATCCGTGTCTCCGCTATCAAACTGGCGCTTCAGGCTGCTGATCAATGCTGCGCGATTCTGACCTTCAAAACGTTCCTTCATTACGGCTCCATACGAAGAATTAGATGTTTGCTGAAAGCAATGCGTGTGTGCGGGATTTCAGGTTGGTTTTTTCCAGTGGTTCGAGCGATAGACCGTCTCTGTTTCGTCGCTAAAGACGAAGGACTGGGCCTGCCACATGTTCTTTCCGTCGTCGTCAAATTTTGCTTCGTTGCTCAACTTGTTGTAGGTACGGCTTGAAACATACGTGCAGTAGCCGCCATCTCGCACATCCGACAATTTCGCTGAAAAGCTCGCTGCTTTGCCGATCCAGATCAGATCGTTGCTATCTCGTACTCCCGAGCGGACAGCTCGGACTTCACCGACATCGATGCCTGAACAGTTACGAATTTCGATGCCATTGTCGGAGATGGACGTGAACCTCTTTGCTGCTGCAGGTTGGATGATCTTACGGACACTCCAATGGATTTCGCGCCCGCAAATCGAAGCGTTGCTATTCTTTGAGTCGCCAATGAATACGCCCATCACGCGATCACCATCGAAGCTGCGAACATGCCCACCATGCTTTATGATGAGACGGGAGGAGCAATCTAGAAATGCTCGGATGATCTTCGCAGTAGTTGACCAAGGACATGACTTGGACAGTTTTGCTGAGCCAGCGAGATCTGAGTAGAGAAATGCAGCCTCGATTTTGACGGCTCCGTTTTTCAGAACCACGTCGCCAGTGGCTGGAACAACTCGTCCATCTCGCTGTTCGAAGTTAGTGCCAAACAATGTGTCGACGCGGTCTTTTAGAAATGTTTCTGTTGTCATCGTAGTTCAAGCCTCTCCCACCATGGTTGGCAATGATCGCTGTGATGTGGGATTGACGAGCGAGGGCTCTTCCGGATCGGGTTCGCGTAAGCCGCAAGTCAACATGGATCCGCAGCATTTCTCTCCAAGAATCCTTGCGAGTGCGTAGTAGGCATCGATTTTCTCGCGGCGGAGCTTCTCCTCAGTCACTAGTTTCGCGACGAGGTCTGCTCGACAACACGCGGATCGTTGAAGTTGAACGCCATGTTGCCGACATCCGACTGGGCAGGGAAGAGAGCCATGCTCGAGTCTATTCTCGCTATCAAGCTCTAAGGCCTGATCTGAGAACCATGCGGGCTCGCCGTTGAGCATTGCCATATATTCGTGCTCGATGCCTAACTGCCTGGCAGCGTCGATGGCGGCAAGTTGATGGTAACCTGCGCTGCCATGCGCTATCTCCTGCTGTGGCGGCCATCGTTTCGTTCTTTCAGCAACGCGCTGGAGCTTGAGGAAATGCTTCAGCTGTCCCCACCAAACGACTGCATGATCCATTGAGACGATGCCGTGGCCGGCATTGAAACCTATGCAGAAGTGTTGATCTGATTGCAGGTGACGCTCGTGACAGGTTGCAGGATAGTGGGTACCTGGAACCTGCTCCTGAACTGCGACGATACAATCTTGAGTGCGAACACGAAGATCCACTTCGATAACACCGATCGCGTTATCGAAGTGGAGTTTGGTCGTACCGAGTATCTCTGACTCAGTTGAGCTGGTGATTTCGAACCAGTCGGGCACCGTCGCCAGAACGTAATGCAGCGACACTCAATTTTCTCCGGCGTACGGCGCTGCGATGGCACTGACCCCACCACTCGTGACAGTCGGAGGTGCGCTAAGATGTTCTACGATCGAATCGGCATCAAGCCCCCATGCCACGCCGCCTTCAAACAGTCTCCGAATACTGGCCGGGGCATGTTCGTATGCAGTCGGGCCTAAGGCTGTCTGTTCTCCATTGCAATTGCTCTGCAGGCTCTCGGATCTCGATACAGCACGGCTAACAGAGCATCGGACGCTCCGATCGCCTCTGATGCCTATGCGCGTAATAGGAGTTTCTCCGTACTCCAATCCAATCGCGATCCCGAGTAAACCGATGCCGTCGAGTTCTTCTTGACAGAGCTCGAAACTTGACCGCATACCGCCAGCAGCGTTTACTGCGGCAACCACGGAAGCCGCTTCATCGGTCTGGTGGGGTGTGCCAGCAGCGATAAGCCCGTGGATGCAGTCCCCAATGAAACGGACCTTGCGACCGAAATAATCCTCAGACAATGTCGCCGCGAGTTCGCTCCGGATGACGTGCAGATTGGACACCATTTCTTCGATTCGGTGTCCGGCGATGCATTCATCCACATAATTCGTGAAGCCAGCAATGTCGCCGAAGAGAGACATTAGGCCCATCCTGATCGAATTCGAAGGCATCAATAGTGAAAAGTCGATGGTCTTCAAAGGCGGAATGTGTCTGTGAAAACAGAAGTTGGCGTCCGTTCCGACATCAAGCACGAAGCGGCTGCGTGCTCTTGAGGCAGCCGCTTCGATAGTCGTGTCGGATAACCGCTTGGATCGCATGCCGGTTCGCTCGAGGAGACCACCAAAACCACTGTTCTGAGCGGGATTGCTGCGTTCGGCAAACAGTTCGTCGAGGCTGAACAGCGTTTGGATGCCGAGATCCTTCCGGACCCGATTAGAAATGAATACGCCTTCCTCATCACCTTCCGCCAGTTTCGCGGCGTAATTGGCTGGTGCCCCTAGAAAGAGCGGCTCCCGTTCGTCCTTCGTACCGGAGTTTAGTGCAACGGCAGCGCCGCTGTCCAAACCGATCCGGATGCGTGTCGAGTAACGCCCACCTTCTGTTGTTCGTCCGACCTCTTCGATCGCGCGCCTAGTGGCATCCGCAAAAGCCAACGCACGCTCGGCACGTTCCTTCGCATTTTCGGGGCCGGGCGGAGAAACAATGACCGCGTGCATGCGGGATCCGTGAAAGTCGACCCGCTGGGCTTCGAATTCCTCGGCTACCTGATCACAGGCAGCGTAGTTCAGATGCAACATGGAAAGGACTCGGCGATGGCTCGCTTCTGTCTCGCGGTCGCGATCCATCATCGCATTGGCGAAGTCCAACATCTGGATGTAGACATGAACGCCGTCCACCCGAATGGCGGTGCTGGGTGGTAAGTCGAAGATCAGCGGCTCGCGCTTGCCACCCAGCCGGACACGTTCATCAACTACAATGCGACGTTCGTTGATAAAGGTCTGATCGAACGTTTTGAGGCTGATCGCTCCGGCGGGCGCTTTTGTACGGAATTCACGGATCCGCTGCCGACTCTTTTGTTGAGACCAACTCATTACAACTTCCCTCTCGTTCGCCATGCGGCAGATATGAATGCTGAATGCTTACTGGTTGTATGCTCGTTGACGCGCCTACCAACGCGATTGTTTCACTGTTTGTTCTGCAATCCAATCTTCCGGGCACTCTTGAGTGCCCGGAAGATTGGATTGTGGGTTTGGCCAGTAACTGAATTGGCTTCTTGGCTCGCAAAACAAGCTCAGAAGAACCAATCTAGTTAAGCCGTCGCATCCATTTGGTTGAGCGCGCTGGCCTTTCACCTGTTTTCTCTCAAAAGTCCCTTTGCGGAAGAACTTTGGGGTAATTGAGAAACAACCACGGTTTCCCCGTCAACGATAAAGGACGCGCAATGGCTGCGCGCGCCCCATATTCGTTAAATGTGCTAGATATTCGCGAAAACGGACACTTTCTCCGTAGCTTTTCAACAGGTAGCGCTCTAAAGATCAGCTGCAGCCGCTTGTCGCGCCGCAGGTGTCGCACTTAAGGCAGGTGCCATTGCGAACCATCGTGAAGTTCTGACACTCCGTGCAGCTGTCGCCGGTATAGCCCTGCATCATCGACTTGATGCGACGGTCAGCTTCAAGCTTCTTCGCAGCATTAGCAGTTTCTGCACGGGCAGATGCCGCATCAGACGCCGCCTTATCCGAGAACAGTTCAGTCGCAGCAACATTGTCCTGCTGTGGCGCTGCTGCTGGCTGCTCTTCAAACTCGCGCTTGAATGCAGTTGCACCATCCGTCACGAGACCGACAGTCGCCGGGCGAGGAGACGAAGACTTGAGTGTCGTTACATTCGAAACCGATGGAGCCGTTTGTGCCGAACCCTTGGATTCGTTACCCGAAGGGCTGTTTGAAACCAGCGTTGGCTTGTAGCCACGGGTCCAGCCAGTGGAAACGAGGTTGGTCTTGCCTTCCTTGATGCCCTTACCGAGTGCCGTGTTGGAGAAATCGCTCGTATCAACATGAGCGAGATCGTTGCGGCCAAGGTAAGACACTGCCAGTTCGCGGAATACATAGTCGATGATCGACGTTGCCGTCTTGATGGCATCGTTGCCGATAACCATGCCTGCAGGCTCGAACTTCGTGAAGGTGAAAGCCTCGACATATTCTTCGAGCGGCACACCATATTGCAGGCCGAGCGACACAGCGATGGCGAAGTTGTTCATCATCGCACGGAAAGCAGCGCCTTCCTTGTGCATATCGATGAAGATTTCGCCGAGACGACCATCACCAAATTCACCAGTGCGCAGGTAAACCTTGTGGCCACCAACGACTGCCTTCTGCGTGTAACCCTGACGACGGTTCGGCAGTTTTTCGCGCTCGTGAACGATCTTTTCAATGACCTTCTCGACAACGCGTTCAGTAATCTGAACGGCGCGCGCTGCAGCAGGTGCTTCGATCAGCGCTTCGACTGCATCATCTTCGTCTTCATCGTCAGAGATGAGCGACGCATTGAGCGGCTGCGAAAGCTTGGAACCATCGCGATAAAGTGCATTCGCCTTGAGGGCCAGCTTCCAGGAAAGGAGGTAAGCGCTCTTGCAATCTTCAACCGTTGCTTCGTTCGGCATGTTGATCGTCTTGGAGATCGCACCCGAAATAAACGGCTGGGCAGCGGCCATCATGCGGATGTGGCTGTCGACCGAGAGGTAACGCTTGCCGATCTTGCCGCAAGGATTGGCGCAATCGAACACTGCATAATGCTCTTCCTTCAGGAAAGGCGCACCTTCAAGGGTCATTGCACCGCAAACGTGAACGTTGGCTGCTTCGATGTCCTTCTTGGCAAAGCCAAGTGCTGGCAGCATTTCAAACGAGAAGTCGTTGAGCTGCTCATCGGTAAGCTTCAACACGTCCTTGCAGAAATCTTCGCCCAGCGTCCACTTGTTGAAAGCAAACTTGATGTCGAATGCGCTCTTCAGAGCAGCATTCAGCGCTTCAATCTTCTCATCGGTAAAGCCCTTCGACTTCAGCGATGATGGATTGACGCCTGGAGCCTGATTGATGTTGCCGTGACCGACTGCATAAGCTTCGATTTCAGCGATCTGGCTTTCAGCGTAACCAAGTGTGCGAAGCGCTTCAGGAACTGCGCGGTTGATGATCTTGAAGTAACCACCGCCGGCAAGCTTCTTGAACTTTACCAGCGCGAAATCTGGTTCAATACCGGTTGTGTCGCAATCCATGACAAGGCCGATCGTGCCGGTTGGCGCGATAACGGTTGCCTGTGCATTGCGGTAGCCGTGCTTTTCACCGAGCTCCAGTGCCTTGTCCCATGCAGCGCGTGCGTGGGTAATCATGTCCTGATCTGGGCAATCCTCAGCAATCAGTGCAACCGGATTGACGGCAAGGCCTTCGTAACCTTCGGTTTCGCCATGAGCGGCGCGACGATGGTTGCGGATAACGCGCAGCATATGCTCAGCGTTTGGCTCATAGCTTGGGAACGCGCCAAGTTCACGCGCCATTTCAGCTGACGTGGCATAGGCAACACCGGTCATGATCGCGGTGAGGGCGCCGCCGATGGCGCGACCTTCATCGGAGTCATAAGGAATACCATTGGTCATCAGCAGGCCGCCAATATTGGCATAGCCGAGGCCGAGCGTACGGCATTCGTAGGAGAGACGAGCAATTTCCTTCGAAGGGAACTGCGCCATCATCACCGAGATTTCAAGAACCATCGTCCACAGACGAGCAGTATGCTCATATGCGTTAATGTCGAACGAGCCGTCCTTATTGCGATAGGTCAGCAGGTTGATCGATGCCAGATTACAAGCCGTGTCATCAAGGAACATGTATTCCGAGCACGGATTGGACGCACGGATTGGGCCTGCGGTCGGGCAGGTGTGCCAATCATTCATCGTGGTGTTGAAGTGCAGGCCCGGATCAGCCGAAGCCCAGGCAGCATAACCAATCTTTTCCCAAAGATCGCGCGCCTTGAGCGTCTTCATGACGCGACCATCGCGGCGTGCAGTCAGGTTCCAGTCGCCATCTTCTTCAACGGCGCGCAGGAATTCATCCTTGAGCGATACCGAATTGTTCGAATTCTGACCTGCGACTGTCAGATAGGCTTCCGAATCCCAGTCGGTGTCATAGGTCTTGAACTGAATGTCCGTGTAGCCCTGACGTGCGAACTGGATAACACGCTTGATGTAGTTTTCAGGAACCTGGTTCTTCTTGGCAGCACGAACTTCGCGCTTGAGGGCAGGGTTCTTTGATGGATCGAAGCAATCATCCCGGGTTTCTGCCGAGCCGGCTTCGCAATTGACGCAAGCCTTCATGATGGCAGCCAGATGCTGCTTGACGATCTTGGAACCCGTTACGAGAGCAGCAACCTTCTGCTCTTCCTTTACCTTCCAGTCGATATACTCTTCGATATCTGGATGATCGACGTCGACGACAACCATCTTGGCCGCGCGACGGGTCGTGCCGCCGGACTTGATCGCGCCCGCTGCACGATCGCCGATCTTGAGGAAGCTCATCAGACCTGACGACTTGCCGCCGCCCGAAAGCTTTTCACCTTCGCCACGTAGATAGGAGAAATTAGAGCCAGTGCCCGAGCCGTATTTAAAAAGTCGTGCTTCACGAACCCAGAGATCCATAATGCCGCCTTCATTGACGAGATCATCGCCAACGGACTGAATGAAGCAGGCATGTGGCTGCGGATGTTCGTAAGCGGACTTTGATTTCGTCAGCTTGCCGGTCTGCCAGTCAACATAGAAGTGGCCCTGACCAGGACCGTCGATACCATAGGCCCAATGCAGGCCGGTGTTGAACCATTGCGGGCTGTTTGGCGCCACGCGCTGCGTCGCCAGCATGTATGCGAGTTCATCGCGGAAAGCACTCGCATCTTCTTCCGTATCGAAATAGCCGCCCTTCCAGCCCCAATAGGTCCAGGTGCCGGCGAGACGATCAAAAACCTGACGCGCATCCATTTCGGAACCGAAGCGCTCACCTTCAGGGAGCTTCGCAAGCTTGTCTTCGTCCGCTACCGAACGCCAAAGCCAGGAAGGAACGTCGTTTTCCTCAACCTTCTTGAGATTGGCGGGAACGCCAGCCTTGCGGAAATACTTCTGCGCGAGAATATCAGCAGCAACCTGGCTGAACTGCGCAGGAACATGGATGTTCTCAAGGCGGAACACCACAGAGCCATCGGGATTCTTGATCTCGCTGGTCGCTGTGCGGAACTCAATATCGGCATAGGCCGACTGATTCTCTTTCGTGAAACGGCGTTCGATCTTCATCTGTCCATCCAAACGTTCTATATATAGTGGCCAGACCGATAAATTTCAGCCTCGGCCTGCCAGCCACGGTACGCATCGCGTCGATTTGTTTCGAACGTCCTCCCAACAGATGAGAGGGCAATCGTATTGAGGAGCGAACTCCTCGGAAATTCATCTGGCCAAACATCCTCATGAGAGGCGTATCAGCACTCCGGCCAGTGGCCGAACTTATTCGAAGTCGAGCAAGCTTTCAGATCAGGATTTCCCCATCTGGTATGTTACCATGATTGAAAATACTAAATCTAGTATTAATGCGACGCCGCCATCAATAAATCCAGCTTTCCGTCACACCTAGTCGGCCTGAGTTTCAGACGCAAAAAACCCCGCGCGATACACGTCTTTTCGACGCAACGCCCGCTAGGAATTCAACTAGTTTGAAGAAAAGACCGACTAAATTGACTACGCTCGGCCACGCCACTCACGCAACGACAGGCTCATAAAAAACGACTCGGACATGAGCGTCAAGCATTGGTTTACCATAAGGCCGCAGACGCTAGATATTGTGGGAAAGCTCTGGGGGCAAATGTGGATAACGGGGAGAATGACGGTTATGTGAAAGACAAAAAATTAGCCGGAAAAACAAAATGCAGAACACCGGACACCGCAAAAGCCACTCACGACTGATGCATAAAGGCTCAAAAATCGTTTATAAGCAGAAGGTTACTCTGCAGCAATCGCGATAGGAGAGCCGCCAAAGTCGAGAAGAATGCGTTTCAGGTCAACTTCATCCACACGCGCAGCTGCTTCACGGGGTGAAACCCATTCGCAAACGCGTTGTTCGCGTTCCGGCCAATCTTTCGCGCGTTCGACAAAGTGCAACGCATAGACTGCAACCGTAAACTGGTTGATGCACTCAGGTGGCAGGTCATTTTTACAATAATCAAAGCTGCCGATTGGCTGAGACGATATCTCACCGCGAACGCCAGCTTCTTCATAAGCTTCACGAGCGGCAGTATCTGCAAGAGTGCGACCGACCTGCGGCCATCCCTTTGGGATAATCCAGCGACCCGTTCCACGACTGGTGATCACAAGTATCTGTAATTCATGAGCTTCATAGCGGTACACCAGTGCCGCAACTTGTTGCAAACGACCAGAAGGCGTCAAAATACGCTTCTCTGTCGCAACAAATTTTTTGGCCTGTGTTTTCACCGCGAAAGTCCCACCATTTTCCAAACAGAATGGATTGATTCGCCAAAATGACAATGGATTTGTTTAACAGGGCCTCAGAATAAGAAGCTGAAAATGCTTTTATTTTTAAGGTTTTGCTGAAATTAGCAGCCACATCGCTTTAACTCAAAAGCTTGGTGACATGCCTCCATCTCATTTCGGCTGACTTTCAATATAGTGCGATTGCGGCGAATTTACCACCGCAATCGTCTTTCATTTATTTTCGTTTATCCGCGTTTTCCGCCAGCGATCGGTTCCTGATATGTGAAGCCCATATCCCATGGGAAGTAGATCCAGGTGTCCTGAGAGACTTCCGTTACGAATGTATCGACCAGCGGACGGCCTTTTGGCTTTGCATAAACAGTTGCAAAATGTGCCTTTGGCATCATTTCACGAACGATGGCTGCGGTTTTGCCAGTATCGGTCAGATCATCGACCACGATTACGCCTTCGCCGCCATTTTCGAGAAGCGGAGCGCTAATTCCCTTCAGAATTTCCATTTCGCCCTGCGATGTATAATCGTGATAGGACGCAACGCAGACCGTTTCGATGAGGCGGATGCCGAGTTCACGGCAAACAATGGCCGCAGGAACCAGACCACCGCGGGTGATTGCAACGATGGCACGCCATTCGCGGTCCATATCTGCAATACGCCAGGCAAGCGCGCGGGCATCACGGTGGAACTGATCCCAGGAAACGGGAAAGGCTTTATCGGGCAACGACATCGAAACGCTCCATGGAGAGTCCGGTCGAGATATGCCGGACCTATCAAACCAAAAATGCGCGATGACGGGTGCCATTCGCGCTGAACTGTTTAGGCTTTCTTTATTCGCGCACAGTGAAGTTTTCACATGCAGCACAATGCAGAAAGGCTTTATCCCGGCACAGTCAGCGCCGGGTGATGCTGATAACCGCAAAAATGCCTATTGTGCAAGAGCGGCGTGAGATCGCACACCTATAGATCGCTAAATTAGAAGCAAAAAAATGATACGCCGATCAAAATCGGCGTATCAAGCATCTGTTCAGAGCATTTCCAGCAAAAGTGCGAAGCGGTTTTGCGTGGGATAATGCGATAAAACAAAAAATAGAACGGCTCCAATGATTCAATATTAACTGGAACCGCTCTAACGCGAGAAAAGCGTGAGGATAGGGAGGTCATTGAGCATAGCGCGGGTAACACCGCCGAAAACCAGCTCACGGAGCCTTGAGTGGCTATAGGCGCCCATGACCAACAGGTCGGCACGCTGCGCTATGATGTGTTCTCGCAAGACATCCTGCGCATAACGATTATGAGATGCCAGTGGCGTTACGCTTACGGCAAGTCCATGACGAGAAATGGATTCAGCTAGATCGCTACCTGCAAGTGCTTCATCCTCACCTTCGCGCTCAGGCGGATCAATCCAGACAATTTCAGTTCGGCTTGCATTCCTCATCAAAGGAAGCGCGTCGAAAGTGGCGCGTGCCGCCTCGCGTTTGCCATTAAATGCCACAACAATGCGGTCCAGCGCTTCCATTGCAATAACGGGTGTGTGCGGAACGAGAAGAACCGGGCAGCTGGAATTAAACACCAGCGTATCCGCCGTTTCGTCATTGGTTGCCGCATCTTCAGGATCTGGCTGCCCAGCCACAAGAAGTTCCGCACCAAGGCAGGATGTGAGAACACCATCAGCTGCCGTTCCGGTTTCCGAACGGGTTACGCGGAACTCATGATTTGCACCCTGACGGCGCATTTCTTCCTCAAAGCGTTCTTGTAGCCTCTCGGAGATTTCCTTGTGCTGCTTGTCGTGCAGCTCAAACATGCCCGGATCGATAAATCCGTTCGGGTCCGCATACACAATAGGAGAGGGAATAGAGTAAAGTCCGATGACGTGAATGTCGGGAAACTTTCGCATCAAAAGCCCAACTGCAGACAGAACCCGCTTCAACTCGGCTTCACTGCGGGAATAGGCTACCACCGTCTTGTAGGACATATCAGATCTCCTTCCGGCTATACTTCTATTTTAGCATATAATGCGATTGCGCGAGCAGGCAAAACCACCCGATTTCAAGCGGCTCCCTGATTTTGCAATGTTGTAATCATCGCTTCGATTGCAGCAACAGCAATATCGATTTTGGCGACATCACTTCCGCGCACCACCAGTTCCGTACTGAACCGGCCATTTTCAAACTTCGGATAAGACCCGATGATCGTTTCAGGATTCTCTTTCTGGATCGCGGTGAGCGGTGCTCCAATAACGCCTTCACCAAACGGGCAGCGCACGGCCTTCGACAAAAGCTTGCGTCCTGTTTTCAAGGTTGGGAGAACATTGTCGAGCATCGCCTGAAACACAGATGGCACGCCAGCCATCACATAGACATTGCCGATATGAAAGCCGGGCGCAGCGGATACCGGATTGTCGATATGTTCCGAGCCCTGCGGCATACGCGCCATGCGCTTGCGTGAGTCCGTAAACTCCAGATCACGCTTGGCGTAATTGTCACCCAGCAGCTTCATCGCCTTTTCATCATAAATGCATGGCACTTCAAAAGCGCGTGATACGGCGTCTGCAGTGATGTCATCATGGGTTGGACCGATGCCGCCGGAGGTGAATACATAGTCATAGCCCGGCCGCAACGCATTGAGTGCAGAAACGATCGAATCTTCGTCGTCAGGCACAATCCGGACCTCTTTGAGATCAATGCCGGCAGCTGTCAAAACATCAGCCAAGTGACCGATATTCTTGTCTTTCGTTCGTCCTGAGAGAAGTTCATCGCCGATGGCAAGCATTGCAGCCGTAACGGCCTGCTGCGGGGTATTCGTCATGCCCAGACTCCATTCTGTGTATGCACAGTTAATCCCCGGCAGAAGAATGCTGCAACTGGTTTTCTGTGTTTTTCAAACTGGAGACCCCGCATGCGACTGATTGTTTTCACTATAACTTTCATTCTCCGAAATCGTTGCGGGTAATTTGTTGAATATTTTTGGCGGCACTCTCGCGACAATTTCCACTGTCATTAAATCCAGTTGTTAAAACGCCGGAAACAGCTTGAATTTGCTTCACAAATCATGACATAGAATTCCTCAGCTGCGGTCGTGGCGAAATTGGTATACGCAACGGACTTAAAATCCGTCGCCTTTTAGGCTTGCGGGTTCAAGTCCCGCCGACCGCACCACCCATTCTCCTAGATAAAACATTACAATTTTACTCAAGTTTATCGTTTCAAGCTTGTTTGCGCTCTCAAAGCCATGTAGCCATGCGCAAATATTGTTATGAATGCAGAAAGCTGACCGATGAACGCCTTCGTTAAAGCCGTAGCTCAAGCTGAAACTGCCATGCGTGCGCTCTTTCCAGAGACGCCTTTGCAGCTCAATGACTATCTTTCACGGAAATACGGCGCGGAAATTTGGCTCAAGCGCGAAGATCTGACGCCAGTTCGCTCTTATAAGATACGTGGCGCCTTCAACTTCATTTCGCGCGCGGTAAAAACTGCTGACGAAAATGCGGTCTTCGTTTGCGCATCGGCTGGCAATCACGCGCAGGGTTTTGCCTTCGCCTGCCGCCACTTTGGTCGCAAGGGTGTGGTGTTCATGCCTGTTACAACGCCACAGCAGAAAATCGACAAGACCCGTGCTTTCGGTGCGGAATTTATCGAGATCAAACTCGTCGGCGATATTTTCGATGTTTGCTATGCTGCATCGCAAGAATATGCAGAGGCAAATAAAGGCGTGATGGTGCCGCCATTTGACCATGCAGGCATTATCGAAGGGCAGGCGACTGTTGCACTCGAAATCGAGCGCCAGCTGCCGGATGGCAAGAAGCCGGATTTTGTCTTCCTTCCAGTTGGCGGTGGCGGCCTCTCGGGCGGCGTGACGCAATACTTCACCGCTCTTGGCTGGAAGACTGCCTATCGCTTCATTGAGCCACAGGGCGCTGCAAGCCTCAAGGGCAGCCTTGAAGCAGGCAAACGTATCAAACTTAGCCAAGTCGATAATTTTGTCGATGGCGCAGCCGTCGCAGAGATCGGCAAGGAAAACTTCAAGCTTCTCAAAGGCTTCGACAAAAATATTGTCATCACGGTTCCGGAAAATCGCCTCTGTTCAACCATCGTCGAGATGCTGAATATTGAGGGCGTCGTCCTTGAGCCTGCCGGTGCGCTCGGCATTGATGCGCTCAAGGATTTCAAGAAAAGCGAACTCAAAGGCAAGCGCATTGTCATCGTCGTATCCGGCGGCAATTTCGATTTTGAACGTCTGCCAGACGTTAAAGAACGTGCGCTTCGCTATGAAGGTCTAAAGAAATATTTCATTTTCCGCTTCCCGCAGCGTCCCGGTGCGCTGCGCTCATTCCTTGATCTGCTCGGTCCGGAAGATGACGTTGCACGCTTTGAATATCTGAAGAAATCTGCACGCAATTTCGGTTCTGTGCTGATCGGTATTGAAACCAAGGACGCTGCAAACTTCAAAATCCTTGAAAAGAAATTTGCGGAAGCAGGCTGGGCTTATCAGGATATTACCGACAATCAGGTGCTGGCAGACTTCATTATCTGATAGAACTAAAGGCAAAATTCATTTGCTTTTTAGGGGATAATACCCCATATGGCGGCTTAGGCGCATGGGCTGAACAATTTCAGCCTTCCCGGAATCGGACTTGTTGCGTCTCGCCTCTTGCAGTCAGAATGGTCTGATAGCAGGGGAGACCCGACTGGTTTCGGGCACGGCAGCGCAAGTCGACCGGAGTATTCCGGCGTCCCGTCGTACATCCAAGATATTCCCGTTCGGCAAGTTGCGCTTGTCCGAAGTTTTAAAGCGGACCGCAACTTTGCGGTGCCGCCGAAAGAGTTTAAATTGACTACTGAGAATATTGAACACACTGGCGGCTTTGCCGCTCTTGGCGTTACCGGCGTGCTGCTCAAAGGCGTTGAAGCTGCTGGCATGACCGAGCCAAAGCCGATCCAGACACAGGCTATTCCGCACCAGCTGGAAGGTCGCGACATTCTGGGTATCGCACAGACCGGCTCTGGCAAAACCGCTGCATTCAGCTTGCCGATCCTGCAGAAAATCATCGCACTTGGTGACAAGCGCAAGGGCAAGACCGCACGCGCGCTGATCCTCGCACCAACTCGTGAATTGGCCGTGCAGATTGAAGAAACAATCCGCACCGTTGCCAAGCAGGCCCATATCTCCACCGCACTTGTTCTCGGCGGCGTGTCACGTCTGAGCCAGATCAAGCGTATGCAGGGTGGCGTGGACGTTCTTATTGCAACGCCGGGTCGTCTGACCGATCTGGTCCGCGAAAACTGCGTTGACCTGTCGGAAACCCGCTGGCTGGTTCTCGATGAAGCCGACCGTATGCTCGACATGGGCTTCATCAACGATGTGAAGCGCATTGCCAAGGGCACGCACAAGAACCGTCAGACAGCACTTTTCTCGGCAACCATGCCAAAGGAAATCGCGGCACTCGCTCAGAGCCTGCTGCGCGATCCAGTTCGCGTTGAAGTTGCTCCACAGGGTACGACAGCCGCTGAAATCACACAGGTTGTGCATCCTGTTCCAACCAAGGAAAAACGCCGTCTGCTCTCCGGCCTTCTGGGCGACAAGGGCATGAAGTCGGTCATCGTCTTCACCCGCACCAAGCATGGCGCAGATGCGGTCGTGCGTCATCTCGAACGTGATGGCTTTGACGTTGCTGCGATCCACGGCAATAAATCGCAGAATGCTCGTCAGCGCGCGCTGAACGGCTTCCGCGATGGCACATTGCGCATTCTGGTTGCAACCGACATCGCCGCACGCGGTATTGACGTTCCGGGCATCAGCCATGTCGTCAACTACGATCTGCCGGATGAGCCTGAAACCTACGTACACCGTATTGGCCGTACTGGTCGTAACGGCGCAAGCGGTGCTTCGATCACGCTTTACGATGCAGCAACAGAAGATTCGAAGCTGCGCGCGGTTGAACGCGTTACGCGTAACAAGCTGACCATCAAGGAAGCTCCGGTTAAGCTTGCACCAGCACCGGCTCCAAAGTTCGATGATGCAGAAGACCGGCCACGTTCGGACCGCAAGCCAGGTTCGCATTCCGTGCCGCAGAAGCATCGCCGTCCGGCGAACAAGATGGCGAAGTCTGGTGAACATCGTTCGGGCCAGGGTTCCCAAGGTTCAAAGCCTGCAGGTGCAGAAGGCGCAGCAAAGCCAAAGCGTCCATTCCATCGCAAGCGTCGTCCAGGTGGCGGCGGTGGCGGCCAACGCGCTGCTTAATCGCAGCACTACTTTTTCTAAAAGCCGCCCTTAACGGGGCGGTTTTTTCGTTTTAGCTGGATTGGTGAGTTAGTCCTTGCAATTTCAATTGGAAAATTATTCCCCGCTTGCTTGAAGAACGTCGTGCTTCCACATAGTTTCCTGTCAACCAGAAGGAACGGAAGCCATGCTCAATTCGGCACTCGATGCAATCGGCAATACACCACTGATCCGCTTGAAGAAGGCTTCTGAAATCACTGGTTGCGAAATCTACGGCAAGGCCGAATTTCTCAATCCCGGACAGTCGGTCAAGGACCGCGCAGCGCTTTACATTATCCGTGATGCCGAAAAACGCGGACTGCTCAAGCCCGGCGGCGTTATCGTTGAAGGTACAGCAGGAAACACCGGCATCGGCCTTACTTTTGTTGCCAAGGCGCTTGGCTATCGCACTGTGATTGTTATTCCGGAAACCCAAAGCCAGGAGAAGAAGGATGCGCTGCGTCTTCTTGGTGCTGAACTGATTGAGGTTCCTGCCGCGCCTTATCGCAATCCGAATAATTATGTGCGTCTTTCCGGGCGTCTGGCCGAGCAACTGGCCAAAAGCGAACCCAACGGCGCAATCTGGGCCAATCAGTTCGATAATGTTGCCAATCGTATCGCGCATATTGAAACCACCGCGCAGGAAATCTGGCGTGATACCGATGGCAAGGTCGATGGTTTCGTCTCGGCTGTAGGTTCAGGTGGCACGCTCGCAGGTACGGCGTTTGGCCTCAAGGATAAGAATGCGGATATCAAGATCGCTCTCGCTGATCCGCATGGTGCAGCGCTTCATTCCTTTTACACGACAGGCGAATTGAAATCAGAAGGTGATTCCATCACTGAAGGTATCGGGCAGGGGCGCATCACGGCCAATCTCGAAGGCTTTACACCCGATTTTTCCTACCGTGTTGGCGATGCGGACGCACTCGATATTCTGTTTGATTTGGTGCAGGAGGAAGGACTCTGCTTGGGCGGTTCTTCGGGCATCAATATTGCCGGTGCAATCCGCCTTGCAAAAGATCTCGGGCCGGGCCACACAATCGTGACCGTGCTTTGCGACTATGGTAATCGTTACCAGTCCAAGCTGTTCAATCCTGCGTTCCTGCGCGGCAAAGATCTGCCTGTGCCGGGTTGGTTGGAAACGAAAACTGATGTTCACATACCGTACGAGGGATAATCATGGCATACGAGACCGAAGCTCTGTTCCGCGAAGATGCATATCTTTCAACCGCGGAGGGTTCGGTCATTGCCCTGACAGATACCGGCGGGATTATTCTTAATCAGACAAATTTTTATGCCACTTCCGGCGGTCAGCCGGGAGATACCGGCTTTTTTGAGCGTGCCGATGGCTCTCGTATTGAAATTGTGGCAACCGTTACCGGCGAAAGCAAAAACGAAATCGTCCATGTGCCAGCCGAAGGGCAAGCAGTTCCTAAAATCGGCGAGAAGCTGGTTCTGCATATCAATTGGGAGCGCCGCTACAAGCTGATGCGTATGCATACAGCCTGCCATCTTCTTTCTGTCGCTTGCCCGTTTCCAATTACCGGTGCTGCGGTTGGTGAAGACGAAAGCCGCGTCGATTTCGATCTTCCAGATGCGAGCTACACCAAAGAATCCGTTACGCAAAAACTCATGGAAATGGTGAAAGCCAATGATCCAGTTACACTTCACTGGATCAGTGACGAAGAGTTTCTGGCCAATCCGGATATTGTGAAGTCGAAGAACGTGCGCCCACCTGTGGGTGCAGGCCGTCTTCGTCTGGTGGTTATCGGCGAAAATGGTTCGGTGGATTCGCAACCTTGCGGCGGAACACACGTTTCTGAAACGCAGGAAGTGGGTGAAATCCACATCGGCAAAATCGAAAAGAAGGGCAAGGAAAACCGCCGCTTCCGCATTCGATTTGGCAATGCACCATTAGTTTAAGTTCAGGAGCAATCATGTCCGACAAAAGCGCATTTGTTATCTCCCGCGATGATCTGAAAGCTCGTCTGGGCGAGCCGGGTCTCGCAATCGTGGATGCATCCTGGTATTTGCCCGCAGCCGGTCGCAATGGGCGCGATGAATATGATGCAGCGCACATTCCGGGCGCAGTCTTCTTTGATCAGGATGTGATTGCAGATAAGGATTCGGGTCTCCCGCATACTTTGCCATCGCCGGAGCTTTTTGCGCGCCATGTAGGTGCAATGGGCATTACGGCGGATGAAACCATTGTGGTCTATGATGGCCCCGGCATGTTCTCCGCACCGCGTGTCTGGTGGATGTTTCGCGTGATGGGCGTGAAGAACGTTCTGGTTCTCGACGGCGGTTTTGATGGTTGGAAGGCAGCAAACTTCCCCGTCACCGATGAAGTTACAAAAATCGCCGCAACGCTTTTCACGCCTTCATTCAATGCGGCAAAGGTTGTTGATTTTGCCGAAATGAGCAAAATCGTGGACGGACGCAGCTCTCAGATTGCTGATGCGCGTGCGGCTGGCCGTTTCACAGGCCGCGATGCAGAACCGCGTGAAGGCATGCGTTCCGGCCACATGCCGGGCGCTCGCAACGTTCCGGTCGGTTCTCTGTCTGAAAACGGTCAGCTAAAAAGCCTCGACAGCCTTCGCGAAATCTTCGCAAGTGCTGGTGTAGACCTCAATAAACCAGTCGTCACCAGCTGCGGTTCCGGCGTGACCGCTGCCGTTATCACACTGGCATTGACCTCGCTTGGCCATGAAGACAATCGGCTTTATGATGGCTCATGGAGCGAATGGGGCAGCAGGCAGGATACGCCTGTAGTGACCGGCGAAGCAGAATAAGCATGACTGAAAAAATGATGGCCAGAGTGACCCATCTGGAAATGACAGCGCGTCCTGCGCTGTCGGTTCCGGTTCCCTCCAGCCTGCGCCTTGCCATAATGCGCTCGACCGAAATGCCGGTGCATTTTTATCGCTATCTCTACGAACAGGTTGGGCGCCAGCATCACTGGATGATGCGTCGCGTGCAGAGCGATGCGGAAGTGGCCGAAGCCATTCACGCTGAAACTGCCGAGATTCACGTTCTCTACGCCGATGGCAACCCGGCTGGCCTTCTTGAACTGGACCTGTCTGCATTACCTGAAACGGCTGAAATTCTCTATTTCGGCCTGATTCCCGACTATCAGGGCAGGGGATTGGGCAAATTTTTCCTCAATGAAGCAATTTCCACGGCCTGGTCCCATAGCCCGCAGAAAGTGGCTATCCACACCAACACGCTCGATAGCCCGCGCGCATTACAGCTTTATCAGAGGATGGGATTTGTGCCCGTCGGCTGGTCCGAAGAAGAAGTCACACCCTGGGACTAAATTATCCGCGCGCGACTTCGCGTCCGTTGGTAATCGAAACGACGGACGCACTCGTAATACGACCGCTTTCTTCATCAAAGACGACGCAGTTCCGACCACGCTGCTTGGCCATGTAAAGGCAACGATCAGCGCGGCTTAACACCTGCGAGTTGGTTTCATTCTTCGGTGCAGACGCCACACCGATACTGATCGTCAGCGGATATACCTGATATTCAGTAGCGTGGAATGGTGTGTTCTCTACTTCCGCGCGTATTCTCTGTGCGACACGAATACCGGTTTCCCCCGTTGCACCCGGAAGAAAAACGCAGAATTCTTCGCCGCCAATACGCCCTACGAGATCGCCTTTACGCGTCACATTCTGCAGTGCGAAAGCAATCAGCTTGAGTGCGCGATCACCAACGCTATGCCCAAACGTATCATTGATCGCTTTGAAGTG
This sequence comes from Brucella pseudogrignonensis, assembly GCF_002252525.1. Taxonomy (GTDB): domain Bacteria; phylum Pseudomonadota; class Alphaproteobacteria; order Rhizobiales; family Rhizobiaceae; genus Brucella; species Brucella pseudogrignonensis. The sequence continues at coordinate 286,000 of NZ_NNRM01000022.1, forward strand.
ATCAGCGTCAATAACGAGAAGTGTCCCGCTTTCAATACGTGAACGGCTGATCTTCATCGCATCAAACAATGCTTCACGGTTAAGCAGCCCGGTCATATGATCGACGCGCGAGCGAGCCTGCAGCTCACTATGCGCTTTTTCAAGTTGCGTATAGGCTTCACCAAGTTTGCTATGCTGCAGAAAAATATAGAGAAGTGAAGGGAAGGCCGTGGCCAATGGGATAGCGGCGCTAAGGCTGATAGCAATAACGCCCGGCATCGATCCGGAAAAGAATCCGACGGCTAAACTGGAGCCAACGGAAAACAGCACAACAGACAACGTTATCAACGCTGCCTTCCATAAAGCTGCCTTCATGCCGATGAACTCCCCCAAACCCCGATGAAGATGTTTTTAGGTGCCTGTCTCTGAACCCTCTGTGAACAGGCCTGATCGCCGAGGGCCTTATAGGCCGAACATTTTAGCGATTAAAGGCATGTTCCTGCACTTATGCAATTTTTTATATATGCGTGCCATTATTGACACAATCTAAAGTAGTGCAGCCAAAATATATTACTCATAGATTAGCTCTACGACAACTATCTTTAAAAGAAATAACACTCGATGAAATTTTTAACACGTTACTAATTTACAATGTTGGAGATCAACAACGTAAAACAACTGAAGGACGCCTTTTGGGCGTCCTTCAGCTTTGAAATCTTGATATCGCGGGCGATTAGAAGACTGCCAGGTACTTCAGAAGCGATATGATACCGATAATAATGACGATGATCTGGGCAATCTGTTTCACTTTCCCATCAAGCGGCAGCATGTTGATAAGGTAAAGAACGAGGAAGATAACCAGAATTGTTATCAGCAGACTAATGAGGATAGACATAGGCAGTCGGACCCTTCCCGGAACGGCTGTTATTTGTGTCACTCGGCGGCTGTTCCATCGCTGCACCGAATTCAGTCTTCAAAACCTTGGGAAGCACGGCTCGATAAAGCCAGAGACTGTCCCCGATCTCCATCGTTTCTTTGCAGAAATGATGTGCCGGTTAACGTTCCAATGAGAATAAGGTTCCACTTAATTGCAAAGCAAAACGGCGGCTTCCGCCGCCGTTTCATACATCTAATTCCAAGCAAGCCACTATTTCAGCATCGAGCCTGTCTGTTTGCGGCGGCTATGCCAGCTGAATGCTTCTTCCAGCAGGTGAGGGGTGTGACCTCCGCGCTCACAGGCACGTTCAAAATAGTCGTTCAACTGATCCCGGTAATCCGGATGCGCACAATTGTTGATAATCAGGCTTGCGCGCTCACGCGGCGCGAGGCCGCGCAAATCGGCGAGGCCTTGTTCAGTGACCAGAATATCAACATCGTGCTCAGTATGATCAACATGCGTCACCATCGGCACGATTGACGATATGGCACCGTTTTTGGCTTCGGACTTGCTCACGAAGATCGAGATATAGGCGTTGCGCGCAAAATCACCGGAACCGCCAATACCGTTCATCATATGGGTGCCATCGACATGGGTCGAATTCACGTTGCCGTAAATGTCGAACTCAAGCGCGGTATTGATGCCAATAATGCCCAGACGGCGAATGACCTCGGGGTGATTGCTGATTTCCTGCGGACGCAGGATCAGCTTGTCACGATAACGGTCGATATTGTTGAAAACGCGCTCGCCGCAGGCAGGACTGAGTGTGATCGACGAGCCGGACGCATAATCAAGCTTGCCCGCATCGAACAGATCGAAGGTGCTGTCCTGCAGCACTTCGCTATACATGCGAAGATTATGGAACGGGCTTTCGGCAAAACCGTTCAGAACTGCATTTGCAATAGTGCCAATACCAGCTTGCAACGGGTTAAGCGTCAGATCGAGACGACCGGCCTCGACCTCATTCAACAGGAACTTGATCAGGTGCGACGCAATCGCAACGGTTTCGCCATCAGCAGGCTCGACAGTTGAGGCGCTGTCGTTCTCATGCGTAATAACAATGCCGGCGATCTTTTCAGGGGGGATCGGAATATAGGGCAGGCCGACACGGCTGTCGCAGGCCGTCACCGGGATTGGATCGCGGGAAGGGCGCTTGGTTGGAATATAGATGTCGTGAAGCCCTTCCAGCGCCAATGGCTGGTTCAGGTTGACCTCGACAATGACCTTCTCGGCCAGAATTGCGAAGCTCGCTGAATTTCCAATCGACGTTGTCGGGATAATGCCGCCATTCTCGGTGATGGCCAGCGCTTCGACCACAGCATAATCGATAGGGCCGATCTGGTTGGACCGCAGCTGTTCGACAGTCTCAGACAGGTGCTGATCAATGAACATGACTTCGCCGCGGTTGATCGCGGCGCGCAATGTGCGATCCACCTGAAAAGGCATACGGCGCGCCAGAACATGTGCTTCAGTCAGCAGCTTATCGACATCATGGCCAAGGGAGGCACCGGTAATCAGCGTAATCTGAAATGGATCATCGGCAGCGCGTGCGGCCATTGCGAGTGGGACAGCTTTCGCATCGCCAGCGCGGGTAAATCCACTCATGCCGACAATCATGCCATCTTTGATCAGGCTTGCTGCTTCTTCCGCAGTGATGATCTTATCACGCAGAGACGCGTTCCTGATACGTGCTTCCAACATGGTATCTACCTTCCTTGCAGACCGGCTTTAGGCCGGAAACAACGCTCTCCGGTACGTGAAGCGCTTAGGCTAACGATCGGAGTCGGCGCATGGAGGTAATAGCCTAAGCAGACAACTATTACACGCATGCTTTGGTCTTAGATTGGGCTCTTAGATCGTGATCTTAGATCGACCATCAGCAGCTACATTGAAATGGAGCATCAGGGAAATGATTACAATCAAACGGAAACAGTTCCCATCCCGATAAAAACAGCATAAACGTAGATGTGTTGGCACCGTCCTTCTCACAAAAACACTGAAGCGCATTTCTTTCAGAAGCACCGTCTGGCTGGAGATTGAGCCTTCGCAAACAGAGGTTATGCGATGAACGATATCGCTAATCAGAATGTCGGTTTCGGACGAATTGCGGCTATGATTCCTGTCAAAGACATGGCCCGAGCCTATCATTTTTACGGTGAAATTCTTGGTTTCGAAAAAGTCTTCGAAAACGGAAATCCTGTCGGCTTTATGATCTTGCGAAATGAGAAAGGTGAATTGCATCTTTCACTGCAGAAAGATCACAAAGCTGCAAACTTCAACATTGCACATATGCTGGTCGATAATGTCGATGCTCTACACACCATCTGCAAACAGAGCGGTATGCGGATCATAAAAGGCTTGCAGGACAAGGATTACGGCTTGCGGGCTTTTGTGTTTGAAGACCCCGACGGCAATCGTATCGATGTCGGGCAGAAGATCTAAAGCTTAGGCTTAAACCGGATGAGCACTGTTTCATCCGGTTTCGTTTATGAGCCAGCGTTAAACATCGGTTGGCTCTTCAAAAGAGAGCAGGCGTCGCAATCGTCAGTCGGTCACAGCACGCACAAACGGACACAACCTAATGTGAGGTCATGCTGAAGCGCGACTTTTGCCGTTTGTGCTTA